>CAVYLM010000001.1:0-451821 GCA_963769415.1 uncultured Acidobacteriota bacterium
GCGTTGGGAAAGTTTTATGGTCAAGCCGAACGGCCGATTAGTACGGGTCAGCTACACGCATTGCTGCGCTTCCACCTCCCGCCTATCAAAGTCGTAGTCTACGACTGGCCTTCATAGGGGACCGCAGCCCCCTTGGGAAACCTTATCTCGAGGCGAGCTTCTCGCTTAGATGCATTCAGCGATTATCTCTTCCGGACTTCGCTACCGAGCTATGCCACGGGCGTGACAACTCGATCACAAGAGGTTCGTCCATCCCGGTCCTCTCGTACTAGGGACAGCTCCTCTCAAGTTTCCTGCGCCCACACCAGATAGGGACCGAACTGTCTCGCGACGTTCTGAACCCAGCTCACGTACCGCTTTAATAGGCGAACAGCCTAACCCTTGGGACCTTCTACAGCCCCAGGATGCGATGAGCCGACATCGAGGTGCCAAACCTAAGCGTCGATGTGAACTCTTGGCTTAGATCAGCCTGTTATCCCCGGCGTACCTTTTATCCGTTGAGCGATGGCCCTTCCACGCAGAACCACCGGATCACTAGATCCTACTTTCGTATCTGCTCGACCTGTGTGTCTTGCAGTTAACCTGGCTTATGCTCTTGCACTCCACGGCGGGTTTCCAATCCGCCTGAGCCAAGCTTTGAGCGCCTCCGTTACAATTTAGGAGGCGACCGCCCCAGTCAAACTACCCGTCTGGCCGTGTCCTCCGACCCGTCTAGGGTTGTAAGTTAGAGCGACAGAACTATCAGGGTGGTATTTCACCGTTGCCTCCCCCTCAGCCGAGACCGAGGGTTCCCAGGCTCCCACCTATCCTACGCAGGCAGTACCGTTATTCATGACCAGAGTGCAGTAAAGGTGCACGGGGTCTTTCCGTCTAGATGCGGGCATCCGGCGTCTTCACCGGAACCACAAATTCGCCGAGCCGTTCGCCAAGACAGTCGTTCGATCGGTACGCCATTCGTGCAGGTCGGAACTTACCCGACAAGGAATTTCGCTACCTTAGGACCGTTATAGTTACGGCCGCCGTTCACCGGGGCTTCAGATCAAGCCTTCGAGCCTTGCGGCTCTGAGCCCTCCCTTTAACCTTCCGGCACTGGGCAGGCGTCACCCCCTATACGTCGTATTCGACTTAGCAGAGAGCTGTGTTTTTGTTAAACAGTCGCCGAACGCATTTCACTGCGGCCCCCTCGGGCTATAAACCCTAGCGGGGCACCCCTTCTCCCGAAGTTACGGGGCTAATGTGCCTAGTTCCTGAGCGAGCGTTCTCTCGAGCGCCTGTGGATATTCACCTTGTCTACCTGTGTCGGTTTGAGGTACGGGCACCATACGAACTCCTTAGGGGGTTTTCCCGGCAGCGTGAAATCAGGGACTTTGCGGCCGTGTGGCCTCGTCACCAGTCTCACCGTTGAATGACCCCGTGGATTTGCCTGCGGGATCCGGCTTTCACTGGCCAATCGGGACATCCATCACCCGACTCCCATATCCTTCTGCGTCACCCCATCGTATAACGTTCGCATGGCGGGGCAGGAATGTTGACCTGCTGTCCATCAGTTACGCCTCTCGGCCTCACCTTAGGACCCGCCTAACCCTGAGCGGATTAACCTTCCTCAGGAAACCTTAGACTTTCGGCGACACGAGTTCTCATCGTGTTTATCGCTACTTATGCCGGCAGAGTCTCTTCCGTGGCGTTCAGTAGTGCTCTCGGTCTACCTTTGCCACCACAGAATGCTCCCCTACCAAATGACGATTTCCGTAGAAATCATCAATTTCGCAGCTTCGGTCGTAGACTTGAGCCCCGTTGGATTGTCGGTGCGTGAACACTTGACCAGTGAGCTGTTACGCTTTCTTTAAAGGATGGCTGCTTCTAAGCCAACCTCCTGGCTGTCTGTGCGCTCACACGTCCTTTCCCACTTAGTCTACAGTTTGGGACCTTAGCTGGCGATCTGGGTTCTTTCCCTCTCGACCACGGAGCTTATCCCCCGTAGTCTCACTCCTGCGCTGTTGTCCTCGGCATTCGGAGTTTGATTGGATTCGGTATCCTGGATGGGACCCTAGTCCATTCAGTGCTCTACCACCGAGGCAAATCACGCAAGGCTGCCCCTAAAGGCATTTCGGGGAGAACGAGCTATCACGGAATTTGATTAGCCTTTCACCCCTACCCTCAGCTCATCCGAGCGATTTTCAACTCACAACGGTTCGGTCCTCCAGTCGCGGTTAAGCGACCTTCAACCTGGCCAAGGGTAGATCATCCCGCTTCGCGTCTATTTCCACAGACTGAACGCCCTATTCGGACTCGCTTTCGCTACGGCTCGCTTACGCTTAACCTTGCCTGTGAGAATAACTAGCCGGCTCATTAAGCAAGAGGCACGCCGTTAGGCATTACACGTACCGAAGTCATGTCATAGCCCTTCGACTGCTTGTAGGCATACGGTTTCAGGTTCTATTTCACTCCCCTAGCAGGGGTGCTTTTCGCCTTTCCCTCACGGTACTAGTTCACTATCGGTCGCCAACGAGTATTTAGCCTTGGAGAGTGGTCTCCCCGGTTTCCCACTGGGTTTCTCGTGCCCCGTGGTACTCAGGATACCGCTTCGAGTCCGATAAGCTTTCGGCTACATGGCTATCACATTCTTTGGCCCCTCTTTCCAGCGGGTTCGCCTAGCCTTCGGATTGATAACTCTACTCATGCGGTCCTACAACCCCCCGATATAAATACCGAGGTTTGGGCTGTTCCGATTTCGCTCGCCGCTACTTTCGGAATCTCGTTTGATTTATTTTCCTCCAGGTACTGAGATGGTTCACTTCCCTGGGTTAGCTCGTACCCGCCTATATATTCAGCGGGCCGTTACCTGGTTTTACCAGATAGGGTTTCCCCATTCGGACATCCCCGGATCAAAGCCTGTTTGCGGCTCCCCGAGGCTTTTCGCAGCTTACCGCGTCCTTCATCGCCTGTTGGCGCCAAGGCATCCACCGTACGCCCTTAGTAGCTTAACCATAAAACTTACCCAACACGTCTCGTCCGGAAGAGGACCCGAGTGCGGGAAGGGAGGGTCTTGCATCCCTCATTTCCATTGCATTTCAGGGTGTTTCGGTCCGCGAAGCGGCTAAATCGCTCACATACGCGACATGAAGAGGCAAGTTCGCCTTTCCACAAAACGCTACTCTCGAGCAAAAATTTGCGGTTTAACACGCCATGCGGAACTTGAAATCCGCATAACGCGATGCCTACTTCCTTCAGTTGTCAAAGATCGATCGTTCGATCATCAATTTCCGATTGGAACCGTCTCCGCTCCAGGCGGAGCGCGAAATCGGTTTGGAGCCGATATCGCGAAAAAGAACTTGCACAAATAAAAAACCCGGCGACGAGCGC
Source organism: uncultured Acidobacteriota bacterium (assembly GCA_963769415.1). Classification (GTDB taxonomy): domain Bacteria; phylum Acidobacteriota; class Terriglobia; order Acidiferrales; family UBA7541; genus Palsa-295. The sequence continues at coordinate 3,364 of CAVYLM010000001.1, forward strand.
CGGGCGAATCCGTCCATTTCTTTGGGCGCCGCTAGGTGCGCGCGCCTCTCGGACGGATGTGCTCGAAGCTCGATTTTCTTGCTACCCGGTGTTCGTAACCAACCTCACCTCTGGATGAGTCGGCAGGCCCGGTCCGTCAGCAGACTATCCCCCGAATCAGGGCTCTACCAACTTCACGGCAGTATAACAGAATCCAAATTTCCGTCAAGTTGCATTCACAAATCTTTTGGGACTTTTTTGAGCGGACATCTGTGGATTTCACGGCACTTTGTGGAAATCGGGGCGCGCCTGGAATTTTTCCAGTATTGGCGGCTCGGTTCAATTTCGCCGTACCGAGCCGATTTTGCAGGCCATCGGATATAATTCGCAATTCGAAGCTCACGTAGCCGAAAGGTTGACCTTGCCCATTGCCGAGCTTTTTGCACCGTTTACGCTGAATGGATTGACGCTGCCGAATCGCATCGTGATGGCGCCGATGACGCGGAATTTTTCGCCGCACGGCGTGCCTGGACCGGACGTCGCGGCGTATTACCGGCGGCGGGCGGAAGGTGGCACGGGGCTGATCCTGACCGAAGGCATGTCGCCGAATCATCCGCAGGCCGCGAACATGCCGCAGATTCCGCATATTTACGGCGAGGAAGCGCTCGCGGGCTGGAAGCGAGTCGTTGATGGCGTGCACGCCGCGGGAGGGAAAATCTTTTCGCAGCTCTGGCACGTGGGCGCGGTACACGGGCAGACGATCCCGAAGCTGCCGGCCGCTCCCGTGAGCCCATCGGGATTGCTGAAGCCGGGAGTGAAAGTCGGCGAGCCGATGACGCAAGCGGATATCGACGCCGTGATCGAAGCCTTCGCGCAGGGCGCCGCGAATGCGCAGCGCGTAGGCTTCGACGGCGTCGAAATCCATGGCGCGCACGGCTACATCATCGACGAATTTTTCTGGGAGGGCACGAATCAGCGCACGGACAAGTATGGCGGCGACCTGGTGGCGCGCACGCGATTTGCGGTGGCGATTATTCAGGAGTGCCGGCGGCGCGTGGGGCCGAAGTTCCCGATGCAGATTCGTTTCTCGCAGTGGAAAGGGCAGGAATACGCGGCGCGGCTGGTTTCCACGCCGCAAGAGCTGGCTCGATTTCTCGATCAGCTCACCGCGGCCGGAATCGACGCGTTTCACTGCTCGACGCGGCGGTTCTGGGAGCCGGAATTCGAAGGCAGCGACCTGAATCTGGCCGGCTGGACGAAGAAACTGACGGGCAGGCCCACGACCACGGTGGGTTCGGTGACGTTGGATGTGGATTTCATGGTTTCGCTGGGCAGAATGCCGGCGCCGGCGGCAAAGCCCGCCGAATCCGATGGCCGCGCCGCACATTTCGACCGGCTGCTCGAGATGCTGGCCCGGGGCGATTTCGATCTGGTGGCCGTTGGACGGGCGATGCTGGCCGATTCGTCTTGGGCCGCAAAGGTCCGCGAGGGGCGGTTTGAGGAGCTGGCGCCGTTCACGCCTGAAGTGTTGAAGACGCTCGCCTAGGAGGTGAAATCGTGCCCTATTTTGCCCTGATGTACGACTTGGTGGACGACTACCTGACGAGGCGCGCCGCATACCGCGAGCAACACCTGAAAATGGCGAATGAATTGAAGGCTCGAGGCGAAATCGTGCTGGCAGGCGCGTTCGCGGACCCTCCCGACAAGGCGCTGCTGGTGTTCCAGGCGAGCGACCGAAGCGTAGCCGAAAACTTCGCGCGCAACGATCCCTACGTGATCAACGGACTCGTAAAGCGCTGGGAGGTTCGGGCCTGGACCGTGGTGATCGGGAACACCACCTAGCTGTACCGGCCCGGGACGTTAACGGGCACGCGACGTTGCTTGATGGCGCGACAAATTTCGAGCAACGCCTGGCGGAATCTGGCATCTTATGAAACCATGACCGCCACTACTCCTAGTCCCAGTCTGACTGCTCGAGAGGTGGTTGCCGCTTGGGGAAGAATCTTGAGCGGCAGTGTGCCCATGCTCTCGATCGAAATCACGCGGGAATGCCCGCTCAGCTGTCCCGGATGTTATGCATACGGTGACACCCACTTGGGCGGTGGTGTCACGCTCAGCCAGCTCAATGACTATCGCGGCGATGCGCTCGTCGAAGGCGTGGTCGATCTGGTGCGCCATCATAAGCCACTACATGTGTCGTTGGTCGGTGGCGAGCCCATGATCCGCCATCGCGAACTGAGCCGGATTTTGCCGCAGCTCAGCGCCACGGGGGTTTTCACGCTGGTCGTCACGAGCGGCGTGATTCCCATTCCTGCCGAATGGATGAGCATTTCGCGGTTGCGCGTGACGATTTCGGTGGACGGTCTGCCGGAACATCACGACATTCGCCGCAAGCCGGCCACGTACGAAAAGATCTTGAAGAATATCGAAGGCCGCGAGGTGAACATTCACTGGGTGATCACGCGGCCGATGCTCGAACGCGCGGGATACCTCGAGGAATATGTCGCTTTCTGGAGCGCGCGCGAGGAGGTCGATCGCATCTGGGTGAGCGTCTACACGCCGCAGATCGGCGAGCAAAGCGCGGAGATGCTGACCGCCGCTGACCGCGAAACGGTGGCTCGCGAATTGCCGGAACTGGCGAAACGCTATCCAAAACTCCTGTTCAACGAGAGCTTGTCGCGGGCGTTCATTCAGCCGCCGAAGAACCCGGACGATTGCGTGTTCGCGAAGATGTCCGCGAACTACTCGGCGGATCTCGAAAGCCGCGTGGAGCCGTGCGTTTTCGGCGGCACGCCGGATTGCTCGCAGTGCGGCTGCGCGGCGAGCATGGGAATGCACATGGTGCGAGGCGTGAAAGTGGCGGGTGGCGTGAAGGTCGGCCACTTCATCGGTGCATCGGTGAAAATCGGAACGTTGATGAACCGCTTGAAATCGCGCCCGAACCGGACGGCCCGGTGGACGCCGGGCGCGGGCCGCCAGACCGACGAAAACACGCTGGTGCAGATCGAATCATAGTCCGCGGAGGCGTGCCCTCTAGCAGCGGAGCCACGCGCAGGGACTTGGTTGTGTAGCGGCTGCCTTTCGCGTTTTGTGCGTCCCGGTCGCCAGACCGGGAAGGCGGGCACCTTTGTCGTCGATTCTAAGCCGCGGAGCGGCGCCCGTAATTAGCCCGGCACGAAGCGAAGCGCAGTGCCGGGAACAAGGGGGGGAAAGGGCCCAGTCCCGGAGGGACGATTGAATTCGTCACGGTCCGTTCCCGGCCAAAAGGGCTCTAGCCCTTGCGGTGCTTGAAAAATTCCACCTGGCGCAGGCGCTTCTCCGCCTCGGCTTTGGTCTTGTAAGGACCGCCGAGGTTCTTTCCCTTCTCTGAGAGAACTTGATATCCCTCTTTGACTTTCTTGATCATTGCTCCCTCCCTGCCGAGTGTAGGCGGCCAACAGTCCAGCTCAATACGGCGGGCAGTATAGCGAGACGTCGGTCGAGCGTCGGTGACCGCAATCACGTCCGTTGCTCACGCTCGGCATATGCGCTTTTCGGCGCGACCGGCGCCCACAAGCATTGCTGCAAGCCGGGTCTTCTGATAGCTTGCTCCGCGGGAATGGCCGCCAAGTACTTAGGCGGGAATTCCAGAGGAATCTCGGCCAATAGGGTGGGGAAATGAAATCCAGAAACGCGATTGTGATTCGAACCGTGGCTTTCCTGTTTCTGTTTGCGATTTTGCTCGCTGCGTCTGGCGCGGTACCAGCGCAAGCGCCCCCGCCTCAGGGCGGGGCTCCGGGAGGCGCACCGGGCGGAGGCGCCGCAAACGCAGCGAACGCGATGAAGGCGCCGTTTCCGCCGTTCCACATTATTGGCAACATCTATTACGTCGGCTCGGCCGGCCTCGCCTGCTACATCATCAAGACAGATAAAGGCTTGATCCTGCTCGATACCGGCTATCCCGACATGGCATCGCAGATCGAAGGGAACATCCAGGCGCTCGGGTTTCAGCTTTCCGACGTAAAGCTTTTGATCAACAGCCACGCGCACATCGATCATGGCGGCGGGATGGGCGAGCTGAAAATGGCCACGGGAGCGAAACTGGTCGCCATGGCGGAGGACGCGCCGTATTTCGAAAACGGCGGGCACAACGACGTGCTTTTCGGCGACCGCAGCACTTTTCCGCCGGTCCACGTCGATCGCGTGATTCACGACGGCGACGAAGTGAAGCTCGGCGACACGACGCTGACCGCTCACCTGACTCCGGGACACACGCCGGGAAACACGACCTGGACGATGGTGGTGAAAGACGGCGACAAGTCCTACGACGCAGTTTTCTTCGGAATCGTCACGCCCTTTCCGAATACGGTGCTGACCGGCACGCCGGCCTACCCGAACATCGGCGCGGACTGGGCCAAAACGATGAAGGTGTTGCCAACGCTGAAGTGTGAAGTTTTTCTCGCGTCGAATGGATCGTTCTATAACATGGCGCAAAAGCACGACACGATGATGAAGAATCCCGATCCGAATCCGTTCATCGATCCGGCAGGCTGCAAGGCGTACGTGGATCGCGGCGAGGCGACCTATCAAAATCTGCTGAAGAGTCCGCCTCCCGCTGCGGCTCCAGCCCCGGGTGCGCCTCCTCCGGCTGGCGGAGCAACGCCGCCGGCGAATAGGCCGCAATGACGCCGAAAAAAGCAGGAAATTCGTACAGAATGCGCAAAGTCGCCGGCCAAATCTTCGTCGCCTCATTGTTCATGATGTGCATTCCTTCGGGTGCGGCGTGGGCCCAGGCGAACGACCTCAGCAAGAGCTTGAATCAGCCCGTCGAGCCGTTCCACATCATCGGAAACATCTATTATGTCGGCGCGTCGGACATCGCCTCGTATCTGATCGTCACGCCGGCGGGCGACATTTTGCTCGACGGCGGCTTCGTCGAAACCGCGGCGATGATCGAAGCGAACATCCGGAAGCTCGGGTTCAAACTCTCCGACGTGAAGTTCATCCTGAGCAGCCACGAGCACCTGGACCATGCCGGCGGAATCTCGGAATTGCAGCGCGCGACGGGCGCGAAATTCGTAGCCATGGAGCAGGAAGTCCCCGGGCTGACGGCGGGTACGTCGTTTCCGGCGGCGAAACCCGATCGCGTGATCCACGACGGCGACACGGTGAAGGTTGGCGACGCCGTCATGACCGCGCATCTGACGCCGGGGCACACGCGCGGCTGCACCACGTGGTCGACCACAGTGAAAGATGGCGGGTGGAGCTACAGCGTCGTGTTCGTCGGCAGCGCCAGTGTCCTGCCGATGTACAAGCTGATCGACCGGCCCGGCGCTCCGGCGACGTATCCGGGCATCGAGCAGGACTACGAGAAGACGTTTCAGGTGCTGCGCTCGCTGCCGTGCGATGTGTTCCTCGCGTCGCACGGGTCGTTTTATTCTCTTGTCGACAAGCGCGGTGTGATGGCAAAGAAACCGGCGCAAAATCCGTTCATCGATCCTTGGGGCTATCAGGCGTATATTTTGCGAGCAGAGGCGGTTTTCCAGAAAGAACTGGCGGCGGAGCGCAATCCCGGATCTGCGCCCGGGCCAACAAAATGAGCGCGTTCGCGTAACGCATAGAGGATCGTCAGGGAGGCGTGATGTTCTGTTCATCCTGCGGCGCACAGACAGCGGACGGGTCGGCATTTTGCGGCTCGTGCGGACGGCCGCTCGTGGGCTATAGCGTTGGCGCGTCCGCGGCAGCGCCGGCAGCAGTCTATGCCGGCGGGGCGCAAGCCGGAGCGCAAGCATACGCGGGCTTCTGGCTGCGATTCGTCGCCGCTATCATCGACGGCTTGATCCTGGGAATACCGTTCGCGTTTATTGTTTTCCTTTCTATCGCGAGCCTGATGCCCACTCTCATCCGGAGCGCGCAGAATGCTGACGATCCCCGGAATGCGATGATGATCATGGCGGCGATACTTCCACGAGTTTTCTTCATGGGTGTGTTGTTTCTCGCCGCCGGCTGGCTGTATTGGGGTTTGCTGGAAAGTTCGGCCTGGCAGGCCACGCTCGGCAAAAAGGCGCTGGGCCTGTACGTGACTGATTTGTCGGGGGCCCGCGCATCATTCGGACGCGCCAGCGGACGCTATTTCGCCGGGCGCGGAATCTCGCTAATTTATGGCATTGGCGGCCTCTACTACCTGATCGATTGCATCATGGCTGGCTTCACGGAGAGGAAACAGGCTTTGCACGACATGATCGCTGGTTGCCTGGTCATGCGTAGCAATTAAGAGCGCTTCGCTTTTGCCCACGAAAGAGATCAAGTGATTTGCCCCAAATGCGGAGCAGAGGTCACCGGTGGAGTTTCGACGTGTCCCTCTTGCGGTGAACCGATTCCCGACCCCTCGACTGGACCTGCCAGTCCGACTCCGACGCCTGTCGCGATGCCGCGTGTGGTCTATGCTGGATTTTGGTGGCGAGCTCTCGCGTTCCTGATCGACCTGGTCATTTTCTGCCTCGCCGCTGCAATTCTGGTCCTGATGCCCATGCTGAAGCACGCAGGCCTCCCGTTGGATAATCCCTGGGTGCTGACGGATTTGAGAAATCGGCAGGTGCTCGCAATCAATCTGGCCATCATCATGGCGATGTGGCTCTACTGGGCGGTGATGGAAAGTTCCGCCTGGCAGGGCACGCCGGGAAAGAGAATTCTGGGAATCTACGTTACCGACCTGGCGGGCAAGCGCATCACATTTGCGCGCGCGTGCGGGCGTTTCTTCGCGGGACGCGGGGCGTCGTTCGTTCCCCTGTTCGGTACGTTCTACTACTTGACCGACTGCGTCATGGCGGGCTTTACGCAGCGCAAGCAGGCCGTGCATGACGTCATCGCCGGCTGCTTGGTGTTCCGGATCGTGGGCAGAAGACGGCGCGAGCAGGCGCGCTAAGCGCCCGAGCCGCGTTGCGCCTGTTGCGCGGGGGCGGCTCGCAATTCGCTGCGGATCGCCTGCGTGAATTCCGCGCCGCCCACGACGCGGTCGCCCGGTCCGGCGATGTCCGCCGTGCGGTAGCCCTTCTCAAGCGCGCGATCGACCGCCGCTTCGATCCAGTCCGATTCCGCCTTCAGTCCGAACGATTCTCGCAACATCAGCGTGGCGGAAAAGACTGCTCCGAGCGGGCAGGCAACGTCCTTGCCCGCAAGCGTGGGCGCCGAGCCGTGGATCGGCTCGTAGAGCGCCGGTTGATCTACGCGGCCGCGGCTGAGCGACGGAATCAGACCGATCGATCCCGCCAGCGCCGCAGCTTCGTCGCTCAGAATGTCGCCAAACATGTTTCCGGTGAGGATCACGTCGAACTGCGTCGGCCGGAGGAGGATTTGCATCGCGGCGTTGTCGACGTAGAGATGATCGACGGTGATGCCCGGATATTCGCGGGCGAGCGCCGAGACCGTGTCGCGCCACAGTGTGGAACTGGCGAGCACGTTGGCCTTGTCGACGCTCGTAAGATGCTTGCCGCGCGCCGCAGCTCGCTCGAATGCGTAGCGAGCCACGCGCTCGATTTCCGGCACTGAATATTCCGCCAGATCGCTGGCCTTTTCCTTGCTGATCTTGTGCTCGCCGAAGTAGATGTCGCCGGCCAGTTCGCGCACGATTTCGAAATCGCAATTGCCGAGCCGCTCCGGGCGAAGAGGCGAAATCGCGCGCAAAGCCGGGCGCAATCGAATGGGGCGCAGATTGATGTAAAGCCCAAGCTCCTTGCGAATGCCGAGAAGGCCCGCTTCGGGGCGCGTGCCGAACGGCAGCGACTCCCACTTCGGCCCGCCGATCGCCCCGAGCAAAACCGCATCGGACGCGCGGCAACCCGCAAGCGTCTCCGGCGGCAGAGGCACCCCGTGGCTGTCGATCGCGTTGCCGCCGAACGCATAATCGCGGAATTCGAATTGGCGCCCGAAAACCGCGGCGCAATCCTGCAGCAGCTGAATCGCCGCGCGCGTTACTTCGGGGCCGATGCCGTCTCCCGGCAACACGGCGATTGTTTTTCTCACTCCCGGCATGTCTGGAATCCTGTCCGTTTCAGCGAGCGTTCGCGGTGGTGCCGGCGGAGGCCGATGAAGGCGCGCGGCGCACCTTGTGGATGATGCCGATCAGGTCGCGGTCGGTGATCTCTTTTTCAGCGTCGGCCTGAGCGGTCGCCAGGCGATAGCATTCGGCAAGCTCGGCGTCGGTGGTTTCGAAACCAAGCTCCGCCAAGCGCGCGCGATAGGCGTTGCGACCGGAATGTTTTCCGAGCACCAGGCGCCGCGCCGGCACACCGACCTTTCCCGGATCGATGATCTCGTACGTCAGCGGGTTCTTCAGAATCCCGTCCTGATGGATACCCGCTTCGTGAGCGAAAGCATTCGCGCCCACGACGGCCTTGTTCGGCGGCACCGATACGTTGGTGATTTTCGAAAGCATCCGGCTCGTCGGATACAGCAGTTCGAGCTTGATGTTCGTCGTTACTTTAAAGCGATCCTGGCGGACGTGCAGCGCCACGACCAGCTCCTCAAGCGACGCATTCCCCGCGCGCTCGCCGATTCCGTTGATGGTGCATTCGATCTGGCGAACGCCTGCATCGATCGCCGCAAGCGAGTTGGCGAGCGCGAGGCCCAGATCGTCGTGACAGTGCGCGCTCAGAATCACGTGGGGATGCGCGCCCAGCCGCGCGCGCACCTTGCGAAACATTTCGCCGTAATCGTCCGGGGTGGAATATCCAACGGTATCGGGCAGGTTGATGATCGACGCGCCCGATTCAACCGCGGCCAAAACGACCTGGCAGAGATAGTCGATGTCCGTGCGGCTGGCATCTTCGGCCGAGAATTCGACCTCTTCGCAGTGCTGCTTGCCGAAGCGCACCATCTTCGCGATCTGTTCCAGCGCCTGCTCGCGCGTGGTGCGAAGCTTGTATTTCAGGTGCAGGTCCGAAGTGGCGAGAAAGAGGTGCAGGCGGGGTTTTGCAGCGGGCTCGAGACCGCGCAGCGCCGCGTCTACGTCTTCCTGGCGCGCGCGGGCAAGCGCCGCTACGCGCGCCTGCTTGATCTCCGCCGCTACCGCGCGCGTGGCGTCGAGGTCGCCGGGCGAGGCGATGGGGAAGCCAGCTTCGATGATATCCGCGCCGAGATCCTCAATCTGGCGGGCGAGCTGCAGCTTTTCCTCGCGGTTCATCGAAAAACCGGGGGACTGTTCGCCGTCGCGCAGCGTGGTATCGAAAATCAGCAGGCGGTCCATGGCAGCTCCTTTCATATTTTGCCAGTGAACCGCGAAACGCGCAAGGAGTCCAATTTATAATGGTTGCAAGGAGGATAAATTTATCTTATATAGAGAACAGGCGTTCGAAAGAGGGGAATCGTGGATCTCGCGTCGCTTCAAGTATTCCAGGCGGTGGTTCGCGAACGAAGCTTTTCGCGCGCGGCGGAAAAGCTCTACCGCACGCAGCCGGCCGTCAGCATCTCGATCCGCAAGCTCGAGGAGTGGGTCGGGCAGCCGCTGTTCATCCGCGGCTCGGGCGCGCGCATGTTGACGGACGCCGGCATGCTGCTGGTCGAATACGCGGACCGGATGCTCAACCTGCGCGAGGAAATTCGCAAAGGGATGAAGGAGCTTCGCGGACTCGAGCGCGGCCAGGTCTCCATCGGCGTGAACGAAAGCTCGATTCACGCGCTGCTTCCGGCGCTCGATCGCTACCACGATCTTCATGGCGGAATTCATGTCAAGGTCCATCGCGTCTTTTCGCGCGACGTTCCCCACGAGCTGATGAATCATCATCTCGATATCGGCGTGATTTCGTATTTGCCGGAGGAGCGCGAACTCGAGGCCGTCGAATTCCACCGCGACTCGCTGGTGCTGATCGTTTGGCCCGGACACCGGCTCGCGAAGCGGCGCGAAGTGGACATCGACGACCTGGGGCAAGAGACATTCGTCGCTCATATCGTCGAATCACCCTACCGTCAGCGCGTGGTGCAGATGTTCGCGCGGCATCGCGTGCCGCTGCAAATCGACGTCGAGCTGCCGACGATTGAAAGCATCAAGCTTTTCGTCGAAATGAAAAAAGGCGTCGCCATCGTGCCGCGCATGTGTGCCGAGCGGGAACTCGCTGCGGGTGATCTGCGCGCGCTGCGGATTCGCCAGATGCGCGTGGTGCGAAAGCTCTACCTCGTCTACCGCCGGGACCGGCCTCTCAGCGCTGCCGCGCAGGCGATGGTCGAAGTGATCCGGGGGAAGGCCCCAGCAGCATCCTTTCATCGCCGTGAGGTGAAACAGAAAGGCCCACAATGAGAAGGCCACGGTTTCACCGGGCCCAGGGTCCGAGCGCGCGGCCACTGGTAGCGACGTCGCGGCCGAGCACAGACAGGAGTGTCAGGAATCTTCCCGGCTGGACACCCGGCTGGACAGAACTGCGACTGCTTATTCAGTTGTTTTCTGCAGAGGCGGAGTGAGTCAATCGTCCCTCCGGGACTCGCGGCTCATTCTGCCAGCTTTTCCCGGCACTGCGCTGCGCTTCGTGCCGGGCTAATTACGGTCGCGCCTCCGGCGCTGCGAAGAATCGGAAGTAAAGCCCCAAAGAGATGTCGGGAACGCCCTTCGTTCGTCAGGGCAAGCTTGAACTACATAAAACCAATTACGGTCGCCGCTCCGCGGGCGCGACAGCCTGAGCGTGGATTGTCACGGCCGTAAAAAGCAGATCCCTCACCCCCGTCCCGCACGGCGGGCCGGAGTTCGGGATGACAGTTTGGAGGTTGTACGCCGCCTGGTGAAGACGTTGACGGAGCCGGACAATTCTAAAACGTTGTGGCGAGGCGAAGCGAGTAGCTGCGCGAAGGGCCGATGGCGTTGCCAGAAAACAAACCGCCGAAGTCGATCACGTCCAAGACGTTCGTCAGATTTTCGCCATCCACTTGCAGCCGGACGTTGATTCGATCCGATTTATAAAGGTCCGCACCGGCCGAGGCGTCCAGAAGAAACGTGGGCTTGATGCGGCCGCGGGCAAAATTGAGCCGATCGAAAACTTTCTGCCCATACTGCTGGAGCGCAATCGCGGGGTCGCCGTCAAACGCAAACGGCAGGCCGGTATCGTATTCCATTCCGCCCGCGATCCACAGTCGCGGCGCAATCTGATAGCGAAGGCGCGTGCGCACCGTATTTCGCTGGTCCTGCGAATCCGGAAAATGCCCGGTGAGCTGCGTGCCGACGTCAGCCGCGTTGTCGCCTAGAAAGAGCCCGCCGGTGACGGGAAACCACACGTTGCCGACCGCATAGGAATAGCTGGCGAAGCCCGAGAATCCGCGCCAATTTGGAAGCTCGATCTTCGCTTCCGCGCCGTAGATGATCGACTTGCGAAACGCGATCGGAAAGCTCACGGCGGTGTTGAGCAGTTGATCGTCGTCGGCAAAATTGTCGACCAGCCGCCGAAAATAGTTCGCATCCAGCTTGAATTGCCCGAAAAACGATTTGCTGAGCCCCGCCTCGTAGTAATTTCCCTCGGACGGCTTCACCGGTAGCCGCAGGAATTCGTTGCTGAGCGCCGCCACCGCGGCTGAACTGGAGAGCAGGATATTCTCGGACGAGGGGGTCTGAAACACGCGGTCGTAGGAGAAGTGCAGCACCAGATTCGCGGACGGAAAGTAGCGCGAAACCGCCAGCCGCGGGCTGAAAAAGTTCTGGTTGAGCAGTAGCTGGTAGTGATCCCAGCGGAGCCCGGCGCTCACGGTCCAGTTGCTCGCATGAATCAGGTCCTGCGCGAAGGCCGATTGCTCGATGTCGGGCCGCCGGCCGGCGTTTGGAGCGTCTGCCGTGGGAAACGCAAAGGTCAAAGGCGTGTCGGCGGGGAATCGCGACGGATCGGTGATGACGTAGCTGAAGTTCTCGTTCAAGAACGTGCTGTCCGAATCCACGCCGAATTTCAGTTCATGATGACCGTGATGAATCGAAACGCTCGTCTTGAAATATCCCTCGCGAAACCAGTTGTGCGAAAAAGCTTCGACCGGCGTCGATGCCGCATTGGAAGAAAGATCATTGGCGTTGTCCCGGACCATCCCGCGAACATCCATCACCATGTCCGACGAAAAAATATGCTGGTAAGACACGATCCCCATCGTCTCGAAGTTGTCGGCCGTTTGGAGCTGCCCGGCGGCTTGCTGCAAGTGCTCGTTCGGGATTTCGTAGCGCGAAAGCTCGTGCCGCACGATCACGCTCAATCGATCCTCGGGAGTAAACTCGCGTTCGTAGCGCGCGGAAAAATCCCCGGTCGTCCCGCGATTCGTAAAGTTCTCCGGCACGACGGGATTGAGGTAGTGCGCCGTCATGTTGCCGCTCGCGCTCCCGCCGAACGTGTTCTTTCCCGCTACATATTGCGCCTCGACGAACGCTCCCGCGGTGTCGAAGCTGCCGCCTGAAAGCACCGCCTGCCCGTGAAAACCCTCCGCCGTGTCCTGCAATGAATTCAGCTCGACCACGCCGCCAAGCTTCCGCCCATATTCAGCGGGGATTCCGGCGGTGTAGACGCTCATCGATTGCACGTCGTCCGCCTCGATCTCCGGCCCAAAACTCGGCGAGCGATTGTCGAGCAACGGAATTCCGTCGATCACGAACTGCGTCTGGTATTCCGAGCCGCGCGGGTGAAGCACCGCGTTGCCTTCATAAAGCCAGCCCGGCTGGGAATTCACGAGATCCTGCAACGAGCGCCCCGGAAGCGAACTGAGCCGGTCCTGGATCGCGTTCGCTCCGATCTGGCTGACCGCGCCGGCCTGGTCGGGATCGACAAGCGTGTTTTCCGCCGTCACGGAAACGGACGAAGCCACCGGCGCGAGCTTGAGCTGTATCATGCGTTCCGTCGGCAGCGCGGACCGAATCTCCACGGTGTCGGACGCATCGGCGAAGCCCGGCGCCTGGATTTTGATTTCGTAAATTCCGAAAGGCAGCGGCTTGGCAGTTACCGCGCCGTCGCTGTCGGTCGCGAAGCGATGCCGGTATTCATTCGCCTGGCTCGACAAGACGACGGTCGCCTTCGCGGCCAGGCCCGCCGGGTCGGTCACTTTCAGGCGCAGCTCGCCGTTATTGGCCTGCGCGAGAACCACTGACGTCGCGATGAAGAATAGGGCGAGAAGCCTTTTCACGCCGGGAGGTCTCCTGTGCCGACACCCGTCAACAGAGCGAGATTGTTCTAATGATAACGCGCCGAGCTGCGGCGCTGTTCAGCCAGCGCTTCGAGGAACTTCTCCGCGTCCGGGCGCGCCTCGCTCGGCACATTTAGCCGTTCACCCAGGCGAATGGCGATCTGGCGCGCCATCGACCGCCGCACGTCCGGATCGAGGCTCGCCCGGCGCTCAAAAAACGTCTCGACAAGCTGCAATTCGTCCAGGCTCAGCTGCACGTTCGGAATCGCCGGCGCCGATTGCGGCGCCGCAGGCGCTGCGGCAACACTCCAGATCGAGCCTACACCTTGCAGCGGCTTCTCGTGCACTACCACGGTGCCCGCGGCATAATCACCCACGCGCTTCTTCTCGCGGCTGACCAAAATCGTGACGATCCCCACCGCGTAAAGGGTCGGCAGCGCGTCCACGATTCGCAGCAGATTCCGCAGGATCGCGTCGTACGCGCTGATCGGCCGGCCGGAATCCTGGATCACGCGGAGATGCGTCCAGCGCTTCCCGGGCGTTTGCCCGTTCCAGAACGCCTCGAAGAATCCGTAGTACCCAAATTGCACGGTGAATGCGAGGAAAATCAAAATCGCGAGTCCCCACTGTTTTCCCAGCGTCGGCAGAAACCCTGCCCACGCCAGCAGGCCCGCCACCGTCCCCAGCACGACATACGCCGCGGCCTGCAGCAGCGTGTCGAGCGCCACGGCCAGAAACCGGCTGCCGATTCCGGCAAGCGGAAACTCGAGCGAAGTTTGCTCCGGAGTTTCGATGGTAAGCTTGTCGATAGAGGACATCGGTGATCTCCACCAGCTGGCTGCAAAAAAGGCGCCCGCACTGGTCGCGCATCGACGAGCTTCTCGCGCGCTCCGGCCGCGGCGGCGTCCGCGCCCTGACCCACACCGAGCTTCAGGAATTGGCGCTATTATATCGCCAGACCGCTTCCGACCTCGCAACGATCCGCGAAGATGCTTCCAGCCGCAACCTGGCGCACTACCTGAACCAGTTGCTCGGCCGCGCGCACAATCTCATTTATATGGGCCGGCGCTCGAAGCCCGTCGGCCTCATCAAGTTTTATCGCGAGACGTTTCCGCAAATTTTTCACGAGACTCTGCCGTACACGATCGCCGCGACCGCCATATTTTTCGCCACGGCCGCGGCCGGCCTCATGGTCACGCTCGTCGATCCGGGATTTTCCCGCTACTTCCTGGGCCCCGCCATGATAGACACGATCGAAAAGCAGCGGATGTGGACGCATTCGATCGTCAGCCTGAAGCCGCTGGAATCGAGCCACATCATGACGAACAATTTGTCCGTGTCGCTTACCACTTTCGCGCTCGGAGTCACCGCGGGCCTCGGCACGGTTTTCATGCTGGCGTTTAACGGTCTGCTCTTCGGGGTAGTATCCGGCGCCTGCTGGCGCGCCGGCATGATCGGCCAGCTGATGAGTTTCGTCGCGCCTCACGGAGTGATCGAGCTCCCCGCGATTTTCATCGCCGGCGGCGCGGGCCTGCTGCTCGCGAAGGGCATGCTGTTTCCCGGGACTCTGCCTCGTCGCGCGTCGCTCGCCGCCGAAGGAAGCCGCGCCGTGCGCCTCGTGCTGGGAATCATTCCCATGCTCATCGTCGCCGGCACAATCGAAGGGTTCGTTTCGCCAACCGACTTGGCCCCGCGATGGAAATACACTCTCGCGGCCGGAATGTTCCTCCTGCTGCTGCTCTACGTGATGCGCAAGGGTCCGAAATCTTCGCGCGTGCCGGCGACCGTGCCCGTGCCGCCGCAAGCGCCAGTTTCGAACGACGCGCCTGCGTCCCAGTCCGCTTAAGCCTTACAGCAGGCTCCGTTCTTTCACTTCGAGATACCGGTTTACCAGCGCGGTCGACATCCGCGACGCGTCCACCTCCAGCGTCAGCGCGCCTTGCTGCCGCAATCGCCGCAGCAGCAGCTCGCGCCGCTGCACCACTTCGAGCGCCGCCGTGTAGCGATACATCGCGTTCGCATTCGCGGGCTCCGCCGCGACCATCCGCCGCAGCTCCGGCTGCCCGATAATTCCCAGCAGCACCAGATGCCGCGATGCCATCTTCGCCGCGCACTCGATCACCTCCGGCGTCGCCGCCGTCTCCGCCAGGTCCGTCAGCCATACGATCAGGCTGCGCCGGCCCTGCTGCGACAGCAGGCTCTCCGCCGCCAGCAGGTGATCCGCTTCATACGACTCGGCGCGCACCTGCGCCAGGCTCTCCATCAGCACCCGCAGATGCGCCACGCCGCGTCCCGGGCCCACGCGCTGCTGCGGCTTGCGCCCGTAAGCGAGCAGCGCCACGCGATCGCCCGAATAAAACGCGACCTGCGCCAGGCTCAGCGCCGCGCTGATCGTGTAGTCGAGCTTCGTCAGCCCATCGACGCGCGCCCGCAGCAGCCGCCCCGCGTCGAGCACCAGCCAAATCGTCTGGCTGCGCTCGATCTGATGCACCTTGGTGATCAGTTTCCCGCGCCGCGCCGTCACGCTCCAGCAGATGTCGCGGAATTCGTCGCCCTGGCGATAGTCGCGCAGGCTTTCAAACTCGCGCCCGTGCCCGCGCTGCCGCTTCAGTCTTTTTTCCAGCTCGATCTGCCGGCTGCGGATCAGGTAGATGCGCATGCGCTGCGCCTCGTCAATATTCGGATAGACGCGCACGGTTTGCGGCAGCCGCGCGCAGGCCCAGCGTTCCGCCAGCCCCACGCGGCTCTGGTAGCGCAGCCAAACGTTGCCGAATCGCGCGTCGCCGCGCGAACGAGGCTCGATCGGATACGCCGCCGAGGCCGTGCCGCGCGCCGGCGCCACAATCTCAACCTTCGCCAGATCGCGCCCGAACGTTTCCGGCGTTTCGTCCGTCACTTTCGCTGAAATCTCGCCGCCGGAAAAATTCCGCAGCTCGATCGTCACCGCCATGCTTTTGGCCAGCCCCAGCGACTCGTGCCAGACGCGCCGCACCTCGATCTGTTGCGGGCTCGCCATCTGCTTCAGGTCCAGCGCCCACAGCACGAGCGCCAAAACGTCCCAGAGCGCCATCGCATAGAGGAACCGCGGCTCGCGCCACGCCGGCGCGATCCACACCAGCCCGGCGAACAGCAGCAGGAAGAATCGCCGCCCGAACGCGACCGGGAAACGCCCGGCCCGCTCGGCTCGCGCGGCCACGTTCGAAGGGACCAGTCGATTCACGGCTTTATTTCGGGACGGCGATGGCCGTCAGCACTTCGGCGATCACCTGGTCGGGCGTAATGCCTTCAAGATCGGCCTCGGGTTTCAGCATCATGCGGTGGCGCAGAATCGGCGGCGCGGCGGTTTTCACGTCGTCGGGAATCAGGAAGTCGCGGCCTTCGGTGGCGGCAATGGCTTTCGACGCTTGCATCATCGCCACGGCCGCGCGCGGGCTCGCTCCCAGGCTCACCGCGGCGGAATCGCGCGTCGCGCGCACGATCGCCACGATGTAATCGAAAAGTTTCGGTTCGACCTGCACGCGCCCCGCTTCGGCCCGCGCGGCATCGAGCGCATCCTTCGACAGCCGTTCCAGCCCCGCGCGCTCGAGGTTGTGGGCCTCGAATCCGCCTTGATACCGCGAAAGGATTTCGGATTCCTGCGAGGCCTCGGGATACCCGATGCGGATTTTCATCAGGAAACGGTCGAGCTGCGCCTCCGGCAGCGGATATGTGCCTTCGAATTCCACCGGATTTTGCGTCGCGAATACCGCGAAATTCCGCGAAAGCGGATAGCTCACCCCGTCGATCGTCACCTGGTACTCTTCCATCGCTTCGAGCAACGCCGATTGCGTGCGCGGCGGCATGCGGTTGATCTCATCCACGAGCAGCAGGTCGGTGAACACCGGCCCGCGGTTCATGCGGAACGTCCCGTCGGCCGGCTGAAAAATATTGCCGCCCAGAATATCGGCGGGGATCAGGTCCGGAGTGCACTGCACGCGCTGAAACTGCAAACTGAAAAGATGAGCCAGCGATTTCACGGCCAGCGTCTTTGCCAGCCCCGGCACGCCTTCGATCAGCGCATGGCCTCCCGTGAGGGTCACCAGCAGCAGCTGATCCACGGCGTCGGTCTGGCCCACGATGATTTTCGAAAATTCCTTGCGAACGTGCGCGGCCAATTCCGCTGCGGTCATCGCCATGCAGGTGTCTCCTGATCGGCGCGGCCTTTTGGCTCCAGGCGCGCCGAGAATTCATGAAGCTGGCGCACCAGATAGAGCGCCTCCGCCTCGTCGAGATTGATATTGCGCATCGCCCGCTCCGAGCGAGCGAGTGTATCCAGAAGCGCGTCCTCCGGCCAGCCGAATCGGCTGCTCGCCGCGCGGCTCAGCTCCGGGAGCTTCGCTTTCGCCGGCAGCGCCAGCTTGCGCGATAGCGCCAGCCGGAACCGCCGGTAGGCCACCGATACGGCCGCCGGCGACGCATGGGCCGACTGGTAAAGGTCCCCAAGCGTATCGACGAATTCGAGCGGCGAAAGCCGCGATTCGGTCGCCGGCAGGCGCATCGCGCCGGAACGCCGCGAAAATGTGAATAGCACGGCGAGGAATGCAATCCCGATTTGCAGTGCCGCCCACGGCAGCGGCCCGTTCGCAAAATAGGAATAAAACGATGCTCGCGCGCCATGGAAATACTCGTCCCAGTAGACGCGCGTGCTCGCCCGCGGTCCGATGCAATTCAGGAAAAATTCCAGGTTGTTCTTCTCGCGGATCGTTCCGTTGGCCATCGGCGAAGACGACGCCCACCAGATCACCTGGCCTTTTCCCACGCGGTAGGAAATCGCCGCGACCTTGTCGTCTTTCCCGTAAAGCGCGAGCCACGGATGCTTGCTCGATGTAAACGTGTCCGGCGACACCATGGAAATCTCCGGAGCGTCGCGCGTGATCGCGGAAGGCAGCAGCGCCGAAAACGTCTTCGCCTGCGCGTCATATTCTTCCGCGCTGGCGGCGTCGAGATCGGGCACTACGCTTGCGGCGTTGGCGCCCACTGCCAGCACGCGCCCGCCGTTGGTCACAAACCGGCGAATCGCAGCGGTCTCGCCCGCCGTGCTGCCTTCGAACGGCTCGACCACAACGAACACCGCACCGGCTGTGTCCGCGGGCAACTCCTCGGGCGACTTTTCCCAGGTTTCGACGTGGTATCCCTGGTCCTTGAGCAGCAGGTACGCGGCTTTCACACCCGCCCATTCCGGCGAGTAAACCGTCGGGTACCCGACTGAATTCTGCGCGGGAGCGGGCCCGAACGCGAACGTCAGCGCGAGCATCACGGCCATCAGCACGATCGCGCCGATCACGTATCGCAGATCGCGCGAGTCTAGAAACGCGGGCATCCCAGTGTCTCCAACTGCTGCGCGGCGTCGTCCCAATCCGCGGCTGTGGCGGCGCGGTAGCCGTACCAGACCAGCTCGAATCGCCGCGTCAGCTGCGAGAGCGGCGCGTACGCTGCGCTGCCCCTGTCGATCAGCTTCAGCGACTCGCGGGGCGTTCGCGAACGGTCCTCGGGCAGCGATTTCGTCTCTTCCATCCGCACGATCGCGGCCCAGTATGCGGCGTGAATCGCGGCGCGATAATCTCCGCGGCCCGCCGCCTCCCGCGCCTCGCGCAGCCACCGTCGCCAGTCGCGCCCGATCGGCGTCGCGCCGCTCAAATCCATTTCCGAGCCCTGCCGTTCGCGCATCAGGAAACGCAGTGTCCAGAACAGCAGCAGCAGGCCCGCCAGCGTTACCAGGCTCCATGCCACGATATTTCCGATCGATCGCGCGCGCACGTGGCCGAAGATCTTCTCGATCTGGCGGTAAATCCAATCGCGGATTTTCTGCTTCTCCACGTCCAGCCACGTCGGCCCCTGCTGCCCGCTAAACTCCCGCGCGCTCAAGATCGCGTTCAGCCGCGCGCGCGGTTGCGCCGTGCCCCTGTGCGTCTCCATCGCGTCCGCCAGCGCGTGAGCGTCCTGGCGATACGTCTCAAGCTTCTCGCGAGTTTGCGCGAGGGCTTGGCTCTTCGCGTCCGGGTTCTCTTCGATTCCCGCAAGGCCGGCCGATAACCACGCCATGTCGATGGTGTAGCGGGCGTTGGCTGTAGTCACCGTCCAACTCGCGGGCAGCGTCGCATGCAGCTTCCGCACGGCGGCCGGATCGACCGGCGAGCTGTTCAGAACCGCCGAGCAGCGGTCGAGTTCCGCGATGTATTCCTGCAAGCTGAGGGATTGAGGAGCGGCCGAATTGGACGACTGCCCAAATGTCGCCGGCGGCCAAGCGGAAAAAATCGCGATCAGCAGAACGAAACACTGCAGCGGGGCGTTCCTTCGCCGCACGAGCATCACGCGGAAGGCACCGTGCCTGCCGCCGGGGCGGGGCGATCGAGCGACGCCATCATGAATTGCAGATCGAACGCTTCCTTGCGGATTCGCGTGTCGTAGTAGCACAGCACGATCACGATCATCAGGATTGGTCCCGTGATCGACGCGCCGATGGCCCCCGACACGGCCGTCGCAAGCGAGAGCCAAGCGGGAATGCTATGGTTTCTCATCATGGAAATCATAAGCGAAATGAAAAACGGCCCTTGAAACACGATGTACCCGACATATCCGATGATCATTGCCAACAGAAACGCGATGAAAAGATGCCCGCGGCGCCCGCGCGTCAGCTGCACGCTGCGCCGAATCGAAGCCAGAATTCCCAGGTTCTCAAGCATCAAGGCGGGAATCGTCACGGCATAGCGCAGCGCGAGATACACGATCGCAACCAACGCAGCAACGTAGATCAACAGCACTAAAATCGCCATGGCGGCCGCCATGACCGCCTGATTGCCCACAAAAGCGGTAGCCGCGACAAGTCCTCCGCCGACGAGTCCGGCCGCAAGCACAACGCCCAGGAATATGCCGACCATTCGGATGAAAATATTGAGATCGATGCCGACAAGTCTCCAGAATTTCCCGCGGATGCTTCGGTAGGAATCTCTGACGGTCGCGTTGCGTCCCAGATACGCCTCCGAGACGGCGTGAGTTGCTGCTGCTACTGCGATCGAATACATCAATACCAGGAAAATCCAGAATACGAAGATCCCGGCGAACAATCCGAGAATACGAACGGGATTGGGCGGAACGGGAGGGCCGCTTCCGGGTGTAAACGCGAACATCGAGCCCTCAGCGGACAAGGCGAAATAGTTGACCGGGATTCCGAATGCCGCCGGGATGGCCATGATGCCCACGAACACCCAGAAATGTCCGCGGTAAAGCGTGAACGTGCGGTCCAGGAGTTCGCCAAGGCTGAGAGGCCGGAGTTCCGCGGTCTCCACGTGTTCCTCGATTCCAACTGCGCGCTGCAAGCGAAAGTCAGTGTATCTAATCACACGGTAACAACACGCGCAACACCGCGCCACGCGCGTGTTGCGTCGCCTGCGAATCGCTTTATTCGAAACCGCGCGCGGGGCCGCACGCGCGAAGCCGGGCAGCGGGGGTTATTCCCAGCCGCTGGGCATTTTGTACGGCTGCGTGACGATTACGGCGGTAACTTCCTTGATCTTGCGGTCCTTGATCTTGAAAAGCTCGGCGATTTGCGTGCTGTTGGGCCATTGCGAATATCGGCCCATGGTCATTTTACCGCGGCCGGGCACCTCGACCGTCTGCTGCGTGGCCGGATGGTTGAATCGCACGAGCGCCAGCACCAGACCGCGCTCCTGGTCGACGATGGGAAACCGGCGAGGGCTGACGGACTGAATGTACGTGAAAATCTTCGTGCTCAGCTGCGCGCCACAGCTCAGCGCGCCCAGAGGCGACGTCGGCGAGCCGGGGCAGGTCTGAATCCCGTTCTCGATCCGGATGCAGTCCTTGTCGAACGGCACGATATCGCCGTTCCCCTGCTCGATTCCGTCGAAATATTTCCCGACCAGCGAGACCATTTCCGCGCGCGACGGCCGGTCGGCGGCGGGAACCGTCTCCAGAAAAACGGGCCGCACTTCCTTCAAATTGTCCGTGTTCAGAATGGCCGTGGTTTCCTTGCGCGCGACAAGAGTCTCAATCTCCGTGATTTTCTTGTCCGCGACCTTCAGGCGCACAAACAGAAGCGCCGGAGTGCCGTTTTCCTGGACCACTGCATATACGCCGGTGGCGCCTGCGGCGGGCTCGGCAAAGGACAACTTGTAATTGCCCACGCCGGAAATCGTGGCCCACAGTCCGTCGCCGAGATCGAGCTTCACGCCGTCCTCGGTGAACTTCACGTTCTTGGCCAGCGGCAGCTTGGACGGATCGTGCGCCACCATTGCCGCGAGATACTGGTCGATCAAGCCGTTCAGGCACGCGCGGTCGCAATCCGTCGAAGCCGGTTCGGCTGCCGGTCTCGCTGGCCGGGCAAACCCGGCCAGCAGTAGCGCCGCGGCTCCCACCGCGAGGAAAAACCCTTTGCGCATCGGCGTCACCATTGCGGCTGATCGGACCGGCACTGTTCGTAGCCGCTCCAGCCCGAACACATCCCATACGGGCTTTGCGTCAGCACCGCCTCGATTTCATGCAGCTGCCCGTGGCGGACCTTGAAGATCTCCGCGATTTCCCAGGTGAACGGAGTCGTCGGCCCGGCCGTGACCGCGCGGCCTTCCGGGGTCTCGAAATTCCGCGTGTCGCCCGCCTGGTGGTCGAAAAACCCGAAGGCCCAGACGATCCCGCGGTCCTGATCGACGATCATGTAGCGCCGGTCGCGGATCCAGGAAACGAAATGCAGCAGCCCCGAGCGGAATTGATCGCGGCACGACCAGCCCGCTGAATACGTGGTCGGATTGGTGGCCGGATCGTACTTGGCGGTTGGCGCGGGACGCGGCGTGCCGTTCGACGTCGTGCCGCCCATGGGCGTCAGGTTGTTCGTCGTCTGCATGCCGTTTTCCAGGCGATTGCAGTCGTCGCCGAAGAATGAGTAGTCGCCCTTGCCGTCGTCCTTCTGCATGCCGGAAAAATACTTGTTCGCGGTTTTGATCAGCTCGATGCGGGAGACGCGCTCCGCCGGCGGAATGTCCTCGAGAAACGCGGCGCGCGGCTTGCCCAGCTTTTCCAGATTGGCGGCGCCGGTTTCGGCCATTTGCCCGCGCGCGACGATCGTCTCGATCTCGGAAATCTTCTGGCCCTCGATTTTCAGCCGCAGCGCGAGGAGCACGGGGTGGCCCGCCTCCTGCAACGTTCCCTCGAAACCGACCTGGCCCGCCTCCGTATCGTCCACGTAGAATTTGTAGGCGCCCTTGCCCGACGCCGTCCGCCAGAATCCGTCACCCAGCTCGATGTGCTGGCCGTTTTCGGTGAACTTGACGAACTTCGTCACCGGCAGCCGCGAAGGATCGTGCGCCACCAACGCGTCCAGATACTGGTCCACAAAACCGTTGAGGCAGCTACGGTCGCAAGAGTTGGAGGTTCCCATGCTCCGCGCGTTGCCTGGCGATGCTTGAAGCGGATTCACACTGCAAAACAGAAAGCCAGCGATCAGAAGTGCAACTGCGGATACATATGCTCGTTTGTGGCGCACGATTTTATTCCCCCCGGTTGATAACCGCGCGGACTGTATAGCAGAAGTTGCGCGGAATTCGCAACGAATAGTCGGATTGGGCCCGCGAAAAAGTGTGTCACTTTGAGCGTGTCGCTTTCCTTTGTTTTCAGCGAGTTACGGCTAACATTACTTTGCATGGTGTGTCACTTTGTTTGTGGTTGGAAGGCACTGATAACCGGCTGTGGGCGGCACGATCCTGCCAAGGATATGTGCCGGGCACACATGCTGTGCCCCTACCACATGAGGGAGCGCCACCACGGCTGAAGCCGTTGGTGCAGGGGGGCTCCCGCGGGCCTGAAAGGCCCGCGCTTCCACCTCAGTGAAGAACGCGCTTCGCGCCGGAAGGCTTTCTTGGGACGGGGGCCACGATCTGTCCCGTGTATTCAGTTGTCAAAGAGCTATCGGCGCCGAGCGGCGGCGTGAATACTGAAATCGCTCGGCGAGCCCAGGCAGGAGCCTTGGCCCGGATGAGGCGTTTTTTCGTGGGCCACATGGGCCACGCTTCCACCTCAGCACCGCGCAACTCGCGTCAAGCGAGCGGACAGCTGTCGCCGTCGATTCCACATTGGCAGATTGCGAAGGGCGCGTCTACTGGCCTTCCGGCTAGTTTCAGGACAGGCTGCA
The DNA here is from genome assembly GCA_963769415.1 of uncultured Acidobacteriota bacterium. Classification (GTDB taxonomy): domain Bacteria; phylum Acidobacteriota; class Terriglobia; order Acidiferrales; family UBA7541; genus Palsa-295. The sequence continues at coordinate 26,627 of CAVYLM010000001.1, forward strand.
CTTTTCGAGTTCGGAGTTGTTCAGTGAGATGGAGGCGCCGATGCTTCCGATGCCGGCGTGGCAGTGGAGGCATTCGCGATTGTTGTACGGCGTGTAGAGCTTGATGTCCTCCGGCTTCGGAATCTTGCCGAAATACTCGACGTAAACGTAGTTCTGGAAGTGGACCGCAGGAATGTAGGCCTTGTCGTCGAGGTCGAGCGTTCAAGCTGTTCGTGGACGCAGGCCCAGACGGCGAGCACGGGCAGAACGCACAGCGTGACGAACGCCAGTATCTTTCCGCCGCGCCCCCGGGTCAGTTCCGCCCGCAGCGCGGCCAGGATGGCAAGGACAATGACGATCGAGGTGAAGGAGATGAGGATGGGGGTGGTGTTCATGCAATTAGAAATTCGTCGGCCTCTGGGGCTATCGAGTCAATCGTCCCTCCGGGACTCGATGTTGTCGTTCACAGCCGTTCCCGGCACTGCGCTGCGCTTCGTGCCGGGCTAATTACAACCGCCGCTCCGCGGCTTGAAAGACGCTGTCGCACGCTCAGGCATTTTGAGGACCGTTTCTCCCGATTCGGAAAGTTGCGCCTACACACCAGGGCAATCAGGGTTGAATCAGTGATTGAGAAAAAGGAAGTTCAGCCCTGGGGATCGTCTCCGTTCGAACTCTCGTGCGACGCCGACTCGCCGCGATCGGCGCTGGGCCGCCACGCGGGCCGCGACATGTTGATGCTCGCTTTGGTTCCGTAGGCGTGCTCGAACATCAGCGCCGCCACGCGCGCGCCTTCGCCGTTTTCGAGCGCCTGGACGATCGAGTGGTGCTGGCGATGCGACATGTGCAGGGAATCGTACATCCCCGGCAGGTTGACCCTGTCGAACGCAATGGCGTACGCGGCGGCGAAGGGGATGCGGCCGTTGCGCTCGATGGCTTCGGCGATGACTTTGCTGCCCGCGCCCTGAACGATGAGATCGTGGAATAGCTTGTTCATTTCGCCGTAGCGGGCTTCGTCGGATTCGATGAGATGGCGTTTGGCGAAGATCTCGTCGCCTTCGCGAAGGCATTCGTGGAGCGACTGGATCAGGCGGCGCGACGGACCTTGTTCCGCGAGCATGCGGGCGGCGAGGCCTTCGAGGACGCCGCGGACGTCGATGGCGTCCATGATTTCCTGCGGCGTGAACGCGCGCACGACGAAGCCGCGCGTGTCGAGCTGCGTGAGCACGCCTTCCTGCGCGAGGATCGGCAGCGATTCGCGAACCGGAGTGCGCGAGACGCCGAGCTTGCCGGCGAGCTCGACTTCACGGACGCGCTCGCCGGGAGCGAGTTCGCCGTGCAGAATCATTTCGCGAATGCGTACGATGACGCGGGAGTTTTTGCCGGCCATTTTTAATCCGTTTCACCGCGGATAGTATCAACTGGCGCGCGAGAGATGCAAGGAAGCAAGAAGACAGGTAGCGGGCTAATCATGCGTTGCCAATCGAGGGGCGACGCGACTGCTGCACTCGCGTCCGGGCCGGTGTAGCGCGACGACTCTGGCGCTTCAAGTTACGTATGTAGAAGACGAATGGCTATCTAATGCGGATTGCATGCAACGATGCATCCAATGTGATGCAGAGCGAATTCACATCGATCTGGAGGCGGGAATGGCTTAACGGTGTAAGTGCTTTCCGGACATAAAAATGCCGCTCGAAAGTGGGGGGTGGGCCTACCTCCGAGCGGCAGACGGCACCGTATTCAATTCCCAATCAGGCGCCTTGTTGGGCTATGTATACATACATAGTTTGCTGTATGCAAGAACTATTTCGGTGATTTCGTCAGGAAGGCGGCGGCGGGGAAATCGAGGCGTTCGACTGAAGTAATCACGAAAAAAAGAAGCCTCTGGCCGGCCCTGGAATGCACGGGCCAGCCAGAGGCTTGAAGCCGACAGCGACTAGAAGTCGAGCTTCACAGCAAACTGAATCTGCCGAGGCGTTATAACCGGCGACTGCGAGAACGTGCTTTGCCCGGCGGCATTGTTGGGTTGATTTATGGCGCCGAGTATGCCCGCCCCTGTCCCTCCAACATTGAAGTGATTGACGCAATTGAAACACTCTGCACGGAACTGCGCGTTCAGCCTCTCCGTGATCTTGGTGTTCTTGACGACAGAAATGTCCGCGCTGAACGTTCCAGGACCGGGGAGACTGTCTCGCTTAACATTCCCCATGAATCCCGGAGCCTGCGCCTCATAGCATGAGGGATCGAACCACTGGACTGTCGTCGGGCTGATCCTCTTCTTGATGAGGTGGTTTGGAGCGCATCCGGATGCGAAGGTATAGTTTGCCCTTGAGCCCCACTGCGCCTGCAGGGCCGCGGGATCCGAGAACAGAATGCCGGCGTTGTAGACGTTCAACGGCAACCCTGTGTGAATCCCGACGATCGACGAGATCTGCCATCCCTCGACAAGCCGATTCCCCTTGAAAGGCAAGGAGTAGAGGATATTGCCGCTGATATTGTGGCGGATGTCGAAAGTGCAGTTTCCGTAGTCGTAATTCTGGTTATAGCGATCGGTGACCAGTTGCGCGAATTCCTCAAGGGATGAGGCGAAAGATCCGTTGTCAACGCAGCGGGACCAGGTGTAGTTCACCTGACCGGCTAAGTCGTGCGCGAACTGGCGGTTGAGGGCGACTTGCAGGGAACTGTAGGCCGAGGCTCCCGTGTTATAGGCCTGGGTCAGCCCTCCGAACGCCGGATTGATCCGGTTTGAGGCAAAGGGCCCGGGCGTGAATTGCGCGCCACTTCCGTAACAACCTGTTCCGGGGATAAGTGTGATGCCGTCGCTGGCAAGATGATCGTTCTGGTTCGGGTCCGCGCACGCCTTGGCGCTCCCGGGGATGACAGTATAGGTCGCGTTCGAAGCGGTTGGGATGGCCGATGGAATCTGCGGCAAGCCCGTGCAGTCCGGGAAATCGTTGCCCGGGGTCTTGCCGATGCACCTCGGAGGATTGATGTCCCCCTGCGTCCAAAGGTGGCGCGACACCGAGCCGACATAGCCGATGGAAAGGACGGTGCCGTGTGCAACCTCGCGCTGCACGTTCAAGTTGTACGTTATCTGGTAGGGGGAGACGCCGTGGGGTTGATAGGTTACGCCGGCAAACTCGCTCGTAGCACCAGGAGGATTACACCCGGTTGCACACAGATTTGGAAAGGCCGGGAAAAAGAGAAACGCGGAGCCGGAGGGAAATGTGTTGATGAAGTTGGACTCCCAGAGGCGGCCCGACGTGGGATCATCGAAGAGGCCGACGCCTCCGCGGATCGAGGTCTTGTGATCCTTGAAGGGATCAAAAGCAAATCCGAAGCGGGGCTCGAAGTTCAAGGCGTTGATGTTGTTCGCAAAGACGTGTTTGACGGGCGTAAACACAGGAAAGCCAGTAGGAGGCGCTATGGGACCAATGGGTGGAAGGTATGAGCCAACGAGGGTGGTCATCGGCTGATTGCCAAAAGCCCAGCCCACGGGATTGGTATCGTAATCGTAGCGGAAGCCCAGGTTCAACGTAAGCTTCGAGGTGACCTTCCAGTCATCCTGGATGTACGGGTTGATCAGGATTTCCCGGAAATATCGAGTCGCGTTGTTCAACCCCGGCGGGACCGCGAACGCGTCGAAGGGGCTTCCTTGAAGGTAATATTGGCCATCGTAGGCCTTGCGGCCGAAAGCAGGGCTCGCGGCGTAAGAAAGAAATAGGCCACCGTTGGAGTAAGCCGTTTGGAGGTTCTGGGTTTGAATTCTGGTGACGACGACGCCAATCTTGAGGCTGTGGGCGCCATGGGTCCAGACGACATCGTCGCCGCCGCTGAACTTGTTCTGAATGATCTCATCGGGCCGATTCGGGTCCGGGCCGATATTGAAGATCCCCTCGAAGCCGCTATTCTGGCCGTCCTGGCGGGGCAATTCGTTGGGGAAGTTCGGCACGAAGCGGAGAGGATCGGTGGTGATAGCAGGGCCACCCAGCCCCGTTGAAAACGCATTCGCCGCCGATATCTGGCCCGGCAAAAGGGCCGGCTGCGCGGTGGAATTTTCGTTGTTGCGAACATAGCCGAAGCGCAGCGAGTTCACCAGCGTGGCCGAAACGACGTGCCTTTCGGTGATGGTAACCAGCTGGTTTCGCGTGAAGTCATTCTCAGGAAAGATTCCCATCGGGTCACGGGGATCGCCTATGCGTGCATCGTCGATCGTATAGCGGCCGAAGAGCGAATCGTTCGTGCCGAGTGTGTAGTCGACGCGTCCCATGACATAATCTTCATTGACGACCAGGGGCGGGGCGGTGGCAACCTCGAAATATCCGCCCAGATCACAACCTGCTTGAATGCAGGTTTTGTTAAGGCCGTTTGGCACGGTAGGTGCAATAGCCTTACACCCTTTGCAAAGGCTATACAGCGCCGCCATTTGCTGCGCCGTTGCATTCGCACCCGTAACATTTCCAATCATAATTCCCGGCTGTGTACTGTTGGCGGAGGTTGAGGGAGCACAACTGCCCGTTATCGCGACAGGACCATTGATACCAGGATTAGGAGGAGTGCACACCATCTTCCCCTGCACAACGTACGGCTCGGGAACGAAGAGATCCGTGGTCGTGGCAAGAGATTGCCGGACTCCCTCCCAGTTGCCGAAGAAAAACAGCTTGTCCTTCTTAATGGGCCCGCCGAGATCGGCGCCAAACTGATTTCTCCTGAAGGGAGGCGGGCCGGACGTTGGATCGACGATATCGCGGGCGTCCAAAACATTATTGCGGAAGAATTCGTATCCGCCGCCGTGGAGATCATTGGTCCCGGAGCGCGAGGTGGCGTTTATGACGGCGCCATTCCCCGCGAACTCAGCCGTGTATGTGTTGGTGAGCACCTGGAATTCGCCGATGGCTTCAACGCCGAGCGATGTGCCGCCGTAACCCGAACCCGTGCCATGCTCCCAGAAGTCCCGAATGTCGGTGTTATCCAGCAAGAACATCTGACCGGTAGGCCGCGAGCCGGAAACGGAGTAGTTGTTCTGCATGCCATAGAGCCGGCCGGTCACGGCGTTGAGCGCCGCCCCTACCGTCGACACGCCAGGGGCGAGCGTGAGGAGCTGTTCGAAATTGCGGCCGTTGAGCGGAAGATCGCGCATTTGCTGCGGGCTGATGAGGGTGGATACTTCAGACGTTTCCGTCTCGACGCGGGAGACATCGGCCTCGATGTTCACGGTCTGCGTGACTTGGCCGACGGGAAGCGAGAAATCGACGACAATGGTTCCGCCGACAGAAAGGACGACGTTGTTATGCACGACAGTCTTGAAGCCGGCGTTGGAAGCCTGAATGTTGTAGGTGCCCACGGCCAGACTTGGAATGGTATATCGACCGGCTGAGTCGGTGACGGTGCTCGACACCGTGTTCGTTCCGACGTTCGTGGCTTCGACCTTCGCTCCGACGATTGCGCCGCCGGAAGGATCGGTGGCCGTGCCGTTGATGGTGGCCGCTTGCGTTTGAGCTTGCGCGTGAGCGGCGCAGAACAGCACAACGAGAAAAACCAGACATAGGTACGCACAAATACGCTTCCCAAACCCCTGGCTAATTGCCATTTCCCACCGTCCCTTCGGTATGCAGAGTTAGGAGCGAGAGTGGAACCCACCACCCCGGCCCCATTGCTGGTGGGTAATTACTACCGATGGAACGCACTTGTCAAGATAAAATTATGTATACAACATTTGCGTGCTTAGGGGCATTTTGCCTTCGGCTCGGGATCGCGCGATTTTCGCGGAGATTCAAAAGACGCTGAAATTAAGCAGGTTGTATGCCTATTTCCCGACGCGCACAAAAATGCGCCCGAACTTTTCTTGAATACGATCGCATGTAGTTCGCGTACAATTGGCTTGACATGATGCGGACGCGTCTTTTATCTTCCGCGCGGGTCCTCGGCAGCCACTTCTAGCGACTGATCAGGACGCACGAGCAGACAGCAATAAATAAAAATCAATCAATGGGAGCTATACCGTGAGCCACAAGAGTCTCGAGGATGTATTGCAAGCGGCGGGAAATCCAGTAAATCTGCTGCGCAACTCGCAGACTGGGCCCTACGTGTATCCGGTGGTCGCCAGCGAATATTCAAACTGGAGAGACGAGCAGCGCGCCTGGCAGCAGACCTGCGTGCTTTTCAACCAGTCGTATCACATGAGCGACATGTACGTGCAGGGGCCCGATGCGCTGAAGCTTCTCTCCGACACGGGGATCAACAGCTTCAAGAATTTCGAGCCGGACAAGGCGAAGCAGTTTGTTCCCTGCAACTACGACGGCTACGTGATCGGCGACGTGATTTTGTTCTACCTCGAAAAGGACCTTTTCAATCTGGTGGGGCGCCCGCCAGTGCTCAACTGGGTGCAATACCAGGGCGAAACCGGGAAATACAACGTGAAGTTCGAGCGCGATGAGCGCGCCGCCGCCCGCACCGGTCCGATCGTTCGCAAGGTGTATCGCTACCAGGTGCAGGGCCCGAACGCGATGAAGACGATGGAAAAGGTACTCGGGAAGACCCCGCCCGAGCTGAAATTCTTCAATATGACCACGGTCACGATCGCGGGGAAGAAGGTTCGCGCGCTTCGGCATGGAATGGCGGGGCAGCCTGGTTTTGAGCTTTTTGGCCCCTGGGAAGACGGCGAAGCAGTGAAGGCCGCGATTGTGGAAGCCGGGAAAGAGTTCGGACTGCGGCTGGTCGGAGCGCGAGCGTATTCGTCGAACACGCTCGAGTCGGGCTGGATTCCTTCGCCCATGCCGGCAATTTATTCGGGCGAGAAGATGAAAGCGTACCGGCAGTGGTTGCCAGCGAACTGCTTCGAGGCGATCGCATCGCTGGGCGGAAGCTTCTATTCGGACAACATCGAGGACTACTACCTGACGCCGTGGGATCTGGGTTATGGCCCGATCGTGAAGTTCGATCATGATTTCATCGGGCGGGAAGCGCTCGAGAAGATGGCCAATAAGCCTCACCGGAAAAAGGTCACTCTGGCGCTCGACAGCAATGAAGTGACGCACGCGATCAATACGATGTTCAACAAGAAGGATCGCGCGAAGTATTTCGATTTCCCGTCGGCCGTGTACGCGACGTTGCCATACGACAAGGTGATGAGCGGGGGAAAGACGATTGGGATCTCCACCTGGTGCGGATACAGCTCGAACGAGGGCCGGATGCTCACGCTCGCGATCCTGAATGAGGAATATGCCGAGCCGGGAACGGAAGTCACGTTCGTATGGGGCGAAGAAGGCGGCGGATCGGCCAAGCCGACAGTCGAGCGGCACGTGCAGACGAAGATTCGCGCGATCGTGAGCCCGGTGCCGTACGCGGAAGTGGCGCGCACGCAGTATGCCGAAGGCTGGCGCACGCACCAGGAAGTAGCGCGGCACAAATAACGAATAAGAGAAACCTGCGCAGCGGGCTCGACGTCGTAATCCCAACGGGGAAACAACGATGAGGATAAACCGCCGGACGTTGCTGTCACTGCTGGGGGCCTCGCCCGCGATTCTCTCCGGCTCGGCGCTTGCCAGCGATGACAAGAAAGCGAAAGGCAGCGTTGTTGACCCGGCCGAGATTAAGTTCGAGGGGCTGAATCCTCACGGATCGCCTCCTGCAATCCATCTGGTTCCGATGGCGCCTCGCCAGCCGAGCCTCGATGGCAAGACCATTTATCTCATCTCCGACGGATTTCCCGGCGCAGACCACTTCCTGGACCAGATAGCGACCTGGTTCAAGAAGAACATGCCGACCGTATCGACCGAATATCGACTGAAAAAGGGCGGATTTGCCGATGATGACCCCGCGCTCTGGACCGAAATCAAGGCCAAGGGCGCCGCGGCCATCATGGCAATCGGGCATTGAAGCACCTGCACACCAGCGACCGTCGGTCACTGCCTAACACTTGAAAAGATGGGAATTCCGACCGCGCCCATGGTCACCATTGCGTTCAAGGACCTTGCCCTTTCGAACGCGGCCAAGCACGGAATGCCGCACGAGCGCATTTGCTTCACGCCGCACCCGATCTGGGGCAAGAGCGACGAGCAGATGTACGCCTACCTCGAGGGGAATGATCCGGTGACGGGCACGCCGCTGATGAAGGAAGTAATCGGCGCCCTGACGAATCCGCTGACGGCAGACGAGCAGAAAACCGGCACGGTGACTCCTTCGGTTGGCCCGCCGACGTTCGTCGATACCGCGGACAATCTGCAGAAATATTACATGAATAACGGCATGACCGATTTCATGCCGATCATCATTCCCACCCAGAAAAAAGTCGACGCCATGCTGAAGGGAACGAGTCACGCTCCGGAAGAGGTGATCGGCGAGCTGACGCCCGCGCGCGGAGCTTTTCCGGCCTGGAAATTCACGGTTCGCAATGTGGCCGTGAACGCAGTAATGGCAGGAGCCGAGCCCGAGTATTTCCCGATCATCTTGGCGATTGCGGCGAGCGGCTTGCCGTCGCTTTCGAGCTCGACGAACTCTTTTGCAACCGCCGCGATTGTCAACGGACCGATTCGCGACAAGCTGAACATGAATTACGGAATCGGCGCCATGGGCCCGTTTAACGACGTGAGCGCGTCGGTGGGGCGAGCGTGGACGCTTTTCTCGAAAAACTGCGGCAATTGTGGACAGCCCGGCGAGACGTACATGGGCACGCAGGGGAACACCCTGAACTACAACAATCTGATCATTGTCGAGAACGAAAAGGATAGTCCGTGGACCCCGTTCCACGTGCAGAAGGGATTCAAGAAGGAAGAAAATATCGTGAGCGTGTTTTTCGGATACGGGATCGCGCAAGGACAGGGTGGACTGGGGAGCGCGATCAAGCCGGTCCCGCAGTTCGATCAAGGGCTCTTGTACAACTTCACGCCGCTGACGTCGATTTTCGGCGCGCTGGCCGTGCTCGACCCGCTGGTGGCGCAGGATCTGGTGGCGCTGGGATACGACACAAAGGACAAGCTGTACGACTGGCTGCAGAAAAACGCGACGCTGAAGGTGAAGGACGCGAAGACGATGTTGTTCACCGGAGGCGCGGCGCTGCGGGGACCGCAGGCGGCGACGTTGAAGGACGACGATCTGATCCCTCGGTGGCCGAGCGCATCGCTGATCAACGTGGTGGTCGTGGGCGGGCAGACGAATCCGTATTACCAGGTCGCGAACATGAGTTATTCGAGGAGCGTGTCGATCGATAAGTGGATGTAGAACGCGGCACGCTGCTTCGCGAGACAGTCGAGAAGGAAATTCAGAATCCCGTCGCTATTTGCTGGGAGTGTTATTCGGCAGAGGCGGCGGGATTTTCATTTTCTGCAGCTTCTGCTGATATTCCGGGTACATCGTTTCCGCGCCGCCGCGAGTGGCCTCGATCGGCACACGATATCTGCGGCCGAACTCGTCGAGATAAGGATTTGCGCCGGGCAGGTGATGCGGGACGACGCCAGCCGGGCGATCGACTTCGTCGACCGATTCGCAGGGCCACGGAGCCATTTGCGATTGCGGATTGTAAATAAAGTCGACCGTGCGAATCAGCGGCTCGGTCAGATAGACGGGATCGTACGTGATTGCGGCGACGGTCAGCCAATTTCCGTGGCGCATGATGTGCGCGCTTGCGGTGGCGAGATCGCTGCGAGGAACGCCGTTCAGCCCGAGCCAGTTTTCTTTCAAGTGCGTCGTGTTGACGACGAGAATGTCGCCTTCCCATTTGCCCGTCGAGAATCCCGCCCATGTATGCGGCGCGTAGTCGGGCGGATGCGGCCGGCCGTCCATCCAGATGGTTTGCTCCGCGCCGTACGCGGACAAGTGCGTGTGGTAGGCGATGACTTTTTGCGAAGCGCGATCGACTTCTTTCCAGATGCTCAGCTGTGAAGGGCCGCGCCAGCCGTAGTCGGAACCGTGCTGGCGGCACTGATTTTCCGGGAGTTCGACCATCGCCGCGGTCCAACTATCGGCTCGCAGGCGGGCGGCTTCGTTGATTGGAAGGCCGAGATAATCGCCGATTTCAGCGCCGGCGAGACGCTCGCGCTGGTCTTCGTCGAAGCGCGGCGACCATTCGCCGGACGGATCTTGTTGAGCAAACAGCGGACGGCTGTATGCGCTCGCCAACAATAGTGACTGCAAGATAAAAGCTGCGAGCCCCGCGCGTGTTGGTGTGTTCATCGTATCTATCTTAGCAGGTGTCGTTTCCGGTGGCGCAGCCGCGAACGATATCTGCGCGTTCGCCGCTTTGTCAAGTGCATGCATACATCGCGAGACTGAACCGTTTCTGGTCCGAAGAAAACAAATGGCATACTCCGTGGAAACTTCTCGAAATGAATACAGGTTAGTGTTGACATACCCGTATCGGACGTAGTAAGTACCGCAAACAGAAACGGGCTTGGGCGGGGTGTCAGAGGGGTGAAGTGTAAGGTTCTGGTGCTCACGCCACATTCGAGGATCGGACACTCACTGTCCGAGAGGTGGGGAATGAAAAAATATTTCGTTCTGTCGCTGGCGTTCGCCATTGCGGTTTTCTTCGGCTCCGCTGTTCCAGCGCTTGCGCAGGGTGGTGTTGGCAACGCGCAGCTGAGCGGCACAGTTACCGATCCCAGCGGAGGCGCCATTTCAGGCGCTACGATCACGCTCCGCAATCCAGCTACCGATGTAACGTACAAGGCGACGTCGAATGCGAGTGGCTACTACACCATCGCGAACGTGCAGCCTGGAACGTACGAACTGAAGACGAGTTTCTCGGGTTTCGCCAACTACACGCAGACGGGCTTGGTGCTGGCGGTCGGCCAGGTGGCCACGGCCAACATCGCGATGCAGCTTGCATCGCAGGGCGAGAAGGTTGTCGTTACGACCGAAGAGCAAGTCATCGAACCCACCAAGACGGAAATCAGCCAGGTCGTCAACGCGCAGCAGATTCAGGATTTGCCCACCAGCGGGCGCCTGTTCACGGATTTCGCGCTGCTGACGCCGGGCGTCGCCACCAGCCGGACCAGCCTGGGCACGACCTTCACGGAGTATGAAGCGACGCAGATTTCCTTTGGCGGCATGCGCTCGTTCAGCAACGAGGTCACGGTGGACGGCGCGGATTTCGTCAACGCGGCCAGCGGCATCCAGCGGTCGACGCCGCCGCAGGAGTCGGTGCAGGAATTCCGCGTGGTGAACAACAGCTTCGGCGCGGAATACGGGCGCGCGATCGGCGGCATCGTCAACATCGTCACGAAGGGCGGCACGAACGATTACCACGGTTCGGCTTACGAATATTTCCAGAACGCAGCTCTCAATTCGCTCAACCTGCTGCAGAAGCCGGAACCCGGACTTCAATCACAGAATCTGCCGGATGCCTTTCGGCAAAATCAGTTCGGCGGAACGCTGGGCGGCCCGATCCAAAAAGACAAGACCTTTTTCTTCCTCAACTACGAGGGCAAGCGGCGCGCCGAATCTCCGCTGTATCCGCCGGACCTCGTCAACAATTTGCAGGTCATCGACGATGCGAAGGCGCTCATGGGACTTTCCCCCGAGGGTTGCACCGATCCGCGTGGGCTGATCGCCGGGTGCGGCGGGACGCCGGGCGTGCCGATCTCTGCTGGCACGGCCCTCGGGTTCCTTCACAGTTTCGTGAAGACTGCTAACAACGACTACGGTTTTGCGCGGGTCGATCATCAGTTCAACCCGAGCAATCGCATGTCGGTTCGCTACAACGTGGAAGATGCGCGTGATTCCGGTGAACTGGTTGGCCAGACGCTCGACGGCGGCGGCATCGGTGTACCGAGCGGCGGGCGCGATCTTTTCATTCGAGACCAGTCGCTCGTCGGAACGCTGGATACGACAGTAACCCCGACCCTGGTCAACACCCTGCTCGTGCAGTACGCGCGCCGGCATTACAACTTCCCCGGGATGACCGGGCAGCCGGACTTCAGCATCCTGAACGACTTGGAGGTCGGCCACAACTTCGGAACCAACGACAGGCTGTATGAATCGCGCGTCGAGCTGGGCGACTCGGTTTCGTGGGTCAAGGGTAACCATATCTGGAAGTTCGGGTTTGACGGCAACTACCTCTGGAGCCTGGAAAACTTCCCGGGCTTCACGCCCACACGGCTGCTCGTGCCCACCGGCGGGGGAAATGCGGCGGCGTGCCTCGCAGTGTTCTCTGAGTATTACAACAGCTTGCTGGCAGTTCCGAACCCGGTTCCCGGCGACGTAGCTACGGCAGCCGGCCCCGCCGGAGCCTGCCCGGTGCCTGGCGATCATGGCGTGGTATTCGACTACGCCGGCGTCCCTCTTCCGGTTACTGCCGGCGCGTGCCAGCCGTTTTGCACTCCAACTGTGACATCAACGAACAATACTCTCGATACAACCACGTGGGCAAACGCGTATCCGCAACAGTTCTTCAATCTCTATAGCCGCCAGATCGATCACGGGTATTGGGGTGGTTTCTTCCAAGACCAATGGAGAATCACACCCAAGCTGACAATGAACTACGGGTTGCGTTGGGACGTGGAATCCGGCCTGAATTCCTATGTAAACCAGGACTGGAAAGAGTGGCAGCCTCGGATCGGACTTGCATGGTCTCCCGACAGCAAGACCGTGGTTCGCGCCGGCTTCGGAATCTTTTTCGACCGGCAGAACCTGACATTCTTCTTTGTACCGAATACGCAGAAGGTTGTCGCGGGCTACCAGTGCGGCAACCATCTGGCCCAAGCCAGCGCCTTGGTTCAAACCATCTGTGGCAGTCCGGGCGTCGTGCCCCAGGAGTTTCCGAATATCCAGTCCAATCTGGGTCAATCTGTGCAGGGTTACCAGATTTTCGGATTCCCCGCTGCGCCAGCCCTGTCGGGAGCCTGTGCAGGCGTGCCGCAAGCAGCTTGTGCAGCTGCTAACGTCATCAGGAGCGGCGGATACGATGCGTACACGGGAAGCGGCTTGCCCACGGGTACGGTTGCGCTCGCCGGAACCTGCTTTTCAGACGGCGCTTGCGGTGTTGGTGAGGGCGGGATGGACCACAACTCCCCAGCGCCATACGCCGAGCAGGCAAGCATCGAGGTCGATCATCAGTTTGGCGGTGGGTTCGCGCTCGACGTTTCTTACCTCTTTGTAGGCGCACACAGGCTGGTTCGTGGAAACAACATCAACATCCCCTGCCCGGTGGGCACGACAAAACCGGGACCAGTTGACGCGGCTGCGGTGCCGGGCCTCGTGAACGCGAATGGCTCGTTTTCGCCGTGCACTGGCACGCCGGCAGTTGGGACGGGCGCGCTTGCGGGGTTGGGTCCTTTCTTCGGCGGTATCTTCAATTCGGGCCTGCAAACCTTAAGCGGCGGACTCGAGGACTACAACAATAACATCGCCAACGCGGTCTACCATGGTGGAACATTGACCGCAATGGAGCGCATCAAGAACTTCAGCCTCACCGCCAACTACACGTATTCGCACACGATCGACAACGGAAACTTCACCACGTTCATCAACCTCCCGGTGAACCAGTTCGATTTTGCGGCAGAGCGTGCGAACTCGAACCAGGATGCCCGCCACCGCCTCGTGACAAACTTCACCGCGACGGGACCCGAAGATATGTGGTGGACGCGGCACTTCACATTGAGCAGCATCATCACCTTACAATCTGGCCGGCCCTTTACATTGTTTTATGGAAACAACACGCTGAACGACGTGGCAGGTGGCGCAACCGATCGAGTGGGCGGTCCGCTGGTGAGTAGCAACTGCCCCGATGTCAGCCATTGTGCCACAATGATTTCGCGCAACACGTACATCGGCGATCCTTTGTATGCCTGGGATCTCCACCTAGGGCGGTTTTTCCAGCTCACGGAGGGTCTGAAGCTCGATGTCAGCGTCGACGCTTTCAATCTCCTCAACCGGTCCAACGTGGATGAGGTGACCTCGGTCTATGGCTCGCCTGTGTTCTGCGGCAATGCGATCCCCCGGCACTATAGGGATGCGGTTAGCCGTGCGATCCAGACGGGGTCGGCCAGCATGGCGTGCCCGAGCGGTCAGCCTGGGGAGTTTGCAATACCGGGCGGGAATCTGGCTGTGACGCCCATTGGAAACGACCTGTTTATTCCAAACAACCCGAATACGACGTTTGGGCTGCCGAGAACTATGCTGAACCCGCGGCAGTTCCAGTTTGCCGCGAAGTTCATGTTCTGACGTAGCTTGAAGTGGCACGGGATTTTCAAACCAGTAGTTGATGGAAGGGACCGAGTAGAATGGCAACGGCTGCTCCACATGATCCGCCGTTTCGAGCTGACCATGTGGGCAGCCTGTTGCGCCCGCCGGGACTTAAGAACCTCCGCCAGCTGCATGCCGCGGGAAAAGTGTCGGCCGAAGAGCTGCGCATCGCAGAAGACGCCGCAATCCGCCGCGTCGTAGCTCAACAGGAACAAGCCGGGCTTCAATCCGTCACCGACGGCGAATTCCACCGCGAAGATTTTTACACTGATTTCTTTGTTCGCGGATTGGGTGGCGTCGAAGTTCGCCAGGAAGAGACCGTCGCCTATTTCGTCGACCACGAAGGCCGTAAGATTCCCATCCCGTGGACACAGGTCGTTTCGCGGCTGCGCTGGCGCAAGCCGATCTACGCCGACCATTTCCGCTTCCTTAGCTCGCTGACGAAACGGACGCCCAAAGTAACCGTGCCGTCGCCGATCATTTTGCATTTCACGTGTGGGGAAGCGGCGATCCGCAAGGCTGCGTATCCGGACATGGACCTTTTCTGGGCGGACATCACCGACGCTTACCAGAAAGAGATGCGGTCGCTGTACGAAGTGGGCTGCCGCTACCTGCAGGTAGACGATCCGCCGATGGCCACGCTCTGCAATGAGAAATTTCAGGCCATGATGAAGAGCCGCGGCGACGATCCCGAGTACGCGCTCAACGAGCTCTATCCTGAAATTATCAATCGCGCGTTTGCCAATCGCCCGTCGTCGCTGCATCTGGCGATGCATCTTTGCCGCGGAAACAACCAGAGCGGGTGGTTCGGCGAGGGCGGATACGATCCCGTTGCGGAAGTGTTGTTCAACAAGATCAACGTCGATTCGTATTTCCTGGAGTACGAATCCGCGCGCGCCGGGAGCTTCGAGCCGCTGCGCTTCGTGCCCAAGAACAAGACGGTTGTGCTGGGGCTGGTGTCGAGCAAGCTGCCTCAGTTAGAATCGAAGGACATGCTGAAGCGCCGCATTGACAAAGCGGCCAAGTATATTGATATTGACCAGCTCGCGCTGAGCCCGCAATGCGGGTTCGCCAGCTCAACCGAGGGGAATCGGCTGAGCGAAGAAGAGCAGTTCGCAAAACTGCGCCTGGTCGTTGAGGTTGCCAACGAAGTGTGGGGTGAGAGTAAGGACTCTTCCGTCGGCCGCAGTGAAAACCTTGGCAGTTATCGAGCATCTTCGCCCAACTAGGAGGGCGCCATGAAATACCCTGCAATGGGATATCACCACATCACTGCCTGTGCCGGCGGAGCACAGGAGGACGTCGATTTTTTCACCGGTATCGTCGGCCAGCGGCTCGCGAAACAGACCGTGCTGATGGACGGGAAGCTCCCCCACTATCATATGTATTACTCGAACGCGAACATCGAGCCCGGCTCGATCATGACCACGTTTCCCTACAGCCGTCTGGTAGGTAGGCGCGGTTCGGGCCAGGTGCAGTCGATCACCTACACGGTGTCAAAAGGCTCGCTGCCTTTCTGGCAGGAGCACTTCAAGCGCCGAAAAGTGGAACACGGCGCGGTGGAGGAGCGGTTCGGGCAGAAATTCATTCGATTCAGCCATCCGGCTGGCTTGAACTTCGAGGTGATGGAAGACAAGGACGACACGCGCGAAGGCTGGACGACCAAGGAGATTGGCGCATCCGAATCGGTGCGCGGCTTCCACGGCACCGTTCTTTCGGTTCGGGACGTAGGCGAACAGGAGAAATTCCTCATCGAGGCGATCGGTTTCCGCAAGACCGGTGTCGACGGCGCTTACCACCGATTTGAAATCGCCAGCGGCGGCGCGAACAAAACTCTGACGCTGCTACACGAACCCGATCGCGCTCCAGGCACCTGGACGTTTGGCGCGGGCACCGTGCATCACATTGCCCTTTGGGTCGAGGATGACGAAGCGCTGGCGGCGCAGAAGGCGATTTATGAGGAACTCGGCTACACCGACGCGTCCGAGATCAAGGACCGCTTTTACTTCCACTCCATGTACGTTCGCTCGCCGGGCGGAATTTTGGTGGAATGCTGCTGCAACGTGCCCGGAGGCTTCGAGAAAGACGAGAAGGCCAGCGAGCTCGGCACCAAGCTTCATCTGCCCCCGTGGTTCGAAGATCGCCGCAAGGAGATACTGGCCACGCTCGAGCCCGTGGTGGCTCCGGCGGGTTCGACCTCTCGAAACTAGTTTCAAGTGATCGACGTCTAAGAACCGGACCCGCGAATGAAGCGAAGCGAGAATCGCATTTTGACGACGCACGTCGGCAGCATCGTGCGGCCGCAGAAGTTGCGCGATCTCGCCGCGGTGGCCGGCGAGTCCGCCGAGAAGAAGCAGCGCTACGAGCAGGCTCTGCGCGAATCGGTGGCCGAAGTCGTGAAGATGCAGGCCAAGGTCGGCATCGACATCGTCAACGACGGCGAATTCGGAAAATCCAGCTGGGCAAATTACGTTCTAGAGCGCACCACCGGTTTCGAGCATCGCGCCAACGACTTGCGACCGGTCCGCTGGTTGGGGCGCGACCTGGAGCGATTCCCTGAGGTCATGGCCGCTGAGTTTCCCTGGATGTCCAACGGTACGCCGACGGAAGCGTGCGTCGGAGCGATCAAGTATGGCGACCATTCCAGCATCAATCGCGATATTCGAAACTTGAAAGACGCGCTAAAGTCCGTCACCGTGGAGGAAGCGTTCCTTCCCGTGGTCGCCCCAGCCAGCGCGGTGTTCAACGGCATCAATGAATACTATCCCACCGAAAAAGAGTACGTGTACGCCATAGCCGAGGCTCTGCGCGAGGAATACCGCGCGATTTACGAGTCCGGACTCGTCGTTCAAATCGACGACGCCGTGCTCGCCAACATGTACGACCACTACGTCCAGCAAAGTCCGGAAAAATATCGCCAGTGGGCCGGGCTGCGCGTCGAAGCCCTGAATCATGCTTTGCAGGGCATCCCCGAAGATCGCGTTCGTTATCACGTCTGCTTTGGCAGTTGGCACGTTCCGCATTTGGCGGACGCTCCACTCGAGGAAATCGTCGGCTTGATCCTGAGCGTTCGCGCCGGGGCGTATTCCATCGAAGCCGCCAATCCGCGACACGAACACGAGTGGCGCGTCTGGGAAGGAACGAAGCTGCCGCCCGGAAAAATTCTGATTCCCGGCGTTGTCACTCACCATACGATTACGGTCGAACACCCGCGCTTGGTTGCCGACCGCATTTTGCGATTCGCGCGCATAGTAGGACGCGAGAACGTGATCGCTGGCACGGACTGCGGTTTCGCGCAGGCTCAGTACATCGAGCGGGCCGCCACGTCGGTTATGTGGGCGAAATTTGAGGCGTTGGTGGAAGGCGCGCGGATTGCCAGCTCCGAACTTTGGCAGACGCGCGCACGCGTATAGGCATTGAACGAGTTTTCCCGGGGGGAATAAATTGAAGACTGGCATGAAATCAGTTGCGATTTTGTGTACTGCAATTGCGTTGCTCACTTCGGCGCGGATCTCCCAGGCTCAGGCTGCGCCGTGTGATCGGGCCTGCCTAATAGTGACAGCCAACGTCTATCTGGCTGGCCTCGTGGCGCACGATCCTTCGATTGTGAAATTCTCAAAGGACGTGAAATTTGTCGAGAACACCGTGCCGATGAAGCCCGGCGAGGGACTCTGGAAGACTGCTTCGGCCATTCCGACGACCTTCAAGATTTATGTGCCCGATACCGTTTCTCAGGAAATCGGCTTCTTGGGCGTCATGCAAGAGAACGATCGGCCGATCGAGCTCGCGCTGCGGCTGAAGATTCGCGACGGTCAAATCACCGAGGCAGAACACCTGATCGCGCGCAATCTTCGTGACACGAGCCTCCCCAACCTCCAGATACCGCGGCCGGGTTTGCTGGCGACGGTGCCTCCCGACCAACGAGTGCCGCGCGACCAAATGTTGAAGATCGGGGCTTCGTATTACGATGCGCTCGTGAATAGCGACGGTCACGCCGCGCCGTTCGCCGACGACTGTGTTCGCCGCGAGAATGGATTCCAGACGACCGGGAATCCGCCACCGGCCACGCCAGGCCGCGGAACCATGGGCGCTATGGGCTGCGCCGCGCAACTCGACACGCGCGTGATGAGCTACATCAAGCGGATTGAGCCTCGGCGCGTGGAAATCGCCGACCCCGAAACCGGCCTGGTCTTCGGCCTTTCGCAATTTCGCCATCCGATGGAGGAGAAGACGCTGAAGATCGTCGGCGTCCCCGGCGTCGATCAGGTGCCCATGAATTTCAACCCGTTCGATCTGCCCGCCGCGCACATCTTCAAGGTCAGCGGCGGAAAGATCCATGAGATCGAAGCCATGGGTTTCACGATGCCGTATAATTCCAAGACAGGCTGGGAATAAGCGCGCGTTGCCCCGGGGAAGTGAATTCGCTTAGATGAAAAGGAAAATTGTGCCATGAAAACCTCATTTTGCAGTGTTACGAAGTTTCTTGCGGTGGCATTCCTCGGAGCCGCGCTTTCTTTCCCCGGCGCCTCCCACGCGCAGGGGACGAGCAACGCGGGGCCAGTAAACAACTCGATAACAAGCATGGATGGCAGGCAGGCCCAACAAGACGTGACCGAAAAATATTTGCTCGAGCAATTGGGCGATCCCAAGGAAGAAGCCGCCTACCAGGCATTTCACAAGGTCAGCGAGCAGGATGCCGACAAAAAGATCCATCTCGGCATCGCTTTTCTGGCGAAGTATCCGGGCGACCGCTACACGGAGGCGGTCTACGAAGAACTTTCGCAGACCTACTACAACAAGAAAGACCTGGCGAGTTTTTACACCTACTCGGAAAAGGGACTTGCTCTTTTCCCCGATGACGTGCACCTGCTGGCATTGAGCGGCTGGGTTATTCCGCGTGCATTTGACGCTCACGACCCTGACGCGGATAAGAAGCTCGACAAGGCGGAACTCTACGAGAAGCACGCCCTCGACACGATGGACAAGTTGCAAAAGCCGGCTGGCGTCACCGACGAGCAATTTTCGCAATTCAAGACGGGCGAAGTCGCCGTCGCGCACAGCGGGCTCGGCCTGGTCTATTTCCGCCGCGAGCAATACGAGGCTTCCGCCAAAGAGCTTCAGACCGCGACTCAGAACGAAACGACGCCGGACCCGACGGATTACTTCATTCTGGGAGCGGACCTCGAGAATCTGAGCCGGTATAAAGAAGCGGCCGACGCCTTCAATCGATGCGCGCAGATCCCCGGCAGCATCCAGGACAATTGCAAGAAATACGCGGCGGACGCCACGCAGCGCGCCGCAAATGCGAAATAGGGCGTTTCGCCTGCGGCCGCGCTAGCCCCAAGCTTTGCGGGTCGTATCCACCACCAACTCGAGCTTTCGCCACTGATCGTCGAGCGATAGCAGGTTGCCCGCCGCAACGGGTGCGAAGCCGCGCTGCGTGCTGATCGCGAGATTCTCAAGCCGTATGTGGCGCGAGGCTTCGTCAATGCGTCGGCGCAGCACGTCCTGCGACTCCAGTTGCGGTTGCTTCGTGGTGATCAAACCGAGCACGCCCGATTCCCCGCGCGGAACCGGGCGCAACGGCTCGAAGCCTCCGGCGCGCCCGCTATCGTACTCAAGCAACCGGCTCGGTGGCAGCCTATCTCCCGCTCGTCATTACAGGAACATACAGCTACACGGCCTTAGACCCAACCGGCAGCAACTCCAGGCCATTACGGTTCTGTCCGGCACCTTTGCCACCCTCGCGGGCTTCATTCGATTCAGGGAACAGTCACGCTCAATAAGTCCTCGGACGCACTGATGATTCCCGCGTCGCTTGCGCTGCAATGGACCCGAAAACTCCGTTTCGAGCCGCAGATCAGCTGCCCTGCGCGATAGTTGCGACCGTTAGGGATCTGTCGCGAAGACCGTCTCGTTTTGTTCCATGAGCGAGCCGAGAGAATTGCCCGCTTGCTGCTAAATGTATACCGACAAGCACGCCAAACGTTTCACGCCGTTTCTTCCAGGTCAAAGCGAGCTATCCTAATAAGGGTCATCCATGGCGAAACTGAAGTTTATTCTCTCGATTCCAAGCGATACGACGTACATCCGCGCGCAGGCCTCTGCCGCACAGACGGCTGCGGATCGCCTCGGCGTAGACCTGGACGTGATCAATGCGGGAATGGACGCGGTCGCCCAGGGTCAGCAACTACTGGATTTGGTGCTGTCGAAAACCGCGCGGCGGCCGGACGGAATTCTGCTTGAGCCTGTCAGCGCGGCCGGTCTGCCGCGCGTTGCCGAAGCCGCGGTCGCAGCGGGAATCGGTTGGGTCGTCAGTAACGCACAAGTGGAGTATCTCGATACGCTCCGCCGAACCGCAAAAGTCCCCGTGTTTCAGGTTTCACAGGATCATTTGGAAGTAGGGCGAATCCAGGGGCGGCAGATCGGCGCAGTTCTACCCGATGGAGGGTCGGTCCTGTATCTCCGGGGGCCAGCGATGAGCTCCTGGGCTACGAAAAGGCTCGAAGGTCTGGAAAAAGCAAAACCGAAGAATACCGAAGTGAAGCCTCTGAAGGTGATCGGGGCATCATCGGAAACTGCCGCTACTGCGGTTTCTTCGTGGCTGAGTCTTACCCACCCCAAGCCCGAGACCGTGCAATTGATCGTGTCTCAAAACGTTGACTTCATCGAAGGTGCCCGGAAAGCCTTCGAGAAAACTGCAAACCCGGCCGATCGAGCGAAGTGGCTCGCGATACCGCGCGCAGCTGTCGGCGTTGCGGATCGAAGCCGTCCCTTGGTGGATCAGGGCATGCTTTGCGCCGCCGTGGTGACCTCCTTAACGATGGACCGAGCGGTTGAAATGTTGGCGCGCGCTCTGGCGGATCGATCGCAGCCGCCCGAACACACCTTCGTCGAGGCATATTCGTACCCGAGCGTGGAGCAACTCACGGCGAAGTGGAAGGACTCGACACCGCAGGGTATAACCCTACATCGGTAACACCGGCTTGAAGAGTTGGTGGACGTGACCGGGATCGAACCGGTGCCCCCCTGCTTGCGAAGTCAATCCCGAAGCAGGATCTTACAGGCTCGTTTAGTCTTGTGCCGCATCGTGATTCGCGCCTTAACGGACTCGAATGGGACTCAAGCTCTGGCGCGAGTCGGGCACCGTCTGTTTTGTTCTCTGACCGGCTCCTTCCTTCGATACTATGATAGGATATATGCGCACAATCGAATATTCCAATTGACTAGAGCGAACTCTACGCCCGACTCGCTGCGCCGCTTTAAAGCCGATATCTTTCAGGCGCTCGCACACCCGACACGGATCGCTATCATTGAACTACTACGGGGCGGTGAACTCTCGGCAGGCGAGCTCATTGGAAAGCTCGGCATGGAGCAAGCGAATGTCTCCCAGCATTTGACCGTTCTCAGGTCGAAACAGCTCGTTGCGAACCGCAAGGCGGGAAACCAAGTCTTCTATTCGGTTCGTGACCCAATCATCAACAAGGTTCTTGCTCTGATGCGTCGCTATTTCCAGAAACATCTGAAAGAGTCACTGGAGTTGCTCGATGAAATGGATAACCAGTCGGTTGAGGCGGGCAAGTGATTTCTCGGAGCGTGCGCTTCCCGAGCATGTCCCTAACCTTAGAAGGAATGCAATTTCGATCAATGAGTGACTACTGTCAGCGATTTGCGCTGCATATTTTAGTTGGAAATTGAGGTTTATCATTAAGTGCTCGCCATTAGGATATCCGCCGCGGGATCGGTTTTGACAGTACACGATCTCCGTTTCCTGCTGATACTCGTAACCGTTTGGGTTGTCCTGGGGCTTGCGGGTTTGCTCCGCCCTCACAGCATACATCTTGCGCGTCTACTTTTTTCACTCGGGGCATTCTTGTGTTTTGGCGTTGCCGTTCTGGCAGGAGTGTTCCTTGCTGCAAGACAAACAGCACAGGTTCTGGTCCTTCCACTGGGTCTTCCCGATCTACCCTTCCACGTTCGCCTGGATGCATTGTCCGCTTTCTTCTTATTGTTGCTGGGGGTAGCAGGAGCCGGCATCTCGACATTTGCGGCCGGTTATTTTCGGTCGGGCGAAGGCACGGCGCCAGCCTTGCTTGGCCTGCAATATCACGTATTTCTCGCCAGCATGGCGGTCGTGATACTCGCCGACGATGCCTACCTGTTCATGGTGGCGTGGGAAACGATGGCGTTGAGTTCGTACTTTTTGGTGACCTCCCAGCACCGCATCCCTGACATCCGTCGCGCTGGCTTCCTGTATCTCATCATGGCCCATGTGGGCGCCATCTGCATCCTGCTGAGCTTCGGCGTGCTCCAGGGTGGTAGTTGGCACTTCACATTCGACGCGATGCGCGGTGCTTCCCTGACACCTTTCTGGGCAACCACCGCGTTCCTGCTTGCGCTATTGGGTTTTGGAGCAAAAGCGGGTCTGGTTCCGTTACACGTGTGGTTGCCGGAAGCGCATCCTGCAGCGCCATCACCGGTGTCGGCAATGATGAGCGGGTTGATGCTCAAAACGGCGATCTATGGAATGCTGCGAATCAGTTTCGACCTGCTGCACGTCAGGTTGTGGTGGTGGGGAGTGCTGCTGCTTGCGCTCGGTCTGTTCTCGGCCCTCTATGGGGCGATCTTTGCGGCAGTGCAGACCGACATGAAACGCCTCTTGGCGTACTCCTCGATTGAAAATATTGGAGTGATCTTTACGGGGATCGGTCTCGCGATTCTGTTTGAGACAAGTGGCTTGCAGCTGTTTGCGGCTCTCGCTCTCACCGCCGCCTTGGTCCACGCGCTGAATCACGCCCTGTTCAAGAGCTTGCTTTTTCTCGCCACTGGTTCAGTCCTACACGCCACGAAACAGCGTAGCCTTGGCAAGCTCGGCGGCCTGATTCGTCATATGCCCTGGGTGGCGACTCTGGCGCTGGTCGGGACACTCTCCATTGCGGGTTTGCCGCCACTCAACGGTTTCGTTTCCGAATGGCTGTTGTTGCAGTCGTTTCTGTTCACCCCTCAGATTCCCCATGCTTTCATCAACATGATGGTCCCGCTCGGCGCGGCAGCGCTCGCGTTGGCCGTTGCTCTGGCGGCCTACGTGATGGTGAAGTTCTATGGCGTGATTTTTCTAGGGCAGCCGCGAGAAGCTTCGCTGGCAAACGCCCATGATGCCAATTGGCTCGAGCGCCTGGGCCTTGGTTGGCTGGCTTTGGGATGCATCGTGATCGGAGTGCTGCCACAACTCGCACTGAGATCGGCGGCTGCGGTCACCGGCAAGTTGTTGGGCGAGAGTGTCAGACCCAGTGCCACCGTTTGGTGGATTGCCCCGATTGCGCCGGGCCAGGCCTCCTACAGCGGCCTGATATTACTGCTCGGAATTGTCGGTGTGGTGGGTGTCACCTTCGTCCTCGTGCGTTTTTTGGCCCACGGACGCGTACGGCGGACGGCGACCTGGGATTGCGGTTATCCGTGGCAGACCTCGCGCATGCAGGATACGGCGGAGGGGTTCGGCCAGCCGATCCGGCACATGTTCGGAGGTTTCTTTCGTATGGAGCGCGATTTGCCGTCGCCCGCCGATAGTGCCCCGCGCTACAGAATTCATATTGAAGATCGTCTGTGGCGGGGGATTTATCTTCCAATTGCGCGCGGAGTGCAGCGGCTCGCAGATGCGATTGGAGTTTTGCAGGGTGGCCGGCTGTCGATCTATCTGCTCTACAGCTTTCTGACTCTAATTGCTTTACTGATATTTGTTCTCCTATGAGCGGAATCACATTCATTCGCCAGTCCGCGGAAGTAGTGCTGGCCATCGCGATAGCTCCGCTTTTTGCCGGATGGACCGCACAATGTCGCGCGTGGCTTCAGAATCGCTCCGCGCCTCCATTGTTGCAGCCGTACCGGATGTTGGACAAGCTTTTCCGCAAGGATGCGGCGCTGGCCACGGATGCATCGGCGCTCTTTCGAGCGACGCCCTATGTGCTCTTCGGAACGATGGCGCTGGCGGCGGCGATTATTCCTTCGCTGGTGACCGACTTGCCGTTCGCGCGGGTGGCCGACGCTATCGCACTCATCGGCCTCTTTGCCACAGCGCGTGTGTTCCAGTCGCTGGCGGCCATGGATATCGGCACGGCCTTCGGCACGATGGGGGCGCGGCGCGAGATGATGGTTGGCTTCCTGGCGGAGCCAGCGTTGCTGATGGTGCTGTTCAATGCGTTTCTACTCTTTGGAAGCACAGCGTTGCCAGATCTAGTCGACGGATACGCCGCGCATCGATCTGTCGTCGATCCGAGTGTGATCTTTGCAGCGGTTGCGTTTTTGATGGTTTTGCTGGCCGAGAACGCCCGCATCCCGATCGATAATCCGGCGACTCATCTTGAACTCACGATGATTCACGAAGCGATGCTGCTCGAATACTCGGCCCGGCATCTCGCCTTGGCGGAGTGGGCATCGAGTCTGAAGCTCTTCAACTACGCCTGCATCGGATTCGCTTTGTTTCTGCCGTGGGGCATCGCAACCCATGGACGGGATGGGGGGGCGGCGCTGCTCGTGGCTATCGGCGCATTGATCGGAAAACTCGTGCTCGCCGGTGCAGCATTGGCGCTCATCGAATCGCTGTCGGCCAAGCTGCGTATCTTTCGCGCCCCCGAGTACCTGGCGATGGCATTCCTGATCGCTGTCCTTGGCTTGCTTGTTCATCTCCTACTAGGAGCCTAATCAGGATGCCCACATCTCATCTGATCGCCCAGTTTCTCAACGTTCTCGCCGCAGGTCTGTTGCTCATCTCTTTTGCCATGCTCTCGCGGCGACGCACGCAGCGGTTGATTACGCTCTTAGCCTGGCAGGGGATCGTCCTCTTTCTCTCGACGTGCCTCGTGGCGCATAGTTCCGGGCTGTCGGAGCTCTACTATTCAGCCGCACTCACCTTGATCCTGAAGGTCATCGCACTGCCCTGGATCCTCCATCGGTTGATCTATCGGCTCGGTGCACAATGGGACAGCGAACCGCTAGTCAATATCCCCGCCACGATGCTCGTGGGATTAGTGCTCGTGATCTTCGCTTTCGGCCTGGCGCAACCGATCAGCATGCTTGCGACAACCATTACGCGTCACACGCTCGGTATCGCCCTAGCCGTGATTCTGCTTGCGTTTCTGATGATGATTACCCGTCGCAAAGCGATCACGCAGGTAATTGGATTTCTCGCTATGGAGAACGGCCTGTTTTTCGCCGCGACAAGTGCGACCTATGGCATGCCGATGGTGATCGAGCTGGGCATCGCACTGGACTTGCTGGTTGGCGTGTTCATTCTCGGCATCTTTTTCTTCCAGATCCGGGAGCAGTTCGACAGCCTGGATCTGCATCATCTGGAATCGCTCAAGGAGGATTGAAGTGGAAATTTTGCTGGTACTAGGTCTGCCGGTACTAGGGTCCATCTTATTGGCCCTATTCGGCGCACGTCGCTTCGCCGCCGAACTCAATGCCGGCATGAGCCTGGCCACACTGATCGTCTCCTCACTGTTGGTCCTACGAGTTATCCGGTACGGTCCCGTGCTGGTCGGGCACGAGCAATTCTTCGTTGACTCGTTCAATGTGTTTCTGGTTGAGCTGACCGCTTTCGTCGGTTTCACTACGGCGCTCTTTTCCCGCCCTTACATGCGCATTGAAGAGCACCACGGGCGCGTCACTCCTGGGCGCCTGCGCCTCTACCACAGCATGTACCAACTCTTTATGGGGGCCATGCTGCTGGCGCTGCTCACCAATAACATGGGTCTGTTGTGGGTCGCCATGGAAGCAGCCACGCTCTCCACTGTGTTGCTCGTTTCGTTGTACCGCACACGAGCTAGCCTGGAAGCGGCCTGGAAGTACTTCATCCTCTGCGGTGTCGGCATTGCCCAAGCCTTGTTCGGGACGATCTTGTTGTATTTCGCCGCGGAGCAAACACTTGGGCACGAGGGCATGACTGCGCTTCTGTGGACTCACCTCAATGCCGTAAAGGGACAACTTGAACCGAGAGTTTTAGGACTTGCATTCGTCTTTCTTCTGGTGGGATATGGAACCAAGGTTGGTCTCGCGCCCCTGCACAATTGGCTTCCCGACGCACACGCCGAAGGCCCGACGCCGGTATCGGCTGTCCTCTCTGGCCTTCTTCTGAACGTCGCGCTCTACGCAGTCATTCGTTGCAAGGTACTGGTCGAGGGCTCCGTCGGACATTCTCTTCCGGGCCGTATGTTGATGACGTTTGGGCTGCTGTCGGCGGTGCTTGGTGCGTTCTTTCTCTGGAGACAGCGCGATATTAAACGCCTCTTTGGATACTCGTCGATCGAGCACATGGGCATCATCACCTTTGCATTCGGATTGGGTGGGCCGGTTGCCAATTTCGCGGCGCTGCTGCACATGACCGTCCATTCACTCACGAAGTCATCCATCTTCTTTACGGCCGGACATGCTTCGCAGACTGCTGGCACTCAGCAAATGGATGGAATTCGTGGCCTGCTGGGTATCAGCCCAACCATTGGCTGGGGACTCATGCTGGGATCTATCGCCATTCTCGGTATGCCGCCGTTTGGAGTCTTTGCGAGTGAATTTCTCATTCTTACGACCGCCATGAGGGAGCATCCCTGGAGCACTCCTTTTCTCCTGATAGCGCTTGGAGTTGCGTTCGCCGCAATTTTCAGTCGGGTGCAGCCGATGGTTTTCGGGGAGAGCGATGCACCTCCCTTGCCCCATTCTCCAGCGCTGTTGCCGGTGTTCGTCCATCTTGCCATGGTGCTGACGTTGGGAATCTATATGCCGCCGGCGCTTGCCGAGTGGTATCGCGCTGCCGCGCGCCTGATTGGGTGATGCATATGAGTTTTGATTTCCTCGGACGTGCAACGAAGCTTCCGTCGAACTTAGCTTGCAGTTACGTGAACATGGATGCCGTCAATTGGCGGCAGGCCGCCGAAGAGTTGAGCGAATCTGGCGCCCGCCTCCTCACCCTGTGGGGCGCCGATGATCGCGACAGTGACGGACGCTTCCGCGTCTACGTCGCCTATCTTCTTCCAGAAGCTGTGCTGGTGCTTGAGCACGAGATGGAAGGCACTGCAAATCCCGTGTATCCAAGCCTCGCGGCGATTTTTCCATCTGCACTGCGAATGGAGCGAGCGATGCACGACCTTCTCGGGGTTGCGAGCACGGAGCAGGACAAGCGCGGCTGGCTGCGCCACGGTGGCTGGGACGAGAGGACATTCCCGTTGCGGCGGGACATCGCGGGGAAGCACCAATATCCTCTAACTCCAGAGCCCTACCCATTTCTCCAGGTAGAAGGCGATGGCGTCCATGAGATCGCTGTGGGCCCGGTTCACGCGGGCACCATCGAGCCGGGAAACTTTCGCTTCTCCGTGGTGGGTGAGAAAGTTCTGCGGCTAGAAGAACGCCTCGGCTATACACACAAAGGCGTCGCAAAGCGATTTGAGGAGCTGCGGCAGGAAGACGGTCATCGTCTGGCAGCACGTCTCTCCGGCGATTCCGCCGCTGCCTTCTCTTGGGCCTATTGCGCGGCGCTGGAAGCAATCACCCAGATCGTCTGCCCTCCTCAAGCCACGAACCTGCGCGCTCTGGCACTCGAGCACGAGCGATTGGCCAATCATTTGGGCGATCTGGGTGCTTTGGGCAACGACGCAGGTCTCGCCTTCGGGCTCACACAATTCTCGCGCTTGAAAGAGGACCTCCTGCGAACCAATGCGGCGGTCTTCGGAGCGCGCTACCCAATGGACTACATACTGCCCGGGGGAGTAGCTCACGGTTTCCCTGAACACGCACCTCGACTACTTCTCGATCAATATTCGGCACTGGAACGGGACGTAGCGAATTTACGTTCGATTTATGACGAGCACGGTGGGTTACAGGACCGTTTCCGTGAAGCTGGTCGCTTGGAACAAGATCTGGCCGCGAAGCTTGGAGCGATGGGTTTGGTCGGGCGCGCTTCGGGCGTCTCCTGCGATCTACGAGTGGACCATCCGTGGGCGCCCTACGATCGACTGAACGCAAGGTTGGTCACGCAAACATCGGGCGACGTCGCCGCTCGCGTGCAGGTCCGGTTCGATGAGATCGTCGAATCCCTGCGGCTCTGCCGAATGCTCCTCAAAGATTTTTCATCTGGTCCCATCCGGACCGAGGTTCCTCTCGCGGAACCGGATCGTCTTGGCGTGGGCCTGATTGAAGGATGGCGCGGTCCCGTGATGATCGCTCTCGAAACTGGCCCGGACGGAGCCATACGACGCTGCCACGCCCATGACCCGTCGTGGCAGAACTGGCCGCTTCTCGAATACGCGATCCTCGGCAACATCGTTCCCGACTTCCCCTTGATTAACAAATCCTTCAACCTGTCCTACAGCGGACACGACGGATGAGGTGACTATGTTTGATCTTCTTTCAACTATGCTCCGCACGGGAATACTGACTGAGTCTTCACCAGTTTCCACAGAAGCTTCTGTGGAGGTCAAAGTATTGCAGAAAGACTTGTGGAGCGTCCTGGGCCGTGCGCTCTGCATCCGTCACGTCGATGCCGGTTCCTGTAACGGGTGCGAGCTTGAAATTCAGGCGCTCAATAATCCCTACTACAATCTGGAGGGAGTGGGCGTCAAATTCGTTGCGAGCCCGCGTCACGCGGATCTGTTGCTTGTAACCGGCCCTGTATCGGTGAACATGGAAGAAGCTCTGAGGCGCACTTATGATGCCATGCCCGATCCAAAGATTGTTATGGCAGTTGGAGACTGCGGGGCATGTGGCGGCATCTTTGGCACAAGTTATGCGAGCCGTGGCCGCGTGGCGAATATTGTCCCTGTGAATCACACAGTATCAGGGTGCCCACCTGATCCGACCGCACTCTTACGAGGCATTCTGCAAATCGTTCGCTCCAAATCGTCTGACAGCTAGCATGAATCTAATTGGCGGATTAGCGTCCTATCGACCTCCTGCGCTACATGCAGGCCTGGACGCACTTTTGGGGCAGCGAATTCTCAACGATTCCGAGCCAGGCACTGGGGATTCTGGGCAGGGAAGGGTTTGGGGGCACTTTTCCGGTCATCCGAGTAACCAGGATTGATGAGTGACACTTCACGTCACTCAATTTTGAGCCTAACGCGAATTGGAAATACTACAAGGCGCGCAGAGTCCGTACGACCTACCGGCCAACTTCTGATTGACGCGCTGACCGGACGAGTGCCCTACCGTTTGACGCCCACGTACCTGTGTGCTAAGAGAGGCACGCGGAGAAGGCGTTTGCGGCGAAAACCGGGGAGCTTTCGCCGGACCACCGGACAAAGACATCTTCCCTCCGTGATCTTCCCCCCTGTGTTTGACGGAACACTATTGGCCGTGGAAGGAAAGGGGCGTACGCCATGAAGAAGGTTTTGAAGTGGCTGGCTTCGGCGCTGTATGGGCTCGTGATGATCGAAGTAGTGATAATGATCAGCCCGTTCGCGTTCTATTGGTATTCGCTGTACGCACCCACGCTCCAAGGATTGCATCGATGGCGCGCCACTGCGTGGATGGAATCCTTCTTTCTGCCCCATTCGGTCATCACGACGAGTTCTTTCCTCGAGATCATGCGGTGGCAGATCGGTTCCTGGGCTTTCGGTCTGGGACTATTGGCCGCTTTGATATGCGGTCTGCAGGTCTACGCCACGAAGCTGATGAAGCGTAAGGCCGCCCAGTCCTGGATGTACGCGCACATTCGCCATCCGTTTTACCTGAGCCTGGCGGTGGCGGGGTTCGGCTTACTCACCATCTGGCCACGGATCATCATCCTCGTGCTCTATCTGGGCATGCTCTTCCTCTACTATTTTCTGGCGCGCTTCGAGGAGAGGCAGGTGGAAGCCGCTCATCCCGAGTATGCCGAGTATCGGAAACGCACAGGAATGTTTTTGCCTGGGAATCCGGGCGGCAAGCTCTTTCGTTTGCTGTTCGGCTGGATTCCGAATCGCGGATTGGCTTTGACCGCTGCGAGCGCAGTGATTATCGTACTGGTTCTCGGCGGGGCGGTGGCCCTTCGGCGATACACGATAGACCACACAGCCACGGTGCTCTTGCCCGCCGATCGCACGATGGCGATCGCTATCTGGCCGACGCCACCCGATACGATTCACCAAGTCGTCTCGGCCGCCCTCCAAGACGAAAGAGTTCGCGCCGCGCTCGATAAAGAACCCGGCGCGGCGTTCACGGCCCACCTGCTTCCAAGGGACTACGGCATGGTCAACATGTTCGCCGATGTCGGAACGGACCATCGCATGTTCAGCAGGGTGTCCGTTCGCCGCCTGGCATCATGGGTGGGGTTCGCAGTTCCGTCCGTCGATCCTCATCACAAGAACCGGATCATGGGGACTCCGCAAGACAATTACAAAGTGATCTTTTCCCGAGTCGATGAGCCCGGCGACACACAACTGCCGGTTGCGAAAGTGACCGATCTCTCCGCTAAGATGACGCCGGTTGTGATCGCAAACGTCGGAGGTGAGACCCCTACAGTTGAAAGCGTGATGATTCCGCCTCGGCGCAGTTTCTGGGGCGACATCACCATGCCGATGTTTTGATTGAAATTTAGATAGCAGCTATGGCGGAAGGCAACGCTCAGGCAATCCCGCAATCCGATGAAGCGTACGCGGATTTCCTCGCGCGATATCCCAGCTTTCTCAAGACCGCTTCACTGGACACACTGCGCGCGGCCGAGTATCGCCGGCTGGACGAGCAACGTCAGGTATACCTCGACTATACCGGCGGTTCGCTCTACGCAGAGTCGCAGCTGCAGCGGCATTTCGAACTGCTGCGCACGGGGGTTTTTGGCAATCCGCATTCCGTCAACCCAACCGCCGCAGCGATGACGGAGCATGTCGAGCGCACCCGCCGCTACGTGTTGAGCTACTTCAACGCTCGCGGGGATGATTACATTCTCATTTTCACGCAAAACGCATCCGGGGCTTTGAAACTGATCGGCGAGTCGTTTCCGTTCGCTCCGGGCAGCCGCTACCTTCTTACGTTTGACAATCACAACTCCGTCAACGGAATCCGGGAATTCGCGCGGGCCAAAGGAGCCACAGTCGCCTACGCGCCGCTGGTCACGCCCGGATTGCACTTCGACGTGGTCCGGCTGGACGTTTTACTCGGCCAGGCCGATCCGGCGCACGACAATTTGTTCGCTTATCCTGCGCAGTCCAATTTTTCCGGTGTCAAGCACCCGCTCGACCTCGTGGCCAGCGCCCAGAGCAAAGGTTGGAACGTGCTGCTCGACGCAGCGGCCTTCGTGCCCACAAACCGCCTCGACCTGACGGCCATAAGCCCGGATTTTGTGAGCGTATCCTTCTACAAAATGTTCGGCTATCCGACCGGAGTCGGCGCCCTGCTCATCCGCCGGTCAACTTTCGCGAAGCTGAAGCGTCCATGGTTTGCCGGCGGGACCGTAAACTTCGCGTCGGTTCAGGGGCAGGCCCACGTCCTCTCTCCGAGCGAAGCAGCTTTTGAAGATGGCACCCTGAATTATCTCTCGATCCCCGCCGTAGAGATCGGCCTGCGCCACCTCGAGGCAATCGGCATGGATATAATCACCGAACGCGTCCGCTGCCTGACGGAATGGCTCTTGGATGAGTTGTTGGCTCTGCGTCACGGCAACGGCCGCGCCATGGTCCGCATCTACGGACCCGCGACGACGCACGATCGCGGCGGGACCGTGACCCTCAATCTCTATGATCCACAGGGACACCTGCTGGATTACCGTCGCGTCGAAGAGCTGGCCGGGAATAAGGGAATCTCGCTCCGCACGGGCTGCTTCTGCAACCCCGGCGCGGGAGAAATCGCCGAGGGATTGACTGAGGAAGATATGCAGGCCGGATTCACCATGGGGACTAACGTCAACCTACTCAGTTTCGTGCGGTTGATGCGGAATCGAGGGCACAAGAGTGCCGGTTCCATTCGCGCCTCGATTGGGCTGGTCACGAACTTCGCCGATGTCTGGCGCTTTTTGCGCTTCGTCGCCGGGTTCCGTGATCAGGAGCGACTGGCGATCGGAGACGTAACCTTCGACATCGAGTCCTGCCGCATCATTCGCGACGGAAGCTAGACCTCGTGTGCAGACCGGATAAGCATTAACCGTCTCTCTGAAGTTCCATACCCCACGTGATGCCGGCCCACACGCGTTCATGCAAGAAGTAACCAACCGTGGTGTAGATGTTACTGACAATCATGAAGGCCGCCGCCGTCCCCGTTAGCAGGTAAATCGCAACGAAATCGAGGCAGACAATGATGACGTGACTCTCTGGGCGTTTGGGGTGCCTCGCCCCACATCTTCCGGTCATCTTTGCGCTGGGAAAACCGGCAACTGATCTTATCCGCCGAAATGGCTTGCCGGTTAAGCGTCGTCTGGGGCTTTCAATTACCCACATCCTTGGCTCCCATGGTGAAACCCAGGGCGATGTCGGTCAGTCGGAGCAAGCCTCGCCAGATCACCCGATTTCCAGGGGGAGAATCCCCTGCGCGCGTCAAGTAGCCGCCCAGCCGAGCGAGTTTGATGAGGTAAGTCGAAAGCGAACCTCTTTGTAGTTGCTCTGTTCCTTTGTTTTTCACCAGCTGATCGAGCAGATGGATTTCCAGTGCCGTGAAAGCCAAGGTTGGAGACGACGCAGGCAGCGAGCGGTTCATCATCGTCAGCCAGAAAATCCTCCAACTGAGAATGCAAAAGACCGCCAGTAATCTGGCGAGGCGCTCTGCCGTTCGGAGCCTGGATTCTTCCGCTTTGCAACCGGACTTTAGAATTTTGTGAAAGGTCTCGATCTTCCAGCGCAGGCTGTACCACTCCAGTTTCTCGATAGCTTCCGCACGAGAGCGCACGGGCAGATTGGCGATCAGTTTCCAGTCGATTTTCTCTCGCTGGCGCGGTGTTCCGCGCTCCTGTGCGTGAAGGACGGTGAGAGTGAGTCCGGGATACCGCTTCTGTTTGTTAATCGGCGGAAGCACCCGGATGCGGCGATATTTAATTTCCAGAATGGCTTCGGACGTACCCCCTGTTTCATCGCGCACCGAGATACGATGCCGTCCTTGCACGCGCACTTCCTTCATTTCCGCGGCAATCGTATGTTTCCCGTCTCCCGCCAAGCGATCCACGCAGGTGCGCACCAAGAAATGGGTGCCCAGCGCTTCGGCCGCACAGAAAAGCTCGTAAATATCGCTCTCCCGGTCGCCGATGTGCACACAGCGTTCCGGGTCATCCAAAAGGGCTGTGGATTGCTTCAGGTTCTCCAGCCAGCGGATACTCTCCTTCTTTTCAATCGGCACCCGTGTCGGATTGACTTTTCTCTTGAGCGCATTGCAACCCTTGAATTCTTTGCGGGTCCAAAACTTCACGGCCGTCAGGCCCAGAGGAAGCCCCTCGGTAGTCACCGCCAGACTGGAATGCATTTGAATGCCGCACACTACGTAGTGCCGTGGCTTCCCGTCTCTGTCGAGCCCAATAGGAGAGCGGTGCAAAATGCCGACGGCTTGGCGGTCGGCTCGGTGATAGGAGAATTCCGTGGTGTCATGGAGGACCAAAACCACCTCCTCGGTGGCGGCAAACCGCTCCCGCGTGGATTGCAAGTGCCCGGCAAGAATCTCGCCTTCGGTAACACGCTGGTTGGAAAGAAAACGATAGGCGGCTTTGGTGTTGGCCCAGTCCTGGCAAACCAAAGGGATGCTCTCGCCCAGGCCGTCGGAGAGTTGCTCGAACAACTTTCGGAATCGCTTGTTGAGCCGGGCGTCTCGGAACTCGCTGCCAGCTAGTTCCCGAGCGATCCACGTTTCGGTTGGAGAAGCGGTTAGGGGGGGGCAACGCTCGCTGAGTGTTGCGACTGCCGCCGCTTGGTCATGGCTGCAGTTCACCACGCCGTCTTCCGGTCTGAAGCCACCGTTCCGTCCCCTGCTCAGCCAATCAGATAACAGCAGGTACTGTACCCAGCCCCGGGCCCAGACTTGTGGGTAATTGAAAGCCAAACCGGACGCTTACAGCAAAAACTCATGCGACGTCGAAACTGTGTTCAAACAGCGAATCACTAATGCTGGGATTTGGAAAGTCGGTCTGCCGCTCGCAAGACTTCAAATGGAAACACAAAAGAAAACCTCTCGTTTCCGACAGGAACAATGGTTCTCACGAAGTATTGTTTCGTAGATGTGCCAGTCAGATTTCGCAGGTCGCCCTTTTTAGGTTTTGAGAAGTACAGGTAGCCTGCCAGATAGGTGTTTGGAAACAGGGTGTTCGTATAAGCCGCAGTCGCAGCAACCTCGGCGGAAGCCTGCGCGGCCCTTGAGTAGATCGGCTCCGTAGCGGAGCGTACGGCGTTCTGTACTTCTGTCGGGTTTGGATATGTGTACGCCGTGGTGGTTGTCGGCACTGTACCGCCAACAATGACGCCAGCGGTGAAATTCCCGTATGGATCAACGACAATGGCTGGCCCTGAAGTGCTATATGTTGGGGCCACGGTGACGGATGGTCTGGAAGCACAATAGGCCGCAAAGAACGCGGCCAGCATCGCTCGGTAACTGGCCCGCCGCGTAATCCTGTTTGCGACCTCCTGCGTTGAAACGGACCGAAGTGTGGAATTCGAAATCAAATCTTGGACAGTGACTCGCCTAGGCTCGAACGTCATAGTGTCGGTAGAATTATTCTGGATTGCTATACTGACCGCGAAGTACTCTACCGTTTCGATACCAGAGGCAAACACCAGGGCCTTGCCGCTGTTGGCGGCTTCGAACGCCTCTCCCTGCACATGGATGTATTGCAACGGGATGACATTTCCATCAACGTCTCGCTTCAGATCCGTGGGTCCGGAAATACTTCTGGTAGCACGCGAGAACGTGACCACGCCGCTCTTGTGTTCGCCGAGACAATCTCGCCCCTCATATGTTCCCAACGCGTGGTCACCCGAAAGTATCGCCGTTCCTCCGAATGTACCTGGACACTTCGGAACGTTCTGCGTAAGAGTGAAGCTGAACGCGTTGCCACTTAAAGTGCCACTGATTGTGCCCCCGCCGCCTGTCGAAGCGGCATACGGTCCAACAACCATCGTTTCGCTTCTCTCCTCTAACTGGAACTCTACGATCCCTGCGTTCAGCGAGTCTGCAAACGACGCCGTCCAGCTCCCCACAAGCGAAGCGATCGAAGGTTCCGTCGAGGATTGTGGGCCAGGCGACCGGTTCATCGATGACATTCCTGCGGCTGAAACAAGTGCAAGGACCAAGGCGAGACCAAGCGTCGGCGTTACTTCCATAGTGCTTCCGTCTCCCGTCGTCGCCTCGTCGAACTGGTTTCACCGCTGGGCGAACACCCCAGTCACTTGAGCCACTGAAAGGCGCTGACAAAGCACCGCGTTCGGACGAGAACAGATGCCAGCACAACCCCCACAGCGAACACGCGCAACAACCGTTCCCAGCCTTGCCAGGGGGTCTGGTCCCAAAGTTCCAGACCAAAGCCGGTTATCAAAAGGCGAGTGCCGAGCACAGCGTAGCCAATGTTTCCATGGATTATCTGAACAACTAATATGAACGTCCCGACCGCTATGCACCAATATTGGAATCGAGTCAGCCAAGCGAACTGCTTCGCCACATCCGCATCCAAGCGAATTCTCCTAGTGCGCGCGATCCTCGGCGGTCTTCGCAAGCACTGGATTGACCGCCTCTGTACGGGAGGCTACGCTGTAGTGCTCGCTAAGCACCCGAAAGCGCGCCGCGGATTCGAGGAGATGCCGCCGGGCCATCGCCGCAGTTCCTGATGTAGTTCGCCGCGGCGAAGCGCCCGGAATCGCGCGCGAAAGCATCTGGAGCGCGCGATCGACCACTTGGTCGAGCGCGTGCTGCTGCGTCCGAAACAAGAAATCAAGCCGAAAATTCCAAGGAGGCATCCCATGCGAATAAGATTGTCGCTGATTGCGTTTGCGTTCGTTGTGGTTGTGGCGGCATTTGCACCGGCTGCGGTCGCGCAAAGCGGCAGTGCCGCGGATGAGAAGGCGATTCGCGATATCGAAGCGCGGTGGGAGGCCGCCTGGAATCGCCACGACGTCGCGGGCATGGCGGCGACCTGCGCGCCGGACGCCGACGCCATCAATCTGGCGGGAGAATGGTTCCAGGGACGCGATGCGTTTCAGAAAAGCCTCGAAGAGCTTCACTCCGGCAAAACGCAAGGCAGCATCTGGCAAACCGAGCGGACGGAGATCAAATTCCTCACCCCGAAAATCGCCATCGTGCACGTCTACGCCAATTCGCACGGCGACCGGAATCCGGACGGCAGCCCGATGCCCGCGCGGCGCGTGATACTGACGCGCGTCGACGTGAAACGCGGCGGCAAATGGCTGATCGTCGCCTCGCAAGCGACCAACATCGTGCCGCGCGCGTCCGCGCAGCTTCACATCCCGGCGAATGCGAATGCAGGACAGTGATCGCTTGTTGCGGCGCATCCGCGCGCCCAAGTAGGATTTCAGCGATGCGATACCTAATTGCCTGGCTGATGCTGCTGACAATTTCCAGCACATCTGCGCCGGCGCAGTTGCAAGGGCAGAAGAAGCCGTCTCAGCAATCGGCAGAAACCAGCCCCGTTTCGATGCCTTGCGCGAAGATTCTTGCGTTGTCCTTTTCGGATTACATCGCGAAAATCATCGCCATCGATGATTCGAACCTGGACGGGCAGCTGCGCGGCATCCGCAGGTACGGCTCCTGCTACGACGCGAGGACCGACGCGCTGGCGACGTCGCTCGGGCGCCGGGGCAAGGGACCTACGAAAGCCGCGCGCGCGGAATTCGAATCGTTCGACGCCGCGCTGAAGAATTTCACCACGAAGGCGCTCGCGGATGTTCCCGGCCGGCCAACGAACCCGAAAGAAGCGTACGCGAATCTGTACGAAAAGCAGTTCCGCTACGAGTTTTACGAGGAGTACGAAGCGAAGGCGACGAAGAGCCCCAAGCCGGCGACACCAGCGGCAAAATCCCCGGCTCCCGCGCCGGCAACGTCAACTGCTGCCGCGCCCGTAGCGACACCCGGAGGCACGAAGTCCACACCGCTGGCGCCTGCCACTGCGGAGGAACGCGCCCGCAGCGACGCCGACCCAGTCACGCAGGCAAAGAACCGCTTCGGAAAAATTCTGGACGCGTTGCCGGACGACCAGATGCACGAGCTGCACAGAGCGTTCGGAGAAGTGGTCGGACCGCACGCGATGAGCGAAACAACGCGCCTAGCCGTCTACCGCTACGCGATTTTTCTCCTCGAACCGCCGTCCGCCACGCCGTTCGCGCCTCCGCCGTTCTAGCAGGCTGCGGAAAAAGGCAGTGAAGAGTGTCCTCAGGCGCTGAAGCGCATTGAGTGCAAGCCCTTTATGTCGGAGCTGAAGCTCCGACCCCCTAAAAAGCGCCCTTTCCCCGCAAACTGCTAGGCGCGCTTAGCCAACAGCGCCCGCTAGCGTCCCATGAACCTCTCGATGATCATCGCCTGGCTTTCGGCCTTGTCGAGGTACTCCTTCGCTTCGTCCGGGTTTCCTTCATGCATGGCCGACTGGGCGCGGGAAATATCGATCTGCATCGTCTGCTCGGCCTGGACGATATCGCCCCGCAAGCCGTAGCCTGCCGCTTCCTGCTGGTGCCGCAGATTGTTGAGGCCAGCCCCAATCGTCGCCGAACGCGCCTCGAGCTGGTCGTCCTGCGCCTCGCATTCCTTCATCAGCGCAGCCTTCCGTGCCGCCTCTTCGCGCTCTTTTCGGGCTGCTTCCTCTCGCGCCCTCACTACCGCGGGATCTTCCTGCGGCGGCGCCGGAACGGCGGCAGGCGGAGTCGCATCCTGCGCGGGCGCCGTCACGGTCACGGCATCCGCCGGAGGAGCGGAAATATCCACGGGCGCATCCGCTGCTGTAGCGGGTTGCGCCGCCGGTTGCGGCGAGGAGCCGGGGCTCGCGTGCGTCCTGATGAATCTCGGCAGATAGAATCCGCCGGCAAAAAGCAGCAGCAGCACGATGAGCCCGCCGAGCGCCATATAAACGCCACGCCCGCCGCTCTTCGTCGCCGGAGCCGCGGCCGCCACGGCCATCGGCACCGTCGGCACCGCAGCAACGGCTGCCGCAGGCGCCGCGGTCGGCACGCGCACGGTTCCCGGCACAGGGCTCACAATTCCCGCCCCCGGTGCGATTCCGGACGCCACGCTCTTCAGCGCGTTCGAAAATGCGTCGGCGGATTGGAAGCGATCCTTCGGATCCTTCGCCATCGACATTAGGATGATGTCGCTCAGCCCCTTCGGCAGGTCGGGGCGCAGCACGGTCGGCGGCTGCGGCGTTTCCTGCAAATGCGCGGACATCACCGAATAGTTGCTGTGACCCCGGAACGGCAATTGCCCGGTCACCATCTCGTAGATCGACACGCCCATCGAGTACAAATCCGAGCGCTGATCCACTTGCTCGCCGCGCACCTGCTCGGGTGACATGTAATTCAGCGATCCGAGCGTCGTGCCGGTGACGGTCATGCCGGCTTCGTTATTCGGACGCGCGATGCCGAAATCCATCAGCTTCACCACGCCCTGCGGAGTCAGCATCATGTTGCCCGGCTTCACGTCGCGGTGGATCACGTTCAGCTTGTGCGCGTAGCTCAGCGCGCTCAGAAGCTGCGTCGAGTAATTGATTGCGTCCGCGGGAGGAATCGGTCCCTGCTGCAGGCGGGACGCCAGCGTCACGCCGTCCACGTACTCCATCATCATGATCAATTGATTGTTGAGCGTCATCGCCGTGTTGAGCGCGGCGATATTCGGATGATTCAGGCTGGCCAGCAGCTTGATTTCGCGCAAGAACCGGTCGGCGAGCTCTTTTTGTGCCGCGAGGTTCGCGAGCAGGACCTTCATCGCCTCGACGCGGTCCGAAATGACGTTGCGGACCTTATAGACCTTGCCCATGCCGCCCGCGCCGAGCACTCCGAGGACTTCGTAGTCGCCAATACGCTGCCCGGGGACAAAATCGTCGCTCATGGAAGGACTCCTTTGGACCGTCAGATGGGCGGATTTTATCCGCTGGAAACGCCTGGGGGCAACTTTATTGGGGCTGGCTGGAGCTGTTCGCCGCGGAATTATTAGACTCGGCCATCAGCAGGCGCGCCACCAGCGTATCCAGTCGCGCCTGGCTCTCCGCGCTAATTTCGGTGAACTGAACGCCCATCCCTTCGCCGGCAACCACGTTGCGAACCGTCGCCTTGCTGCGGATTTCCCCTTCCGGCACGGACATCAGGACCGGCAGGTCGGTGCCGGCCGGCAGCGGTGTTGGAGTGGCGATGAACATCCCGCCGACGTTCAGGTCCCGGACGCGGGATACGTTTTGCTGCTTGTCATTCTGCCAAGCCACCCAGACGCCCTTCGGCGTCGAAACCCGCTGGTGGCGGCGGTCTGCCTTCGAGCCATCTCTCGTCATTGCGTGCGGGGCTCCAGAACTCTAGAGATATAGAATGCAACTAGGCCGAAGATACATCCCGCCGAGGGGGTATGGCCAACGAGACCGACGGCCTGATCATACCAACGCCGCCCAAGCAATTGCTGGACATTTCATTCGGGCGTGCTGTACCGAGCGCCGCCCCTCCAGTCGGCGCACTCGTCGGACTGCCAAGTACGCGTCCTTCCCGCGTCGCATCGTGTACACTAGTCAATTCCGAAAGACGCGAGGCAATCAGCAATGAAGGTTCCGGTTCTCGACCTCAAAGCGGAGTACGCCGAACTGCGGGATGAAATCCTGCCGGCGATCGAACGCGTCTGCCAGAATTCCTCGTTTGTACTGGGAGCCGAAGTCGAAGCCTTCGAGCGCGAATTCGCCGATTTCTGCGGCGCCACGCACTGCATCGCGCTCAGCACCGGGACTGCGGCGCTTCACCTGGGCCTGCTGGCGCTCGGCGTGCAAACCGACGACGAGGTCATTACCAGCCCCAACACGTTCCTCGCCACCGCCGAAGCGATCACCTACTGCGGCGCGGTCCCGGTCTTCGTCGATATCGATCCGGCCACCGGCAATCTCGACCCGAGTCTCATCGAACGCGCCATCACGCCGCGCACGCGCGCGATCCTGCCCATTCATCTCTACGGGCGCCCCGCGGACATGGACGCGATCCGCGAAATCGGCGCGCGTCGGAACATTCGCATTCTCGAAGACGCCGCGCAGGCGCACGGCGCGCGCTATCGCGGCCGGCGCGTCGGTGGGATCGGCCACGCCGCCGCATTCAGCTTCTATCCCACGAAAAATCTGGGCGCCTACGGCGAAGGCGGCGCGCTCACAACCAACGACGACCAGATCGCCAAATTCGTCCGAGCCGCCCGCAATCACGGGCAGACCGCGCGTTACGAGCATGAATTTGTCGGCTACAACTACCGCATGCAGGGATTTCAGGGCGCGGTGCTACGCATCAAGCTGCGGCGCCTCTACGCCTGGACCCAGCGCCGCCAGGAAATCGCCCGCGAATACCGCCGGGCGCTCGCCGGCGCTCGCCTCGAAATGCCCGTCGACGATCCGCGCGACGAATGCGTCTATCACCAGTTCGTGATCTACGCGGACAACCGCAGCTCCATGGCCACGCAGCTCGCCGCGCGTGAAATCGAAACCGTGATTCACTACCCCAAGCCGGTGCACCTGCAACCGGCCTATTCGTCACTCGGCTTGCCTCCGGGCACATTTCCCCGCGCAGAACGCGCCTGCGACCGCGTTCTCAGCCTGCCGGTGCATCCGAAGCTGACCAACGAGCAGGTGGCGTACGTGGCTAACGCCGTGCGGGAAGCTGCGGGAG
The DNA here is from genome assembly GCA_963769415.1 of uncultured Acidobacteriota bacterium. GTDB lineage: Bacteria > Acidobacteriota > Terriglobia > Acidiferrales > UBA7541 > Palsa-295. The sequence goes on from CAVYLM010000001.1 coordinate 67,546, forward strand.
AAAAAAAGGCTTCAGCCGGCTGATTTTGTCGAGCGACGCGAGTGCTGCAATTAGGTCCGCGTCGTCATCCTGAGCGGAGCGTCCCGACGATTTCGGTTTTCCTGCCGCAGGCAGGTCGGGACGCGGAGTCGAAGGATCTCTCTTGGATTTTTCGGGGGGGCAGCGTTGCAGCCTAGGCGTTCGCGCCGTGCGCGGACTGGTTGTGCGGAGCAGGAGCGTCGCCTGAGTCGCGGTTCGGCGACGGCGTGAATCCAGGAACGCCGGCGGCGGTGGTGCTGCTCGCGCTGCGTTCCCGCATCATTTCGGAAAGCCCGTCGAAAAGCTTCGCGCAAGAATCGCGCAGGGCCTGATCGGCCGAGCGCGTCAGCGATTCAATCACGTTCTGGCCGTGTTCGTTGAGCCGGCGCACCGACGAAACGATCCACTGATCGCACGCGGCATCCAGCCGGTCCTGATACTTTTCCGACGCCTCGCGTCCCGCGCGGTCGAGATTTTCCGCCCACGCCTTGTCGTGCGCGTCGCGTTCAAGCCGGTAGCCCTCGAGCGCTGAGGCAAACTCCGCTGCGAGCGCCGTGCGCCCCTCGGCCAGGTTCGCGTCGCGCTGCGAAACCATCTGCGCCTGATAGCCATCGGCGAGCGCCTTGGCGTTCGCGTCGAGGCTGCGGTAAAGCTCGTCGCTGAAGCCCTGAAGCTCTTGCTTGCGCTCTTCCAGGGCGCCGTGGCTGCGGCTGGTGAACTGGCCGATCTCCTCATCCGAAATGCTGCGAAGGATCTGGCCAAACGATGCCGCCGCGGCCTCCGCGGCCGCCTCAAGCTGCGAATGCGTGCGGCTGGAAACTCCTTCGGCGACTCCGTCGAGTTGCCGCTGGATCTCGGCCAGCCGGTTCGATGACTGCTCGGCAAGCTGCGCTTCGAACTGGCGTCCGGCCTCGGCGGTTTTGCCCTCGAAGCCGCTTCCCACGGTTACCAACGCCTGCTCCACCAGCACCTGCAAACGCGCGCGCGCTTCCTGCTGGAACCATTCCGACGACTTCCCGATCGACTCCGCGGCCGAATGCGATGCGCGAACGCCGGCCGCGTCCAGCTCCTCGCTCCACTTCGACAGCGCTTCCTTCCGCGCGCCCTCAAAATCGTTTCGCAGGTTCGCGATGGTCGCGCCGATCTGCGCGGCCACTTCGCGCTGGCTGTTCTCGGAAACCTGCCGCAGACGCTCGCGATGCAGCCGCAGGCTGTTGTCCAGCTCCACTTCGCGGTTCGCTAGCTCGCGCAGCAGTTCCGGCACTCGCTCGATGCGCGGCCCGAGCTTCGCTTCCACTTCCGCCATCGTCCGCTCGACCAGCTGATTGCCCAGATGATCCAGCGTCGGCGCGAGCCGCTGCGGCACCCCCTGCACGGCGTGCTCGGCGCGCCGGTGCATCTCGTCGGTCTGCGCCTCCAGGATATTTTCCAGCCGGCGGTGCAATTCGTTCAGCGTGTCATGGCTCGCGGCCTCCAGCTGCGCCGAATATTCCTTCATCCGGCTTGCGGCATGCTCGATTTCGGCCAGGGACGATCGCGCGCGGCCCACTTCGTGTTCCAGCGCCGCCCGCACGCCCGAAAGCGTGTCGCGCGCTTCGGTGTACATCTGCCCCAGCGGCTGGCGAAGCTCCGCGAAACGCTCCATCATCCGCTGCTCGGCGCCGCTCAGAATTTCCTGCGACTGCCCCGAAAGCTGCTCGACCAGCCGCTCGATGCTTCCGTCCAGCGACGACTGCAGCAGCTCGTTCCACTGCGACTGAGCCAGCGTCATTTCCGCTTCCAGGCGCTGCCGCCATTCCATCGCCGCGGACTCGATCGTTGCCGCCACGTCGCGCGAAGCATCCGCCGATTGCTGCTGCGACCGCGCCGCTTCGGTCGCGTCCAGTTGCAGCCGCGCCTGCGCCATGCGGCTCATCGATTCCGCCGCAGCGTCGATTTCCGCGCGCAGCGCCTGCGCACGGCGGTCCAGGTCGTGCGCCAGCTCGCGAGCCTGCGCGAGCCCCTGCTCGAACTGAACCTTCAGCCCGGTCAGGACTTCTTCCTGCTTCGCGGCCAGCTCGGATGAGAAGTTTCCGCTCGCGCTTCTCTGCGCCTGCTCGAATTCTTCCATCGTGTGGCGAATCTGCTCGGTGGCTCGCGCCGACGCTTCCTCCGCCGCCCGGGACGATGCGGCCTCGGCCGCGCGGTTCGCCTGCCGCTCGATTTCCGCTTGCCACTCGCGCAGCAGCGGGCTTTCCGCCGCGCCCGCGAATTCGTGCTCGCCCGATCCGGCCGGAGAAAACGGCGCAGCGGCTGCTGATTCGAAAAATGGATTCGTCATGTCGGGCCCGGCTCTTTCCGTGAAGGTTTCCACCGTTTCTGGAATCGCGCTCGCGCCGGATTCTTCCACGGAACGCGGGGCATGTTCAGGCGCAGCTTCTTCAACGGGGAGCGGCGGCGCTTCCTGCAAGTTCCAATCGGCTGGCGGAGCTTCAACGCCCCAGATGTTCGCGGGGCTTTCGAGTTCAACGGCAATCTGGAAAAATTCCCGCACCGAATGCGGCCGCTGGATCCACGCGACACGCGCGCGCACGTTCCGCCGCTGCCCGCCCTGCGGCAGTTCCAGCGTCACCCACGTGTTTTTCGGCAGATGATGTTTCGAGGCGTAACGGCAACCGTTGAGGTTCAGCGCCAGCGTCGAAGTGCGCTCTTCGAACGGCTGGCCCAGCAGATCGATCCCGCGCACGATCAGCGGGACAGACTTCGAGAGGCGTTCGCTCCGCCGTCGTTGCGTTCCTGGCTGGTTGGAATCCACGTCGTGCACCAATAATCCTTGGGTCTACGAGCGAGAGAATAGCATTCTCGCGCGCTCGGGTCGAGGGGGCGAAACGGCCGGAGCAAAATCGACAAAATTCAACGGCTCGCGCTTCGCGAAGCGGCGGCGAGCGCAAAGCTGCCGCCGCCTCGCGCGCGGTCTAACCCTTCTTCTTCTTCGGCCTCACGCCGACTGCCGTCGCGTCGCCGCCGGCCAGCGCCGCCAGCGCGTCGAGGTTCTGCTTGGCCTGCGCGGCCAGCGGCCCGTTCGGATCCAAGTCGATCACTTTCTGATACGCATCGCTTGTGCCCGCGGGAATGTCGTACGTCATCTTGTCGCCCTGCTGGTTCGGCGTGATCATTCCCGTGTACGCGTTGCCGAGCAGGAACCACGCCTGTGCGTCCTTCGGGTTCAGCGTCGTAGCCTTCTGCAGCGGCGGGACCGCATCCTTGAAGTCGCCCTTGTTGCTCAGGATGATGCCCATGTTCTTCCAGCAGGAGGTCGCAGCGCCGGGATTCGGATCGAGTGCCGCAGCCTTGTCGCAATCCGCGGCGGCCGTGGCCAGCTTCTCCTGCGTGGCCTTGGGGTCGGTCTGCGCAACTGCCAAGGCAGCGAGCGCCGTGCTCTGGTTCTGGTACATTCCGGCGGACGGCTGCAGATCGATCGCCTTTTGGTAGGCATCGACAGCTTCCTGCGGTTGTCCCGCCTTTTCGTAGGCCTGCGCGAGGTTCGACCACACGACGGCGTGGTTCTTCACATCTTTCGGCTGGACGCCCTGCTCCGCCAGCGCCAATTCGGCAACGGCTGTCTTGGCGTCCGTGCCCATCTTGTCCTGCAAAGCCTGTTTCTGATCGGCGGCCGTGGTAGCCAGCAGCTTCTTGGTCGCGTCGTAATCGTCCAGCGCCGCGCGCCCGGCGGTAAAGTGCTGCTGCATTTCCTTGAACTTATTTTGCTGCTCCTGCTGCGCCTTCTGCTGCTCCACGCTCGGGCCGGCCTTACCCGACTCCAACAGCTTCTTGAAATCGATCGTAATATTGTTGTCGTCGCCGGACTGGAGCTGGTGCTGCTCCTGATAGCTCGATCCGCTCGTCGCATCTGTCACGATAAATGTGTAAAGTCCCGGCGTAAGCCCGATCTGCGTATACTTGCCGTTATTGTCGGTCTTCAGCGTGTAGGTCCGGCCGTTGTCGCTCTTCAGCGTCACGGTAACTCCCGCCCACGGTTTCCCGTCCCTATCCAGTACCTCTCCATTGACACGCGCGCTCTGCGCCGAGGCAATCGTCGCGCAAACCAGAATCGCGGCAAGCGTTATCAAGGCATGAGTGAGTCGCTTCATGTTTGAATCCCCCCAAGTAAACTGCGGAATCCCGTCGCCCTATTATCGCGCAATTTGAGCCCGATAGGCGATAGGGTCGCACAAGCCCGCCTCCTCAAATGCGCGCAGCCGCAGGCGGCAACTATCGCACGTACCGCACGCTTCGTCGTCAAATTGATAGCACGACCACGTGCGCTCCAGCGGCGCGCCCAGCTCCACCCCGTGCCTTACGATCTGGCTTTTCTTCAGGTCGATCACCGGAGTCACGATCTTGATCTGCGTCTCGGGCCGCGTTCCCTCCCGAATCACCGCCTCGAACGCCCGGTAATATGCCGGCCTGCAATCGGGATAGCCCGAGCTGTCTTCCTCCACCGCTCCGATCACGATCGCCGTCGCGCCGATCACCTCTGCCCAGCTCACCGCCGCCGAAAGAAAGTGCGCGTTGCGGAACGGCACGTAGGTGATTGGAATGCCCGCTTCCGGAGCAAGCGCTGCTCCCGTTTCCGGCACCGCGATCTTTTCATCCGTCAGCGCCGACCCGCCGATCTGCGCGAACGCGTCAAACCGCACCACCAGCCGTTCGCGCACGCCGTAAAAGTCGGCGATCTCGTTGAACGCGCGCCGCTCGCGCGCCTCGGTTCGCTGCCCGTAGCTCGCGTGCAGCAGCGCCAGCCGGTGCGTCTGGTTCGCGATCGCCGTCGAGACGCACGAATCCATCCCGCCGCTCAACAGCACCACCGCCTTTGGCTTCTCCGTCATCGTTCTGGCCTGCCTGGTCGTCGTCCGCAGTTTCCTTTGTAGGGGCGCCGCTTGCCGCGCCCTCTTCGGTTCAAGGTTCCATGTAGCTCAGGTCTTCCCGACGGCGTTGGCCGGAAAGGCCTGAGGCTTTTCGGTCCGGTTTGTAGGGGCACGATATATCGTGCCACAAAATTTCTTGGCGATCCGCCGCCCATTCAGCTCGGTCGCCCGCCTACACGCCCTTCATCGCCGGATCCCAGATGAATTTGTGCAGCTGCAATCCGAGCCGCACCGGCAATCCATCCGTCAGGATCCATTCCGTCAGTTCCCGCGCGTTCAATCCTTCCCACTTCCCGGCCGGATCGGGAAACACGGGCGAGAACAGCACCTGCCGCACGCGTTCGGCCAGCCGGTGCCGCGCCGTAAAGTCGCGCGCGAACTCATAATCCCGGCGGCTCGCGATCACGAATTTGATTTCGTCCTCGCCGCTCAGCGCGTCGAGATTCGCCATGTCAAAAGTGCCGGCCTCGCCCGAATCCGGGCACTTCACGTCCACAATCTTGATCACCTCGCACGGCAGCACGCCGACGAACCGCTCGCCGCTCGTCTCGATCATCACGGTGTAACCCGCCGCCAGCAACTTTTCCGCCAGCGCCGGCGTCTCCGGCTGCAGCAGCGGCTCTCCCCCGGTAATTTCAACCAACGGCACACGCGCCGCGCCTTCCCCTGCCATCCGGTTCACCATCGCCAGCACTTCGTCGACGCTGCACTTCGTCCCGCCGTGAAACGCATACGCCGTGTCGCACCACGTGCACCGCAAATTGCATCCCGTCAGCCGCACGAACACGCACGGCAATCCCGCGCGCGTCCCCTCCCCTTGTATCGACTTGAAAATTTCGGTGATCTGCATGGCGTGAATCTTTTCCTGAACCGGTGGAAGCGTGGGGCTTCAGCCTCACGAAAACCCTTCACTCTGATTTGGGGCTTTAGCCCTGGTAACTTCTAGCCTCCGCGCAAGAACACGAGATTCCTTGTGGGTCGCGGCTTCAGCCGCGACATAAAGTCTGCAGAACGAGAAGGGCTTTAGCCCCTGAAGTTCCCTTCTGCAGTCGCCACATAGACTCGCGTCCCATCTACTCCCGATACGTCGCCGCGCTCGTATCCGTCTCCCACACCGTCACGCTCGCGATGCCCGCCCCGTTCGCCGCCTTCGGAAGCTTCTTCGCCGAGCAGTCGAAAATATATCGCGCGATATTCTCCGCCGACGGGTTCAGCTTGTCGAACGGCTCCAGCTCGTTCAAATATTTGTGGTCGAGCGACCCGATCACTTCCTGGATCACGCGCTTCAGGTGCACGAAATCGTAAAGCAGGCCGGTATCGTCGAGCTCCTTGCCCGCCAGCACCACGCGCACTTTGTAATTGTGCCCGTGCAGGTTCTCGCATTTTCCGTAGTAGTTGCGCAGGTTGTGCGCGGCGGCAAATGTTTCATCAACGCTGACTTCGTACATGGATCGTCCTTTGAACTCGTGAAATCGCCGGCGAAAATCGCTTATTCCGAAGGCACTTCCATGAAGCGCGCGACTTCCGCGAGGTCCTGCGTGGTTGTGTATTCGGGCAGGGACTCAAGAAAAATTTTACCATACTGCATGCGCCGGATGCGGTTGTCGAGGATCGACAGAATGCCGCGATCGGTCTTCGACCGGATCAGCCGTCCGAAGCCCTGCTTCAGCGCCAGCACCGCCTCCGGCACCTGATATTCGGCGAACGCGTTGCGCCCATCCTCCTGGAGCGCCCGCACGCGCGCCGCCACAATCGGGTCGCTCGGCACCGCAAACGGCAGCTTGTCGATGATCACGCACGAAAGCTGCGCGCCCGGCACGTCCACGCCCTGCCAGAAGCTCGACGTGGCGAATAGCACGGCGTTCGGCGTGGTGCGAAACCGGTCGAGCAGGATCGAACGCGGCGCGGTCCCCTGCAGCAGAAACGGAAACTTCAATCGGCCCGAAACGCGCTCGTACAGATCCTTCATCTGCGCGTAGCTGGTGAAAAGAACAAACGCGCGCCCCTGCGAAATCTCCAACAGGCGCGTGATCTCATCCGCGGCCATCGCGGCATAAGACGGATGACGCACGTCGGGCAGGTTCGGAGGCATGTACAGCAGCGCCTGCGTCGGATAATCGAACTCGTGCGGCAGGATGCTCTCGTTCGCCGGCAGCACTCCGAGGCGCTGCTTCATGTAATCGAATCGCCCGCCCACCGCTAGCGTCGCCGACGTCAGCACTACCGTGTCGAACTGGTCGAACAGTTTCTCGCGCAGGATTTCGCTCACGTCGATCGGCGTCGCCGCCAGAAACACGCCGCGCCCTCGCCGCTCGTACCAGTAGACGTAGCTCTTTTCCTCGCTTTCGAGCAGGAACGTCAGCTCGCGCCGCATGTCCGCCGCGCGCCGCGCCAGCGCCACGATTTCTTCCGGCTTCGGCGTGAGCGCCGAAAGCTCGGCTTCGACCCGCTTCACCGTCGACGCCAGATCCTCGTACGCCTCGCGATTCTGGTCGAGAAACGCGTGGCGCTCCGCCGGGCCGAACGGATACCGCCCTTCGCGCTCCGGAAACCGCTCGAAAAAGCTGCGTGCCCGCTCGCGCATCCGCGTCAATTGCTTCCGCAGAGGCGCCGCGTCGATTTGCAGCACGCGCAGCGTGCTCTCGGTATCGCGGCCAAGCTCTTCGAACTTGTAGCTCGAAACCTGCCGGCCGAAATAATCGCTCGCCACGCTCTCGATCTCGTGCGCCTCGTCGAACACCACCGCCGAATATTCCGGCAGGATTGACCCGAAATCGTCCTGCTGCATCGCCAGGTCCGCGAAAAAAAGATGGTGGTTGACGATGATCAGGTCCGCTTCCTCCGCCCGCTGCCGCATCGCCGTAATGAAGCAGCGCTGAAATTCGGGGCACTTCCGGCCGGTGCACAGGTCGCTCCGCGCGTCGATGCGGTTCCAGAGCTCGGCGTCGTCCGGCAGGAACGTCAGCTCGCTGCGGTCGCCCGTCTCCGTCAGCTTTTCCCAGTCCTTGATCTGCGAGAACCAATCGATTTCGTCGATGCCCTTCAGGGCCGGCTGACCCTCCATCAGGTGGACTTTCTGCCGGCACAGGAAGTTCGCGCGCCCCTTCATCAGCGCGGCCTTCAGGTTCGGAGCGAAATGCTTCTGCAGGAACGGAACGTCTTTTTGGAAGAGCTGCTCTTGCAGCGATTTCGTCGCGGTCGAAACGATCACGCGCCGCCCGCTGCGGATCGCCGGAATCAGGTACGCAAGCGTCTTGCCCGTGCCCGTCCCGGCCTCGATCACCACGTGCTGGTGCTTCGCGAACGCCTCATCCGCGATTTTCGCCATGGCCAGCTGCGACGGCCGGAATTCGTACCCCTGGTGCCGCTTCTCCAGCAGCCCGCCGGGCCCGAAAATCCCTTCGACGGTAACTTCCTCAGCCTTCGTCGCAGCACCAGTTTTTTTCGCCATGTTGTGTACAACTTTACGTCGCTATCGTTCGTACCACGAAGCTGCCCTCGACCAGCCCCACCTCACCAAGAGAACTGCTCCGGCGACGAAACAGATGACGCAAGCGATCCAGGCGAAGCGGATAACGGCGATGCTCGCAACCGATCCATATCCGCCCCTGTCGCTGACGAACATGGCCACAAAGAGACAAACGGCCGCGGCCAGCCACCACAACCACCAAAGCCGGTTTGACAATCTCATCAGGCCTCGTTTGCGAGCTTCCCTGCTCCCGTCTTTCTCTGTGCCTCTGTGGCAAATCCTTCTATTTCCGCGCCGCTTCGGCCAGGCTTTTCGCCCAATGCGCCAGATGCTTCACCGACGGCGTGTGCGTGTGGTCGATGATCAGCGGCGTGATCGACACCGCCCCGTCGCGGATCGCCGCGTGGTCCGTATCCGGCTCGATCCCTTCGCTGAACTGCTGTTCGCTCAGCCAGAAATAACGCCGCCCGCGCGGGTCGCTGCCCGGCTGCAGCACGTTGCGCGTGATCTTTGACGATTGCCGCGTAATGCGCACCTCGCCGGTCCAGTCCTGCGGCACGTTGATGTTGAGCATCACCCCGGCTGGCAGTCCTTCGCGCAGCACCAGCGGCGCGAGTGTGCGCGTGAAATGCGCCGCGGGCGCGAAATCGAATTCCCTGCCCTTGTACGCCACCGACACCGCAAGCGCCGGCGTGCGGTTGATCGCCGCCTCCATCGCCGCGCCCACCGTACCCGAGTAGTAGATGTTCTCGCCCATGTTCCCGCCACGATTGATCCCGGAAATCGCGATGTCCGGCTTTTCGCCGAGCAGCTGGTGAAACGCGAGGATCATCGCGTCGGCGGGCGTGCCTTCGATCGAATATTCGCGCTCGGCGAGCTGGTCGCAGTAGATCGGCTGGCGCAACGTGAGCGACTGCGCCGCGGCGCTGCGCTCCCGCGACGGCGCCACAATCGTGATCGTCCCGAGCCCCTTCAGCCCCTCGACCAGCGCCCGCAGCCCCGGCGCGTGTATCCCGTCATCATTGGTAATTAGAATCTTCGGCATGAAATTGCAGCTGTGGGCGCAAAGCAAATCAAGGAATCCTGCTCATTTCCCGCGGAGAGAAGCAATGGTCGGGACGACTGGATTCGAACCAGCGACCTCACGCACCCCAAGCGTGCGCGCTACCAGGCTGCGCCACGTCCCGACCGCGATCAACAACAGCGTTTCAGCGTATCATTCGCGTTCGAGAAGGGTCAAGACGGCGAGAAGTTCCTCGTGCAGGTCGAGCAGGAATTTTCGGTGCGCCCGCGACGCCGGGCCGTGCTTCGAGGGCGTTTCCGCGACGCGCGATATTTCGCGCGGCGACTCGGCGCCTGCGCCGGCGTGCGCGCCGCCATTCTGGTCGGAGAGATGCTTGCGCGCGCCCGCAATCGTAAAACCCTCTTCGTAGAGCAGCCGCTTGATTTCGAAGACGGTCTCGATGTCCTCGCGGCGGTAGAGACGGTGCCCGCTGGGGCTTTTCACCGGTTGCAGGGTTGGAAATTCGGATTCCCAGTAGCGCAGAACAAAGGTCTTCGTCGCCGTCAGCCGGCTCACTTCCCCGATGCGGAAGAGGCTCTTTTCCGGTAGTTCCTGCGCAACTTGAGCCGCACTGGCCATGTCTTGTCTGTATCCTAGGCCGTTTTCGCTCCCTGTCAACCCCTCGTCCCGGCTAGGATTTCGACGACAGCTCATGGCAGGCGATTTTGCGTGGCACGGACAATCCTGCCTGCACTGAGGCTCGCTAGCTGCGGGGGCGATTCCATGCTCGGACGAATCCCCTCTTGATTGGCGCTTCATAGCGCCGTAGGCGCGATTGTCATGAGCCCGGCACGGAGCCTGCCCGCCGGCGGCGGGCGCAGCGAAGTGCCGGGATACGCGCAAAAGCAGACCCTAGTCCCGGAAGGGACGATTGACTCCAACGGCGATTTCACTATTCCCATTTCGGGAACAAAACCCCCAAAATTCGCATCTCTCGGTCGAAAATTTTCGCCTCCAACTTCAATCCACTCATGCGCCTGCGCTAATCGACACAACTGTGTCGACTTGACCTGTGTGCTAGCGTGGGAATAGGAGAGCTTTTCAGGCGATCCGCTGGGATCGTCGTCCCGCCTGAACAACGGGAGCCAACTCCAGCGAAAAGTTCCAGGGCCCTGCTGGCCAGGGTCATCAACTGCTCTTTGACAACTGAATAGGGAGTGGACCTTGTGTCCAGCCGGGAAGATTCCTTGGGTGGCACAGACACTCATGTCTGTGCTCTTACGATCCGTACGCCCGCAACATGCACGGCCGTTCACGGGGCGTCGGCGGAGGCTCCGCCGGCTCCTGCCGTCGTCAGGTCGACACAAGTTGCCATCTGCCATTTGCGCAACCTGCTCAGCACTCTCGACTTGCGCAAATCCAATCGACACAACTTTTCGCCCCTCTCAGCGTTTCTCCGGAGGGTTCCACCTGCGTCGTTTGCTGTGGCGCGGCTCGTGCTTGGTGATGCGGCGGGGCTCGCGGCCGGAGTCGTCGCGCAGCGCGCCCTTCTTCAACCGCTGTGTGAAGCGGATCGGCGTGCCGATGAAGTCGAATTTCTCGCGTAGCCGGTTTTCGAGGAACCGCTGAAAGCTGAAATGCAGCGGCTTGGTCTGATTGGTGAAGAGAACGAACGTAGGCGGCCCGGCCGTCGCCTGGGTCATGTAGAAGATCTTCACCTTGCGGCTGGCGGGTGTGGTTCCGCGCTCGAGGTCCACGCTGGAAAGCCAGCGGTTCAGTTCGCCCGTCGAAATGCGCCGCCAGCGCGCTTCGGCCACGCGGTCGATCAGCGTATAAAGCTTTTCGACGCGCTCGCCTGTCTTCGCCGAAAGAAACACGACGGGCGCGAACGGGAGAAACTTGAATTTTTCGCGCACCATCGGCTCGTAATCCGACAGCAGCTTCGACGGATTCCCGCCCGACCCTTTTCCTCCGTGCTTCTTCTCGCGCTCCGCCTTTTCCCGCGCGGCTTCGAGCGCCAGGTCCCATTTGTTCATGGCGACGATCACGGAGCGGCCGGACTGCTCGGCGTAGCTCGCAATGGTCGCGTCATGCGAGGTGACGCCGACCGACGCGTCGACCACGATCACGGCGATGTCCGCGCGCTCCAAATGCCGCCGCGCCATGATCACGCTTAGCTTTTCGGCGATCAGCCGGGTCTTGCCCTTGCGGCGGATGCCGGCGGTATCGAGAAACCGGTAGCTCTTGCCGTGGCGATCGACCACGGTGTCGACCGCGTCGCGCGTGGTGCCCGGCACCTCGGATACGATCGAGCGCTCCGCGCCGACCAGCTGATTCAGCAGGGTGGACTTGCCTACGTTCGGCCGGCCGATGATGGCGATGTTGATGTCGGCGCGCTCTTCCGCCACTTCGCCGGTCGGAAAATCCTTCGTCAGCGCATCGAGCAGCGTGTCCACGCCGAAACCGTGCTCGGCCGAAACCGGGAAAATCTGGTCGCCGAGCTCGTAGAACTGCGCGGCCAGCTCCGCCTGCTTCGGCGAATCGACCTTGTTGACCGCGAGCACGGGCGGCTTGCCGGCGCGGCGCAGAAGTTGCGCGAGCTCGGCGTCGAGCGGCACCGGCCCCTGGCGGCCGTCGACCACCTGCACCACCACAGTGGCGTTCTCGATGGCCACGCGCGCCTGCCGCAGGATTTCGCCGGGAATGCCAGCCTTGTCCTCCGGGACGATTCCGCCGGTATCGACCACTTCGAACGCGCGGCCTTCCCACTGCGCGGCACCGTAAATACGGTCGCGGGTGATACCTGGCTCGTTGGTGACGATCGAGCGGCGCGTGCCGGTGAGGCGGTTGAATAGCGTGGACTTGCCCACGTTGGGGCGGCCGACGATCACGATGGACGGGAGCTTGGAGGTCATTTGCGGGTCTTCTTCAGTGTACGTCAACGCTGGGCGAGTTTCTTCTGGAGCTCCAGCCGCTGGGCGAGCAGGCGGTTTAGTTCCGCGGAAGAAGCTTTCGATTCGATTTTCTGCTGCAACGCGGCAAGCTCCTGCTCGTCGCGGCGGCTGCGCAGGACGCTCAGGCAGCTTTCGGCTTCTTCCCAGGTCGGCTCGGCGGGCGATTCGAAAAGGATTTCGAAAAACAGGCGGCGGTCTTTTTCCTCGAGAGCGGCGGCGAGCACGGCGGGGTCGGGCGTTTCGCCGACTTTCGAGATGAGCGCGTCGAGGATTTTTTCGCTTTCGAGGCCGAGATGCAGGGCGTCGGCGACCAGTTCGTGCGCGAGGCGCTCGCGAAATTCCTGGGCTTCGACGAGCATGTGAATCAGCTGACGCTCAGCGGGTTTTACAACGGGAGCGAGGAGCGCGGCTTTGGGCTTCACCTCGCTGCGGCGCTCGACGGCGGCGCGGCGCAACTCTTCGCGCAGCACCGGTTCATTCACTGGCAAGCCGCTTGCCACGATCGAGGCCCACTCCGAACGCAGGAATTTGTTTGGGAGGCGCTGGATGTAGGGCATCAGGAAATTCAGGGCAGCCACAGTCCCCGCAGGTGTCGAGCGGTCCATTTGCCGCGCGCGCCCGATCAGGTGCTCGACGAATGTCGGAGCCTTCGCGAGCAGTTTGCGATATGCGTCCGCGCCCTGCTCTTTGAGGAATTTGTCGGGATCGGCGCCGCCGGGCAGAGCGAGGACGCGCACGTCGAATTCTTTTTCGAGCAACTGCGTGATCGACCGCTCCGTCGCGACCTGTCCGGCCGTGTCCGGGTCGTAGTTCACCACGACGCGGCGGGTGAAGCGTTGAAGCAGCTTGATTTGCGGTTCGGCGAGGCTGGTGCCGCAGCTGGCGACAACGTTGGCAAGTCCGGCGCGCGCGACGGCGATGGCGTCCATGTAGCCTTCGACGAGAATGCCGAAATCGCTTTTGCGCAGCTCCTCTTTCGCGCGATCGAGGTGGTAGAGGACGTTGCTTTTCGAGTAGATCGGCGTCTCGGGCGAGTTCATGTATTTCGGCATGGCGTCGCCCATGGCGCGTCCGCCGAAGGCGATCACTTTGCCGGCGTCGCTCGAGATCGGGAACATGATGCGACTGCGAAACTTGTCGTAGAGGCGTCCGCTGTCGTTCACCGAAAACAGCCCGCAGACTGCGAGCAGCTTCTCGGGATATTTCTGTTTCAGGAGGCGCAGGAGCGCGTCGCCGGACGACGGCGCCCATCCGATGCCGAAGCGGGCTATGGATTCTTGGTCGAGGCCGCGGTCTTCGAGATAGGCTGACGCGACTTTGCCTTCGTGCGCGTCGCGAAGCTGCCGCTGGAAGAATTCCGCCGCCGAGCGGTGCATCTCCACCAGCGCCGAGCGCTGCTGATTTTCGCGATGCTCTTCGGGCGAGCGTTCGCGCGGGCGCGGGATCGGAATGCCGCATTTTTCGGCGACGGTGCGCACCGCTTCGGGAAACGGGGACTTGTCCATTTCCATCACGAACTTGAAGACGTCGCCGCCCGCGCCGCAGCCGAAGCAGTGGTAGATCTGCCGCACGGGATGCACGGCGAAGGAAGGCGTCTTTTCCTGGTGGAACGGGCAGAGGCCGGTGAAATTCTGGCCGGTCTTTTTCAGGCGGACGTATTCGCCGATCACGCGGACGATGTCCGCCTGCTGTTTTACCTTTTCCGCGAATGATCCGGCTTCGGCCATGGCAGGTGTCGAGACGGAGCGCGACTACGGTGGCCGCACCGGCTCGATGGGAGTTTCCCCTTGGAATGTACCGAGCGGCAACGGCTGAGTCAAATGATCGCACAAGCGGGTGGATCAGTTTGACGATCCGATGGCAGTCAGCGGGCACTTTCCGGTTACCGCGTTTATCGGGACTTAGCAGGCTGCGGAAAAAGGCAGTGAAGAGTGTCCTCAGGCGCTGAAGCGCATTGAGTGCAAGCCCTTTATGTCGGAGCTGAAGCTCCGACCCCCTAAAAAGCGCCCTTTTCCCGCAAACTGTTAGGCCTTCGATTACTCTTCACAGTTTCCGATCAGCGGCTTCCGGCAGTGACGGGTTATATTGAGCTGTGAGGATTATGATGAAGCCTTTGATTTTTGCTCTCTGTGTTGTGTTTGCGTTTGGCGGCCTGGGCGCGCAGACGACTGGCTGGCAGCCATCGCCGGGACATACGCAGGTGGCGATATGGGCGGGGGCAGTGCCTGATGCGCAGCCTGACGCGGGGCCGGAGTTCGTTACAACGTCGGGGAAGGAGGAGTTGATTGCCGGCAGGCCGGATGTGGCGGTGAGCAACGTTTCGCGGCCTACGATGACGGTCTATTCGCCGACGGGAAAGAATACGGGGGCTGCGGTGGTCGTGTTTCCTGGTGGGGGCTATCAGATTCTGGCCATTGATCTGGAAGGCACGGAGGTCTGTGACTGGCTGACACCGAAAGGGATCACGTGTGTGCTGCTGAAATACCGCGTACCGGGCAACGGACTATATCCGAAATCGGCACCGTACCCGAAATCAGGACCTTATCCGGAATCACCGATGGCGCTGGAAGATGCGCAGAGAACGGTGGGGCTGGTGCGTTTTCACGCAGCCGAATGGCACATCGATCCACACAAGATTGGTGTGCTTGGGTTTTCGTCAGGCGGACATATGGTGGCAGCGATGAGCACGCATTTCGCGAAGCGTTTGTACCGGTCTGTAGATGCGGCCGACAAAGAAAGCTGCCGCCCGGACTTTGCAGTGGCTATCTATCCAGGACATCTGTCGCTTCCCGCGGCGGAATGGGATGCCAGCCAGGGTGCCAAGAAATTCGTGGTCCCTCGTCCGGCGAATGCCGACAAAGATCTCGGGTTGAATCCGGATATTCATGTCAACAGCCAGACGCCGCCTACGTTCTTGCTGCAGGCTGAGGACGACCACGTGGACAGCGTAGACGACTCGCTGGCTTACTACATTGCCCTGAAGAACGCTGGGGTTCCCGTGGAGATGCATTTGTACGCGCATGGCGGGCATGCGTTTGGGCTGCGGCGCACGGAGCTTCCGATAACGGGATGGCCTCAGTTGGTGGAGACGTGGCTGGGGACGATCGGAATGATCCCGAAGTGATTCGTATTTGAAGCGCACTAGGCGCTTAGCTGGTTACCTGTTCGATACAATTTCCGGGTAGCCGACTACACGTCCAAGTTGCCTGTCGGAGATGGCTAACTTGTAGCAAGCATGTTGTTTGTCCTGCAGATTTCGAGAAATGCCCAAATTCTCATAGGCTGGCCCCTGATTTCGTTCTGACGGCTAATTACACAACTATGACAAACGGCAGGCTCGAGACAGGCCATACTCGCGGATATGAGTAATCTTCCTACGATCATTCAAGGTGGTATGGGCGCCGGAGTATCCAGTTGGAGGCTTGCCCAGGCAGTTTCGCGGCTCGGCCAACTCGGTGTTGTTTCCGGAACCGCTCTGGATCAAATCTTTGCCCGGCGCCTGCAAGACGGCGATCCGGGAGGACACATGCGGCGCGGCCTCGACTATTTTCCTTTTCCGCTTATGGCGGAGCGCGCATGGAGCAAGTTCTACGTTCCTGGTGGAAAGCCGGCGAGCGCGTCTTACAAAACCGTGCCGATGCACACGAAAGACACGCCGCGCGAGTTGAGCGAGCTTTGCATCGTGGCCAATTTCGTTGAAGTCTTTCTCGCCCGCGAAGGCCACGACAATCCAGTCGGAATCAACTATCTGGAAAAGATTCAGATTCCGCATCTGCCTTCTTTGTATGGCGCGATGCTCGCCGGTGTTGGCTATGTCCTCATGGGCGCGGGCGTTCCGCTAAAGATTCCGGGAGTGCTTGACCTCCTGGCAAGCCATAAATCCGCAACGTACACGCTCCACGTCACCGGCGCCGAAGAAGGTGACGACACTACGATGACGTTTGTTCCTTCGGAGTTCATGGAACGTGACCTTGCGCCGCTGAGCCGGCCCAAGTTCCTTGCCATCGTTGCTTCGAACACCCTGGCCACAACGATGCTAAAGAAGGCCAACGGCCGCGTGGACGGATTCATCATCGAAGGACCGACCGCCGGAGGCCACAACGCGCCTCCCCGCGGCAAGCTCCAGCTTGACGAAACAGGAGAACCCATCTACGGAGAGCGCGATCAGGTTGACCTCGAAAAGATACGCGATCTCGGCTTGCCGTTTTGGCTTGCAGGGGGATATGGTTCACCCGAAAAAGTTCGCGAATCGCTGGCCGCCGGCGCGACAGGCGTCCAGGTAGGCACCGCGTTTGCGTATTGCGCGGAGTCGAGTCTGAGGGATGACTACAAGCAAGCCCTTTTGGCAAAGGTAATCTCGGGCGATGTACGAGTCGCAACCGATTCGCTGGCTTCGCCCACGGGTTTCCCGTTTAAGGTGGCGCAGTTGCAAGGCACGCTATCAGACCGCGACGTTTATGCGGCCAGGCCGCGCGTCTGCGATCTTGGGTATTTGCGCGAGGCCTACAGGGGCCCCGACGGCAAAATTGCCTACCGTTGTCCCGGGGAGCCCGTGACCGTGTACCTCTCCAAGGGCGGAGAACAGGAGAATACCGTCGGGAGAACATGCCTCTGCAATGCGTTGGTTGCAACTATCGGACATCCCCAGGTTCGGGCCGGCCGGTATGTTGAGCAGGGGTTAGTGACCTCCGGCAATGACCTGACTGGAATCGCGCGATTCATGCCGCAAGGCGAGTCGATCTACGGCGCTGCGGACGTAGTGAATAAACTCCTGAACGGTTGATCCAATGCCGTAGTGCGATTGTCCCGCGTGGTTTCCGCGCCATTGCCCAGATGTAAGCGCCAATGGAACTTCATTGCAAAGGACATCGCCCACACCTTGTTTTCTCTCGACAATTGGCCACCAGCTTACTCGACAACTCGCCCCTTTCACTCCGCCAGAGGGAAAAGCAATTGGTTCCGGCGGTTGCGCCCCGATTCTTCTCTCGTCGGCCGGTTGCGAGGCTACTTCCCTGACAGGTTCTTCGGGGAACGCTGGTTCAAGGTTGAAACCAGAAGCTTGGCAGAGGGAGGGATAGGAACAGCGCTGGGAGCTTCCCCTTGGAATGTACCGAGCGCAGCGGGAGTAGTCAAATGATCGGGCAAGTGGGGAGTGGAAAGTCGGCAATTCCGGTTGACTTGATTTCCGAAGGGGGCATATACGAGGAACGGTAGGTAAGGAGAACAACATATGGCTAGCGCAGCAGCAAGAGGCATTCGATGAGTTCGCAGCCTGGCGGGAACAAACGCGAGATAGCAGTGGCTGAAGTGACTCCGTTGATGGACCTCGTGAATTACCAAGAGGGAGCCGTGGTCAGCCGGACGATCGTGCACCGGCCTACCGGAACCGTCACGCTGTTCGCGTTCGATGAAGGCCAAGGCCTGAGCGAGCATACAGCCCCGTTCGATGCCCTGGCTCACGTGCTAGAGGGCGAAGCGGAAATCACGGTTTCCGGCAAGCCGCTACCCACAAAGACCGGCGAAGCGGTACTCATGCCCGCGCAGCAACCTCATGCCGTAAAAGCGGTCACAAGATTCAAGATGTTGTTGACCATGATCCGCTCCGTATGACTTGGTGGTCTTGCTAGTCGACAACCCGACCTTTTCACTCCGCCAGAAGAAATGGTTCCGGCGGACGCGCCCGGCTCTCTCTCCCGTCGGCTGGTTGCGAGGCTATTGCCCTGACAGGTTCTTCGGGGAACGCTGGTTCAAGGTTGAAACCAGAAGTTTGGCCGAGGGAGGGATGGGAACGGCGCCTTTCAGCACGATGTCCTTGGCATCGATTTTCTTGCCGTACAGGGCCTTGTTGGCGTCGTTGTCTGGGCGGAGCGTGGACCCGGTCAGAGAAATGCCGGCGAAGAGACCCCGGGCCCGCGAATAACTCAGGATTTCAGCGCGTAACGCGGCATCCGTTTCGGCCGATGCGCTTCGCCCCACGGGACCGGCTGCGACTGAAGCGTCGCCACCCAGTTTGAACTTGCTGCTGAGAATACTACTCGCCGAGCGGTCGCTCATCAGGAGCAGAACAAAGTCGGTGGCTTGGCCTCCGAGCTGAAGACCAAAGCTGCCGCCTTCGAGCGCCATCATCGAAGGCGCACTCCAAGGACCTTGGAAATTTTCACCGCTGCGACAAGTGATGACGCCCCGGCCATAGTTGCCGCCGAAGACGAATGCAAACTTGAGCACGGAAGGCAGGACGACGACGCAGTCAGCTTTGTCAATGACGCTCTGGGGAATGTCGTCAGGGATGTCCATGATTTCTTTTATGACTTTGCCGGCGTTTTCAACGCGATCCTGCTCTTTCTTCTGCGCCGCGGCAGGGCGAACTAGAGCTGCTATCAGCGCGAGTGGGATCAACGCCCTGAGCGTGCTTTTCATAAGTCCTCCGCCGGTTGCTCCTGTACTGTTGCGACCATACTGAAGTCTTGTATCCGTGCCTGTCAGAGATTACATCACAGCTCGAATTGGCCCGCAAACAGCGGGAGCCCTTCGACTCAGCTCAGGGCAAGCAAGCTCCCGAGCGGCGTCGTTTCCTTGGGGTGCGCAGCTTAGGGGTTTCTAATGCCAAGCATCATCAATATGGATGCGGTTCCTGCCGGGCTGCGATAACATCGGTGGCGTTTGGATGGCGCGCTGAGGCGGCTTGGTCTCGACCGCGGGCGCCGCGTTTTTGTCACACTAGGTCGCAGGGTTCCCGGGGTTCAAAAATTGAAGGGAATACCCTGTTCACTCGCGGCACGTGGCAATGTCATAATATCGGCTGCTGGACGCCAGCCCGAGCCCGGTCCAACCGGAGAAGCCAGCTGCGGCAAAGAACGCCGTAAAATTCCGGGGTGAAGGAACAAAATGGCCAAGAACCTTTTGATCATCCAACCTTCGCATTACGCCTCGCGAACGAACCGCACAGTCTTCAAGTCCAAGACGCGCGCGCTGGTGCCGCTGGCACTTCCCTATTTGGCGGCGCTGACTCCGCCGGATTGGGACGTGACGCTGGTCGACGAGCAGGTGCAGGATTTCAGCTTCGACACGAATCCGAACCTGGTGGCGATCACGACGTGGACGGTGCACTCTCTGCGCGCCTACGACATAGCGGCGGAGTACCGCAAGCGCGGAATCCCGGTGATCATGGGCGGGCCGCACGTTTGGTTTCATCCCGAGGAAGCGCAGAAGCATTGCGACGCAATTGGAATCGGCGAAGGCGAGCCGATCTGGCTGCAAATGCTGGCGGACGCGACGGCCGGGCACCTGGAGAAAATCTATCGCGCGCCGCAGATGCCGAGCATCGCGGGCCTGCCGACGCCGCACTGGCACAAGCTGGATCTTTCAAAATACGGGCGCTTCAAGACGTTTTCGCTGATGTCGTCGCGCGGGTGCCCGATGCAGTGCGAGTTCTGCTCCGAGCGGCTGTACCTGGGCGGAGGTTTCCGCGGCCGGCCGGCGGAGGACGTGGTCGGAGAGATCAAGGCCACCGGCTCGAAATACGTTTTCTTCGGCGACAGCGATTTCGGCGGCAAGCGGGCGCACGCGATGCAGCTGATGGAAGCGATGATTCCGCTGAAGGTGCGCTGGTCGGCGCTGTGGACTTCGTTTTTGTGCAACGACGACGAATACATGGACCTGGCGGAGCGGAGCGGGCTGCTGCACGTGAACATGGGCATCGAGAGCATCAACCGCGACACGCTGAAGGGCATGAACAAGAAATTCAACAAGGTCGAACGCTACAGCGAAATGCTGGCGAATTTGAGGCGGCGCGGCATCAGCTACTCGCTGAATTTCATTTTCGGCTGGGACACGGAAGAGCAGGGCGTGTTCGAGTCGACGCTCGATTTCCTGCACAAGGAAAAAGTGCCGGTAGCCTACTTCAATATTCTGTGCCCGGAAAAAGGCACGATGTTCTACGAGAAGATGAAGGCGGAGGACCGCATCCTGCGCATCGAGGACATCGGGCGCTTCCCCGGCGAGTTCTGCCACATCAAGCCGAAGAATTTCACGCCGGAAGACATCGAGAAGAACGTGCAGGAGATGTACGTGAGATTCTACAGTCTAAAATCGATACTCAAGCGGCTGCCGCTGCCGACGACGCAGGCGAATATTGCGTCGTGGGTGGTCAATATTTCGCAGCGACAGCTCGCGCAACGCTCGCACGGCGATTACAACAACAACTTCGATTCGTTCTAGGCGCGGCCGGCGTTCAGCTTTTGCGCTTAGTTCTTAGCCCGCCAATTCGGCGATGGTGATCGCCGCTCCGCCGCGGTCTTCCGCCTCGTGGTGCGTGCGTTCGACGAGCGGGTGCGTCGAGAGAAATTCCGCCAGGCCGCGGCGGAGCGCGCCGGTGCCATGGCCGTGAATGATGCGGACGCTCGGCTTGCCGGCGATGGCAGCTTCGTCGAGGAATTTGTCGACGCGACGCGTCGCTTCTTCCACGGTGCAACCGATCACGTTGATTTCGCCGATGGCGCCGACCGGCTCGTCGCTTGGCTGCGTGTGGACGGTGATTCCGCGTGGGCGCTGCGGCTGCGCTTGTGTTTGCGATGCGGATTTTGCGGGCGGGGCTTCGCCTTCGATGCCGACGATGTCCGCGAGCGGGACTTTCATGCGCAGCGGGCCGGCTTCGACTTCGGCGACGCGGCCGTCATGGCGGCGGAAGATGACCGGTTGCTTGAATCCCTTCACGCGCACGCGTGCGCCAGCCGAAAGCTGTTCGGGAGGCACCGAAGCCTCGACTGGGGCGGCCGACGCGCCGAGATCCCCTTGTGAAGTGGCGAGTGTGTCGAGCACGGCGGCGTCGGTTTCGGCGCGAGCATCGGATTCGAGCTTGCCGAGGCGGCGGCCAGCCTGCTTTTCGAGCTGCGCGCGCACGGCGCGGTCTTTGATGTCGGCGGCAAGGCGCGCGACATCGGCTTCGAGGCGCTTTTGCGTGGCGGCGAAATTTTTCTCCAGTTCGGCGATGCGTTTTTTCTGGCGGTCGATCCATTCGGTTTGCAGCTCGCGGCGGGCGGCATCGAGCTGGGCAAGTTGCTCGCGGGCCTGGCGGGTGACTTCTTCCATTTCGTCGCGACTGCGATGAAGATACGCGATCAGGTCGCGGGCCTCGCGCGATTCGGGCGAAAGGCTCGCGTTGGCGTGATCGACGACGCGCTCGGGCAATCCGAGACGGCGCGCAATTTCGATGCCGTTCGAGGTGCCGGGAACGCCGAAGAGCAGGCGGTAGGTCGGCCGCAGATTCACCTGATCGAATTCCATCGCGGCGTTGACGATGCCGGGCGTGGTAGAGGCGTAGGCCTTCAGGCGGTCGTGGTGCGTCGTGGCGAGCGTGAGCGCGCGGCGAGCGCGAAATTCATCGAGCAGCGCGACGGCGAGCGCGGCGCCTTCCTCGGGCGCGGTGCCGGTGCCCATCTCGTCGACCAGAATCAGCGAGCGATCGGTGGCGCGCTCGAGCATCGATTTCAGGTTGAGCATGTGCGCGGAAAAGGTGGAGAGGTCGGCGGCGATGGACTGCTCGTCGCCGATATCGGCGAGGACGCGGTCGAAGACGGGAAGCTCGGCGCGCTCGGCGGCAACAGGAATGCCCGATTGCGCGGAAAGCGCGGCGAGGCCGACGGTTTTCAGCGAGACGGTTTTGCCGCCGGTGTTGGGGCCGCTGACGACGAGGACTGTTTCGTCGCCGCCGAGCGCGAGGCTCATGGGCACGGCTTTGCGTCCCTGCGGGCGCAGCGTGGCCTCAAGGACGGGATTGCGCGCGGAGTCGAGACGCAGCGAATTCCCGGCGGCGAACTCAGGCACGACGCAATCGAATTCGCGGGCGAAGCGGGCGCGCGCGAAAATGGAATCAAGATGCGCGAGACATGCGGCCGCGGCTTCGAGGGGGCCGCGCTCGGCGCGCACCCGCTCGGTCAACTCATCGAGGATGCGGGCGATTTCGACAATTTCTTCCTCGCCGAGCTGCACGAGGCGATTGTTCAAGTCGATGGCTTCAAGCGGCTCGACGAAGACGGTTTGTCCCGTGGCGCTGGCGGCGTGGACGACTCCGGGGACGCCGCGGCGGTCGCCGGCACGCACGGGGATTACGAAGCGATCGTTGCGCAGAGTGATGTAGTCCTCGCCGGCCGGCTCGCCCCGGGCGCGGAGGATTTTGTCGAGCGACTGGCGGATGGTGGCCCGGGCTTGAATCTTTCCGGCGCGGATACGTTTGAGCTGAGAAGATGCATCGTCGCTGATTTCGCCGTTGGGCAGCACGGCACGGCGGATCGCCGCCAGCAGCATGCGAAAATCGGCGAGCGTGGCGCTGAGATCGGCGAGGCGCGGATATTTCGCGGCTTCGGCTTTCAGCGTCTGGCGGACGTCGTTCGCGGTTTGCGCGAGCGACGCAACGTCGAGAAATTCGGCGGGCGCGAGAACCGAGCCGGGCACGGACAGCTTCGCGAGCCACGCTTCCGGATCGGCGAGCGAGCCGAGACCGAGCTCGGAACCGGCGCGCAGGTAGGCGACGGCTTCGCGGATCAATCCGAATTCGGACTGGAGCGCTGCGACGTCCTGCTGCGGCGCGAGCGCTTCGATGGCGCGACGGCCGGGCGCACACGTCGTCCGCTGGCTGACGATTTCCTTCAGCCGGTCGAATTCGAGAAGCTCTTCAGCGGAGCGGCGCACGGAACCTCGTAGCGCGCGGATGCCTAGCGCGCTTTCACATCGTCAATTCTAGCTTGATTGATTGACGGCGAGAAATCAGCGCGACATGTCGAGCCGACCGGCGAGATAGAGCGCCGCGGCTTCCACAGATGACGCGGGGTGAATGAGCGGTGCGCCGCTTTCACCCGAGATCGAGGCATGGCCGGTTTCGACTTCGCGCACGCGCTCGATGATCGGTTGCCAGAAATCGCCGAGAACGACGAACGGTTTGCCGGCTATGACGCCTTTGTTCAGCATTTCCCAAACGACGGCGAGTTCGACGAGCGTGCCCGTGCCGCCGCGCAACACGACGTAACCACTGCCGCGCTCGATCAGCTCGAAGAGGCGGTCCTGCCAGGTTTTCACGCGAATTTCTTCGTCGATCCAGCGGTTGGCGCGGCGCGTCTTGAAAACTTTCGCAGTGACGCCGAGCGTGCGCCCGCCGGCTTCTTTCGCGCCGCGCGAGACGGCTTCCATCACGCCGGCGTAACCGCCCGTGCAAACGGTGAATCCCCTGGCGGCGAGCGCCGCTCCCAACGCCTGCCCTTCCGCGTAATGCGGGTCGCCTTCGTGCGCGCGCCCGCTGCCGAAAACGGTGACGATCTTCGCCGCGCGCTTCATTTCTTTTTCGGGCGCGGCGAGGCGCCGAGCGTTTCGACCATGGCGGTGGCGATCGCGTCGACGGGCGCAACGGTGCCGAGGCCGTGCTGCGGATCGTTATTGTAGAAAACCGAGAAGACGAGCGATTCTCCGCGCAGCGTGGTGGCGTAGCCGGAAAGAGCGCGGTCGTGCTCGATCTCGCCGGTTTTGGCTTCGATCAGGCCGGAGGCTGCGCTATTCGCCATGCGGCCTTCGAGTGTGCCGTCAGCGCCGGAAATGGGCAGCGTCGAAAGAAAGTCCTTGCCCCAGGGCTGGCGCGCGGCGTAGCGCAACAGAGTGACCACGGCGCGCGGCGTGACGAGATTGTCGCGTCCAAGGCCCGAGCCGTCCGTGAGAAAAATATCGCCGTCAGCAACTCCGGCGGAATGCAGAAATTCGCGCTCGACTTTGAGTCCCGCGGCGGTGGAACCGACGCCTAGCTTTTCGTGGCCCACGGCCCGCAGCAAAAGTTCCGCGTGGAGGTTGTGGCTCATTTTGTTCGTGAGGCGAATCGATTCGAGCAGCGGCTCGGAGAAGTGCTCAGCGAGAACCATCGGATTCGGCTCCGCCGCGGTCGGCTGAGACGGAGGCGGCGGAAGAATGGGTTCGCCGGCGGCATTGGAGTAGGGCGGCGCGCCGTGCTGTGCGCGGGCCGTGCCCATGACGCGCACGCCGCGCGCTTCGAGCAATTGCTTGAGCGAGGCCGCGGCGGTTTCGGCGGGCGCAGCCATGGCGATCTCGATTCGCGTGGGAGTGCGGCCAAGCCCGATGGCGCCGCGCAGCAGAATAAATTTCGCGCCCGGTTCGCGCACGACGGCGAAATCGGAGAGCGTGTCGGGCGGCCCTGTGGTGATGTCCGCGGCAAAGGTGCCGAGCGCGGCGGCAGGTTCGGTTTGCAGGATTGCCGGGTCGCCGATGCGCTTGCCGGGACCGATGATCACGGAGACCGTGTTGTCGTTGAACGCGATGGCACTGACCGGCGAGGCGAAGGCGAAGAACAGATCGCCGTTGCTCCAGCCCGCGGGGTACGGATCGTAGGGGTAGTAGCTGTCGTCGCCGACGATGTCGCCATCGACCTCGCGGAGCCCTTTGGCAACAGCCGCATCGGCCAGCTCGGCGAGAATTTTTTCGACCGGACCGACGCGATCGCTGCGGCCGGCGAAGGGAAAGCGGCGGTTCGAGAGATCGGGATCTCCGCGGCCGACGAGAATCAGGTCACCCGCTATGCGACCGTCGCTTTCGAGCGCGGATTTGGATTCGAGCGTGGTGCGAAACCGGTAATCGCGGCCGAGCGAGGAGAGCGCGAGCATCGTGGTGACGATCTTCGCGTTCGACGCCGGCGTAAAAAAATGATCGGCGTTCAGATCGTAGAGGATTTCGCCCGTGTCGCGGTCGGCGACTTCCATTCCCCAGTTGAGCCTGCTCGCGTTGGTCTGGCCGAGGGCAGCGGCGACGCGCGCGCGAAACCGGGCGACGTCCGCGCGCTGCCTGGCTGGCGCGGAGCGCTGCGCGGCATTCAGACGCTTCGGGGCCTGCGCGCGCGCGTGCGGGGCGCCGATCAGCGCGACGGCAGCACATAGCGCGGCGACACTATGAATGCGGCCGAAGATGAGCTTTGCGTGCATGCGATGGCTTGCGCCAGCAAAACGTCCAATTATATGGCAAGGCTGCGGCCGGCGGCGCCGGGTTTAGCGTTTACCCAGTATTGCGTTGCGCGACTGGAAACACTTATCATGGTCACCCACCCACTGGAGGATGCCATCATGAAAAAGAAGATGATTTCGCTCACGCTTGCGGCAGTTCTGTTCGGCCTCGCGTTCCTGTCCACCCCTCTGAGGGCGGACAACAAGGAAAAAGATGAGGATCGGTTGCGCAATGCCGGCAAAGTCCTGAAGGAAATCCTGAATATCCCCGACAATATCCCGCAAAGTTTGATCGACAAGGCCGATTGCGTGGTCGTAATTCCCACGGTTTTGAAGGCGGCATTCATAATCGGCGGCAGCTACGGCCGCGGCGCCATGACCTGCCGCAGCGGCGACAACATGAACGGTCCCTGGGGCGCGCCCACGATGATGGCGCTCGAGGGCGGCAGCTTCGGATTCCAGATCGGCGCGCAAGCGACGGACTTCGTGTTGCTGATTATGAACAAAGACGGCGCGAGTTCCATTCTGAGCAGCAAAGTGAAGCTCGGAGCCGACGCTTCCGCCGCGGCCGGACCGGTTGGCCGTGACGCGTCGGCCGAAACGGACATCGCCATGCGCGCGGAAGTGCTGACGTATTCGCGCGCCCGCGGGCTTTTTGCGGGGATTTCGCTCGAAGGTTCGACGCTGCGTCCCGACGACGACGCCAACGAGCGCATCTATGGCAAGAAGCTGCCCTCGAAGGACATCGCGCTGCACGGCGCCGTTCCGGTGCCGCCCTCGGCGAGATCGCTGACCGCCACGCTCAACCAGCACAGCCCCAAGAATCTTTCGAAGTAAGCTCTTCGCAAGCCTCGCGCGCCGGAGGGGCGGCCTTCCGGCGCGCGAGCTTTTTCAAGTCATTTCCCAACGCGACGGGCGGTCAAGAAGCCCGATATTGACCTGCACCCAAAGTTGACCTATAGTCGTATTTGGCTTTAGGTCAACCATGGCTTCTTCCACTGCCGCCACACGCCACGTCGCACTGCCCCGCACGAGCCGCCGCGAGCGCCATCGCGCGGAAATCCGCGAGCGATTGTTCCGCGCCGCTCTGAAGCTTTTTGCCGAGCGCGGCTTCATGGAAACGACGGTCGAGGACATCACCGAAGCCGCGGACGTCGGCAAGGGAACGTTCTTTAACTATTTCCGGACCAAGGAGCACGTGCTGGCGACGTTTGGCGCCGAGCGGCTGGCGGCCATCGAGCGCGCGGTGGAGCGCGCAAAGAAAGGACCGGTGACGCCCGTTCTGCGCGAGCTGCCGGCCGATCTCGTCGGTCACACAACGGAGAATGCCGCCCTGTTGAGGGCGATTTATGCGGCGCACGCGTCGTGCGCGCCGGTGCGCGCCGAATTGCACAAGCGCCTTCTGACCGGGCGGAGGCTGCTGGCGGAAATTTTCTCGATCGCGCAAGAGCGCGGCGAAGTGCGGCGCGACATTCCGCCTGCGGAGATGGCCCGGCTGGTGCAGATCGTGCTGCTGGGAATGACGCTGGCGTGGGCGTTGCATCCGGATTCGTCATTGCGCGGGACCGCGCTGCAAGCATGGAACCTGTTCCTGCCGAGCCTGCTGGCCGATACAAAACGCAAGAACGTGAAACATCGCCGGGCTGCGGGCGCATGAAGACGCAGTCAGTTCCCAGCGAGATTTTGCGGACAAATGCTGCGTCCTCCGCGTCCTGGCCGTCGTCCAAAGGGAAATGCCCGGAGAAGGAGAAATCGTGATACGCCGATTGGCGGTTGCAAGTTTCCTCATGACGGCAATGTTCGCGCCGGCAAGCGGCATTGCGCGGGCCCAGGGTGGGGCGTCTGGCGCGCCGTCGGCTGCCGCAACGTACATGCCGCCGGCACCTCCTTCGCCGAGCGCTTCGCAAGGCTCGTTTTCAGGCAGCGTACCCTCAAAGCTCGAGCCGGGAGTCGCGCAACTTTCGCTGAAAGACGCGATCGCGCGCGGATTGAAACAGAATCTCGGCGTGCTGCTGTCGAATGAAGACGTGCGCGCGGCGCGCGGCAGCCGCTGGCAGCAACTCAGCGCGCTGCTGCCGAACCTGACGACGTCCTCGTACGTCAACGGCTCGCAGGTCGATCTCGCCGAATTCGGATTCGCCTTCAACCTTCCTCCGGGCGCGGGATTTTCGATTCCCTCCGTGGTCGGGCCGTTCGGGTATTTCGATACGCGCGCGTATCTCACGCAATCCATTTTCGACTGGAAGTCGATCAACAACGCGCGCGCCGCATCGCAAAACGTGAAATCGGCGCGGGACACGTACAAGGACGCGCGCGACCTGGTGATCCTCTCCGTGGGCTATTCGTATTTGCAGGCTGTCGCCGATGAGGCGCGAATCAATACGGTCGACGCGCAGGTGAAAACCGCGCAGACGCTGTACGACCAGGCGTCCGACCAAGTGAAGGCCGGCACATCGCCCGAGATCGACGGCCTGCGGGCACAGGTGGAGCTGAAGACCCGGCAGCAGCAGCTGATCCAGGCCAAAAACGATTTCGCGATCGCGAAGCTGACTCTGGCGCGCGTGATCGGCCTAGCACCCAGCCAGCAATTCGATCTCGCGGACAAGACGCCGTACGAGCCGTTCGCGGAAATGACGGTGGAAGAAGCGCTGAAGCGCGCGTACGATTCGCGCTCTGATTTCCAGGCAGCGCTCGCGGATGTCCGCTCGGCCGAATTTTCGCGCAAGGCCGCCGGTGCGGGCTATCTGCCATCGTTTTCGGTGAGCGCGGATTACGGATTGGCGGGAACCATGCCGAACGTGAGCACCCACGGCGTGTTCGATGCACGCGGCACGCTGACCATTCCGATTTTTCAGGGCGGCCGCGTGCACGGCGACGTCCTCGAAGCGGATGCGCGCCTGGAACAGAGCCGGCAGCGGCTTGAAAACGTGCGCGCGCAGATCGACCAGGACGTTCGCACGGCGCTGCTGAACCTGGAATCCGGCGAGGAGCAGGTCGCGGTGGCGCAGAGCAACGTCGATCTGGCGGAGCAGACGCTGACGCAGGCTCGCGACCGATTCAAGGCGGGCGTAACCGACACGGTGGAAGTGGTGCAGGCGCAGGAGGCGGTAGCCAGCGCGCACGAAAATTACATTTCGAGCCTTTATCAGGACAACTACGCCAAGATTTCGCTGGCCCGCGCGCTGGGACTGGCCGAAGAGGGCGTGAAGGAATTTTTCAAAGGAAACTGACATGGCTGAGAACACTCAAGTCGACACGTCGCCTGCCCCTCTCGCGGAAGCTCCGGCCAAGCCGGCAAATCAATCGCCGCAGCAGCCGCCGCCGACGGCGCGCGCGTCCGAATATCTGCGCGAGCGGCCGCGCACGCGCATGTTCTTGATCGTCGGTGCGATCGTCGTGATCGTGGGCGGTTTCCTGGCGTGGCGCTATTTTTCAAGCTTCGAATCGACCGACGACGCCCAGGTCGACGGGCATCTGATGCCGGTGAGCGCGCGGATCAGCGGCTACGTTTCGAAGGTCAACATCGACGACAACCAATACGTGCACGCCGGCGACGTGATGGTCGAAATCGATCCGCGCGATTATCAGGTCGCGGTGGATCAGGCCCAGGCCGCCCTCGCCGATGCGCAAGCGACAGCACAATCGGCGGGCATCAACGTGCCGGTCACGACCGTGAATACGACGAGCCAGGTTTCGTCCACGGAAGCGGATGTGGCGAATGCGGAGGCGGGGATCGCCGCGGCGCAACAACAATCCGGCGCCGCGCAGGCGGAGCTCTTGCAGGCGCAAGCCAATAACCTGAAGGCGCAAAACGACCTGATGCGCTACAAGCAGCTGGTCAACAAGCAGGAAATCTCGCAACAGTTGTACGACCAGGCAGTGGCGGCGGCGGCAGCCGGCAATGCAGAAGTCGCGGCGGCAAAGTCGAATGCAGCCGCGGCGGCGCACCAGATCACTCAGGCGCAAAGCCGTCTGGGGGCGGCGCGCGCCGCGCGGCGCTCTGCGCAGACCGGACCGCGCCAGGTGGCCGCCGTGGAGGCCCGCGCGAAATCCGCCGACGCTGCCGCGCGCGCAAAGCAGGCCGCGCTCGAGCAGGCCCAGCTGAATTTGCAGTACACGAAGATCCTCGCTCCGGCCGACGGCGTGGTCACGAAAAACGTCGAAGTCGGCATGAACGTGCAGCCGGGCCAGCAGCTCGCGTCCGTGGTCCCGCTCGACGATATCTGGATCACCGCAAATTTCAAGGAAACGCAATTGAAATACATGAAGCCCGGCCAGCGCGCGGAAATCAAAGCCGACGCAAACGGTCACACGTACAAGGGGCACGTCGACAGCCTCGCCGGATCGAGCGGCGCGCGCCTGAGCCTGCTTCCTCCGGAAAACGCGACCGGCAACTATGTAAAGGTCGTGCAGCGCGTTCCCGTGAAAATCGTTCTCGACCCCGGCCAAAATGCGGACCATTCGCTGCGACTCGGAATGTCCGTCGAACCCAAAGTGTTTGTGAAGTAAGCGCCGGGCCGCGCCTTTCGAACATTTCCACTTTGGTGAAATCCGCGATCGGCGAAGCAGCCGCTGTCGATACGATTCTCGAGGCCATCGAGTTGTACAGGAGCAGCAGTCTCACGCCACTGTTGCCGCCCAGCATTCCGTCGCGTCTTGATCGCCGCCCCGGGATTCGATTGCTTCTTGGCGCTCCATCTATTGTTTGCTAAGTACCTCACGTGTACACTCCGGGCCATGCGCAAATTTAGGCCACTCCTCGCCTTCATTACGATGCTGCTGTTGCCGCTTTCTCTCCTGGCCGGAGACGATGTGTCGACCGTCAAGAAAGCAGTGGAACGAAGCACGCTGAACCAACCGGGAACGCACCCATTTCACCTGAAAGCTGTTCTCGCCCCGAGAAGGGCCTCCGACCAGACTTCAGACCGGACGGGTGAGGTCGAGATTTGGTGGGTCTCGCAGATGCAATATCGACGCGAAGTGCGCTCACCGGAGTTTCATCAGATCGATATAGTGAACGGCGACCGCGAATGGCAAAAGAACGAAGGAGAATATTTTCCGGAGTGGCTGAGAGAAGTTGCGGTGGCGCTGATCGAACCTGTCCCCAACTTGAACGACGTGCTCAAACAGGTGGAAACGGCCGATGTTAAGAAACTCATGGGGACGACTCACTTCAGCTGGATAATCGAGAGCACAAACGGTGACGTAAAAGGAACGATGGGTGCCGGACTTTCGATTGCGGACAACACCGGCCTGCTCCAATACGGATCGGGCTTCGGATGGAGCGGCGAATATAGCGACTATGGTAATTTCCACGGTCGCATGGTGGCGCGCACAGTCGGCGCAGGATCGCCCGAAGTAGCTGCCAGGGTAATCACACTTGAGGATCTAAGGGATGTTCCTCGGGATTTCTTCGACGCGGGGGCAAGCGGAGGCGACACCACCTTGTTGCGAACATACGTAGTGGACGAAATCTCGTTGCGAAACAATCTTCTGCCTAGCGAGCCGCCCGCTTGGCCACCTCTTGAGGACGGTCCTCTCGAAGGAGCGCTGACAACCGAGATCGTCGTCGACCGCTCGGGACAAGTGCGAGAGGTCGGAACAATCGTAACCAACAACCAAGGTGTCAGTGATGTCGCCCGACAAGCGATAGCAATGATGCGTTTTCAGCCGTATTTGAGGGATGGAGCTCCGGTACAGGTCATTTCCAGGATTACGCTTCCGTTCAAAACCGTCAGGCCCGCAGGGGTTGAGACTTTCGACAGTGCTCATTCTTATTTCGAGCGCGGAAGGCACGTTGGGTTTCCTTCCGCGGGAAACGGATCCCCATACGTTCTGCGTGCAGTCTTCCGGGCCAAAATCGCCGCGGGGACGGTGGAGGAGGGGCGATACGCGGACTCTTGGAAACGCGACGACGAATGGCGCAGAGAGGCATCGATTGGCAAGAGCCGATGCATACGAGCGCGTCACGGCGATAAATATTACCGTCTAGCGGAGGGACCGGATGCTGGGCTTCTACAGCTGGCGATGAAGGCATTGGAACCGATTCCGGCGATCGATACCTTCGTGGAGTCTGATTGGAAGATAAAGCGAGACACAGTAGACGGCACGAGTACCGTCCGCGTGCTCACCGGCTACGTCAGCCCGGATGGCACTTTCGATCCGGAACACGTGCGAGCCTATTGGTTCGATGGGACCGGCAAGCTAATCAAAACTTACTTTATGGGACTAGAGACTCGACGGTCGGAGTTCCAAGATTTCGGCGGCAGCGCCGTTGCCCACCGAATCGACGTGTTTCGCAACGGCGGCTTGGGGATGTCGATTCGCGTTACCGATCTATCGCCGGCCGGGGCATTGCCGGACAGCACCTTCGAGCTTCACGGGCACGAATGGACTCGATCTTTCACCGACGAAGTTCGATAAAGCAGTTCCTCATCATAGTTCTCGCACCCGCTTGCCGCTGAGTGCCTCTTCTCGTACTCTGATCGGCGAATTCCCATCTCAAGTAAGCTATGGACGGGAGACCGAATGAGCTGTGCCATCTGCGAAAAGCGGCCGCCGAAGCGATATTGTCCCGCGAAGGGAGAGAAGATCTGCGCGATCTGCTGCGGACGCGAGCGCGAAGTCACAATCGACTGCCCGTCCGATTGCCCGCACCTGATCGCGGCGCGGCGCTACGAGGCCGAGCACCGCAAGCCCTTGACCGGCGAGGAATATCCATATCGCGAAGTGGTGGTGCGGGAGGATTTTGTCTACGAGCGCTGGCCCGCGATTATCGGCATCGCGTCCGCGATTCTGAATTTCCAGACGCAGCATCGGGATCTCACCGATAACTACGTTTGCTCGGCGATCGAAGCCATGGCCGAAACGCTGCGCACGCTGGGAACGGGGATTTATTACGAGCGGCCGCCTGATGCGCCGATTGCGCGGGCTCTGTACTCACGGATCGGCGAGTTCCTGCAGGAATTCCGGAGGAATGAAGCCGCGCGCCCTGGAGCGCCCGCGCTGAAAGACTCAGACGCTTTTCTTCTGCTCGTCTTTCTGCTGCGCGTCGCCAAGCAGGAATCGAACGGCCGCTCCCGCTCGCGCGCGTTCCTCGATTTTCTTCGCGCGCGGTTCCCTCTTCCGGCGGAGGCGGCCAAAGAAGCGCCGCGCATCATTATTCCGTGAGCGCGGCACGCCGGCTCAGCTCTTTTCAATCTTGAAATTCGGATTCTGGATGACGCCGAGCACGTTGCCGAACGGGTCGCGAACCGCGCCGATTAGAATTCCTTCCCCGACGTCCTGGATCGGATCAAGACCGGTCGCGCCAAGTTCAATCAGCCGCTTGTACGCAGCTTGGGCATCTTCCACGCCCCAGTACGCGATGCCAGCCGCCGCGCGATTCGGCCCCGCGCCCTTTTCCGGAACAAGCCCCAGCTCATATCCGCCGACGTTGAACCCCACGTAAAACGGCTGGTCAAAGTACGGCTGCAAGCCCAATACGCTGCTGTACCACGCCTTGCCTCTGTCGAGGTCTTTTACCTGGTATGCGGCGGTTCGTAGTCCGAGAAACATGAGCGGCTCCCTTCGCGACCTGACCGATGCCGGCGCTCGTGCCAACGACGGAGGCAGGCGGCCGCCCAGCGGCAAATGCCGCCACGCAGAGTAGCGCAAAAACCAGCGTAAAGGTCGACACGGTCTTTAGCTTCACGCCGCGCACGGGCCTTTCTTCGGCTGGAGCGACCGCCGGTGCGGGCACCAGCGCCAATCTCGGCTGTACCGCTCGCCGGTTGCTGCGCGGGTGTCTTCTTCGTGCTGCTACGTTCGGCATACGTTTTCTCCTTGGCCCAGCGCCAGCTGCATCTGAGATGACTGCCGCGATCCAGCGGAAGGCGTCATCGGTCGCGAGCTGAGTCCATATTTCTGCCGTAATTTCTCCACGCGCGCCGCCATTTCCTTGCGGTAGCTTTCCGGTGCGTCCACATTCTTGCCGTACCATTCGCGATAGCGCGCCACGAGGCGCGGAAATTTCGCTTCGAGGAACGCGAGAAACGTCCTCCACGCATCCGGCATGAGGTAAAGCACTCGCGCGCCAAGCCATTCCGCGTTCGCCTCGCGCGCAGCGCAGGCCAGAGCATCGAGATCCTCTTCGCGATCGGTGAGCCAGGGCACGATCGGCATGGCGAACACGCCCGTGGAAATACCTTCTTCGCGCAGCCTGCGCACCGCCGCCAGACGCAGGTCCGGCCGCGGCGCCCGCGGCTCGATTAGCCGTGCCAGATGCGTCCGCAGCGTGGTGATCGTAATGTTCACGGTCAGCGACGAGCGCGCCGAAATCCGCTTCAGCAGGTCGATGTCGCGCACCACCTGGTCCGATTTCGTGGTGATGGATACGCTCAGGCCTTCGCGCTCGGCCATTTTCGCCAGGATCGCGCGCGTCGCACCAAATTCACGCTCCGCCGGCTGATAAGGATCGGTTGCGGCACCGATGGCGATATGCTCGCCCCAGATTTTGTCGCGGCTCAGGTCGCGCTCCGCCAGCGCCCCAGCGTCCTGCTTCACGTAAATCTTCGTCTCGAAATCCGACGCGCCCAGTTCCATGTACCCGTGCGTATAGCGCGCGTAGCAGTAGCGGCAGCCGAATTCGCAGCCGCGATAGGGGTTCACCGTCCAGCGGAACGGCACCCGCTCGGAATGACACTCGTTCAGGATCGACTTAACGGGAAGGACGAAATACTCCGTCCCGCGCTTGGCTTCGGCGCGAGGGGAGGATGCGGCGAGACGCGCAATGCCGACCAGTTCCGTCGCGGGCTTCGTTCTCCGGTCAGGCACCGGAGGGGGCGCGGAAGCACCGCTTGGCGACTCACAGTTGCCGTGGCGAGCGGCTTGAGGGAATAAGGTGAGACTGGTTTGCTTCGCACCAGCCTGGCGGCGCCGAAGCGTCGCTGGTCTGGGTCGAAGAATGGGAGAAGTGGCCATTGGCAGTCTCGCCGCACGCGCAGAATATATTCGCCTTTTGTTCTCTGTGTCAAGAACTATCTTCGCCTTTATTTCGCCTGTTCCCGCGTACAAGATTCCGGCCTGGAAATCGGACCGGAGACGGCCAGCTTTCGCTCCCGCGCTCGCCGATATACTGGAAAGGCCACCTGTGGAGACCCAGCCGTGCCCGAAGTCGGAATCCTGATCGTTGACGACGACGTTGCCAGCCAGCGCGCGCTGAAAAACGTCCTCGATTCCGAGGGCTGGCGCGTCCAGATCGTCCCGCTCGTCGCTCACGCGTTGAACGAACTGGCCACGGGCTCGTGGAATCTCGCCATCGTAAATGTCTCGCTGGCCGACGTGCGCGGGCCTCTTTTCGCCATCCTGAAGGAGCTGGCCGAAGCCGAGCCGGTGCTCCCTTCGATCGACGGCCAGCCGCCCCCCACCCGCATCCGGCCGCTCTTCCTGATACCGCAGGACCGCGCCAAGGACCTGCAGCCGATTCTCGAACGCGAGGGGCTTCCCTACTCGCTCAAGCCCTATCACCTGAACGATTTTCTTGAGAAGGTCAGCGAGCTGCTGGTCGAGGCCGGTGCGATTGCCGAGCCCATTCGAAGCATCGGCGGGTTCAACGCGGGCAAGAAGCGCCGCCGCAATTCGAAGGCTGCGCGCGATGGCCGCCGCGGCACGATGTTCGCCAGCCGCGAGGACTACCAGATGACCGACGACGAGATGATCGAGTACGAGCGCGAAGAAGAAGAGAACCGCAAGAAGCGCGAAAAAGAGCTGCACGATCTGAAGGACCGCGGCGGCCGCGCGTGACGATCCGATAAGGATCGTCATCCCGAGCGGGTCTCCACGGCGACGAGCCGAGGGATCTCTCCCTCCGACACAGTTCCGCCAAATCATCTTCCCAAAAATCCTGCAAGGAATCACTCCTCGCCCGTTCTCAGCTATGACGCCCGCGAACCGCGCATGCTCGACCGATGCGGGCTGTCGAGGAGACCCCCATGCAGACCAACCGGCGAAAAATCTTCGGGACCCTGATTGCTTCAATTCTTGTTTTGGCGGGAGCGGTCTTCGCAGCGGTGAAATTCAATCGCTGCGCCAGCGCCGCAAACGGTTATCCGCAGCTTGCACAGCCGGGTTGGCGGCTCGCGCCACCGGTTTCGTTCGAGAATCTCACGATCTTTCCCGTGGTCACCGCGCAGGACGCGGACACCAGCGAATTCGCGACTCTGGACGACGCGCTCGCGTCAGGCGAGGCCGTCATCACCGAGCAGGGCGCCGAAATGCGCCGCACGCGCGGCGGCAGCATCGCGCCAAGCTACTCGCTCGGCCCGCGCGTGAACCAGCTCGTGCTCATCAACCGCGGCAAGCGCCCGTTAATTCTGCTGGCGGGCGAAGTCGTCTCCGGCGGCAAGCAGGACCGCGTAATCGGCAAGGACCGCATCGTGCCCATCGGCGCCGCGCCGCTGCCGCTCGACGTCTTTTGCGTCGAGCACGGCCGCTGGACTCCCGGCGCCGTGCAATTTTCCGCCGCGCAAACGATGGTCCACCCAAGCGTGCGCGATAAAGCCGCCATCGAGCAGGACCAGAAGCAAGTGTGGGCCGCGGTTCGTGGTGAAGCGAGCGGCGTCGGAAGCATGTCGGAGGCGGTCACCGTCGAATCGGGAGATGCAAACGCCGCTGTCGCCGCCGCGCCACAGATTTCTCGCAGTGCCGTCGCCGGCGCAATCGCGGAATCCGGCACGCAGTCGTATCAGAAAATCTACGAAGCTTCGCCCATCGGCTCGTCGGTTGAAACCTTCACCGAAGAACTCCAGCGCCGGTTCGCCCGCGAAACATCCGGCCTCAAGGGCGGCCACGTCGTCGGCGTCGTAGTGGCGTTCGGTCCCGAGGTCGCCTGGAGCGATATCTTCGCATCATCCCAGCTTTTCAATTCCTACTGGCCGAAGCTTCTGCGCAGCTACGTGGTCGAGGCGATGACGCGGCCGCGCATTCGCCGCGTGGCGTCGCTGGATGACGCCCGCGACTTCCTGCGCCCCGCCACGGGCCACATCGACGAGGAATCCGAGCCCGGCGTCTATCGCTGGCGGAAACAAGCCGAAGGCCGCCTCGCCGAAATCGAGCTCGACGCACTCGATCCCAAGCCGTTCACGCTGCACTGGCTGCGCGTCCTGCACGGCGACGCGCGAGTCGGATTCGTCGAATAGCTATGTAGCCCGGGCCTACCCTGAGGTACGAAGGGTCTTCAGACCTGAGGCTTCTGCGGCTCCCAGCGCCGGACCGCCGCCTGGTCCGGCGTTGCCGCCAACGTGTTCGTAAGGACGAAGGTTTGTGAGTCGCCGCTTTAGCGGCGACATAAGAAGGACGGCGCGATAGCGCCTTCCTATGCGCCGTCTCTATCGCAGCAAGTCTTGGTTTTCGGCAGGGGGGAAACGTCAGATTCCGTCTTGCTAACTTGCGGGCGCGTGCCACACTCGCACTTCGCTGGCGTCCGGACTCGCCGCCAGCAGCTCGGCAATTGTCTTCTTCAGGACGGGATGCTCGACTCCGGCGGCGATTTCCGCGAGCGGCACGAGGACGAATTTCCGCGCCGCCATCCGCGGGTGCGGAATCTGCAATCCGGGCTCGTCGATCGCGTCCTTGCCGAAAAGGAGCACGTCCATATCGATCGTCCGAGACTCTTTTGGGCCATCCGCCACCGCGCGGTGGCGCTGACGGCCGAGCGACCGTTCGATGATCAGCAGCGTCTGCATCAGCTGATGCGGTTTCATGCTCGTTTCCGCCTCGATCACGCCGTTCAAAAACCATCCGCCGCCGCGCACGTCCACCGGCTCGGTCTCGTAAAGTGACGATTGCCGCGTGACCCGCACGCCCCGCGCGCCCAGCGCCTGAATCGCCCGCGCGATGTTCTGCGCGCGGTCTCCCAGATTCGATCCCAGCGACATGTACACGGTAGCCATTGGCGAACGGACATTCTAGCGTGCGCGCACCCGCCCGCAGTGGTATTTCGTCCGCGATCATCGCCATTCACCGCTTCTTCGAAATTTCGGTGGGCATCGCGGTAGGATTGGCTCTGACGGCTGTCTGGCCGGAGCCTCAGCCGGACGGCGTGTGAATTTCGTCTCAAGGGAGCCACCGTGCCCGTATTGATCGCACTGCTGCGCGGAGTGAACGTCGGCGGAAACATCCTCAAGATGGACCGCCTGCGCGAAATCTGCACGAAGCTCGGCGCGACAGACCCGCGCACCTACGTGCAAAGCGGCAACGTCGTATTCGAAGCGCCGGGCTCCGCTTCCGGCTGGGAAGCGAAGCTCGAAAAGAAACTCGCGGGCGAATCGCGCCTGCCCGTCTCCGTGATCGTCCGCACATCCGCGGAAATGTCCCGGGTGCTGGCGGGCAATCCGTTCATCAAGGAAAAAGGAATCGACACGGCCCGCCTCGCGGTCACGTTCTTGCAGCAGCAACCGGCCAAGCCTGCGCTCGCAGCACTGGCAGCGGTCGAGATCGGTCGCGAACGATTCCATTGCGCCAGCCGGGAGCTGTACATCCACTGCCCCGACGGCTTCGCCAACTCCAAGCTCTACGCCCTCGACAAAATCCTCAAACAGCGCACCACCACCCGCAATTGGAATACGGTCACGAAGCTCTGCCAGATGTGCGCGGAATGATCGCGCCTCGCTTTTCGGAGGCTTACGGCCGGTTTGGAGTTCGGCTCAATTTCTTGGCGCTAACCGCAGAGGTCATAGGCTTCGCGCAGCCACGACAGCAGTTCGCGGTCAAGTTCCTGTGACGAAGAGATTTTCACTTCATGGTGCCAACGGCTCTTTGAAACCTGCTCCGACCTGTAGATTCGCGGACTTCGAATTGGCTGCGCGGCTTTGATCGTGCGGTTCAGGCGCTCTTTGCGCGGATGGACGCCCGCGAACGCGGATTTGCGAACCAAATGAACCGAAGTCTTCGTTTCCTCGCGCAACGGACCGAGCGGCTTTATCGCAGCCACGAGCTGCTTGTACAACTCACGCAAAGCGGGACCGGCAACTGAGAAAGCGTCTTGCTTCGTCATCCCTTTCCTCCGTTGCGCGAGCACAAGGCTACGTCAGAAAAGGCCCGGCTGGCGCTTCGGCGCCTGCTTGCCGAAATGCTTGTAGGCAAGCGCGGTGGCTACGCGGCCGCGCGGGGTGCGGTCGAGCAAGCCGAGCTGCATCAGGTACGGCTCGTACATTTCCTCGATGGCGTCTTCCTCTTCGCTCAGCGACGCGGCGATGGTGTTCAGGCCGACCGGCCCGCCGGCATATTTCTCGATGATCGTGAGCATCAGGTTGCGGTCCACTTCGTCGAGGCCGTGCTCGTCCACGCGCAGCATGGCCAGCGCGTCGCGCGCCACGTCGAGCGTGATGTGCCCACTGGCGCGGACTTCGGCATAGTCGCGCACACGCCGCAGCAGGCGGTTCGCGATGCGCGGAGTGCCCCGGCTGCGCCGCGCGATTTCCGCGCCGCCCGCGTCGTCCATCTGGATGCCCAGAATTTTCGCCGAGCGCGCCACGATGCGCTGCAAGTCCTCCGGCGTGTAAAACTCCAGCCGGTGCACGATACCGAAGCGCGATCGCAGCGGCGCCATGATCAGCCCGGCGCGGGTGGTCGCGCCCACCAGCGTAAACTTGTTTAACTGATACGGATGCACGCGCGCGCCGGGTCCCTGGCCGATGATCAGGTCCACGCGGAAATCCTCCATCGCGGGATAGAGAATTTCCTCGAGCGCCGGCTGCAGCCGGTGAATCTCGTCAAGAAACAGGAAATCCTGCGGATCGAGCGTGGTGAGCACCGCGGTGAGGTCGCCCTTCTTTTCCAGCAGCGGGCCGGAACTGATCTTGATCGACGAACCCATCTCGTTCGCCAGGATCTGCGCAAGGGTGGTTTTTCCGAGCCCAGGCGGTCCGTACAGCAGGACGTGATCGAGCGCTTCGCCGCGCGCACGGGCCGCCTCCACGGCAATCTGGAGATTTTCCTTCACGCGCTCCTGGCCGATGTAGTCGCTGAAACTCGCCGGGCGGACGCTGGCCTCGACCCGCGCATCTTCGTCAAACGCCCTGCCGGAGACGATGCGATTGGGGCTGTCCGCCGCTCTTCTGGCCTCTGGCATTTATCGCTCCTCGAACTCGCCGATGCGCCGCTCGCTTTCCGTGAAGTCCTCGCAGCGGCGGTCGAGTTCCTCGTGTTCCTTCGCGAAGCGCTCGCGCATCGCGCGATACGCGGATGCATTGTCCCACGAGTCGATCGTCAGGAAGCGGCGCGGGTTTTCCGTGCGGCGCGCAGCAGGACCGTGCCGCGATAACCCGGATTCCTGCCAAAGAGCTCGGCCCACGGCCCTGAACTCGCGTAGTGCCTCTCGAAGTCCTGCACGCGATCGGAGCGCGCAACGAACTCCCAGACGAAGCGCACCATCTCAGTCTCCGCCGCCCGATGCCCGCGCGCTTTTCTGCATCGCCGAGCTGCCCAAGATCTGAAGCGAGTCGCGCAGCAGCTTTTCGAAATCGGCGCCGCCGGTCGTGCGCGCTTTCTCGATGGCCTTCTCAACCGACCGCTCGTCGTAGCCGAGATTCACCAGCGCGGACGCCACGTCCGATTCAAGCTGCGAGCGCGTGGCGGGCTTGCCCACTTCGGGCACGTCAACGGCGGCAAGCTTATCGCGCAATTCCACCACGATGCGCTCCGCGGTTTTCTTGCCCACGCCGGGGATGCGCACCAGCGCCGCGAGATCGCCTTTGCGAATCGCGGGCACCAATTCCTCGATGCCCATGCCGGACAAAATCTTCAGCGCGAGCGACGGCCCCACGCCGGAAGCGGAAATCAGCAGTTCGAAACACTGCTTTTCGCGAGCCGTAACAAATCCGAAAAGACTGAACTGATCCTCGCGCACATGCGTATGTACCAGCAGGGCCGCTTCGCTGTGGAGCGCGCCGAGCGCGGCGAACGTGGAAAGCGGAATTTGCACCTGGTAGCCCACTCCGCCCACGTCGAGCAGAACTGCGCTCGGACGCTTTTCGATGAGCTTGCCGCGGAGCGAGCCAATCATGTCGAGCGATTATCGGTTAGGGGCACAGGTGTGTCAACGCGATGCGGCACGCTATGTCGCAAACCGAGACGCTGTATGCCAATTTGAGCGCATGGATACGGAAATTCGGATGCGGTTGCATTTCTACTCCGCGAAAGAAATCCAAATTGGCCCGATAAATAGCTTTGTTAATCACGCGATAAATTGCTTTCCTCGCGAACGCCGTCGCGTCTAAGCAGGTTGCAAGGGGTGATTTTCTTCTGGAGGGAAAAACAATGTCCCGTCGTGGATTGAGTTTGTTTGCGCCCATTCTCGTCGCTCTGCTCGTCGCCATGCCGCTCGCGGCACGCAACAACGGCAAAAACGGAAAAGCCACCACTGCCGAAGTGGACATTCTCAGCAACTGCACACTGGCCGGCAAGCAGCTGAAGCCGGGAACATATCGCGTCACCGCGGATGACGCCCAAATAACCGTCGAGATGAATGGAAAAGTCGTCGCCGAAGCGCCGGTGACCTGGAAGGACGAAACCTCCAAGCCGCGGAGCTCAAACGTGGTGACCACCGACAACCAGGTGAAGGAGATTCACTTCGGCGGCAAGATGCGTTACGTCTCGATTTCGGGCTAACGATTCCGCGGAAGTTTTCGAGGGAACCGGCGGGTGGCTTTATGCGCCCGCCGCGTTCTTTCGTGTTGAGCGGTCTCTGCGCACGGCCTCATCGATCAGCGACTCAAGTTCCCGCCGCGTGAGTGTGACGCTTCCCGTTTCCGTGTTGTCCCCGATTGGCGCGGCTGCAGGATCCGGCTGCGCTCCGGCGCAATAGCGGGCGCGCGCGGCGACGAGTTTTTCCACTTCCGCGCCTGAAAGCAGCACTTTTCTGCCCAGATGCTCGGTCACGAGCGATACCTGCGCGAAATGCTCCGTGGTTTCCATGCGCAAAAACGCCGTCAGCAGGTCCGGGCCGTACGTAACGACGCCGTGATTCGCCATCAGGATCGCGTCGTGGTCCTGCACGTAGGGTTCGATCGAAGCGCCCAGTTCGGAAGTGCCCGGAGTGCCGTAGCGCGCGACCGGAATCGACCCCAATCCGATCACAAGCTCGCAGAGAATCGGTTTATCCAGAGGAAGCCCGGCGGCGGCATAGCCCGTAGCCGTGGGCGGATGCGCATGGCAAACAGCGTTGATGTCCGGGCGGAGACGGTAAATCAGGATGTGCATGCCGAGTTCGGTTGAGGGCTTGCGCAAACCGCTCACACGCTTGCCGTCGAAATCGACGATGACAAGGTCTTCCGGATTCATCATGCCCTTGCTCGTCGAGGTGGGCGTGAGCAGGATGCGATCCGGGCCGAGACGCACGGAGATATTTCCGTCGGTGGAGGCGACGTAGCCGCGATCGTGAATCCAGCGGCCCACGGCGCAAATGTCGCGGCGGTGTTGCGCTTCCGATTTTACGGCCCCATGAGAAATCGACTCAGGCTGCATAATACCCCCCCGCAACGCGCCAAAGAGGGGCGTAGTTTATGCATAAAACCCTCTCAATTTCAAGGCGCGAGCCACTCGGTCGATGGCCACGATGTAGGCGGCAATGCGATTGTTCACGCCGTGCATTTCCGCATAACGCACCACTTGATCGAAGCTCTGCTCCATCACATCCTGAAGGCGTTCGTTCACTTCGTTTTCACGCCAGAAAAATCCCTGGCGGTCCTGCACCCATTCGAAATAGCTGACGGTGACGCCGCCGGCGTTTCCGAGAATATCCGGCATGACGAAGATTCCTTTTTTCTCGATGATCGCGTCGGCGTGCGCGGTGGTGGGGCCGTTCGCGCCCTCGCAAAGGATCCTGCAATCCAAGCGGCCGGCATTCTGCGAGGTGATCTGATTTTCGGTCGCGGCGGGAACCAGAATGTCCGTGGGGAGGAACAGAATTTCCTGCGCGGACATTTTTTCGCCGCCGCCGGGGAATTCCGGTAGAGGTTTTTTCTGCACGTAAACCCACTCGTACAATTTCGCGACATCGATTCCCTTCTCGTTGTAGAGGCCGCCGTGTATGTCCGCGGCGCCGATGATCTTGTATCCGGCTTCCTGCATCAGCAGCGCGGCCTGCGAGCCGACGTTGCCAAATCCCTGAACGATCACGCGGCAGCCGTCGCGCTTCATTTTGAGTTTCGCGAGAGCTTTGTCG
Organism: uncultured Acidobacteriota bacterium; assembly: GCA_963769415.1. GTDB lineage: Bacteria > Acidobacteriota > Terriglobia > Acidiferrales > UBA7541 > Palsa-295. The sequence goes on from CAVYLM010000001.1 coordinate 110,086, forward strand.
CAGCAGATCATCACGCCGCGGCCGGTGGCTTCACGGCGTCCCTGCGAGCCGCCGAGCTCGAGCGGCTTGCCGGTGACGACGGCGGTGGTGGCCTGGCGGACATGCATCGAGTAGGTGTCCATCACCCAGGCCATCGTCTGCTCATTCGTGCCGATATCGGGAGCGGGAATGTCGCGCTCCGGCCCGAGCCAGTCGGACAGAGCGGCTGTATAGCGGCGGGTGACCCGCTCAAGCTCCGCCTTTGAAAGCTTCGACGGGTCGCAAATCACGCCACCCTTGGCGCCGCCGAAGGGAATGTTGACAACCGCGCATTTCCAGGTCATCCACGCGGCAAGCGCGCGTACCTCGTCGAGCGTGACGTCGGGCGCGAAGCGGATGCCGCCCTTGCCGGGACCGCGCACCGTCGAATGCAGGACGCGATAGCCGATGAAGACTTCGAGCTTCCCCGAATCGAGCGCGACGGGAATGTAAACCGTGATTTCGCGCTCGGGACATTTCAGGAAGCGGTAAACGCCCTGTTCGAGCCCCAGCTTCTTTGCGGCAGTCTCAAATCGCGCTTCGGCCGATTCGAAAACATTCAACTCCCCGGTGACCGGTGCAGCAGTCATCGATTCCCCCTAACTTTTCGCATTGTCGCGGGCGCGAACGTGGCGCCTCCGCGTTAGCGCCGCCTCACCCAAAGAACGGCACTGAAAACCGCGCAGAGGCCGTTGGATCATTTTGCTCTCTGCCGCAAATCGCGGCCGGTCATTTCGCGCGGCTCGTCCAATCCCAAAACACCGAGCATGGTGGGAGCAATATCTCGCAGCGAGCCGCCGGATTGCAACTGCGGGCGGCCGTTTTCGGTCACCAGAATGAACGGGACGGGATTCGTGGTGTGATAAGTGTGCGGGCCGCCGGTGACGGGATCGATCATGGTTTCGGCGTTGCCGTGGTCGGCAGTGATGATCCACGCGCCGCCGCGCGGCTTCAGCGCCTGATAAATTCGCCCGAGTTGTTCGTCGACGGTTTCGACGGCTTTGATGGTGGCTTCGAGTTTGCCGGAGTGGCCGACCATGTCGGCGTTGGCGAAATTCATGATGATGGCGTCGAAGTCGCCTTTTTCGATCGCGTGGATGACCGCGTCGGCAACGCCGGCGGCGGACATTTCCGGCTTCAGGTCGTAGGTCGGAACTTTCGGCGACGGCACCAGTGTCCGCTCCTCGCCCGCGAACGGCTTTTCGACGCCGCCATTGAAGAAATAGGTGACGTGCGCGTATTTTTCGGTCTCCGCGACGCGAAGATTCTTGAACTGAAGATCGGCGAAGACGTTGGCAAGGATATGTTCGAGCTTTTCTGGCGCGAGAAGATAGCGCAGCCAGGGCCAGGTTTTTTCGTATTGCGTGATGCCGACGTAGACGAGATTCTTCGGGCGCGACGGATCGGCGAATTCCTTGAATCCTGGCTCGGCGAGCGCGCGCGTCATCTGGCGGGCGCGGTCGGCGCGGAAATTGAAGAAGATCACGGCATCGTCGTCGCGAATCACGCCGCGAGGGACGGCTGGTTTGCCGGCGACGGCCTGCGTGGTAATAACGGCGGGAATCACGAATTCGTCGGTGACTCCCTTTTCGTAGCTCGCGCGCATGGCGGCGATGGGATCGGCGAACTTTACGTCGGAATCGCCGTGGACCAGGGCGCGATAGGCCTTTTCGACGCGCTCCCAGCGATTGTCGCGGTCCATGGCGTAGTAGCGGCCGCTGACGCTGGCAATTTGGCCGACGCCAAACTCGCGCATCTTCTGTTCGAGCTGCTTCAGGAAGTCGATGCCGCTTTCCGGAGGCGTGTCGCGACCGTCCGTGAAGCAGTGGACGAAAACTTTTTCGACTTTGTTTTCGCGCGCCATTTTCAGGAGCGCGAAAAGATGCTGCAGGTGCGAGTGCACGCCGCCGTCGCTGACGAGGCCCATCAGGTGGAGCTGGCGCGCGCGGCCGCGCTCCATCGCTTCGAGGAGCAGCGGCTGGCGGAAAAATTCGCCGCTGGCGATGAGCTGGTCGACGCGCGTGATGTCCATCTGCACGATGCGCCCGGCGCCGATGTTCAGGTGGCCGACTTCGCTATTGCCCATCTGGCCCTCGGGCAGGCCGACGTAAGGGCCCGAGGTATGGATCAGCGTGTTGGAGAAGTCCTTGAGCAGGCGGTCGTAGTTGGGCTTGCGGGCGAGGGCGATCGCGTTGCCTTTGGTTTCGGCGCGGTAGCCCCAGCCGTCCAGGACGGTGAGGACGATAGGTTTTGGGCGTTTAGGCATGGCTGGTCAGGGTCTAGATCGGCTGAAAATGGCGCCGGATACCCCCTCCATTTTGTGTCGATTAGAAGTGGCACCGACGCTTTGTTTTGTGCGAGTTACGGCGATTTCTATTCGGCTTGAGTGTCGATTAGAAATACAGGGCGATGCACAGGAAGCAAATGAGGCAGAGGAGGCACGGGAATCCATGGCTGCCGGGTTGGCTGGCGGCGTTCGCCGCGGCGGCGCCCCCTGCCCACTCCATTCGAATTTAGAGAATTGCATCATCGCGAATTACGTTAGCACGCGGGGAATGGGTTGCAAGGGTGTTGTTGGTGTGGACTTTTTTAAGGGAGACGCACCGCTTGAAGAGGGCAGCGACGCACCAAACCGTCACAAACACGTGATCGAGATTCATGGGCGACGTCGAGCCAAACACCAACGCCGGGCACGATATATCGTGCCCCTACGAAACCGGCGACGGCACGCGAGTGAGGTGGAACCCAAGATCACGTCAAGCAGGGCGCGAAGGCGTCCTTAGCAGGCTGCGGAAAAAGGGCGCTTTTTAGGGGGTCGGAACTTCAGCTCCGACATAAAAGGCTTGCACTCAATGCGCTTCAGCGCCTGAGGACACTCTTCACTGCCTTTTTCCGCAGCCTGTTAGTGGCAGAAGAGAGCCGACGCCCTCGCCGCGCTGATGGCGGGATCAAGCCCCGCCCCACAAATCGCCTTGCGCAGAACCGACAGGACGCAAAAGGCGCCAATCGGGACCTACCTGACGATTCGGCAGGCGCGGATTGGCGATCGCGGGGAGCGGCGCGGCCAAGGTTGACGTTGATGACACTGCGGAGCTGATTCTACTGCACAATGTTGCCGATGGTGGAACCAGAGACTCGCGGGATGGGTGAAACGCGCGCGGAACAACAGATGCTTCCGGCCTCGTTTCTTCCGGGAGGATGAGCCTATGAATGCGGAGAATTCGACTGAGAGCGGTTTGCGCGTGGATGCGTGGATGCCGCCGGAGATGGCGGAACGCGCGGAAGCCATCGGCGCGAAGAAGGCGGGGCTGGCGTTTCCGACCATGCTGTTGCTTGCGGTGCTGGCGGGAGCGTTCATCGCGCTGGGCGCGGCTTTTGCAACGACGGCCGCTTCGTCGCCGCTTCCCTACAGCGTGAACCGGCTGCTGGCGGGGCTGACGTTTTCTCTGGGGCTCATCCTGGTGGTCGTCGCCGGAGCCGAGCTTTTTACCGGCAACAACCTGATCGTGATGGCGTGGGCCGATAGGAAAGTGACGACGGTGAAGCTGCTGCGGTGCTGGGCGATCGTTTACCTGGGCAATTTGATCGGGGCGATCGCGACCGCCGGGCTGGTTTTCCTGTCGAAGCAGTATTCGTTCGGCGGGGGCGCGATCGGCAAAACGGCGCTGAGCATCGCGCAGGCGAAGTGCAATCTACCGTTCGTGCAGGCTTTCGCGCTGGGAATTCTGTGCAATGCGCTGGTCTGCATGGCGGTGTGGCTGTGCTACAGCGCGAGGACGACGACGGACAAGATTCTCTCGATCGTTTTCCCGATTTCGGCGTTCGTTGCCGCCGGATTCGAGCACAGCGTGGCGAACATGTATTTCATTCCGATCGGGCTGCTGATCAAGAGATTCGCGGCGGCGGATTTCTGGAATCTGATCCACGACTCGCCCGCGTCGTACGGCGCGTTGACGTGGATGGGTTTCGTGCGAAACCTGGTTCCGGTGACGCTGGGGAATACGTTCGGCGGGTCGGTGATGGTCGGACTCGTTTATTGGTTCTTGTATTTGCGGAAGCCGAAATGAGGCGAAAGACCTCAGGTCTGAAGACCCTTCGTACCTCTGGGCGAGCCGGAGCTACATGTCAACCGGCGACGACGCGCGAGTGAGGCAGATGGCCAGCGTTGAGTCAAGAAGCCGGGCCGGGCACAGCATGCTGTGCCCCTACGAAGGCGACGAGCGAGCGAGGCACACCGGCGGCGGCGAGGGAGGCACCGGTGCAAAGGCGCCAATCGGGAGATCCCTCGGCCGCGCTCGGGACAAGTATGGCGCTCCGAAGGCATCCATTTGGCGATTAGGTTCACCCAAGTAGACGTTGTATTGCCGCACGCGATAGAGGGCGCTATAAAATAAGAGTGAATTCGACGACACGCAGTTCATGCATCAAACTTCCCGCCCACAAATTAACAATTGCAGGACTTGGCCTGCGGGGCTTCGTGTGTGCGGCCCTGTTCGCTCTGGGCTGCGCAATTCCAGCCGCGGCGCAGACTCAGCAGCCGTCTGATCCGCCAGGTACGCAGCAAACTTCGCCCGCGGCCCAACAATCGGGGACTCCGACGGCAGCGACTGCCGGCCAGCAGGCAGCCGAACAGCAAAAACTTGGAACGATCAGCGGGACCGTGGTGGACAAGACCGGGGCGGCGCTGGTGGGCGCGACGGTAAAACTCACGCGCGGAGACCAGGGGCTGAGCCCGGATCTGCTGTCCGGCGACGACGGGCAGTTTTCGTTCTCGAGGATTTCGCCCGGGCCGTATCAAGTCGCCGTCTCCGCCAACGGCTTCACGACGAACACATCTTCAGGGACGCTGAATCCGGGCGAGGCGGTGGTCGTTCCGGCGATCACGCTGGAAATTGCTGGCACCGTGACGCAGGTGACGGTCGAGCCGCCGAAAGTGGAGCTGGCGGAGATTCAGATCAACGAAGAAGAGCACCAGCGCGTGCTGGGGGTCATTCCCAACTTTTACGTGAGCTACATTCCCGACGCTGCGCCGCTGGATGCGCGACAGAAATTCGAGCTGGCGTGGAGATCGTCGATTGATCCCTTCAAGTTCGCGATTATCGGCGCGACGGCCGGGATCGAGCAGGCGGCAGGCACTCCTAACGGATGGGGACAGGACGCGGCGGGATACGGGCAGAGGTACGGGGCTCTCTACGCGGACGACGTGTCGTGGACTTTCTTTGGAGATTTCGTGTTCCCGTCGCTGTTCCATCAGGACCCGCGATATTTCTACAAGGGGACGGGGACGGTGCGGTCGCGGCTGTTTTACGCGATCGCAAATTCGGTGATCTGCAAGGGCGACAACAAGAAGTGGCAGTTCAACTACTCGTACATTCTCGGAGACTTCGCGGCGAGCGGGATTTCGAATGCGTATTACCCGGCGAAAGACCGCGGCGTGGGATTGACGTTTGAAAACGCGGCGATCGGGATCGGCGCGACGGCGGCCGCGGATATTCTGCAGGAATTTGTGGTTCGGAAGCTGACGCCGAACCTTTCGAAGTTCAAGTCCAAGAACTGAAGTAAAGACGAGGTCTCCAGGGTTAAAACCCTGGAGGGTGTTGCACGCCCGTCGCGGGGTTAAAAACCCGCGCTTCCACGCGAGCCGAAAGGGCTCAGGTCTAACAGGCCGCGGAAAAAAGCAGTGAAGAGTGTCCTCAGGCGCTGAAGCGCATTGAGTGCAAGCCCCTTATGTCGGAGCTGAAGCTCCGACCCCCTAAAAAGCGCCCTTTTCCCGCAAACTGCTAAAGACCTGAGCTACATAAACCTTCGGCGGATCGCCAGGCCTGAGGGCGAAGCCCGCACGCAACATCAGAAAAACGCCGGCAAGATGCCGGCGCTACGACTAGCGGCGAGGTTCGCTCGAGGGCGGGACGATGCCCTTGAGGCGCATGTAGACGGCCATGGCGCCGTAGCATTCGTTGTCGTGACCGGCGTTGCCAGCGAGCGAGGCGAGGCGCGTGGTTGGGCCGCGGAAACTTTGCACGGTATCGTTCGCGTTCGCGTCGGTGAGGCCGGCGTAGGCGGCGTCGCAGGTCTCAAAGGAATCCTTCAGAGCGGCGACGAGGTCGGCTTTCGTGGTTTTCGAGGCGGCTCCGGGAGTCTTCGGCGTGCCGAGAACGCGGGAGCAACCGGCGGTCTGCGCGTCGGCGACGTGGGCGATCCAGCCGCCGAAGCTGCGCTGGTCCGGAGTGGGCTTGAAGTCGTAGGCGGCGTCGGGCATCTTGTCGGCGGCTTTGAGGATGTTGTTTTTGACGAAGTTGTAGTTCTGGCGGATGGCGTCGGCGGTGCTGGGCGCGGCGGTGGATGCTTGCGGCGCCGCGGGTGCGGTCGGTGCCTGGGCGAAGACTGGTGCTGCAAAAATTGCGATGAGTCCTGCGAAGACGATCATGTGGCGTTTCATGGCATTCCTCCCCTAGTCCGGACGATGCCGGATCCCCTTGTAACCCGGGCGGATTATAGAACGAAATCGCCTTCGAGCAGAAAGGGCCGAAAAGCCTCAGGCCTTTCCGACAAAGGGCGTCGGAAAGGCCTGAGCTACATGTCCTGCGAATTTCAGCTAGGTTTGTAGACGGGGACGAGGAAGACGGATTCGTAATCCGCGCCGCAGGCTTTGCCTTTGGCTTCGATTTCCCAGTAGGTCGGCGGCGTGGCGATGAGCGTGGTGCCCGGCTGGTCGGACGGCACCTTGAATTCGACCGGGATTTCGCCGGCGATTAGGCCGTTGAGGCGGTCGCGGCCGAGGGTTAGGGATTCGGCGTAGAGCTCGTAGCAGACGACTTTGGTGGTGCGGTTTTGGCCGGTGCCGGTGGTTACGTATTTCTCCTCGATGCAGCGCAGGGTGAATGTGAGCTCATCGATGGCCGCAACATCGCGCCGAATGCGGAGGCGGGCGCTGAGTTTGCCGCCGAGCGCGTACGGAAATTGGTCGTAGGTAAGGAAGCTGTTCCCATAGCGCAGGAAATCGAAGAGCATCTGCGCCCAGCGAAACCAGAAAATCAGGCCGAGCAGGCCGAAGATCGCCACGGCGACGAGGAACGGCCAGGCGCCGCGCTGCGTCATGCCAACCCAGCCAAAGGGCAGCAGGAACGTGGTCCAGACAATGGCGGCGAGCAGGCGCTTGACCATGTCGTCGAAGGCTGAGAAGGCGATTCCTTCGCGGCGCCACTGATAGTCGTAGAGCCACGTCTCGTTGGGGCGCGCGGCTGTTTCGCGGCGCCAGGCGGCTTTGCGGACCACTCCGACGATGCCATGGACGAAAAAGAACACACCACCGAAGGAAAACATGGCTGCGATGATACCGATAACCCAATCGGGCGCGTGCTTCTGCGGATGGATGCGGTCGAGCGCGACCAGCGCGATGAAAGACCCGGCGACCATGAACGGAATGCCGAAAAGCGCGGAGCCCCAGCCGTCGATGGTGGTGGCGCTCTGCGTGCGGTGGTCGTTCAGCACCTTCGCTGATGGCGCCTCTGCGAGCGGCGGCGCGAAAAAGTTGGCCTTTGCCGATTCGGCGGGCTCGAACGTTACAGGCATGGGCGCGCTCCTGAGTCCAGCGTGGGGGCGAGAATCGACGGGCGCAATGGGACTTCGGCGAATCCGTCAATGATGGCGAACTGTGCCGGGGGCTATGCGCGAGCGAGCGCGGAGCGGCCGGGGAAGCGCGCGGAGTGGCCGAGCTCTTCCTCGATGCGCAGGAGCTGATTGTATTTGGCGATGCGGTCGGTGCGCGAAGCGGAGCCGGTCTTGATCTGGCCCGCGCCCATGGCGACGGCGAAATCGGCGATGAAGGCGTCTTCCGTTTCGCCCGAGCGGTGCGAAATGATCGAGGCGTACTTCGCCTTGCGCGCCATTTCGACGGCTTCGATGGTTTCGGTGACGCTGCCGATTTGATTCAGCTTGATGAGGATCGCGTTGGCGACTCCTTCGGAGATACCGCGCGAGAAAATTTTCGGGTTGGTGACGAAGACATCGTCGCCGACGAGCTGAATTTTCTTGCCCAGCTCCTTCGTGATGAGCTTCCAGCCGTCCCAGTCGTTTTCGGCGAGGCCGTCTTCGATGGAGACGATGGGATACTGGCGCACCCAGTCGGAATAGAACGCGACCATTTGCTCGGAAGTGCGCGCGGATTTGTCCGATTTCTTGAAGACGTACTTCTTGCTGGCGGCGTCGTAGAACTCGCTCGCCGCCGGATCGAGCGCGATCGCAACCTGTTCGCCCGGCTTGTATCCAGCGGCGGTGATGGCCTCGAGTACGCGGCTGACGGCCTCTTCGTTGGATTTCAGGTTGGGCGCGAAGCCGCCTTCGTCGCCGACGGCGGTCGAGTAGCCGTTCTTTTTCAGCACCGACTTCAGCGCGTGGAAGACTTCGACGCCCCAGCGGAGACCTTCGTGAAAACTCGTCGCGCCGACGGGCATAACCATGAATTCCTGCGGATCGACGGAATTGTCGGCGTGCGCGCCGCCGTTGAGGATGTTCATCATGGGCACGGGCAGCACCGCGGCGGACTTCTCGCTCGAATATTTGGCGAGATATTTGTAGAGCGGCTGGCCGGCGGCAATGGCCGAGGCGCGGGCGGCGGCCATCGAGACGGCGAGAATCGCGTTTGCGCCGAATTTCGATTTGTTCGGGGTGCCGTCGGCTTCGATCATGCGCGCGTCGAGCGCGCGCTGGTCGGTCGCGTCCATGCCGGTGACGGCCTTCGCGATCGCCGTGTTGACGTGCGCGACGGCTTTCAGCACGCCCTTGCCGACGTAGTGATGCTTGTCGCCGTCGCGAAGCTCGATGGCCTCGTGCTCGCCGGTCGAAGCGCCGGAAGGAACCGCCGCGCGGCCCAGTGCTCCGTCTTCCAGGCGCACATCGGCTTCGACGGTGGGATTGCCGCGGGAATCGAGAATCTGGCGGCCGTGAACGGCGACAATTTTCGTGGACATCATTTCCCCCTGAGATTGTGCTGGCAATTATAGGCGGATTCCCGCGCTATTCCGGTTCCTCGATCATGGATTCGGGGCGGACGACCACGACCACGCCATTTTCGGAGACGGAATAGCGGGTGCGGTCGGCTTCGAGATCGTGGCCGATGACGGTCCCTTCGGGCAGCTCGACGTGGCGATCGATGATCGCGCGGCGAATGCGGCAATGGCGGCCGATGCTGACGTGGTTGAAGATGATCGAATCTTCCACCTCGCTGAAGCTGTTGACGCGCACATCGTAGCCGAGAACGGACCTTCTCACACGTCCGCCGGAAATGATCGATCCGCCGGCGACGATGGAATCGAGCGCGACGCCCATACGTTCCGGATCGGCAAAAACGGTTTTTACTGGAGGATATTGGCGCTGCCAGCTGTGCAGCGGCCAGCTCGCGTCGTAAAGATTGAAGATGGGCGAAACGGCGACGAGGTCCATGTTGGCTTCGTGATAGGAATCGATGGTTCCGACGTCGCGCCAGTAGGACATTTCCTTCTTGTTCTCATCGCGGAAGTTGTAGGCGAACACGCGGTGCTTATGGATGATGCGCGGCAGGATGTCCTTGCCGAAATCGTGCGAGGATGCCGGATTTTCGGCGTCTTCGATCAGGATCGGCACCAGCAGTTGCGTATTGAAAAGATAGACGCCCATCGAGGCGTTGCATTTTTCGGGATTGGCACCCGAGGGTCTGGGACTGGTGGGCTTTTCCTGAAATCCGACGATGCGCCATTGCGGGTCGGTTTCGAGCACGCCGAATTTTCCGGCGGCTTCGGAAGGCTCCATTTCGAACGTGGCGACGGTGACGTCCGCGTCGGCGGCGACGTGCTGCTCGAGCATTTTCTGGTAGTTCATTTTGTAGACGTGGTCGCCGGAGAGGATGAAGACGTAGTTGGATTGCTCGCTGCCGATCGAGTAGATGTTCTGGTAAACGGCGTCGGCGGTTCCCTGATACCAATGCTGCGAGACGCGCATCTGCGGGGGCAGGACTTCAATGAAGTCGCCATGGCCCATCAGGGAGGACCAGCCGCGGCGCACGTGACGGTTCAGGCTGAGGGCCTTATACTGAGTGAGGACGAAGACGCGGCGCAGGTCGCTATTAAGGCAGTTGGAAAGCGTGAAGTCGATGATGCGATAGACGCCGCCGAAAGGGACCGCGGGTTTGGCGCGGTCGCGCGTCAGCGGCCAGAGGCGTTCGCCCTGGCCGCCAGCCAGCAGCACTCCAATGGCATTGCGCATGGGCGGCATGGTCGTGGCGGTCGTCCGGCGGTCAGCATGGCCGGGAGGAGTATTCTAGCAGCATGCAGGCCCTCCGGGAGAGAGGCCGACGGGGGGGCGGCGCGACGCCATGTATTTACTTACAAGTGAACAACAATCGTGGTTCGGCCTTAATAAGCAATTTAAGCCTTGACTTGGAGGATAGCCTCCGATAGAAGAAGTGGGCAATAGCCGGTTCGCGTTGATGCCGGTTACACTTGCTGGAATTCGTTGGTCCAAGCCAAGACAAAGGGACGGGGGTGAATACGCGTGGCAGAAGTTGTAATCCAAGAGGGCGAGTCGCTGGAAAACGCTCTCCGGCGCTTCAAGAGGAAAGTGCAGTCGGAAGACATCATCAAGGAAATCAAGAAGCACAGCTACTACATGAAGCCGGGGGAAAAGCGTCGCGCCAAGCAGGCCCTCTCGCGTAAGCGTCTCCGTAAAAAGCAGCGGCGTGAGCAAGACTAGGCAACCGCATCACTTTAGTCTTTCCGATCAGCTTCGGGCCCGCGGGCGAAACAAGGCCGCCATTATGCGCGGAAACTTGTGCGCCCGCGGGCTGCGAGCTGCGCCCCTGCCTGCCCCGAGCGAACCCGGCCCCCGGAGCAGCGTATGGAATACCATGACAAGATTCTGAAGTGCGCCGATTGTGGAGCGGAGTTCGTCTTCACGGCCGGCGAACAGATGTTCTTCACGGACAAGGGGTTCAAGAACGAGCCCAAGCGTTGCAAGGCCTGCAAAGCAAATCGCGCGCAGGGAACTGAGAACGGTTCCGGAAGCGTGCAGCGGGTGGAGACCAAGACGGTCTGCTCGCAGTGCGGGAAAGAGACGACCGTTCCCTTCAAGCCCACGCAAGGGCGCCCGGTTTACTGCCGGGAGTGTTTTCAGCACCGGCGTTCTGCCGGGGCTCCCAGCGCCACGGCGTAGCGATCCGAATGGGCCGCGGCCGAACGCGGCGGAAAACTACTTGGCAAACATATCATCCGGGAGCGAACTGCGCGCTGTCGTGGAATTTTCCTGCCTGGCCTGAATCTCAGGCCGCAAGCCCTTTTCGGTGGAGTGCCCGACACGAGAAGGGCGGGTTGCATCCGAAATAGCTTCCTGCCCCGCCGAGACACCCAAATTCCGAGGCCCACGGACGCGCTGGCGCGCCCGGATAGAGGCGTTTTCGAGCCGCGAGGAAGGCTCGAAGCACTGGCACCGAAGCGGCTGGCGTGGTAATTTGGCCCCAACATTTACCGGTGGGGGAGCGTATAGCCATGGCGGGCTCAAATACCTCTCATGTCTCCGCAATCAACAGCTGGCTGGTGCAGAAAATCTACAGTTCCATCGGCGCCCCGAACTTGCGAATCGCTGTGGGAAATGGCAAGCCGTATCCGCCCGATGCGACGGATGCCGCGGCCACTGTGCGGATCGATGGCTGGCGGACGCTCGCGTCGCTGGCGCTGAATCCCGAGATCGGGTTCGGCGATGGCTACCGTGACGGGCGAATCGAGATCGAGGGCGATCTGGTCCAGTTCCTGGAAACGGTTCTCGAATCGAAGCCGGAAGAAAACGCCGAAGGTTGGCGCTCGAGACTCTTCTCACGGTGGCTCGATTGGCTCCAGGCGAATACGCTGCGGGGTTCAGCGCGGAACATTCACCAGCACTACGACCTCAACGTGGACTTTTACAAGCTGTGGCTCGATTCCAAGCTCGTCTACACCTGCGCCTATTTTCCCGAAGCGGACGCCACGCTGGAGCAGGCGCAAATCGCGAAGATGGATCACATCTGCCGCAAGATCCGGTTGCAGCCGGGCGAACGAGTGGTCGAGGCGGGCTGCGGGTGGGGAGCACTGGCGCTGCACATGGCGCGGCACTACGGGGCAAGGGTGAGGGCGTTCAACATCTCGCACGAACAGATTTCGGTGGCTCGCGACCGCGCAAAACGAGAAGGGCTTGAGAAGCTCGTGGAATTCGTCGAGGACGACTACCGGAACATTCCCACGCACGCCAGCGGCCACTACGACGCGTTTGTTTCGGTGGGAATGCTGGAGCACATCGGCCTGCACAACTACGAAACGCTGGGACAAGTGATACAGAGGACGATCGGCGAGAACGGACGCGGCCTGCTGCATTTCATCGGGCGCAACCGGCCGCACGCGTTCAGCCCGTGGATTCGCAAGCGAATTTTCCCGGGTGCGTACGCGCCGTCACTGGCGCAATCGCTGGCCGTTCTGGAGCCGTGGAATTTTTCCGTGCTGGACGTCGAGAATTTGCGCATGCACTACGCCAGAACACTCGAATTCTGGCTCGACCGGTTCGAGAACGCGTGGAACAGCGTCGTGAAAATGTTCGGCGTGGAATTCGCGCGGGCGTGGCGGCTTTACCTGGCCGGATCGATCGCCGCGTTTCGCGTGGGAAACCTGCAGCTTTTCCAAATCGTTTTCGCCGGAGCGAAATGCCGGCAGATTCCGTGGACGCGCGCGCACTTGTACACGGACGAAGGCGCGGACGAGAAGAATCTATGGATTCGTGCGATCTCCTGATCGTCGGCGGGGGCCCGGCCGGTTCCGCGTGCGCCTGGAGAGCGGTGCGTGGCGGGCTCGACACGATCGTTCTTGATAGGAGCCAATTCCCCCGGCACAAGGTTTGCGGCGGATGGATCACGCCGGCGGTGCTCGAAGAGCTCGAAATCGATCCGCGCCACTACGGCGCCGCGCGAACGCTTCAGCCCATCACCGGATTCCGGACCAGCTGCATCGATTCCCGCGAAGTCGAAATCACCTACGGCAAAACGGTCAGCCACGGAATCCGGCGATGCGAATTTGACGATTATCTTCTGCGGCGCAGCGGCGCCCGCCTGCATCTCGGCGCGAACCTCACGAGCCTTGAACGATCGGGAAACGGATGGATCGTGAACGGGCAGATCCGCGCGCGGATGATCGTCGGCGCGGGCGGCCATTTCTGCCCCGTGGCGCGGTTTTTGGGAGCGGATGCGCGCAAGGAAATCGCCGTGGTCGCGCAGGAAACAGAGTTTGAAATGGACGCACGCCAGCGCGCCGCGTGCACGATACGAGGAGAAGTGCCGGAGCTTTATTTTTGCCGGGACATGCGTGGATACGGATGGTGTTTTCGCAAGGGCGACTATCTGAACATCGGCCTCGGCCGGCTGGACGCGCACGCACTGCCGAAGCACGTGGCCAATTTCGTGGAATTTCTCAAAGCGAAGAACAAGATCGGATTCGATTTGCCGAGCCCGATGCAGGGGCACGCCTATCTGCTGCTCCGGGACATGCGGCACAAGGTCGTCGGCGACGGCGTGTTGCTGGCGGGAGATGCGGCGGGCGTTGCGTATTCGCAGAGCGGAGAAGGAATTCGTCCCGCGATCGAAACTGGATTGATGGCCGCCGACGCAGTGCTTGAGGCGAAGGAAGACTACAGCGCGGCGCGTTTGGGAAGCTATAAGGCGCGGCTCGCATCGCGATTTGGCAATCCGCGCGGTGATTGGGCCACGGAAGTGGGGCGCAGGATGCCGGTCGATTTGCTTGGCGCGATTTCCAGACAGCTGCTGGCGAACCGCTGGTTCTCGCGGTATGTGGTGATTGATAAGTGGTTTCTGCACGCGGACCAGCCCGCGCTGAAAGTTCCGGCCGCGGCTGCGGCGGATTCGCGGGCGAGCGCCGCCTAGTTCGCCCCTTCTTGACTGCCTGCGACTTTTCGTCGAACGACAATCACATTCCTACTGCAAGGTAGACAGGAATGCGCGCATTTCGCGAAGCACATCGGCCTCGTTGGTGATGAAGATGTAGTGATACGTGTGATGTATCTGGATCACACGGGCAGAAGGCAAGCCCTTCTGGAATCCATCCGCGATGGCTTCGTCGTCGGCTTCGTCACGAGCGAGGCCTGCATCACGGGCGACAGGATCCTTGTCCGCATAAGGCCCCAGGCGGTGCCCTACCGCGCAAATGGCGAGAATGGGAACGCGAATATCCGTATATTTTTGCTCGCCGCCGATGATCGCTAGACTCGCGGCCTGTTCGTCGCGGTGTTTGCCAATCCCTCCGGTTGGCGTAATCTCGAATTGCTCGCGGATTTCCGCCTCCGGTACAGCATAGCCGAAAGTGGCCTTTCCCCAAGATTGAAACGCCCCGACGCTCGCGAGATCAGCCGGGCTTGGGTTGGGTCCCATCGCGCCCGTCGCGTCCAGTCTCGCCCGCAAATTCGTAAGATCACTTTCAAAACGCGGCAGTTGTTCCTGAAGTTCGCTTATGCGGTGCTTTTCGTCATCGAGATTCATGCCCACCGTGAACTGATCAAGGTTTGCTCTTAGCTCCGCGAGATCGATAGTAAAGTCACCGAGCGATTTGTTGTAGTAGGCATAGGCACCGCCAGCGTCGAGATAGACGAGGCCAGCGACCCGCTCGGGGTGGCGGGAACCGATGGAGCTTAGTTCTTCTCCAGCGATGGAATGGCCGACGAGAATGGGCCGATTGAGCTTTAGGGCATCGAGCACGGCGAGCACGTCATCGCCGAGGCGGTCGGCAGAGTAGTTGTTGTCATGCGGAGCGGGGGAGCTGGATGCACCGAAGCCGCGACGCGTGATGCCGTAGACGTGGTACGAGCCAGTGAGTTTGGGCGCGAAGTCGTCAAACACGTGCGCTGTATTCCCTCCGCCCGCCAAGAGAACCAGTGGCCGTCCGATCCCGCCCCAATCGAGCACCTCTAGCTTCACGTTGGCATCAACGGTAACGAACTGAACCGTGTGTGGGGAGGGGTCATGCCATCTGCCAGGTTGTTGCGACGCGAGATTGCGCGCGAAAAGCAGCACGGCAAGGCCGACAAACAAGAGATGACGACTCATGGCATCAAAACCTCAGCGCGATTCTATAACACCCTTGCGGCCACTATTGGGCGAGTTGAGCCTGATCAACGCGCCACCCAGACAAATCGAATCGGCGCAGTCCGTTTGACCGCTCGCGCACGGCATCCTAGAATCGAACGCGGCCGGAGGTTTCGCGGTGATGGACGAAAAGGCTCTGCGCGACTACTTGCGGCGCGCGCTGACGTGGCACGAGGCGCACGTCGATTGGATCAAGGCGGTGTCGGGCATTCCGGAAAAGCTGCGCGGGAAGCGGCCCAAGGGCGCGGAGCACTCGCCGTGGGAACTGCTTGAGCATATGCGCATCGCGACCTGGGACATCTACGAGTTCTGTCGCGATGCCAAGCACGAGTCGCCGAAATGGCCCGCGGGATATTGGCCGAAAAAGCCGGCGCCGCCGACCGCCGCTGCGTGGGACAAGAGTGTGCAAGCGCTCGAGCGGGATCTGGAAGCGATGGGAAAGCTGGTCACGAATCCGAAAACGGACCTACTGGCGCCGATTCCGCACGGATCGGGCCAGACGATTCTGCGAGAAGTTCTCCTGATCGCCGACCACAACGCCTACCATCTGGGCCAGCTCGTGCTGGTCCGCCGCCTGCTGGGTTGCTGGCCGGAAAACTAGGCCGCACATCGCGCCGCCCGCGCCGTTTCAGGCACCCCAAAATTGATACAATGCAAGGTGCGACAACTTTAGGAACCAAGGGACACGCACGAAATGAGCCGGGAACAGGCAATCGCTGAATCCGCATCCGCTAAAGAGGCGCAGGAACGCCTCTGGGAGTCGTTTCGCCGCTGGGGCTATCTCCAGGCAAATCTCGATCCACTGGGCGATCTCGAGCCTGCGGCGACGCCCGAACTCGACACTTACGGCGCGGAGGCCGATGCTGCGCGGCGCGTCTATTGCGGCAGCATCGGCGTGGAGTTCATGCACATCCCGGACCGCGGGAAGCGCGCGTGGATCCAGCAGCGGATGGAATCGGAGCCGCCGGAGCCCGACCGCGCGCGGATTCTCGATCTGCTGGTTCGCGCGGACATTTTCGAGCACGTGTTGCAGACGCGCTATCTGGGCACGAAGCGCTACTCGCTCGAGGGCGAATCGGCGCTGCTTCCGCTGCTCGATTCGATCCTGAGCGCGGCGGCCGAGCAGGGCGCGGAAAAAGCCATGCTGGCGATGAGCCATCGCGGGCGGCTCAACGTGATGGTGCACACCGTGGGCCGCGCGGCCGCGGATGTCTTCGCGCGATTTGAGGACGTGGACCCGCGCAGCACGCTCGGCGGCGGCGACGTGAAATACCACATGGGCGCGACAGGAACGTTTCGCGCGCCCAGCGGCCGTGAAGTCGAAATCCACCTCGTGTCGAATCCGAGCCACCTGGAAGCCGTCGATCCCGTGATGATCGGCCGCACGCGCGCGAAGCAGATGCGGCGCGGCGAAAACGGCCGGCGGCTTGTGGTGCCGATCGTGATGCACGGAGACGCGGCATTTGCCGGCCAGGGCATCTGCGCCGAGACGCTGAACATGTCGGGCGTCGAGGGTTTTGCGGTCGGCGGCTCGGTGCACATCATCGTGAACAATTTGATCGGTTTCACAACCGCGCCGAAGGACGGCGGATCGTCGCGCTATTCCTCCGATCTGGCGAAGCGGCTGCCCATTCCGATTTTCCACGTGAACGCGGAGGACCCGGACGCGGTGGTGCGCGTGGGCAAGATGGCGCTCGATTATCGCTACGAATTCGGAACGCCCGTCTTCGTCGATTTGGTCGGCTACCGGCGCCACGGCCACAGCGAAGTGGACGATCCCACGATCACGCAGCCGCTTCGCTATCGCAAAATCGAGGCGCATCCGGAACTTTGGAAGATTTACGCGGAGAGGATCGGCGCGAATCCCGAGCCGGCCGTGCAGCGGGTGCGCGATGATTTGGACGCCGCGCAAAAAGAGGCGAAGGAGATCGAGAAGAGCCCGGCGATGCGGAAGCTGCCGCGCTACTGGGGAGCGTTCCGCGGCGGGAAATACGATCCGTCGCTCGAGGTGGAAACAGCCGTCGCCGCGGATTCGCTGACACTTGTGGGCGAAGCGCTGGTCAGCTATCCAGACGGATTCCACGTTCATCCCAAAGTGCAGAAGCTGCTGGACCAGCGCCAGGAAATGGCGCAGGGCAAGCGCGCGCTGGATTTTGGAATGGCCGAGGCGCTGGCGTTCGGCTCGCTGCTGCAGGAGGGCGTGCCGGTGCGGCTTACGGGCCAGGACAGCCGCCGCGGCACGTTCAACCAGCGGCATGCTGCTTTGATTGACATCGAGACCGAGGAAGAAATCGTCCCGCTCGCGGGGCTGGCGCAGGATACCGCGTTTTGCGAGATCTACAATTCGCCGCTCTCCGAGGCGGCCGTGGTGGGGTTTGAATATGGCTTCAGCCGCGACTACCCCGAGGCGCTGGTGCTCTGGGAGGCTCAGTTCGGCGATTTCGCGAACGGCGCGCAGATCATGATCGACCAGTTCATCGCCGCGGGCGAGGACAAGTGGAACCTGCTGTCCGGAATCGTCCTGCTGCTGCCGCACGGATATGAAGGACAGGGTCCGGAGCATTCGAGCGCGCGCATCGAGCGGTTCCTGCAACTCGCGGCGCGCGACAATATCCAGATTTGCCAGCCCTCCACCGCCGCGCAATATTTTCACCTGTTGCGAAGGCAAGCGTTGCGCGCATGGCGGAAGCCCCTCGTGGTTTTCACGCCCAAGAGCATGCTGCGAAACCCCGCTGCGTCTTCACCACTCTCGGACCTGGCGACCGGGCGCTTTCAGACAGTCATTCCGGACAAGGGCGACGGCTCGGCCGAACGCGTGCTGCTCTGCACCGGGAAAATCGGCCACGAGCTTATGGCCGAGCGAAAGCGGCACCCAGAAAACGCCCCGGCAATCATTTTCGTCGAGCAGCTCTACCCGCTGCCGGAAACCGAGCTTGCCGCGGAGATGGACCGTCACGCGAACGCGCGCGAGTTTGTGTGGGTGCAGGAAGAGCCGGGCAACATGGGCGCGCACGAATTTCTGATTCCGGAGCTGAGGCGGCTCGCGCACGACCGCGCGGTGCTCTCGGTGAATCGCTCGTCGGCCGCCAGCCCGTCGACCGGCTCGCACAAGGCGCACGAGATGGAGCAGAAGACGCTCGTGGCGCTGGCCTTCGGGCGCTAAGACCAGCCTGAAAATCGTTCAGGATGCGCAATGAGGCTAGCGAGTTTGCAGCGGCTGATCCCGCATCCTGAACGATTTTTCGATTGTTTCGGGAGCTACGCCCGCGAAGGTATCAGGCGGTAATTGCACTAGCGTCACTGACGCGCTGCCGCACGCAGCCAGCTTCACCTTCCGGCAACCGGCTCAAACCGAGGATGGGCCACCCCTGAAAGCGTACTCTGCCGTGAAGTGCCGCAATGGTATCATGCGGCGGCAGCGGGACGTGAGCCGTACCGCGACAAGAAGCGAAGTGTGGGGCACCCGGCGCATATATTTAATTCTTATCTACTATTGACAGGTAGT
Source organism: uncultured Acidobacteriota bacterium (assembly GCA_963769415.1). Classification (GTDB taxonomy): domain Bacteria; phylum Acidobacteriota; class Terriglobia; order Acidiferrales; family UBA7541; genus Palsa-295. Next base: position 128,751 of record CAVYLM010000001.1, read on the forward strand.
AACACAATGGGGTACAAGGCACCTTTCGTGATGACGATGCTCTTACTGCGCTGGGCCCAGTTGAGCGTGCTTTCGGCAGCTCTTCTATCCCTGGCGGCTGTCTGCGCATCAACGGATGCGTTCTCTAAGGACCAGCATATGGTCGAGTTTCCACTGTCCCCAATCGATGCAAACATCAATAGGCTAAGCTCGAAATCAACCATTCATTCCGTGCAGGATGCAGAGGCCTACATTGACGCGCTACTGGAGAAGTACAAGCTCGACGATGCGAAGGTGCCGGGCTTATCCGCGCTGAAGCCCCGGGTGGCGCGTGCAGAGTATGCCGCGGTGCTAGACCCCACGAAAGAAGTCTCGGAGGCCCTCGTTGCAGATGTCTTCAACAAGATGATGAACGAGTGGGTCACGCCACTATGGACACGAATTTCCGTCGAGGAACTGCACGCGTTCAGGGTATTCAACGGTACGTTCCTTTATCCCGCCGCCGTGTCCCGGTCCGCCAGCGGTGATGTGTCACGCAGTTGTCGGCCTGTCGAGGCAATTTACACTCTGTATCTTCTCGAATCAAATCGTGGTGTTCCCTTGGAACTTCGAGAACTGATCAGGCAGGGCCGCTGGCCTAAGAACCTTGGCGATCGGCAACCAGTTGTGGAGTCACAGAGGTTGCAACTTTTAACCCGAGACCCGGTAAAGATCAAACGCGACCAAGAGTACTTAGCGGACCGCAACGCATACTTTGCCGCTCATCCAAGTCTGGACCCCGCGGAAGAAGTTAATCGGCTCCTACACACACTACGGATCGAATGACATCCTGAAGGAGGACTTCTGAAATGTGCCGACGGCGAGCTAATTGTTCCTATGCAGTAGGGCTACTCTTGCTTGCGGCTGTCTTTACCGGTTGCAATGATGGATCCGGCTCGGGCGGTAACATCGGCGGATTCTTCGTCCACACTGTGGACCAAATGGTTATAGGTGGCGTTCCGACCCCTCCGACGCCGCACGGAAATATTCTCGTGACTGGTTCTTGGATCCGTGACTTGAGTTCAAACGCGGCGGGTCAGGAGTTGTCGTTTGATGTAGTTACCGATGGAGACGGCAACGCGCACGTCCTGGATGGCCGTATTCCTGCGGTTTGGGAGACAGGCGTTGTTTGGGATGTCCCTTGCGGCGGCACGACGGTTGCCAGCGCCATTGCCAATGTCACTCAGGAAAACCCAAACATAGATTGGGCGTGTATAAACGAAACCGCCGCCGCGAGCCCCGCCTTTGCCCTGGCAAACTCCTCTCCGAGTACCATAGCAATACAGTTATCGGGGCTTTCATCCACAAACGGGATGCCACAATTGAAGGTTTATGGGCAATCGGGTTTGGCTTCGCAGGGTTTCGCATCGAGTGTTTCGACGGACGGAACGACGGCTATCTTTAACTTTCCCGTGTCGAGCTCTGGAGGACCCTTAACTTCTGGGTTGTATGGCTTCAGTTTGTGGAACCAGAGTTCGCCAGGGGTCTCTCACGACGTCGGCGTTGGCATCCTGAGTATAGGATCGAACAACACAGCGCTCACAACACCCTACGGAATCGATGCTTACGATGTGGGAACAGGCACAGAAAGCTGCGTGGTCTCGTCGGCCAGCGGCACGTCCTGCACAACCTCGAACGCGGCGGTCACGCCTAACTACGTTGTCACGCTTTCGACTCCGGGAAAGCTTTGCCGCGGTCAAAGCCCTTGCGTGGGCGCGGGTAGCCAGCCAACGGCAGTGAAGGCGTATAACAGCACCACGACTGAAAGCAACTATTCCAGCCAATGTTATGTCAACTACGTGGACTATAGCTACTACTGCTCCATCGGCTACACTTATTACACGGCGCCGCAAAACGCAATTGTTGCGAACTACGGAAGCAACAATGTGAGCATCATCAACCTGTCGACTATGGCCGTAGCGGCCATCACAATTCCCGTCGGAGTTGAGCCGGTGGCTGTCTTGGTCTCGCCGGATCAAACCAAGGCGTTCGTAGCCAACTATGGTTCGAATACGATCTCCGAGATCAATCTGTCCACGAACTCGGTGGTTGCGACACTAGCGGTGGGGCTGGCGCCGGACACGCTTGCCCTCGATCCGAGCGGAAACTACCTATGGGTTGCCGGCCTCAATTACATCTCGGAGGTGAGTCTGTCGAGCTTTACGATTGTTTCCACCTCCCCGATGAATGGGCAGGTCACCGCCCTTGGAATTTCGGGAGGGCAGAACGAGTGGGTATACACAACGGTCTCGACGGATCTGAGCGCCTTTCGAAGTCAGGATGCCGTCATTACAACAGGGTCCCCAGTCGTTCATTCTGAGGCCCAGATTTCAACAGCTGGAACCTTTTACACCCTCGGAGGAGGTGGTAGCTCCACACCTCCTCCCTATCTGAAGGCAGGTGCTGTTGTCAGCAAGAGCTATAGCAACGGCATCGCCGTCACGAGTAGCCCAACCGGCTTTGTCGTTCTGGATTTGGTTGCCCACAAGCAGATTATGCAGGGGACGACACCCACGCCGGTGCGCAGTATTGCAACGGATCCGGCTGAAGGGGTTGCTTACCTGACAGCGCCGGAGTCAAACTCTCTGATCACTGTGCCGCTTCCTCCGCTTGAGCCAAGCATGCACTGATGCGAAACCTTGCCGGGTTTAATTGCTCGGGCGAAAGTGCAACGGACATCAGGATTCCCGCCCCCCCTGAATGATTACGGCTTGTGCGCTTCGGAATTTTCGGCGAAGCACCAGTGAACGAACCGCGGAGTGTATCGCGAAGTAATCGATGACGGCACGTCGGATTCGGCGAGGCGCTGGAAATCGAATCGTATCGCGCCGTTGCCGGCGACCGTGCCGACCAGGAATCCATAGACGTCGGTCATCGCCGCATGCGCCCTGCCGGAATCCGGAGGCAATTTGTAGCGGAAGGCGCCGGCGGTCCCCACGATCCATCCCGGCAAAACCCCGCCGTGCGCGCGCCAGTAGTCGGTATTGAATATTCCGTCCATGTAGAAGTGCGAATGGCTGGCGAGCACGTAGACGCGTTTGCGGTTGCGTTTCTGCAGCTTCAAAAGATCGGCATAAACGCGACGGCCGCTTTCCGCGCCATCCTCGGATTCATTCATGCTGTGACTTTTCGAAATACTCTCCGGCAGGGCCTCGTGCATGCCGACCACAAACGTGCGGATCCGCGGATTCCCGGAATCCCGCTTGAGCGTTTTTTCGAACCAGGCCAACTGGTCCGCATCGATTTGGCTTTTGATCGAGTTGTCGAGATTGAAGAAATCGACGCCGCGCTCGATCCAATGGTAGTAGGTCTTCGGCTGAAGATCGGCGGGATCGTCCTGCAGTCGTTGCTCGCGCAGATTGGGCAGATCGAGCTGCTTCGAGAATTGCGCGACGAATGCCGCGCGATCTTTCGGCGGGATCATCTCGTGGTTTCCGATACCGAGGTAGAAAGTGGTGTCGCCGAACACGCCGATCTGGTTCTGGGTAAAATCGTCCCAGGCCATCGCCTGATATTCGGCTTTGGCCAGCGGCTTTGCTAGATGCTCCGGCTGATGGGCGATGTCTTCGTCGGCATCGGCCATTCGACGCAAATCACCGAGATGCCAGTAAAACTCCGCGCCACTTTGCTTCACGCCGGCGGCGATGGCGGGCATGACCACGTCGCCGCAGTTCCGTGAATCGCCGGAGACGGCGAACTTCCAGGCGCGCGACTGTCCCAGAACGGAAGGCGCCCAGAAAACCGGCAGCGCCATCATTGCTAAGACGATTCCCCTGACCCGGTTCATCGATCCTCCAAAAACCACCGCCGCCGCACACAAGGCCGCATTCGGTACAGCGCCCGTCATTGTCCCGCGGCCACCGTCCGATGGCAACACACCCCTAACAGGCTGCGGAAAAAGGCAGTGAAGAGTGTCCTCCGGCGCTGAAGCGCATTGAGTGCAAGCCCTTTATGTCGGGGCTGAAGCTCCGACCCCCTAAAAGGCGCCCTTTTTCCGCAAACTGCTAACGCCTTGGCGTCAGCCGGCCTTATACGCCGCGAATTCGCCGGGATCGCACGTTAGAATCGTCCAAGGGAAATGCCAGTGAAACGCATCCTCGTGGCCGAAGACGACCGCACGACGCGGCAATGGATCTCGGAGATCCTCCGCGCCGAGAAATTCGCCGTCACCGTGGCGGCCGACGGGCGCGCGGCCTGGCAAAAGCTGCGCAAGGCGAAATTCGACCTCGTGGTGCTCGACGTCTGGATGCCGAAAATGAACGGCCTGGACCTTCTGGCAGCGATGCGAGCGAAACGGATGCGGCCGAAGGTCATCGTGATCACCTCGGACGACACTCCCGGCACGCTGCTGGCCGCGGTGCGCGAGCGTGCCTACCACTACCTTGCGAAGCCCATTGAACGCGAGACGCTGCTGGCGCTCGTGAACGAAACGCTCGGCCAGAAATCCGATACTCCCCCGATCGAGGTGGTTTCCGCCCGGCCGGAATGGGTCGAACTGCTGGTGCCCTGCTCAATGGAGGCCGCGACGCGCCTGGAAGCTTTCATGGTGCATCTCGAAGCCGGGCTTTCCGAAGAGGTGCGCAATTCGGTGGCGCAAGCATTTCACGAGCTGCTGATGAACGCCATCGAATGGGGCGGCAAACTCAACCCCAAGCGCCGGGTCCGCATCTCGTATCTGCGCGCCAAGCGAATGCTTCTCTATCGCATCGCCGATCCCGGACCCGGGTTCAAGCACGCCGACCTGGACCACGCCGCGATCAGCCACGGCAGCCCCATCGACCACGGGTTGATCCGCGAGCAAAAAGGCCTGCGCCCCGGCGGGTTTGGGCTGGTGCTGGTTCAGGCCAAGGTGGACGAACTGCTCTACAACGAAGCACAGAACGAAGTGGTATTTGTGAAGTATCTCGACTAGGCCATTTGACCCCGTTTTGCACCCTGACGCGCGGCGCCAGCCCGTGGTACCTAGGTAACATTGACCCGGTGGGCTGGGCCGACTAGCCTACCTTCGCACGAATCGGCGAATTTCCTCTCCGAGGCGAGAGTTTGGTGAAGTCCGTATGATTGCGATTCTTATTGCCGCCGCGTCGCTGGTGGCGCTTTTCCCGTTATTCGTGTCGTATTGCGGGACGGTGCTGTCCTCCGCGCGAAAAGTCGACCTGTCGGATCGCGTATCCGCGCTGGCGGAGATGAGCGGCCGAAGCGTTTCGGCGAACGATTTCGACCGAATCCTGCAACTCGTGCGGCTCTGTCCCGATCATAACGCCGACCGGGCCAGTGTCCGCTCGATCGTGATCTACCGCCGCCTGATTCACGGGCTGGGCCGCCGCTTCGGCGGGCTTAGTCCGAGGCTGGCCGACTGGACCGAACGCGAGCGCGCAAATTGCTCCCATTTCGCGGCCGTGGTACTCGACCGATGCATTTCCTCGAGCCGCAGTCTTCTCACGGAACAGACAAGCGACAACCTGTAGTCGCATTCTGGGTAATGGGTCGGTTTGAAGTCAGGGGAGTTTGTCCGGTTGTTGCGGGACCAGAATCGATTATCACGAGTTCTGTCGTCGTGGACAGATGCAGCAGAGGGGCGGTGATGCTTGTGCGGGGATGCCTGGGACGCGCTATGGTGCGAACAGTCACCGGCCGATTGATTAGGCTACCCGCCTCCCTACGGGGAGTTCGAATAACTCATCATGGTCGATCGTGACCGAAGAGATGGTTGGTGGGCAACACCGAACGGATGAACCGAAAACGGGCTGAGCAAGTTCGGGTGACACAGGTGAACAGGGGCAGCAGAGACGGACGCTGTTCGTGCGCCGGCGGAGAAGTGCGCTCGAACCCAACGACTAGCCGGAGGAAAAACTCTTGCAAGGGCCGGCGTCGTTAGAGATAACGCGTTAATCAGGACTTGTGCCTCCTTGCCGTTGGCAAATCCGGATTCACGTCGGCGCTTATCTAGAAGGAAGAGGACGGATACTCAGGCTGGAGCGGTCAAGAAGAACTGCAAACCACGAACCATCTGGGGCAAAAGACAAAGCCAAGGCCGGATTGTTGAGCCAATTCCTGACTCTGACTATTGTACAGGGGCTCGCGCGAGTTACAGACCAAACATAGACCGACTGATGCTCTGGTCCCATGTCGAGATTGCCCCACAGCCAACCGGCCCCTGAGAAGTCGAGAACGAACGCAAAGTGATTGCCATCGCTGGATAATGAAATGTCAGACAACCTCTGCACGTGGTATCCAGTGTCCGATACTATCCCTGAGAAAATAGGAGTTCCGTCTAAACCAACCGCAGTGACCCGCGTTTTGCTGACCTTCCAACTCTCGTCGGGAGCAGAATCTCTGCTTCCGACCAGTGCGTCATCCGAAAGAAATGAGTAATAATCAGAAACCGGCAAGGGTCGCCAGTCTCCTTGGAAGGTCCGATAGTAATCTGCAGTCGGGCCCGATTCAGCGACCATGGACGGTGGTTTCGACAGGACGCCAAGAATTCCTTTGTCCGATACCGCTACGATCATGGGAGCCTTGGAGTCAGATTCGAGCCACTGTCTTTTCAAATCGAGCGTGTCCGAACCACGAAGCTGATAGCTGCGGCCCTCCTCTTGCCCCTTGATGAGAAGCAGGGTCTGGCGGCTCGGAGATTGAAGAGTATGCCATGTGCGCTTTTTCGCGCTCCCTTGGTCCTCCAGGGTTATTTGCTTCAATTGCGCACAGGCAGGAGAAAGAAGCAGGAGCGTCTCGACTCCCTGAGGATTGGCATCAGACAAGAGTGTCAGGCGTAGTAGGAAGTTGCCACCGGCAGTGGGCAAGAGGTCGAAATATCCATTGACTGGCCATGGCCCACACTTCGCATTCAATGTACCGTTGTCTGCCTCAAATATCAGCAGCGAAAGTTTCGATTGCGGCTCTGCAGCTGCCGTCGTAGGGCCGGTTGCAGACTCCTCTGCATCGAGGGTCACAGCCACATAGTCATCCGTTGCCGCTACACGTTCGTCCGCATAGAGGGCAGGCGCTTTCCAGCCATATTTTTCCAAGTCAACTGACAATTGCGGATGCCGCTGCTGCGCGACGCGGGGCGAGGATGCCGGAGATAAAGTAACGAACAGAACTACGGCGAGGAGTTGCGATTTCACTCAAATCGTCCTTATTCCGCCAAGCACACGGATTCTAAAGTAATTCGCATTCCGGAGTCTAGCTGAACAGCGGATGCTGCTGGGCACTTGCCTGGTAAGTTTGAATGTATAGGTCGAGTGGAGGAGCGCTTGGTGTACAAGAGCTGAACTCAGCGAGCAGCTGATTCAGAGACACCAAGGAGGCTCCCCCATGCAGAATATGTATTACATCGGATTGGATGTTCACAAGAGGACGATCAGCTACTGCGTGAAGGATATGAGTGGCCGCGTTTACGCAGAAGGTTCTCTTCCCGCGACACGCTTCGATCTGGATCGATGGATGAAAACACTGCCGCAGCCGTGGGCGGCGGCGATGGAAGCAACCGTTTTCACCGGTTGGATCTAAGATCACTTGCGACCCCATGCCGCGGCTCTGAAGGTGGCCCATCCACTGACCGACCACTGCATTCCGCCGTTGCTCGACCCCACCCCGGCCGGCTGCTACCATAAAGATAGTGAAATTACTCGAAAACCGCGTTTTGCAGACGATCCGGGACGCGCGGATGCTCGCGCCCGGCGACCGCGCGGGTGTGGCTGTTTCGGGCGGGGCGGATTCGGTCGCGCTGTTGCGACTGCTCGAAAGCCTGCGAGAGAGGCTCGGCATCACACTGCTGGTCGCGCATTTCGACCACATGCTGCGCGGCGCGGAATCGGAAGCGGACGCGCGGTTTGTCGAACAGCTTGCGCGCGCGCGGGGCCTCGAATGGGTTGTCGAGCGCGAAGACGTTGCGGCGGCCGCGGCGGCCCACAAATGGAATCTCGAGGACGCGGCGCGGCGCCTGCGCTATGCGTTTTTCGAGCGGCTGGTGGCCGAAGGCCGCGCCACGCGGATCGTCGTGGCGCATACGGCGGACGATCAAGCCGAAACGGTGCTCGCGCACATCCTTCGCGGCACGGGTCCGGCGGGGCTGGCGGGGATTTATCCGGCGGTGGGTTCAGTCGTGCGGCCTATGCTCGCCGAGCGCCGCGAGGAACTGCGCCAATACTTGCGCGGGATTGGGCAGGAGTGGCGCGAAGACGCTTCGAATCGCGACGTGAGCCGGCAGCGCGCGCGAATTCGGGAAAAACTCTTGCCGCTGCTCGAGCGCGATTTTTCTCCGGGCGCCGTCAAACATCTTGCGGGGCTCGCGGAGCTGGCGCGCGAGGAGGAGGTTTTCTGGAGCGCGCTGGTGGAGGATCGTTTCCGCGCTTTGGTCCACATGGGTCCGGGAAAACTGACCGTTCGCATTGGCGACCTGCTGAAGCCGCTGAGTCTTTCGGCGGTGTCTAATGGTGAGGGCACCGACGCGCTCCGCGCGCTGACCGAGCGAATCGTTCGCCGCATGTACAAGGAACTGCACGGCGATCTCGGCGGCCTCGGGGCGGCGCACGTGCAGCAGGTTGTTCGGCTCGCTTCGGAATCGGCGAGCGGCCGTTGCGCCGAGCTTCCGGACGGCATCGTTGTCGAGAAGGCTTTCGATAAGATCATCTTCTCGATGGCAAAGCCGGCAGGGCGCGCGCGCGGGCCGCACGAAACCGAAGCGGCGGGACATGCGTATCAATATGTTGTGAGCCTTCCGGCTCATGGTGCCGCAACTATTTCCGTACCAGAACTAAACAGGCGCTTCTGCCTGAAAGTGATTGACTGGTCTGTCTCAGAGCGCGACACTAAAAGGGATAGCACGGCTCTCGACGCGAAATTACTGCGTGAACCCTTGATCTTGCGGAATTGGCGTCCCGGGGATGCCTATCGGCCGCAGGGGCACAGGCAGTCGAGAAAATTGAAGGAAATGTTTCTTGCGGGGCGAGTCCCGAGCCGCGATCGGGCTGGCTGGCCCGTTCTCGAAAGCGGCGGTCGAGTCGCCTGGGCTCGCGGGCTGCCTCCCGCTGGCGATTTTTGCGCCCGAAAGGGCACGCAAGCGGCCGTGGTGATCGAGGAAGAGCAGTTTTGAGAGGACGATGAGGGTCGCGTTTACTCGACAGCGTCTTGCGACGAGGGTCGGCCAGCTGGGCCGGGCTATCTCGAAAGACTACGCCGGGAGGACGGTTGACGTGGTCGTCGTGCTCGAGAATTCGTTTCTTTTCGCCGCAGATCTGGTGCGCGAAATTTCCCGGCCGGTCTCCTGCCATTTTGTGCGATCGGAAACGCGCGATATCCGCTTCGGCGGGCAGGAATACCGCGAGATTTTTTTCAGCGCGGCGCCTTCGTTGCGCGGTCGAGACGTGCTGGTCGTGGACGCCATCCTGAACACCGGCGTCACGCAGGATTTCCTGCTCAAGCGCCTGGAGGAGGGCCGGCCGCGGTCGCTGCGCCTGGCGGTGCTGTTCGATAAGCCGGCGTCCCGCAAGGTGAATTTGACCGCTGCATACACTGGCTTCGCTGCTGCATCTAAAGATTGGGTAGGTTATGGATTGAGCGGCAAAGGCGGGTTGTACCGTAACCTGCCATACGTCGCGGAAGGAAGCGCGCGCGGGGGCCGCAGGTCGCGACCGAGCGCTCGCAGGAAAGTATCCCGAGGGTGAGGTAATAATCCGGTGAACTCAACAGTACGCACTGTTTTATTTTGGGTCATGATGATCGCGCTGGCGGTCGTGCTTTGGAGGATGGCTTCCAATGGCGGCCCCACGACGAAGGAAGACGAGCCCAATTATTCCAATTTTCTCGCCAAGGTCGACCAGGGCAACGTAAAAGACGTTTCGATCCTGCTTTCTCCCAACAGCGCCGAGCTTCAGGGCGAGTATCGCGATGGCGGCAAGTTCCGCGGCGTGACCGTCGCCAACACCGCGATCCCTGATGTCACGAAGGCGCTCCAAGACAAGGGCGTTCTCTTCAACTACCGTGAGGTGAAGGAAGCGAACTGGGTCAGCCTGCTGATCAATTTCTCGCCGATCCTGCTGATCGTGGGCATCTGGATTTTCATGATGCGGCAGATGCAGGCCGGAGGCAATAAAGCGCTCAGTTTCGGCAAATCCCGGGCGCGGCTCTTGACCGCGCAGCAGAAGAAAGCCACGTTCAAGGACGTCGCCGGGATTGACGAAGCCAAGGAAGAGCTTTACGAGATCATCGACTTCCTGAAGGACCCGCAGAAATTCCAGAAGCTTGGCGGACGCATTCCCAAAGGCGTGTTGCTCGTTGGACCTCCGGGAACCGGCAAGACTTTGCTCGCTCGCGCGATCGCCGGCGAAGCGAATGTTCCGTTCTTCTCGATTTCCGGCTCGGACTTCGTCGAGATGTTCGTCGGCGTCGGCGCGAGCCGCGTCCGCGACCTATTCGAGCAGGGCAAGAAGAACGCCCCCTGCATCATCTTCATCGACGAAATCGACGCGGTCGGCCGCCATCGCGGCGCCGGCCTGGGCGGCGGACACGACGAGCGCGAGCAGACGCTGAACGCGCTGCTTGTCGAAATGGACGGCTTTGAGTCAAACGAAGGCGTGATCCTGATTGCGGCCACCAACCGACCGGACGTGCTCGACCCGGCGCTGCTGCGCCCGGGCCGGTTCGATCGCCGCGTGGTGGTTCCGCGTCCCGATGTCCGCGGCCGTGAGGAGATTCTTCGCGTGCACACGCGCAAGGTTCCTCTGTCTGATGATGTCGATCTTTCCGTGATCGCGCGAGGCACGCCCGGATTCTCCGGCGCCGACATGGCGAACCTGGTGAACGAAGCGGCTTTGTGGGCCGCGCGTATGAACCGGAAATTCGTCGCCATGGTCGATTTCGAAATGTCCAAGGACAAGGTCTTGATGGGCGCCGAGCGCCGGTCGATGATTTTGTCCGACGAGGAGAAGAAGAACACGGCGTATCACGAGGCGGGCCACGCGCTGGTCGCCGCGATGACTCCGGGCGCCGACCCGCTGCACAAAGTGACGATCATCCCGCGCGGCATGGCGCTGGGCGTCACCATGCAACTGCCCATCGACGACAAGCACACCTACACGAAGGAATTTCTCGAATCGCAGCTCGCCGTGCTGATGGGCGGCCGCGCCGCGGAGGAGATCTTCCTGCACCACATCACCACCGGCGCGGGCAACGACATCGAACGCGCCACGGAAATCGCGCGCCAGATGGTTTGCGAGTGGGGCATGAGCTCGCTCGGGCCGCTGACCTTCGGCCGCAAGGAAGAGGCGATCTTCCTGGGCCGCGAGATCGCGCAGCACCGCGATTATTCGGAGGACACCGCGATCAAGATCGACGTCGAGGTGCGCAGCATCGTCAACAACGGTTACTCGAAAGCGCACCATATCCTCGAAACGCACAGCGACGCGCTCGAACGCGTCGCCAAAGGGCTGCTCGATCGCGAAGTGCTCGACGCTACCGAGCTGAAGCTCCTCATGGAAGGCAAGCCGCTGCCGGAAAAGGTTGCTCCGCCGTCCGTGCCGCCGGTCGCGACCAGGGAGCCGTCCATGACGCTGCGCCCCGAGCCTCGGCCGCTTCCTGGCCTCGCCAAGGGCGAAAAGCCTGCGCCGGCTTAGAACTTCGCGGCGCTTCGCCGATCCTCGTTCACGGGAGCTCGCTTTGGCGGGCTCCCGTTTTTTCTTTGTGGACTCCTGCTTGCCACTGGCTTTTCGCCAATGCTTGATTTGCCAGCGCGCGCCGGGTTTTACACACGCACGCTTCTAGACGCCGCCGAAATGGGCGTAGAATATCGGCATGGCGAAGAATTCCTCGCAGACATTCGAAGTCGCCTGCCCGTGCTGCCAGGCGAAGTTGACCGTCGATCGCGCGCTCGGCGTGGTCCTGTCGCACACCGCGCCGGTGCGGCCGCCCTCTATCGACCTTGAGGACACCGCGCGGCACCTGCGCGCGCATGAGGATTCCGTCGAGGCGAAGTTCCGCGCCTCCATCGAAGCCGAGCGCAATAAAGAAGATATTCTCTCGCGCAAGTTTGCCGAAAACCTGAAGAAGGCCAAGGACGCCCCGCTCGAAAAGCCCGTCCGCGATTTCGATCTCGATTAATCGGTTCGATGCGCTTGCAGCCCCGCTCCCGGGTCGAAGAAGGCAGGGCGCGCGGGGTGCATTGCGTTGCGTTGCTTGCGTTCCCCGCGGTACTCGCTGCGCTTGCGATTTTCGTTTCTGCGTTCGCGCTCGCCGCACCGCAGAAAAGCCAGCCCAGCAAGCACCCGCGCCAGCTCGACCGCGGAATTACGTGGCACCGCGATCCAGCCACCGGCGAGCTGAGCGCCATCGCTGGCAGCGGCGCATCCGATTCCGGCAACGCCGGCGCACTAGGCGGCCCGAAACCGTTGCATGCGCTCACGCAGATGGTCCCGGTCACCTGCATCGTTTCGACGGCGGACGGTTCCGCGCTGCCGGGGCTGCGCCGTGAAGACTTCCGCATCTACGAGGACGGCGTCGCGCGGCCGGTGGCCTACTTCGATGCTTCGACGGCGCCCGCCAGCGTGGCGCTCGTGATCGACGCGAGCCCCAGCGTGCTGCGCGATTCCGAGGAAATGAAACAGGCCGCCGATGCGCTGATCACCGCGCTCGCGCCGCTCGATCAAGCCGCGGTCGTCGATTTCTCCGCGCACACCTATTTGCAGCTTCCCTTTTCTGACGTGCGCGAACAGATTCGCCGCGCGGTCGCTCGCGTCGACGTGCGCGCTCTGCTCGCTGATACCGGCGGCTCGAACATCTACCAGTCCGTCTACCTCGCCGCGCACGAGCTTTTCCCCGGCCGTACCGGCCGCAAGGCGATCCTGCTGCTCACCGACGGGCAGGACAGCGGCCTCGGGCTGACGCTCGATCCCGCCAGCATGGCCCCGCGGCCCGGCGAATCCGCCGATCGGCTCACCTTCGACGACGTGGCGCGGAAGCTCGCCGCCGAAGACATCCAGATTTTCGCCGTCTCAACCGAAAACCGCCCGAAGGTGATGACGCCCGAATGGCTCGCCGCGCATGCCAACACAACTCTCGTAACGCCGGCCGCGCGCACGCAGGAAATTCCGCCCTACACATTATTTCTCGCCGAGCTGGTTCGCCGCTCCGGCGGCCAGCTCTATTTCCTGCGCGAATCGGAAACCATGGCGGACACATTTCGCAAAATCGCCGAGAAGATCCGCGCCGAATACAGCCTGGGGTTTTATCCCGCCGCAGACGCCAGCGGCTCGGGCGCCTCCCCCGGTTGGCATTCGCTACGCGTCGAGGTTCCCGGCGACACCGGCGCCCAAGTCTCGCATCGCTCCGCGTATTACATCCCCACGGCGGCTCAGTGATCGTCGTCTTCGAATTGTCGAGTGTATAATCGGCGCCCGCATCGCGCAGACAAGGGAGGATTCGCAACAACCCGATGAAGCTGGATTTCTTGCCACTCCAAGGCCGTTTTGTGCACCTCGAACCGGTCGCGCCGGAAATGAAGCAACCGTTGCGCGCTGCAATTGAGTGCGACCCGAGCACCTGGTCCAACATGACCATCAATCCTCTGATCCAAGGATTCGATCTCTACTGGTCGACGATGCTTGAAGGCATGGGCAGCGGCCAGCGATTGGCCTACGCGATCCGGCGACTTTCGGATGATCGCGTCATTGGGACCTCGAGTTTCATGGGGTTGCGCCCATCTCAACGGGGCCTGGAGATTGGCGCGACCTTTTTGCATCCCAGCGCACGCGGGGGCGTCGCAAATCCCGAATGCAAGCTCTTGATGCTGGAGCACGCTTTCAGCGCTGGCGCGGTTCGTGTCGAATTTGTAGTTGATTTCGAAAACCAGCGGAGCCAGTCTGCGTTGCTGAAGTTCGGGGCAACGCGCGAGGGCGTGTTGAGAAGCCGCAAGATAGCTTGGAACGGCGAGGTTCGAGATGTCGTCTTCTTCTCCGTGACAGAAGAAGACTGGCCAACCGTGCGCACTAAGCTGGCAGAGCGACTGGCGGCGTACGGCAATCCGCCTGACCCGCTCGCTTCACCGAAACCATGATTCAATAGCCCTGTGTTCAAGCGCAAGAAATTCAGGCTGCGGCTGCCCTCGCGGATGCTCGTGCTCGGCGAGCGCACGCTGGTGATGGGCGTGCTCAACGTGACGCCGGACAGCTTCTCCGACGGCGGCGTCTATCTTGACGCGGACGCAGCCGTCGCGCGCGCGCTTGAAATGGAGCGCGCCGGGGCGGACATCCTCGACGTGGGCGGCGAATCGACGCGCCCCGGCTCGGAAGGCATTTCCGCCTCCGAGGAGATGCGACGCATTCTCCCGGTGCTCGAAAAACTGCGCGGCAAGCTGAAGATTCCTATCTCGGTCGACACCAGTAAATCCGAGGTAGCCGAAGCCGCGATCTTCCAGGGCGCCGAAATTCTCAACGATGTGACGGCCCTCCGCGCCGATCCGCGCCTCGCCGAAATCGCCGCGAAGCGCAAGCTGCCCTTAATCCTGATGCATATGCGCGGCGACCCGCGCACGATGCAGAAAGAACCGTTCGCGCGCGACGTGCTGCGCGATGTTTCGACGGGCCTGCGCCGCGCTGTTGCGGTCGCCCGCCGGGCCGGCGTGGCAAAATCGCAAATCGTGCTCGATCCCGGCATCGGCTTCGGCAAGAGCGCCGCCCAAAATTACGAACTGCTCCAGAAATTGCCGGAGTTCGCGCGGCTCGGCTACCCGCTGCTGGTGGGCACGTCGCGAAAGAATTTCCTCACCAAGGCGCCCGGCGCAGCGCCCGGCGCAGCGCCCGACGCCGATCGCATCTGGGGCACGGCGGCGACCGTGGTCGCCAGCATTCTCGGCGGCGCGCACATCGTCCGCGTGCACGACGTCGCCGAAATCGTGCACGTCGCGCGCGTCGCCGACGCCATTGCGAATCCACGCTCGGTCGCCCAGCAGGCCGCGAAAACGCAATGACCAGCGCCGCGTCGTTGCAGTCGCCCGCGGACCGCGCGAATTCGCGCAACGCGCTGATCGCCGGCTTTCTCGGCTGGACGCTCGACGCCTTCGACTTCTTTATCCTCACCTATGTCCTCGGCCAGGTCGCCGCGGAGTTCCACGTCTCCGCCGCCACGATCCCGTTCGCGCTAACCGCAAGCCTGATGATGCGCCCCGTGGGCGCGGTGATTTTCGGCCTGCTGGCCGACCGCTACGGCCGCCGCCTGCCGCTGATCTTCAACGTGCTGTTTTATTCGCTCGTCGAGGTGCTATCGGGCCTGGCGCCCAGCTACAAAGTTTTCTTTGCACTACGCCTGCTCTACGGCATCGGCATGGGCGGCGAATGGGGCGTGGGCGCGTCGCTCGCGATGGAATCGGTCCCGGCGAAGTGGCGCGGCATATTGTCGGGCGTGCTGCAGGAAGGCTACGCGCTCGGCAATCTGCTCGCGGCGATCGCGTTCTGGACTGTCTTCCCCCACTGGGGCTGGCGCCCGATGTTTTTCATCGGCGGCCTGCCCGCGCTGCTCACGCTTTTCATTCGCGCGAAAGTGAAGGAAAGCGACGCGTGGAAAGCCGAAGCGGCCGCGCGCAAAGGCTGGGGCGATTATTTCCGCGCGGTCAGCGCCAACTGGAAGCGCTTCCTCTATCTCGCGCTGCTGATGGCCATGATGAATTTCATGTCCCACGGCACGCAGGACCTTTTCCCGACGTTTCTCCAGCGCCAGCTGCACTTCAGCCCGCGAGCCACGGCGATCGTCAACGTAGTATCGATGGTCGGCGCGATCACCGGCGGAATTCTCGTCGGACTTTTCTCGGACCGCATCGGCCGCCGCCGTGCGATGGTCGCTTCGGCGCTATGCGGCCTGGTGCTGATTCCGCTGTGGATCTTTTCGCCGCCGGTGGTGGCAATCATGAGCGTCGGCGCGTTCCTGATGCAGTTCATGGTGCAGGGAGCCTGGGGCGTGATTCCCGCGCACATCAACGAGCTTTCGCCCGGGCCCCTGCGCGGATTTTTCCCGGGTTTCGCGTATCAGCTGGGAGTGCTCATTGCTTCCGCCGCGCCTCCAATCGAGGCCCGAATCGCCGAACATTTCAGCTACTCGCAGGCGATGGGGATGTTTGCGGCGGCAGCGTTCGTCGTGGGCGCAATCGTGATCGCCCGTGGGCCGGAGGCGCATCGCGTTGCCTTCGGCCGGGCGGAAGATTAGAAAAACGGTCTGAGTGTTTCCGCGCCGCGCTTACCCTTTCATTGCGCGGTCCGTTTTTCGCCGCATATGCGGCAGCGCGTGTTCGTCGACGGGCGCGCGCGCATCTTCATTCAGCGTGGTGACCAGCTGCTGCAGCAAGCGAATGAAGACGTGCTGCTCGTGCCGCGTGAAGGGTGAAAGCAGCCTCGCCCGCGCGCGCGCCGCGCCCGGCACGATCCGCTTCAACGTGTCCTGCCCCTGCGGGCTCAGCCGCAGGCTGTAACGGCGCCGGTCGGTCGAGCTGCGCTCGCGGGTGATCAGCTTGCGCTTGATCAAATTCGACAAGACCAGCGCAGTCGTGAACCGGTCGAGCCCCGCGATTCGCGAAATGCTCACCTGATCCGATCCCGGCGTGTCCTTCACCACCGCCAGCACCACATATTGCGACGACGTGATTCCGAATTCGCGGCACTCATACGTGAAGATCGAATCGGCAATATGACGCCCGCGCCACAGCAGGTATCCGGGCCGTTCGTTCAGCGGGCTGTTCAGCCTGATCTTCTTACCCGCGTCGCCGCTCTTGTTTCGCTTTCTGGCGTTCCACCCATACGAGTTCGCCTCTCGGGGCGCGCCTGCTTGCAGCCCCGGAGTTCTCCCAGTCGCCATTTTTGGTTCTCCTTGCGGTCCGATGGTTTTGTGCCCGGACGTGTACTGGTTAGAATGCGCGCGCGTGCCGCATTCATCCCCGCCCTTTGGCGGCGGATTCGCGGCCGATCAGCGAGCATCAACCCCCAGCATTCGAGTCATCAGTAAAGAAAAAACGGAATCACGTCCGGCAGCACCCCGGTACCGCCGCTTCTGACCTGCCGGTACTCTATATCGAAAGGCGGGCCGTGGGAATCGTTTATTGGTTTACACAAATGCTACGTTCATCGAATCCATAGATACGTGTACCTATGCTCATAACTACGTCAGATGTATGTCCATTTTCCTTGACAAGGATTTGTGCCCGGAGTACAAGAATCCCGGGCTGGGTATTGGGCGGTTGAGGTTCTCGTGCCGCACGCGTTCGGCGTTACGTCCGAGGCGTGCCATCAGCTGATCTGCGCGCACCATTCCATCCCGTAACTGCTCGCTGTGTTTTGCCTTGTCACGCGCCGATTTCCGCGCGGATTGAAGTTGCTACATACCTTGGGGGGATTAGGGAATGAATTCACGTGTGATGTCTTCAACGCTTCTCGCTGCATTTCTGTTTTGCTTTACCGCGCTGCTCGGCCTCGCGCCAGCAACTCTCGCGCAAACCGCCAGCACCGGCGCATTGACCGGCACAGTAACGGATCCTTCCGGAGGCGTGTCGTCGGCGCTACCGTTACCGCAACGAACGTCGGCACCGGCCAGGAGCGCACGGCGACGACCGACAGTTCTGGCAGCTACAAGTTCTCACTGCTAAATTCCGGCAACTATTCCGTAAAATTCTCTGCGAGCGGCTTCAAGACCGTTACAGTCCCGTCCATAGCCGTCAACGTCACGGAAACCCCGGTGCTTAATCAGAAGCTCGAGGTCGGCGGGCAGGCTATCCAGGTGACCGTTGAGGCGGCGGCCGAAACGATTCAAACCCAGAACGCCACGAATGGCGGCCTTGTCACCTCACAAGAGGTAACCAGCCTTCCGCTAGTGTCCCGCAACTACACGCAGATCATTAATCTTTCCCCGGGCGTCGTAGCGAATGCGACTACCGCCTCCTCCGTAGGAAACGGGACGGAGGATGTGAGCGCCAATGGTTCGCGCGGTGACCAAAACAACTACTTGATGGATGGCTCGTCGGTTGTCAACTACGTGAGTGGCACGGGCTCTCAAAGCGGCAGCTTCCCCGGCATTGCCATTCCGAACCCAGACTCGATTCAGGAGTTCAAGGTTCAAACATCGCAGTACGATGCCAGTTCCGGACGAAATCCGGGCGCAAATGTCGAGGTAGTCACCAAGAGTGGAACGAACCAGTTCCACGGTGCGCTCTGGGAGTTCAACCGGAACAACTTTTTCAACGCGAACGACTTCTTTTACAAGCGCTTCCAAGAGAGCCAGGCTACCCCGACGAACCATCCGCAGACGCTGAAGCAAAACACGTTCGGTGGCACGTTTGGTGGTCCCATCAAGAAGGACAAGTTGTTCTTCTTCGGTTCCTACCAGGGCATCCGCCAGATCAACGGAATCGGAACCAGCGGCTTTGCGTTTGGGTATACGCCCAATACGTTTCTGATGCCTTGGAATGACTACGGTGACAAGACAAGCGGTACGTGCAGCGACCTCCGCTGCACGAACAACCCCGCGGCATACCGGGCCTACTTGGGAAGCGTTTTTCGAGGGTCTTCCCGGCTCTTGACAGCGCGCATGCAGTCGCGGCCAATGGCTCGAACATCAGCAATACAGCCATTGCCTACTTGCAGGCGAAGGGGCTCGACAAGGGACCCTACAACCAGGGCTTCTACTTCCCCAGTATGACGCAAAGCCAGTTTCAATCTCCTACTTCTTCTTGCCTCAACGCGCCTTCAGCGGCGGCAATTGGCTTATTGGGTTGTGAGACGCCCATTTCCGAGCCGATTCATGCGACTGAGGATCAGTACCTGATCAACACCGACTACGTCCTCTCCAGCAAACATACGCTGTCGGAAAAGTACTGTATTCGACCGATCCGCAAACTCAGACCTTCAACTGCTTCATCAAGCGGGACGATGTGCAACCCCGGCGCGCCGATTAACGGTCACTACATCAACCATGTGGGACAGCTGAAACTGACCTCGGTTTTGACGAACAACTTGGTGAACGAAGCGCGGTTCTCGTTCCACAGGGACATCGAAAACAACACCGATCCGACTCCTGTGCTGTCCTGCAATCTTTCGAACACGGCGAATGTCATCCCGTTGGTAAACAACGGAGCGCCTTGCCCGCTCGTTTCGAGCGGCGCGAACGGCGCGCTCGCCAAACAGTTCCCGGAAATGAACGTGATCCCGATTTTGGACAATGTCGCGATTTTCGGCGGTGCTGCCTGGAGCCAAGGCGGCAACTTCTCCATGATCTCTACCAACTTCATCAACACCTTCCAGGGGCGATCAAATCTCCTGGAATCATGGAAAGCACGCGATTCGCGCCGGGTTCGAAGCCGAGCGCGTTCAGTATAACAACACCATTCCGGCCTCCGGACGAGGTGAACTGCTGATCTGGAGCACGGCCGACTTCCTGACGAGCAGTGCCGGAACTACGGGAACGCATCCATCGGATCCGGCTTACAATGACGGGACGCCCGCCACGACCGTTTGGTGGGATTCTCGTCGGATTCGGATTGAAGGGTGCCCTCATCCACTACAACCGAATCAATGCGTTCAACGGGTACGTGCAGGACGATATTAAGGTCAATCGGAAGCTGACTGTCAACGTCGGAGTTCGCTGGGAGTACGACGGATTCCCGTCCGACAAGAGCGGCCAGTTCACGAATATCTGGCTTCCGCAGTTACAGAAGTTCAACACCGGTTCGGCGTCTTGCGCTGGAGCGACGGGCACGTTAGTACGGCTTCGTCGTACCCTCTAATTTCGACGTAAGGCTTTCGGGTTTCACGGCCCCCAATGGCGCAACCGGGGTTTTAGTGAACAGCAATAAGACCCTGCTTCCCGGATCGCCGTGGCATAACTTCGCGCCGCGCATCGGGGTGGCCTGGCAGCCGTTTGGTAGCAAGTTCGTCGTGCGCGCGGGTTACGGCATGTTCTACGACCGTGTTTACGGCAACCTGCTCATCGACAACCAACTCAACCTGCCCCCGTATGCGGGCACGGCGGGCGGTTCATTCCGGCCACCTGAGCGACACGTTGCACATCCCATGGTATGCCGCCGCACAGACGCCTCTCGCGTGGACGCCGCGAACGGTTTTCGGGACCGCCGACCCTCTGCCCGGGTGGGTTGGTGCGTGGCTTCGCGAACTCCGACCTGACGTACACGTCGGATTCGCCGGTCATGGGCGACCGGCTTCCCTTGGTCCAGCAGTACAGCTTGGATTTTCAGTATGAGCTTGCGCACAGCTGGGTCGTTGACATCGGTTACGTCGGCACCCACAGCATCCACCTCTACAACTATGGCCAGGGCGTTAACTTGCGGCTTGTTGGTCCCCGGCGCTCCGAACAATCCGACCGCCGCTACCGGACCGCAGAACGTGGCGATGGTCCAACAAGTGCCGTTTAACGATCCTGGAAACGCCACGCCAGTCGCCGCGAACGTGCTGCATGCTTCCCCTGCGGCATTTTCCTGCCGAATTCTACGAGCAACGCGGACGTCGCTCTCAGTTTCTCGGCTTCGCCAACGGAGGTCTTGCCACCACAACCACGAATGGCGACTGCGCTCTACAATAGCTTGCAGGCCAAATTCGGCATCAGTTCTCCCACGGCTTCCTCTTTCAGTTGGCGTACACCTGGAGCAAAGGGTTTACGAACATCAGCACTGCGGAATCCGGAGCGGTTCCTCAACCCAACGGGAGAAGTTCTCAACGGCTCCTCAAATAGCAACAATCCGCTCGATCTGAGGCCAGTCTTACGGACTGTCTCCTTCAATCGGCCCCAGCGCGTCGTGATCACCGGGGTGTACAACTTCCCTGGAAGCACGGGAGGGGGTCCGGGCAGGCTGCTATCTGGCTGGAGCCTCTCCGGCGTGAGCACCATCCAGGACGGGCAGCCCTTTACAATCACCGACGCGCGGGGCGGATCGATTTATGGCGCTCACGGACTCCAGGGCCCTGCTAAATCCAGCTACCACTGGCAAGTGCGACTCGCTCGGCAATTGCCAGTCGGACGTGCCCGTTGCCACCAGCGGCAGCACCACCCAGCGGGTGCTCACGGGTTGGTTGAACATAAGCGTTCGAGCCGATGTGCACGGTTGGCTCTTCGGCACGCTGTCGGCAACTTGCACGAATCCGCTTCCGGCCTCATCGCCCTACTGCATCGGCGGCTTGTCGAATCCCGGAGGCAACGGTGCCTTGCCATGTGGCGCAGCCGGTTCAACAAAGCCTGGTGCTGGCACCGGTTTCGGAAACTCTCCAGTGGGCAGTGTCTTTGGCCCCGGCCAGGTCAACTTCGACATGGCTCTCGCCAAGGACACGAAGATTTGGGAGGGCGGGACGCTGGAATTCCGAGCGGAAGGGTTCAACATCTTCAACCACCCCCAGTTCAATCCGCCCGCAAACAATGTCAACTCTCCTTTAACGTTCGGTCTGATCCAATCCACGGCGAACACAGCACGCGTGTTCCAGTTCGCTTTGAAGTTACTCTTCTAGGCGCAGGTTCGGCCCGGACGAGACAGCCAAAAGCCCCGCCCTTCCCGCTATCCGGGAAGGGCGGGGCTTTTC
The DNA here is from genome assembly GCA_963769415.1 of uncultured Acidobacteriota bacterium. Taxonomy (GTDB): domain Bacteria; phylum Acidobacteriota; class Terriglobia; order Acidiferrales; family UBA7541; genus Palsa-295. Next base: position 150,323 of record CAVYLM010000001.1, read on the forward strand.
TTTTTTGCGGCGCGGCATTGCGTGCCCGAAAAGGGCAGATATATGTCTAATTGTCTTGACAAGGTTTCGCGTCAATAGTAAAAGCTGCCCCACGGAGTTCGCATTCTCGGCGCGACCAAGGGTAAGTCGCGCCGGGCCTGCCGGGTGGGAAATCCGAATCGCCGCACATCTCATGCGGCAGCATTTCCAAAAAATTCAGCCGATCCGCTGCGCCGCGAGCGCGATTTCGCGCGTGCATACGGAACGAAATGCAACTAGGGGGATCGTAGGATGAATGCACGTCTGATTTCTGCAACGTTTCTTGCTGCTTTCGTGTTTTGCTTTGCCGCGCTGCTTGGTTTCGCGCCGGCTTCTCTCGCGCAGACCTCCGCCACCGGCGCCTTGAACGGCACGGTCACCGATCAGTCGGGCGGAGTGATCGTCGGCGCCACCGTAACGGCCACGAGTCTTGCCACCGGCCAGCCGCACACGGCGACCACAACCTCGACCGGCTCGTACCAGATTTCTCTTTTGCCGCCAGGAAACTATTCCGTTCACTTCGAGGCTGCCGGATTCCAGTCTGTCGACGTCCCCTCGGCTACGATCGTAGTTACGGAGAATGCTACGCTGAACCGCAAACTCGAAATTGGCAGTCCGACCGTGAAAGTTACGGTGGAAGCAAACACCGAAGCGATCCAGACGGATACCGCGGCCAACGGCACCGTCGTCAGTGGAGCGGAAATCCAGGCTCTCCCGCTGGTTACGCGCAACTACACGCAGATCCTCGACCTCTCGCCCGGCGTGGTCACCAACGTGGCTAACGCCTCCGCTATCGGCAACGGCACGCAGGACGTGAGTGCCAACGGCGGGAGAGGCAACCAGAACAGCTATTCGATGGACGGCGCTAACATCACCCAGTACACCAGCGGCAGCGGGGCGCAAGTCGGCAGCTTTGCGGGCATCGGCATCCCCAACGTGGACACCATTCAGGAATTCAAGGTGCAGACCTCGCAATACGACGCCGGCTACGGGCGCAACCCGGGCGCCAGCGTCGAGGTCATTACTAAGGGAGGCTCCAACAACTTCCATGGCTCGGTGTGGGAGTACAACCGCAACAACTTCTTCAATGCGAATGACTTCTTCTACAAGCGCTCGGAGGCAAACCAGGGTTTGCCGAACGCTCCGCAGATTCTAAAGCAGAATACGTTCGGCGGCACCTTCGGCGGGCCCATCAAGAAGGACAAATTGTTCTTCTTCTTCTCCTACCAGGGCTTCCGGCAGCTCAATGGAATCGGCACCAACGGGTTTTCCACCGGCTACGAGCCCGCCACGCCTTTGATGCCTTGGAACGACTACGCGGACTTCGGCAGCGGCGTCTGCAGCGACCTCCGCTGCACCAACAATATCCCCGCGTACCGGGCCTACCTGGGAAGCGTATTTGGCCCGACCGGGGCCTGCCCCCTTGCTCCCAACGGGTTTGGCGTCGCGCCCAATAACTGCAACACAGGCTGGAATGATGGCGTTACGATCCGGAGCAACGGAGCCCAGATCACCAACACCGCCATCGCCGTCCTTCAGGCAAAGGGCATTGTCAAGAACGGCTACAACCAGGGCGGCTTCTGGATGGCCGCCGCGCCCCAGAACTGCGTTACTGCCACGCCGTCTTCGGGCTGTACCACGGCCATCTCCGATCCCACGCGCGCCAACGAGAATCAATATATGGGCAACAGCGATTGGATTATCAATTCCAAGAACACTCTACAGGAACGGTATCTGTACTCGTCGGATCCTCAGGTTCAGACCTTCCTCTGCCTTATCGGCAACTGCAATCCAGGCTCGCCCGAGGATGTTACTTACCTCAGCCACACCGGTACCATGCGGCTGACGTCGACCCTCACAAGTAACCTGATCAACGAGGCGCGATTCACGTTCCAGAGGAACCTTGAGGACGCCATCGACCCGAACATAGTGCAGGCCTGCAACCTGCCGAATGGCGGCACGATCATTCCGCTGAACAACAACGGACAGCCTTGTTCTGCGAATGTGCCCCTTCCAATCAGTTACTTCGGAGCCATACCCAGTATTGACGTCCTCAGCCTTTATTCGCCATCGCCAATGTGGGGACAGGGCGGAAACTTCGCGTCCACGGGCACGAACATCGTCAACGGGTTCCAGGTCGGAGACCAGGTTTCCTGGAACCATGGCATGCAGACGATCCGCGCGGGCTTTGACGGCGAGTGGGACCAGTACAACAATACGACTCCCGCCAGCGGCCGGGGCGAGATACTTTTCTTCAACGTCGCGGACTTCCTGACCAGCAGCTCGGGGCCGGCGATTGATGGCACCCCGCAAACGGGTCTTCCCCCGGGTGGTGGCATCCCATTCCCGGGTTGTGGCTTCCTCGGCTTCTCTAACTGCGCAGGCGGCGCCTCTCCCATCGCGTTAAGAGGATTGCTGACCCATTATAACCGCGTCAACGCATTCGACTCGTTCGTCCAGGACGACATCAAGGTGACCAGGAAGCTAACCGTCAACGTCGGTGTGCGCTGGGAGTACGATGGATGGCCGTCCGACAAGATTGGGCAGTTCACCAACGTATGGACCAGCCAGCTAGCCTTGGTGAACACCGGATCCGCATTCTTGAGTGGCGCAACGAATATATGCGGGGCCACCGGAAATCCAGTCGGGACGCTCGCCGGCTTCGTCGTTCCGAAGAACTTTGACCCGGCTGCCGGACTCACTGGCCCCTGCGGCACGTCGGGCGTTAAGGTGAACAGCAACAACACTCTGTTCTCCGGCTCGCCGCTCGATAACTTCATGCCGCGCATCGGTTTGGCGTGGCAGCCGTTCGGAAGCAGATTCGTGGTCCGTGCGGGTTACGGTTGGTTTTATGACCGGGTTGCCAGCACCTTTTTGGTGGACGGTCAGCTGAACCTGCCTCCTTACTCGCAAACGGTCACGGGAACGTCAATCACCAATTTGGAGAACACGCTCCATACCCCCTTCCAGGCCGTTGCCGGCACGCCACTTACCTGGGCGGGGCGGTACCTGGCTATTCCACCGGGCTTTAATCTTAACGGTTACAATTTTTTTGGCTCCATCAACTACTCAGCCCTCGGCTACACGACCAACTCGAACGTGATGTCCAATCGGCTCCCGCTCACCCAGCAGTATAATTTGGACCTGCAATATGACCTCGGACATGGATGGATCGTCGATATCGGCTACGTGGGCAACCACAGCACCCACATATTCAACCAGGGGACGCCGATCAACATTGCGCACCTCGTGGATTGCGGCGCTCCTTCCGCTACTTGCCATCCGCCGACAATGCCGCAGGACATTGCGATGTTCAAAAACCCCAACATGCCCAATACTCCCATTCCGTTCAACGATCCGGCGAATTCCACGCCTGTTACGCTCAACACGACGCAGAATTTGCCAGCCCGGGTAAGTTACCTCGGCTATACCGCAGCTGGCTTGTCAACTACCACCACAACCGGAGACGGACTGTATGACAGCCTCCAGGCCCAGATCCGGCACAACTTCTCCCACGGCATGCTGTTGCAGGCGGCCTACACCTGGAGCAAGGACCTTACGAACGTCAACAGCGCCGCGTCGGGCGAGTTGGAGGTAGGCCAGGTGAATTTCGGCACTACCGGCAGCAATAACCCCCTCGCTTTGGGGCAGCAGTACGGGCCGTACGCCGGCAACCGTTCGCAGCGGCTGATTGTCAGCTATAGCTACAGCCTGCCGTGGAAGTCGGAGCCGGGACTCCGCGGCCATTTGCTGGGCGGATGGAGCGTTGCCGGAATAACCACGGTCCAGAACGGCCAGCCTATGACGGTTATTGACACTGGCGGCGGCTCGATCTACGGCGGTTCGACGAGCCGAGCCCTCCTGGCCGATCCAGTTAACTGCAGATCCAGCGGCGTTTGCAACTCGGGGATTCCAGCTGCCACCTCCGGCAGCACCGAGCAACGTGCGCTGAACGGCTGGTTCAATTCGGCTGCCTTTTTGTCGTTCGCCACGATCCCTACTAATTCTCCGTACTGCATCGGCGGCGCTCAGAACCTGGCCCCGGGTGCCAGTGCAACCGCTCCCTGCGGCCAAGCCCCCGGTTTCTTTACTGGTCCCGGCTCTACGTTCGCCGGTGCCGGCACGGGCTGGGGTAACGCTCCGATCGGGATAGTCACCGGTCCCGGCCAGTTCAACTGGGACCTTACCATCCAGAAGAACACCAAGGTGACGGAGTGGGGCACGCTGCAATTCCAGGCGGAGTTCTTTAACCTCTGGAATCACGCGCAGTTTAGTCCTCCTGTTTCAACGACGTTGACCGGCACGACTTTCGGGCAAGTCCAATCGACCTCGGTCGCGGCGCGCGTGATTCAGTTCGGCTTGAACTTCAGCTTCTAGCCGCTCTGGTCCAGCCCGGGAAGAGACAGCCAAGCCCCGTTCTCCCGCAAGGGAGGACGGGGCTTTTTCTTTTCCTCGTCTGATTGCCGCGTTGCGCGGTCCGACAAGGCTGCGATGGCGGCCTTTCGCCGCGCGTGCTAAACTAGCTGTGCGTTTGTTGCTCCCGCATCTTCTTCCGTGGATTGCACCGGGGCCGCGAGATCGCGCTTGCCGCCCTTTCCGGTTGGCCGCAGGGACGCCGCAAAAACCATGACGACGCCTATACGCAATATCGCCATCATCGCTCACGTGGACCACGGCAAGACGACGCTGGTCGACGCGATGCTGCACCAGAGCGGAATCTTCCGCGAGAACCAGGAAGTGGTCCGCCGCGTGATGGACTCGAACGAGCTCGAGCGCGAGCGCGGCATCACCATTCTGGCGAAAAACACCGCCATCACGTACCACGACGTGAAAATCAACATCGTCGACACGCCGGGCCACAGCGACTTCGGCGGCGAAGTGGAACGCGCGCTGCGCATGGTCGACGGCGTGCTCGTGCTGGTCGACGCCAGCGAAGGCCCGCTGCCGCAGACGCGTTACGTGCTGCAGAAGGCGCTGGCCGCAAAGCTTCAGCCGATCATGGTACTGAACAAAATCGACCGGCCCGACGCGCGCCCGGCCGAAGTGCTCGACGAAATCTACGATCTCTTCATCGATCTCGACGCGACCGAAGACCAGCTCGATTTCCCCGTGCTCTACACGAACGCGAAGACCGGCGTCGCGCACCGCAAAATCGGCGACGACTCGACGAATCTTCAGCCGCTGTTCGAGCAGATCGTCGCGTCGATTCCGCCTCCGGCCGGCGACCCCGAGGCCGTGCTGCAAATTCAGGTCACGAATCTCGATTACAGCGATTTCCTCGGCCGGCTGGCGATCGCGCGCGTCTTTCAGGGAACTTTGAAGCGCGGGACCGAAGTGGCCATCTCGAAGCTCGACCGGACGATTCAGCCGACGAAAATCACGAAGCTTTTCACTTTCCGCGGGCTCGAACGCGACGAAGCCGAGCAGGTTTCCGCGGGCGACATCGTGGCCATCGCCGGCGTCGAGGGCATTCAGATCGGCGAAAGCATCACCGACCTCGCCACTCCCGCGCCGCTCGAGCCGCTCTTGATCGACGAGCCGACGCTCGCGATGGTCTTCACGATCAACACATCGCCGTTCGCCGGGCGCGAAGGGCAGTTCGTGACCTCCCGCGACCTGCGCGCGCGCCTCGAAAAGGAACTGCTGACGAACGTTTCGCTGCGCGTCGAAGACACCGGGGCCACCGACGCGTTCCGCGTGCTCGGCCGCGGAGAATTGCAGCTCGCGATCCTGATCGAAACCATGCGCCGCGAAGGCTACGAGCTGATGGTCGGCAAGCCGGAAATCGTGGTCCGCGAGGAAAACGGCCGGCGCATCGAACCGCTCGAGCGGCTGGTGATCGATTGCCCGGAGAATTTCATCGGCATCGTGATGGAATCGCTGGGCAGCCGCCGCGGCGAAATGAAAAAGATGGTGAACCACCATTCCGGCCGCGTGCGCATGGAATTCAGCATTCCCTCGCGCGGCTTGATCGGCCTGCGCGGCCAGCTGCTGACCGATACGCGCGGCACCGCGCTGATCCATTCGCTGCTCGAAGGCTGGACCGATTACGCCGGCGACATGGCCATGCGTCCCACGGGCGCGCTGGTCTGCGACCGGCCGGGAGTTTCCGTCGCCTACGCGATCTGGGGAATCCAGGAGCGCGGTGAAATGTTCATCGGCCCCGGCATCGAAGTATACGAGGGTATGATCGCCGGCGAGAACGCGCGCGAAGACGACATGAACGTCAACATCACGAAGGAAAAGAAGCAGACCAACATGCGCTCGTCCTCCGCCGATGAAGCGATTCGCCTCGTCCCGCCGCGCGACATGACGCTCGAAAAAGCCATCGAGTTCATCGCCGACGACGAGTACGTCGAAGTCACCCCGAAGTCGATTCGCCTGCGCAAGAAAGTCCTCGACGCCAAGAAGCGCCCCAAGCGCTGGCAGGAAATCCGCGCCAGCGCGGAAGCTTCGTCGTCCTAACAGGCTGCGGAAAAAGGCAGTGAAGAGTGTCCTCAGGCGCTGAAGCGCATTGAGTGCAAGCCCTTTATGTCGGAGCTGAAGCTCCGACCCCCTAAAAAGCGCCCTTTCCCTGCAAACTGCTAAGCGCTTGAACCACGCCACGGCTCTACTGCCCTCGAAAAAGTGTGTCACTTTGTTGGGGTCGCCTTCCTTTGTTTTCAGCCACTTACGCGCAGAATTACTTTGCATGGTGTGTCACTTTGTGCGGCCATGGGAGCCTGCCGCCAGAGAGATCCCTCGGCTCCCGTTGGTCGCTCGGGATGCCGATCCTAATCGGATCGTCAGCACCCTGTCTGTTTTCGATTCTACTGCCCTATTGCATTCCCATAGGAGCTGTGGCATAAAGCTATGGGTACCCCATAGGAGCGCGCATGGGCAACGACAAAACGGATGTGTGGCAGGGGACGCTGGCGCTGATGGTGCTGAAGACGCTGGAGGTGATGGGCGCGATGCACGGCTACGGGATCGCGCGGAGGATCGAGCAGACGAGCGGCAAGCTGCTTTCGGTGAACTACGGAACCCTCTATCCGGCGCTGCTGAAGCTCGAGCAGGAGGGATACATCGCGTCCGAGTGGGGCGTTTCTGACAACAACCGCAAAGCGAAATTTTACAAGATCACGCGGGCAGGCAAGAAGCAGCTCGAAAAGGAAGCGCGGGGCTGGGCGCAGGCCACGGCAATCGTCGCGCGGTTTCTGACACCGAGCGAGGAATCGAGATGAGCGCGGTGAAGGCGTGGTTCTCGAGATTTGGCGAGCTATTTGGGAAGGATCGGCGGGACCGCGAGCTCGATGCGGAGATGGCGAGCCATTTGGGAATGCACATTGAGGACAACCTCCGCGCCGGCATGACGCCGGAGGAAGCCCGCCGCGATGCGCTCATCAAACTCGGCGGCGTCGAACAGACGAAAGAAAGTGTTCGCGACCGCCGCGGAATCCCGTGGCTCGAATCCCTGCTGCAAGATGTGCGCTTCGGCCTGCGCGTGCTGCGCAAGAATCCGGGATTCACGGTCGTGGTCGTCATCACGCTCGCTCTGGGAATTGGGGCAAACGCCGCCATCTTCAGCATGGTCAATGGTTTTCTCCTGCGGCCGCTCCCCGTGGCTCACCCCGAGCAGATCGCAGCACTCGCTATCGAACAGAAAGATGTTCCCTCGGGGGCATCCGGGTTCTCGTATCCGGAGTTCATAGATTTTCGCAGTGAAACCAATTCATTCTCGGATATGTTCGCCAACGTGTTGAGCACCGTCGCACTCGGCGCGGACGATCGAACCGATCAGCTTCCGATCTCCTACGTTTCGGCAAATTTCTTCGATGTCCTGGGTATAAGGCCCGCGGCAGGCCGGTTCATTGAGCCCAGCGATGGAGAGGCGTTCGGCCAATCGCCGCTTCTTGTTCTCGGATATTCGTTCTGGCAAAAAAGGTTTGGCGGCGATCAGACCGTAATCGGCAGGCAGGTACGCATCGACGGCCAGGCGGCGACGATCATCGGTATTGCACCGAAGGATTTCCGCGGCATGTTTTCACCTATGGAAGTCGATGGCTATTTGCCTCTTGGGGCGGTCGCCATGGAGGAGTCCTCCAACCATTTCACGCTAGATCGCAGACTAAGGCGAATTCTGGCGTTTAGCCGCCTGAGGCCAGGAGTGAGTCTTCGTGAAGCGCAGAATTACTTTGACGTGATCGCAATGCGGCTGGCGGGCCAGTATCCTGCAACGGACGCGGGAATCCGAGTTCGTCTGGTTCCAGAAAAACTGGCTCGTCCGCAGCCTTATGCGAACGCCGTTTTTCTCGTAATCGGCGCGTTGTTTCTGGTTCTCGCAGGATTGGTCCTGCTGCTGGCTTGCCTGAACGTAACCAACCTGATCCTCTCTCGCGCGCTGGTCCGCCGGCGCGAAATGGCTGTCCGCGCGGCGCTAGGCGCGACGCGCAACCGCCTGATTCGTCAAATGCTCACCGAGACCGTTCTGCTCTCACTTCTTGGAGGATTCGCCGGGCTCGCTCTGGCCGGACTTGCAAACCGGCTGGCTCCGTCCATTCACCTGCCGACTTTTCCGCTGCGTCTGGACTTCTCTTTTGACTGGAGGGTGTACGGCTATGCTTTCGCGGCGGCCCTATTGAGCGGCATCGTCTCTGGTTTACCGCCAGCCTTGCGTGCCTCTCGCGCGGATGTGAATTCCGAGTTGCGCGACGAGGGACTCAGCCAGGGCGAACACAAGCACCATCTCCACAGCGATCTGGTTGTCGCGCAGGTCGCGTGTTCGCTGACGCTGTTGATCGCCGCCGGTCTTTTCGTCCAGAGCCTCGATCAAATCGAAGGGACATATCTCGGGTTCGATCCCGATCACGTCGTGAATCTTGTCACGGATCCCTCTCAAGATGGTTACGACCGCGAGGGGACACTCAGTTTCTATCGTGAACTCGAAGAGCGCGTTCGAGCATTGCCCGGAGTCGAGTCGGCCAGTCTTGCGGGAAGCGTACCACTGGGATCTTTCCCGGCGAGGACGCCCGTTTTCAGTGAATCTCAACCTACAAATCCTAGCTCGCAGCCGCCCTCGATTCTGTACAACTCTGTCGACCCGGGATATTTCCGCACGATGAGGGTGCCTCTGCTGCAGGGCCGGGATTTTGCCGAAGGCGACAACGAATCGGCTCCACGCGTAGCGATCGTAAACGAAACCATGGCCCAGAAATTCTGGCCTCACAGGGATCCGATCGGTCAGACCTTTCGCCTGAAGAGTGAGACGGGGCCGCTGGTAAATATCGTTGGCGTGGCGCGCGATGGAAAGTACCAGACCGTGGCCGAGACTTTTCAGCCCTACTTCTACGTGTGCCTCTCCCAGAATTCTATTTCGCGACGGGTCCTCGTGATTCGCTCGCGCATCGCTCCCACGGCACTCGTTGCAGAAGTGCAGCGAGAAATACACAGCCTTGCGCCCGACGTCTCAATCATCGATTTGCGAACGATGAAACAGTCGCTGGAGGAAGGCTCGGGCTACCTGGCTTTCCGGCTGGGCGCGACCCTCGCCCTGCAAATGGGCTTCGTCGGCTTGGTTCTCGCAGCGGTAGGAGTGTATGGGGTGGTTTCGTTTACGGTTGGCCAGCGAACTCACGAGATTGGCGTTCGAATGGCGCTGGGCGCAAGCGCGCAGGATATTTTGAGTCTGGTTCTGCGCCGTGGAGTTGCGCTGATTGTCGCTGGTGTGCTTGCTGGCCTGGTCGCCTCGTGGGCGGTTGGCCGTACGATGAGTCATGTGTTGGTCGGGGTCAGTCCGATTGATCCGGCTGTATACGCCAGTGCAACGGTGATGTTGTCGTCCGTGGCGCTGTTGGCGTGCTGGATTCCGGCGCGGCGGGCGACGCGCGTGGATCCGATGGTGGCGTTGCGGCATGAGTAGGCGCTGGAGGCGACGATGAGTTCGATGCGGGTGTGGTTCGCGAGGTTTGGCGGGCTATTCGCCAAGACGCGGCGGGACCGGGAGCTGGATGCTGAGATGGCGAGCCATCTGGAAATGCACATTGAGGACAACCTTCGCGCCGGGATGACGCCGGAGGAGGCGCGGCGGCAGGCGGTGCTGAAGCTTGGCGGCGTCGAGCAGGCGAAAGAAAGCTATCGCGATTACCGTGGCCTTCCGTGGCTCGATACCTTCGCGCAAGACGTTCGTTTCGGCCTGCGGATGCTGCGCAAGAATCCGGCCTTCACGGCGATTGCGGTGCTGACGCTGGCGCTTGGGATAGGCGCGAACACGGCGATCTATAGCGTGATCGACGGCGTGCTGCTCAATCCGCTTCCCTTTCCGCAGGCTAACCGGCTGGTAAGCGTGCACTCGAAACTGTCGCAATATCCGCGCGCCGGTGTTTCGTATCCGAACTTCCTCGACTGGCAGCGTGAAAACAAGAGCTTCGAAGAACTGGCGGCTTGGAGGGGCGACCAATTCACGCTAAGCGGATCGGAGGGGTCCGAGCTGCTCAGCGGCGAAATGGTTTCGAGCAACTTCTTCAGCGCGCTACGCGTGACTCCAACTCTCGGACGGTTCTTCCAACTAGAGGAAGACCATCTGGGAGGTGCTCCGGTTGCGATTATCAGTGAAGGGCTGTGGAAGCGGCGCTTCGGCTCGGATCCGAACATCTGCGGGAAAACTCTGACGCTGAACGGAAAGGCTTACGCGATCACGGGGGTCGTTCCGTCTCGTTTTCCGTTGATTCGATACGTGCCGGACCCAGACCGGAATTTCGACGATGTCTTTGTTCCGATCGGGCAATTTGACTACCCGCCGTTCCGCGACCGCCAGGTTTACTACGCCACCGAAGCCCTTGCGCGGCTCAAGGACGGCGTAACGCTGGACCAGGCGCGGGCTGAAATGGACGGAATCGCCCGCGGGCTCGAAGCAGCCTATCCGAAGGACGACGACAACGTTCGCGTCAACATCATGCCACTCGCCGAGGACATCGCCGGAGATCTCCACCCGGCGCTGCTGATCCTTTGGGGCGCCGTGAGCCTGGTTTTGCTGATCGCATGCGCGAATGTGGCGAACCTGCTGCTGGCGCGTTCGGTTGGGCGCAGGCAGGAATTCGGGGTTCGCATAGCGCTGGGCGCCAGCCGCGGGCGCATCGCGCGCCAGTTGCTTGTGGAGAATATTTTGTTGTCGTGCGCGGGCGGCGCACTCGGAGTGATCGCGGCGGGTTACGGCGTGCGTATGTTCTTGCGCCTCTTTCCGTCGGCGCTGCCGAGCTTCGTGAGCGTGGGGCTCAACCTGCGGGTGCTGATGTTTGCGCTGGCGGCTTCGTTTCTTACCGGCATTTTGTGCGGGCTTGCGCCGACGCTCGGGCTCTCGAAGCACGCACCGCAGGAAGCGCTGCGCGAAAGCGGCCGCGGGGTCCTGGTGGGGCGCCATGCGATTCAAAGGATCTTTGTGGCGGCGGAAGTAGGAGTGGCGCTCGCGCTTCTGATCGGCGCGGGGTTGCTGATCCGAAGCTTCCTGCATGTGTGGGCCATCGATCCCGGATTCGACCCGCACAACGTGCTGACATTCGGAATCGAGATGTCACCCGAAGTGGCGTCCAATCCCGGTCAAATCCGCTCCGAACTTCAGCGGCTGAACGATCGATTCGCGACGAGCCCCGGCGTGGAGACGGTCGGCTTCGCGATGGGCACGCTGCCGCTGGCGGGAGACGCCGTCGTGGGTTTCTGGCCGCACGGGAAGCCCAAGCCTGAGAAGCCGGACGATCTTTATCGAGCGCAATTCTATCTCGTGGACGGCGACTATTTTCAGGCGCTGCGCATTCCGGTGATTCGCGGGCGCGTTTTTGGGCGCCAGGATGATTCGTCGGCGCCGACGGTGGCGATCGTCGACGAAGACGTCGCGAGCCGGATCTTTCCGGGGCAGGACCCGGTCGGGGAACGGATCGATTTCGGCCCGGGTGCGCAGCCGATTGAGATTGTCGGCGTGGTGGGGCACGTGAAGCACTGGGGACTCGACGGCGAAGCCAGGACTCCCAACCCCTACGAGATTTATTTGCCGTGCGCGCAGATACCGGATGTGTACCTGCCGCAATCGGCGCATTCGACATGGGCGGTGATTCGCACGAAGGTAGCGCCGCTAAGCCTGGCCGGTTCCCTGCGGCGCGAGACGGCTGCGGTCGATCACGGCGACGCGGTCTACGGAGTGCAGACGATGGAGGACGCAGTTTCGGGATCGCTGGCGCAACGCCGGTTTTCGATGGCATTGCTGAGCATCTTTGCCGGCGTCGCCCTGCTGCTGGCCACGATCGGCGTGTATGGCGTCGTTTCCTATCTCGTGAGGCTGCGGACTCGCGAGATCGGGATCCGGATGGCTCTGGGCGCCCAGAAGCGAGACGTCCTGCGGCTGGTTTTCAGCCAAAACGGAATGATGGTGATGGCGGGGATCGGCCTCGGACTCGCAGGGTCACTTGGACTCATGCGTCTGCTGGCTCCGATGCTGTTCGGGATTAGCGCGACCGACCCGCTCACTTTCGCGGTGGTCGCGGCGATTTTGTTGTGCGTGGCGCTGGCGGCGTGCTGGATACCGGCGCGGCGGGCGATGCGCGTCGATCCTATGGTGGCGTTGAGGTACGAGTAGCTGGGAGGTTTTATGGACATCGCAAAACCTGACGAGAACAAACGACGGCGGACGCGGCGCGTGATTTACGCGAGCGGCGGGCTGGTGCTGCTCGTGGCGGCGACGGCGGCGCTGGCGCGGCTGAAGCCCGCGGCGCCGACGGTGGATCGCGCAACGGTGTGGACCGACACCGTGAAGCGCGGGCCGATGCTGCGGGATGTGCGCGGCACGGGGACGCTGGAGCCGGAGACGATCTGGGTGATTCCCGCGGCGACGGACGGACGGGTGGAGAAACGCTACCTGCTGCCGGGGACGCCGGTGAAAGCGGCTACGGTGCTGCTCGATTTGAGCAATCCGCAGCTGCAACAGGAAGCGCTCGACGCGCAATACCAGTTGAAGGGCGCGGAGGCGGAGTACGAACAGATGAAAGCGCAGCTGCAGAACCAGCTGATGGACAAGCGCACGCAGGCGGCGTCGGTTTCCGCGCTCTACCGCACGGCGCAGATGCAGTCCGAGTCGGACGAGAAGCTTTTCAAGAACGGATTGACCGCGGAGCTTGTGGCGAAGAAGTCGCAGGTGAATGCGGAGGAGCTGGCGAAACAGAACGAGCTCGCGCAGAAAGAGGTGGAGACGTTCGCGGATTCGATCGCCGCGCAGCTGGCCGTGCAGCAGGCCAACGTGAATCAGAAGCGGGCGCTGCTGGCGCTGAAGCAGTCGCAGCTCGAGCAGATGCACGTCCGCGCGGGGATCGACGGAATCCTGCAGGAACTCAACGTGGACGTGGGGCAGCAGGTGGCGCAGGGAACGGCGCTGGCGCGCGTGGCGCAGCCGGCGCAACTGAAGGCGCAGCTGAAAATTCCGGAGACCCAGGCGAAAGACCTGCAAGTCGGGCAAACCGCGTCGGTCGACACGCACAACGGCGTGATTGCGGGACGCGTGATGCGGATCGATCCCGCGGTGGTGAATGGAACGCGGACGGTGGACGTGAAACTGGACGGCGCACTGCCGCCCGGGGCGGTGCCAGACCTGAGCGTCGAGGGCACAATCGAGATCGAGCGGCTGGCGAATGTGCTGTACGTGGGACGGCCGGCACACGGCGATGCGGAAAGCACGGTCGGACTGTTCAAGCTCGTCGACGGCGGGAGAGAGGCGGTGCGCGTGCCGGTGGAGATTGGGCGGACCTCGGTGAGCGCGGTTGAAATTCGGAAAGGGCTCGAGGAAGGCGACCAAGTGATTTTGTCGGATACGTCTGCTTCGGACAATTTCGACCGGGTGCAATTGAAATGACGAACGCCAGCGGCTTTGGAGCGGCTACGGAAACAAGGGAGAAGGAAATGAACGCGACGGAACAGACTTTGATTCGTCTGGAAGGCGTGACGAAGGTGTTTCACGCGGACGAAGTGGAGACGCACGCGCTGAGCGACGTGCATCTGGAGATCAAGAACGGCGAGTTCGTTTCGATCGCCGGGCCCTCGGGCTGCGGGAAATCGACGCTGCTTTCCATACTCGGCCTGCTGGATTCGCCGAGCGCGGGCAATTACTGGATTCACGACGACGCGGTGGACAATCTTTCGCTTTCCGACCGCACGCGGATTCGCAATCGCGAGATCGGGTTCGTATTTCAGGCGTTCAACCTGATCGGCGATCTGACTGTTTTCGAGAATGTCGAATTGCCGCTTACATACCGGACCATGGGAGCGGGCGAGCGGAGGCAAAAAGTGCGGGACGTACTTGAGCGGGTCGAGATGGGGCATCGGGCGAAACACTATCCCGCGCAGCTATCGGGAGGCCAGCAGCAGCGCGTGGCCGTGGCGCGGGCGTTGGTGGGGCAGCCTTCGATCCTGCTGGCGGACGAACCGACCGGGAATCTGGATTCGAAGAACAGCGAGGCGGTCATAACGCTGCTGCGAGGTTTGCACGCCGACGGCGCGACGATTTGCATGGTCACGCACGATCCACGCTACGCCGACATCGCCGACCGCACGATTCATCTGCTTGATGGAAGGATTGCCTAGGAGAGAGACCCTTCAGCCGACTCAAAACCGTCCCGTCGGCTCCAGAATCAGAGTCCGAGTCGGATTGAAGGACCCTTCGGACGGCAGCAAGACATGCGCGTCCTCAGGGTGCCGATCCTTATCGGATCGGCAGAGGAGTGCGGGGCCCGTGCGTGTATTAGGGGTGGTCGGGCCCCGCACCAGGTTGAGGAATTAACTCACGCAGCGACAACAGCAAACGTCCTACCAATCGCGGCCGTCTATAATCCACTGATTTGAAGCGGTTTACTTATAGAGACGACGAAGCTAGTGCGTAAATTCTGCGCGGACGCGTGCAGAATCCGGCTGAGAGCTATGGACTTAGGCTTCAGCGACGACGGCGTCGGCTTCGATTTCGACGAGCATGTTGGGCGCGATCAGGCGGCTGACCTCGACCATGGCGGTCGCGGGGCGGATATTGGCGAAGACTTCGCCGTGGGCGCGGCCGATTTTCTCCCAGTCGGCGATGCGCGTAACGTAGATGCGCGTGCGGACCACGTCGGACATTTTCGCGCCGGCTTTTTCGAGCGCGGATTCGATGTTGCGCAGCGCCTGCATGGTCTGCGCGTAGGGGTCGCCGACGCCGACGATCTGGCCATCATCCCCCGTGGCCGTGGTGCCGGAGACGTGAATATAAGGTCCGACGCGAACGGCGCGCGAATAGCCGATGATCGGTTCCCAGGTTGTGCCCGAGGAAATGTTGGTGCGTTTCACGATGCCTCCGGTTCCGGGGCTAAAGCCCCTTGCTTCTTATTAGCATCTATTGTCGGAGCTGAAGCTCCGACCCCCTAAAAACCTTCAACGGACTATGGATCGAAGCGCGCGCGAAGATCGGGCGGCACGATCGGGCAGAGATCGTCGCGCGTGCCGAAGACGCGATAACGAATGCGCGCGACAATATTATAGGCCGCGTCGCGCAAAGGGCGCGGGACCACGCTGATTACGCCCGCAAGAAACTTCCAGACGCCGCCCAGACGCCGCAGAATGTGCAGGAAGGCGCTCGAACGGATCAGCAGGGCGCCGTCGGCAGTCAGGACAACGACGCTGTCGGGCAAGGCCAGACGTTTTTCGGGCGGGACGCGCGCTTGGAATGCTTCGCCTTGCAGGGGAGCGAAGCGGAAGGCGCTGCCGGAGCGGTCGTGCTTCAGGACGAATTTGACGGCGCGATGGCAGAGGGCGCAGTGGCCGTCGTAGAAAAGGATCTCGGGGTTCGAGGCGGGCGAGGACATGCTGAGAAAAGGATAGCATGCCGAAGTTTGGGAGTCCGACCGGGCAGAAGGCCAAACCCAAAGCTCACCACAGAGTTCACTGAGGAGGCACAGAGATCACAGAGAAGGCAAGACACGACTCCGTGCCGCAAAGTGTCGCTGGACAGCGTTTTGGTAAGCCTCTAAGCTACGTCGAGCCAGATATTTCCAGGAGAATTTTTCTTCGTGAAGTGCAATCACGTTCTCGACGCCATCGGCAACACGCCTCTGATCCGGCTGAACCGCGTGACGAAGGACATCGCCGCCGAGGTGTACGTGAAGGCCGATTACCTGAATCCCGGCGGATCGATGAAGGACCGCATCGCCGTGTGGATGATCGATGAAGCCGAACGCAAGGGATTGCTGCGGCCGGGCGGGACGATCGTCGAAGCGACGTCGGGGAACACGGGCGTGGGGCTCGCGCTGGTTGCCGCGGTGCGCGGGTACAAAATGGTGTTCACCATCACCGACAAGCAGTCGCGCGAAAAAATCGACATGCTCAAGGCGTTCGGCGCCGAAGTAATCGTGTGCCCCACGGCGGTCGAGCCGGAAGATGCGCGGAGCTACTACTCCGTGGCGAAAAAACTGGCGCGGGAAATTCCCAACGCGTACTACGCCAATCAGTACGAGAATCCGGCGAATCCCGAGGCGCATTATCGAACGACCGGACCGGAGATTTGGAAAGACACAGACGGGAAGATCACGCACTTTGTCTGCGGACTGGGAACGGGCGGAACGGCTACGGGAGCAGGGCGATATTTAAAGGAGCAGAATCCGAAGCTCAAGGTGATCGGCGTCGATCCGTACGGCTCGCTTTTTTACGAATACTGGAAGACCGGGAACATCGGAAAGGCGCGGACGTACGTGGTGGAAGGAATCGGCGAAGATATTTTGCCGGCGACAATGGATTTTTCGGTGCTGGACGACGTGATCCAGGTGAACGACGAAGAATGTTTTCTTTGGGCGCGGCGGCTGGCGAAGCGCGAAGGAATTTTCACGGGAGGATCGGGAGGCGGGTGCGTTTCGGCGGCGCTGCGGGTGGCGCGAGGATGCGGCAAGGACGACATGGTAGTGGCGTTCCTGCCCGATTCCGGCAGCCGCTATCTGAGCAAGATTTATAACGACAGCTGGATGCGCGAGCTGGGATACGCCGATACGGAAGTGACGCTGACGGCGGCGGACGTGATTCGCGTGAAGCGGCAGAACGGAAAAACGCGCGACCTGATGGTGGTGGGGCCGAACCGAACGGTTTATCAGGCGCTGCAAACGATGCAACAGCAGGATATTTCGCAGATCCCGGTGTTCGAGGATGACCGGTCGATCGGCACGATTTTCGAGGACAAGATTCTGAATCTCGCGCTGCAAGGGAAAGATCTCCGCAAGTTGATCGTGCGCGAAGTGATGGGGCCGCCGCTGCCGCAGGTGGCCGCGAACGCGCCCTTCGAACGCGTAACGCACCTGCTGAGCCACGAGAGCCCCGCTGTTTTCGTGGAGATGGAATCCGGGAAACTGGAAGTGCTCACCAAGTTTGACCTGATGGACACGATCGCGGGGCTGGTCGGACAGAAGCGCCGAGAATAGCTCGCGCGATTGTAACCAACCTGGCAATTACTAAAACTTCTTGACACGCCTGTCCTGGCGTGTGATATACCCGCCAGTATCCAATTCGGCGAAGCGACTTGCCAAGGGTGGATTTCGCTTCGTCGGCAGCTGATTTGCCGCTTGACCGCGACAAATGCACACGCTGTAGGGTGGCTTCAAAAAAATTCGGGGGTGGGTTAATGACTAAGCAATTTCGCTTGTCGAATTTCGCTTGCGCGTTTTTGGTGTGTCTCGCCGCTTTGTTTCTCTATGCGTCTCCCGCGCTGCCGCAGTCTTCCACGACCGGCGGTTTGACCGGAACGGTCACCGACCCGTCGGGAGGCGTGATTGTCGGCGCCACGGTCACAGCGACCAGCTTGGCCACGGGCCAGGTGCGGTCGGTCACCACCGACGCAAGCGGGACGTACAAATTCTCGCTGCTGAATCCGGGGAATTACTCCGTCAAATTCACCGCGAATGGCTTTAAGACCTCGCAGGTTCCCTCGGTCACGGTCAACGTCACCGAGACCCCCGTTTTGAACCAGAAGCTGGAGGTCGGGGCGCAGTCCGAACAGGTGACAGTCGAATCGACGGCTGAGACGATCCAGACGCAGAACGCGACGGTCGGCAGCCTGGTAGGGTCGCAGACGGTGACCACCCTGCCCCTAAGCTCGCGCAACTATACAAATATCATTGATCTTTCGCCGGGCGTGGTGGCCAACGTCGCCAGCGCAGCGGCGGTGGGCAACGGCACGCAAGACATCAACGTAAACGGAAACGGTTCCGACCAGAACAATTACATGATGGACGGCGCGACGCTCACCAACTACGGCAGCGGCGGCGCGGCACAGTCGGGCAACTTCCCCGGTATTGCCATCCCGAATCCCGATGCAATTCAAGAGTTCAAGATCCAAACTTCGCAGTACGACGCAGAGTATGGCCGGAACCCGGGCGCCAGCGTCAACGTCACCACCAAAGACGGCAGCAACTCGTTTCATGGCGCGGCGTGGGAGTTTTTCCGTAACAGCGCTCTGGATGCGAACGACATCTTCAACAGGATCAGCGAAGCGTCGCTCGGTCAACAGAACAAACCGGAAACATTGAACGAGAACATGTTCGGCGGCACGATCGGCGGGCCGATCAAGAAGGACAAGATGTTCTTCTTCGGATCCTATCAGGGCTTCCGACAGCTCAACGCCGTCGGTACCAACGGGTTCGCCACCGGTCTAAGCACTGGCATCACGCTGTACCCGTTCACGGCACCAGGCCCGAATGGAGGCCGCGGGAACAACGTTAGCGGCACCATTCCGCTGGACTACAATCCCACGCCCGGGGCGCCAACTTGTAACTATGCGACCTACCGGCAGTATCTGGGTTGCGCGTTTGGCGGAACCTCCAGCTTTCTCTCATTCATTGGACTTGGGGCTGGCGTTCCGGTAGCGAACAACGGGTCGAATATCAACCAGGTCGCCATCAACATGCTGCAGTTGCCCGGTCCCAAGGGTACCGTGAGCCAGGGCTTCTATTTTCCCGGCGCCCCGTTTAACGGGTTGGTGCCCGCCAACACGACCAGCGCGGTGGCTGCCGTGCCGACGCGCGCAAACGAAGACCAGTATTTGGGCAATATCGAGTATTTGCTGAACTCAAAGAATACGGTCTATCAGAAGTTCTTTTACTCCAAGGATCCGCAGCTTCAGTCTTTCACGTGTCTGGACGGCATCGGCAACCTGGTGAACAGCTGCGCGCCGGGCGCGCCTGAGGACGTCCATTACACATCTCTAAACGAAACTCTGAAACTGACGACCGTGGCAACCAACAACGTTGTCAACGAAGCCCTGTTTTCGTTTGTTCGCACAACCACAGTCGCGGTTCCTGGCAACTACTTTACGGCTTGCTCGGTGGGAATCATTCCCCCGCTCGCCAACGGCGACTGCGACAATATTCCAAGCCCGAACAACATCAATCCGATCCAATTGCAGGTTCCCACAATCACGATCTCCGGCCTTCCGCTTGCCGGGCCGGGGCCGGTGGGGTACGGGACGGGCGCGCTCAACACGGGCGGGAACTTCTTCTCGTCGGCCACCAATTACTTCAATACGTTTGAGGGCAAGGACAATATCTCCTGGAACCACGGCAAACAGACGATTCGCGCCGGCGTCGAAGTTGACCGCATTCAGTACAACTGGACGCTTCCGGGAAGGGGCGGAATGTTTTTCCCAACCGTCGCCGACTTCCTCACCAGTTCGAGCGGGTCGCCCGCCACCCAGACGCCAACCGCGGTACCAAACGGGATTTTCGTCAACTTCTACGGTGAGACGACGACGAATGGCAACAAGCACGACCAGCGATCAAACGAGTTCGCCGCCTACCTTGAAGACGACATCAAGCTAACGAGCAAGCTCACGGTGAATCTGGGAGTTCGCTGGGAATATGACGGGTATCCCTCGGACACGACCGGCCTGTTCACGAACGGATGGGCCACCCAAGCTGCCTTGGTCAATACCGGCTCGTTCTTTATAAACAACCCGATTGGCACACTGGCCGGCAACGTCGTCCAAAAG
Source organism: uncultured Acidobacteriota bacterium (assembly GCA_963769415.1). GTDB lineage: Bacteria > Acidobacteriota > Terriglobia > Acidiferrales > UBA7541 > Palsa-295. Next base: position 170,343 of record CAVYLM010000001.1, read on the forward strand.
AACTATAACCCGAACATTGCCCAGTGCGGTGCGCCACTGGCACCAACCGCGTGCGGGTTGACGGCCCCGGCGGGCATCTTCCCCGGGTACCCCGGCGGAGCTACAGGTGTTTACTTCAATACGAACAAGACTCTGGTGCATGGCGCTCCGATCAACGACTTCGGGCCACGCATCGGCGTGGCCTGGCAGCCGGTTGGCGAGAAACTTGTGGTCCGCGCGGGCTACGGTGTTTACTACGATGCGGTGTATGCAAACCTGCTGGCCAATAACAATGCGGGCAACCCGCCGTATAACGCCTTCGTGAACGGCAGCTTTCCAGGCAACTCCCTGGATATTCCCGTTGCAGCCGGCGCCACGGGCGGAATCCTAGGGTGGATTCCCCGAACGCTAGGAGTGGTGAGTGGCGACCCCGTACACGGAGCCACGCTGATCCTCGATAACAGCGGCGGCACTGGCCTGGGAACGACTTCGATCAACGAGTCGATCGGTGTGCCCCTAATCCAGTCGTACAATCTCGACGTGCAGTACGAGGTCGCCCACAGCTGGGTTGTGGATGTTGGGTATGTTGGGTCGCACGGGACGCATCTGTACGACTGGGCGCACACGGTCAATTTCGCCAACCTTGTACCCAACGCTCCCAATGGGCCATTGCCGGGCGATATTCAAGACGCCCGAATGGTTATTGGCTCCGGTGCGCCAGGCACTCCGAATTCGTTCGTGTGGAACGATGCCGCAAATACGAACCCTTCCACGCAGATCAAGACCAATACGCAATTCGGTGCTTCTCTTCCCGGGAACGTACTCGGTCGGGTCCCCTATCTCGGCTTTAACTCAACCGGGCTGTCGAATACGACCACGCAGGGCGATTCGCTGTATAACAGCCTGCAGCTCCAACTTCGACACCAGTTCTCCCATGGGATGTTGCTTCAGGCGTCCTACACCTGGAGCAAGCTGATGACGAACATCAATTCACCGGAAGCGGGCGGCGGCATCGCGGCGCCGGGCAACGTGCTTTCGGGAGGCGCATCGAGCAACGATCCGCTCGATTTCAAGCAGCAATACGGGCTTGCGGCGTTCAACCGTCCGCAGCGCCTGGTTATCGCCTACAGCTATGACCTGCCCTATCACCATACCGAAGGCCTAGCAGGAAAAATCCTGGGAGGCTGGACCATTTCCGGTGTGACCACACTTCAGGACGGTGAACCTTTCACCGTTATCGACGGCAACGGAGGCACTATCTTCGGGGCGGGCGGTTTCGGCGGTGGCGGCGTCCGCGCGGAGCTAAATCCAGGCTTTCTCGGCAAGTGCAACAACCTAGGCGTCTGCTCCGGAACTAACCTGGCGACCCACGGGAGCAATCACGACCGGGTCATGGCCGGCCTTAGTGGAGCACCGTGCACGAGCGCTTGGATCAACCTCGATGCTTACGGCAGCACTGCGGGCACCTGCTCCGGGATGTTCGGTGCGTTCGCCCCTCAGGGCACACCATGCATCGGCGGCACCGTGGTGGGAGACTGCCAGGGATCCGGCGGCGGCACCGGATTCGGGAATTCCATGGTTGGCGCGCTCTGGGGTCCCGGACAGGATAACTGGGACATCTCAATTATCAAGCACACGAAGATCACCGAAGGGTTGAGCACGGAGTTCCGGACCGAATTCTACAACACCTGGAACCACGCGCAGTTCAACCCGCCGGTCAACAACGTTGCCGATACGGCCACGTTCGGGCAGGTTCAGAACAGCTCGGTGCCTCCGCGGATCATGCAGTTCGCCTTGAAGTTCCTGTTCTAGGCGCGGAAGCAAGTAACCAGGCCCCATCTTCGCGACGAGCGGAGATGGGGCTTTTTGTTTCTTCGGCGACTGATTTACGGTGTTTCGCACCGCTCCGGTGAGGAAGGCCGGGCGCAGCAAGCGGCGCCCCTACAAGAGGGAGCCCTCACTGCGTTCGGGATAACACCGACCTGCACAGAGGACAGCGCTCAGAATTAGTTCAGTTGGATGGGGTGGGTATCTCTGATAGCATAGGAATTCGCGGTTTAATCCTCCCAGTCTGGAGCAACTGAAACATGGCACTGGCATGTGAAATTTGCGGCAAGAAGCCTTCCTACGGAAATACGATCAGCCACGCGCACAACGTGACGCGCCGCCGCTGGAACCCGAATCTGCGCCGCGTGCGCGCGGTGATTGGCGGCGTGCGCAAGCAGGTGCGGGCGTGCACGGCGTGCATTCGCGCGGGCCGCGTCAAGAAAGCGGCTTAAATCTCATTCCCATGCCGAAGAGTCCGCGCTGGAAGCGTTCGACGCCAGGCATGCCTGTGCTGGCGCTATTGGCAGCTCTGGTTGCCTGCGCGCTCGGCGCTGGGTGCAAAAGGGCGTCCGCGCCCGGGCCGGACGTCTGGGCGGAGGTTAACGGCAAGGAAATCCTCCGGCAGGACGTCGAGAAAATCTTCCGTTCGCGGGTGAACGCCGACGCGCCCACGCCATCGCAGGAAGAAGCGCTGTCGCTGCAGCTGAGCATCCTGGACGAACTGATCAACAGCGAAATACTGCTCGAGCGCGCCACGAAGAACAACCTGGTGGCGAGCGACGCCGAAGTGGAAGACAAGTTCACCGAATCAAAGAGCCCCTACACCGAGGAAGAATTTCAGAAAAAGCTGAAGGAAACGGGCCTTTCGGTCGATGATCTGCGCAGCGACATCCGGCGGCAGCTCTCGATTCAGAAGCTGCTGAACCGGGAGGTGGTCGCGAAAATCTCCATCAGCGACCAGGACATCGCGGATTTCTACCAGAAGAACCGCGCGCAATTCAACGTAACCGAGCCGGAATACCACATCGCGCAGATCGTGATCACGCCGCGTGCGGACGCGACCGTGCACAACCGCAAGAACGACAAGGCCACGAACGAAGCCGAGGCGGGACGTAAAGCAGCGATGCTGATCCAGAAGATCAACGGCGGAGCCGATTTCGCCGAGCTGGCGGCCGATTATTCCGAGGACTCAAGCGCGTCGACCGGCGGCGATCTTGGGTTCCAGCCGGAGTCGGCGTTCAACAAGTCCGATCCAGTGCTGAAGAAAGCCGTGCTTTCGCTGCGGGCGGGGCAGACGACGCAACCGATTCATGACAGCCGGGGCGGTTACATCATCATCAAGCTGATCGCAAAAGAGGCAGCCGGCGAGCGGCAATTTTCCGATCCGCAGGTGCAGCAGGCCATCCGGGACGCGCTGCGCACGCGCAAGGAGCAGCTGCTGCGCTCGGCGTATCTGGTCGAGGCGCGCGACGAAGCGCACGTGACGAACTACCTGGCGCGGCAGATCCTGGAATTCTCGGGCAAACTCCCAACGACAAATCCGTAGGCGCGACGCAGAAAGCGAGCGTTTTCGATGGACGCCGCCGAGCAACATCAGTGGAAGAAGGCAGCCGCGGAGGCAGCCGCCAAGCTGGTTGAAGACGGCATGGTGCTCGGGCTCGGAACGGGCTCGACGGCATCGCTGTTTCTGGCCGCACTGGGTCGGCGGCTCGCGGAAGACGGCCTGCGCATCACGGGAATACCAACCTCGGAGCAGACTGCCGCGCTGGCGCGCAGCCACAGCATACCGCTCAGCAGCTTCGCCGAGCACTCCAAGATCGACCTCACGGTGGACGGCGCCGACGAAATCGAGACCGGCTCGCTTTACCTGATCAAAGGCCATGGAGGCGCGCTGCTGCGCGAGAAAATCGTGGCGGCGGCGAGCGAGCGCATGGTCGTGATCGCGGACGATACGAAGGTAGTCGACCAGTTGGGCTCGCTCGTGTCTGTTCCGGTCGAAGTCGTTCGCTTCGGCTGGCAAGCAACGGGCCGGCTGCTCACGGAAATCGGCGGAAATCCCTCGTTAAGGCTCGGGCCGGACAGGAAGCCTTACGTCACCGACGGAGGCAACTACGTCATGGACTGCGCGTTCGGCCCGATCGCCAAGCCGAAGGAAATCGCGCATCATCTTGACCACGTGGTTGGAGCGGTGGAGCACGGATTGTTCCTGGGATTCACGAAAGAGGCGATCGTTGGAGGGCGCGAGGGAGTGACGGTCCTGCGGAAGGCGAGCAGCTAAAATCCCAGCGCCAAACGGCAAGGAGCGAAACGCGAGCTGAAATCGCCAGCCGCATCCCGCTCCCGTAGTTCCCCACCACCCTAAATCTAATTCCTGGCAGCCTTCGTTTGCGGATATACCGCGTCGAGCCCGCCCCAAAGCGCTTTCAGGCTGCGTTCGGCGGCGCAGAGGACGCCGAAGGTGTCGGCTACGTCCTGTTCCGCGAGCCACGCGCGCCAGGCGGCGCGATGGCGGATGTCCGCTTCCTCATGCACTCCGAAATACGCCAGCGCTTCGGGTTCGGTGACGTTGTAGAAGCGCTTGAGGCCGGAAATTTTCTGCGTGGCGATTTCGGGGACCTGGGCCTCGTAGGCGTAGAAGGAGGCGATGGCCTGCGTCATCGTTCCCTGCGCCACGAGTTCGTCGAAGGTATCGAGCAGCGCAGCGATGCCGGGAAGCGGGCGCGCATTTTCGAGCGTTTCGCTGCTGACGCCGAGCGATTGGGCGAACTGCCGCCAGAGCAACGGGTGCGTGCCGGCAGGATCGAGTTCCTCGGCGAGATTTTCCTCGACGATTCCCGCGAGCGGGCCGCTGGCGCGACCGGCGAGTTGCTTCAAGTTTTCGGGGAACGCGCGGACGTGCTGGTAATACTGCTCCGCGTAGAGCTGGAGCGATTCGCGCGACAGTGTGCCTTCGGTCCAGGCCTGATAGAAGGGATGCTTGAGGAGATGGTGCTTCTCGATCAGGGCGTCGAGCGATTCCAGCAAAGTTTTTTCGCGCACACGATTCTTCGGCATTTCAATTCTCTGCTTTCCAATAATGTGGAGTTGAGCCCGCGAAATATTACTCGAAGGAGTTTTGGAAAGCCACACCAAGTCAACGCTGGAATTTACTTTCTGGACAAACGAGCTTGGGCACGCCGGCAGCGTAGTGGCAAGAAGAAGAGAGATTCTTCGACTCCGTGACCGGACCGCCTGCGGCGGGAAGAAAAGACGTCCGGTCACTCCGCTCAGAATGACGTGCCCGTGACTAGTGCAGGCCCGACCAATCGTCGGCGAGGAGAATGGAGTTGCTGGGGTTCGACGGGTCGTACTTGACGCTGGCGGTTTGGCCGGCGGCGACGCGCGTCAGATGCAGGCGCTCCTCGAGGCCGGTGATGTCCTGCGCGGTCTCGTAGGTGACGCCGGAAATGGCGTAGGTGTAATAGAGCAGCCGCTGCGGCCCGTGCGAATTGCCCTGGGGCATCGCGGCAAACGCGGGCGCGCGACCATCCGAGCTGCCCGCAGACGACGCGAGCAAGTGCTCGACAACTTCGAGCACTTGTCCTTCGACGATGCGGCCGACACGATTCAGATACGCGCGGCGCTCGCGCTCGATCGCGGCGTCGTCGGGCGGTTTGCGCCGAAGCCAGAAAAATATCCCTACGGCCGCGAGCACCACCAAGCCCGCCAAAGGAACCAGATTCTGCCAATCGGAGAGAAAGTTTTTCAACAAAAGTATCTTAGCGCAGCGGTGAGTTTGTACAAGCTATCTCGGGTGGGGCTGACGTAGGGGAGTAAACGGGGTGAAAAAGGAGGCGGAGGAGGCAAAGGAACGGGGCCGGGGCTAAAGCCCACTTCTAATGGCATGTTTTTCGCGGGACTGAAGTCCCGCGCTTCCACCCCTCAATCTTTCGGGGCGACGATGGGATTTCGGAGAGAGCCGATATTGCCGACGCGAACTTCCACGACATCGCCGGCCACGAGCGGGCCGACGCCTGCCGGTGTTCCAGTTGTGATCACGTCGCCGGGCTCGAGGGTCATGGCCTCGGCGATCCAGCGGAAGACGACTTCGATGGAGAAAACCATGTCGGAGACGCGACCCGATTGCTTCCGGGCGCCGTTCACGTACGTTTCGATCGGCGTGTCCGGGGCCGGAGGGTCGGTTTCAACGACCGGGCCGAACGGGCAGAACGTGTCGAAGCCCTTGCCGCGGGTGTATTGGCCGTCCATGCGCTGGAGATCGCGCGCGGTGACGTCGTTGAGGCACGTGTAGCCGAGGATGTAGGGCCGGATGTCGTCGGTCGGGCGCGGATGCGAGCAGCGGCGGCCGATGATGAAAGCCAGCTCGCCTTCGAAATCGACGCGCTTGGAAATGCGCGGCAGCACGACGGGATCTTCAGGCGAGATGATCGATGATGGCGGCTTCGAGAAAATGATCGGCGCCTTCGGCGTCTCGGCGTTCATCTCCGCGGCGTGGTCCATGTAGTTCTTGGCCATGCAGATGATTTTGCTGGGCCACGAAGGCGGGACGAATTTGACTGCGGAAACGGGCCACTGGCGGCCGGTCGGTTTGCGATCGCCCCAGATCTCGCCGGAGATTTCGCGGATGATGCCGTTCTCCAAGATTCCGGCATGGGAGCTGGCGTACGCCTCGGCGGGCGTCTGGCCTGGGTGCGCGTTGGCAAATTCAAGAGGTACGATTCGGCAGAGTTTCATCGGTTGTGTCGCGCAGCCTCGCGGGCGGCGGCGCCGCGTCCTGGGGCCACCGGGTGATTTCGTGCGTGAAGAAGCATACCGCAGACCCACGATCCAACGGCAAAAAATCCGTAGACCACGGCGCCCTCGACCAGCGCCTGCAAAGGCGTGCGCAGCACCTGAAACAGATCGTGGAAGTAGAAACCTGACAGGTCGTACGCGGCCGAGAACATCACCCAGGCGATGATCGCGGAGGCAAACATTTGAATCGGACGCGTGAGAAACCGCACGACGGGGATGAGCATGAGCAGCACGAACAGCGTGTAGGAGGAGGCGTTGCGCTCGAACGCATACTTTTCAAGATCGGGCATCCGGTTGGCGGCGACCAGCGCGCCCAGCATGGCTATGATGAGAAACGAGCCGCAGTAGAGGCCGGTGCGAATCGCGGAACCGGAAAACGCCGGAGATGTGATGTTCGGTTGAAGGTTTTGTGGGTCGTCACTCATGGCGTCGCCTGACTTTCAGCCGGGACGCCGCCAGAGACTGCCGCGCTGGCGGGGCTTTCGTTTCCCGCACGGTCGACGGCAGTAATGGTGTAGAAATAGCGGTGGCCGGGCTGCACATTCATATCGCTAAACGCTGGCGCAAGCAATAGTTTCTGCGCGCCTTCTCCCGTGAGGCGCACCCCTTGCGTCCCTTCTTGCTCACTTCTATAGACGTTGTATCCGGCGATGTCGGTTTCAGGGCTGATGGCCCAGGAAAGCTCCAGATGCGCGGGCGTATCGCCCTGTCGCGGGACGAGCACTACGACCAGTCCCTGCGGAGCGGCGGGCGGAAACGTATCCCGCGGCGAGATTTCGGCGAGGTTCGAGTCGCCGGATTCGAGTGTCACATTCGGATATTGCGAGACGCTGCGCACGGAGTAGACGTAGGCGGCGCCGAATTCGAATTGCGTGTCCTGAAACGGCGGGGCCTGAGCGTCGGCGATTTTCACAAGCGGCGATTTCAGTTTGGGCTCGGCGCCGGCCGGGGCGGACGGATCGGGCACGCCGCGGTAAATGTGATAAACGGCGATGGACGGCGCGGAACCGGCGAGCGTCTTTTCGGGTGGCGTCCAGGTGAGCACGATGGCGGCGTGCGTGACTTCGGTTTTTAAATCGGCGATCGGCACCGCTGCTGGATAGATACGCAGGGTAACGGTATTCGACGTCTCCGAAAGTTTCTTTTCGCTGACACGCGTTCGGACCGCATAGGAGACCATGCTGTCAGGATGCTGCGCGAATTCCTGGGCGGTCAAAGAATCGGTATAGCGGAAACGCCCCTGCTCGACGTAGCTGTCCACCATAGCTGCGGGGATGGTGACCAATAGTTCAGAACCGACAGTCACGACGAAGTTCCGGCCCGGTTCCGGCGCCTTGGCAAAACTGCGGTAGATCTCAATCGACGGCGTTTGCGGCAGCGGGCGCTTGTCGATCGTCTGCTGCGGCAGAGCAAAGGTCAAAATGACGTCGTTGCCCGCCTGCACGGCAGCGAGGTCGGTGACGGCCATGGGCGTGTGCGGCTTGCGCTCGTAAGGCTCGCCGGGAGCAGCGCAACCGGCCAAGGTGACGCTGAGAATACTGGCGGCCAGTAAAAGCGATGTTGAGCGCGCCATAGCGCCAAGCACTGGCGCACAAACGCCGATCTGGAGATCGGCGCTCCCAGGGCCGGGAGCGCCCTGCCATTTTCGACTTTCCATTTTCGCTGTCTAGAGAATGTAGCGGCTCAAATCCTGATCTTTCACGATATCCGCGAGCTGCTTCTGGACGTAGGCAGCGTCCAGCTTGACCGTTTTCTTCTTCATTTCCGGCGCCTCGAACGAAATTTCCTCGAGGACTTTTTCGAGGATCGTGTGGAGGCGGCGCGCGCCGATGTTTTCCGTGTGCTCGTTGACGCGGGCGGCGAACTTGGCGATGGACGCGATGGCATCGTCAGTGAAGGAAAGTTTCAAACCCTCGGTATCGAGGAGAGCGATGTACTGCTTGATGAGCGCGTTCTTCGGTTCGGTGAGGATGCGGATGAAATCGGCTTCGGAAAGCGAACTCAACTCGACGCGGATGGGAAAGCGCCCTTGCAGCTCGGGGATTAGGTCGGAAGGCTTCGACGTGTGGAACGCGCCCGCGGCGATGAAGAGAATGTGGTCCGTACGGACCATGCCGTAGCGTGTGTTGACCGTGGTGCCCTCGACGATCGGCAGAATGTCGCGCTGCACTCCTTCGCGCGAGACGTCCGGCCCGTGGCCGCTCTCGCGGCCGGCGATCTTGTCGATTTCGTCGATGAAGAGAATGCCCATCTGCTCGACGCGGTCGACGGCGACGCGGGTGACCTGGTCCATGTCGATGAGGCGATTCTCTTCTTCCTGAATCAGGTAATCGAAGGCTTCGGAGACGGTCATCTTGCGCTTCTTTTTCTGCTGGCCGAACATGCCGGAGAGCATGTCCTTGACGTTGATGTCCATTTCCTCGACGCCCTGATTGGTGATGATTTCGAACGAGGGCATGGAGCGCTCGCGGACCTCGACTTCGACGAGGCGCTGGTCGAGTTTCCCTTCGCGGAGCTGCACGCGGAGCTTGTCGCGGGTGCGCTGGACCTGCTCGCGGCGCTGCGCTTCGCTGGCAGGGGCGGCGTCGGCGGGCATCGGCGACGAAGGCAACAGAAGATCGAGCAGGCGCTCTTCGGCTGATTGTTCGGCGCGCTCGGCGACTTCGTCGAGCTTTTCCTCGCGGACCATGTCGATGGAAGTTTCGACCAGGTCGCGGACCATCGATTCCACGTCGCGGCCGACGTAACCGACTTCGGTGTATTTCGAGGCCTCCACTTTCACGAACGGGCAGCCTGCCAGGCGCGCGAGGCGGCGCGCGATTTCCGTCTTGCCGACGCCCGTGGGCCCGATCATGAGGATATTTTTCGGCAGGATTTCCTCGGCCAGCTCGGGCTGGAGCTTCTGGCGGCGGACGCGATTGCGCAAGGCGATGGCGGTGGCCTTCTTCGCGGCGTTCTGCCCGACGATGTACTTATCCAGCTCGACGACGATTTCGCGCGGGGTCAGTTCGTCGAACGAGGGAAGCGGCTCGGGCTCCGCTGCCTGCTGGTCTCCGGCTAGATAGATCACCATATCTTTCTCCGACTTCCCCGTCATAGTTCTTCGATGCTGAAATTCGCGTTGGTGAATATGCAGATTTCACTGGCGATGCGCATGGCTTCCTGCGCGATGTCCTTGGCGCTCAGCTTCGTGTGTTTGGCAAGGGCGCGCGCGGCAGCGATGGCGTAGGAACCGCCCGAGCCGATGGCGCAAATGCCGTCGTCCGGCTCGATCACGTCGCCATTGCCGGAAAGCAGAAACGTGCCCTTCGCGTCGGCGACGATCAGAAGCGCGTCCAGGTGGCGGAGCGAGCGGTCGGTGCGCCATTCCTTGGCCAGCTCGACCGCGCTGCGCGCGAGATTGCCGTGAAATTCCTGGAGCTTGTTCTCGAAGCGAGCAGAAGAGCGAAAGCGCGTCCGCGGTGCTGCCGGCAAATCCAGCGATGATCTTGTCGTTGTACAAGCGGCGCGTCTTTTTCGCGCTGTGCTTGATCACGGCTTCGCCGAGAGTGACCTGGCCATCGGCGGCGAGCACGACTTTGTTGTCCTTGCGGACGCACAAAACCGTGGTGCCGTGCATCGGTGGCGTCTTCTGCGATGGTCGCATCCGGCGATTATACCCCGCCCGGAGCGGAATGAAGAAATTCGGTGCGGGAGGCGCAAGAAATCACTAGTGCTTGCTGGCGCTGGGATCGGAATCTTCGTCGTCTTTCTGTCTTTCCTTCAGGCGTTCGGTTTCTTTCTTGTCGCGGACTTTTTCCTTGTTGGGGATTTGGGCCCAGCGCTGGTCGAGCGATTCCTTCGTGAAAAGCGCGTCGGAGACGCTGGTGTTGTAGTGGCAGGAGTCGAAGAAGACCTGGTAGACCTTGATGCCGTTGCGCTCGCGCGCGATTTGAAAGGGAGTTTGGACGCCGTCCATCGGGTGGTAATTCGAGTAGTATTCGATTTCGGTGGTCTTGAAGCGCGTGCGCGGATTGCGGGTCTCGACGGTCTTGCGAATCGGCAGGTGCGTGTTGTCGGCGAAAGCGATGCGGATGGTGCGGTCGTCGCTATCGACCAGCTCGATCCACTGCGCCTGCTTCAGGTCCACAATGTCCGGGCCGCCATAGCGCAGGGTGATTCCCTGCTCGTGAACGCGGTGGCGAAGAATATTGTCGAGATCTTTCTGCACGTCCTCCTTGTAGTCGGCCAGGTCGGACTGGGGAGCTTCGCTCACGCCGCCGCGATCGAGGTCCCATCCCTTGTCGCCGTTGAAAACCGAAATGATATTGCGCTTGGGAAGATTTTCCTGGCGCTCCTTGTCCGGAGGCTGCGTGTAATCGATGAACTTGCCGAACCCGGTGACATCGCCGGAATGATCGAAGCTGCTGAGGCGGCCGATGCAGGTAACGTCCTTCACGTTCAAATAGGCGCTGCCGCCGAGCGCTTCGACCGCCTGTTGGACAAGCTCGCTGGCCTTGGCTTCGCTCTGCTCGGGCATCAGGAACTGATCGTCCTGCGCTGAGGCGACATTCGTTCCGCAGGCGAGCGACGTGCCCGCCAGAATCATCACCGCGAAAATCCTGCTTGGACTCAACCGCACTGGAAGGCACCTCCGTTTACGTTGATCACTTCGCCGGTAACGTAGGTCGCCAGATCCGACACGGCAAAAAGGATCGGGCCGGCGACTTCTTCCGGCGTCGCCACGCGCTGCAATGGATATCGGCGCGAGCCATTTCTTGACGTTCGCGCTTGTTCTGCGCCGCTGACGATTTCCAGATGTCCGTATCGACGAAGCCGGGCGCCACGCAATTCACCAGGATGTTATGGTGCGCGAGCTCAAGGGCCAGCGCCTTCGCGAAGCTGACGATGGCGCCTTTCGTGGCTGAATAGTGCGTAGTGCAAAGCCGTACCGCGCTGGCCGGCTATGGAGCTGAGCGCCACGATGCGGCCGCCGCCCTGCGCGATCATGTGCGGCACGCGCGTGATGCACGGTTGCATACACGCTCTTCAGATTCACGCGAATCATTTCGTCCCATTCGCGCTCGCTCAATTGTTCGATCGGCGCTTCCTTCTCGTTCCAGATGCCCGCATTGGCGACGAGGATGTCCAGTCGGCCCAGACGCTCGTGCGCGAAATCGACCAGCTTCCTGGCGTCGACCATTTTGCCGAGATCGGCCTTGCATGATTCGATGCGCGTGCCGTGCTTTCGCGCTTCCTGCTCGACCTGCGCGGCGGCCTCGCGATTGCGATGGTAGCTGAAGACGACGTCCGCGCCGGCCTGCGCGAACATCTTGACCGTCGCGGCGCCGATGCCGCGCGATCCGCCCGTGACCAGTGCCGCCTTGCCCGCCAGCGAGATCATGTGTCCCCCGAGAAGAGCACGAAGAGATGCGAGTGCAGCGCCTAGCAGGCTGCGGGAAAAGGCAGTGAAGAGTGTCCTCAGGCGCTGAAGCGCATTGAGTGCAAGCCCTTTATGTCGGAGCTGAAGCTCCGACCCCCTAAAAAGCGCCCTTTTCCCGCAAACTGCGAGAGCTGAGAAATCCTCCGCAAGCGCTCGGCTGCCGAAGCCGGAGCGGTTACGTTCGCGCGAGCGGCTTGCGCGCGGTGGCGGCGGAAACCAGGCCGCGAAACAGTGATTGCGCGAAGGCATCCGTGGCCGCCATGCGCTCGGGATGCCACTGTACTCCGATTACCCAGTGGGAGTCGCCGATCCACTCGACGGCTTCAATCACGCCGTCGGCCGTGCGGGCGGCGATTCGGAGGCCGTGTCCCAATTCCTTGACCGATTGGTGGTGCGAGCTGTTCACGACCGCCTCCGCTGCGCCGGCGAACTGGGCCAGATGGGTCCCGGATTCGATGCGGGCGGGGTGGAACGGCTCAGGAGCACCCTCCTCGCGATACCATTCGTGCTCGATCTCGTTGCCGAGCGCGCTGGGAATGTCCTGAATGAGCGTGCCGCCCAGATGGACGTTGAGGCTCTGAATGCCGTAGCAGATCGCGAGAACGGGCTTCTGCTCGACGAAAGCATGCTCCAGGAGCGCGAAATCGGTGCGCTCGCGGTCTAGGTCCGGATCGGCGCATTCGGTGTGCCTGACGGCCCTAAAGTGCACGGGATCGACATCCGCGGGGCTTCCAGAGAGCACCACGCCATCCAGGGTTTCGGCAAGCTGTCTGAGTTCGCTCTCATCCAGTTGAAGCGAGATTGGAACGGCTTCGGCTCCGGCTTGGCGAACGGCGGTCAGGTACTTCTCAAGCTTGCCAAATTTTCCCGTAACCTCTTCTTTTTTAGTGCGATACGGGACACCTATCCGCGGGCCGCGGCTGGGAGGGATGCTCATCAAGAACTAATCCTATCATTGCGTCCCGGCGTCGGCAACCGGGGCGCGTCTCGCTAGATGCGGGATGGACGGGTTCAGCACAGACGAGCATCTTTGCCGGGCACAGCATGCTGTGCCCCTACAAAGCGGCACAAATGAGCGCAGCGAAATGCCTAGCAGTATTCGGGGGAAAGCGATACGGGATGGTGAGGCGTACCGGAGCCGTTCGGCCGCGTGGCCGGTTTCCGGGGAGGATGCGTGCCGATCCAGGCGGCGTAGTTCATGCGCATCTGCTCCATGTGGTGCGGGATGTGGCGCTCCTGGCGCTCGATCCAGGACTCCAGGCTGATGGCTCCCTCTTTCGGGTATTCGGCCGTGTGCGCCCAGACCGGATCGGGAACGGCGACGAGAAGCTGATACGTCATCTTGCGCAGGCGGCGAATGATTTCGAGTGCCTCGCGCGTGCTCTGATGAAAATAGCCCAAATTGCCGGCCCAACGCGCGGGGTCGAACTCCGCTACTTCGACGCCGGGCTCTGCAATCAAGTGGCGACAGCGGACGTAGGAGCTCGCTTCGCTATCCGCGAGATGCAAAATAATTTCGTGAATGCTCCAGCGCTCGGGCGCAGGCTTATAGAGCCACATCTTTTTCGGAAGCTGGCGCAGCGTGGCGGAGAGCAGAGCGGGAGCGCGCCCGAATGATTCCAACATTTTCCGGCGTTCGTCGCGTGTCATACGAGCCACCACCCCGATGTGAAGCTTAGCAGGCTGCGGGAAAAGGCAGTGAAGAGTGTCCTCAGGCGCTGAAGCGCATTGAGTGCAAGCCTTTTATGTCGGAGCTGAAGCTCCGACCCCCTAAAAAGCGCCCTTTTTCCGCAAACTGTTAGACGCGCGCGCCGCGATTTCGCTTCCCTGCGTACGTAAATAAACGTACAAGAACCCGATAATGTTCCCGCGAATTCAAACTCCACACGGCCAGTCATTTCGCACGACGCAGGAGCGATCCTAGGAAGTCGCAATCAACTGAGCAACTGCCAATTTGGCCAGCTGCAGAGGAAAAGAGTTTCAGCCGTTGCTCTCCAAATTTCCGGAGATGTTCGATACGTTTTGCAGGAGAGATGTAAGGCCTCTATTTCGAGCGATCTGGGGACGTATGCACGGGCGGCGAAGTCTACCGGCTGCCGCGCCGGTGCCAGTACGCGCGCAGGTCGCCGACGAGATAGAGCGAACCTGTCGCGAAAACCGCGTCGTCGGGCGAGGCCATGGCGATGGCGCGTTCGAGCGCCTCGGCGGGCTCGCGAACGATCGCGGATTCCCGCGCCAGGTGCGCGGTCATTTCGGAAAGCAGCGGCGCGGAAATCGCGCGAGGCTGCAACGGCTCGGTGAGGATCACGGAGTCGGCGGCGGGAAAAAGCAATCCGGCGATTTCGTCGACGGCTTTATCGCGCATCGCGCCGTAAATCAGAAAAATGCGGCGGCCGGCGAAATTTTCCTTCCAGAAGTTCAGCAGCTCCTTCGCGCCGGCGGGATTGTGCGTGCCGTCGAGATACACGGCCGGGCGCTCGCTGAGGCGTTCGAGGCGGCCGGGCCAGCGCGCGGTGCGAATGCCGCGCTCAATCGCGTCGATCGTGACCGGGAATCCGCGCTCGACGAGCAGCAGCGCGGCAGTGGCTGCGGCAAGCGAGTTGCGGATCTGGAAGCGGCCTGCGAGCGGCGGCTCAAGCGCGAGCTTCGCGCTCAATTCGGTGCTTGTCGCAACGGCGCGATAGCAACCGCCCGCTGCGCCGCTATCTTCCAATTTCCACGCCGTGTCGATTTGCACGAGCCGCGTATTCAATTCGCGCGCTCGCTGTGCGATTACGGTTCGCGCTTCCGGCCGGTCCGCCGCGCCGACGACCGGCACGCCGGGCTTGATAATTCCGGCCTTTTCGCCGGCAATTTCCGCGATCGAGTGGCCGAGGAAATTTTCATGATCGAAGTCGATCGACGTGATCACCGCGACTTCGGGCGCGACGATGTTGGTCGAATCGAGCCGCCCGCCGAGGCCCACTTCGTATACGGCGAAATTGACGCCGCTTTCCGCAAACGCCACGAAGGCGAGCGCCGTGACGCACTCGAAATATGTCGGATGAGCGCCGAGCCGGCCGCTTGCGAGCAGCGATTCGATTACTCCGTGCACGCGGGTCCAGGCGGCCGCGAATTTCTCGTCCGAAATATCTTCGCCATCGATGCGGATGCGCTCGTTGATGCGCTCGAGGTGCGGCGAGGTGTAGAGCCCGACGCGCAGGCCCGCGGCGCGAAGAATCGATTCAAGCATCGCGGCGGTCGAGCCCTTGCCATTGGTGCCCGCGATATGCACGCACGGAATTTGCCGGTGCGGATTGCCGAGCGCTTCGGCGAGCAGGGCGATATTGGAAAGGCCGAACTTCTGCACGCGGGCCTGCTGGGGCGACGCCAGCTCGCGCCCCAGCGCCATCAGCGCGTGGACGGATTCAGCGTAATTCATGAATCGAGGAAAAAGCCGAAGGCCTGCGCGATGTACGGCTTCAATTCCTTGCGAGACACGATGGCGTCGAGAAAGCCGTGTTCGAGGAGAAACTCAGCGCGCTGGAAACCCTCGGGCAGCTTCTGGCGGATGGTCTGCTCGATTACGCGCGGGCCGGCAAAGCCAATCATCGCGCCGGGCTCGGCGATGTTCAGGTCGCCCAGCATGGCGTAGCTGGCGGTGACGCCGCCGGTGGTTGGGTCCGTGAGCACGGAGATAAACGGAACGCGCGCTTCGTCGAGCCTCGCCAGAGCGGAGGAAACCTTCGCGAGCTGCATCAGGCTGACCGCGCCTTCCATCATGCGCGCGCCCGCGGAGCACGAAATGATGATCAACGGGTGGCGCTGCGCCAGAGAGCGTTCGATCGCCCGCGCTACTTTCTCACCGACCACGGCGCCCATCGAGCCGCCGATGAAACCAAATTCCATGGAGCAGCAGGTAACCTGGCGCCCGCCGAGCTTCCCTTCGGCGGTGATGATGGCGTCCTTCATGCCGAGTTTCTGCTCGGCTTCCTCAAGGCGCTGCGCGTAGGGCTTCAGATCGGTGAAATGCAGCGGATCGGTCGATCTTAGATCGACATCAAACTCGGTCCAGGGCTCTTCATCGAGCAGCAGGTCGATCCGCCGCCGCGCGCCGAGCCGGAAATGGTGATCGCACTTGGGGCAAACTTCCCAGTTCGTCTCGATGTCCTTCTTCCAGATGATCGCGCGGCAGGAATTGCACTTGGTCCACAGGCCTTCGGTTTTGACGCGGCGCTCGTCCACCGGCGTGGGATTTTCAATCGCGCCTTTTTCTCGTTTGAACCAAGCCATGGCGGAATAAGTTTAGAGTTCAGAGTCCAGAGTTCAGAGCAAAAACAACGGCTCGCGCGTGCTAGTAGTCAATTCCCCGCTGCGCGAGGATGCCCTTCGTGTACGGGTGCTTCACTTCGCGCATCTCGGTGACCAAGTCCGCGGCTTCGACGAGCTTCGGATGCGCATTGCGCCCGGTGCAAATTACGTGGACGCGTTCCGGCCGTTTCGCGAGCGCGTCGACTACCTTTTCCGAATCGAGCATTTTATAGCTGATCACGTAATTGATCTCGTCCAGCACCACGAGATCGTATTTCTCGCTGTAAATCCGCTCGCGGCCGAACTCCCAAGCCTCCTGGCACATGCGCAGGTCTTCGGGATCGGTTTCCGCGCCGCCCACTTTCACGAAGCCGCGGCCCATCGGCCGAATCTCGAACTTATCGTCGCCGAGCATCTTGGCGGCGTCGAGTTCGCCATAGTGCCACGAGCCCTTGATAAACTGCACCATCAGCACGCGCAGGCCCTGCCCGACGGCGCGAAACGCGGTGCCCAGCGCGCAGGTGGTCTTGCCCTTGCCGGGTCCGGTGTAAACGATCAGCAGTCCCTTGCCTTCCGGCATTCCCTCGCGCCCCGCGACGACAGTTTCCCATAGTGGGGGCGGCGGCGGGAAAGGTCAAGCGAGAGAGGCCCTGCGACGGTCAATTTTGTGTGTCACTTTGTGGGGGTCGCTTTTCTTTATTTTCAATGACTTAGGGCCGAATTTACTTTGCATGGTGTGTCACTTTGTTTGTCCGAAGGCTGCACAATTTTCGGGGTCATTTCGGATATGGATGGCCGGCGAGGATCGCGAAGGCGCGATAGATCTGCTCGGCCAGCACGACGCGCGCGAATTCGTGCGGCATGGTGAAGCTGGAAAGCGAAATGCGCTGCGTCGCGCGGGTGCGAAGCTCGGAGGGAAATCCCTCCGCATCACCGCAAAGGAACACGACTTCGCGCGAGGCGTGATCGCGCATGCCGCCCAGCCAGCGGGCAAATTCCTGCGACGTATATTGATTGCCGGCGGCGTCGAGGAGCACGAGCGTCGCGCCCGGCTCCATTTTCAGCTTGCGCAGCGCGGCGGGAGTGGCCTCGCGAATTTCGGTGACGGCGATTTCGGCGTAGCGGCGGATGCGCGCGATGTAGTCATCCAGCAGCGAGCGGATTTCCTCGCGGCGCGTTTTGCCGAGCATAACCAGGCGAATCTTCATGAAGAGAACATTTCATCAAGGATGAGCTGCACGACCCAGGGCTAAAGCCCGCCTCAATAGCCAGAGCTTTTCGTGGGCCTGAAGGCCCACGCTTTCACCCTGACTGCTAAATCGCGCACCGACGATGGCTTCCGCGGTCAATCGTCCCTCCGGGACTTGGGGCGCTTTCCGCTTCAGGTTCCCGGCACTCCGCTCTGCTCCGTGCCGGGCCAATTACGGTCGCCGCTCCGCGGCTTAACAGCCCGTTTGCGCCGCTCACATCAATTCGTATTTCTTGCGTTTCTCGAGCAGCGTCTTGCGGCTGATGCCCAGAACGTCGGCCGCGCGGCCGATCTTGTAATGCGTGGCTTCGAGCGTCACCTTGATCGCGTCGCGCTCGATGTCTTCGAGCGACCGCAGCGGACCGGCGGCGCCATGCGAGCTGCCCGTGGCCCGCACGAGCTCCGGAAAATCGGCGCTCATCAGCAGGAGTTCCTTGCCGAACACGAGGGCGTGCTCGATGGCGTTCTTCAGTTCGCGCACGTTGCCGGGCCAGGCGTAGCTTTCAAGGGTGTGCAGCGCCGCGGGATCGAGAGTCGCTCCGGATTTTCCGTGGACAGGGCCAAGCCGCGCCAGAAAATGCGCGGCGAGCGGAGCGATGTCGGCTGGCCGCTCGCGCAATGGCGGCACGGGAATCGCCAGCACGTTGAGGCGGAAGAAAAGATCCTCGCGGAACCGGCCGGAGGCGACCGCGCGCGTCAAATCCGTGTTCGTCAGCGCCATCAACCGCGCATCCATGCGCAGCGTCTCGGTACCGCCCAGGCGCTCGAACGTGCGCTCCTCGAGCACGCGCAAAAGCTTGGCCTGCATTCCCGGCGCGAGCGCCGCCACTTCATCGAGGACGATGGTGCCACCCTGCGCCATTTCGAGCCGGCCGGGCTTGCGTGCTACCGCGCCGGTGAACGCGCCGCGCTCGTGACCGAAGAGTTCGGATTCGACCAGCTCCGACGGCAGGCTGGCACAGTCGATTTTCAGGAAGGGAGCGTCGGCGCGCGGGCCGCGTTCGTGAATCCAGCGCGCGAGCTGGTCCTTGCCCGTGCCGCTTTCGCCGGTGATCAGCAGCGTTGTGGCGGTTTCGGCAAGCTTTCCGGCTATTTCGAGGACGCGCAGCGAGGCCGGATCGGCCGCCACCCACGCGATGTTCGCCGCGCTCATGCCCCGGTTGTGCCGCCTTCGGATTCTCCGTGCGGCTTCGCCGGCCGGTCCGAGGCGGGAAAATCCACGCGCTCGGCCGCGCGCCAGAGCCGCTCGAGATCGTAGTATTGCCGCGCGCGATCGCTGAAGATGTGCACCACGAAGCTGCCGTAATCGAGCAGGACCCACTCCGCGCCGACTTTTCCCTCGCGATGCTGCAGCCGCACGTTCTGCTTCTCGAGCCGTTCCTCGACCGCGTCGCTGATGGCCTGGAGCTGCGGCGTGCTTTGCCCGGAGCAGAGCATGAAATATTCCGCGAACGCGCCGTCGAGCTTCAAGACCGTGATATCGCCGGCCTGCTTGTCCTGAGCCGCTTCGACGGCCCAGAGAATTTCCTGGCGAAGATTGAGCTGTGTCACCGGTACAGGGCCTGCCCGAGAATGTATTCCTCCACGCGCGCGGGCACAAGCCCGTGGATGGTCAGCTTGCGTTCCAGGCGCTGGCGAATCTCCGTTGACGAGACATGGCTCGCCACGGTGGTCAGGAGGTGGATTTCCGATTTGCGCAGCACGATCTTGTTCGTCTCCGGCGCGTGCGAGCGGCCGAATTTTTCCGGCGGAATCACCAGGCGCAACGCATCGAGGCGAAAACCGGGGCGGCTGGCGATGATGAAATCGCAGGCATCGAGCAGCGCCTCGTAATTCTTCCACGTGGGAATTTCCAGGAACTGGTCCGCGCCGACCATGAAATAGATGTGGTCGTTGGGATGCTCGCGGTGGAATCGGCGCACGGTGTCGATCGTATAGAAGATGTGCGACGAAAAACCCGGCGTGGGCGCTTCGGCGAGCGACGGCACGAAACCGGCATGATCGGCGCAGGCCAGCGCCACCATGGCATAGCGGTGCGCGAACGGCATCAGCTCGCGCTGCGATTTGTGCGGCGGGCGCGCCGAGGGAATGAAGTAGATCAGCGTCGAGGTGAAACCGCCGCTGGGCCGCCTGCGCCACGGCGATGTGTCCGGCGTGAATCGGATCAAACGTGCCTCCAAACAGCCCGACCGTACGCCCATGTGCCTCGCCGGACGGCTTGTGCGCGGCGTGCGAGGTCAACGCTCCTCCCGGTGGGGCGCGGCGGCGTGGTCGTCGACATGGTCCCGGGCAGCGGATGGCGCCGCGTGGGATTCCTCGCCGGCGGCCGGCACTCCCGCATACGGCACATCGGAAACGGTCGTCGCGGGCTCCGGCTTCGGGATGCGGTCGAGCGCGTCGGCGATCGCGCGCACAAGCTGCACCACTCCCTCGCCGCTCGCCGACGAAATCGCGTGAAATTCGAGGCCGCGCTTGGCGGCGAACTCGTGGAGCTTTTCGAGGCGGGCGCGATCGGTGGTGGCGTCGAGTTTCGTCGCAACGACAATCATGGGCTTCTCGGCCAGCTCGGGACTGAACGCAGCGAGCTCGCGTTCGATAATTTCGAAATCGCTCACGGGATCGCGGTCGCTCGCATCGCTGGTATCCACTAGATGCGCGATGAGCCGGGTGCGTTCCACGTGTTTGAGGAAACGAATGCCCAGGCCGACGCCTTCGTGAGCGCCTTCGATGAGTCCCGGCAGATCGGCGACGACGAAGGTCCGTCCCTGCCCCGGAGGGGCGTCGGGATCGGCGTTGACGACGCCCAGATGCGGCTGGAGCGTCGTAAAAGGGTACGGAGCAATTTTGGGCCGCGCCGCGGAGATGCGCGAGATGAATGTGGATTTGCCGGCGTTTGGAAAACCGACCAGGCCGACATCGGCCAGCAATTTCAATTCGAGCCGCAGGTGGCGTTCTTGGCCGGGCCTGCCGTCATCATGCTCGCGTGGCGCCTGGTGCCAGGGCTTCACGAATGAGGGATGGCCGTTGCCGCGACCGCCCCTGCCGCCACGCGCGGCCAAGACGCGCTGTCCCGGCGTCGCCAGATCGAACAGCTGCTCTCCGGAATCCGCGTCGAAGACCACGGTGCCGACGGGAACCTTCAGAATGGTGTCCTCGCCGGACCGGCCGTGGCAATCGGAGCCTTCGCCGTGGCGCCCGCGCTCGGCGCGAAATTCGCGGTTGTAGCGGTAGCGCAGCAGCGTGTTGTCGTTGGGATTGGCTTCGATGTAGATGTCGCCGCCATGGCCGCCGTCGCCGCCCGAAGGACCGCCTCGCGGGACGTACTTCTCCCTGCGGAAGGCCACACAGCCGTTTCCGCCGTCGCCGCCCTTTACCGAAATTTTGGCTTCGTCGACAAACACAGGACACCTATCCCGAGAGGGTACACGAATCCGGCATACGCTGCGATGCAGGAGTAGAGGAAAACCTCAGGGGCTAAACAGGCTGCGGAAAAAGGCAGTGAAGAGTGTCCTCAGGCGCTGAAGCGCATTGAGTGCAAGCCCTTTATGTCGGAGCCCTTCGTACCTCAGGATAAACTGAAGCTCCGATCCCCTAAGAACCATTTACGAGAAGCGTTAGTCGGCAGCCAGCGCGGGGGAGGCCTTCGCCGCGCGCGCCGCGGAGTCTGCCGCGGTAAGGACGCTGATGAAGCGGCCTTTGCCGCCCTTGTCCTCGAACAGCACGACGCCGTCAATCAGCGCAAAAAGCGAATCGTCCTTCGCGCGAGCGACGTTCTTGCCGGGTTTGTAGTGCGTGCCGCGCTGGCGAATCAGGATGCTGCCGCCGGTGACGGCTTGCCCGCCGAAACGCTTGATGCCGAGCCGCTGGCCCTGCGAATCACGTCCGTTTGTAGATGAACCGCCGCCCTTTTTATGTGCCATGAGAACCTCGAACAAGCCCGCGCGATGCGCGGCTGCCCCGTGAAATTTGTACCGCGAAACCTGCCTTAAGAAAGCTGAATGTCGACTTCGACCGAGGTGAGTCCCTGCCGGTGGCCGGTCTGAATCTTGTACTGCCCGCCGGTCTTGTACTTCAGCACTTTGAGTTTCGGTCCCTGAGTATGCTTCAGAACCTTGCCGATCACTTTGGCCTTCCCGGCTTCCCCGGCGCCCAGAATCTTTTTGTCGTCGGTGCGGATAAACACGACATCCTCAAACGTGACCTTGCCGCCGACCTTTGCGTCGAGGCGCTCGACCTCGATCGTCTCTCCCGGCGAAACGCGGTACTGCTTCCCCCCACTGCGAATTACGGCGTACATGCTGCCTCCCAGCCCAATTGGCAAACGTCAATTATATCGGCCCTGCGGCAGTTTTCGCCAACGAGATGAGCGGAAAAGCTCGTGTGGGCGTACTGCGAGGATAACCAGAACATTTTACAAAAGTAGCGAAAATTCCGCAAGTCCTGCCGGGTGAACGCAAGATCGTCCAAGGCAGGATTGGATTCAGCAGCAGCGCGAAACAGTCGAATAGCGCCGGCGCAATGAATCCAGATAGAACTGGCCTCGTGTCAGGGATTCCATACCCGGGTGTCCCCTGCGGGTCGCGTGCCGCAGATAATTTTCGTAGGCCGCATCGCCGCTCACTTGCCGCAGCCACGCCCATGCCCGGTGCAGCAGGCCCGCCGCGCCCGCCCGGCCCTTCATCGCTATAGCCGCATTCATTCCTGCGAGGTCCCTGGCGGGACTGACGACTTCGGCGTCGTACCGCCTTCCCGCTGCCACAAAGCGATGGTCATGGCCGTGTTCTTGGGGAACTCCACGTCGTGCCCTCGCGCGATGAAATTGCCGTAGATCGACCGGGTCGCGCCGAACGCCCCCATCGCCATTCCAAACGGCTGCGAATGAATTGTGAGCCCCAGAGCGATGCCGATCAGTTTGTATCCGCCGGCGCCGCCCGCGGCGCGGGGTCCCGTCTCTCCGAAGCTATCGCCGAGAAACGACGTGGCGCCCAAGCCCACGGCCGCCGCCGTGGTCAGATAGCGCGTCGGGGGAGCCGTCGCTCGAGCGCCGCCCTCGGAATCGAGCTTCACGTTGTCGCGCTTCGCGGATTCGACTCCTTCAAGGCTTGCGGCGACTTTTTCTTCGAGCCCGTCGGGCAGCCGCAACTCGCGGAACACGAGGCGCAATTGGCCGTTGCGCGCCGGATGATGCGCCGGTTGCGCCTGCACCACCGTGCCTACGATCCGGCTGCCCTGCGGCAGAATCAGCCGGTCGCCGTCGAAGAGCGGCTTGGTGATCACCGCTTCGACCGAATCACCCGGCCGCGAGGTCGCGGAATTGAGCGGCGTCGCGAGGCGCGCCTGGATCACGCTGCCATTCGGCGGCTGCGCCCCAAGCGACGAGGCGACGCCCGGGGTGAGCGGCTCGGCGCCGAATTCGAGCGGGTGATCGAGCTCGGCAAAATAGACCGTGCCTGCTTCGATGTACTGCGGATGGACGGGCAGCTGCCCTTCGACATAGCGTTCCGCGCGGCGCATTTTCCCCGGTTCGTGCACCTGCTTCATCGCATCGTTCCACTGCTGCTTGGCCTGTTGCTTGGCTTCCTTCACTTTCTCGGCGACGCCGTCGCGCGCGCCCTTCCCGTCAGCTGCGGAAACGAATTCGATCGGGTGGCCCGAGCCAGGAGTGACCACCGTCCGCATGGGAATATCTTTGTCGGTGGAGAGAACGATGTGATCGAATTCGACTTGCACCTGCCGCTCGGGACTGAAATCCGCGTCCAAAGCAGCCGCGGTACGCGCCATCTTCGAGGGCCCATTTATTTGCGTGACGCGGCCGGTTACCGTCGCGCCGGCGGGAATGACGATCTTGTCAAACGCGTAGACCGGCTCGACCAGGCGGCCGTGGACCGGCTGGCCGGCGTGCGCCACGCGAACGTCCCGGTCGACCGCCACGACGAGCGCCGTGCCTTTCGGCACATCCAGAGACACAAACTGGCTCTGCGGCGCGGCCTCCGCGGGGCGGCGCTCAAGCGCAGGCTCGGAAGAGTTGGCGGGAGCCGAAGCGGCGGGCGCCGCCGGCACCGCTGGCCCTGGCGCGTCCTGGGCCATTGCGCCGACGGCGCAAACGCACAGCACGCAAAGGATTTTGATCCCGTTTCGAATGAACATCGCGGTTCTCCTTGCCGCTTCGGATGCGGTCTCGCGTCCGGCAGTTGCGCGGCAGTATGGGCAGGGGTTGAGGTTAACCATTCTAGTCCCCTTCGGCCCACTGCGTGGACACATAATTCGCTTCGTGCAACGCCGCGGACCGGGTTCCGCGCAGCACGCCGATCCATTCCGCGATCGCTTCGAATAAAAGAACGAGCACCATCACGGCGAGCAACGCCGTGACCGCCGCGTCGAGCCGGCTATTGAAAATCAGCCGGTGCGTATCAGCGAGCCGCGCGGCGGGGATCGCGCCCGCGGAAATCTGCGCCGCGAGCGATCGCGCCTGCGCCAGAAATCCGAGCGCCGGATCGGGGCTGAAGATTTTCTCGTAGCTCGCCGTCATGGTTACGATCACCAGCCACGCCATCGGCACCAGCGTCACCCAGATCCATTTCGCGCGGCCCATTTTCAGCAGGATCGTCGTCGCCACCACCAGCGCCACCGCCGCCAGCAACTGGTTCGCGATGCCGAAAAGCGGCCACAGCGAATTGATCCCCCCGAGCGGGTCCAGCACTCCCTGCCACAGAAAATATCCCCACGCGCCGACCATCGCCGCGCTCGCCAAGATCGTTCCGAAAATCGAACGCGACCGCCCCAGCGGCTTCCAGACGTGCCCGGCGAGATCCTGCACCATGAAGCGCCCCACGCGCGTGCCGGCGTCGAGCGTCGTGAGGATAAAGAGCGCCTCGAACATGATGGCGAAGTGATACCAGATGCTCAGCAGGTGCTCGCCGCCGATCGTCCCGCTGAAAATCTGCGCCATGCCGACAGCGAGAGATGGCGCGCCGCCGGTGCGGTCGAGCAGGGTGCGTTCCCCCACGCGCTGCGCGAGCGCCGCGATCGTCTGCGGATCAAGCGCGTAGCCCCACGAGCTGATTGTTTTCGCCGCCGCGTCCGCCGTCTTGCCGACGATTCCCGCCGGGCTATTGATCGCGAAATAGACGCCGGGCTGGAGCGCGCACGCCGCGATGATCGCCATCACGCCGACGAAGGACTCCATCAGCATCGAGCCGTAGCCCACGATCCGCGCGTGGCCCTCGCGCAGGATCATCTTCGGAGTGGTGCCCGAAGCGATCAGCGCGTGAAATCCGCTGACCGCGCCGCACGCAATGGTAATGAAGCAGAACGGGAAAACTTTCCCGGCGAACACCGGCCCGCTGCCGTCGGTGAACCGCGTCAGCGCCGGCATTTGCAACGTGGGCCGCACCGCCAGGACGCCGACCGCCAGCGCGAAGATCGCCGCCACTTTGATGAACGCGCTGAGGTAGTCGCGGGGAGCGAGCAGCAACCACACTGGCAGCGTGGACGCTGCGAACCCGTACACGATGATCATCGCAGCGAGCGCCGTCCCGGAGAACGTGAACGCATGCGACCACGCCGGCGACGAGTTCACCCACTGCCCCGCCACCACCGCCAGGCCGATCAGCGCCACGCCGCCGAACGACGCCTCAAGCACGCGACCCTGCCGCACGAATCGCAGATAAAGTCCCATCAGCAACGCGATCGGAATCGTCATCGCCAGCGTGAACGCGCCCCACGGCGAATCCTTCAGTGCTTTCACCACCACCAGCGCGATCACCGCGAGCAATATCACCATGATCGCGAGCACGGCCAGCGCCGCGATCGTGCCGCCGCGCTTCGACACTTCCTCGCGCGCGATTTGCCCCAGCGATTTTCCGTCGCGCCGGATCGAGCAGAACAGAATGGTGAAATCCTGCACGCAGCCGCCGAGCGCCGCGCCAACGATCAGCCAAAGCGTTCCCGGCAAATAGCCGAATTGCGCCGCGAGCGTCGGCCCCACCAGCGGACCCGGCCCCGCGATCGCCGCAAAGTGATGGCCCAGCAGCACCCATTTGTTCGTCGGGACGAAGTCGCGGCCGTCCTCGAGCCGCTCGGCGGGAGTCGCGCGCGTGTCGTCGAGCGCGAAAATCTTCGCGGCAATGAACGCGGAGTAGAACCGGTAAGCGACCAGGTAGGTGCACAGCGCCGCGACCACGAACCACACGGCATTGAGCGGCTCGCGGCGCTCGAAGGCAATCGCCGCCAGCGCGCCCGCGCCAGCCAGCGCAATGGCCATCCACGCCAGAATTTTCAGGATTCGCTTCACGATGGGCTAGACGTACACAAACCGCCGCCGAAATTCCGCTTCGCTCAAGTGCGCCACGGATGCGCCGGCGCGTAGGCCGTTGGGCGGCACGTAGGGCAACGCGCGGCCGGTTGTGTCCACATACGGTTGGTCCATGTGAATCGACACGACCGCGGCTCGTGCGGGCACCGGCGCGGCGGTGAAAATCTTGGCCGGCATCGGCACGGCCGCCGTGGCCATCGCCGCGCCCGCGACCGCCAACTCCGCGATGAAATCGCGCCGCGTCAGCATCGGACGCTCCTCACGCGAACGGCAGCTCGCTCTCGTCGACCCACCTGCCGTGCACCTGCGCCGTGGCGCGGAACGGCAGAATCACGCGCGCCACGTCGCCTTCCTCAAGCCGCTGCGCGTCCGCGATGACCAATTCCGACCGCATCTCCGCGTAGTTCGACGCCACGCCCATGATGTAGCCTTCGCCCTCGGCACCGTTCTTGCGCGGGACGAAGCAGACTTCCTGCACGCTGTGCGTCGGTCCGGCAAAGTAGGAATTCATCTTGCCGGTCGCGAGATCGAACCGGCCATAGCAATTGTTCACGCGCCCGCCGAGATTGCCCGCCTTCCATTCCTCGAATGGGCGCTGTTTGTCGGCGTAAGCGGTGAACGCGTAGCGGTACGGCTGAGTGAGGTAGCGATCGTCCACGCGGCCCAGATCGCTGACGTTCATCTCAAAGAGTTTTTCCTCGGTGAATCCGTCGTCTTTCGAGTCCATGTTAAAGGTCTGGCGGCGAATGTAGGCGCGCGCTTTGGCAGGGTCCCACGCCGAGCCGTCGATCGGCGGGAAAAACGGAAACGGATTCGAATCGTAGATCGGCGCTTCGAAAATCACTTTATTGCCTTCGTCGCGCGCGTTGAGCGTGTGGACCGTGGCTCGCGAAGGCCCCTTGAACCAGCGGATGTCCTTCGCTTCGCCGTCGCGCGGGACGATTGCGACCATGGCGGGTTTCGTATCGTCCCAGCCCCAGTGGACATTGCCTTCCTTCAGCCGCTCCATGCTCGAGACGAAGCCGAAAATCGGGATGATCACGTACTTTTGGGTGATGCTGATGTCGTGCACCATCGCGACGTACGGCGCTTTGAAGCGCAGTTCGCGCGTGACCTCGCCTTTCCTGTTGATCGTGTAGAGGAACACGTCTTTCGTTTCCAAGCCCTCCGCTTCGTAGCCGTAGCAGATCATTTCGCCCGTTACCGGATCGACCTTCGGGTGCGCGGTGAACGTGAGGCTCTTGTATTTGCCGTGAAAGTCGTACGGGCCGATGGTCTCGAGCGTGTTGCAGTCGATTTCGTAAGGCAGGCTGTCTTCCTTGAGAGTGAAAAGTTTCCCGGCAAACGCGAGCGGCGTGGTGTTCTGCACGCTGCGGTCCAGGCCTGCGACGCTGGGATCGTCGGTGAACGGATTCCGGTACTTGCCAAACAGCTGCTTGTGGGCGGCGCGGTCGGCTTTGAATCGCGGCGTCTTTACCCAGCGGCCCTTGTAGTCCACCACGCCGTTCTTGAAGCGGAACATGTTGATATAGCCGTCCATGCTGAACGGCGAATCGTCCTCGAACTTCGGCGGGTAGAGCCAGTCGCCGCCCAGGCGCACGAACGCGCCGTTCAGGTCCGCGGGCACTTTGCCGATCACCTCGCAGTCGTACACGTCCGCCTCGAACCGCGTCGGCGCGAAAAATCCCTTCATCGTCGGCATATTCGAGAAATCGACCATGGCTCTTCTCCGTCTTCTGTTGCTTTATGCGGTCTTCTTTCTTGCCGATCTCGACGAAAAGCGATTTTGCGAGTTCGGCAATGGAAGCCACATGCCGCATGATTTTGCGTTCTTTTCCATTAGCCACTTGATGCCGGGGAAGCAACACAATCGTCGCTTTCCAGAAGCAAGCATGTCGCACGCTTTCTCGATCCGGCGCCTGCGCGTTTCCGGTTGCTTAGCCGAGGTTATCGAGAAAATCCAGTCCCGGCGCGCCATGGGTGTGATGTCTTCCCACCCTTCTCGCGCCAGCGGGGCGGCTGCAAGGGCTTTGCGTAGATCCGTTGGCACTCTGACCTCTGGCTCTTCTCCGGCCCTCGCAATCTCCAGCGTTACCGCGTCCACCTCATCTGCCCCTGCGCCATCGCGCATGGTTTTGTTAACCCTGAGCCGGTGACTTCCTTTACCGTTCGGTTCGAGAGCAGCTCGAAAAGGAAACCCATTGATCGTTCCCTCTATCATCGTCATGCTTCGTGACGGAAGCTTCGCGCTCGCGTTCTTGGGCAGAGTCAGGGCCCACGATTCGGTTCTTTCGCTTGCCTTAGGCTGAAACAACTTGGCGCTGAAACGAATCGTTGGTTCGGTTTCTTGGAGTTGAGCCACTTTCATTTCCATCCGTCAACAAAACTCTTACTGCTGATACTTCACCCACGGCGACGGCATGTGGTACGGCACGGTGATGAACACCGCCTCGGCGTGGCGAATCCTGCCGTCCACGATCTTGAACGTCTCGAGGAAACAGAACGAGTGCGGCGATTTCAGCGGCGAGTCGTGCACCACGCCGTCCGTGGTGGTGTACTTCTCGAGCTTGCCCGCGTGATCGATGAAGCCGCCGGCAAGGATCAGGCCTTTCTCTTCGTCCACCAGCGGGAAGCGTCGTGCGCGCAGCTCGTCGTCCCAGCGGTAATTGCCGAGCTTGAACCCCGCCTCGCAGGAAATTCTTCCGTACGCGGAAAGGTTCAGGTTCGGATCGGGATTCGAACCGGGATGCGGGTCGTTCGCCGTCCACACGCCGTTTTCGCGCCGGCTGCAGTCCGGGGTGAACTGCGTGAAGAGCTGCCCGTCGTTCAGCTGGAGCGTGTTGAAGTAGCCGTCGGCGAGCGCGATCATGCGCGCGCGCAAAGTGCGCTGCCCGGTGGGCACGTCCGCAAGCAACACCGGCACGGGCGGCTGCGTTTCAGGATTGCCAAACGGGCCGGGACCGTAGCCTTTGCGGTCGACGATCGTCTCGGATTCGGCGATCTTTCCGTCTTCGATCTTCAGCCGCAGCACGAAAAACGATTTGGCGCCGCGCTCCTCGACCACTCCGTAGTAGGCCACCTGGCCGGTTTCCGGGTCGGCTGCGCGGAAATCCTCCGCGCCAAGGCCGCTGACCGTCTGCCACAGGCCCCAGCCCACCGGCAGCTCGACATTGTTCTCCGTCAGTTTCACGCGCGCGTCCCAGGGCAGCCGCGCGGGGTCTTTCGCCACCAGCGCCGCCAGGTACTGATCGACAAAACTATAAAGGCAGGCGCGGTCGCAGGCCGGCGGCATCGCGTGCAATTGCGCGGGGTCTGCGGCGAGAACCCTGGAACGGGGAACGAACGGGACGACAAGCGCGGTTGCGGCGCAAACGATCGGAATGACAGCACCGGCGGAAAACTTCCCTCGCATCACTCGAATCCCCCCGATCCGTGCGTGCAGCAGTGAATCTCCGGGCGAATCCTAGCAGAGGTGGAAGAGATCGGGGTAGCGATTCGTTCGCGGTACTGCCGGGCAGTCTCGCAAGTGCGCTTTAGGGGGTCGGAGCTTCAGCTCCGACATCTAGATGCCCGGAATAGCGGGGCTTTAGCCCCTGAGGCCCCATGCGCATCTTCGTGAGGTGGAATCTCAGTGGCAGCCGCACGCGCCGCCGCAGCATCCGCCGCCCGACGAACCAGAAGACGATCCCGAAGGACCGCTGGAAGATTTCGCACCGTTCCCGTGCGCGGCAAAAACCGAAAGCTGGATCGTGCTCTTCGCGCTCGCGCATTTCGGGCACGTCACCTTTGTGCTCGCATTCAGCACGATGCGCTCGTACTCCGCGCCGCAATCATCGCAAACGTATTCGTAGATCGGCATACTAAGTTCCCCAGTCTTGTCACTTGCGATTATGGCAGAAAGAGTTTGTGCTCAACCACCCATCCAAGCACCTTACCAGCAAACTGAATCAGTTCGTGCGCCTGGGTTGGACCAAAACCTGCTGTGACGATGATATTTGTTAGGACTCCTATAGTGACTATAACCCAATCTTTTCGCCCGAGTCGCCTGCTCGCGCCTTCGAGGTAGGCTAAGCGTGCGGCGATCACCTCTTGTTGATCCACAGCAAGATTCTGTGTCGAAATCAGGTACTCCCTGATTTCGTTCAGCGCTTTTTGAATACGTTGCTGCTCCGCTGAATCAAACTGACTATCCGGGGCCGACGAGGCTCCAACGCTCACCATTAATGTTTTCTCGCTTGCAATGCTCGCCCAGAGATCAATTTCGTTGAGTTCCAGTGATAGCACCTCCGCCCAGATCTTCAGGGCGTCGCGAGCAGGGGGCCAGGCACCGACCCTTTCTTCACCGAACAGTTTGCCCAGTCCAGGTGAGAACGTCACATACTGGAGATCAAAATCCCCGTCAAATCGGAACTCGAAGTAATAGCCGCTCGGCTCGTGAGTCAGCCGAGAATGGGGCCTCACACTCTGGTAGGTATGCACCCAAGCGAACTCTGTTGGACGTAAACCTGCCTCCTGAAGAATGCTAAAAACCTCATTAGCTTGGCTGCGGAGTATTGGCGGTTGACGCATGTCAGATTGACGCAAACTGGGGCTCGATCTCTCCCGATCTTGGTGAGGTGTTAACCGATGCCTAATTCGAGTGATATCGGTTAGGCCATCGTAAATGATCTTGGCGAGAGCCGACAAGAACTTACGATCGAGGAACTTCTAAATTGCCGCTCTTCAGGCACGTCGGTAAAGACCGCGGAATCTTCGGACCCAAGGCGGCTCGGGGTCGGCGTAGTCTTCGAACAGTTCTTCCTCGAGCCCCGCGCGGCGGAATCCGTCGATTTCCTCGCGCGTTAGCGGCCACGGCGGGCCTTGCACCTCCGGCTCACCCTCGCCTCGGCCTCGCGCGATGGCTAGCAGCCGTCCGCCGGGCGCCACGAACTCCGCGATCTTCGCGATCGCTCTCGCGCGCAAGTCTCCGGTGAACGCCTGCACGGTGTAAATCTCCAGCACAAAATCGAATGCGCGCAGCCAGCTCGCGGGCGGATCGAACAGGTCCGCCACCACGTACTCGACCTTTGAATTGGGATAGCGTTTCTTCGTCGCGGCGATGGCCGTCTTCGAAATGTCGAACGCGGTTGTTTTGAAGCGCCAAGCGGCCAGCTGCTCGGAGTCGTCTCCCAATCCACTGCCGATCACGAGCGCACGCTTGCCTGCCGTCTCAAATGGATGTTTTTGCCAGAATTCGAGTAGTCCCGGATTCGGCGCGCCGTCACCCCACGGCACCACGCTGTCCCCGCGCTCCGCTTCCTGGTAGAGCGCCTCGAACCATCCGAGCTGATTGCCCCGGCGAGTAAATTCGGCGGCAAGTTCCCGAACACGAGCGCGTTTGTCGGCCATGAACCGATTCTACAACGGGCGGGGGGGCCGCAGGAGCTGCGAGGTCAATCGTCCCTACGGGACTTGGAGCTCTTTGCGCCTCCGTTCCCGGCACTGCGCTGCGCTTCGTGCCGGGCTAATCACAACCGCCGCTCCGCGGCTGCGAATGCGAGATCGTGAGAACACAGATTCGACCGGGCGGGGCCGAAGGGCCTCAGGTCTGAAGGCCTGGGCTACATGAAATGCCAACCGGGCCTCGGGCCTCGCTGTGGGTTGAGATGGAACCCGCGCTATTGGCTCTCGGATTTCCATTCGGCATCCGGGTTGGTGGCATGCGCCGTGCCGAGCTGCACCTGCGCGGTCAGATAGTAGAAGGAGACCGCGAGGAGCACGAAGACCACCGCCAGCACCGCGATCTTCCTGATTCGTTCCCAGGGAGTCGGCCGATACTCGCTCACACCGATGCTCGAAAGGCCCAGACCCACGCGGCTTTTCATGTGCCCTCCTGCTAGAGGAAAAGACACCGTCCGCCGCAATTTGTTTCCGCAAAAAAACAGCCCCGGCCGAAGCCGGGGCTGTTCGTAAATCCGCCAGGTTGATGTTGTAGGGGCGCTGCTTGCTGCGCCCGGTCTTTAGTCGCCGGCCACCGTCGCCGCTTCCGACTCCCCGACCGCAGCGCCGTTGCCATTGGCAGGCTCGATCCGCTTCACCGTCGCGCCCGGGACTGCGGACAGAATCTCGTCCATCGATCCGATCTGCATCAGCGGCTCGGACTTCTTCTTCAGCACGAGCTCTTCGTAAATCCTCCGCACCTTGGCCGCTTCCTCAAACGCCTTCTTGCGGCGAATGCGGTCTTCTTCGGCCGCGGTCAGCGGAATGTCGTGCTCCAGGTGACGCACGCGCGCGGCGTCTTCGGCATCGATCTTCAGCGAATGCTCGTAGTCGCTAAGCGCGACCACCTTGTTCTTCGCGTAGATCTCATGCTTGCCGTGCTTCTTGTACCACTCCGCAACGGTCGCGTTCTTGTGCATGTTCTCGATGATCTGCCGCCAGCCCACGCCGGTGTTGTACGCGCAGAACGAAATCTCGCCCTTCTGCGTGGCGTAGGGGATGATGCACATCTCCGTGCGGCGGAAATCGTAGTTGAAAAGGTCCTGGAACCACATTCCGGCGATGAACAGGAAATTCCAGGGATCTTCCTGGCGCCGCTTCATGGCGTCTTCGATGGTGCGGTTCGGGCTGGTCTTGCCGTATTTCTTGTCAGAGTCCTTTGAAAGCGCCCAGGTCTTGTCGAACTTCATCCAAAGGTCTTTCAGCTTCAGGCTGGGCGGCGCCTGGAACGGCCTGTAGTTCTTCAGCAGCGCCAGGGCCATCATGACGTTCGAGAATTTCTTCCCGCGCGCCGCGTCCGTAATCGCGGTCACGTCCTTGGTCAGCTGCGGCGCATTGAGGAACCGCGGCACGGGCGCCCATTCCTTCGTTTCCTTGTTGATCATCAGCGCGGTGCCCACGCCGCAGTTCGGGTGGCAGCCGCACGATAGGGAGCCCCACTGCGAATCCGGCCCGTGCGACAGGTCCGAAAATCCCGCGAACGTCGCGATGTAGGAAATCGGGAACCAGTCGCGCGTCGGCTCGACCTTGCCCACCTGCTGGCTCACGTCCTTCGCCAGGTGCGAAAGCGTGTATCGCTGGCGGATGCGGCGCTCCGGCGTGATGTCCTCGTCGCGCCCGGTGAACGAAACCGGCTGGAACGATACGAACGAAATTTTCTTCGGGTTCTCCATCGCGAACTTCACGATCGGGCCCACCTGATCGTTGTTCACGTTGTTGACGATCGTCGTCACGAGCACGATTTCGACGCCCGCTTCGTGCAGGTTCTCGATCGCGCGCAGCTTCACGTCAAACAGGTTGCCGACCTGCCGGTGGCTGTTCGCGTCGTTGCCGATGCCGTCGAATTGCAGGTACGCGTAGCGCAGACCGGCCTCGAACGCCTTCTTCGCGAATTCCTTGCTCTTCGCGAACTCGATTCCGTTCGTCGCCGCCTGCACGCTGTTGTATCCCACCTTGCGCGCGTAGCGGACCGCGTCGAAGAAGTAAGGCGACATGGTCGGCTCGCCGCCCGAGAACTGCACGGACATCTGCCGGCGCGGCTTTATCTTCGTCGCATTGTCCAGAATTTCCTGTATCTCTTCCCAGCTCAGTTCGTGGACGTAGCCCACCTGGTTCGCGTCCATGAAGCAGGGATCGCACATCATGTTGCAGCGGTTGGTCAGGTCGACCGTCAGCACCGACCCGCGCCCGTGCCGCACCGTGCTCGATCCGTGGTTGTGCAGCGTCTCGTCGTTGTGCGCCGGGATATCGCGGCCCGGGAAGTTTCCCTCGATCCATTCGAGGAACTTCGAATCGACCGCCATCATGTCTTCGTACTTCCCGTGCAGCGCGCATTCCTTCACCATCCAGACTTCGCCGTCGCGCTCGACGATCTGCGCCTTGATCTCGCCGACCTTCTCGTGAATCAGGTCGGTCCAGTCCTTTTTGCCGTCGATGATCGCCTCGCGGGCTTCCTTCACGCAGTCCGGGCAGAGCGAGTCGGTCGTCCGCGGCCAGCCGAGCGTGGGCTTGGACTTCTCCCACGATTTCAGCAGCGGCTTATCCGACCACTTCGGCGTGAAAGACGGATTGGGATTGTGCTTGTTGAAGAATTGGATCGTGTCGAAGGTCAGCCCCGCCGTCTTGCAGAGCGCCCAATCGAAAGATTTCCAGATTTGATTGCCTACTGTCTTCGGCATATACCTGCACCCCTCAGTTTAGAATTCCTGAATCACAAAAAAAATGAGCTTGGCCTCGATTTCGCCCGAACCGCCCGGAAGCTGGGCCCCCCAGCGGGTGCGCCTACACCCGTAAGCGGTTACCGTAGCAGAGTTTGCCCGGATTCCGGGCCCCCGTCTACGCCGATGCGCCCAAATGTACAAATAGGGGGTTGAACGGTCAAAACCCGCCCCTAAAGGGAGGCCCGCCCTAGTACTACAAGGATCGGTTTTAAAGAGGCTGGGCGGAGTTAGGGCTAGTTTTCTGCTCTGTGACCCCTGTGCCTTCTCGGTGCCCTCTGTGGTAAGCCTTTGGTCGGGGCCGGGGACGAACTACTCAAGGTTGAGAGGCGTGCGAAGAACGCCGATCGCGAAATGCGCCAGCAACGGAGCATCCTCATCCAGCTGAATCCAGCGCAGCACGCAATGGTCCTTCATGTACTGCGAAACTTTCGCCTCGTTGATGCCCAGATACTCGGCGAGCTTGGCCTTCAGGCCGACATCGCCGGCAAATCCGCGGCCGCCGCGAGTGTTCTTCCCCGACCGTCCGCCGCGCGCCAGATTTCCCGCGCCGATGCGCAAAGTCTGGCACGCCTCCACGTAGTACGAAGTAATCTGGTCGGAATCGGAAAGCAGGAACACACCGGGTCCCGCGGGAGCCGAATCCGCCTCGTCCAGCCGATGCAAAGGACCCGTCACCAATCGCCGCAGCAACGACTCCAGATGCGCCATCCGCGACGCCAGCGCCGGATCGCCGCGCCCATGCGCAGCGCGCTCGGAAGGCAGCTGCGGCATCGGCGCTTCCGCGCGCGCCGGCCGCTCGTAAGCCGCCGCTGGCTCGACCGCCGCTCGCTCCGGAGCAGGCCGCTCGAATGTAGCTACGCGCTGCGGCTCTTGCCGAGGCTGCGGCGCTTCGGTCGATGCCGCGAACGCCTGCGACGGCAACCCGGGCGCAGCCGGGGCGCCCTTGCGCCGCCGCCCTCGGCCGCCGCGACGTCCGCGCCGCCGCTTGCGCTTGCCCGCAGCAGAACCTTCGCCAGCCGCTCCCGTCGATGTCGCAGTGTCTGGTTGTAACTCGGGAATTTCGCCGTCGGCGAGAGCCATTTTGTCCACAGCCGATTCTTCGGAATCGTCGCCAGCCTCGCTCGACGATTCCTCTTCCGTTTCCGCATCGGCGTTCAAATTCGCGGCCGATTCAATGGCTGCGCGGGCCACCTGCTCGCTCGCCGTCAGCCGCGCGGGAATTTCCATTCCCAGCCGCGTCAGCGCCTCTTCCGCCTTCTTGCGCCAGTCCGCGCGGCGAAAACGCTGCGCCGCGATCGTGTACCACCGGCCGGCCTCTTCGCGGTGCTCGGCTTTTTCTTCGATCGTGGCAAGCTCCCACGCCACCATGCCGTCGCGCGTACGCTGGAAAAGTTCGTTGAGTTTTGCCGGCGCGTCCGGGCTGTTTTTCGCCTTGCGTATGCGCGCCTGTATCTGCCGCCAATCTGCCATGTCGCAGCATTGTAGCAGCGCCTTGACATCTAAGCTAATGAACTATGCGCGCCTGCGGTAGAATCGGCCTCTGGCGTTTCGCTGTCATTCTGAGCGGAGCGCCCGATGCTTTTGTCTCCTGCCGCAAGCAGGCCGGGACGCACAGTCGAAGAATCTCTCTTTCGGCCTGTCGATGAAGACTTCGTAGATTCGGGGTGCCGGATGAAATTCAGCCGTAGTCTCCCGCTTGCCGCGCTTCTGCTGCTCTGCCTGCCGCAGTCGTTCGGCCAGGCTGCGTCGGCCTTCGCGCCTTTCGACCGCTGGTCCTCCGCGGTCCTCGCGGGAAATCAATCCTCGCTCGCCGCTCTTTATTCGACGCGCCCGCCGGCCCAGAATCAAACGCCGGAAGGCAGGAGCGTCGATCCCAACGAAGAGCCGATGTTCTGGTCCGCGCTCGCCGCCAAAGGCCTCAGCGATTTTCAGCCGAAAGTTCTTTCGATCTCGCGCCCGCAGCCCGGCGAAGTCGCGCTGGTCCTGCGCATCGAATTCAAGCTGAAGTCCGGTTCCGGCGCGCAGCCCTTCACCGTCGAAGGAGCTCAGGTCTGGATCCAGGAAGGCAGCGACTGGCGCATCGTCATGACCCAGCGCGGCGGCCTCGCCCCCAGTCCAACCTTCCGACTGCCCGTGCCGGTAAAGCCCAATACAGCTCTCTACCCTCCGCCCGAATACGCTCAGTCTGAAATCCGTTCCGCGCTCGCCGCCGCCGCGAAAGACCACAAGCGCGTGCTCCTCGTCTTCGGCGCGAACTGGTGCTACGACTGCCACGTTCTCGACGCCACATTCCGCTCGAAACAATTCGCCGCCACCGTGGCCGCCAACTACCACGTCGTGCATATCAATGTCGGCGACGAAGGCGACAAGAACCTCGACCTCGCCGAAAAATACGGCGTGCCGCTGAAGAAAGCCGTCCGCATCCCCAGCCTCGCCGTCCTCGACTCGGACGGCAAAATCGTCTACAGCCAGAAAAACGGCGAATTCGACGACAGCCTCAAGCTCGCCCCCGGGGATGTCGCCGCTTTTCTCAAGAAGTGGGCGCCGCCCCACGCCTAACCGCACGCCGCGGTTCTTTTCGTCGCGTTTTTTCTTAGTAGGAACACGATACTTTCGCCGGTTTTGTAGGGGCGTAGCACCGCTACGCCCGGCAAGAATTCTTGGCTAACGGTTGCCCCTTCCACCTCGGGCGCCCCACTTCGCCTCCGATTCGCGCTGCGTTCACGCATGTATACAACTGGTACTTCACCCTGAAACCAATTTCTACAGGCGCCGTCTCATTAGGCGTAAGCTCGATTTTCAGGGACCACGATGTCTTTGGAGGCGCAAACATGATCCGTCGACGCGTGTTGGTTTTCCTGGCGCTCTGCGCCTTTCCGCTCATCGGGACCTTCGCACAAACTCAGAAACCGATCACGAACGCAGACATCCTCAGTATGACCAGGCAGTCGATCGACCCCGGTCTAATCGTGAAAGACATCCAGTCCAGCGCTACGGACTTCGACACGTCGCCACAGGCGCTGATCGATTTGAAAAATGCGGGCGTCGATAGATCCGTGATGGACGCGATGCTCACCGCCCAGGCCGCCAAGCCCTCCGCCGCGATCGTAGCCGTTCGCAGCACTCCAGGATCCGCCGTTGGCACTGCCGCCGATTTGACGAACTCTGCTTGCGGCGCGAATGGGTGCCTGCTTCGCGAGGGTACGCAGGTCGAATTGAAATTCGCCAATGCTCTAAGCTCGAAAACCGCGCACATCGGAGGCTCGGTGGAATTTCAGCTCGACGATGACCTGAAAGTGGGAGACGCAATCGTCGTCCCGAAAGGCGCTCACGCGGTGGCCACGGTCAGCGACGCGAAGAAATCCGGAATGATGGGCAGGCCCGGTGAGCTCAGCGTTCAAATACAATACTTGCTGGTCGGGAGCAACCACGTGCGCATTCGCGGCACACAAGGCCGCGAGGGAGACAGCAAGACCGGAACCGCCGTCGCGCTGACCGTCATCTTCGGCCCAATCGGCCTCATCAAACACGGCAAGAATATCGTGATCCCCGCTGGAACGCCGCTCAC
This sequence comes from uncultured Acidobacteriota bacterium, assembly GCA_963769415.1. Lineage (GTDB taxonomy): Bacteria > Acidobacteriota > Terriglobia > Acidiferrales > UBA7541 > Palsa-295. The sequence goes on from CAVYLM010000001.1 coordinate 207,984, forward strand.
AGCCTACGTCGATCAGGACGTCTGGCTGGCGCCGCTTCATTCCTGACGCTTGCGAGCGTAACTCGGCGAATCGAGGGTGACTCGGATTCCGCGTTTTTTCGGCTCCCGCCGAGTGTCTCGCGCCCGCAAACGCCGCCCACCAACGCTTCACCAAATTTTAACCGTCGTGTAAAACGCCACCCCCGTCGCCCATGGGATTGTTCCGTCCGCCTGGGAGGGCATCTCCGTGACGAAGATTTCCACGAAAAAGTCTCTAATGCGATTTGCACTCTTTGTTGCAGCAGCTTCCGCACTTGCGCTTGGAACACTCGTAGGCGCCGTTTCCGCAAATAATGACGACGACCACTCCGGCCGCTTCTTCGGATTCTTTCCCGGCACGCTCGTCCTCAGCCGCAGCGTCTACGCCGGCACTCCGTCCACCGTCACCGTCGGCCAGACTCTGCCGCCCGGCTGCGTGGCCGGCAAAGTCTCGGTGCCGCTCATTGCCGGCGGAAACGCCAGCGTGTCGGTCAGTTGCGCCACGGCGATCGCCGACGGCACGTATCCGACGGTCTTCAACAACAATGGACCCGACGGCAGTTTCGGCATCACTTCGCCGATCTTCCTCGACAACATCACCCCGTTCGGTTTCCGCCTCGGCACGTTGCCGATTCCGAGCGATCAGATCGTCACCAGCTTCAGCTCAAAATCCGAGCTGGCTTTGAATTTGTCGACGGATGGAAAATCCATCACGTTCGTGGGCTACCACGGCGGTCCCGGATTTCTCACCGCGCCCAACCAGCTCGACGTTTCCAACTCGAATACACCCGGCGTAATCGACCCGACGAATCCTTCCGTGAGCCAGTATTACCGTTCTGTCGCGGAGGTGGACGCCTTCGGCCGCCTCACCATCACCGACGGCAACGCCTATAGCGGCAACAACGGCCGCGCGGCGATCAAGGCGAATTCGCTCTATTACATGACCGGAAACGACAACGGCGGCGGCCTTTCGAAAAGCCAGCTCACCACCACGCAGGCCGGCGTCAACCTCGTCAACGCCACCGGCGCCGAGCTTCTCGTACCCGGTCAGGCGCCGCCCGTGCCGCCCAACATCACCATGATCGGTCGTTTGCGGTTCGGGTCGGACAAGCCGGGCAAGGACACGAACTTCCGCGGCCTCACGGTCTTCAACAATACGCTCTACATCACCAAGGGCAGCGGCGGCAACGGCGTCAACACCGTCTATCAAGTTGGCACGCAGGGCATTCTCCCCACGGGCGATGCTGCGACGCTCGCTACCGTGCCAATCACCATCCTGCCCGGGTTCCCCAACACGACCGCAAGCACCAACACTTCTTTCCCCTTCGGCATCTTCTTCGCCAACGCGACGACGCTCTACGTCTGCGACGAAGGTGACGGCACGCTGGTGACTCCGGCCGTGAACGGAAACGTCGCCGACGCACAATCGCTAGCCACGGCGGGCCTGCAGAAGTGGAGCCTCGTCAACGGGACCTGGACCATGCTCTACGTGATCCAGAACGGTTTGAATATCGGCGTGCCCTACGGCGTCCCGAACTATCCGGCTGAGCTCAGCCCGGCGACCGGCGGTTGCCGCAATCTCACCGGTCAGGTGCACCGCGACGGCACCGTGGACATTTACGCCATCACCTCCACGATCAGCCCGAGCGGCGATCAGGGCGCGGATCCCAACAGGCTGGTGAAAGTGACCGACATCCTGAACGCTACGTCATTGCCGGCCGGAAACGGCCCGGCCAGCTTCTTCATCGACCACTTCTTCACGCTGCGTTCGGCGCAGGCCGGTGAAGTGTTCCGCGGCATCGCCTTCGCCCCGCAGTTCCGGGGCCGCGAAGACGACCACTAAACCCAATCGCAGTAGGCAGTAGGCAGTAGGCAGAAAAACCCCGGGCCACACTCCACCGTGTCCCGGGGTTTCTTCCTACGCACCGTCATTCTGAGCGGAGTGGCCGGACATCTTTGCTTTTCATCCCGCTCTTGCGGGATGTCCGGTCACGCAGTCGAAGAATCTCTCTTTAGCGTTAGCTGCGAACTCGTTACTTCCCCTCGCCCAAATCCTTCAACTTCTGCTCATCCGTCTCCTTCAGCCCGTCGCGAAATGCCTTCGGATCCTTCGTATCGCCCGGCAACAGCTCCAGCGCCTTTTTCACATTCTCCCGCGCCAGATCCTTCTGTCCCGCCGCAATGTAACCGTCCGACAGGCTGTCGTACGTATTCGGCGACTCCGGATACCCCGCCACGTTGAGCTTGAAAATCTCAATCGCCGCTTGTGTCTCGCCGGCTTGCAGGTGCTCGTAGCCCATGATGTTGACCATCGCTTCGGGAAACAGCGTCGCCTTGGGATCGCCCTTGCGCGCTTCGGCCAGCTTCGCCGCCACCTTCGCCGCGCCGCCCGGTTGATCGATCAAGCCCAGATTGCGCGCGTCCAGCAAGATCACCGGCGCGTCCTTCACCGCCGGCGCGCGCCCCGGCGTCTTGATCAGCGTCGTCACATACCAGTCCGTAATCAACCCCGGCAGCTCCGGATGCACCGGAAACATATCCGCGCCGTGTCCGCCCTTGGTGTAATGCATCAATCTCTTTCCCGGATTTGACGTGAGCAAGTAAAGCCACTCGATCTCCGGTGTCGCCCCAAATTCGTCGTCGTCGGCGACTGCGAAAAACACCGGCGTCTTCGCCGAATTCCGCAGGTAGTTCCGCCCATTCAAGTTTGTGGGCCCGGAAAGCAGCACGAGCGAGTGCACCTCCGGATGCCGCCGCGCCGTCTGCACGGAATTGTTTACCCCGCAGCTCGCCCCTCCCACTCCGATCATGTCGCGCGTTACGCCTGGCTGCGACTCCAGGTACGCGATAGCCACGTCGAAATCCCCCGGCCACTTCTCGGTCTCGATCTTTCCTTCCTCCTGCGGCGACAGTCTGTCGTGCGGCTTGCCGCCGCTCTCTCCAAACCCGCGATTGTCCAGCGTCAGCACGTTGATCCCGGCTCCCGCAAGCTGCGTCGCGAGCCCATCCCAGACCTTCCGCTCGCGATTGCACTGGTGCAGCAGCAGCACTCCCGGTCCCGGCTTGCCGGCGTCGAAATAAGTCGCCTTCAGTTTGGTCCCATCCGACGCCGTCAGATCCACCACGCGCTGCCCGCACATCGCCGGCAAGGCGCAGATAAGCGCAAACGAAATCAAAGCTCCAAACCCAAACGACAAGCGAGGACTGCTCATGGGGACCTCCTGTGTGTGCCAATCATATGCCCTCTTCCCGCCCTTTACATCTCCTGCCTATTGACGCGCAAAGAGCCGAATCGTTTCTCCGTCCTCTGTGCCTTCTCGGTGCGCTCTGTGGTGAGCCTTTGAATTTCCGGTCCGCTGGACGCCCGCCACCGTAACCGACTAAGATGCTCGGATGGCGCCCAAACTCCCCATCTACATGGACAATCAGGCGACCACGGCCGTCGATCCACGCGTCCTCGATGCCATGCTGCCCTATTTCACCGAGAAATTCGGCAACGCCGCCAGCCGCAACCATGAATTCGGCTGGAAAGCCGAGGAGGCCGTCGAAAACGCCCGCGGACATATCGCCCGCCTGATCCGCGCCACGCCGCGCGAGATCGTCTTCACCAGCGGCGCCACCGAATCGGACAATCTCGCCATCAAAGGCGTCGCCGAAGCGCATCGCGCGAAGGGCAATCACATCATCACGCAGGTCACCGAACACAAAGCCGTCCTCGATTCCTGCAAGCGCCTGGAAAAATACGGCTACGATGTCACCTATCTTCCCGTCGCGTCCGACGGCCTGATCGATCTTGATGATCTTCGCCGCGCCATCACGCCAAAGTCCATCCTGATCTCCATCATGTACGCCAACAATGAAATCGGCGTGATCCAGCCCATCGCCGAAATCGGCAAAATCGCGAAAGAACACAAAATCCTGTTCCACTGCGACGCCGTGCAAGCCGTCGGCAAGATTCCCGTGGACGTGCAAAGAGACGGAATCGACCTGCTCTCGATTTCCGCGCACAAAATGTACGGCCCCAAGGGCATCGGCGCGCTCTACGTTCGCCGGAAAGATCCGCGCGTCGAGATTGCCCCCCAGATCGACGGCGGCGGGCACGAACGCGGCATGCGTTCGGGCACGCTCAACGTTCCCGGCATCGTCGGCCTCGGCAAAGCCTGCGAACTTTGCCAGAAGGAAATGCCTGAAGAGGGCCCGCTCCTCGGCCGCCTCCGCGACAAGCTCAAAGATTCGATCATGAGCCGCCTCGACGGCACGGCCGTCAACGGCTCCGTCACTCGCCGCCTGCCGAACAATTTGAATCTCAGCTTTTCCGGCGTCGAAGGCGACGCCCTGCTCATGGGCATCAACGACGTCGCCGTTTCCAGCGGCTCGGCCTGCACCTCCGCGATGATCGAGCCGAGTTACGTCCTCCGAGCCCTCGGCGTCTCCGACGACCTCTCGCACAGCTCCATCCGCTTCGGCGTCGGCCGCTTCAACACCGAGGAGGAAGTCGACTACGTCGCCGACCGCATCATCGAAACCGTAAAACGCCTCCGCGAACTCTCCCCGCTCTTCGAATCCGCCAAGCCCCACGCAATTTCGTAGGGTCTTTCCCGGGAGCGCCAATCTCCCGATTGGCGCCTTTGCACAGATGCTTGGCGCGATGCCGCCCATCCGCCTCGCGTGCAAATCAGGTGGGTTTGTAGGGGCACAGCATGCTGTGCCCGGCACACATCCTTGGCAACTGTCCGCCATCTACCGCAACGCCGTCATTCTGAGCGGAGTGGCCGGACGACTTCGCTTTTCGTCCCGCTCTTGCGGGACGTCCGGCTACGCAGTCGAAGAATCTCTCTTTGTGCTTCACATCGGCCTCGGCCTAGGTCCGCCGACCAATTGGGCCCTCGCCCCTCGCGCTATAATCTCCACTTCCGGGAGGCACTTGATGGAACCCGACCTGAGCTACCCCATCGGCAAATTCGAACCCGTCTCGACTCTCACGCCCGGCCAGCGCCGCGCCTGCATCGACGCCATCGCCGAAGTTCCCGCGCGCCTCCGCGCCGCCGTCGCAAATCTCACGCCCGCGCAGCTCGACACGCCCTACCGCCCCGGCGGCTGGACCGTCCGCCAGCTCGTCCACCACATCGCCGACAGCCACATGAACGCCGTCACGCGCCTCAAGCTCGCGCTCACTGAGGACGAGCCCACCATCAAGACCTACGAAGAAAATCTCTGGGCGGAGCTTGCCGACACGAAAACTCCTCCGATCGATTCCTCGCTTGCCATCATCGACAATCTGCACGCGCGCTGGGTGATCCTGCTGCGCTCGCTCGCGCCCGGCCAGTTCCCGCGTAAGTTCCGCCATCCGCAATGGGGTTCAGCCACCGTCGATTTCCTGCTCGCGCAGTACGCCTGGCACGGCAAACATCACGTCGCGCACATCACCTCGCTGCGCGAACGCAACGGCTGGCGCTAGCCGTCCCGCGGCTACAGCCTTTACCCGTTTAAGGTCCCTGCTTTGTTCTCCACACGAAAGCAATGCTCTCGCCTCGCATATAATCGGGGCGTCAGCCGTCGAACTGCGCGAAAAGGAGACGAGAATGATCGAAGACCCCCTCAAGGTGCACATTCGCCCTCACCACCCGCGCAGCTTCTGGCACCAGCATTCGCTGAGCATCTCCTCGATCATCATCCTGGTTGCGTGGATCGTGCTCTACAGCGTCTCGAGTCCCGCCACGCATGTCGGCTCGTTTTACGGCAACGCCATCGCCGACTGGACCGGCGTCGTCGTCACCGTTCTGGCCACGAAATATCTCTACGAACGTAATTCAGCTGAAAGCAGGCCCCTGCCCAAAAGCGTTTTGACGCCGGCGCTCGAATTTCTGCGCGATCACTCGCTCAGTATTTTTCTGCTGGTCACCGGAATCGGCTGGCTGGTTCTCTATATCGCGATGGACTCAGAAAGTAAGTGGGGCCAGGTCGTGGGCAACATCGTTTCGGAATGGACGCAAATCTTCGGCCTCGTCCTGCTCACCACGCGCATGATCGAAAGGCATTCGAAGGAAAGCCGTCGCTAGACGGTTTTCAGGGGGTCGGAGCTTCAGCTCCGACATAAGAAGCCATAACAAAAGGGGCTTTAGCCCCTGGGGTTCTGCTCTTAAGCTACGCGGCTTTTTTCTTCCACGCTCCCAGAATCGCGCCCATCAGGCAGAGGCCAACCAGCGGATAAAACTCGTTGATCGCGAAAAGCTTCATTGGCCGCCCTTCATACATCGCCGTCGTCAGCGTGATCGGTCCGACGATGCCGAGCCATAGCAAAACTCCCATCGCGGCCCCGCGCGAGGCCGTATTCGCGTTCCGCCAGATGCACAACTGCGCGAGCACGAACGCAATCAGCAGATTCAGCGCGAACGTCACGACGTACGCCCGAAACGGATTCACGTGGTTCGGCGCATCTCCTTCGAGCGCCATCCACGGCTTGGTGAAAAGAAACCCATACCAAAGCCCGCCAACCAGCCAGTATGCGATCGCGCAGACAATCACGGCGAGGTAGTTCGTCTTCATTCGATCCTCCTAAGCCTTCACCGCCTCGATCACGCAAAATGGCGACGCACTGCGAACCACGCGCGCCAGCCGCAGCCCGGCCTTGCCGAAAAGCTCCGCGAATTCCGCCTCGGTGCGCTCGCGTCCGCCCGCCATTGCCAGCATTTCAATGTCGATCCATTTCGCCATTTCCGGTTCGTTGCCCGGGGAAATCAGCAGCTCGATCAAGATTACCTTGCCGTCTGGGCCGCGCATCGCCTTCGCGCAGTTTTTGAGAATCGCGATCGCGCGAGGGTCGTCCCAATCGTGGATGACGGACTTCATCACGTAGCTATCCGCGGGCGGAACGGACTCGAAGAAATCCACACCCGCAAGCTCGCATCGCGACGCAAGCCCCAGCAATTCGATCCGCGGCCTGGCGCCCTCGACCACGTGCGGCAGGTCGCACACGATCCCTCGAAGCCCGCGATGTTTCTGCAAAATCATCGCGAGCAATACTCCGTGCCCGCCGCCAATATCGGCCAGCGTGCCCGATGCGCCGAAATCGTAACCTTCGATCGCCGGCGGGGTCAGTTGCGCGCTGATCGACGTCATGGCCGCGTTGAATACCTGGTTGTCTTCGTTGTTCTGGCGAAAGAATTCGAACGGCTCCATGCCCGTGGCTTTCTTGAATGCCGTCCCGCCCGTCTCGACCGAATGCTGAAGTTCCGTGAAAATGCGCATGTGCAGTGGTCCCGACAGGAACAGCACCGCGTCGCGAAACGACCCCGGAGTGTCGCTGCGCAGCAGTTCCGACAGCGGCGTATTCGCAAACGTACGCGGCGACACCTCGCGGAACACCCCGAGCGATGCGATCGCCCGCAGGACGCGGTGCAGCGCATCTTCGTTCATGCGGGTTGCACCGGCGAGCTCCGACACCGGCTTCGGCCCGTTTGCGAGCAGGTCCGCGATTTTCAGCTTGGCCGCTACGTTGATACAAGCCGCGGGCCTGTGCCCGCTCGCGAGCTGCAACAGCTGCTGCAGCGGATCGGGACCGGGAGATCGTTGCGACGGAGCGCTGGACATGGAACTTCCTTTCGCTGGGATTCTTTCGACGATTGCGGCGCATCATAGTACAACCCGGCGCGAACCTCCAAATTGGGGCGCGGCTCGTGGCGGCCACGGCACATGCAACATTTCTCCGCCCGCGGTGTTCTAATATTTGGATATGTGTCTTCCCTGGGCGGCCGGATTGCTCTGCCTGCTCCAGGGCGTCTTATACTGAATTCATACCCGGCGGAAACGCCGGAGGGAGACCCCGCAATGAAGAAACTCATAGTTGTGCTTGCCATCATACTTTTTGCCGGAGTCGCCGGCGCAGGACAGGAATACGGCGGCGGAAAGCATCTCAAACTCGTGCTGGAACGCCATTCGACGGTTCCGATGGTTGACCTCGTAAAGAATTTCAGCGAACAGTGTCCGAACATCACCATTACCACCAGCCGGGAACGTTCGGATTACATGCTTCACGCGGGCGGCTGGTCGGGCGAGTACCGCTTCATGATCATCGCCAAGGGCGGCGACTCCATTTACGCGACCAAGACGGTGCTGCTCAGCAACGCCGTGAAAGACGTCTGCAAATTCCTGAACTCGCGTAATCCCCAGTAGGTTTTCGCCGCACTGAAGCGCGATTTTCTTTCGTCGCGCTATCGGTGCGCCTGCGTACGCCCACCGCTCGCCCGCTCGTGCCGAACAGGTTTAGTTCAAGATTTTCACGGCGTGCGATCGCACGTACCAGCACGGGTTGAGCCCGAGCCACGGGAAAATCGAGCGGACGCACGTTTCCGTCTGCGGCTGGTCGAAGAAAACGCTGTACTTGCGGTCCTTCAGCAGCGCCGCGTCATACGTCACGACCTTCGCCGTAACCGAATCCACTCCCTGAGCCGCGAAGCGATACCGCAGGACGAGATAATCTCCCGCGAAAATCGCGACGAACAGAATGCACAGCGCGAGCGCCGCAATCGAAAGCCGCCGGCGAAATTCCTCGAACGTCATCGCCGCAATCCGCCCAAAGTTGGAGTCGAAGAGAGATTCTTGGACTGCGTGACCGGACGCCCCGGTTTCACCGGGACGGAAATGCAAGTCCGACCACTTCGCTCAGAATGACGGCAACTGCTACACCCGCTAGCGGGCTTCGCCGGCGGGCGGCGGTTCTGTAGCGCCAGCTGCCGAGGGCGGCGGGGGGACGGGAACGCTGCCGTCGAGCGTGAAGGTGTAGAGGCGGCCCTTGTCGTGCGTCCCGAAAGAACCGAAACGTACTGCTTGCCGTCGATCATGTAAGTCACCGGATTCGCGAATCCCGGCTGCAGCTTCACGCCCCAGAGCTTCTCGCCCTTGTCCGCGCTGAACGCCTCGAAGTCGCCGCCGTTCGATTCGGCAAACACCAGATTACCCGCCGTGGTCATCGTGCCGCCGCCGCCCGTCGCGGGAACGCGCCAGCGCTCCGTTTCCGTCAACGGATCCCACGCGAAAAGGAAATTCCCCGCAGGCGGGGCGGGCGGAGGAGGCGTTGGACGTGGCGCGGCTGCGACCGGGCCCGTGCCTCTGCCCGCGGCATCCCTGAAAATGATTCCCCAGTTATACGCGCCCAGCTCGGGCTTGAATTCCGGCGCCTGGATGTAAGAGAAGCTGGTGCCCATGCCGGGCGTGACGTAGACGAGATTGGTTTGCGGGTTGAACGACATGCCCTGCCAGACGTGCCCGCCGCCCGGGCCCGGCCAGATGATCACCGGCGTGGTGCCGTAGTGCGCGTCGGGATTGATGATGGGGCGGCCGTTTTTCGGATCGAGGCCCTTCGCCCAGGTGATCTTCTGCAACGGCGCGCCGGAAATGAATTTCCCGGTCTTGCGATCGAGGACGTAGAAGTAGCCGTTCTTCGGCGCTTGCATGATCACGTGGCGGAGTTTGCCGTCGATCTTCAAATCGGCTTGGACGAGATCGGAGATGGAATCGAAGTCCCACTCATCGCCGGGCGTGGTCTGGAAATACCAGACGAATTTTCCGGTGTCCGGCTTCAGGGCGATGATCGAGCAGATATACAAATTGTCCTGGCCCATCGCGCTGCGGTACTTCTGAACCCATGGGCCGGCCTGTCCCGTTCCGAAGTAGAGCAGGTCGAGCTGCGGATCGTAGGAAATCGAATTCCAGGGATTGCCGCCTCCGCCCAGTTTCCACCAGTCGCCATCGCCCGACCAGGTTTTCGCGGCGGCCTCCATCGCTTTGTTCTCGAACGGCTTCGATGGATCGCCCGGCACGGTGTAGAAGCGCCAGTCGAGCTTGCCGGTCTCGGCGTCGTACGCGGAGATGAAGCCGCGAACGGCGAATTCTCCGCCGCCGTTTCCGATGATGACTTTGCCTTTGACGATCAGCGGAGCGCCCGTGATGCTGTAGTCCGCGTTCTTGTCGACGGTCTGAACTTCCCAAACGACCTTGCCCGTTTCCGCGTCGAGCGCGACGAGGCGTGAGTCGAGCGTGCCGACGTACACTTTGCCGTCATAGACAGCGACGCCGCGATTTCCGGGGCCGCAGCAGAGACTGGGGCCGGTACGGACTTTTTCGGAGTCGGGCTTGCCCATCGAACCGGGAGGGAAATTCTGGTGGCCGAGTTTCGGATCCCAGCGCCACTTTTCTTTTCCAGTGCGAGCGTCGACTGCAAACACCACGCCCCAGGTGACTGTGCCGTAGAGAGTGCCATTGGAAATGACCGGAGATGCCTCGAGCGTGCCGGGGAGAGAGCCGGTGTCGTAATACCAGGCGAGGCCGAGGTGGCTCACGTTCGAGGAGTCGATCTGCTTCAGCGGGCTGTAGCGCGTCTGCGCGTAGTTGCCGGCGGCCATCAGCCATTCGTCGCCTCTTGCCGGCATTCAGCAGAAGCTTGTTGTCGACCGGATGCGCCTGCTGCGCCGAAGCGGTCGCGGCTCCGAGGACGACCAACAACGCCAGTGAACCCCACTTGCTTCCATTTCGCATAATCATGTCTCGCATTCCCCCCCGCGCCAATCATCGCGTTCCGGAGTCCCGCTCCGGCCACCCGCACGCGCAGACATACTAATCCTGACGCTCGTTTTTTGCTCGTGGTTTGTGACATCAAGAAGGCGCGTCAATCGTCCCTCCGGGACTTGTGATTCTTTTTGCTTACGTTGCCCGGCACTCCGCTGCGCCCGCCTTCGGCGGGCAGCTACGTGCCGGGCTAATGACAATCGCGCCTCCGGCGCTGGCAGTGCACGCCGCTACCAAGGCGACGGCGCGCGGTCGGCTTATGCCGAGAACGCGGCGGTTCCCAGTGTGTTCGGGCGTTGTGTAAGCCGCGGAGCGGCGGCCGTAATTAGCCCGGCACGAAGCTCGCCAGCCGTGGTGGGCGCAGCGCAGTGCCGGGAAGGCGACGAAAACAACCCCCAAGTCCCGGAGGGACGATTGACTCCGATCTCGTCGAGAGAGAATCCATTCTGCGCGTGAATCTTATGCTTGACATTTCCAGATGCTCGCGTAGAATTGGCGATTGTCTGCTGTCCTTCCAGCTGGCCTGGGAGTATCTGCTCTTTGACAATCGAGTGAAACAAGCCAGAACCCGTTTGGTTTCTCGGTTCTTGGTCCGGGTGTACCGGATCAGGGGCCAATGAGTGCCCTGGGAAGCTGCTTCGGCAGTTTCTGAGGGTAGATGAAATCGAGCGATTTATAGTTCGTCCAATCGTGGGGGCGAGAGCTTCCACGGTATGGAGACAGGTTTCAAATGAGAGTTTGATCCTGGCTCAGAGCGAACGCTGGCGGCGTGCTTAACACATGCAAGTCGAACGCGCAGTTTTCTGTAGCAATACAGGGAGCGGGCGCGTGGCGAACGGGTGCGTAACACGTGGATAACCTTCCTTCAGGTGGGGAATAACCCAGTGAAAATTGGGCTAATACCGCATAACAAGACGAGGGCACATGCTCTTGTCTTCAAAGGCGCAAGTCGCCAGAAGAGGGATCCGCGGCCGATTAGCTAGTTGGCGAGGTAATGGCTCACCAAGGCAATGATCGGTAGCCGGATTGAGAGGTTGGCCGGCCACACTGGAACTGAGACACGGTCCAGACTCCTACGGGAGGCAGCAGTGGGGAATCTTGCACAATGGGCGAAAGCCTGATGCAGCAACGCCGCGTGGGGGATGAAGCTTCTCGGAGTGTAAACCCCTTTCGACCCGGAAGAATGCCCGCAAGGGTTTGACGGTACGGGTATAAGAAGCCCCGGCTAACTACGTGCCAGCAGCCGCGGTAATACGTAGGGGGCCAGCGTTGCTCGGAATTACTGGGCGTAAAGGGTCCGTAGGCGGTGTGGCAAGTCGGGAGTGAAATCTCTGGGCTTAACCCAGAGGCTGCTTCCGAAACTGCCGTGCTAGAGTGTGAGAGAGGCGAGTGGAATTGCGGGTGTAGCGGTGAAATGCGTAGATATCCGCAGGAACATCCGAGGCGAAAGCGGCTCGCTGGATCACAACTGACGCTGAGGGACGAAAGCTAGGGGAGCAAACAGGATTAGATACCCTGGTAGTCCTAGCCCTAAACCATCAGGACTTGGGGTTTGCCCTGTACGGGGCAAGTCCCGTAGCTAACGCGTTAAGTCCTGCGCCTGGGGAGTACGGTCGCAAGACTGAAACTCAAAGGAATTGACGGGGGCCCGCACAAGCGGTGGAACATGTGGTTCAATTCGACGCAACGCGAAGAACCTTACCTGGGCTTGAACCGCACAGGACCATCTTTGGAAACAGAGACTTCCCGCAAGGGACCTGTGTAGAGGTGCTGCATGGCTGTCGTCAGCTCGTGCCGTGAGGTGTTGGGTTAAGTCCCGCAACGAGCGCAACCCTTACTCATAGTTGCCACCCGCAAGGGGGAACTCTATGAGGACTGCTCCGGATAACGGAGAGGAAGGTGGGGATGAGGTCAAGTCAGCATGGCCTTTATGTCCAGGGCTACACACGTGTTACAATGCGCGCCACAAAGCGTTGCAAACCCGCGAGGGGGAGCTAATCGCAAAAAAGCGCGCTCAGTTCGGATTGCAGTCTGCAACTCGACTGCATGAAGCCGGAATCGCTAGTAATGGCGCATCAGAACGGCGCCGTGAATACGTTCCCGGGCCTTGTACACACCGCCCGTCACATCACGAAAGTGGGCTGTACTAGAAATCGCCGTGCCAACCGCAAGGGGGCAGGCGCTCAAGGTATGACTCATGATTGGGGTGAAGTCGTAACAAGGTAGCCGTAGGAGAACCTGCGGCTGGATCACCTCCTTTCTAAAAGAAAAGGGAGCACGGTTCGTCTTCGACGAGCACGGCTCTCCATCCCGGATCTCACGACCCGGGACGCTAGGTTTCTCGAGCCAGATGGGTTCTGGCCTGGTTCACTCGATAGAGTCAAAGAGCTTCAGACGAACAAAAAGCCCGCTTCGGCGGGCTTTTTGTTTTTTGCCTCGATTCTTCCCCGTTCTTTGTTCATCCTGCGCAATCAAGTGCTCGAAATTGGCGCGCCGCATCGTTCATCCTGCGCAAAAACGGACATAACCCAGCGCGATCAATTGCGTCGAAGGTGCTGTTAGTCGATTCGACAGAACACAACCGAAGTCCTATGGCAGAAAGCGGGGGCGTCCGGCTAGGCTTGTCGGTACGAGAAGCTGTTCATGCGCAAGCGCCATTTCATCCTGCTCGCACTTCTGCTAAGCCCCGGCGGCAGAGCCATTTGCGCGCGGGCGCAGGATCAGCCGGCAAAGCCCGCTGCTACCCCCGACAAGCCGGAGGCGCCGGCGACCAAGTCCCCAGCGCCCGGCGCCGCGCTCGATGCGCCTTCAGTCGGCGCGCAAGATCAGCCGAAGCTCGCGGCGAAGCCGCCGCGTCACGTGATCACCAACGACGACCTGGCGGGCAAGGGCGATATATTCGGAGCGGCGAGCTCGGAAATCGACATCAGCAACATCAACGACTGCGACCGGAACTGTTTCGACCGCGTGCGCATGGGAGCGCCCGGACTGGCGGATGCCGCCGGGCAGTGGAAGCGCGACCTGCTTCACGGGATCGACAAGGTCACCGCGGATGCGAAGTGGCAAGCGGCGCTCGGCGAGATGGCCCGAGCCAAGGGAAGATTCTGCGTGCTCGGCCGCGAAAAGAATGACGCTCTGGCCAACAACGCCGATCCGCGGAACGTGACTGAGCGGGAGCTTTTGATCGAGGAAGAATTCGATCGCAAATTCAAGGCGGCGCAGGCGCAACTGGATGCTGCGTTCGCCGACGCTGACGCGGTGGTGCGAGGCTATAACGGCATCATCGTTCCATTCATGAATCTTCAGAAGGGGCGCGTTACCAGCGCGCCGTGTCTCCAGCCGCAGCCGTCGCGCTACCGTCCCTACCAGCCGCCGGCGGATGACCCTCCGGATGATCCCGATGATCCGTGAGGCACGCGCGGGGCGATTCGCCGCCGCGTACGTATTGGCGTTCGTTTCGCTGGGCGTGTTTCAATTTGCCGCGGCGCAGTCGTCCGCGAACGGCAGCAGTTCCCCGCCCTCTCAAACTGCCAGCGACAAAAAGCCGGACAAGCCCGCTGATACTTCCGCGGCGCCTGCAACACCGGCTCAAGTGAAGAAACCGAAAGTAATTACGAACGACGACATCAACGCCGATCGCGCGCGGCACAACGACGGATTCGCCGGCGGCGCAACGGATACGCACGCGATCCCGGGCACGGGCGTTTGCGACGATGAATGCGCCGACCAAGCGCGCGAAATGGCCGGATTCGGTCCGGAGCAGGACGGCGAATGGCGATTCGCGCTCGCGGCGGCGCGGCGGAGTCTGGCGGCGGACGCGGCATGGCCGGGAGCGTATGCGACTCTTGCCCGCGCGGTGAAGACCTACTGCACGTTCCAGGCGCAGCTGCAAGCGACGGCGGTTCCAACCGGGAATGACTATGGCTCGCGGGTCGAGCGCGCGAAGCGGCAGCAATATGTCGATGACATGAGCCGCGTGCTCAGCCAAAGCGTGAACAACGCGAACGCGCAAATCGATCGCATGGCGCAGCAGGCCGACGAGAACGAGGAGCCGGCGCGCGGCGCGATCGTGCGGGTGCTGGCGCAGCGCGTGAACGAGTCCTGCGATCCCTAGCGGGGGCAAGAACCTGATGCGAGGAATCCGGCGTTTGCAACTGCGCCAATCTGGACCCGCCCGCAGATGGGCAGGCCGGGATTGGCGCTTTCAGGAACTTCAGCGGCTAAAGCCGTCCTGATCTTGGACGCTTTATGTCGCGGCTAAAGCCGCGACCCACAAACAATCTCGCGTTTGTTGCGTGCGCGCTCAAGTTCGGCGTTTCCACGAAGCCCGAAAGACCATTGTGACTGAGAAGAAACTATTCACGATCGTAGGCGTTGTCGCGGTGGTTGCCGTGATCGCACTGGTTGTGATCCATCGCTCGAGCACGGCGCATTCTGGCGTCGCAGCGACTGGCAGCGCGGCGTCCGGGCCGAAGCTGAAGTGGACGTTCAAGCCCGACAACAACAGCGTCGTGACGAGCATCGTGCTTGGCAAGGATGGGACGGTCTATGCGGGAGCGAATAACGGGATTTACGCCATCGCCCCGGATGGAACGCGCCGATGGAAAACACAGATTGCTGGGCTGCTTTATCTCGCCGGGAGCGAAGACGGCACGATCTACGTGGCCAGCTCGTATGGGCTGATATTCAGCGTGCTGCCGAACGGAACGCTGAGCTGGAATCCGCGGCAGGGACTGATCGGGTTCGGCGCGCCGCCGGCGATCGGCAAGAACGGATACGTTCTTTATGCCAATACCGTTTCCGATCTCTACGCGTTTCGTCCCGATAGCTCGCAATCCCCGGATTGGTCGCAGAGCACGTTTCGGGCGGGAATCATCAATGTGAATTCGTCGCTGCCCGGCGAAGCGACGGTGGGGATGCAGAGCCGGAATGCGCCGGCCATCTGGCGCGACGAGACGATCGCGCTGCCCCGGCAGCACTGGATTCATCTGTTCGATCCCGACGGCACTCAGGCGTGGTTCAGCGAGTTGACTCCGGGCCAGCTCGGGCCTGTGGCGTTGGCGGATGATGGAACGATTTATGTGGCCGACGGCAAGACGCTCTTCGCCGTCGGGCGCTCGGGAAACACGGTTTGGACCAGCGCGATCGATGGCCCCTTGCTAGGCTCTGCCGTAGTTGGCGCGGACAACACGATTTATTTTGCTACGCCGAACTCGGTGTATGCGCTTTCGCCCGCAGGATCGCTGAAATGGCACACGAAGGAGCCGATGCAGGGATCGACGGCGCCCGCGCTCGCTGATGACGGCACGATCTACGTTGGAGGCACGACCGGGTTCTTCGCGATTCGGCCCGACGGAAGCTTGAAGTGGACGCTGCGGACGATGTCCGCGACGGGCGCGCCGACGATTGCGGCGGACGGGACGATTTACTATCCGTGCGGATACCAGTGGGTGTGCGCGGTCGAGGACGAAGGCTCGCCGCTGGCGAACAGTCCTTGGCCGAAGATGTTTCACGATCCGGCGAACACCAGCCGGATTCTGACGACGTTTTGAGAACCAACCGGCGAGGAAATGAAAAGCCCGGTCCGATGGTCTTGGACCGGGCCTTTTGTTTTCAGCGCAGCGCCAAGCGGTTAGTGATCTTCGCCGGGGCCGAACTGCACGGCCGGCAGGACCTGCGTGTGCTCGAGCTGCACGGCCTGGAGCGCGTTGGGATCGAGACCGAGCCATTCGAGGATCGTCGGCGCGATCTGCGTGGTTTCAACCGGGCTGGTGACGGTCTGCGGGTGGAAGAACGGGTTCGAGAGCAGCATCATCACGTTGGTGTCGTCGTGCGAGAAGCCGCCGTGCTCGGCCAGTTTCTTGCTGCTACCCGTGAATACGACTCCCCCATTCGGCGTCACGATAATGTCCGGAGTGCGTGGATCGGACGCCGGCGAATTGTACATTTGCGTGATGGCCGGCCCCCAGAAAATCTGAGCGATCCCCGAGACATTGTTCGATGGCGGTGATGTTGTCTCAAGCAAGTTGACTGCGTTCTCCGTTTGGGTTGAGTCGGACAGCCAAATCAGCGAGATGTCGTCCTCGGTCGGCCCGATTCCGTTCGAGTTCGAGGGCTTTTCCGACTCCGGCAAAAAGGAGTCAAGAATGGTCGCGGGTGTGGTCGACGGCTCATTGAACCGCGGCGAATCGATGGGATTCTGGCCGTGTTTGGCCGAAATGACGATCAAGGTCGATTCGAGGAGGCCGCGGGATTTCAGGGCTGCCACCATCTTGCCGATGGATGTGTCGGCGAATTGAATTTCACTCAGCAAGGCGGCGGTGGGGGTTCCCTGGGCGTCCAGATAGCCTCCGGTCACTCCTATTTTCTTCTCGATGAGCTTTTCGCCGACGCTGACCACCTGGAAGTTCATTCCGAAGAGCGCCGGCGTGGGAGCCGAGGCGGCACCGTTGTGCGTCCTGCCGTTGATTTCGTTGAGAATGGCATTCACCTTGAGCGAGTCGTAGCACTGGATGTTCTGGAAGCTGTCGGTCCAGGCGTTTGACGCCGCGACGACATGCTGATCCGGTAGCGGATTGCAACCGGGCACGCCGGGCAGGTTCACCGGGATGGAATTAATGTCGGGCGAGTAATAGTCGTCGACGTTGGTGCCATTGCCGGGACCGGAAACGGACGAATACGAGGGGTGCTTGTCAGACCAAGCGGTGTAGCCGCCCGCGGCGTGCACGACTCCGAAAATCGTGTTGGTGCGGACAAAGTTCCAGGGGTAGACCGGCGCGCAACCGTGCGCAGGATCGCGCACCAGCTTGGTCGGATCGATGGAAAGGACGCCGCCGTCTCCACTGGGCGCTCCGCCATTGAGCTGCGTCTGATCGATATCGATGCCTTCGTCATATTCCGTTCTGGTGCCGGGGAAGACACCGGGCGTGCAGGTGCCGCCCGCCACTCCATTTCCGGTCGTCTGCATTGGAGGAGCGAGAGAGCGGTCATAGGCCACGTCGTAAAAGGCGCCCACGGTGCGCGGGGAACCGCCGGTCACGAGCGCCATCAGGCCCGGAAAGGAGTCAGATGGCTTTGAAGTTGAGGTGTCCAAGTAGTTGATGCCGTTGACGCCGAGCGCAGCGAGACTCGGGCAGTAGGGTTCGCCGCCATTCACTCCGCTGATCCCCTGCGAGCAATTCATAAAGTCGAGTGCGTGCATGCCGTCGATGCTGATTAATAGAACGTGGCGAAACTGATGATCGCCACCGCCATGGTCCCCGTGGCCGCCGCCGTTCGGCGGGCCGGCGAGTGCGAGCGGAGCAGCGATCGCCACCAGCAGAAACGCGAGCGCGATGATTCCAGCCTTCGAGTGAGATTCTGCCTTCTTGGTCATGTGCGTCCTTTCCTCTTTTTTACGAATTGAGGGTGGGGCGCTTTGATAACAATCGCTGGTTATTGGGGAATGACTTCGAGATTAATGAAGGAACAAATCGACGGGCGGTGCCGAGACGAACGAATGCTAAACGCGACGGCGCACGGATCTAACGCTCAGGCCCGAATCGAAGAGAGATTCTTCGACTGCGTCCCGCGCGCCCCGCAGAGGCGGGGCGAAAAGCAAAAACACGCGGGACTCCGCTCAGAATGACGATGAAGAACGGAGGTACTACTTCTTCGGGGGCTCGAAGAGCTCGACGAACATGCCGACGTCGGGATCGCGGACGAGCGCAACACGGTAGCCGGTCTTCATCTCGACGATTCCGTCGGAAACGACCGTGACGCCGAAACCCTTGAGGCGCGCGAGGAGCGAATCGATGTCCGTACATTCGAGGCCGATGTAGCTGACGCCGATGTCGGTGATGCTGTATGGCGCGAGGGGCTTCTTGCGGTTTTCGTACTCGACGATTTCGAGCCGCATGCGCGATTTCGGGTCTGCAGCTCAGCCCAAGTCCCATTGACGATGCGGATTACGTTGCCATGCCCGCCGACGGCGGAATCGATAAAGTCGCCCCCGATCCAGCTCGACGGCGTCGTAGGCCACTGTTCGCCGAGCATCACACCATAAAACGCATGCGCCTTGTCCGGATCGAGAATCACGAGGCCGATGTGATTGAAGCCTGGGAGATCGGCCGGCGTGGCGGGCCGCGAATCGGTCGCGGGTATGGCGGGACGCTGCTCGATGATTTCGACGTCCATGCCGTCGGGATCGGTGATGTAGGCGAGCGTGCCTTTCGTGGCGCCGGGAAGGGCGATCAATTTGCCGTCCCAGGTGCGGGGCCAGAGCATGTTCGCGGCTTTCAGGTCGGCCCACATTTTTTCGGCGTCGGGGATCGTCAGATCGATGTGTGTCGCGCCGGGTTCCCATGCGGTTTTGCCGCCCATCACGTTGCGGCGCTTGATGCCGCGAAATTCTCGGAGGTAGAGCGTGAAAGGCTTGCCGGAGATGTTGCTGTTGAGGGTGAGCTTGGCCATGCGCGACTCGACGCCTTTGGTGCCGTGGATGCGGTTCATCACGTCGTCTTTGCGCCATGATTTGTCGACGTTGGGCACTTCGGTGAAGCCGATGGTTTTGTAGAAGGCGACGGATTTGTCGAGGTCGGAGACCATGCGGCCGTCAAATTCGATGCCGACGACGGAGCCTTTGTTCGAGCCGAACTGCGGCGCGGCAACAGCGGATTGCATCGATCCGGCAACACAGACGGCGAGCAACGAGAGGCACGCCGCTGCGAGGATTCGACAACTTTCAAGGCAGGAAGATGGCTTACGCATTCACGCCCCCGGGTGATTTCGCAATTGAGCAAGGGATGTGTAACACGGCTGCGAGGTGAGTGCAAGCAACGGGGACGTGCGTAGCGGCGCCTGCCGGAAGTCAGGCGCCGCTACGCCAATGAGATCGCAGCTGCTAGCGACCCGGTACCAGAACTTCGCGCGCGTGACCGATTTCCACGTTGCGCTGCTCGGTCGAGGTGCGGAAGCCGCGGAGTTCCCCGCCCTTCTTCGTGCTGCGAGGAGTGGTGAACGTCAGGAAATACTGGTTGTGCAGGATCATGTCGAGCTGGTCGAGAAACGGCGAGAACGAAATCGGAGTGTCGAGGCCCTGAAAGAACGATTCGCCGCCGGTTTCGTCCGTCATCTGCGCGAGATTGAACTGCCCGTAATTCACGCGGAACAGGTTCCGACCCTCGCGGCCAGCGCCGCGCGCGTAGAGCGTGTGGATGATGATGCCGGCCTTCTGCGCCTTCTCGATGGTGAGCGTGACGTCCGGACTATCGGGATCGCCGCGGAAGCGGTCAATGCCGTCCGCGATCACGAGGATTTCGCGGCGCCCGCTGGCGGAGGGGAATTTCTTCATGACGTCCATCAGCGAAAGATAGATGCTGGTCGAAGCGCCGGGCCATCCGGTGGTGATGCGGACTTTGCCGGCGACGGCGCCATGATCGGCGCTGAACGGCGCAACCGTTTGCGTGATGCCGTTCTGCGCGTAGAAAAGGCCGACGCTGGCGGATTTCGACTGCGCCTCGATGAACTTGCGAATATCGTCGAGCTGGTTGCCGATGTTGGAGAGGTCGTCGATGACGATCGCGAGCTCCAGCGCGGATTTTTCGCCCTGCGCGGCGTCCCATCCCACAACGTCTTCACGGCGATCGCCGGTATGCACGACGACGTCGGACTTGCCCAGCGCTGGAGGAGCAGTGTAATTCGGGCCGAGAACGGTGACGACGGTGGTGACGGGCACATTCGACGTGCCGGCCTGAGGCGCGGCGAAAGAGGTCCGGGCCGTGATTGGAGCGAGGAACACAAGCAGCAGGAATCCGAGCGTTTTCAGGTAGTTGGACATGTTCAACCTCCGTTCATTGGATGCGTTACAGCGAGCAAAGGATATTAACGCCGTATCGGACTCTGCGAAATAGACGGGTTCTCCAACATGCGGGTGCTCGCAGTAAGGACCCCGATTGCATATCGGGAGTGCGGGAGGTAAGCTGCGCGTTGCATTTTTCGCGGGTCGGAGTCGGGGGGGGATCGCGATGAATCTGTCACGGCGAATTTCGTGGGTAGTGTTGCTGCTGCTGGCCGCGGCGGGCGGGCGCAATGCCGTGGCGGCGCCGCAGGATGCCGATCGCGCCGCCATCGAGAAGGCCGTACAGGGCTACATGGATTCCTGGAACACGCACAACGTGCACGGAGTGGCGATGACGTACGCGGAGGACTGCGATTTCGTCAACAATTTCGGAGACGTGACGCACGGACGCGACGGAATGGAGAAGGCGTTTGGCCCGTTCATGACCGGCGTTTACAGCGAAACGCATCAGACGGGAAAAGTGCGATCGATCCGTTTTCTGAAGCCGGATGTCGCGGCAGTGGACGTCGATTGGGAAATGACCGGGGCGAAAAATCAGGACGGAACGATGCGGCCGACGCGCAAAGGAATTCACAGCCTGATCATGACGAAGCAGGGCGACGGTTCGTGGCTGATCGCCGTAATGCACGTGCATGAGTTCACCGCTACGCCTCGGATCACGAATCCGGGGCTGATACCCCCGCCGCCGGCGACGCCACCGGCGAAATAGGTATCGACCAGGCTGGGGCGAGCTTACTTCTTTAAGGTAACCTGCGTGGCAATGTAGCAGAGGTCCGCCCAATAAGCTTGGACGGTAACCTCGGCGCCGGGCTTCAGCGCATTTCGATCCACGTGCAAGTCAGAGGGGATCATGACCCAGACGGCCGGACTCGCCGCCGGCTTTATATCCAGGGTGTTTCCGCTCAATGATTGCACGACGCCGGAAATTTGCACCGAGGTGGCGGCGCTTCCAGACTGCGCAAGGCCCGCAGTGGTCGACAGCCCAATAAGCGCCACGAGAAAAATCAGGAGCCAAACAGTTCGACGCATGGGAATCCCTCCGAATCAGGAATTGACCGTGAAATCGGCCGTGGGCAGGAATCGCGGCGGCTTGCGGCGACGCGTCGCCTGCTCGAAAGCGTAGGCGATCGTGATCAGCGTGGGCTCGCTCCATGCGCGCCCGAAAAATGAAATTCCCACCGGCAGGCCGCGCACGAATCCCATCGGCACGTTGATATTCGGATAGCCCGCCACGGCGGCGAGCGACGAACTGCCGCCCGTGTCGTGGTCGCCATCGACAAGGTCGATCAGCCACGTCGGGCCCGCGGTCGGCGCAACCAGCGCGTCGAGACGGTACTTCGTCATCACTGCGTCGATCCCCTGCGTGCGCGTGAGCAGGTGATTTTTCGCGAGCGCGTCCTGATAGGCCTTGTCCGTGAGCGGGCCTTTCTTCTCCGACTTTTCGAACAGATCCTGGCCGAAGTAGGCGAGTTCCCTGTCGGCGTATTGCTCGTTGAATCGAATCACTTCTTTGAGCGAGCGGACCGGGACATTGGGACCCGCGGAGGCGAAGTAGGCGTTGAGATCGTGCTTGAATTCGTAGAGAAGCACATCGAGCTCGGAATCGTCGAATTTTCCGAGCGATGCGATTTCGACGGGATCGATCAGGACGGCGCCCTCGTGTTTCATTGCGTCGTACGCATTGCGGAGGACGCCCGCGACACTTTCGTCGAAATCGTACGCTTTGCGCACCACGCCGATGCGCGCGCCTTTCAGCCCTGCGCGGTCGAGAAACTTGGTGTAGTCGGCTGCCGCTTTGCGCCCCGGGGCTTTCGTCGCGGAATCGTCGGGATCTACGCCTGCGAGCGCGCCGAGCAAAGCGGCCACGTCCGCGACGCACCGTCCCATCGGGCCTGCCGTGTCCTGGCTGTGCGAGATGGGAATGATTCCAGCGCGGCTCACGAGTCCTACGGTCGGCTTGATGCCGACGATTCCGTTGGCCGAAGACGGGCAGACGATCGAGCCGTCCGTTTCCGAGCCAACGGCGACGGCGCAAAGATTCGCGGAAACTGCCGCGCCCGAGCCGGAACTCGAGCCGCAGGGGCTGCGATCGTACGCGTAGGGATTGTGGGTCTGGCCGCCGCGGGCGCTCCAACCGCTCGAGGAGTGCGAGGAGCGAAGATTCGCCCACTCGCTGAGATTGGTCTTGCCCAGGATCAGCGCGCCCGCTTCTCGGAGCCGCCGCGCTACGCCGGAATCTTTCGGCGGCGTGAAGCCGAGCAGGGCGAGCGAGCCTGCGGTCGTCATCATGCGGTCGGCGGTGCCGATATTGTCCTTGATGAGGACGGGGATGCCGTGAAGCGGGCCGCGCGGCCCCTTGGACTTTCGCTCATCGTCGAGAGCGTCGGCGATTGCGAGCGCTTCGGGGTTGAGCTCGATCACGGAATTGAGCGCCGGCCCGTCGGTGTCGATTTCGGCGATGCGGCCCAGATATTTTTCGGCGAGAGAGCGCGCGGTGTATTTCCCCGAGGACAGCGATTGCTGCAACTCCGCGAGGGTGATTTCGTCGAGCTCGAACGGCTTAACGTCAGCTGATGGCGCTGGTGCGCTCGCCTTGGCCGCGTAGGCGGGCATTGCGATCGCCGCGGCGCCCATGGTCAGTCCTGACTTTAAGAAATGCCGCCGGGCAGGCTTGCTGGGATTGTGACTGGAATCTTTCTTGGGCATGGCCGGGGCTGATTGTACCCTGCCTTCGTCCTTCGGGCTACGCTGCGGCGAGTTTCGATCGAGGAGTGAAACTTGGTGTGTCTGAGTGGACTTAACCCAATGCCTGCCCATGCCGGGAACCGGGCACATGCAGTTCCGGTAATCCGGGCGGTTTCAATGGGTCGACGCAACGCTAAGGTCGAAGTCTACTTTCAGGAGTCTAAAAGCTAAATCCGCTCGCGAGCGTTGAATCAATAGGAACACTGCCTGGCTAGGTTCTGATTGAGTACAGCCCGACAGAGCAGTTCTCTAGGTGAAGTATTGTCGGATCAACTGAGTAGATGGTGTTGCAACGACCCGTTGGGCTCGCACGACCAATCAGGACTTTGCCTCAACTTAATCAAAGTTCTCCAAGAAAGACCCAAAACCCTGCGGGGTCGAGCGGGCGCAGCCCTGAAATTTCCGAACGGGCCTCGCCGGTCCACGATGCCGCGAATGCGTTTGGCCTGTCGGTTAGACCAGCCTGTGAGCTTCGTCACATACGTGAGGAGACGCAAAGGCAAAACTCTCTAAGAGGCAACCATGAGGCCTTCCTCGGGCGTTTTCTCTGCGATTCTCTCTCTTGCGGTTTTCCTTGCGTGCATCGGCGCCGCAGAAACTCGCGTTCCGCAACAGGCGCCTCCGGACGACGTCGCACGGCTCGCTGCGGAATGCGATGGTGGCAAGTCGGATAGCTGCATGAAATTGGCCGGGCTCTACCGGCAAGGTCAAGGTGTGCCAAAAGATGAGAAACGAGTGACGGCACTCTTGTCCCGCGCCTGCGATGCTGGTGATGCGGCTGGCTGCGCTGAATTGGCTTTTCAATACTCGATGGGCCTGGGAGTGACGAAAAACGACAAGCGTGCCGCGGAACTCTATCAACGCGCGTGCGACGCTGGTTACACGCCCGGCTGCGCTGGATTGGGCATGCAGTACGCAGCCGGCAAAGGAGTGCCGCAGGACGACAAGCGCGCTGTCGAACTCTTCTCCCGCGCCTGCGACGCGGGCGATGCAGGTGGCTGCACCGGGTTGGGCATACAGTACGCGACGGGCAAAGGAGTGCCGAGGGATGACAAGCGCGCTGCCGAACTCTTCTCCCGCGCCTGCGACGCGGGCCACGCGCCCGCCTGTACTAGGTTGGGCATGATGTACTCGCAGGGTCAGGGAGTGCCGAAAGATGCAAAGCGCGCTGTCGAACTCTATCAGCGCGCCTGCGACGCTGGCCACGCGGCTGGCTGCACTGGACTGGGCTTTCAGTATGCGGCTGGCGAAGGAGTTCCCCAGGACAATAACCGCGCCGCCGAACTCTTCACTCGCGCCTGCGACGCTGGTGAGGCGGACGGCTGCAGTAGGTTGGGGATCATGTACTCGCGGGGCCTCGGAGTGTCAAGAGACGACAAGCGTGCCGTCGAGCTCTTCACTCGCGCCTGCGATGCTGGGGGCGCGCTCGGCTGCGCCGCTTTGGGCGACACCTATTTGAAAGGCCAGGGAGTGCCGAAGAATGAGAAGCACGCCGCCAAACTCTATCAGGGCGCCTGCGATGCTGGCGAGGGCGCCGGCTGCACTGGACTGGGCACGATGTACTCGAAGGGACGCGGAGTGCCGAAGGATGAGCGGCGTGCAGGGGAACTTTACCGGCGCGGCTGCGACGCTGGCGACGGGGCTGGCTGCACGGGATTGGGCATGCAGTACGCGACCGGCAAGGGAGCGCCGCAGGATGATAAGCGCGCCGCAGAACTCTATCGGCGCGGCTGCGATCTAGGTTACGCCTTCGGTTGCACTATGTCGGGCTCCCTGTATTTTCTGGGCATGGGAGTGAAGCTGGATTTCAACAAAGCCGCTGAACTTTTCTCTCGTGCCTGCGACGCTGGTGATGGGCCCGGGTGCACTAGGTTGGGTGACATGTATTCGATGGGCTTGGGAGTGACGAGAGACGAGAAGCGTGCCATGGAACTCTACACCCGCGCCTGTGATATGGGTGACGCCGAGGGCTGCAAACTGCGTTCACGGAAGTAATGGGCGAAGTTCTGCGCGAATCGTCGCCTACTCGGAAACGCCGCGATTGAGGAGATTGGTGGGCCCTGGTTGACGATTTTAGAACTCTTCCGCCGGGTCAGATCGTCGCAGGAGTTCCCCGAATTGGAGAGCTCTCGCCGTTCCGATTCTAATACGAAGAGCATTATCGTTTGTCCGCTTCGCCTAGCCGAGCACCTTGAGGGATCTGATCTTCTACCGCACCATTCGCTCTGCTACACTTCCACCGACACTCTGACTGTGTGAAAAAGATGCCTAAATGGAAGATACACTACCTATCTATCCCTTTGGCTCTGGTTCTATGCTCTGCCCCGGCGGCCCGCTCGGAGGTTCGGAAAGTCAATGACTTCGATCTGGGTTCGAGGGATCGTAAGGTGCTATTCGACCTGGCGACAACGTCTGGAGGCGATGCCCTTTCACTTGTGGCGAAAGATACCGGTGATTGGGAACTTTATCGTGTAAGTGATTGGCTTTCCTCGAAGCCAACGGTAGAGAGGCTCATCCTTCACGGATATTTCTCTAAAAAAGATTCCAGGAGGAATGAAAAACTACTGGAACAACTCTCAGCGCGAATCTTCGTCACTAGTGATGGTAAATATGCTGTTTGTGTTGCAAGTGCTGAATGGTTGAAAAGAGTTCGGGGCTGGGCTGTTGGAACCGCAACATCGGACGATATTATTTCAACGGTGGATCTTTCGACGTTCAAGGTCGTCGCGACCACGCAAACAGAGGACATGAACCTCTTTGAGTTTCATGGCGTAGATGTCGATGCTGAGGGACGCATTCGCGTGGGTAGTCTAGCGTTTAATGGAAAGGTAGAGCATGGGAGGTTCGTCTCTTCGGGAGAACCGCAACACGCAGCATTTATTCGACTCCGCATTCCCTCGCTCGAAGCCGGTCCTAGATGTGCTTATGATTGGATCGAGGATTCGCCGGGCAAACGACATCCCGAGACAACCCCGGACAACAAGTGCAATGAGGCTCTGACATCTACCACACTTGGCGACTACTTGCGTGACGAAGAGCCTCACTTCAAGCCGCGGGCGAAAGTGTGCGAGAACAATAGTTCTGAATTTTGCAAAGTACCAGAAGAGGAGTTCACCGTTGATGGGAAGTTCGGCGTCGGCCTTCGCAGTGAAGGGCACGACAACATTTTTGGTTCTTGGGTGTTTACGAGTGAAACTCTGATTGTTTTTTCGGGTTCGAGAGCTGTGGATATCGGTGAAATCGAAGAACCGACCAACGACTCGTTTAAGGAAAAAGTGGTTTCTCGAGAAGGTCGAGATTTTCTTCTGACGATCCAAAGTGGAACGCATCTGACGGTCTACGAGTTGAGAGATTGAGATCCTGCCCTGATCTCCCCCCATGTGGTTCACATAAAAAGTCGAGTCGTGTAAAAACCGTTCTGAAAACGGTTTTCCTCACGGATTTCCTTACGGTTTTCCGCCCGTACTCTTTTTAACCTCCAATCGAACAATGCAATACGAGCATATCCCACCTACAGAAAGCCCTTCGACATGATCTTCGAAAGGGCTAAAACGAAGGAATGGTGGGCCTGGGTGGACTTGAACCACCGACCTCGCCCTTATCAGGGGCGCGCTCTAGCCACCTGAGCTACAGGCCCAACGCGGAATGACCGCGGAACAGCGGGAATAATTCTATCACGTGATACCGGCGGCGGAGCAAACTTGCGGCAGGGTTGCCCGCAGTTCAGCGTCAGAGCTTGTTGAGGCCGTCGAGCGCCGCGACTTTGTAAGCCTCGGCGAGCGTCGGGTAATTGAAGACCGTGTCCCGGAAGTATTCGATCGAGCCGCCATAGGCAAGCACGGCTTGGCCGATATGGACAATTTCCGTGGCGCGCTGGCCGAGGATATGGACTCCCAGGAGTTTTCGCGTGTTGCGATCGAAGAGAAGCTTCAGCATTCCGGTTTCGTCGCCGAGCATCATGCTTTTTGCCAGCTCGCTGTATTTCGAAATGCCCACTTCGTAGGGAACTTTGGCCGCGGTCAATTTCTCTTCCGTCTGGCCGACGGTCGAGATTTCCGGAATCGTGTAAATCCCGTAGGGAAAAAGCTCCGGCAAGTGCTGGGAGGGCGCCCCGAACATCCGGCAGCTCGCGAGGCGCCCCTGCTCCATCGACGTGCTGGCGAGCGCCGGAAATCCGATGATGTCGCCGGCGGCGTAAATATGGGGGACGTCGGTCTGGTAGTTTTCGTTCACCTTGACCTTGCCGCGCGAGTCTGGCGTCAAACCGGCGGCATCGAGGCGCATTGAATCGCCATTCGCCTGCCGGCCGACGGCGTAGAGAAGCATTTCGGCCTGAATCCTCTTGCCGCTTTCGAGTTCGGCGAAGACGAGGTCGCGCGTCTGGTCGATGCCCACGCGGGTGACCTTTTCGCCCAGGCGGAACGTCATTCCCATCTGCCGCAGGTGGTAGGAGAGCGCGTCCACGATTTCGCGGTCGACGAAATCGAGAATCGTGGGGCGCTGGTCGATCAGCGTGACCTCGACGCCGACCGCGGCCATGAACGAGGCGTACTCGAGGCCCACCACTCCCGCGCCGACGACAATGATTTCACGCGGCACGCTGCCGATGCGCGTGAATTCGTCCGTATCGAGGATGCGTTTGCCATCGAAGGGAATTTCAGCGTTGCGCGCGGGACGCGTGCCGCAGGCCACGAGAATGTTTTCACCGCGCAAAGTGACCTTATCGGCTTCTCCCTGCACCTCGACCGTGTGGGGATCGGCGAACTGCGCCATGCCCTGAAAAATCGAGACGCCGTTGCGGCGAAGCTGCGCGCGAATCACGTCCGTCTCGCGCGAGACGATGGTGGTGACTCTCGAGGCCAGATCCTGGACCGTAACCTCTCCCTTGCCGCGGTAACCGTTGCCGTAGAAATTTCTGACGGCGGTTCCGGTGAGCTGAAAGATTGCCTCGCGGACGCTTTTGCTGGGAATCGTGCCGGTGTGAACGCACACGCCGCCGAGCATCACCGTGCGGTCGACGATCGCCACGCGCTTGCGGAGTTTGGCCGCGCAAATCGCGCCCTTCTGGCCCGCCGGGCCGCTGCCGATTACAACCAGATCGTAGGATTGATCATTCATGGGAAAAAGGCCGCTCTCTTGTAAATGGAATTACCGCGATTGCCGCCGAACACGTTCCATTGCGAATGTTACAGCCGTAGGTACGCTCTTCCGAATCGGAGAATGAATGCGATGAATCGATCCTGCAAATCGCTTGCGCCACGATTACACGGCCACGATCAAGTCGATTTCGACCCGCACATCGCGGGGCAGTCGCGCCGCTTCCACGGTTGACCGCACCGGCGGGTTCGAAGCGAAATAGCGGCCGTACACCTCGTTCATCGCCGCGAAATCTCCCATGTCCTTCAGGTAGACCGTGGCTTTCACCACGCGATCGAGCGACGAGCCGCCTGCTTCAACGATCGCTTTCAGGTTTTCCATCACGCGCGTGGTCTGGCGCGCCACATCGCCTTCGATGATTTGGCCGGTGGCGGGATCGAGCGCAATCTGCCCGGCGGTGAAAAGAAAGCCCCCGGCGCGAACGGCCTGCGAGTATGGCCCAATCGCTTTGGGCGCTTTATCGGTCGAGATAATTTCCTTCACGCTGCCTCCTGAGAGATATGAGTCAAAATGTGCTGCGATCGAATGCCTCGGCCACTTCTCCCACGGCGCTGCCCTGGTATCTCTGGCGAAAATCTTCGGGAATTCCCTTTCCGTTGAGCCACAGGCGGAACATCGGCGCGAAATTCCGGCTGCATGACTCCTCGAGCGCCGCGCGCAGATCGGCGTAGCCCGCCTCGCGGCCGCGCTGCGTCGCCAGCAGACGCGTTAACCCCGCGTGCATCGGCCCTTCGCCGCAAACGTCCTCCAGCGCGATGAAAAATAGCGGCGCTTTGGCGAGAGCGATGCGGCGCGGGCCAGCGGCGTCGCCAATCATGATGGCGCTCAAAGGCGTCTCGGTAGCGCCCTTGCTGGCTTCATCGTAGCGGCGAAGGTATTCGGTGACCCGCTTGCGGCGCGCGTCCGGGCCATGACGCGCCTCTTCGATCACTATCGCAGCGTATTCGGGAAGGCCTTCGCCCATTCCCACAGCCGCCGCATCGCTCAAGAACATGGATTCGCCGAACCACTCGCGCGCAAGCGCCCGGCTTACGACATTGAGAAATTCATCGCTGCCGGTACCGAGCGCAAGAGCCGCGGGATTTACGAGCGCGCCACCGGGAAACGCCGCGGCCGCCGGCCCGCCTTCATCGCTGAAGCGGCCGCGCAATTCCGGCGATTCGACGATGTGCGGGCCGGCGATGTTCTTGTCGAGCGGGCCGAAGTCCTTTTCAAGCGCGTTCCAGATGGAATCGATCTGCTGCGCGCCCGCGGCCGGATCGTCCTTCATTGGCTGCATGGTCCAGAAAACGGTCGTCGAAGGTCTGCGTTGCGCGGGCCACGCGGAATACTTCCCCGCAACGATGTAGGTGGCCATCGTCGAAGAGTCGAAGGCGTAGCGATGTTCGGTTTCGTCAGCGGCTTTTTTCGCGCCCTTCGGAATCCCGCTGGCGAGAACGAAAAAGTCCGGCGGGACGCGAACCGTGAACGCCGAGAATTTTGGCGGATTCGGATAAGGAGAGAGGACACGCTTGGGCGGAAGAAGTTCCGGATACCATCCGCGAGAGGCGAGATGAAAGCTGCTTTCGCCGATGGTAATGCGCGAGCCGGAATCCTCGGGCGAGCGAAGCGTATATTCGATCGAAAGCTGGCGCCTTTGCCTGCGCCTCCAAATCGGGTCGATCGAAATTCTCAGCGCCTCCGGCCGCGCCTGTTGTTCGTCTGCCGGGAGAATCGCGGGCGCGGCTTCATGGCCATCGATTTCCACGTGAATATTCGCGCGGCCGTAGGCGCGCTCTGCCGGGAAATTCGCGTCCACGAATGACAAATCGGCGGTGCCCGAGTTTTCCACGGTGTAGAGCGCGCGGACATGCAATTCCGGAGGGTTTCCGGGGACGAAGGTCACCGCGCGAGATTGCTTGAGTATCCGGTAGCCGGGCGCGAGAGGCACCGCGCAGGCGGAAACGCACAGCATGAGCAGGACAACCGGAGCGGCGGCCAGCGTGCGCGTCGAGTCGCGGTTCACAATAGGATTCTACCGAGGCATGCTGGACCGCGAAAGGCGGAAAATCGAAGAGCTGCTAAAGCGAGGCGAAGCGGCTGATGATTTGCGCGTCGGTGGCGCCGTGGCGCCGGAACGCGAGAATCGCGGCGGCCTGGGAATCGGGAACCCCGCGACGGGCAAGCTCAAGCAGCGTGAGTTCGCGGACGCCCGCGTTCTTCAAGTTGGCGAGGGACGCGCCGGCAAGAACCGGTTTGCCCGCGGCGCGATGCCGGGCGACTTCAAGAACGATGGCGTCGGAAAGTCCCGCGAGCCGCATGGCCTGGAACTCTCCGGAAGCGAGACCGAGCTGGTTCAGCTTCGCCAGCTCGATGATGGTGGATTCGCCCACCTGCGCGCGGACTAGGCCCGCGATCTCATCGCCTGCGTCGAAAGCCTGGGTTCGGCCGCGGTAGATGCCGACCACGGCAATGCAGCTCGCGTCCGAAAACCCGCTCGCGCGGGCGGTAGCGAGTTCGGTGACTTCGGGCGCGGTGATATTCATGGCTTTCAGCTGCTGGATCGTGTCGTAGGTCATTCCGGCAGTGTCGAGCGGCTTGGTGTCGAGCGGCGGCAGCGAATGGCAGCCCACTGCGCAGAGCACGACCGCCAGCGCGCCGATCGCACCGACGATGCGCCGGGGCGCGGATTTGCGCTGCGCGCGATCCGCGCGGTTAGCCAGGATGTTCCCCATGATTCAATTGTACGCGAGCCGGCGAGAACCGAATCGGGGTGTCGCGGAAGGATTACCGGGAAGCTGAAGCCAACTAGACGTTGTAGACGCGCTCGATATCGAACACGCCTGGGATGCGCTTGATTGCGCCGATGATGTGCTCGAGTTGCTTGCGGTCGCGCACGTCGAGAGCGACTTCGATGCGCGCGCGCGTGCTGTCGTCGCCACCGCTTTCAAATGTTCGGATATTCGCGCCGGTTCCGCTGATGATATTGGAAATTCCGGCGATCATGCCCGGGCGGTCTTCCGTGATGATGCGCAATCGCACCGGAAATTCCGCCTGTGTCGAATCGGCCCACTCGACCGCGATCCGGCGGTCGGCTTCGTAGAGCAGGTTTTCGACGTTCGGACAGTTCTTGCTGTGGACTGCGATGCCGCGGCCCCGGGTAACGTACCCGATGATGTCGTCACCCAGGATCGGATTGCAGCATTTCGAGCGATAGACCATCAGGTCGTCGTGGCCGCGGACGACGATGGCGGCCTCGTCCATGCCCAGCATGCGCTTGACGGTCGAAGTGAGCTTGGGCTGCTGCTCTTCCGGCGCGCCGGGAGCCAGGGGCTTGCCGGTCGCTTTCGTCAGCACCTGCCGCGCGGACCATTTGCCATAGCCCAGATCGGCGTAGAGATCTTCGATTCGCGAACAGCCGTATTCGGAGGCGACGCGCAGCCATTCCTCGTCGGCAATTTTCTTGAGGCTGATGCCGGCCTGGCGCGCCTCTTTTTCGAGCAGGCGGCGGCCCACGTCGGTGGCCTCTTCGCGCTCGTGGAGATGAATCCACTGGCGGATTTTGCTGCGCGCGCGCGACGTGTGAATGAACGAAAGCCAGTCGCGCGACGGAGCGTGACCTTTCTGTGTGATGATTTCGACCACGTCGCCATTGGCCAGCGCGTGGCGCAGCGGAACCATTTCGCCATTCACTTTCGCGCCGGAGCACTGGTGGCCGACTTCGGTGTGCACCGCGTAGGCGAAATCGATGGGCGTCGCGCCGCGCGGGAGCACGACGACGCGGCCTTTGGGCGTGAAGGTGTAGACCTCTTCGGGATACAGGTCGACGCGCAGGGTTGAGAGAAACTCGCTCGGCTCCTGCATTTCCTGCACCCACTCGATCAGGTGCCGCATCCAGACGATGCGGTGGTCGTCGGCGGAGGACGCGACTTCGGCGCCGCCTTTATATTTCCAGTGCGCGGCAACGCCCTGCTCCGCAATGCGATGCATTTCCTGCGTGCGAATCTGCACTTCGAAGGGCTGGCCGGAGTGAATCACAGCGGTATGCAGCGACTGGTAGAGGTTCGGCCGCGGCATGGCGATGTAGTCCTTGAATCGCCCGGGGACGGGCCGCCAGATTTGGTGGATCACGCCGAGCGCCGCGTAGCAATTTTTCACCGTGTCGGTGATCACGCGGACGGCGAGCAGGTCGTAGATCTGGTCGAGATTGCGCTGCTGCTTCTGAATTTTCAGGTGCACGGAATAGAGGCGCTTCGTGCGCGCCTGGACTTCGGCGGGAATGCCGTTTTCGACCATCTTCTCGCGGATGGTGTCCTGCACTTCGGTGAGGAACTTGTCGAAGGTGTGCTGCTTGCTGGCGACTTTCTTCTGCAGCTCGAGGAACGCGTCGGTCTCGAGATAGCGAAACGCGAGATCCTCGAGCTCGCCGCGGATCAAGCCCATGCCCAGGCGATTGGCGACCGGCGCGTAAATATCGAGAGTCTCGCGGGCGATGCGCAATTGACGCTCGGGCGTGAGGTATTCGAGCGTGCGCATGTTGTGCAGGCGATCCGCCAGCTTCACCATCACCACGCGAACGTCGTTGACCATGGCGAGGAGCATCTTGCGGACGTTTTCCGCCTGGCGGTCTTCGGGTGCGAGCAGGTCAAGCTTGCTGATCTTCGTAACGCCTTCCACCAGCCGCGCCACATCGGGACCAAACTGCTCGGAAATCTTTTCGATGGGCTGCTTGGTGTCTTCGACGACGTCGTGAAGGAGCGCGGCGCAGAGCGACGTCACGTCGAGCTTCATGTCCGCGAGCAGGTGCGCGACTTCGACGGGATGCGACAGGTACGGCTCGCCGGAAAGCCGCGTCTGCGACTTGTGCTGCTCGGCGGCGAAATCGTAGGCGCGCCGGAGAAGGTCGAAATCGTCGCCCGGACGGTTCTTGCGCACCTTGTCCAGCAGTTCGGAGAAGCGCACATCCACGGTGCGCCGGGCCGCGATGCTAATCGCCGGCTTGGTGAGCGGTTCCATCGATATGCTTATTGTAAGCCCGGGCGCAGCATCCGCGCGAGCGGCTGTCCCGGGCACGGTTCCGGCTTGCGTGGCGAGAGTGTTTCTGAAGGAGACGGGGATTTCAGGCGTCGAGAACGTCAAAGGCGCCAATCCGGAGATTGGCGATCCCAGGAACCCATCGAAATTGGGTGTCACTTGGCGAGGGTCGCTTTTCTTTGTTTTCAGTGCGATAGCGGCGAAATTACTTTGCATGGTGTGTCGGTTTGTTGGTGATTTGCGAATGGTGGCGCCACGCAAAGTGCCATGGCTGAACAGGCTGCGGAAAAAGGCAGTGAAGAGTGTCCTCAGGCGCTGAAGCGCATTGAGTGCAAGCCCTTTATGTCGGAGCTGAAGCTCCGACCCCCTAAAAAGCGCCCTTTTTCCAGAAACTGTGAAGCCATGATGATTGGGAGTGCGGTTCGTGGGCCTGAAGGCCCGCGCTTCCACCAGAAGTGCAAAAGCGGCCGGGCTAGCCACGCTACCGTCTGCCGCGTCTACGGCGCATGGCGCGAAATCAGGGTCGAAGCCCCCCCGAGTTTGTGTCGAGTAGGATGCGCACCGATCGTGTGTTTTCAGCGAGTTACGGGCGTTTCTATTCGGCGTGAGTGTCGAGTAGAAATGAAGCGATCCGCGGTTGCGGAGGGGTGTTTCGAGCGTCATAGAGGACTCTCTTTCGGGGACCCGCCTTCGCCCATTGGGCTACGGCGCGGCGGGTGTTCGCGCGAGGATGTGGCGCGGAGGGTGATGCGGCGTTCGTTGCGACGGCTATTTTCATGCCGCTGCTCCAGCGGGGCGACAAATGCCCCAGATTATAATGTTAACCACATTGTTACCCTATTGTCACGATCTAAAACGTGTATGCCACTTTTCAATCGTCCCTCCGGGACTTGCGACTCCGCTCCTCCTCTCCCGGCACTGCGCTGCGCTTCGTGCCGGGCTAATGACAATCGCGCCTCCGGCGCTACGAAGGCAACGGCAAAATGCCAGGCGGGGCCGAAGAGCGTCACCTGATGGGCGACGGGTACCGGAAGGAACTTTTGGGAGCGGGCGGGGTTTTATTGGGAGTTAGCGTGACGGCTTGCGCACGGTCTTTACTGTTTGTGCGCCTCGAAATTGACAGCAGCGTCGCGGCCACCTAGCATCGATCTCGGGGTCTTACCATGCCGACTCGGCAGTGCCCGCATTGCGGGAAAGACGTGTTCGACCAAATGACGCAGTGCCCCTATTGCCGCGAGACGATGGGACCGGTCCCACGGATCATCCGCGGCGACCGCGTCCGGCGAGCAGAAGGCGGCTCGAAAATTCGCCAGGGACTGCTCTATATTCTTCTGGCGGCGGTCGTTCACTATTTCGCGGGCGGTTACAGCGCGCTTCAACTTCCCTTACCGATTCAGCCGATCGTGACCACGTATCTCTCGCCGCTGCTTTTCCTGGGCGGGCTCGGACTCGCGTTGTTCGGCTTCTACCAGAAGCAAACTGCCTGAAGACTTTCGCAATTTCCTGCCAGCAAAAGAAACGGCGGGCTTTTCAGCCCGCCGGTTGGAATTTTGATGCCCGCGAATTTCGCGAAAGCTAAGACGTGGGCGAAATATTCGCTTTCTTCTGCTTGATGGCCTTGACCTTGTCGACGAGGTCGTCGGCCTGCTTCAGATCCTCGTCGCGCGCGGAGGCGGACATTTCGGTATCCGCCTTCTGCCGATAGAGCAGGTTCAGATAGGCCATGGCATCATCGTAGTCGTTCTTCTTCTGAATGGCGGTCTGAAGGCTCGTGATGCCTTCGTCGATCGTCTGGCCGTACTTCTGCGAGAATTGCGTCGCCAGGGCCGGAGGCATGGGATCGCTTTCCTTTACCGGCTTCTTCGACGTCTTATTGAAGTTTTCGCGCATATCTTTGTTTGCGCGGTAGGCCAGCGACCAGTCGATTACGCCAACCCAGTAGTACGGCTCGGGATCATCCGGCCTTATCGCGATGTGCTTCTGGTGGTACGACTTCGAATCCTGCAGCTTCTGGGGGTCGAACGGCGTGCCGCCCATGTTGTACAAAATCGATCCGATCCCATCGATTGCCGAGATATTGTCGGGCTGGGTATCGAGAATGCTCTTGAACTCCGCCATGGCCTGCTCGCCGTTCTTGATATTCTCAGGCGAGGGAGCGCCGGGGATGTACTGGCTGGCGTAGGCGGTGGCCAAATAGAGCTGCGCGTTCGTCAGCGTGGGATCGTACTGCTTGGCGGCCTTGAAATCCTCGATGGCCTCGTCAAACTGAGCGTTCTTATACGCGTTCACGCCTTTGTTGAGCTTATCGCGGGCGCGAAGCTTGTCGCATCCGGCTCCGGCGGCAACGGCGGCTGCGACGACGGCGACGAGAATGAGTACGTGAGGCTTCCGCTGCATCCTGCTCTCCTTATGACTGGCTGAGCCACGCTGCGACGAGCGCAGGGGCTGGTACCTCAGGGGCTAAGGCTCGGCTTCTGAAGGCTCGCATGTCGGAGCTAAAGCCCCGCCCCCCCTAAAAAACCTTCGCGAGATCTCAGGCTTCGCGCTACTGGCCCGCTTCGATCTTGGCCGTGATCAGGCCGACGTGATCGATGCCCGAGCCGCGCATGATATCGATGGCTCGCGCGACCTGGGCGAATTCGACGTTGTCATCGCCCTTCACGAACGCGATCTTGTCGGCGCGCTCCTTGAAAATATCGAAGAGGCGCGGACCGAGATCGTTCCAGTTGCTGTCGTCCTGGTTGATCTTCAGCTTTCCGCCAGGCATCACTTGGACCACGATCGTGCGGTTATCCGGCTCCGACGGCTTCTGGTTCGGCGGTGGCGGCTGCGGAACGATCGTCGAAAGCCCCGTCGGCGTGCGCGGCGTGATCACCATGAAGATGATGATCAGCACGAGAAGCACGTCGATCAGCGGCACGATGTTCGGCTCCGAAACCGGCCCGCCCTTCGGTCCACCAACTGCCATTCCCATGGGAAGACTCCTTACCTTTGCTTGCCGTTACGATTAGTCCGAGCCGCCCGGAGGCGGAGGAGGAGCAGCTTTGCCTTGCGGCTTCTCGGTCAGCAGGCCGAGATTTTCCACGCCGGCAGAGCGTACTTCATCCACAGCCTTCACCACGTCGCCATACTTCGCGCGCGCGTCGGAACGGACGTACACCGTCTTATCGAGGCGGTTCGAGAGCTGGTCCTTTACCTCGCCGGTGATTTCATTGAGCTGGATTTCCCGGCTGCCGAGGAAAAGGTGCCCGTCCCGGGTGACGGCGACGATGATCGCGTCGTCGCGGTCCGCGTTGGGCATCTTTTCGGCGTTCTCCGCCTTGGCCATGTTCACGGGGAGGCCCTTTTGCAGCATGGGCGTGATCACCATGAAAATGATCAGCAAGACCAGCATGATGTCCGCCATCGGGATGACGTTTGGCGCCGCCATCACCGCTGGCGCTTTGGGCTTATATGCCATGATTTACTTCTTTCCGCCCCGGCGCGTGATGAAGTAGTTGATCAGCTCCATCGAGGAGTTGTCCATTTCCACGTCGAAAGCTTCCACGCGGTTCGTGAAGTAGTTGAAGGTCCACACGGCAGGCACGGCGACGAGCAAGCCGAGAGCCGTGGTCACGAGCGCCTCAGCGATACCGCCGGCGACGGCCGAGAGACCGGTGACCTTCTGGTTCGAAATACCTTTGAACGCGTTGATGATGCCCATGACCGTGCCGAACAGACCGACGAACGGAGCCGTCGAACCGATAGTCGCGAGACCGGAGAGGCCGCGCTTCATTTCGGCGTGCACGATGGCCACGGAGCGTTCGAGGCCGCGCTTGGCAGCTTCGATCACTTCCTCATCGCTCACTTGCGAAGACGCCGCCTGGAATTCCGAAAGGCCCGTGGCGACAACCTTGGCTATGTGGCTCTTCTTGTTGCGCTCGGCGATCGAGATGGCTTCATCGAGCTTGTTGTCCTTGAGTGCCCCGGCGACCTGCTGCACAAACACGCGGGACTGCTTCCGCGCCGCGCTGTACATCAGCGCCCGGTCGATCATAATGCCCACCGACCACGCCGACATGACAAACAGAATTCCGACAACGGTTCTCGCCGGAATGCCCATGTTGTGCCACATGGTGATCAGGTCCCAACCGACCTCCTGCTCCTGGAACATCGCCAACAGTGCATAAGCAAGCATAACTTTCGATCCTCCTCCGTCACCTCAAATTGATCGCGGCAGCGATATTCTGCCGGTCGGAATTCCCCTTCCCGCCGACCCGGCCCCGCTAGCGGGACCGGACCTTTCTAACCACCGCCCAACGAGAACACCACGTCAATCGTCGTATCCACTTCCACTGGCTCGCCATTGAGCATGGTGGGCCGGTATTTCCATTCGTGCACGGCATCCATGGCCGCCCGCATCAGCAACGCAGGCCCGGAGACATACTGCAGTTCCTGAATCGAGCCGTCCTTGGCGATCACCGCGTGCAGCCGTACGGTGCCGGAGACGTGCGCAGTCTTGGCAATTGCCGGGTACGTCGGCAGAACCTGGTGCAGCAAGTTCGCCGCTTGCACCTGGCCCCCAACTTTGATGCGGGCAGGAGTCGCTTTGGGTGGCGGCGGGGGAGCGGTATTCAGGATTCCGCCGCCGAGCACATCGCCTGTGCCGCCGGCGACACCGAAGCCGGTCGATCCCGCCGCGCCGACATCAGGCGCTTCATCCTTGATCATTTCAACTTTTTTCGGGATCACCATCGGAGCGACCATGGTCTGCGGCTGGACGATCCGCTGTCGCACCACCTTCACGGGCGCGGCAGGAGGCGGCGGGGGCGGAGGAGGAGCGGGCGCAACGAGGAAAGTGTTGAGCATGCCCTTCGGCAGCGCTTCCGTATAGATGAGCGGAATCAGGATCATGATGCCCACAATGATCAGCTGCACCCCGAACGATGTCACCACCGTCCAGCGCTTATGGGTTCCCTCCTGATGCACACTTGATACCACGAGTTGATCGAACATAGCCTAGCTCCTTGCTACTGCCACCGCGCGCTTTCCGGCTGCGGATCCGGCGCGGACGGTTGCCCCATCTCCACCGTGATATTTGTTCCATAGAACCACGATGGGCGCTGCGATGCCAAAACTGGAGTACGTTCCTACCACAACTCCTACTACCATGGCAAAAGAGAACGCGCGAAGAACTTCCCCGCCCATGAGGTAAAGCACGAGCACGGTGAGGAAGGTCAGTCCGCTGGTAAGGATCGTGCGGGACAGCGTTTGATTGATGGATTTGTTCACGATATCCTTGAACGGCTCGCGCCTCATGAGCCGCAGGTTCTCTCGCACGCGATCGAAGATGACAATCGTATCGTTCATCGAATAGCCGACCAGAGTCAGCAACGCCGCAATCACGGTCAGCGAAATCTCGTAATGAAATAGCGAAAAGAAACCCAGCGTGATCAGCACGTCGTGGAAGACGGCGATGACAGCCGCGGCGCCGTACACCCACTCGAAGCGGAACGCAATATACACCAGCATACCCAGCAGTGCATAGAGAGTTGCGAACAGGGCCTGGCGGCGGAGCTGCGCTCCAACCTTCGGCCCCACGATCTCCGCGTCGCGTATCGCGAACGTGCTGAGCGAGTAATTGTTCGTGAGAACCGAGACAACGGCGGGCGTAACGCCCGGCACATTGCCGAGCTGGTCAAAATTCGTGACGATTCCGTCGTGGTCCTTGTCGCGCGCCGCGGTGAGTTGACTCGCAAGCTGCGTGTAACGATCGCCCGCACCGGCGCCGAGCGAGAGCGGATCTTTCTGCGTGAGATCCGCGGCGAGCGCTGATGCGGTGATGGAATTGAAATCGGGCTTGCCGGCGCTTTCTGTTCCGAAGGTGCCGTGGAGTACGTCGAGGATCTTTTGTTTGCCGGCGTCGAGCGATTCACCGCCGGAGGTTTGCTCGAGTCCGATTACCACGTCGTTCTGGGAGCTGATCGATCCCGTGTCGCTGATACCCTGAATTGTGCTGTTCGCCAAACCGGCCTTCCTAAGGCCGTCGCGAATTTGATCGATTGGGGCCTTGCCGGCAAAACGGACGTAGACGAGAGTGCCGCCGCGGAAGTCGATGCTGTACATCACCTGGGGGTTCTTCGAGACTCGCGCGAAGATAGAGATCCAGCCGACTACCAGGAGAATCAAGGAAAGGGAGACAAAATACTTCGCCTTTCCCATCCAATCGACATTGACGCCGCGGAAGAATTCCATGCCTAGTCCCGCCCCATTTGCTTTGACACCGCGGTAACGGGTTTTGTTCCCGCCCGCCGCCCCGATTAGCTCGTCCTAGTACCCGAGCTAACCTCCCTAGATGCTCAGATGATCCTGTCTCTCCATGTGGGACAGGTGATAGTCGAAAATCGCCCGCGATACATAGATCGATGTAAAGACGTTAGCGAGCAAACCGATCACCAACGTGATCGCAAAGCCCTGCACTGGCGTACCCGACCCGAAAAGAAATAGAAACACGGCAGATACGATCGTGGTCACGTGGGTGTCAATAATTGTCAGAAACGCGCGGTCAAACCCTGTATCCACCGCAGGAGCAGGGACTTTCCCATTGCGCAGCTCTTCTCGGATGCGCTCAAAGACCAGAACGTTGGAATCGACGCCCATGCCGATCGTCAGAATGACGCCCGCAATGCCGGGCAAAGTCAGCACGGCTCCGGCAAAGGCCATGAATGCCACGAGAATCACAAGGTTCAGAATCAGGGCCACAACTGCATTGACACCGCTCAGCCGGTAATAGAACACAAGAAAAATCATCACCACGACGATGCTGGCGACCGACGCGCGCACGCCTTCGCGAATCGAATCCGCGCCCAGCGACGGGCCGACGGTGCGCTCCTCGAGATACTTGATCGAAGCCGGCAGCGCGCCGGCGCGGAGGACGAGCGCGAGGTCGTGCGCCGAATCCTGGGTGAACTGTCCCGTAATTTCACCCTGGTCTTCAATGCGGCTTTGGATCGTGGGTGCGGTGTAGACCTTGCCGTCGAGGACGACGGCCATGCGATGGCCGATGTTCGCCTCCGTGAACGGACCGAATCGGGCCGCCGCGGCATTCGAGAGATTGAAAGTGACGACGTAATATCCGGGATTTCTCGTATCGGACTGCGGATTCGCGCCGACCAGATCGTTTCCGGTAACGGCGGGAGCGCGCGACAAGATGTAGAAAACTTGCTGCGACTGCTGGCCGGGAGTTGTCGCGTCGGACTGGCCGGGAACAATGATCGATCCCGGCGGAAGCACGCCACCGTTGGCGGCCAGTGCGGCGGCCTCCGAAGGATACGTCTGATCGCCGACAACAAGCGTCAACTGCAATTGCCCGCCGGCCTGAATCACCGATTTCGCGCGCGTCGGGTCGCCTTCCCCGGGGAGCTGCACGAGAATCTCATCATCGCTGCGGCCGGTGAACGCGATGGTCGGCTCGGTCAATCCCAGCGCGTTGATGCGGCGCGTGATGACTTCGAGCGACTGATCCATCGCTGACTTTCGCAGGTCCGCGATCACGCTCGGCTTCAGGGTCAGCAGGTAGCCATTTACCTCGCCCGCCGCGGGAGTCATCGACCAATCCACGAATTGATCGTTGACGAGATCGCGGAAGCTGCCGGAAGTGGCGGGATCGACCCCGCGAACCAGAATGTGCGTGTCGTCCACGCGTCGGATTTCGGCGAAACCGATATTCTTGTCGTGGAGCTGCTTGCTGATCTGATCGACTGCCTGATCGCAGCGCTGGCCGATGGCTTCCTCAAGCTGCACTTGCAGCACCAGGTGGCTGCCGCCCTTCAAGTCCAGGCCAAGATGGATGCGATCGGAGAGATTCTGCTTCACTTGCACGAGCGAGGTGGGAAACACAGGCAGGCCGATGATGCCGTAAATACAGACCAGCAGCACCGCCGCGATGAACGCAAACTTCCACTTGAGTTGGGAGCTCATGCCGGCCGCTAGCTCTCCTTGCTTTCGAGCTGGAGTCCAGCGATCGCGCTGCGGGAGATCTTGATCTTCACCTGGTCGGCGATGCGCAGCTGGACGGCGTCATCTTCGAGGCCGACGATGGTGCCGTAAATTCCGCCGTTGGTGATCACCTTGTCGCCGTTCTTCAAATTCTTCAGCATCTCGTTGACTTTTTTCTGCCGGCGCTGCGCGGGCATGATCATCAGGAAATAAAAGATGACCATGATCAGGATCAGCGGCAAAAACAGCGTGAGCCCGCCGGTCGGCGACTGCGCCTGCGCGAGCAAACTCGGATCTGCCGGAACGACCATGCCGAGATTCACAATCATTTCGCCTTTTCCACCCTGGTGGGCAATCCTGCCTTCGCCTGACAGGTCGCTAAATTCAGATTTTGAAGATGCTGCCCCGCCCTTAACCGCGCCCAGCGCCCTCGTGTGTTTGCCTACTTGAGGCGTGCCTGAAGGTCAGAGCGGAAACTTTCGAGCTTCCCAAACTCGATAGCCTTACGAATTTGCCGCATGATGTCAAGGTAAAAGTAGAGATTGTGGTGGGTGTTCAGGATGATCGCGAGAAATTCTCCGGTCGCGTAAAGATGCCGCAGATACGCGCGCGAATAGCGGCGGCAAACGGCGCACCCGCAGCTTTCGTCAATCGGCCGCGGATCGTTTGCGTATTGCGCGTTGCGAATCAACACCCGGCCTTGCGACGTGAACAGGCAGCCGTGGCGCGCGCTGCGCGTGGGAAGCACGCAGTCCATCATGTCGATTCCGAGCGCAACGTAATCGGGGATTTGCTCGGGCTTGCCGACGCCCATCAGGTATCGCGGCCTGTCCTTGGGCAACCGCGACGATACGGCCTCGGTCATTTCGCAGGTCACCCCGTGAGCTTCGCCGACCGCCAGCCCGCCGATCGCGTAGCCCGGGAAATTCAGGTCGACCAG
Source organism: uncultured Acidobacteriota bacterium (assembly GCA_963769415.1). Classification (GTDB taxonomy): domain Bacteria; phylum Acidobacteriota; class Terriglobia; order Acidiferrales; family UBA7541; genus Palsa-295. The sequence goes on from CAVYLM010000001.1 coordinate 250,235, forward strand.
AGCGTCGGCATTCGCGCGCCGCAGCTCGGCTTGCGTCCCTCCCTGCGCGATTCCGAAAAGCATCTGCTTCGCGGCGTCCCCGTGGCTCGCAAAGTAGTCGCGGCACCGGCGCGCCCATGCGAGCGTGCGCGCGGCAGCCTCCCGCGCCCGCGATTCCTCCGACGGCGTCTCGATGCACTCGTCGAACACCATGGCGATGTCCGCGCCCAGTGCGATTTGGATCTCGATGGATTTTTCCGGCGAGAGAAAATGTTCCGATCCATCGAGGTGGGAGCGAAACGTCACGCCTTCATCGGCCACTTTGCGCAGGCCGCTCAGGCTGAACACCTGAAAACCGCCCGAGTCCGTGAGAATCGGCCGCGGCCAGGACATGAAGCGGTGCAGTCCGCCCATGCCGCGAATCAATTCGTGCCCGGGACGGAGAAAAAGATGGTACGTGTTGGCGAGGATGATCTGCGCGTCGAGCTCTTCGAGGTCGCGCTGCGTCTGGCCTTTGACCGTGGCCGCGGTCCCGACCGGCATGAAGGCCGGCGTCTCGATCACGCCGTGCGGAGTTGTCAGCCGGCCAAGGCGCGCGCCGGTTGGATCGGTGGCAAGGACCTCGAAATGAAAACCCATCCGGCGAAGTGTATCAGGAGAACGCGGCGGCGAGTCCGGCCTTCATCACCACGTAGATGAGCCAGATCCCGACAACCCAGGCGAGCGCGCCGCCGAATTTCAGTTTCTTCGGGTTCACGGCGCTGAAGCCCATGGCGAAAAGAGCGAGCACCCAGAACGAAAACAGATCCAGGGAATGGGCCGCCGCTATCAACGCTTTTGAGCTTCCAGTCGGCAAGTAGGCGCCCACATCCGCAGCGAGCGGATTATTCAGGTCCACCGTACTCGGGTCTTTGAGCAAAACCACAACAATGGCCAGCAGACCACTCAAGATGAACGGTACCCAGGCGTGCGCCGTAATTCCGAGCGAAGTTTTGAAATTGAGTTTGATGCCCGCGCCCATGCTGAACACGCCCCAATAGATTGCCGCGACGATCAAGACAACCAGGAAATCTGCGATGGGAACGATAGCGGGTGTAACCTTGGGTGTGTACTTCAGCTGCGTTTCAAGTGCCTGCTCGCGCTGCTGAGCGGTCAGCTGCTGGGCGCGCGACGATTTCTCGAACTGCGTTTCCATGTAGGCGCGCCATGCCCCCGGACGCGAGCCAAAAGCCATTATGAACGCCACACCAGCGACGCAGAGCAGTATCGTGGGCAAAAGCCAAGTGGGCTTCCGCACGATCGATTCAAACGTCTCTTTCGGGCTGAAAATCACGCCGACGATTCGTCCGAAAGAATTCACCTTCTCGGGCGCTTCGGGTCCCTGCTGCAAAGTCGCGCTGGCCATAAGGGTGCCTCCGCTGGGATGGATTGTCCGCGATTCTACAGTGGACTACGTTGGGCAGGAAAAAATATTACAGCTGGGCGAAGACACCTATCGTTGCAGGACGCGCGTGACGCTGGGTGACACCAGTTCGTAGCGCACATTGCGCCAGCGAGTGCGGCGCGAAATCAGCGAAGAGATGAAGTTCCAGGCGAATAGAAACGGCACAACGGGCGCCAGCGCCGTCCAGACCCAACTCCATTGGCCCAGTTGCACCTTCCATTCCGGCAGCATCTCGCCCACGGCGATCGTGCGCAGCACACCTTTGAGCACGGCCAGAAACGGGACCACGAACGCGATCAGGGCCAGGTTCATCCAGGGATCGCCCGCCGCCATCTCGGCCAGAATTACAAACGCCGCGAAAATCAGCGTGACCACGTAACTCAGGTGCGCCGCCATTCCCAGCGCCCACCGCTTGGGCGCGTAGACTCGCGTGACCAGAATCTGCCGGTTGGTAAATTCGAGCAGGCTCGTCCCGGTCCATGGATGCAGCGTGGCCGCCAAACACTCGGGACAAAATACGATCGGCTTGCCCGCAACTTCCAGCGCGCGGGTGAGCGCGAAATCATCGCTGATGGCGCCTTCCCACGCATCGAGCACGCGCGCGTCGTTGAACGTGGTGCGCCGTATGGCCGTACCGCCGCCCCAGCAGAAATTTTCGCGGGGGCGACCGAGCATCGTGGCGATGGACCCATTCCACGCCGACGCCATCGCGCTGGCAAACCCTCCGGCGCCGATCGCGCGGCTGGGGATGATCCATCGATACGCCGTGGTCGCGCCGATGCGCGGATCCTGCAGCGGCGCGATCAGCTTGCTGAGCCAGCCCTTCGGCAGCCGCACGTCCGAATCGGTGAACACGATCACTTCGAAATTTTCCGTCAGCGATTCCACCGCCCGGCGCAGATTGTGCACCTTCTCGCCGCAGTTCTCGGCTGGACCGGCGATCACGATGTGCACCGGCCGCGCGCTCGCCGCCTTCACCTTCTCGACGACCTTCAGCGCCGGATCAAGGCTCGTCGCCAGCGAAAAGTAGATCTCGTAATTGGCGTATTCGAACCGGGTCAGCGCCATCAAATTGTCTTCCAGGCCCGGTTCGGAGCCCTTGCAGGGGCAGATGAGCGCCGCCATCGGCGCGTAAAAACCCGCATGCGAAGACAGTCGTCCGCGGACCACGCGGAACCATTCGTATCCGTCCCACAGCGAATAGAGTCCGAGGGCGATCTGCACTACGACCAAAAGATAGAAAAAGTAGAGCACTGACGCGAGAATACCAAAACCAGCCCGGCTGCGGCGTTCGCGCACGTGTTGACTTGCTAGAACAGCACAGGTGAAATCCGGCGGTTTTCCCGGCGCTCGCTTATCAATTGGCGCGGCGGCGCGAGAATACTTTGCGCAGCACCCGGTCGGCCGCCGCGTCGATTTCCAGCTGAAACTTTCCCGCGGCGCGGCGCGCCTGCTCCATTAGCGAAGGATCGAGCAGCAGGGCCACTCGATCGACAAACGGACCCGACGCGCCAGCGCGTCTCGCCGGCCGCGAAGGCTCGCGCGCCGACAGCATCTCGTACAGCTCCAGATCGCGCCAGAACTCCTGCGCGTCTTCGTTGTTCCAGCGGAGCGCCTGCCCCAGCGCAACGAAGAATTCTTCGCGGAAGAGATCGAGAAACGGGATCGCGAGATCGACGCCCGAGGAGCTGCGCCGTTGCTTCTGGCGCGACGCTTTCTTTCCTTTCTTCTTCTTGCCCTTCGACGGCCGCGTGCCGCCGCGCACCGTGACGCTCACCTTCAGCCGCGCCGGCAGCGCCGCCTCGATGCGCATCACCGCCGCGAGAATCGATTCGCGCCGAATGATCTGGAGCTGCTCGCGATAGAACGCCGGCTGGTCCGCGCGCCCGGGGCGGCGATGCTCGGCCGCGTACATATCGAGAAAGCGGCCGACCATCTCGTTTCGGTCGAGCGTCGCCAGCAGCACCGTCGCCGCTTCGCGCGCGCGAACCACAAGCTCTCGTGGGCGGTAGGGCATCGGCTAGCTGTACGCGAACGCGCGGCGCGCCGCAACAGAAAAGGTTTTTCCCCCGCTGAAAAGAAAAGGCCCGGACGTTTCCCGCCTCGGCGGGCGGGCGCCCGGGCCTTCCTTCTGGATCGTGTTGAAGCGGATCGCTCCGCGTTGTTGTTAGTGGACCGGCCCGGCGGCCGGGCGTTCGGCTTCGATCGCGCCGGGAGTCGCCGGCCGGACCGGCTTGTCGAATTTGCCCAGCGCGATTTCGAGGGCTTCTTCCACGCGGCGCACGAAGTGGATCTGGATGCCTTCGAGCATCTCGGGCTGCAGATCCTCCTGCACGTTCGGCTCGTTTTCCGCCGGCAGGATGACCTCGCGAATGCCCGCGCGCTTGGCGCCCAGCACCTTTTCCTTCACGCCGCCGATCGGCAGCACGACGCCGGAGAGCGAAATCTCACCGGTCATCGCCACGCGCGGCCGCACCGGGCGTCCCGTGAGCAAGCTCACGAGCGCCGTGACCATCGCGACGCCCGCCGACGGGCCGTCCTTCGGGATTGCGCCCGAAGGCACGTGGATGTGCAGGTCGAGTTTGCGGAAAAAGTCCGCGTCAATGCCGTAGCGGTCGCAATTCGATCGCACCCAGCTCAGAGCGGCCTTCATGGATTCCTGCATGACCTCTCCGAGATGGCCGGTCATCGTGAAGCCTTTTCCACCGCGAGCCTTGCTGGCCTCGATGAAGACGATGTCTCCGCCGACCGGTGTCCACACCAGGCCGACCGAAACGCCGGCTTGCTTCACGCGCTCCTCCGCTTCCTTTTCGAGGCGGAATTTCGGAATGCCCAGGACTTCGCGGATCACTTCCGGCGTGACGACGAGCTTGTCCGTCTTGCCTTCAGCCATCCGTCGTGCCTGTTTGCGAACCAGCGTGGCGATCTCGCGTTCGAGACTTCGCACGCCGGCCTCGCGGGTGTAGTGGTGGATCAGGTCGTGCAAGGCCTCGTCCACGAACTCGATCTGCTCTCCGAGAACCACACCGTGTTCCTTCGTCTGGCGCGGAATCAGGAAGCGCTTCGCGATGTGGATCTTTTCCTCTTCCGTATAGCCCGCCAGCTCGAGGATCTCCATGCGGTCGCGCAACGGCTCCGGAATCGGATCGAGCCAGTTCGCGGTCATCACGAAGATCACCTTCGACAAATCAAACGGCACGTCGAGGTAATGATCGCGGAACGTCGAGTTCTGCTCCGGGTCGAGCACTTCCATCAGCGCCGCGGACGGGTCGCCGCGGAAATCGCGGCCGAGCTTGTCCACTTCGTCGAGCATCAGCACGGGATCCATCGTCTCGGCCCGCTTAATGCCCTGGATGATCTGGCCGGGCAGTGCGCCGATGTACGTGCGCCGGTGACCGCGGATTTCCGCCTCGTCGTGCATGCCGCCGAGCGAAATGCGGACGAACTTGCGGCCCATGGCGCGCGCGATCGATTTTCCGAGCGAAGTCTTCCCCACTCCCGGAGGACCGACGAAGCACAGGATTGGTCCTTTCATCCCCGGCTGCAGCTTTTTCACCGCGAAATAGTCGAGGATGCGCTGTTTCACCTTGGTCAGGTCGAAATGGTCTTCATCCAAAATCGCCTGCGCCTTGGCGATATCCATCTGCTCGTCGCCGTTGCCGGAGGTTTTGTTCCACGGAAGCGCGGTCATCCATTCGAGATATGTCCGCGAAACCATGTACTCGGCGGAGGCCGGAGTCATTTTCGCCAGGCGCTTGAGCTCGCGCTCGCACTCCTTCTTCGCGTCGGCAGACATTCCGGATTCGTCGACCTTCTTGCGAAGCTCTTCGACTTCAGATTGGCCGTCCTCGGATTCGCCCAATTCCTTCTGAATGGCCTTCATCTGCTCGCGCAACAGGAATTCTCGCTGGCTCTGATTCACCTGCTCCTGAACCTGGTCGTGAATCTTCGTGCGGAGTTCGAGAACTTCCTTCTCCTTCGAAAGTTCGTTGATCAGGGTTTCCAGCCGCTTGCGCACGCTGAAGGTCTCAAGCAGCTCCTGACGCACCATCGTGTTGAGCGACGGCAGCGTGGACGCGACGAAATCCGCCAGTCGCGCGGCCGAATCGATGTTCGCGGCCTCCGTTTGCAGATCATCGGAAAGCTGCGGAGAGCGCGCCACGACTTCGCGGAACAGTTCCTGCACGTTGCGCTGGAGCGCCGTCAGTTCGGCGTCGGCTTGGTCTTCGAGGTCCGGTTGTTCTTCCACACGCGCGCGCAGAAACGGCTTCAGCCCGACCACTTCGACGACGCGCAGGCGGCTGAGGCCTTCGAGGAAGGCCACGACATTGCCGTTCGGCATGCGAACCATCTTGTGAACTTTGGCGAGCGTGCCGACGCCGTGAAGGTCAGTCCCAGTTGGCGACTCGACGCGGGGATCAAGCTGCGCCACCACGCCGAGCAGCTTTTCGGGACCTTCGAGAGAATCGAGAAGTGCGAGCGAGCTTTCGCGCCCGACCGGCAGCGGCATCACCGCGCCTGGAAAGAGAACCGTGTCTCGCACCGGCAGGATAGCCAATTCTTCCGGGACGATCCTTGCTGTTTGTTTGGCCACGTGAGCCCCCTTAAAAACAATACGTCAAACGATAGCAATAAGCTTTATCTGGCAGCTCTATCGGCTGTCGAAAAGGTTAGATGCACTGAAGCGCACGAAAGATTTCCATAATCTTCGCTTGCAACTATAAATGGACTTTAGTGTATCACGCTAAGGTCTGATGTCAAGCCGACAGACCGGGAGCGCCGCTAAACCTTGTGAAAGCCATATAAAATATAAACAGTTTATATTTAAAGGCTTACGTCTACTTCCCCTTCGGGCTAAACGACTCCTGTACAAGCTTGAGGGCTGCTTCGCGTGTGGAGACCTTCCCGTTGAGCTGCGCCTCTTCCACCGCCTCCAGGATCGCGTGGAAGGGCGGCCCTGGCTTGAAGCCGAGGGAGATGAGGTCGTCGCCAGTAACCAGCCGGGGCGGGCGGACCTGCTCGGGAGGGGTTTCGGCCAGGAACCGGCGGACGAAATCGTAGTTATCGAGGTGGCCATGGCTGGCCGCGCAATCCAGCCGGTGCAATTCAAGGTGTTCCTCGAACCGGTCGGCGCGAACGAAGCGTTTCAGGGTCGACGGCTTCATTTGGGGCACGTCCTTGAAGCGCATGTGGCTCGCGACAAGCGCCGCGATCTGCGCCGTGTCGTCGTTCGAGAATCTCAGGCGGCGGCAAATCTCTTCTGCCATGCGCGTGCCCACTTCGACATGCTCGTCAAAACGGATGCGGCCGTCGGGGCCGGACGGCGGCGTAAACGTCGGAGGTTTGCCGACGTCGTGAAGCAGCACGCCCCAGGCGAGCGTCGGCGAGCAGCCGGCGGGCAATCCGCCGATCATCATCAGCGTGTGCGTCCACACGTCTCCTTCCGGATGGAATTGCGGCGGCTGTTCGACGCCCTTCATGCGCGCGATTTCCGGAAGCAGCTCGGAGAGCAGTCTGGTTTCGTCGAGCAGCTCGAAACCACGGCGCGCGGCGCCTTCCGTCAGGATTTTCGTCAGCTCGTCGCGAAGCCTCTCCGCCGAAACCTCGTGAATTTCCGCCGCGGATTTCAGGATCGCCGTAAAGGTGTTCGCTTCGATGGCATAGCGAAATCGCGAGGCAAAACGCACCGCGCGGACCATGCGCAGCTTGTCTTCGCGAAAGCGTTCCGCGGGCCGGCCGATCGCGCGGATGATTCCCGCACGGAGGTCGTCGCGGCCGCCAACGTAGTCGAGAACTTCCTTCGTCTCCGGGTCAAGCAACAGCGCATTGATCGTGAAATCGCGCCGCTTCACGTCTTCCTGCGCCGAGTCTGTGTACACGACTTTGTCGGGATGGCGGCCATCCGAATAACCGACGTCGGAGCGAAACGTGGCCACCTCCACCTGCACGGATTCACCCGGGCCGGTGTCTGCGGTGACGACGATGACTCCGAACTTCGCGCCGACCGCCAGGCTATGCGGGAAGAGGTCCTGAACGCGGTCCGGCGTGGCATCGGTCGCTACGTCGTAGTCGGCGGGCTCGCGCTCAAGCAGTATGTCGCGGACGCATCCGCCCACCAGATACGCCTGGTGCCCGGCTGCGCGTAATGTGCGACAGATCTGTTCCGCAAATGCACGAGCGTCCATATTCCGCTATTCTCGCTCGGAACGATTCGCGAGAGAGCCTCCCAGTTGGAGTTTCGAAAAACCGAACTTGTCGCGGAGCCGGTCGGTGGTTCGCGCGAGGCGTTCGAGCTTGTCCCGGCGGCCGGGATCGAGGAGATCGAGCTGGCCCGAGCCGGCGGAAAAACCGCTGAGCGCGACGCCGACCAGGCGCAGCATCGCCTTGCCACTCCACGAACGCGCGAAAAGATCGAGAACCGTTTTCAGAAAGACGGAATCCAGATCCGAAGGCTCCGCCAGCGTCTGGCTGCGGGTGATGGTGCGGAAATTGGCGAAGCGGACCGTCAGCGTGACCGTGCGCGCGTGGAGGCCTGCGTCTCGCAGGCGCTTGGAGGCTTTCTGGCACAGATGGCTGAGCGTCGCGTGCAGTTTCCCGGGATCGTTCGTGTCCTGGCCGAATGTCTGATTGTGCGAAAGCGATTTCGCTTCGGCATCGACGAAGAATTCGAAGGAGTCGATCCCGCGCGCCTTGCGATACAGCGCGGTGCCCCATTTGCCGAACAATTCCTCGAGACGTTCCTGCGAAAACGCCTGCAATTGAGCGATGGTCTCGACGCCGAATGTCTTCAAGGCGTTCTCGGTGACTTTGCCAATCCCGGGGATTTTCCGCGTGGCGAGCGGCGCGAGAAACGCGGCTTCGCTGCCCGCCGGGACCCAGACCAACCCTCGCGGTTTTGCCTGTTCGCTGGCAACTTTCGCGACCAGCCGCGAGGCGCCGAGACCGCCGGAACAAGGCAGCAATGTTGTCGCCGTGATTTCGCGCAGCAGCTTGTTCGCCGCGGAAAGCGGAGGCCCGTGCAGCCGTTCCGTGCCGGCAAGATCGAGATAGGCTTCGTCGATGGAGGCCATTTCAACGACGGGGGAATACTTCGCGAGGATTGCGGCGACGCGGTCGCTCCATTCGCCGTAGAGCTCGTGGTGCCCGTCGAGAAAGATCGCCTGCGGGCAAAGCCTCGCGGCGGTGCGCAGCGGCATGGCGGAGTGAACACCGAAACAGCGCGCCTCGTAGCTCGCGCTGGTGACCACGCCGCGCTGGTCGCGCTGCCCGCCCACCACGACCGGCAGCCCTTTCAGTTCGGGCCGCGCGAGAAGCTCTACGGAGACGAAGAAGGCGTCCATGTCCACGTGGAGGATCGTGGCGTTCGAGTCGGCTGCGGATGCCGGGGGCGCGTCGTGCTTGGCTCGGAAGTGGGCTAGCTTCGGCACGGGTTCCTCATCATCGCTGCCGTCTGGCAGTTTGACCAGCGGCTCGTGCCAGAGACGACGAAAAGCGTCAAATTTGCTGGCTGGATACCCCCCCGATCTTCTGTCGAATAGAATGTGCGCCGATCGTTTGTTTTCAGCGGGTTACGGACGTTTCTATTCGGCGTGGTTGTCGAATAGAAATTGGCTGAGACGGCGGCATCGGGGCGGCCGGTTGGCTCGCTTGGTCGCGCCCGCAAGGAGTACTGGAACTCCGTTGCACGCCCCATCCGCTGCTCCTTTCGTGCCCGCGCCCGCCTCCGCCCCTAACAGGCTGCGGAAAAAGGCAGTGAAGAGTGTCCTCAGGCGCTGAAGCGCATTGAGTGCAAGCCCTTTATGTCGGAGCTGAAGCTCCGACCCCCTAAAAAGCGCCTTTCCCCCGCAAACTGCCAAGGCTTCGGCGCGGCAGGCGTTTGCGCGGCACTTGCGATCCTACGCTAGCACGATGTCAAGGGATTTTGTGCGGCTTCGCCTGTGGACTTACGTCGATCCTGAAATGTGCAGTAAATGTGATTCCGAATGCGCGGATTCTCTTCGACAGACCGTGCAGTGGGTGCTTCACATGAAGAGAGATTCCTCGGCCCGATGAACGGCTCGGGCCTTCCGAATGACACGTGGCGTAGGTTGTGAAAATCAGATACGTTCGGCGGCGATCACTCGGGGAATGCCGGCGAGATCGTTGGTGATGCTGATGTTGGCCCAGAGGCGTTCCACCTGGAACATTTTGCGAACCTCGTCAGCGGAGTTGTAGCCGAGTTCGAGGACTAGAATGCCGCCCGGACGCAGGAGCGCGCCGGCCTGTTGAATGAGACGCGCGTAAATTTCGACGCCGGTTGGTCCGCCGAAGAGCGCGGAGTGAGGCTCGTGGTCGCGGACTTCGACGGGCAGCGAGGCGGCTTCGTTGCGCGCGACGTAGGGCGGATTACTGACGATGAGATCGAAAGGGCGAGATTCGTGACTCGTGACTTGTGACTCGTGTTTCGTGATTGGTGATTGGTGATTCGTGATTGGTGATTCGTTGACAAAAGCGTCGAGCAGGTCTGTGTGAAGAAATTGAATCCGATCCAAGACGCCGTGACGTGCGGCGTTGCGGCGGGCGACTTCGAGCGCCGGCGCGGAAATGTCGGTGGCGACGATTTCGGCGTGCGGAAGTTCGTGCGCGAGCGCGACGGCAAGGCAGCTGGAGCCGGTGCCGACATCGGCGATGCGCAGGGCCGGGCTGGGCGCGCCGGTTTTCATGTTGATTTTGATCCCGCGTTCGCCCAGGCGCTCGAGCGCAACTTCGACGACGTGCTCGGTTTCAGGGCGCGGAATCAGAACGGCGGGAGTGACTTCAAATTCGAGGCCCCAGAATTCCTGCCTGCCGGTGAGATATTGCGTCGGCTCACCGGCGGCGCGGCGCGCGACCAGTTTGAAAAAAGTATCGACCGTTTCCGAATCGAGCCGGTGTTCGGGATTCGTGTAGAGCCAGGTACGGTCGCGGCCGAGCGCGCGCATAAGCAGAAGTTCGGCGGCAAGCGTGTCCGAAGGGACTTTCGCGGCGCGCAGGCGGGCGATCGCTTCCTTTAGGGCTGCGCGGACGTCGATGTCGGTCGCTCCAGTGATCTGTTCGGAATCATTCATAGAGTGTCAAGGCTCGGTCAGCAGCATAGCCCGAAGTCAAACTCGAATACATGCTGCGAGAGAACCAGCGCAATGGAAGGCGCTGTCGCGCCTGTCGTCTTATGTCGGAGCTGAAGCTCCGACCCCCTAAAAACCAGATGCCGAACGAAGCGGGGGCAGAAGTAGCGCCCCTACGAACCGGGGCCGAAAAGCCTCAGGCCTTCCCGACCAAAATCGTCGAGAACGCCTGAGCTACATACCCCCCCCGGCGGCCAGCCACGCGCTCGTTTAGGCTTCGACCAGCTCCTGCTTGAGGCGCTCGGACTCGAAGTGGGTGACGAGCGCGTCGACGAGGGGGCCGAGCTTGCCGTCCATCGCTTCGGTGAGCTGGTGCAGCGTGAAATTGATGCGGTGGTCGGTGACGCGGTTCTGCGGGAAATTGTAGGTGCGGATTTTTTCGGAGCGATCGCCGGTCTTGATCTGGCCGCGGCGCTCGGCAGCCAGCGCCGCGTGCTGTTTTTCCTGCTCCATTTCGTAGAGGCGGGTGCGAAGGACGCGCATCGCCTTGGCGCGGTTCTTGATCTGCGATTTTTCGTCCTGCTGCGAAACGACCAGGCCGCTGGGAATGTGGGTGATGCGGACGGCGGAGTAGGTCGTGTTCACGGACTGGCCGCCGGGGCCGGAGGAGCAGAACGTGTCGATGCGGAGGTCTTTCGGTTCGATCTTGATGTCGATGTCGTCGGCTTCGGGCAGCACGGCGACGGTGGCGGCGGACGTGTGAATGCGGCCCTGCTGTTCGGTGGCGGGAACGCGCTGGACGCGATGCACGCCGCTTTCGTATTTCAGCTTCGAGTAGACCTTGCTTCCCTGGATCGCGGCGACGACTTCCTTCATGCCGCCAACGGGCGAGGCGGAACTTTCGAGAATCTCGACCTTCCAGTGCTGCGATTCCGCGTAGCGGGAATACATGCGGAAAAGCTCGGCGGCGAAAAGCGAGGCTTCATCGCCGCCCGTGCCGGCGCGAATTTCCAGGATGACGTTCTTTTCGTCGTTCGGATCCTTCGGGATGAGGAGGATTTTCACTTCGCGCTCGACGGATTCGCGACGGGCATCGAGAGTTTGCTGCTCTTCCTGCGCCATTTGCTTCATTTCGGCGTCTTCGGCTTCGGCGAAGAGTTGCTTGGCGCCTTCGAGGGCCTTTTCGATGTCCTTCCACTCGCGGAATTTCGCGACGATTTCGCCGAGCTCGGAATGCTGCTTGGCGAGCTTCTGGTAGCGCGCGGAGTCGTCGTGAACTTCGGGCGAGGAAAGCTCGCGGGTCATTTCGTCGTAGCGCGATTCGATCTGCTCGAGTTTTTCAAAAAGCGTGAGATTTGCCATTTTTTAGATCCGTAAAGACGTGACTTGTTATTCGTGAAAAACAAACACACTCGATTGGATGCGGCGACCCGGGCCAGCCGGGACGGAAGAGAACGCTAATGAAACGAGGCGAACATCGAAGTCATGCTCTAGCAGGCTGCGGAAAAAGACAGTGAAAAGTGTCCTCAGGCGCTGAAGCGCATTGAGTGCAAGCCCTTTATGTCGGAGCTGAAGCTCCGACCCCCTAAAAGGCGCCCTTTTTCCGCACACTGCTAGATAAGGATAGCGGCAAGAGCGGCGCGAGTCAAACATGAGTCTGCGGCGGACTATTTCGATTTGAGTTCAAGCCGCGGCGGGCTTGTCCTCATGAATTTCACGGTTGCGGCACGCCCGAGCAAGCTCGGGCGGCAAACAGCGGCGGCAAGCCGCCGCACTCCACAGGCGACGGAATACACGGCCAGGCGGTTGTGACGGGCGAACCGGCCAAGGCTAAAGCCTTACTTCTTGCGCGCGATTCGTGGGGCTTAAGCCCCACGCTTTCACCGATCCCGATCGCCGCGCTTCCCACCGACGAAGCGTTCTTGCAGCGCCATTTGGCTCCGCTGTGGACAGGCCGCAGCCGACGGGCGCCGAGATTGAACCGCACGTGACCGGGTGCTACGCTCGCCGAAGCGGGTCCTCCGGAAACTCTCGTGAGCGCTACGGGCACAAAACTCGAACGCGCGGCTGCGGTTGAAGCGCAAACGCTGGAGACTGTGCGCAGGTTGCTGGTTGAGCTGGGCGGATCGCGCGGGATCGAGGAACTGGCGGCACGCGGGGCCGGCGCGAATCTGGAACGCGAGCTCGGGCTGGGAAGCCTCGAACGCGTGGAGCTGATGGTCCGGCTGGGAAATGTGTGCGGCACGCGATTGCCCGACCGGGTGATGGCGGAGGCCGAGACCGTCCGGGATTTGATCGACGCGCTGCTTCGCGAAGAATCCGCGCCCGCTGCTCACGGACTGGCAGGTGTCTCTGTTTCGCCTTTTCCAACGTATGCCCCCATTGCAGGACTCGAAGACAAGATACGCAATGCCGAGTCGCTGACGGAGATCCTGCGCCTGCGCGGCTTGGCCGAACCGGCTCGCGAACACATTCATCTGTATGGCGAGGACGATCAGCTTCAGACGATCACGTTCGGGGAGCTTTACAGCCGGGCGTCAATCGTAGCGCGAGAATTGCGGCAGAGGGGGCTCGAGCCGGGCCAGGCGGTCGCGATCATGCTGCCGACCTGCGCGGAATTTTTCTACACGTTCGCGGGAATCCTGCTGGCGGGCGGAATTCCAGTGCCGATCTATCCACCGTTTCGCGCGAGCCGCATCGCGGAATACGCGACGCGGCAAGCAAGAATCCTGCGAAATGCGGAGTCGCGATTCCTGGTGACATTCAAACAGGCGGAGGGGCTCGGCCGGTTGCTGAAGCCCAGAGTTCCGACGCTCCGCGCGGTGCTGAACGCGGAGCGACTGGCGCATGCGCCGCCTGCGCAGGGCCGGCAGGAAGCCGCGCCGAATGCGTGGCGCCCGGTGGAATATCTTTCGCATCGCGCGCGCGGCGAAGACATCGCGTTTCTGCAATACACGTCCGGGTCGACGGGCGATCCCAAAGGCGTGATTCTGACGCACGCGAACCTGCTGGCGAATATTCGCTCGATCATGGCCGCGGTGGAGCTGCGGCCGGACGATGTGGCGGTGAGCTGGCTGCCGCTCTATCACGACATGGGATTGATCGGGGCGTGGTTCGTGCCGCTCGTTTCCGGCGTTCCGGTTGTGCTGATGTCGCCGCTCGCGTTTCTGAGCCGGCCGGAGCGCTGGCTCTGGGCGATTCACCGGCACCGAGGCACGATCAGCCCGGCGCCGAATTTCGCGTACGAACTTTGCGTGCGCAAGATCGCGGAAACGGAGCTTGAAGGCCTCGATCTGAGCTCGTGGAGGGCAGCGTTCAACGGGGCCGAGCCGGTTCACGCCGCTACGATGGAACGATTCGCAGCGCGCTTCGAGAAATATGGATTGAGGCGGGAGGCGTTGCTTCCGGTTTACGGGCTCGCCGAGGCAACTCTGGGTATTTCGGCGTCGAAGTCCGGCGGATACAAGGTGGACCGCATCGAGCGCGAGACATTCGAGTCGGAGGGCCGCGCAATTCCGGCGGCGGCGGGAGATTCCGCGACGCTGGAGTTTGTTACCGCCGGGAAGCCGTTTTCCGATGTCGAGGTGCGAATCGTGGGCGGCGACGGGCGGGATGCCGGCGAACGATGCGAGGGGCGGCTGTGGTTCCGGAGTCCCGCAGCGACGAGCGGTTATTACCGAAATCCTGCGGCGACAAGCGAATTGATTCGCGAGGCCGGGTGGCTTGATTCGGGGGACTTGGCGTATATCGCCGACGGCGAGATCTACATCACGGGGCGCGCGAAGGATCTGATCATCAAGGCGGGGCGAAACATGTATCCGCACGAAATCGAGGATGTGGCGGGGCGTGTCGCCGGAGTACGGACCGGGTGCGTGGTGGCGTTTGGCGCGCCGGATGCGCGCAGCGGGACGGAGAGGCTCGTGGTGGCGGCCGAAATTCGCAATTCCGCGGAGGCGGCGCGAATCTCGGCGGACATCACGCGGGCGGTGGACGAAGCCATGGGATTGCCGCCGGATGTGGTCGAGCTGATTCCGCCGCAGTCGATACCGAAGACTTCGAGCGGAAAACTGCGGCGCAGCGAGACGCGGCGGCTGTTCCTCGAGGGAAAGCTCGGCAAGAAGATATCGCCGGCGTGGGTGCAAATCGGGACGCTCGCGTTGCGCAGCGCTGCGCCGCGGGCGTGGGCGCTGGTGAAGCGATACGCGAAGCGAGCGATCGAGATGATTTACGGCGTTTACGCGCTGGCGGTTTTTGTGGCCGTCTTCATACCCACGTGGCTGGCGATGACGATGACGCGGGATCCGAGGCGTGCGGCGCGGTTCCTGCACGCCGGGACGCGGACGATGCTTTTTGCCGCGGGAATTCCGGTGCGTGTGGCGGGCGGAGAGCAGCTTGCGGACCTGGCGAAGTCGGGTCCGTGGATTTTCGCGCCGAACCATTCGAGCTACGTGGACATTCTGGTGACGGTGGCTTTTTTGCCGGTGGACGTGAGGTTCGTGGTCAAGGGCGAAGTGCTGGAGATGCCGTTTTTCGGGATGATGGCGCGGCGAAGCGGACAATTTATGTTTGACCGCAGCGATCCGCAGGCGCGGGTGCGTCAGGCCGAGGAAGTGAATGCGGCGCTGGGACGCGGGGAGTCGGTAGGAATCTATCCGGAAGGCACGTTCACGGCGGAAACGGGCATTCGGCCGTTTCAATTGGGAGCGTTCAAGGCGGCGGTGGACGCGCGGCGCCCGATATGTCCGGTGGCAATGCGCGGGGCGCGGCAGATTCTGCGGGACGGCACGTATTTGCCGCGGCCGGGACGGGTGACAGTCACGTTTGGCCCGCTGATCGCGCCGAATCCGGAATCCGGCGACGATTGGCGGGAGATCGTCCGGCTGCGCGATGCGACGCGCGAGATCATTGCGCGGAACACAGGCGAGGCGATGGTTTAGCAGGCTGCGGAAAAAGGCAGTGAAGAGTGTCCTTAGGCGCTGAAGCGCATTGAGTGCAAGCCCTTTATGTCGGAGCTGAAGCTCCGACCCCCTAAAAAGCGCCCTTTTCCCGCAAACTGTTAGAGCAGTTTCGCCGCGTAGATCCTGGCGAGCACCGAACGAGCGACGCTCCAGCCGTATAACCGGACGCCGAGAAATGTGCCGAGCGTGTTGGTAATCAGGTCGGTGGTGCCGGAATCGCGCGTCGGAATGACGGACTGGAGAAGTTCGATCGTCAGGCTGACGGCCAGGCCAAAAGCCGTGGTGACCAACGCGGCGCGACGGATCGGCCGCACGGACGACCAGTAGGCGTAGAAAAAAAAGCCCAGCGGCATAAATCCGGCGATGTTGATCAGCAGATCCTTGAAGTAAGAGCGGCGGAACTTGAATTCCTCCCAGAACGGACACAGGAAAATCTGATGGACCAGGGCGTAGCGCGCGGGAATGTAGAGGTCGATTCCTCCGGGGACGGAGTTGTGGACCACGTTGCCTGAATGCTCGGTGAATAGATAGAGCGCGATGACGCGTTCCTGATCGGATAGCTCGGGGCGACCCTGCGTCGTCCACGATTCGTAGTGGTGACGAACCTCGTCCGGTGTCAGCTCCTGGCCATAAAGGGCGAGCCCCCGCAGCTGGCCGGCCCAGCTGTCGTCGAGGACGGGCGAAGTGCCCAGGACTATTTGACCAGCGCAATCCTTGCCGATACGCGACTGAGAGAACGTTCGCGAGAGTGCTCCATTAACGTACATGGCCGTTTGTTGCGGGCCGAAGGCGATCGTCACAAATACGAGGGTGCCTTGGTGGAACACGCCGTCGATGCCGATCGTCGAGGCTGGGGTTCGCTTGCCTGGCGTTCCCGTTTGAAGAATGAGCAGGGATATGTATTGGTGGAGAGTCAGTTGGAGCGGATTCTCAGCGGTCGAGAAAGAGAGAATCGCGTTGGAGTCGCGGGGTAGGTCGGGTTGCAGCCATATCTCAAGACTGCATGAAGTTCCCTCCGCAAGGCTCTGGGGCGCGAAGGATCCGGAGCTCCAGAGGGTGGAGCGGCCTGATAGGCGGATCGCGTTCTGATTGCCGAGCCAGATGACCCCATTGCGAGGCCCTCGGAACGGCAGAAGACCCGCGAGCAGAATCCCGCACAACACCGCCAGGCAAAGCAGGGCGGGAATCTTCGTTCGCATGCCCATCGTTGCTGCGCCGCCGCTCATTGTTTGGTACCGAGCTTTGTACCGGGATTCGTGCGCGCGTTACGGAGGGAGCGAAAAGGGGGCTGAGGGCCTGTTATGGCGAAATTAAATCGAAATGGGCGGCAAGCGCTGCCGGAGAAAACGACGCTGAGGTGAGCTGGCAGGACGGCCATTGTTGGTTGCAGGCGCGCAAGCGTGCGAGGGTGAGTCTAACATGGGGCTTGAGCACCTGTACTTTTGATAGCGGGTTTTGAGCGCTTGAAAATCCTCATAAATCGCTAAGAACGCACGCCTGTATGCGTATTTTGCGCGGCGGCCGGGTGCACCCGAAAGAACAGGGTTTCGCCAAAAAGGGCAGGTGGTACAGGTACCAAATGAACAGGCTGAGGACCTGCCCTTTCTTTAGCCTCCAGTCCAGTAGATAGCCCCGTAAGGGGTTCCTAGACTGTGCGAGCTATGACATCGCACAGCCAGTACCCAACCAACGCAGCAAGCGAAGTTCCCCAGTTTACCAGCCACAATTCACGTGGTCGCAAGCTCCTACCCCTCGTTGCGGCCCTCACCATTATCCTGGCAATGGTCGGTCTTTCGAGTTGCTCCGGATACACGACCGCCGCAACCACCGGCGGATCCGGAGGCGGCACCGCCGGCGGCTCGACCGGCGGCGCGGGAGTACTGTCTCCCAATGTGACGACCGTGGCGTTTGGCAGCGTCGCTGTGGGCAGCACCGGGACGCAGAGCGTAACCGTGACGAACACGGGAACAGCCACCGTGAACATTTCCGCCGCGACAATTGCTGGCGCTGGATTCACCGTGGTCGGAGGCAATCCTTCAGCATCCTTGCCGGTGGGACAGAGCGAGACCGTTCAACTGCAATTCGCGCCGACGACCGGCGGTGCGGCGAGCGGCACTTTGACCGTAACGAGCGATGCTTCGAATTCGCCTCTGGCGGTTTCGGTGAGCGGCACGGGAATGCAGCCGGCGCTGACGATTTCGCCGGCATCATTGAATTTCAACAATGTGACGGTGGGACAGACGAGCACTCAGAACGTCACATTGAGCAACAGCGGGAACGCGAATCTGACGATCAATCTCGCCACGATCTCTGGAACCGGCTTCGGGATGACTGGCCTGTCGCTTCCGAAGACCCTTGCCCCAGGGGCAAACCTTTCGTTCAGCGTTCAGTTCACGCCGACTTCGACGGCGGGCGCGAGCGGAAGCATCGTGTTCACGGACAATGCGCCAAACTCGCCGCAGACCCTGACCTTGACGGGCAGCGCCGTGGCGAGCGGGAGCACCCTCGGCGCAAATCCGGGAAGCTTCAATTTCAATAATGTGTTGGTGAACAGCTCGAGCCAGCAGACGTTCACTCTGACGAATTCGGGCAACGTAACGATCACGATCAACCAGGTGAGCACCACGGGTGCGGGATTCAGCAGCACCGGACTGACGGCGGGGCAGCAGATCGCGGCGGGAGCGAACGCGACCTTTACGGCGAAGTTCGCACCCACGACGGCAGGAGCCGCCTCGGGAAGCGTGACAATTACGTCGACGGCGACGAACCCGACACTGACGATTCCGCTGAGCGGAACCGGGACGCTGGGCGCGCTCTCCGCGAACCCGGCGAGCATCAGCTTCGGAGCCGTGGTCGACGGAGCCAGCGCTTCGGTGCCGGTTACGCTGACAAACACGGGTACCGCCGCGGTTTCAATCACGGCTCACAGCATTAGCGGCACCGGCTTCACGCTGACGGGATGGACTGCGCCAGCGAGCTTGAATCCGGGCCAGACTACCTCGTTCACAGTGACGTTCGCGCCGACCACTTCGGGAAGCGCGAGCGGCAACGTGTCGATCACCAGCAACGCGCCAGGATCACCGCTTACGATCGGTCTGAGCGGGTCCGGGACTGCGACACAGGCGACGATGACGATCAGTCCGTCGCCCGTGGCGTTCAACAACGTCAACGTGGGCAGCAACTCGAGCAAAACCGTGACGCTGACCAACACGGGCAACGCAACGCTGAACATCTCGGCGACGACGATCTCTGGCTCGGGCTACACGATGAGCTTGACCGCGCCAAAGACAATCAACGCCGGAGCGAACGCACAATTCACCGTCACGTTCGCGCCGACTGCGTCGGGCAGCTCTTCCGGAAGCATTCAGATCACGAGCAATGCCCCGGGATCGCCGGCGACGATTTCGCTGAGCGGCACGGGAATGGAGGCCCAGGTTGCCGCGTCGCCGACCAGCGCGTCGTTCTCGAGCGTCGTGGTCGGAAACAGCAATTCTCAACCGATCACGCTGCGGAACAACGGGAATATGACGCTTTCGTTCTCCAACATCGCCGTGACGGGCGCCGGGATGAGCACCACCGGCCTCACCACGTCGAACACGATTGCGGCAGGCGGCAGCCTGACGTTCAATGCGGTATTCGCGCCGACGTCGGCGGGGACGGTCAACGGATCGGTCATTCTGACGACCAACGGCACGCCATCTCCAACGACCGTCACTCTGAGCGGGACCGGCGTGGCCGCAACGCGCACCGTGACTGCAAATCCAACGAGCTTGAACTTCGGGACGGTAAACCTGAATACGCCGAGCTCGCTAACATCAACTCTGACGAACACTGGAAATTCCAGCGCGACGATTTCCAGCGTGACGACTGTGGGAGCGGGATTTAGCGCCAGCGGCGTATCGAATGGCTTGATCCTGAATCCGGGACAGACGGCGACGCTGACTGTAACGTTTGATCCGACCACGGCGGGAGCCGTGTCCGGCGCAAGCGTAGGCGTTGCGAGCGACGCGACGGGATCGCCGACGACGGTCGCCTTGTCGGGTACCGGCCAAGCGGCGTCAACGCATTCGGTGCTGCTGCAGTGGGATGCGAGCGCGACGACGGGAGTAAGCGGTTACAACGTCTACCGCGCAGGCTCGTCAGGCGGATACAGCACGACGCCGCTGAACTCGACACCGGTCACCACGCTGACGTTCACGGATGCGACGGTCGCGTCGGGCCAGTCGTACTTCTACGTCGTCACCGCGGTGGATGCGGGCCAGGCCAGCAGCGATTCGAACGAGGTCTCGGCCTCGATTCCGTAGAGTCGCGACCGGCACTGAATACTCAGAGGACATTGTCCAGCGGGTCCGGCGGACGTAAGCCGACCCGTTGGACTTGTCTATTTGGCTGTCCTAATGGACAGGTCAATACACCTGTCCCTCGTGTGTACCTGCGTCCAGTAGTTTTCCTCAATTCCTCCGTTCGACAATCGTTGTGCCAGACATGCAAAGCCTGCTGCCTCAGCGTCATTCTATACGGCTGTCCCTTCGGCGCGTTTCGCGCCTTGCTGATCGTCGCATGTCGTTTCTCGGCGGCGCGCTGGCCCTCGCCGCACTGGTTGCCACATCGGGGTGCGGGATGGCCACGAGCCCAGGATCCGGCGGGAACGGCTCAGGCCAATCTGCTTCCCAACTTACGGCAAGCTCGACCAGCGTAAGCTTTGGAAAAGTGGCAATCGGCTCACCCGCATCGCAAACCGTGACATTGAAGGATATGGGCCCTGGGAACATCACGATTTCCGGGCTCGCCGTGATGGGTGCGGGGTTCACCATGGCGAACGGCGGGCCGACCACGCTCACGGCTGGTCAATCGGTTACGGTCTCGGTGAATTTCACCCCCAAAGTCGCAGGTGCCGCCCAAGGCACGCTTTCGGTGCTTAGCGATGCAGCTAACTCAACGATGGATATAGCGTTGACGGGAACGGGCGTCACCGGTTTGTCGTCCCAACTTCAGTCAAGCGCGACCAGCCTCGACTTCGGAAGTCTGGCGGTTGGAAATTCAGTTTCGCAGCAGATTACGCTGACCGACGTCGGCACCGCGAATATCACGGTCACGAGCGTTTCGCCGGTCGGGAACGGGTTTTCCGTAAGCGGCGGATCGAACGTTACACTCGTTCCAAACCAATCCGTTACGGTAACGGTTAAGTTCGCACCGGTTCTTACGGGAAGCGTCTCAGGAAACCTTTCGATTTCGAGCAATGCCTCGAACTCGGTCTTGACGGTGGGATTGTCCGGCACCGCTGTCGCGCAGGCGGTGACTCACCACGTCGCGCTGAATTGGCAGCCGAGCACATCCAGTGTGATTGGTTACTACGTCTACCGCGGCATTTCAGTGAATGCGCTGTCGAAGTTGACCGGCTCGATAGATCCTTCGCCGAGCTATACGGACACGAATGTGGCAGGCGGTCAGACTTACTTCTACGCGGTCACTTCAGTGGATGCCAACAACATCGAGAGCTCGCCGTCAAATCAGGTCTCGGTGACGATCCCCAACTAGCCGGCGACTTAAGATTCCCTCGTTTAGCTCCTCAGGCCAGTATCTCGTTGACCAAACCGCTCACGTGCTCGGCAATTGCTGGCGCGGACGTGAGACCGGGCGATTCGATGCCAATCAACTGCACGACGCGAGGAAATTCCGGATCGCGCTGGATAATGAAGTCCGCGGCAGCTTTTGTGAATGAAGTTCCCGCCGACGTCGGTGGTGGAATCAATTTGGCGCGAATGCCGGAGAAAGCAAGCGTGAGATCGGAGGCCTTGATCCCAGGAACAAGCACGCGCGCGAGAGCGGCAAAGTTCTCGACAGGTTCCCGATCGCGCTCGTAGTCGTTCTTGTCGTTGATGTAGCGCGCCGTTGGGCCGACCAGGACACTGCCCCAGAGAGTCTTGGTGAGATGCGTTCCCAGGCTCACGCCATCCATATGAGGCAGAGGATAGACCAATCCACGGACCCAATCCTGCTTGTCGGGCACGAACTCGCAGTATTCGCCACGCACGGGAAAGATTTTGTGCCGGGCCATCTTCGAACCCAGCATCGCCGCGACTTCGTCCGCGAAAAGGCCGGCGCTATTTACGACGCACGCGGCTTCAATCTCGCCAGCGGAACTGTAAACCCGGACGCCAATCGGTGACGGCTCCAGACGCTCGACCCTGGCGTTCGTGACGATGTTAGCCCCCTGATCGCCCGCCACACGCGCGTAGGCCTTGACGAGCTCCTCGCTCGCGACTATTCCAGTGGAAGGAACTTCGATCGCTTGCATACCTTCGACGTGCGGTTCGCGGGCGCGGATGGCGGCGCGATCGATGACGCGAAGATTGTGTAGACCGTTTTTCTTGCCGACTTCGACAAGGGCCAGTAGTTGGCCGATTTCCGCTTCGGAAGTGGCCACGACGATTTTCCCGATGTTGCGGTGGGGAACCTTGTGGGCGGCGCAGAATTCGTAGGTGAGCTGATTGCCTCGGACACAGTGCTTCGCTTTGAGAGATCCCGGAGCGTAATACAAGCCAGAATGAATCACCCCGCTGTTGCGAGAACTCGCTCCCATGCCGAGCTTGGGAAGCGCTTCGAGAAGAAAGACATCGCTCCAACGAGAAGAGACCGCTCGGGCAATCGCGCATCCGACAACGCCGCCGCCGATAATTACGATATTCGCTCGATCCATGTCCTACTCTTAGCGACCGCCCCTTGGAGAATGCCCGGCCACGCTCGACGACAGTTGCACTCTCACACTGCGGTCTAGCGTCAACAGGCAACCGGCGATCATCGCGTCGGGACTTCGTGCGTTTCGGGAACGGTGCGCCGGATTGGATAACGGCCGAGTAGCCAATTCCAGCGAATGTAGGCGAGGTCACAGAACATCAACAGGCTGTCGCGAAGCATGTGGACTTTTGTCGCCGGATCGTGAGCCCACCGCACGGGCACCTCGATGACGCGAAGACCGTGACGCCGCGCCAGAAACAGCACTTCGGGATCGAAGCCGAACCGCTCGATCCGCTGCTGCTCGAAGACGATCCGGCAGCGCTCCCGAACAAATGCCTTGAAGCCGCACTGCGTGTCACGGAACGGCAGACCGGTGAAAAGCCGCACGAATCCGTTGAAGATCTTGCCTGCGACTTCTCGCAATCCCGACTGATGTACGGAGATCAAAGACCGGTCGAGAGCGCGCGACCCAATCGCGACATCACTCCCGGCGTCGATCGCTGCCAAAAGCCTCGCCGATTCCTCGATGGGCGCGGAGAGATCGGCGTCGGTGAATAGCGCGATACGGCCGCGCGCCTCCAGCATTCCGTGCCGGACGCTATAACCTTTACCCCGATTCTCCCCGTTCGAGATCAATCGGATGGCAGGATTCTCGTGCGCCCACTCTTGGACGACCCGCGCGGTGCCGTCGACCGAGCCGTCGTCAACAACCACGATTTCGATGACGGCCATCCCCGCTGGTTGAGCCGAGAAATATTCACGGATGCGCTCCAGGGCGCGTTCAAGCCGGCGCTCCTCGTTGTATGCGGGAATGACGATGGAAAGTTCCGGCGCATCCAGATTCATACGCGATTTCTATGAAAGGCCGACACCGCGAGCACGACGATGTTGACCGGCATTTTCTTTGGATTCATCGTGGTCAATCGAGCCTGAATTCGGAGCTCCAATTACCGGCTTCGGACAACGCCGGTTGGTCCTTTTTGTCGAGGACATAGTTCCCTATGACGAGAAAATCCATTTCGGTCCTCATGAAACATCGATAAGCGTCATCGGGGGCGCAAACAATCGGTTCGCCACGCACATTGAAGCTCGTGTTCACGATCACAGCTGACCGACAAAAACGTGGTTCCTATCCAACATTACCGAGTCCGTGCCCGCTTTGAAAGCGTGCAGCTTCAAGGAATCCTTGCCGATCAGTCGGCGCAGAATCCCAATCGGGGTTACGATGCCAAAGAACACGATCGACAGTAGAATCCTTGATACGACGGCCCCGAGTAGATCGGAAAGTCCCAGCCAGACCACGGCGGCCGGCCGATAGATACGGGGCACCGTCATGCTCAGGACCTGTAGCACGAGCGCCGCGAGCAGAATCCATCCTTGCTTCATCCGGACGTCCACAAGCAGGAGCACCATGACCATGCCGGTGTCGCGGCACTGGTCTTTGGTAATCCTCTTCCTAAATAGCTGTAACATTTGATCCTGTTCGTACGGGATGCATTCGGGCCGAACAAACCTCGTTCGACTCAGGTCTCAGGCCCACACACGACGAGCAATATCCGCCACAAGCCGCAACTTCGACCACTGCTCGTTTTCGGTCAGCAGGTTTCCTTCCGCCGTCGAGGCAAATCCGCACTGCGGACTCAGCATCAGATTCTCGAGCGGAAAGTACTTCGCCGCGTCATCGATGCGCCGCATCACGTCGTCCGCATTTTCGAGCTGCGGTTTTTTCGTGGTGATGTGTCCAAGCACGACGATCTTGCCCTTCGGGACCAAACGCAGCGGCTCAAATGTTCCTGCTCGCTCGTCATCATATTCCAGCACGAAGCGGTCCACTTTAAGCGTCCCGAAGAGTTTTTCGGCAATCGCATCATAGCCACCTTCGGCGTACCAATGGCTGCGATTATTTCCGCGGCACAAGTGAATCGCGAGAATCACACCTGGCTTTCGAGCCGCTTCGAAGCAAGCGTTATCCGCCCGGATGGCTTCATCGAGCGCTGCTTCGGGCTCCTGGCCCATCTCTTTCTTGATCCATTCGCGCCACTTGGGATCCAGATAATAACTGTAGCGCGGCGCGTCGATCTGGATGTACTTCACTCCTTTTGAAGCGAGGGTGGCGATGTCCTTCTTTATGATGTCGACGATGTCCCAACAGCAGGGCGGAATGGTCCTTGTAGACTTTGTCTGTCACGCCCCTCTTGAACGAAATCGCGGGCAACTGCGTTGTGCTGGGTAGCAGAATCTTGATGTCGCCCGGGCTGTTCTCCCTGAGGAAAGGAAGTTCGTGCGCCGTCACCGGACGAACCTCGCGAAGTTTCGCGTTGACGATACCCGTGACGTGGCTGACATGCGCCTGTTGCGCTTCTCCCTTGGCTCCCCAGTCGCGTGCGATTCCTGCACCGAGGTCGAAGCCCTCGACCGCGTCGGTAAAATTACTCATGAAGTTCCGCCGCCGCAGCTCACCGTCGGTGAAGATCTTGAAACCGAGTTCCTTCTGCTTCGCGAGCACGCGGAGGATGTGCTTGTCCTCGATGGCTTTCAATGTCGCCCCATCGGATCTCTCACGCGCCTGGAGCAATTCAGCCGGGCGCAGAAAACTGCGCACGTGGTCAGCCCTATACGCTACTTTCATGTGATCGTCTTTCCCTGTGTGCAATTCCCCGCCCAGTCGGATCGAAATCAGTTCGCTGGCGCGTTGTGGACTCCCAGGTACGTTGGTGTGGCCATCACCTGATCGCTCCCGGCTCATGTCACCGGTTCCACAGACTTGCGCGGTTTGTCCGACCGCTCCATCCACAAAAACACGGGCAAGAGTATTAGGAGCGCCAAGAAGAAAAAGGCAAATCCTCCCTGATGGTGAAGACTTCCAGTCAGGAAACTCGGATCGACATACATACTCAACAAGGTCAAAGTGGCGATTCGAATCCCGTTCTTGATCAAAGACAAAGGAAAGACCAAAAGGACCAAGACCAGCTTTTTCCAACGCGTTCGAAGATACAGATGGCCCGCGAGAAGACTCGTAATGAAAAGCGCCATGCTGGAACGGATGCTGCTGCATTCCTGGGCCACCTCAATCGTGACAGTCGGAAGGGACAGCTGGAAACCGTGCCTCAAAACGGGTGTCCCTACCCCCTGGAAAATGAAATATGCGACGTCGGTTGAGCCTTCCTGCAGCGCATGAATGACCCAATTCAAAATGACGTCGGGCACTGGAACCATCAGCAGGAGAAACAGCAGTGCAAAGGCTCCTGCTCGCAGCGCGGCGGTTCCATAAAAGAACAGAAATCCGGCTCCCCACACGAGGATCAACGCGATGGCTTGCGTGGACAGAGACCAATTTCCGTCTCCGGGAATCGGGCCGCGAATGGCCAACCAGTAGATAAGCAAGCCTGCGATTGCTAAACCGATTCCTGGACCAATAGTCGGCACGGAGTTTGAAAAAACTGTCGCTCTTTCGAGATAAAGCAGGAAAAAGGAGATGAACGGGATGAGGATTATGTGCGAACTGGATGAGTCGTGAAGCGAATACTGAACCAATGCGCTTAGCGTCTTGAAAAACGCGAGGCTGGAAATTAAGACAAATGCCGCGAAGAACGTGTGCCTTCTCGCGTTCGGTGTAAGCGCACTCGTCCAAATTGTGGACATCAATAAATGGCCTCTAAAAGATATCTTATCTCGGGTTCATCGCCGTCTGGCTAGAAGTTATCTCATAAACACATTTAAGCGATTGAAGCGTTGCGGGTTATGAAAAACAAGGTACATCCAGTGCATGGACCTGACCGATGCCCAGTGGGCTGTGTTAGAGGCGCACTTCCAACCGACGCGACGGGCCGATGGTCGAGGGCGACCGTGGCGCGAGAGCCGAGCGGTGTTGAACGCCGTCTTGTGGGTGTTACGCACGGGCGCACCCTGGCACGACCTGCCGAATCGCTATCCTCCCTACCAAACCTGTCATCGTCGCTTTCAGCAGTGGCAGCGCGATGGCACGCTAACGATTCTGTTGACCGCGCTCGCCGAAGACCTCCGCGACCGCGGCAAGATCGATCTGTCGGAGACCTTCATCGACGCCAGCTTCAGCAGCGCGAAAAAGGGGGCTCTGCTGTCGGCCCGACTCGCCGCGGAAAAGGCAGTAAAATCATGGCGATCGCAGACCGCCATGGTCTTCCTCTCGCCGTCTGCGTCGCCAGCGCTTCGCCGCATGAAACGAAACTCGTCGAGGCCACCCTGGAACAGCGTTTCCTCGCCGACATCCCCCAGCGGCTGATCGGCGACCGCGCTTACGACAGCGATCCTCTGGATCAACGGCTGCGCGAACGCTACGGCCTGGAACTGGTCGCGCCCCACAACCCCACGCGCATGCGGCCCGCAACCCAGGATGGCCGTGGATTGCGCCGCTACCGGCGACGCTGGAAGATCGAACGGCTGTTCGCTTGGCTCCATAACTATCGCCGCGTCGTCACTCGTTGGGAATACTATCCAGACAATTTCCTCGGGATGGTTCAACGAGCATCTTGTTCGAAGTGGATACACAGGTCAGGAGGTCTTTGCCATTGATACCTTCCAGTCATTCCTCAAAAGTGACATTGAGTATGAGGTTGCCAACCGCGGCGAAACAAGAGGCAAGGATTTAAAGGGAATCTTCGGTTACGATTTTGAGATATAGAAAAGAAATTTCAGTGGTTTTCCATTTGTCAAAGTCATTCAGAGTGACTGTGCGACCTTCGATTATTCTACAATTGCTCCCATCAAGATTGCCTTGCTCGACGTTGACCTGTACCTTCCGACGAAGCGTGCCCTGACTAGAATCTATCAGCATCTTTGCGATGACGGAATAGTCATGGTTGACGATGTGGAGGGCAACTTTGGTGCTCGCCAGGCATACGTGGAGTTCTGTAATGATCTAAAAGTCGCTCCGACAGTGATCGGAAACAAGTGCGGCATCATCAGAAGGTGATCGTGTATTCCGGGGAGGACCAAGGCGGCCGCCCCATTCGGACTTCATAGCGACTAGCCTGACCAATGTCGCAGGTTGCCTCCTCTAGCGGTAACATTCCCAGGTCAAGTCTCGAGCGTCGACCACACGCGCCCAGCCACTACCTCAGCTCTTTCCCGCTCACCGAGGAATCTCACCGCGGCGCTGTTCCAAGCTGGAACGCCGTCGATTTCGTACACCAATCGATCTCCATCGAGGGTAGCCTCACCTGTTTCAGACCCTTGGGCGCGGTGCCAACACGAAGCAGTAATATGACGCACTCTCGATAGCCCAGACGAGAGCGGTGACAATGATCGCCTCCAGCATGCGTGCTGGCGCGCGTGAGGTAGGAGGGCCGCAGGTATCATGACATCGAAGCTCGGATTTCGCCGGGGCGGTCGGTCCAAAAACCAGAGCACAAGTTCCTAGCCTAATGTCGCTTCTGCCCTGCATGATGCCTAGCTCCCCTTCAAGATGTGGCTGCTAGTGCTGAGGATGCCGGACCCGGTAAATGGTCACAGTGCCGTTCGAAAAGATCACATCGGCTATACGCGATGTGAATGCCGTGATCTCGGGGTCGTCATATACCCACAAATAGTCGTAGGACTTCGCGACCTGTTGCCAATCTACTGCTGTTGCATTCGCTGGGTCACAATAGATGTTGGGGCAGTATGGCGAACCGGTAAGCCGTATTGGCTGGATTCCCTCTAGATGAAAGAGCACTGGATCCAGAAAACCACGTTCGATCACGCCATTCTCGAGATGGTGGATGTCGCCCCTCCCATTGATGTTCCCAGGGAAAAGGACGAGGGGCACAACCGTTGCATTACGCGGAACCGCCTCGAATGAGGCGGTCAATTGCTTTAGCTGGCCCTGATGGGAAATGAACAGATATTCCACCGTCGAGGCACGGAAGAGTACCAGTAGAGCCAAGCCGATATACAGATAGCGCGGAACCCGCTTAAATCGAGGCATTGCCAACAGGAACAAATACACGAAGGCCATGAAGCGGACATCCATATCGTCGCCAGCCAAGCCGTACCGCGTCGGGGCTACAAAGTAAACCACGAGCAAACTGGCGCACACAGCCAGCCAAGCGGGCTGCAATGCGGAAGTCAGCTCTTTTTTAAGCACGAGAAAAACAAGAAGAGCGAGACCCGCCAAAACGGTGTAATCGAATTTTTTGGACGTATAGATTCGGACGGGATAGACAAGACTCTTCAGCTTGACCAAGGGCGTAAAGCCAGCATACATGAGCGAGGCGCTCGCACCCGAGTGGATGGGATTGTGCATAAAGATAAGGAGTGCCGGAAGCGACAGCACCGCTAAGATCGCCATCTTCTTCCAACGCCGGTCCTGGAAAAGCGTGTAGACGCCCATCACAAAGCCGGCAACAAAAAAACCAGTTAAGTGTGAGAGGTAGACCAGGATTAAGCCAAAGACGATGCCAAAAGCTGTGATAACTCTAGGGGTCTTACAGAAATTCACCCAGAGACCAACTACCAGCAGGCAAAATGCGATGCTATATTGATAACTTATCGAACCCATTAAGAAGTTTGGGTTAAACGCTACCAAAATGCCGAAACTTGATAAGGCAAGATTTTCAGGGCAAGCCTGTTTGAGCAAGAAGTACGTCGCAAAACTGACAAGGATGACACCAAGACTTAGAATGCATTTACCGACGGCCGCAATAGGCAAGAAATATTGCAGCGCCATAGCCAAGACATCTGGGGATATGTAGGGCAGCAGACCCCATGCCGGTGCATAAAGGTCCTGGAAATGATAGAACCCGTCCCTCATGTGGAAGAGAACAAACCACCTCGCAAGGTGATTGGGGTAGTCCGCCATTACTGGGTATCGGACAGTCCAGAATGGAACAATCGCAGCGAGAGACAAAATGGAGAGCATCCAAAACGGTTTAGTTGGACCGTTTCGCTCGATTCTCAATTGACTTTCTTGGCGAGTATCCATGCCGGCCTCTCCTGCAAGTATTGGTGCCTCCTAACAATTCGTAGACGATTGTTCTCGGCGCTTGTGATTGGTTGGCGACCGCTGCGATTGATTATAGATCGTGGCGGCAGGCTTGCAATCGCGCTGTCTGATCTTGACAAGAAGTAGGTTTCTTCTTTTCGATGAATTACAGCCCAAACAGGAATAGTGCCCGACCCGCTGATACGGCGACAACTTGGCGCCCATCTACTGTGAATGAGATCGGAGCTGCGCGAGTATCCCCGCCAAGAAAAGCCCGCCATACCTCTTGTCCCGTTGCAGAATCCAACGCAAAGACAGACCCTCCCGAAGCCCCAAAGACAAGCCCCCCACCCGTTGCAAGAAGACCGCTGTACCAGTTATTTCCCATTGAGAAATGTTGTCCTGAAGGTGACGAATACTCCCATTTTTCTTTACCTGTGGCGACATCGATCGCGCGCACGAATGGAATCGGCGTTCCAAGATAATGTCCAGAACTACCTTCGAAAAATTCTCCAGCGTTATAAGTCACGTGGAGAGCCTTTGAGAACACAGTGGCTGTCTGAGTCGCCGGGACGAATATCAATTCTCTCTGAGCGTCGAATGCCCCATTTTGGAAATTTGTGCCACCTTCATCAGCCGGTTTAACAAGCTTCTCGGTGTCCGAAGAATTGTCTTCAGGAACGGGAATCGGTCGCCCAGTCGAATCCAGGCCCTTGGCCCAGTTCTGATCCATGTATGGGACACCCAGCAGAAATTCTCCAGTGACCCTGTCCAGCACGTAGTAGAAGCCATTTCTGTTTGCCCAGCAGATCACTTTACGTGGCTTACCATTAATCGAGATATCGGCCAAAATCGGCGTCTGGGCAGAATCCCAGTCATGCACATCGTGAGGAGTGAATTGGAAGTGCCACGCTAGCTGCCCAGTGGTGCCATTCAACGCGACCACACTTTCGCTATAAAGGTTGTCCCCGGCACGGTCATCTCCCGAAAAATCCGGAGACGGATTTCCAATCCCCCAGTAAATGAGGTCCAGCGATGGATCATAGCTCCCCGTAACCCAAGTCGATCCTCCGCCGGTTCGCCAGGAATCGCCGCTCCACGTCTCGTGACCCGCTTCACCTGATCCGGGAACAGTGTCGAACTGCCATTCTTTCTTGCCAGTTTCTACATCATAAGCAGCTAAGAAACCGCGGATTCCGTACTCGCCTCCAGCGACGCCCACGATGACAGACCGATTTACGATTAGGGGTGCCATAGTCACGGCGTAGCCTTTGGAAGGGTCTGCTACCTGAGTTTCCCAGACTTCGTCGCCACTGTCAGCATTGATGCAAACCAAATTCCCTTCAAAACTGCCAAGGTATACATTCTTATCGAGAACAGCGAGGCCCCTGTTCACTCGACCGCAACATGAGCGGGCAGCGGCGGAAATCTTTCGCGTATACCGCCAAATCAAGTCCCCGGATTTAGCGTCTAAGGCGTCAACGGCAATAACATCGGAAGGCGGTTCAGTGGTGAAGATTACACCGCCGGCCACAATCGGGGTCGATTCGATCGTCGGCAAATTGGTATCGAACTGCCGAACCCATCGGATTCGAAGGCGCGAAACGTTGCCAGGGTTAATTTGGGTTAGGGGCGTGTAATGGTGCCCATCGAGAGAGCCTGAATAAGTCAACCATTCATCCGTCTTGCTGCTAGCCTCGAGCAACTGCTCGTTGCTTACCTCGATGTCAGGCGGTGTTTTACCGAGACCCAAACCGGATACATGGAGTTGCAACTCCCTCACATAGCCTACAAGTTGCCAACGTTCCACCATAGAAATGGAAGGGGCGCGCATTAGTGTGTTAGGAACGCCGTCTCGCAAAACCCTGTAGATGGCTAGATCGGTATCACCATGTTTTAAGCCTGGTTGGTTCAGCGGTGGACCGGCACCCCCTCCCCCACCCTGGCCGTGGCACATCGCACAGCGAGCGCTAAAAATGCGCGCGGCAGCTTGATGGTCCGCGTCGGTCTCATATGGGTCAGAAATGCTGTGATTTAGGCTATCGACGCCTCGTGTGAAACTTTCCAAACCAAATCCTCCCGGATGGTGGGTCATCTGCCAAAGCTCACTCCATGACAACTCGGGAACACCACCTAGAGCCTTCCGGGCGAACAGCTCTATGCGCCACGCGATCGTGTCCGAGATGTGTTTCGAGTTGGAGAGCGATTTCCAGTGCCAAGCCATCGCAACCATCACGCCAATGATCATGACCGCCAAAGCGAGTGCTACCCGGACGAAAGTACTTTTTCTTATCCGCCGGTGTCGGCGCTCAACAAAGCGAGGACCTTTTATCTCGAACTTATCTGTGGTTCCCATTTATCCACAAAGGCATCTATATTAGTCGTGCCGATCTGAGATTTGGGTACTTTTCCCGATCAGCGATAATTGAATAGTACTGCTTGCTGCGCATTGTTAATGCTCTTGCAAGGGGGCCCATTGCTGGTTGTGTTTCCTTGTTTTTCCAAGGCGACGGGATTGCTTCAGGGCATTTCGCAGCGCCCAAAGCTCTAAGTATTGCGACAGTCGTTTGCGCCAAAATGGACCCTGTGGACGCCACGAACCTTCCATAAAGTGCACGCCCAAGTGACCGAAACAGTTCCACTTTTCAACATCACATACGTCGTCGGGGAAAAGAACCGCAACTGAGTTGGCCATCGCTGCATTCTCGGCAAAGGTTCGGGAAATGAGTCCCGGACCAGTCGAATTCAACACAAAGAATTCGTCTCTCGATAGGCGCGGCATCCCTCGCATCATGGGCTGGACCCAGCCGGGATCGTTTTGGGCTTTCACGCAGTTCTCAATAATTGCTCCAAGAAAGGGGTGTTCCGGGGAAGCACCGAACGCATAGTTTCCAATCTGCCAGTCCATATTATGGTGGTGTCGAAGGAAATGACTGAAAGTGAGGCCCTCGAAAGGGAAAACGCAACCAGCTCCCAGTATCTCGGAGAGCCCCGACGCCAGCATGACGTCCAAATCAAAGTAGAATCCGCCATAGCGGTAGATCACTAGATACCGGAAGAAGTCGTATCGCTGAATTCGGAAACGGAAAGAATCGAAGGTTGCGCGGTACCGTGGGAATTCCTGTTGAATGAATTTCTCTACCTGCTGGTCGTCAAAAAACAGGTATTCGTAATCCGGGTTCATCAACCTAAGACTTGACATCATTGCTCGGCAACGTAACGGCAGTTGGCCATGTTTCCCGGTCTGAATGATTCGCTTAGGGATTTGACTTTGCATATACTCTCCTGGGTGCGATATTAGTGCTGTTTCGGTGAACCGAAGTCGATAATGCTCTTTCATCGTGGCTGCTTCGTCAAGCGATCGTATATACATTAGCTCGCCTCGGCTGGTACAGGTCGGATGCAATCTGGTGCCGCATAGGCTTTAAGAAAGGGCGCGCCCCAGATTGATTGGCAACGAAATCTTGGGACGCTAACGGGTAACGCTGACTGGTCATGGGGATCCGTTCTACTCCAACGCTACGTTGGCAACCATTGGCTCATTCAACATCTGGCTACGACGCATGAGCGAGGTCAATATCATCTCACGATCGGATCTGTTGAATACAATGAGCCAGGTCCCCGCCGCATAAATCAATGTAGCGCAAGCCGCGGTGCCCGCCATCGAAACATACGTTGGCTTGATAAGCCATTCTGTGAGAGCCATAGCAGCACCCATTATGCCGATCGTGCTCACGAGTGTTTTTCCCAGAAATCTCATATAACTGAGATAGGCAAGACCAGCCGCCTTACAGACCCACCAAGGCTGCACTATGACTCGTATAAGAAAGCCTCCAATCAGAGTGCCCAGAGCGACGCCCAAAATGCCCAAAGGCTTGGCGAGAGCTATGCTGAAGCCTAAGTTGATGATACCTTCGGCCAAATTCGCATATGTATAAAACCGGTGCTTGAATGTGGCATATGCAAGGTATATCGATGGTGCCTGACATACGTCGAGAAACACTGCGATCGAAAGGACCACAAGCGGCAAGTATGCATCGCTGTATTTCGTCCCCATCCATCGAGCGATAAACGGTTTTCCCCATCCGATCAATCCCAGGCAAACAGGAATGGAAAGGCAAACCGAAACCTTCGTCAAGAATGAAAACAGTTTTTCGATACCAACGCGATTCTCCGCTCCGTGGAGTCGACTCAAAACGGGCTGAAATGTGCTCGTCGCCGCGATAATCGTGTTCATATAGAATCCAGTAAACAATGCGGCGACCCTGTAGTGAGTTACGGCGGATAATCCGATGAACCCGGAAATTACGACCGGATCGATTTGAAGCCGCAAAGTGTCTGCAATAGTTGCAACAAAGGTGTAAGCGCTATAAGAAACGAGGCTTCTCGTTCTCGTTGAATTTATCGGTGCGTTGTAAATACGGGCCCAAGGTGCTACTCGTCTGGCAAACCAGACTTGCAAAGCGATTGTCAGTACCGTAGCAATCGACGTCATCCAAGCCAGGGACAAGAGGCCACCGCCCATTACAACTGCTACAACGATTAGCCCTGTCCGGAGAGCTACTCCGAGAATTCCGAGCCAAGACTGAATGTCGAAGCGCAGTTGTGCGTCGAGGAGGCCTCCATAAGCTCTCGCCGGAAAGCCCAAGGCTGCGTTTACACCTAAAATGGCTATAACTTTCCAAAAGATATGCGCATCCGCCGGATTCTTGCAGAACCATGGAGTGGCAATTGCTATTGCTGCAGTCGCAAGCAAAGCAATGCTGCCCAAGATGGATTGAATCCGTAACGCCGTATTGAAGACAACCCGGCACTCGGAAAAGTCTTGACGGCCGATCGCAATACAAATGTACTGCGAGACTGCACTGGACATGCCAAAATCTAATAATCCATAGTAGCCGATGAACGCTGCCGCGAGAGCCCAGAATCCGTAAATACGGTCACCAAGGTGATACACCATAAATGGCATCAGGAAAAAAGAGGATGCCGCTGCTGCGATGAGATTGCCCAAGCGCAAGACCGAACCCGACAGCAGTTTCCGACCCAGCGAACTTCTCCGTGTTTCAGTCGTCATAGAGATAGAACTTTACATCTAGATAAACTGCGAAAGTACGCTGAGGGTCCAGGAATTCGTCTCGGTCGAACCAGTGACCCCCATTGGCCGCAGCCATGCTTGATCATGATGCATGGCCGCTAGCTCCAACCTTCTAGTTCGTTGATGCAAAGAGATTGCCGTTGGGCTAAAGCAACCGCGGGATGCTTCGCTTCGCGCTTCTGCAAGAACCTCAAAAGTAGAAACATTGGGAACAACGCGATGATATAAAACACAATTCCTCCGCGATGGTGAAGCGGACCGGCAAGAAAGGACGGGTTCACGTAAATGGCCAGCGTCGAAAGGGAAGCTATGCGAAAACCGTTTTTTGCAACGGAGATTGGAACCGCCAGGAGAAACAACACCACCCGGTTCGCTGGACTCGTGAACTGCGATCGCGCGTGCCTCGCCGCCCGCCCAATGCTTTTCCCGCTCTTCTACGAATCTCACCGTGCCACGTCATTCCCGGCTAGAACGCCATCAATCTCATACACCAATCGATCTCCATCCAGGGTGGCGTACGCCAAGCACGCGCGCTCGGCTCCCTGCCCTTCGATGTGCCAGCCATCCGCACGGTAAATCAATTTCATTTCCCTCCGTTGCCTCCACCAGCGGTTTACTTCGCCTGGAGTCGCTATCCAAACGCCCTTTTCTTCCT
Organism: uncultured Acidobacteriota bacterium; assembly: GCA_963769415.1. Classification (GTDB taxonomy): domain Bacteria; phylum Acidobacteriota; class Terriglobia; order Acidiferrales; family UBA7541; genus Palsa-295. The sequence continues at coordinate 285,127 of CAVYLM010000001.1, forward strand.
GTAGGCAAGACAAGTACCCTAGCAGGGCTTCATAGATCGAACGCTGTAGAGGGTTAATGATGTAATCCGGATGAACAATGAAACTCATCAGTCCATGCTTTTCCATGATGATGTCGATTTGCTTCTTCCACAGGTCAATGGAATAGTCGTTCAAGATGTGAAACAGCGTGTAGTCTTGAGTTGTCGTTACGGGCAATTCCAGAATGTTGCCAATAAAGTAGGGCATAACGGTGCAACAGCCTCCACGCTGCGGATCCAGGTGCGCCACGTTGGGAACGGACATATCGTAAGAAACGTTTAATGCGTCATACCACAACTGTTTGCGGTACAAAGAGCCGGCGCGGAACCCGTGTGAGCCGTATTCCTTGAAATAGGAATTGATCGTGGCGGCGCGCTTCAGAAATTGCCCGTATTCGTTGTACAGATGCCCGTCGTGATTCAAATCGTGGATCACCACCTCAAACCCCCGATCGCGAATGGACGCCAGAAACTCTGGGGTGACGCTGTAACGCTGTTCGGGAATCACCTGGAAGGATGCCTTAAGTCCAAACGAATCGTCGATGTCCATCAGGGTTTTGCAGAAGTTGCGGCCCAATGCCGTTTCTACATCGTGCGTGATGATCGCGGAACACGCGGCTCCCTGCGGCCAGAACCAGATGAAAGGGATCCGCAGCGCGCCGCTCGTCTTTAGCGACAGCGAAAGCAACTTGGCATGAATGTTGTCTACGGAACAATCCACCGGCCAATGAGGAAACTTCAGCTCGCTCCAGCCTCTAAAGTGAAATTCCTGGAGGTGTTTTCGCACATGTACCGGAAGCAGTGGGCGGACGAAGTAGTACACGCGAGCAAGCGCGGAGATGGGCTGTTCTTGCCGCCAGTCTGCCGCGTAAGATTCGCATCGAAGATTTTGGATCACCTGCGAGGGGTCGAAAGGGAGACAAACGGTTCCATTTCTAAATTCAACGTCGTCGAGAGCGTTCAACCGCGCAGCTGAAGCACGCGCGGCGGGTTCCCGCCCGATGTAGTTTCCGTAGCAAACCGCGTCTTCTCCAAATCGGAAGTATCCGGTAGTGGCGGAGAGAACGCCAGTTTGCGCAAATTTAAGATACCCCTCAGGGCATCTGTAGTATTCGGTGAGACAGTCAGCCATTGGAAACCTGCTCCTGAAAACTATGGGCGAAATTCCGAAAGTCGAAGAACCAGGCCGGGCCAGGATGTTTATGGTGTGGTGATGGTTTCAATGGAACTGCGCACCAAGGCCGGGAAAGCACTTGGCCGTGGAAGAGGAATCGAGCTCGGGCAGTACGTTGACCGCCGGGCTTTGGCCCGGTTAAGCCGAAATGAGGTCATTCTCCTTAACGGCTGGAGCGCCCTTCAATCCGCGGAGAATATCCAGGTAGAACGATTTTTGCCCCGTGACGATCAGAAGCATGCCACCGTACACCACTAGCATGACCGCGCTTCCCAGAATTAGGCAAAGCAGAATCGGAATAGACTGACCGTAAGCGGAGCGTGCGCCGAAGGCGACTGCGGCAGCCACAATGCTTGACGCCAGGGCGCTCTCATCGTGACCCCGGAAAGAAACCATCGTCCCGTTTACTGCCCACGCGATAGCAGAAAAATCAAATCATCATCAGTGTCGAATATGCAAATGCAACTTCTTTAGGCCTATAAGGTAAGGCCGCATAGTAGCCCACCATCATCCCGGCGCGAGGACCAGCGACGTCTTTACGAGCCGTTCAATCCGGCCAATCGAATACAACAGCCATGACAGAGGATTTGCTATCGCAAATACTACAATCGTGGGAGGCAGCAGCCGACAAATCGGAACCGCGTCTTTCCATTTCGGCCCTAAGAAGGTAAAGACGATATCGGGAGCGAAAAAGGCCACAGGCAAGTGTAAGCGGCAAGATGAGAGCCAAGATCAAAGAGTAGCCCTTCAGGAAATAGCTTCTCAGGCGAGGAGGATCGTTCTGGAGACAGGAGAGCGCCGCAAACGCCACCTCACCCGCTGTTGAATTCAGATTGTCTGTAGCGACGTTACTTAGCTGGTATGCCCTTCCATAAATTCCAATCGCGTCAGCGCCCCAGGACCTGCCGATCAGAACCTTTTCACAATTGGTAGCAACATACCCAAGAAAGATGTTCAACGTGGCCGTACCACCGAAGCGCATCATCGAACGTACGCCGGCTCGCCTGCGGGGCATTCCCGGAACCCAAGATGTGGCAAGCCAGAAACCGACCGTGTTGATCAACGGAGTAGCAATCGTCATCGCTACTAGCGACCAGTATCCGTAGCCAAGTTTGGCGCCAACAATCGCAATCAAAGTGCTCAGGACCAAGGAGGCCGTGTTGATTACGGCCATCACAGTGAAACGCAATTGTCGCTGAAGTATTGCTCCGTGCTGCACACCCGCCGCATTGAAAAAGAAGCCGATTGCCAGTATAGCCGTCACGGCTATAAGATGCGGTTCGTGATAGAAGGTAGCGATGGCCGGCGCCATTGCAAACGCGATGATGGCAAGGACGGCGCCGACCAATAAATTGATCCAGAATAGATTTGAAATCGAAGTTGTCCCGCCTTTAGTTGAAACCTGAAACAGAAGCAGCGGCTCTCGGAGGACTGCACCTTAAGCGACCCGGACCTGTTGAGTCAACGACGGATTCAAGCGGTGCTGCAATGCGTCGAGGTCCCGCTACTTTCTCGACGGTCGACAGGCACGACTCGATCGGATTGGTCGAGGCCAATGTTCCGCGCAACCGTTCACCCACGCCCAGCCGGTGCACCGTCAGCGTTTCCTCCATACCTTCCTCCAGACTCCGCGCCGCGCTGGGGTTGATCCGTTCCAGTTGCCGGAAGATTTTCTCCAGCTCGGCCTTGGCCGCCGCGTACTCGGCCATCGCGTAGGCGTTGCGGATTCTCCGGTCGTAATCGCCCTGGGCGTTTTTCGGCAGATGATCTTTTACGTTCCGCCGTTTGTGGATCTGACAGCGCTGTACTTCGGCACGCTCACCGAACACCCGATCGATCCCCGCTCGCAACGCTTTCGCTCCGTCGATCACGAACAAGTAGCGCCGCTCCGGATCCAGTCCGCGTGCCACCAGGTCTTCCAGCAACTCCTTCACCACCGTAGTGTTTTCCGTCGCTCCCTGCCACAGCCCTAAAACCTCTTTTTCCCCGCTGGTTCGAATGCCCAGCGCCACCACCAGCACTTGCTTGCCCAAATGAATCCCATCGATCAGGATGGCCACCAAGTCCAGAGCACCGAGTTTTTTCTCGCACAGTTCTTGCAACTGCGCCGCACTGGCCTGGACGAACTCCCGGCTCACGCTGGATTTCTCGATCCCCTAACCCGAAAGCACCGAGTGGACCGCACGGTGGTAATTCCGCGAGGTCAGCCCGGCCACGATTCCTTCGCGTACCGCCCGCTGCCGCCGTCCGTCGTGTTGCAGCCGCGCGTAACTGTCCAGTTCCACTTCCTTACCCTCGCGCGTGCGCACCCGCGGACGCGTCACCGCCACTTTCTGCCCGCTGAATATCACGTATCCAGGCTGCCGCCCCCAGCGCACGGCACCCGACTCTGGGCCCGGCCGATGCGGTGGCCCTACCCGCCGCGTTACCTCGTCTTCCAGAATGGCCCGCAATATCTGCATCCCCGCTTCACCGGTCAGTTGCTCCACCCGCGGCTGCAAATCCTCCCATACCTCCACCAGCGGCAGCGGCACCTGCACGGACACTTCTTCCCGCCCCCATACTTCGAACTTCCCCTTGGACTTGCCTGGCTTTCCCTGATAGTTTTTTCTCACAGCGGCTCTCCTCCTAAAAAGAGATCTCACCCCAGACTCTATCCGAGTCTGGCCCGAGAGCCGCTGCTTCTGTTTCAGGTTTCAACTAAAGGCGGGACAACTTCCGAAAGGTTGCGGCCTGCGCGCAGAGTCTGGCTACACCGCCACGGAGCGTTTTTTCTTTCAAATCTTTCATCGAGTTCCTATCACCCTAGAGTTCAGCCTTGGATCACGGGGCTTGAGTTGGCGCCGCCTTCCCCTTTATGGCGTCCACGTCAACTTGCGGCAATAGAACGCTTCGGCATAGCCGCTTGGCGAGTTGCACTCCATACCTCTCAATCGCATTAGAGATAAGAACGTATCGTCTCGAAACCACCGTTTTGAGTGCTGTGACTTGAAGGCATCCATGATGTGGCGAATCTTCTCTTGGCAGACCTCGGACTCGAGCGGCACGAATACGCTTGGCTGACCAAAGTCGCCGTCATATTTGGGGATTTCGTACTCTAGGATCAAATGGTTCCGAAACGTGTTCCAAGTCAATTCCGCCAACAAGCGGTGATCCTGGTGGGCGTCCTTGCGGTGGTGCGTGAAAATCAAGTCTGGGGAAACGGCCTTCAATCCTTCAAAGGCAGCTTTCACCTCGGCGCCGACAAACAGCATGAATCCATCCTGAAACTGCTGGAGGAGAGGCCCCTGAAGAGAGGCCGTTCCGGCGAACAGCCCGGCTGCGCGCTGTGCTTCGGCGGCTCGGACTCCGAGGGCGCTGAACACGACCCAGTGAATTACGCAATTGCGATACTGCTTCACCAACCGCAGAATTGTCCCGCCACAGCCGATTTCGATGTCGTCCGAATGGGCTCCCAAGCACAGGATTCTCAAGGGAGAAGCTGGATCGACGGGCAAGGTTAAGGGACGCATGGGATCTCGTTCGAGGAAGCTTTAGCGGCGGCCATTGCCATTGGTTTTCCACACTTCCCACGGGGCCGTACCGGCACCCCATAGTCTGTCTAATTCTTGCTTGTCTTTAAAGGTGTCCATGCATGCCCAGAAGCCGTCGTACGGATAGCCAATCAGTTGCCCTTCTTCGATCAGCTTGTGGAAGGGCCCGTTTACCAGTTCCTCCTTCTCACCAATGTAGCGGAATATCTCTTTCTTAAAGATGAAGAAGCCCCCATTAATTCGCACCGTGCCGTTGTTTATCGGATGAATTCCGGAGACCAATCCTCCGCTGCCCTCTTGCAGCGAAACCATGTGATAGCTCAGTGTAGGCCGGACGCACAGAAAGCTTGCAATCTTGTCCTGCTGGTGAAAGTGGTCAAGCTGCTGAGGCAACGGGAGGTCCGTAAGGCCATCGCTGTAATTCGCAAGAAATTCAGTTTCGCCGTCGAGGTACTTCTCTACTGATTTTAGGCGTTGGCCAATATTGGAATTAATCCCGGTATCTGCAAAAGTAATTTCCCAGTCTTGCGTGTCGCTGTTGAAGAGTTCGAGCTTCTTCCCTCCAGCCCACAGGACAAAATCGTTCGAGACACATTCGTCGTAATTCAGAAAGTAGCTCTTGACCGCTTCCGCCTGATGCCCCAGGCACAAAATAAAATCTTTGTGCCCATAGTGGGCATAGTACTTCATGACGTGCCAAAGGATCGGCCGATAGCCGATCGTCACCAACGGTTTAGGGATATTTTCAGAATGCTCACGAAGCCGCATTCCAAACCCACCGCAAAATAGCACGACTTTCATAAATACTCTCCTTAGGACGGCAACCAGTCCACGCTGACGGAGAACAATTGTGTTGCAGAAACATCACTCGCAGGTATTCTGATCTCTCCTCAATCTAGCGATGCCAGGGCGATCCGCATCGAGCTGAGGGAAAAACGCTAGAAGCAGTTGATTCACGGATGACAGCCTGGGCTAGCAATAGCCAGTTCCTGACATTCGGGGTCCGTATTGCTTGCGGTATTCACTTTGCCTCGTGGCTTCGAGGGAACAAATCATCGAATTGAATTGCCAACTGTGATCTGTAACCAGCCAAACTCGCCGTCATACGACTCTTGACCTCTTCGGCATCGCTGACGAGAGATGCAAATGTATCCGTCAGCCGAATCGGATCGAACGTCTGGATATCCACACAATATTTCGACAGCCCGAGAGCATTCATGAGATTCGCAACTTTCGGATGATGTGATATTGCGAGAACAGGCTTATTTAGGAGGTGGGCAAACACAACACCGTGAAATCGGCATGTAACAACATAGTCCATTGCCGACATCCTGGATAATAGTTCGCGAACAGAGTCAACCGGATCATACGGCGGCACAGAGATGTTATGGCGATTTTGCAGAACTGTTCGAAGGTCTTCAATCGCTGAAGGATCAGCGCCAGCGTCGCTGCCAAAAAGCTCCAACGAATAATGTTTTGCAAGGGACGAAGCGAAGATCGCAAACTTAGCGATGAAATCCTCGTAAATGACTTGGTGACCTGACGCGTGTTCCCTTGGGTCACAAAAAGGATAAGGCATAGGGGCAATGCCAACTATCGAATGATCCCGTTTTCGTGAAGAGACTTCGGACGAAGGCGCTTCGAGATTGTAGACGTTGTCTGGAAAAACTTGGCTTGGACCAGTAAAACCTATGTCGTGGGCGAGCGCTTGCGATTGGACATCTCGAAAAGACACATAGTCCGCGGCAAACAGTGCGCGAGTGACGAACAATTTGCTCAAAGAATGCTTCAACGGCCCAGCGCCCACATTCACAAAAAGACATTTGATGCGCACGGCCTTTGCCATCAAGCCCCAAGTGAAGATCGCGTACGGGAAGCCCCATGGCCCGCTTCTCTCGGTGAGTTGACCGCCGCCACTGACAACCAAAAGATCGAAGGACCTAAGACTTCGAAGCGATGTGATCAGGAAAGCCAGTTCGCGAAAAACAGCTCTGGGCAGTCGAAGTACGGGATTGTCTATTGTTCTAGCGGACTTATAACCGATACGCCAAGTGTGTCTTCGGATGGAATGGGACGGGATCCCGTGTTTTTTCGTCGTGTCGTCGGGATTCATTGAGAAGGCAGATATCTTTGCTTCAGGCCAGCGCCGTACAATATTGCGTATAACGGCATCCATGGTTGCGTCGTCGCCCAAGTTGCCACCGCCGGTGTGATGTAGCAGAGCGATCTTTGTGTATGGCCGCGCCATGCGATCCATCCTGATCGAGTGAACTACGTAAGAAGAGAAAGCGCCTTGAACTTGGGCGATAAAGTTTCCATCGTATCTCACAAGGATGCTGACAATTTCGAATGCAGGTGTGTGGTCTCTACCAAATCCATTAGCCAATTAGTTAAAAATAAGACCTTTCGGCGTCGCGCCGGCTTTTGATACGCCGTGCGTTTGTAGCGCATCGTCTTGCGATATGCCTTCAGCGAGATTCTTCAGAGTTTTCTTCCTTCGAAAAAGCTCCGGCATCGGTTCCAGACCGGCGGATTTAAGGATCGCTTCCCAGCGGTACGCCCAATCGTGTCGCATCAGAGCTTGCTTTACGTTCGTTCGTCGCATTCTCTCTTGTTTCTCGGGATCCTCGTCCAGGGCATTCACGACCTTATCAATATCCGGGGAATCGTAAGGCACATGGATCAGAGAATCCGGCCAATCGAAAAGTTTCTCAAACTCCGCGTTGTTCGGACGCTCTCCCAACATGATGGTGCCAGACGCAGCGGCTTCAAAATATCTGTTGCCAATTTCGACCTGATTGGCCCTCACATCAGGTCGATCGATTAATCCCGGATTGACGATGAAATATCGACTTCTTTTCGCGATATTCGCAAAGAGCAATCTATGTTCGGTTGGGTTAAGAACTTGATCGGCAGCAATGCTGTCGTGAAGATAAAACAGGCCATTTTCTACGGCCATTCGTAGCAGTGTTCGATGCGTCGTCTCTGATCTACGCCCCATACTATAAACGTCCACGACTCTCTTGGGAGGATCGGGATAAGGACAAAAACGAATGGCATCTACACCAGGCGGCAAAAAGACACACTTGTGTCCGATTCGGTCATTGAGAGGGCCGACGCTTTGACTGTAATAGAGGATCACGGAATCAAACTTCTCGAGCAAGCGCAAGAAGTTCTGATAGTCCGTCATTTGCCTCGCCCAAAGCTCATCGATCAGGCAAACGGCGGTCTTGCAGCTAGCCCTCCAATCGCCGAGGGCATTGATCCTGAGCAGGTCTGTTGGATCCCCGCAAATCGCTAGAAACAGATCGTAGTTCGTTTTGATCCGGCATTTTCGAATGCCTGGATTAAGAGCAAACGGGGTGTGGTAAGCAATCTGTTTTGCGAACGTTTGACGAAAACCGGTTGGATTGAAGCGGGGCGCCAAGAATTCTACAGAGTCAATTTGAGAGATTACATCTTCAAATTCAAAATGAGCACAGCGAAACGGACCTTTTCGCGAGAGATTCCGCTGCGAAAAGATGAGAGTGCGCGCGTTTTGAGCTTGATTGTCCATGTGTGCACCGTTGGTTGTTGTAGGGTGTCTTATGCGCTGCTCGCTCCTGTCGTTACTCCGATCAAGAACTCCATTCGGCCTGACACAAGATAACGAGGCGTAGCGACGTGTTGTGGCGTCGCCCGTCCTCTAGACGCCCCCAGCCTTAGATGACAGCGCAGACAAAATGCGCTCTGCTGCCAATTCACCGCTCTTGAAGCTCTCGTCCGTCCACATGTATCCCCAGTCTCCGTAGCGACCACAATAGCCGATGCCAACTTCGTCGAGATAGCCGTGAACTGTCTTCAGGGCCGCCGCGCGATCGAGGTCGAAGATCACGTTGGCGTATCGGAGGAGCATCGCCTTCTTGAACAAAATGCGGTCGTTATCCCGAATATATCCGCAGCGACGCAGATCTCGGATGACCGGCTCAATGCAATCCTCGAGTGAGCCGGTAAAGGGCTTGTACTTTTGAGAGAAGTAGACTTCCGCCTGAATGCTTCCTGTACCCGGTGGCGCGTTGCGGGAAGTAAGCATATGGGGGAAACCCAAGCGAGTGAAGCAAACGTCTTCGTCGTAAAAGTAAGTCATGTGGGCGTTCGATAGGTCCTCTCTGTCCAAGCCGACGTTCACGAGAACGCACGTTGTGCAGGCTAGGCGACGCGAGGCCTCGACGACGTCCTGCGGCGCGCCTTCGATCATCCGGATCATGTCCGGCAGAGGTACGGAAGAAACCAATCCGTCGTACGCAGTTACGAGCCCGTTTGCAAACCGGAGCTGCCTTGAACGGGGATCGATGGAGAGCAACTCGTGCTTGAGCTTGAGATTGCCGAGGGGAACGAATTTCGCCAGGTAATTGATGAACCCTCCGGCGCTGGGATAGCGGAAGTGCGTAATGTAATGAACGTGAGGAGCTGATGGCGAAATCGCGCCGCGCAGCACCTCCTCGAGGCTGGGGCGGTAGATGCGAGGGCCCAACCAATCGGTGCTCATGTTTTCGGCTGGGGTCGTATGATACTTCCGCGTGTATTGCATCGGAAAGGATTCGGCAAAAGTCTTGCCGAAACTGGTGAGCAGCCAATCCGCATAATTGTTCACCGGTCGCTCCGGCCGCTGGCGCTCCTCCACGAAATCGGCAATCACCTTGACAACGACGTCCTCCGGCAGACCGTGAAGATGGAGCTGTACAGGATGCAAAGGCCAGTGGCCACGCCAGTAGTTGTTGAGATTGATCTGGACGGTCTCGTATTGCTGATCGACGCTCTCCGCGAAAAGGTTTTGTATGCGCGGATCTTTGGTGAAAGAAATGTGCGGGCCAACGTCAAACATGAAGCCGTTTTCTGAGCGGAACGAGGCTGTATGACCGCCGTGGTAGTCATTCTTGTCGTACATTACCGGCGTAAGACCCTCGGAGCGGAGCCGGTAAGCGGCACCGAATCCGGCCATTCCACTTCCTAAGACGACAATGTTTGGATCGGGCATAAACTGCGAGTCTCCTTTATTCCGCCCAGCGGCCTTGGCAATGTTGGCCGAAGTCAGTTTCTTAAGAGCGCTTGATACCGCTCGATTTGCGACTGGGTAACACCCCGAAGATCAGCACCCGCTTGGAACGCGTGATACCATTCCACAATCCACTCGAGTGCTTGGCTCAGAGAAATGACGGGATGCCAATTCAAGCAAGTTCTAGCTTTGGAAATGTCCAACTTTAGAAAGTGCGCCTCTCGCGGGTGTGCCGAGCCGTCGTGAGTCCACGAAGCGTTGTTCCCCCAAGACCGCGCTAATTCGTCCGCGATCCAACCCACGGGTTTGGCATCGGTGTCGGAAGGTCCGAAATTCCATGCCGACGCAAAGCGGGAGGGTTCCTCGGTAAGCTTCTCGGCGAGCGTCAAATATCCACGTAGTGGCTCCAAGACGAACTGCCAGGGGCGGATCGCAGAAGGGCACCTGATAAGGCATGACTGGCCCGCCAGGAACGATCGCACGAGATCGGGAATCAGTTGATCCTTCGTCCAATCGCCGCCGCCCACAGCATTCCCTGCGCGGGCGCATGCGAGGGCTACGCCGTGGCGCTCTAGCGTCTCAGGCGGGAAGAACGAATCTCGATAGGAGGAAGCAACGAGCTCTGCGCATCCCTTGGAATTCGAATACGGATCTCGACCGCCCATGGGCTCATCTTCGCGATATCCCCAGACCCACTCACGGTTCGCGTAGCACTTATCGCTGGTGACATTCACGACGGCGCACGGGCCGCCCATTTGCCGGATGCTCTCGAGCACATACACCGTCCCCATAACGTTCGAGGAATACGTTTCGATGGGATCCGCGTAGCCGCGGCGCACGATCGACTGAGCAGCCATGTGAATCACCACGCTGGGACGGCACTCAAGCAGAGCAGCTTTGAGTCGAGGGTAATCGCGGATGTCCCCGACAATCGATCGAACACTCTTCGCCACACCCGCCTGTTCGAACAGACTAGGCTCTGTCGGTGGTTCGAGCGCGTATCCGGTCACGTCGGCGCCGAGCGACTCCAGCCATAGCGAGAGCCAGCTTCCCTTGAAGCCGGTGTGTCCGGTTACGAAAACCTTTCGTCCGTTCCAGAATGAATGATCAAGCATGAGAGTGATTGGCGTGCCAGCACTTTGTCTTCACGAAATCTTCCCAACCGGTTCGGAGCGCATGGAAGGCTCAGCCGCCGGCTTGGCGACGGCCCAGCGTTCGGCCTGCTGGTTCCAAAGCTTTGCGGCCAATCCGGCCGGGCGCGTCGCCAGGTCGTCAAACGACAGAGCAGAGTCCTTTGGAACATCCCTACGCAAGACGCAGCCGTCCGAGAGTGCAATCGGGAGAGCGTTGACAGCCCTCGCCGCAGCCGTGTTGTCGATCAAACCATACGTGCAAAACCCGCCGACCCCGTCGAGTCGCTCGCCTGCTTTTAGGTCGCGCTTGGCCATGGAAAGAACCTCGCAAACCGACCCGGCGATTGGAGCGACGGTGGGATCGCGATGAATCACCGCGCGCCCGATGGTCGAAGCGATCTGGAGATGGGGCAGATGAAAAGGGGTGTAGAAAACGTAGAACGGGCCGTAGCCCAATTTGTAGTAGGCCAACTGCACCTTCTTGAGCGGCGACTCCTCGTGAATGATCACAAATGCGCCAGTATAAGGAGCCGCTCCGAGCGCGTAGTCAACCAGGCCGGTCTCGAGCATTTGATCGCCGGGAAGGAGGCCCGCCATCTCGCGGACGTCCTTGCACGCCGGACCGTACATGCCGCGCCGGCCGGCGTGAAATCCCGTAGCATTCGCCAGAACGGTCGCTTCCATAGAAAGCTTCGTGGAATCCGCAAACGAAGTGACTTTCCTGACGTCCTGATCATTTTTTTCGGCAAATGCTTTCTGGGTGTCGGGGTTGCGATAATAATCGACCATGCCTTTGACATTGCCTGCCGCCACGGTGCGCAGTCCCAGCGATCGGAGATAGCGAAGCAGCGTCATCGCAACGCCGGGCTCATCGCCATCCGTATGCGTGATCACCACCCCGGCGCGGTCAGCCTTCTCCTTGAGAATCGGGCCGATGAGCGAATCCAGTTCAGCATTCACCAGCACCAAATGCTTGCCGTGTTCGATCGCATCGAGAGCCAGCTTCGTCGCAGGCTCGACGCTTCCGGTCACCTCAAGCACGATGTCGATCGCGTCACACTCCGTCAGCACAGACGGATCTTGCGTCAGAACCGGCGTTCCGTGACAAATAGCTGCCTCGGCCTGCCGAGCGGATTCAGCATGGGCCCACCCGGAGATTCCGGCCTCCCGAAATGCACGCTCACCGTGCTCCAGCGTGCGGTTGGCAATCGCCACAAGACGAATTCCCGGCACGGGCGTCCCGAGTTGCAGCGCGATGGCACGGCCCGTCGCTCCCGCGCCAATCATTCCTACGCGAATGGGACGGCCGGCATTCTCACGGTCTCGAAGTGCAGTCTCTATATGCATTGATTCACCTTACCGCTCGATCAGCGGCCAGTTGCGATCCTGTTCGGATAGCACTGTCGGGGCCAAAGGCCATTGAACGCCGAACGCCGGGTCGTCGAATCGCAGGCCGCTTGCCGCGGCCGGCGCGTAGTAGGCCGAGGCCATGTAATACATCTCCGTACGATCCTGAAGTGTCTGGTATCCGTGCGCACAACGCTCGGGAACGAAAAGCATGCGAGCGTTTTCCGGCGTCAACTCCATGCCAAACCACTTTCCGTACGACGAAGATTCCGGCCGGCGATCGACCACAACGTCGAACATTGCGCCGCGGGTGCAGCGAATCAATTTCGCCTCGACCGCAGGCGATTCCTGAAAATGCATGCCGCGAACCGTCCCTTTTCGCACGCTAAATCCCAGATTGGCTTGCACCGGTGTAAACTCAATGCCCTGGTCGGAAAACTCTTTGGCGCACCACGCTCGAAGGAACCGTCCTCTTTCATCTTCGCGCGGATCCGGATCAATCACCCAGGCTCCAGCGATACCAGTTGACGTAAACCGCATTAACGCTTGATCCATCGAGAGCCTTGCAGCACGGGCGCAGAAGCTGGGTCTTCGTTCTTACCAATTTGAAAAACCGACGAATAGCGAAGCTGCCAATCCGGATCGTCATCGCGAAATGGTTCCAGCCCCCAATACTCCAGCGGCCAACCATCTCTTAGGGATTGATCGCCCTCATGAATTTCTCTCAACATGTCCGTAACAGGTTTCCAGCCCAGCGCACGCGCGACGTTCATTCGCACGTCCAAGTCGATTCCCGAAACGAAGAGATAACCGCCCGGCTTGACCGCATTTGCCAGGTTGCGAAGCATCTTCTCCGCATTGGCGGGCTGCATATGGCAGAGAAAACGGTTTGCCACCACGATGTCTTGCGGACCGAGTGCGCCAATCAGGTCAGGATCGCCCGCATCTCCGTGGGACCACGTAATTCCCTCTTTGAGCCCCGGCCTGACTCTCACTTCGCCGGCTCCGACTTCGAACATCGCTTCCACTTCGTCCTTGGTCATCCGCTCAAACATCGACGCGCCTTGGTCCCGATGGGTATTCCAATTGACGTCCCCATTTTTCGCCGCAGCTTCACGATCGGACGCACCAAAAGCATCGGGGGCAGTTGAATAAATTCCTTTCCCCGCGAAATGGACAATTTCCTGTGAAATATCAACCGCCTGGATTTTCAGCGTGAGATCCGGCCGCACGGAACGGACGGCCCAGGCGATGGAATAAACTTCGGCGCCCTTGCTGCACGCCAACACCGCGATATTCAATTTCGAGCCGTGCACTTGCTGGCCCGCCAGACGCTGCATCAAATCCAGCTCCGGCCGGTTTCGCATGAAAAATGTAGCGACATATTGTCTGCGGTCAGCCTGGAGAAGAGTCATCGCGTGCAGATGTCTTCCATACGCGCCGCCCGACGAACGGACCGACGCGGGAAGCAGATTCCAGATCCGCTTGCTCAGGGCCAGGTAGAGCCCCAGAAATTTTCGCCCGAGCTTCGATGTGGCGCACCGCAGAAAAACCGATTCAGAGCGAACGCTCGGCGCCGCGAGTTTGTGCGGTCCACCCGCAACAATCACCGCGGGCCCTTGAACTGGATATGGGTCAGTTGTCATCCACTAGCCGCGCCAAAAGACATTCACGCGTGTGAATCTGCTAACGACAACATCGAACAGCGGGGGTCCGCTAGGAGCCGAAGGTCCTTGAGGTGGTCCGATTGCGCCGGCTATCGGCAAGCTACCGCCACAATGCGCCGGACGGGGACGTCCAAACACAGACTGCAATCAAGCTGCCAGCCAAGGTGCTGATGTACGATCTCCAACTCCTTATAGAACAAGGGGCTAGCGGCAGCAAACCAACCGAAACCACAGGGATTCTGGCTTGGATTGGAAATTATTGGGAAAGACCTGACCCAAAAAGCCTAACAAGTTTCCCTCGTCGAGGTCCATGTTTTTCGTACAGTTGAACGCCAGCCGGACAGGCCAAACCGTCTATCCGATGTGCCGGTAAAGCAATCTTCCGGTTATTTCCAGCATGCTCTTCGGCATCAATGAGAAGAGGTGGCTTGCCGCTTTCATCTTCCAGCCGTTGGCCGGTCCGACGGGTGAGCCTACCGGAAAATCCCAATAGGTGAGTTCCTGCGGATTCGAAACCCAGTGGTTCTTGAACGCAAGAAGCCCCGCGTGTGTTTTCTCAGTCCTTCCCATGTCAAATTGCAACGCCCCACTCGATTTTGCGGCTTTGATGGCTTTCCAAAAAAGCCAGGGGATCGCCCCGAGTCTTTTGAAGGAGTGGTCGGAGCATCCGTATTTGTAGTAAACCACGCTGCCAAATCGCAAAGTCAGAATGGCCGCGATCGGCTTCCCGTTGGTGTAGGCGACCCGTATTTCCACCGCGCCGCTTTGTTCCTGAATCAAGTTTCGAAACCAGATGCGTGGGATGGGGGGTAGCCGGTGCCGGCGTCGTGTGATCACGAACAGTCGATAGAAATCGCTTAGCAGCTCGTCGGAATTCCCGCATTCCTCAACCAAAGCGGCCCGGTCGGCTCGCCGGATGCGGCGCTGCACGGAATCTTTGTCAAAGCTGTGGAACAAAACTGCACAATCCTGACGGAGATCGAGAGTATGTAACAGGAATTTTGCCGCAGGCGCGAACCCGCCGCGAGCCTCGCTGAATCGCTCGCTGACGGGACGTATCTCCAGATATTTCCAATGCTCTTGGTTCATGGTCGACTGCAAATGACGGACAAGGAATCCCAATTCCTCACTGGAATCGCAGAGAGGTTCGCAATGATCGGAAAAAGGTAGCGACACTAGCCGGTGACCCGTGAGCCAGCTGTTCACATGACAGAAAACAATGGCGCTTCTTAACACCTCACCGGGAGCGGAGGTTGTGAAAGCCACCGGTTCATAGCCATAGGTTCTACGAAGTGCCTTGAGCCAAGCCGCTCCGTGAAATACCGATGCCCTTGGATGTTTTTCCACAAACGCGCCCCAGCGAGCGTCGCAAGTGGGATCGATTTCATAAGCTTCCAAGGGCTTTTTCCGTTTTCCAACTGAACAGAAGCCAGAGTCTCCAGGGAAGTTGTGGCGTCAAAGAACCTACGGCTATTAGCTCGTCAGGATTTCTAAGATCGCGGAGCCATGAGAGCGTCGCTCATTCATTGTCGGCGCCTTCATTGTCGGCGCCTAAGGTGGGAGAGCTAGAAGGAATTCCGTATGGTTCGTCGGCGCAATCTCGCGTAGTAGGAGCTTGATTTTGATTCACAGTGTCCGCCGGATACAGCTTAGACAAAAGGCTCTGCGGAATCATTTCTTTTATCAGGCCCGCGAGCTGAAAGAGGGATGTGTATCCTCGATTCAAGAGGATCACAGCAATAAGATATAGAGCTGAGAACAACGCAGAGACCATTACGATACGCGTGAAAGCACCACCCGCGCCCGCCATCGAAATCAAACCCATCCGACCTCGTGTGATTACGGCAGAAACTCCGCCGGCCAACACAGAAGCAACAACATACCTCCAGATCGCAGTGACAAACGGGGCAACGCCTATGCCGATTGGTTTCCCCGCGTACCAAAATCCTGGGATTAACAAAATCCAGAAAGACGCTGTCCACGCACAAGCGATTCCCGCAGGCCCCCACGGCAGTGCGATCACAAAAAGCAAGCCAGTGAATGCTGACTCAAAGATCGACCAGCGAAGCCACCGGTCTGCCCGCCCAATGGAGAGATGGATCCAGCCCTGTGTGTAATAGACGAGCATGATCCCAATTCCCGGCCCAAAGAACGTGAAAATTCGCCCGGCCTCGCCCCACTTCGCGCCTAGCAGCAGACGAATCACGTCCTTGCCGGTCAAGGTGAGATCCATACCTAAGCCCAGGCCCAGAAAGGCCATGAGCGCGATCCCGCCGATAATATGCCGCCGATACTGGATCGCGTCGTTCTTGAACCGGCTGAGGGCAGATACTGCGACGTTCGCCAGCGGAGCTGCAATTTGGCTCGCCGGGAGCGCAAATAGATCGTACGCCCTCTTGTAAAAACCGAGGGAATAGGCACCAAAGCGCCACCCTACCAGGAAATTGTCCGTATTTCGGGCCAAGTAATTGACACCGAAGCGGCTGTACACGTTCATGGCAAACCGCAACATGGAACCCATTCCGCGTTCCTGACGCGGAGTGCCCGGCAGCCAGCGGCACAAGTACCAAACCCCCAGTGTCTGGGACAGCGCGAGCGCGACGGTCCCTGCTACAAGCGCCCAATAACCCCAGCCCGCCATACCGAGAACGATCGACACAGCCACCGAAACAGATCGGGCGACGATGTCGTTGATCGAAACGCCACCGAAGCGCATGGCCCGCTTCAGTAGCGCCAAATGAATAACGGAGGCGCTCGTTATAAAAATCGACAATGACACGCCTACAGCGATCGGGGCCACGGCAGGTTCGCGATAGAATCTAGCCAAAAGCGAACCTGCGGCGGCCAATACGATGCTCAGAAGGGCACCCGCGGCTAGGTTGATCCAAAACAGATTGCTAGCCAGAGCATGATTCATCCTCTCGTGTTGCAGAATGGCCTCGGTAAATCCATTCAGCCCAAAATTGCTGAGCAGAAGGCTGAACGTCGTTACCATGGCGACCAAGCCAAAATCCGTGGGTGTAAGGAGGCGAGCCAATGCTAAAGTAGCGATGATCTGGACCGCCAGCGTAATGCTAGCGGAAAACATCGTGGCGCCAGCGCCCCGCATCGCAAGTTGACGAAGTTCGCCTGCGGCAGACCCGAAGTCTCCTCGTGCATCAAACGGTACGAATTTGTTTTGATCGCTCAAGAAGCCAACCGTCATATCAAGCCCGAGCGATGACACTTCAAATCAAATGGTCGGAGCGATCACGCTTTCCGGCCACGAAAGCAATCAGAGACCGATGAGAAATCCATCTGCCCTGCGTTCAAACCTTTATCCAAGCGAGAGCTCTTCCTCCAACCTGAGCGCCGCGCCGATTCTGACCACCACACCGTGACAGTTGTGAAGTCGGGACTTTTTCCATTGTCGGGACTTTTTGCATAACGGCCGACCGTTGTCGTTCAAGTTGGACCGCCTTGTCGGATCGTCCGGCATCAGGTCGAAATTGACCTTTCAGAATAGGGAATTCGATTAGCACTAGGACAAAGGTTAACCAGTTCACGGTTGGGCGGGCGAAGCTGGATTCTGTGAGATTATGGATAATGACGACAATAAGAAAGATAAATCTAAATCGCGAAAATAGGTTTCCCGGAAGATGCTTGATTAACCGTCTGCCATAGGTAATTAAGACGCAAGCGAGCAGAAACAGTCCAATCAGGCCGCCATCGAGGTAGATATCTAGGTAACCATTGTGCGCGTTCGGAGTGTCAAATTGGATGGCGTTAGCAATCGCCCTTCCGCCTGATCCGCTCCAAAAGTTCCAGTATCCTGCCCCGACTAGTGGGTTTACCGTTTGCAAGGTTATGTGCTGCCAGATGTCGGCTCTACCGGTGAACGTATCGTCCCGCCCCAGCGCTTCAAGTACGAAACCCATGTTGGAACTGAACTGATTTGTTAACAATACAAGAAACGGAAGGCAGAGCGTCGTAAGGAGCAGAAGATATCCAATCACCCGAGAATTGGCCCATCTCATGCTGACCAATAGGGTCAGTCCAATTAAAAAGCAAAGCAGGGATGTTTTGCTCTGCGAGACATTAAGATGCCAAATTCCCATAACCAAGAGCACCAATATATCTATTCGCATCCCGCTCCATGGCCACTTCGCGGTTGCAGTGCGTGTTTCCAGGTGGTCCCAGATCAAAATCAAGCTGAAAACCATCAGCAATTCGCCAAAAGAGTTCTTCTGCGTCGCGACACCCGTAAAAGTCACGCCGCCGCTCTTATCATATTGCCGTCCAAATTGGCCGTAATACCTTATTAATAGAAACGAGAGTGGGAAGAGGATACAAGCGCATCTCACATATACGGCTCGCACCGCCTCAACGGGGTCTTTCTCAGACAGAATTACCGCGACAATAGGAACGGTTGTCCCGAAATCCTTCAGCGCTCTGATTAATGAGTCGGCGTGATAAGCAGACCAAAGCGAGCTGACAATGAAGTAAAGGAAGAAGAGAGCGAGCGTGATGTTTGCGCCGAGCAACTTGATCCACTTCACGCCGCGCATTGAGGCAACGATCGCCGAAGCCGCGATCGTTGTTGCAAAGAATGTCTGGTCCACTAGGCTTCGAGGAGCCTCATTGGTCGGGCCCGTGGTAACGGCATAGGTGCCATTGCTAAGCCAGCCGGCCGGTGTCCTCGAAGAAAAGGCTAATACCATAAGCATCGGTATCCATACGGCCGCGCTGACGGACTTCCGACGCTTGCAATCACGAACTAGAAGGACGGCGATAAACAACCAGCAAAGGAGTGTCGCAATTCCGGCCATTTTTCGAATTATGTCCTATCGCGGCGCACTAAGCATCAGGGCAACCGATATTCATGGGGTACGGGCAGGTACTGGAGCCTTGCCAGGCGCCGCCTTGCGCTCCAGAACGAGCACGTAATCCGTATCCGCGACCGTTTGATACCGATCCGTCAGCAGGCCGGCAATCACGCGATTCCGATTCTGAAGTCCGAGAATCACAACGCCGCGAGGGAGTTCAGCGATCCCCTCGGTGTCAGTAAGCAGGGAGCGGTACGGGACCGAAGCCCGGACTATGCTCGTCGTAGTCTGGAAGAGCGGGACACATGTCGGGTGTTCCAGCCTGAGATACTGAACGAAGTAGGCCAACGATTCGTGCACCGGCAGTAGACGCGGACCGGATTTCGGAAGCGGTGCCACGTAATCTAGGTGTTCAAATTCGCTGTCCGCAATCGCTCGAAAGTCGGGATCCAAGTGGGCCTGTGACAGCACGTCGTACACGCCCTGAAGCTTGCCTGCAACTCGCCCTACGTAGAAAAACTGGAACGCCAGCACGAATATGGCCGCTGCCGCTGTGGCCAACGTCAGGGACCAGCGCATGCGCTCGGACAGCGCTCGCGGCCGAAATGAGGCTAAACCGGCGAGCATAAGCAAGAAGGCGGGCAAGAGAAATCGGCCATTCAAGTCGTAGACCCCAGTAAATTCCGAAAATGGCGCGAACAGGAACACCGCAGAGAAAACCAGGGGGGCGACCAACACGGCGCGCGTGGTCCCGTTGAGGCGGGCGGACAGACGCACGTGGCTTCGCAGCGCTTGCATCCATATGAGAGCCAGAATTAGAACCACGGCGACAACGGAAAGGTTGAACGCCGTCGAGAGTTGCTTGAGCAGCTTGGGATCAGTCCAGTAAAACGGATCAAAGAAGTGCAGCGGCGAAAATATGCTAACAAATACGACCTTTGATTTCAGATCACCAATAAACGAAGCCGCGTTGAGACCGCCCCCCGACTTCTCTCGACCCAGAACGTAAAGCACGAAGAGGAGTAAGGACGGGCTTACCGAGAGCAGAGTCTTGAATCGAGGAAATCGCGACGAGTCGAAAACGGTAAGCAACAGCAAGAATATTAGCCAACAGAAAAAGGAGGCCGCGTGCGACAAAAAAATCACCAGCGAAAATCCTGCTATCAGCCACAGCTCTCTACCTCGCGCGCGTTCTGGGGGGTACAGCATTTGCGCCATAGCGAGAAAAAGGACACCTAAACTGAATTCATAACTTATCTCACCGACGGGGACACTGCGGTTGAAAACAAATATGAGCGGCAGAAGCAGCAGTGGCGTGTCGCGGCGCGTCGTCGTCGAGCCGACCAACCGAAATGAGCCGAGTGCGAATAACACGACGCTGAGACTCAAGAATATCTTTCCGGAAGTCTCGGGGCGGAAAACTAAATCGAGGAGGCCCGTTGTCGCCACGAAGAGAGCGTTTGGTACCGGGTATCGGACGAGCTGGTAGCAGGACGGGGCTTGATTTCTGATCAACAGAGAGAATAAACGGCCCGCATACGTCCAACCTGGATAGTCCTGTAACGGCAGAAAGCGAAATGTCCATATGAACGCCACCCATCCCGCTGTCAGAACGAGCACGAACCATGCGATGAAGAGGGATCGAGATCTTGACTGGGGATCAGACGCCATTATCGGAAATTCGGCTGAGTCCTGAATCAGTGAGCTGAAGTCGATTGAAGCAAGGGATTTGGAATTGTTGCGCTTCGCCGCTCAGTGCATCGTGACGATCGAGTCGTAACAACTCGAGACTCTTACGGTGCGTCCGGCCGAGCACGCGGGCCATGCCGCCGCGGTCCCTTGTGCTGAGTAGGTAAGACTAGTACGAACACAATCGCAGAGCAGGTCGCTAGCGTCAGCGCTTTGCACAGGCAGCCGCCAACAGCGCTCGCGGCCGAAGCGAGGTTAGAAGATGAGCTACCGCCCTATAAGCCGCTTGATCTCAAATAACTCTTGGTGCAATCGACTCGCTAAATCCATGGTCCGCAGGTCACGAATAATAACTCACCATATTTTACTACATTAGGGAAGGCTAGTAAATGGTCGACGGCTAAAGACGGTTAAAGAACATCCCTATGCAACTCGTGCTTTCGGTAGGTGCTTCCTACCGTTGGGAAGAAGAGTTCCAGCGATCGGTTCCCGACGTCCGATCGAGTCGGAGCAGAGAAGCGGCCCTCGGCACTATCGCGAAGGGGATTCATGCGGGAGTTGACAGAAAAGGGTTTAGATCCACGCTGTATCTCGCCTGAGCGAAAATGGCCACCCATTTCGGCGAGGCAGACTACGATTGGAACCCAAGGAGTGCCTTGGTGTGGTTTTTTGAACGAAAACGTCAAACCTATGATGGTGAACACCAGACCGCCTACCCCGACTTGTCGGCCTCTAGTTGAAACGAAAGTCTTTCCTTCCGCCGAATCATTGTATCGATTCTGGTCAACAGTTCCGTAGCGTCATCGGAGAATTTCCGCGCAAATAAGACCTCCCCCGAACCGTAGACGTCGTTCACTAGAACCTGTTCCTGGGACTCAAAATATTCGACGTGCTTTGCAGTAATCATCGCGGGATGAGATGTTCCGGCCGACCAATCCGCAAAATGCAAGTTGCGTTGAATGTGCGGCACATATGGAGAATTCCCCAAGATGGTCTGAAAAAAAAGCTCGTCGGGAGCGGGGGTGTGCAGGAAGTAGTTCTCGACATAAGGGTTCCTCTCGATGAACTCCAAGATATAGCGGCACGCATCATTTGTTAACGCCCACCACATATCGCCACCGTAGGGTTCCAGCGACCTTAAATGCTTCCGATGATCCCGTCGTGCCAGGCCCAATTTTGCAATCGTGCGAAAGACGAAACGGCGGATCGGCTGATCTGACTGAATCCATATCCGATCGAGGCGCGAGAGTGGCTTTCCAGCCGCTTCGCTTGGGATTTTCACCATACTCATGAACTGCCGTCCTTGGTTTGCGCGAAGGACTTCTTGGATGTAAAGTCCGCTTCTGAGTGGGTAATCACTCCCACTCAACAGGACGAAGTAATCATACTGTTCACGACTCGCCAGGGCAGCCAACATCAAAACAATAACACTGCGAATGACCGAGAACTCACCCCAATAAACTGAGACGCGACTATCCGTAAAGAAGATATTCTCTCCCTTGATTGCAGAGAAATCAGAGATCGGAGCCTTCTTGTCGACATGGATGAAGAAAGCGCAGTCATCGGAACGAAGCGTCCTAGTCATTTTCTTTAACAGGCCCGGATTAGTGTGCGTCAATATTAGATAGGCGACTTTCATAGCTCAGCCCTCGTTGAGACAGCCTCGTTTCGAAGGGTACAGTGGAACGCCAGCTGTTCAGAATCTGTACTCTAGGCCAGTAGCATTGACGGACTACCAGAGCCTAATATGCTCTTTGGATAGTGAGAATTATGACACAAACTGATGTCCGGCTCGGACGGGCATGTCGTGTGACGTTGTTCCTCTGGAAGTAATATGAATAGGAGTAACATGAAACGCGCTCGGTTGATCTTGATCGCCTTGGCATTCGTCTTGGTTTTTCCGCTTGCACCCGCAAACGCTCAGAACTGGACTGGTATCCTGAAGCCCACCTTCGGGTCCGGGGCATGTACGCTCGCACCTAACGACCAGGCCGCTGGCTGTGCAATCGAGTGGTCGCAGAGCGGGATTCCGGGTGGAATTCCGTCTGGCCCGTGGACGCAGAGCGGTTCAACGATCACGGCGACGGGGAGTGACCAATCCTCGCAAATTCAGACGGCGCTCAATGCGTGCGGCACGAATCACTACGTCCTGCTTGCATCTGGAACTTTCACGATCAACACGTCTGTCAACGTGCCATCCAACTGTGAGTTGCGCGGTTCGGGTGCCAATCTAACGGTCCTGAATGTCCACGGAAGCTCGGTGGCTCCCGTTGTTCTAGGAAACGGATCAATAGCGTTTTCTCCCAGGAACATCACGGCTGGGGCCACTGCGGGATCGACCAGTATCACTCTGAGTTCGGTTACCGGAATCAACATCGGCGGATACCTTGTGGTCACCGATGTCAATGAGCCGTGGGTAACGATTCACGGTGGCGAGGGCGATTGCAACTGGTGCGATGGGGGATGGACTTCCAATGCACAGTACGCTCGCGGTCAGATCGTGGAGGTGACGAACGTCGTCGGGAGCGTGATCGCGATTTCACCCGGCCTGTATAGCGACTATTCAAACAGTCCCATTGCCGTTTCGTTTACGATGGCCGCAAAGAACGCAGGCGTAAAAGACCTGCAAATCTTTATGAATAACACAGGCTACACGGACGGTTTCTACATGGAACAGTGTGCCTATTGCTGGCTCGTGGGGAATGAGGTCAACTATGCTGATGGCGACTTCGCCCAAATTTCGTGGAGCTACCACGACCAGATTCAGAGTAACTACTTCTCGAACGCGTATGCCCACGGACCAGGACAGACCGACGCCGATGTGTTCGTAAACTACAAGACCAGTGGAACCTTGGTCGTCAACAATATTATCGAGAGAAACCATTCGGCGGTGCTCGTTAATTGGGGCGCCGCTGGAAATGTCATTGCCTACAACTATGTCGAAGGCGGATTCAGCAACGATCCGTCCGCTCAGAATTTCTGCTGTAGTGGAATGGGAATGCACGGAGCGCATCCTCAGTTTAATCTTTTCGAGGGGAACGTCACGCCAGGAATCGTGCCTGATGAAGTGTGGGGGTCATCCTCGCACAACACGATGTTCCGTAACTGGGTGCAAGGAACAACGCTGGCATGCAATCCAATGCTCGGGCGAGGCACGGTGGTGTGTTCTCCTATTGGTCAAAACCAAAGTCCCGGTATCAACGGCTGGTATCCCTTTCAGGCGTCCCGCGCTTATGACATCACGCACTATGCATGGTATTACAACCTCATAGGAGACATCGTAGGCTCGGTGAATCAGCAGAATCTTCTCGCCTATGGTGGGGCCACATCGCATATAGCCATATTGCCGTGGAGCGGCGCGGTTAGCCGTTCTTATGATTTTACGAATTACAATTTTACATTCGGATATGGAGAAGCTGGTGACGATGGACAGAGCAGCGACGGCTGCGGCGGGTCCACCGTTTCCCCATGCCACTCAGTGGATGCCTATAAGACCAGCTTCATCTATAACGCGTTCACGAATGCGAACGGGGCAACCAACTGTCTTTCCGGCGGTTCGTCGAGCACTTGTTCCACGTCGCTTCCCGCGTCATTCTTTCTGGGAGGCAAGCCGACATGGTGGCCGATCGCTGTATCCTACCCGGCAATCGGGCCGGATATAGCGGGCGGCACAGGACCGGGCGGCCATGCTTCACTCACCGCCTCTAACCCGGCACAATACTGCTATCTGGTGACGATGGGCGGCTCAGAAGGCGGAGCGGGAAGCCCGCTGGCGTTTAACGAAAACACGTGTTACTCGGGCTCCTCAGGCGGTGCTCCTCCACCGCCTCCACCTGCTCCTCCCACGAACCTTAGCGCTGTTGTTCAATAAACTGAATCGGCGTTCCTTGAACCGACTTCTTGCTGACGCTTGAATTCCAGGGCCGCGATTGGCACCATGAAGATGCCTTCCATCCGTTACCTGTGGCGGCCCAGCCACCGACCCAGCCCGTCAGTGAACTGCTACCCCACAGCATCTTTGCGAAGATTCGCGCCACGTGAATCAAAATCGCTTTGTCCCGGCGACTTGCCGCCGAGAGCGCGCTCATAAGTCGCCAGCAGATTCTGCACGGAAAACTGCCAAGCTAGTTCGGTTTCCACCCTTCTTCTCCCGAACTCGCCCATTCGCTTTCGCTCGGCTGGATTATCCAACAGCCACTCGATTTTGGCAGCGAAATCAGGCACTTTATTCTCTTTGTCGCTATAAAGTGACGCCTGCTGGGCGCTGAACCTGCCTTCGCTCAAATCAAATTGAACGATCGGTTTACCCAGGGCCATATATTCCATTATCTTGATCATCGTAGAGATGTTATTCATTTCGCATGGTTTATCTGGATTCACACAGACGTCCGCAGTCGACAGAATCTCCAAGAGCTGTTCGTCTGACACCCTTCCGGTGAAATTGACTGTGTCCTGGAGATTCTTTGCCTCAACCAATTTTTGGAGCCCGGCCAAACCCGGTCCGCCACCAACACAGGTAAAATGAACATCGCGGCGCCCGTGATTTTTGAGGTACAGCGCCACGTCCAACAGGATGTCCAATCCTTCTTGAACGCTCATATTGCCGACGTAGCCGACAAGATAAGGCTTGCCCTTTCTTAGAGACGGGTTCGGAGCAACGGCTTTGAAGCTGTTTAAGTCAGGGCCATTGCGAACAACGAACACGTCCTCAGGAGCTTTTCTTCCTCTGGTCGTCGCCAGAACTTTATAGCTGTCATTGGTAGCGATGACGACGTCGCTGCACCGGTACGTCATCCTCTCAAGCCAAACCTGCAGCTGGTAAAAGAAATCCTTTTGCCCGTACTTCGAAAAGTACAGTTCAGGATTCGCGTCGTGATGATCGAAGACGTATTTGACCCCCAGGAGTTTGAAGGGAAGGGCAACTAGGAAAATATCATCGGGAGGATTGCAACCCTGGAGCGCATGGAATCCGTGCCGCAGATAGATCCACCATGCGTACAAAACCTCCCAGAACAGCGCACACCCATATTCCCACAAATATCCAAGAGGACCGTTCCCCTCTCTTGGCGCCGGGTGTCGGTAGATTTGGATGCCCTCAAGGACCTCATAGTTTTTCTGGTAGCCTTTGCCTCGGGGACACAGAACGGTCACGACATATCCGTTATCGCGCAGTGAAGCGGCTTCCTTCCACACCCGCGAGTCGAAGGGAACGGGCAAATTTTCAACGATGATCAGGACTTTTCTGGTCACGAATAGTATCCGTAGGCTAAAGCGATAACTGGACGCGGGAAGGCAGTTGGCCTCCCGTAGTCTCAGCTTGGAAGATACCGCTGGAGCGTTTTGGCAACTGCTAAAACTCGCGGGCTTTTAGTCAGATAGTTATCTCTCAATTCTGAAAGGCGTCTGCGCACGAATGCTTTGGAGTCCCGGCGGAATCCGAGACTTCCAAGATTCCCATGGGGATTTCGATAAACCACCGAAAACGTCCGCGAGCGGTTGGCAGGCAAATCTGCGTGGACTCGAATGCCGGCGGCATCGGCGGTGAAGTTCGTGCAAAGAGCTCCGTCGGCCAGCACCTGCTCGCCAATAATTCCCTGTTCCACTCCCTGCTTCCATTCGATCACGCAGCGTTTTGCCGAATCGGAGACATTCGAGACTTGCACGATGCGCGAATAGGCGCGGACATGCCGTACGCCATCGGAGGTCTGGCGGGAGAGAATGGAATTTTTCAGTACGGTACCGAGGTTCGACCAATGTATGTCCGGCGCCACCTGGTTGATTCTGGCGGCAAGCTCGGCCAGCGGCTCCGGGTGCTCAAAGATATCGTGATGCTCTACGATCAGGACGGGTCTGCCGACGAAACAGTCGAAAGCAATGTCCGGGCTCTGCGTGTGATTGCTGTCCTTACGAAGGAATAGAGGAAAGTTTCCATAGCGAAGCACGGCGGGTTGTGCCAGCTCAGCAAGAGTGAGACGAACTTCATCGTGCAAGGGATGGGGCGTGGTGTTCACCGCACCGTCGAAGTTCCTGGATTTGAGGACCCGCATCGCTTCGACGGAAAAATGGCCCTGCGGAAACACCATCACGCGGTCGCAGTCCACCCCGGTCAATTTCTTGTGCTGTTCTATCCGAGTCTCTGCGATCTGGAGCAACGTGTTGAGCAAGGCCGTGTCGGTGGAAGCGAACTCTGCTCGCGTGTGATCGTTGCCGTGAAAACAAAGCGCCAGGCGCCCGGTGTTCTCCCAAAACAATCGCGCAACCCGCGGCGAGCTCCGCTTGAAATTGTGAGGAATGAACGCAATCGTCGAATGGAAATTGTGCCGCTTGGTGAGATCGAGCAGCGATTCGAAATTCAGGAAACCGTAGTTGCGGCGAAGGAGTGGATCGTCGATCACCACCGAAGCGTAGTGTTCGCCGGGACGCCAGCTTTCTTCGCCAAAGATGGACCGCAGGGCCATCGCAGGAGGCAGCAGGCGGGAGAAATACTCCGACAGGGGGGCTTCGCCAACCTCGGCATCCAGGTCCGCAACATCTTCACCAGCCAGGAACCAAACTTTACTGTTCTCCTTGGCGACCACCGACATCAGCGGGCGACCAGCAATCGAAATGAGATTGCGAACCGCATTTCCTGCCGAATCGATCGAGAAAACGCGATCGTTGGCGGGATTTGCGGGACCGAATGAAAGCCCGGCGAACGCCTCGCAAATATCCCGAGAATCCCCCGATATTTGGTAGGACGCGTCCGAGTGCTCAATTTCCTGCACAGCGTGCAGAGAGCCTCCGGAGAGCGCAGTAATCAACCTGCAGTCGAAGGGCGCAGGACTTGGCGCATGAAACAACACGTGAGGAAAACGCCGGACCAAGATCGACGCCAAGTTCGCAGGCAGTTCGTCGCCTCCGACCCACTGCCGCAGGACACGCGGATTCACGACGAGGCACGAATCCCGGCTCGGGACCACTCGTTCGAAATACTCGTCCCACCTTGCCGCCGACTCTGCCAAAGGAAGCCTTATGGATTCGATTCCGAGAAATTCGGCCAGGCGAATGAGCCGCAGGTCTACGGGCTCCAGTTCGCCAATGTACGGAACAAGTAGTTTCACTTTTCGATCTTCGCCGGCACAGGCGGCGTGGAATCGGCTTCGGTTCGCAGCCGCTGTTTTGGTGCACGGGAAACGGCAGGCTGCAACTTGCTCGAGAACTCTTTCACCGTAACGCCCGGGACAAGCGAAATCCCGCATTTCGCCACGGGCACAGCCGGATTTCCCTGAACGACGGTCATGGGAGGCACCGAACACGTTACAACGCTTCCGGCAGTTACCACCGCCCCCCGGCCAACGACTACATTAGGCAGGATGATCGCGCCGGCGCCAACGAAAGCGTCTCGTTCAATCTTCACTCCGGTCGTCTCCCGGAAGTGAGCAACGATCGTCACGCGCATGCTCAAAGTGCAGTTGTCTTCGAGCTCGATTAAGAAAGGTCGGGACGTGTCCAGAATAACGTCGTATCCGATCCAAACGCCCTTGCCGATCCGCACGCCGCGTGCGCGATGCAGCATCACTCGAAGGCTTTGCGCCCCCGGCAAAATCCGGGCAAGGTGTTGAAAAACACGGTTGGCGAGGCCCCGTAGCGGGAACTCTTTCATCGATCGCCGCCTACTCCGCCGCCAGATTCGTCCGGCTCAAGTAGCTGCGGAATGATTCGAAGGAATTTAGCTGCGGAAGGATATCGAGGTCAATGTCGACGTTGAACTCTTCCTGAATCACACCAACAAGAGTAACCGTAGAGAGCGAATCCCAGATACCTTCCGATTGCGCGCTGGCACCGCGAATTTCTTCCGGGGAGAGGCCCGGAAACACCGACTGAAAACATCGCACCAAGCGATTCTCCTGTTCAAACATGGACCGTCCCTACGACCTGGCTGAACAGCGGCGGAACAATAGCGACAAATCGCTGCTTCGAGAGACGCGCAGACTCTCCAGGCGTTTCGCCCAGCAACGCCAGGAAGAATTCCTGTAAAGGGCCGTTCTTCGGAGTGCCCTTATAATCGAATACAATCTCGTCAACTTCCAGAGTGCCGAACAAATACTTCAGGCAGTCGTACTCGATGCGGCGGGAAAATGCGCGGCAGCTCATCACCCACGCGCATACATTTGCTACGCGACCAGAACTTTTTCCCACAATCACCGCAATCGTTCCCAAGGCGCCGAATTTGTCTTTATAAGAAACGGCGAGAACGAATTCCGCGTGATCTTTGAATAGTCCGGCCCATTCGGATTCAGTGAAGCGTTTGCCATTCAGATTGAATTGGTTGGTTTTGTTCACCAATTCAAACGCCCTCGCATCTCCGCCGGGCTGGACGGAGCCAATCTCAATGGTAGCTTCAGCGGACTTGAGGAAATCCTCGAACGAACTCCCCGATGAATTCGTTGCATCGCGCCACGCACCGGCATCGCGAATGCTGCTCAACCGGAGCGCGTCGTCCTCGGTGACAATCGACTTGCCGAAGGCTTCGCGAAGATGAGTGAGGAGGCTCAAGATAGCCTCATAATCGCTCTTCGGAAAAACGATGCACTCCATCTCCGGAAAAGCCGCTTTCACTTCGGCGACCTCCATCGGGCTATCATCAATGAAAATTACCGAATCTGCCGAGATGTTCCACGTCTTGAGGATGCGCTGCACGGACTCCGACTTTGGAGACCAATGGGCTTCGATCGGAAAAACATCATTCTTCGACAGCAACAGATCGCTTCTGTTGAATGCCCTTTCGACGTTGGCTGAATCATTTTTGCTCGCGACGCCGACCAGGACGCCCGCGCTGACGAGGGAAGCGAGGAACTGCTGATAGACGCCATGCATGTGACTGTGGCGATCGAGATGCCAGGAGATCCCGTCAACGCCATCGTCACCCAGGATGCCCGCCCATAGAGTGTCATCGAGGTCCGTGATCAGTCCTTTTTGGGGCGCCCGATTGTGAATCAGTCTGCCCAGGACTTCGGCGACCGCGGAAGCGTGAGGCAAAGTGTATGCAAAGCCGCTGAACACATCCAGTCTTACGTCGTAGCGTCCGCTTTGAGGCGAAGCTTCATCCAGGCGTTGCCCGTTCGCGATTCGAATGCCTGGCTGGAGGGACAAAGACGCCGCGAGCGACGCGACGGCGTGGCGCAGTCTCAACTCATCTGAACCGGACTGTGTGGGAGCCGTCGAAAACATGGGCGGTAGTGGAAGGGTTGGCGTGCAAACGACGGTAGGCACACGTCGCGAGGCCGCTACAAGCGCTCTCTCTAAGCGGGTGCCCATCCGGCCGGCGGACTCGACGATGTCTGCGGTCTCGGAAGATCGCCAGCCGCCCAGCATCCGCAGCGCCAGACGCGGGTCGAGGTCGCCCCACTCGATCACCACAGCGAGAGAATTGACATCATCCGGGTTCAGGCGCTCGATGTTGCCGCAGAGGTCTCCGAACAAGCCGGTCCTAATATCAACTCGGTTTCCCGGAAGAAGCGCTCGCAGTTCGGCCGTCAGGAAGGTCTGCAAATGAAGCGGAGTAAAGCCGCAGGCCAGGAATATTTTCGTTTCGGGCGCGTTCTCCGCGACGGGACGCCGCACCAATTGCAATGCATCGACAAGTTTCACGAGTTGGTCCTAAACATCTATATCAGCCGGTAGAGCCCGGCCAGCGCGGAAAGCATCGTCGCTTGTCCCCAGTGCAGCGTGGGAGTCTTGTTTACCACCCACCTCGAATAGCGGCGGTAATAGAAATAACCGCTGCGATCCTGCATGTTCTTAATCGTCCATTGAGCAACCTTGAGCGCGAGCGACAGATTCTCGGGATCACGGTCATGAAAGAAGACCAGGGTATCGATGGCCTGCGCGCTGCACTGAATATCCAGAGGCAGTGTCTTGTGGTTGTAATAACGGGGAGTTCCATCGGAAAGGAAAAACGTCGACTTCCAATAATCGTAGCCGCTCATCATCTGCTTGTCGAAACGGTAGTCACCGGTGCTTCCAGCGAAGTACTTGAAAGAGTCCAGCACATAGGCTGTATGGAAATTGTCGACCCAGTGCAGATTGCTCGCTTCGCCATAATACCAGGACGCATCTGGCCTCTGGTACTTGGCAGTGTATTGCAGCGATTTTTCAGCCCACGAACGGTAAACCTGGTTACCGGTGAAGGCAGACGTGCGCGCCAGAAGGCTGCCACCTAGGGTATTGGCGTTGTGAACTTGATGCGTTGAGGTAGGGAAATAGTGGATGCAAAGGGTGTCGCCTTCGGTATACGCCCTCAGGTCAAGCACCGTGTGTTCGCAGGCGCTGACCGCCACTTGCAAATATTTGTCTCGCTGGAAGTGTTCGTATCCGTCGAGAAAGGCATGCCCGATTAGCGAGGTCCACACGACGGAGGGCACGTTCTTGCCCACGTAAGTGCTCCGGGACTGGTAATCGAAATGATTACCCCAGCACGCTCCGCTATAGCCCGGGCATTGATTGTCGACGAGCCATGGCAGAGCCATCTCGGCCTTATCGCTCCATACCGGATCGTCGGTGGCTTGGTGCATGCGGATGAAGCCCCGTGCCAGGAATCCCATACCCTTGGTGGAGTGGCTCTTCGGAACTCCCAACAGGGGGCGCAAATTGATCGGAAACCGGCGCACTCCCTGTTGCAGCACCGTGCGCAACAGTTTGGTCTCAAACGTCAACGGGCGAACGTACTTCGCATTCAACCCGTCAAACGTATCGTAGCCGCGGTAATCGTTCTCTTGCAGCCATTCAGAGAGGCGGCCGATGGAATCGGCAATCTGGTCCTTCGCTGCTCTAAAGTTTCCTACCGGAGCAGATTTTTTACCAGCATATACCATCGTACTTGCCATTTTCGCTCCGGCGATTCGATATTCGGACGAAATCCACTAAGTGCTGGCCGTCACGCAAACGCCCCGGGACACTCTCAAACTCCGAATCCCTGTTTCCGATCACGACTGTTTGGGCGTGATCCAGCACAGCATCAACGCCATTGACCATGAGGCGCGATATGTGCGGGATGCGATTGAGGATAAAGTCGCGATTGGCGCCAACCAAGCTGGCGAGAGAAACATTCTGATCGAAGATTCGCAGGTCATAGCCCTTTCCGATAAGGCGCTCAATGACTTCGATCATGGGGCTCTCTCGGAGGTCGTCGGTACCCGCTTTGAAACTGAAGCCCAACACACCGATCCGCTTGTGGCCACTTTTCGTAATGAGTTGCAGGCCTTTGGAAACTTGCAATTCATTGCTCGGCAGGATCGCGCTGATGATCGGCAGCTCCAGATCATTCATTTTAGCCTTGTAAGCCAGAGCCCGCAGATCCTTGGGCAAGCACGAACCGCCAAACGCAAATCCCGGCGAGAGATATGCCGGAGAGATATTGAGCTTCCTGTCTTGACAGAAGATCTTCATCACCTCGTGCGCATCAATCGAAAAAGACTTGGACAGATTGCCGATTTCATTCGCAAATCCGATCTTGAGAGCGTGCCAGCAGTTATCAACATACTTGACCATTTCGGCGGTTTCTATGTTCGTCCGAATAAGCGGCGCCTGAAGCTTCCCATATAGCGTGGCGAGCAGCTCCCCACTCTCGCGGTCGAACTCTCCGATTACAGTCTTAGGTGGAGCGTTGAAGTCCTTTACCGCCGAACCCTCGCGCAGGAACTCCGGATTATTGCAAACGCCGAAATCGGTTCCGGCTCTTTTCCCGGAATATTCCTCCAGAATCGGAATAACGATTTCGCGCATCGTGCCAGGCAGAATCGTGCTGCGGATGACGACGGTGTGCCGGTTCGCCTTCTTCTTGATCGCGGCTCCAATGAGTTCGCAAACGCGACGAATATACGTAAAGTCGAGATTGCCGTTGGCTTGGCTCGGAGTTCCCACGCACACGAAAGATACGTCGGTATTGCGGATCGCTTCGTCTTGGTCGTCCGTAGCTCGGAGTTGTCCGGCCTTTACGGTCTCCGCGATAATCTCGCCAATGTCGGCCTCGATGATCGGAGATCGGCCGGAATTGATCAGATCGATCTTTGTGCGGACGGGGTCCACTCCCACGACCTCGTGGCCGTCGCGGGCGAAGCATCCTGCCGACACCGTTCCAACGTAGCCCAATCCGAAAATGCTGATTCTCAAGAGTTAGTTTCCTTTTCGAAGTTCAGAGCGGTCTGAAACCACGCCAACCGGCGCGATTGTTTTAAACGACGCAGCGTCATACGCTGCGGGAACCCTACCTCTAGCAGCATGAGTCTTCCGCGGGCGTTGGCGCTGTGGAATATGAATCCTGATCACGAAAGTGAACTGGGGCAAACTGTGCGCCTATCACGCGTCAAGAAACAGGCGATGCACGTATTCCAGCGTCAGCAATTTGTGGATTTCAGTCGTGTAGTTCCTGTTACCGGTCACATGGCCGCGCACGATGGTTTCAACTTCATCCCGAACAAGATAGGGTCGCGAAAGACTTCGTGGATCAAGGAGCATGTCCTGCACGTATTTCGAAAGCGGGTCGCGATACCAGACACGGAAATGGCAGAATTTGTGACGGCCCAGGAAAAGACGCTCAAGATGAAACGGCGAAAATACATGATCAACTCCCGCGAGCCACTGTGGCATGCCGTAGTCGTATGCGTATTCGGCCCTGAACGTAAACTCAAGCCAGGCCCGGGCTATTGCGGATCCGCCATTCAGACCCCGGTCCGTTGGGATCTGCCGCAGATGACGGTCTCCGTCCCCGATCAGCCGGATGCAATCATCGCTGTCCACAAAAATATCGCTCTTCACCATTCCCGAATCCGGCGCACGAAAGGCCGTTTGAACGAGATCATTGTCCACGAACGGTGACCGCATCGTGACCTGCGTTTCTTCTAAGGCAAGCGTGCCGAAGTGGTGCCACGGCATCTGGCGGAAAGCGACGAAGGAAACCGCGTGTGCCTGGGTGAGCTGATTGTATGTGTCCCTGGCACCGTGTATCTCGAAAGAAATGTCCGGGTTGAACAGGCCCGAGTGGGGTTCCACAGGTTTGAATGCGCGGAGTCTCCGGAGTACCTCGCTGCCGTAGTTTCCCGTCATTCGAACGGGCGCGATCCTCGCCGCGCACTCGTTTACGTACAAATCAGCCGACCGGCTAACGTTGGCGCAACCATCTGTGAGATATACAGCGCGCTCCGCATACCGAGCGAAGCGAGAAAGAAACTCCTGTCCCACGGGGATCACTTCGTGCGACTGCCCGCACATTTTTGCGATCCGCCGAGCAAGCACCACGTCCTGGCAGTCCCGAATCGGGCCCCCAAAAGAATAGCACGGTAGGCTGCCGGGAGAAGACCTCTGCCAAGCCATGATCATCCTCGTATCGAGGCCTCCGGTTAGAGAAACGGCGACGGGCTGCCCTCCATTGAGATAACGAGGAAGGTTGCGTGAAAAGACTTTGCGGAGTTCTTGATAGTAGGCTTCTGGCTGCAGCGGTTCTTGATTTTCCCAATCCTTGGCTTGGAAGTATGTGTTTTTTCGCTGCAGCGCGGCACCTTGAAACTCCCAGGCCGAGGCTGGCGGAAGCACAAAAATACCCTCAAACAGGGTCCGGTTCTCTAAAACACATCCGCAAGATATGAACTCTCCGAGACTCCTTGGATTAACGGCTCGCAGTTCGGGTCGGACGGCAAGGATGGCTTTCGCTTCCGCTGCAAAATAGAAGGCTTCTCTCGCTTCATGGTAATAAATTCTGTGCAAGCCGTACCGATCATTGAAGAGCTTTGCGGTGCCGCGGCTCTCGTCAGCCAGGAGCCCTTGAAAGCGCCCGTTCAATCCCGCCGGGAATAACTCATCGTCCTCGTAGAGGTGGGCGAGATACGAGGGGCCGTCCGATTCGATCGTGTGACCGCGTTCTCTGAGCCGTTGAGCGGTGCCAGGTTCCGGGAATTCCTCGCCGGAAAAGACCAGGCAAACGTTTTTCTGCTCGTTGAAGATAGGCATCCCGTCGGAAAAGGAGCCTTTCCGCGCTACCCAACCGAGATAGATGCCGGCAGCTTCGTTGATCCACGTCCCCGTCGTATAAAAAGACTCGTGCCGAAGTGCCTCAACCATTCGATTCAGTTGAGCCTCTGCGCGTTCTCGAGGCAGCTTTGTTACAAGACCGACGATTCCCGGCATTCTTCCCCTTCTCCTACAGAGCTTCCTTGACGGAAGGAAACTTGCGGCGATACCAGCCTTCCCTTAGTTCTCGCAGTTTGGACGCAACAGATTCGGGCAGGCGGCTGGACAGCCGGTGATGCAGGCCAAGCCGCAAGGCGGTGGCTCCCACAGCGGTCAAAGGCACGTAGTAACGCGGGACATCCATGCGCTGAAACCCGTTGCGCTCCTTGAAATCGCTCAGTGTGCTGCGTTGCTTCGTGCCATATGCAAAGTTCGAATACACCAGGTACGAAATGCCTCGATTGGCGCACGCCCGTACAGCCTCCACGACGAGAGCATTCGTCGGCGCCTTGTCCCGTTCTCCGATCAACGAGCAAATGTTCATCAGTCCCGCTTGCGTGCGGGTTTCGTCATAAACCATTTTAATGAAGCCAATCAGCCGTTCCCCACTGAATGCCCCGATAAACACACTGGTATCGAGAAACGTCGCTTCGTCTCTGTAGACGGTTTCGAGGTCCTTGCCGTAGTGCGAAAATCGGGTGCCCTGCCGGATCGGAGATTCGTTGTAGATTTCCCAAATTCCCTTCACCAGCTCGCGATCGAAAGGCACCTCCCGAATCACTACGCCCTTCTTCTGGGCCTGCTTGGCTTTATTGCGGGCTTTGAATCCGATTTGTTCGTTCCACCAATGGTCGAAGGTGGTGACCGGAAGGCCGGCGAAATTGTCCCACTCCATCGGATACGCAAACCTCTTTGTGGTGTGTGGCAATCTCTCGATAAAGGAAACCAGGTCGACCCGCGTACCGCAGCCTCCAAGTTCCGCCAGGAATCCCTCCGGATCCTCGAGAAAGTGATACTTATCGGCCTCCAGGCTCGCCATGCGAAGAAACTTGCCCTTAACTCTGACCTGTTTCCCGGCGACCGTGATTAGACTACTCATGAACTATTCTCCGTATGCTTCGTGACGCCGCCAGAAGAGACGAAACCCACACGTTGTCCGGTGGGTCGAAGAAAGGCGGAAACTGCTACTGAAGTCTGGCGGAGGAGTGAAAATGGCGGAGAGGGAAGGGATTCGAACCCCCGGGTGGTTGTGCCACCGCAGCCGGCAAGCCGGCCGCTGCCTTAGCCAACGGCGACCTCTCCAAGACCGCAACACGTAACGCGGCTCTAATTCCGGACCTCGATTGATTTCGAAACAAAGTCTTCTTTTGTCCGAACACTCAAACGTGTCATATCTATTCGGTTACGTAGTGCTCCTTGATGGGGTTGATGCCCATCACGGCGAGCAGCTTGCCTAAGTGATCGAAGAGTCGTACCAAAAGATCCATGAAGCGATGTTGTCCCAATATCAGTGCAAACGGCAGGGCGAGCGTATAAATCGGCACCGCGACGACGGATTTGGCTATATCCCGCGCTCCGAAATCGATGTACTTCAGTGTGACTGCTCCTCTGAGCAACGCTCGCCTTAGGAGAAATGAGCGTTTCCAACGTGTCGGAGGAATTACCTCATAGGCCACAGCTTCATCACACCAAACAAAATTGCAGCCCTTCTCCATTACCCGGCTGAAAAAATCCGTGTCTTCTCCCCCGCGGAACTCCGGTCTGAAGACGGGCGCCATATCGGCAAGAATACTTCTCTTCAGTAGGACGTTCCCCGTCCGGCCTTCCTTCCGGTCAACAGGGGTTCCAGTCGCGTAAGTCTTCCGGTCATAGAACTTGCTGTCCAATACCCATTTCGGTGGCGTCACATCAAAGTGCCGCTTGACCGGTCCCAGGGCGCCTTCCACGTCATACTTCTGGCAGGTCGTATATAGGTTCACCAGCCATCGTCTGATCGGAAACTCATCATCATCAATGAACGCGACAAAATTTCCCAGCGCGTTTTCGATGGCCTTGTTCCGAGTTAGGGATATATTCTGCTCAGGCTGCACACAGTATTTGATGGGAATCGCCGAAACGGCCGAAAATTTCGAGAGTACGGGTTCGGCGGATTGTAACCGGTCGTTATCGGCAACCACGATCGAATACGTGAACAGATCGTCGGTTTCCTGTTGGTCGAGCTCCCGCAACAGACGTTCGAGAAGGTATGGGCGTTTGTACGTGCAGATGCAAACGGTGATGTGTCTGGCTTCGTCGGTCATAACATACGAGTGCTTTCCTGCGGGGTCCGAAGTTTTCGACGGCGAGCCAGAAACAAAGCCGCTAGTCGCCATTCGGCCTACCCGCGTAATAGTCAGCCAATGGGAGATCGCCGGCCATGCGAAGAAACTCGTCTCCGGTCAGGAAACGATACTCGTCCTGCGCAACTAGGTGTGTCTCGACCTCAACAACAAATCGGCGGGAGAGTGAAAAAATCTGCTGCAACCGGTCCGAAGGCTCAAGAGGTGCAAGCGCAAAGAAGAAGTCGGACAAACGATGCCGCCGAGCTAGGGTTCGGTCCACAAATTGGCGATACTTACGGTTCACAAATCCCTTTTCTCCCGGCCGGAACGAGAAATTGCGCCGCGTAATCGTACCGGCCGGCATGAGCCCGCCGAAAACTACGTTGGCGCAGAGATGCATGTGGTGATGCCCGTCAATGCGCTCCGCCGCCGTGCCGTACAACCGCTTATATTCATGCACTTGAGCAGCGACCAAGTATTCAAACGAGCCAGCAAGACCCGGATGATATACAACCTGGTTAAGGCGGCGCCGACGCAAGTACTTAGAGACCCTTCGCTGGCACTCCACGAGCTGTCCTTGCAAATTCGGCGCCGAAAACTCAGACGTAAGATTCAGGTGCAGGCCGGCATCTACATTTCGATCCCGCGCGATTGCCGCTGCTCGCTCCGAATCCTCCATGAAAACCATGGCGCTAACAGAGGAAACCGTCCCGCGGGCGATGCAATCAACTATCCGGTCCGTGGTCTCGGGGTCGCGGCCCCAATCGTCCGCATTTATGATCAGCGCCCCGCCCGCTGCCGCCTTACCGTTCGTCCCTTCGCTATGTCGTGCCACTTTCACCCTTGCAAATGATTCTTGCTGGTACGCCCACCGCGGTCGCACCGTCGGGGACGTCCGTGAGCACGACTGCATTGGCGCCTATCCTCGCATTGTTTCCTACCCTGATGCTTCCAAGCACCTTTGCACCCGCTCCGATCCGAACATTGTTTCCAATAATCGGAGCGACTGACTCATCCCAGCGAATTCCGATGGTGACTTGTTGATCGATCCGAACATTGTCACCGATGATGCAACGATGGTCTAGAACCACGCCGAGCCCGTTATGGCCGAAATGGATGTTTTTTCTTCCGATCTGTGTGTCGTATGGAATGAAACAACAGAAAACAAACCGTAAGAACTGCTGGATCAGGAACGGGAAGACCGGAATCTTCCAGCGATATAAGGTATTTGACGTTCGGTAGATGTAATAGGGAAGATTCGAGTTTGTTCTCATTTTACTGCCCAGCAGAAGCCCGAGGGTTCGGTTGAGTGGCCACGGCGGGGCCTGCCTGAGTGTGCTCCTTTTTCAGAGAGCCCTTTCCGACAAAGAATTCTTTGAGCCGTTTGAGCTGCTCTCTCCCTCGAAATTTAGCAAATTCGCCCGAAACCGCGCGTGGATGTCGGCTAACAAACGACACATAGTACCCGGTCAGAGTGACGAGGCCTCCAACGACATATGGCCGCTTGCTCATCTGATAGACGCACCGAAACGTCTGCCAAACGATGTGTCCGCCAAGCCGGTAATCGCTCTGACCCCATCTGAACGGAAGCTTCAAGCCATTGTTCATGCCCGAACCCATCTTCCGATGATGGAAACAGACTTTTTCAGGGAATGATCGGGTTTGCCACCCTTTCATCCGAGCGGTTACGACGGCGACTAGGTCGATTCCACCACCTCGAATGGGCGTGTAGCCGCCAATGACATCGAAGCATTCGCGCCGGAAAAGCTGGCACGCCCCCGATACGTGCTCAATGCTCGTGAATCGGAAGTCGTACGTTCCGTTTCCTTCCGTGAAGGGCGTGCCGCCAACGCCCAGCATGGGATTCGCGGCAAACTTCGTTAGCAGAAACTCGAGATAATCTTCATCGAACGATACATCCGCGTCCAGGCTACCGATGATTTGGTAGGGCAGATGTTTCACACGCTCCCATCCCGCATTGAACGCAATCACCTTCCCGGCAAAATGCCGTTCACGGCGCTCGGGCATCCTTACCAGTTCGATCCACGAATGATCTGCTGCATACTTGCCCACAAGTTCGTCAGTTCCATCAGACGAACCATCGCTGACGATAACCCACTTCACTGGCCGAACCGTCTGAGCAATCACAGACTTTAGCGTCAGCTCAATGAACCTCGCTTCATTGCGAGCCGGAGTAATTAACACATAGCTCGGCAGTGTCAGCATTCAAAGTCCTTCACAGTTCTCATTAGAGTCCAAGCGCTGGGACAACTTCCTGGCGACGCATCCGCTTATGCTTCGGTTCGTTCAGTCGCAACCTGCGGCCGCCCGAGGCGTACCTTCCACGTGCTGCCTACTTGGCAGTTTCGACCGTGACAACTTCGGCCACGACATCGCGGATACGCTCCTGCTGTTCACGATTGAGCCCCGCGAACATTGGGAGTGAGAGGATTTGATCTGCGGCTTCTTCCGTCTCGGGGAAATCACCCTTCTTCCAGCCAAGCGATTGATAGGCCGTTTGAAGGTGAACCGGAATCGGATAGTGAATTCCCGTGCCGATGCCGGCCTCTGCCAGATGCTTCTGCAATTCGTCCCGGTATGGGGTCCGCACCACATAGAGGTGATACACGGACTTGCACGAACTCGATTGATAGGGCACCACGATGTTGCCCATTCCCTTCAGAAGCTCATCGTACACACGCGCGCTCGCGCGACGCTGTTCGTTCCACTTCGCCAGGTGCTTCAGCTTGACGCGCAACATTGCCGCCTGCATGGAATCGAGCCGGCCGTTGTAGCCTTCGACGTCATGATAGTACTTCTTCGACTGGCCGTGGTCGCGAATCATCGCCACTTTGCGCGCGACCTCTGGGTCGTTCGTCGTCACCGCGCCGCCTTCACCGCAAGCACCGAGATTCTTACCGGGATAGAAGCTGAATCCGGCGGCTTGGCCGATCGAACCCGCCTTTAGCCAGCGATTCTGTTTCTTGGAGAAGTATTCCGCACCGTGCGCCTGGCACGCGTCCTCAATCACGACCAGCTTGTACTTCTGGGCGATCTCCATGATCGCGTCCATATCTGCCATCTGGCCGTATAGGTGAACGGGAACTACGGCGGTCACAGGTTTTCCCAGGAGGTTATGGACGTATTGGCCCGTGGCTCGATCCAGAACGCAATTCGTCTCCAAATAGCGGCGAAGTTTCACTGGATCCATGTTGAATGTCTGTCTGTCGATGTCGATGAACTCTGGCCGCGCTCCCGCCTGCGAAATAGCTTCGGTCGTCGCGATGAACGTGTGTGACACGGTGAGGACGATGTCGCCGGGCCGGACGCCAGCTGC
Organism: uncultured Acidobacteriota bacterium; assembly: GCA_963769415.1. Lineage (GTDB taxonomy): Bacteria > Acidobacteriota > Terriglobia > Acidiferrales > UBA7541 > Palsa-295. The sequence goes on from CAVYLM010000001.1 coordinate 325,169, forward strand.
CGTCAGCGCAAAACGCAGCGCGTCGGTTCCGCTGTTCACGCCCACGCAATACTTCGTGCCGCAGAATTCGGCGAATTCACGCTCGAATCCCGCAACCTCCGGCCCGCCGATGAAGCCGGCGGTCTGAATGGCCTTCCTGCACACTTCCAACAATTCGGTTTCGAGTTCCCGATGCAGAGTCACCAAATCAACAAATGGGATTTTCCCGTTCTGTGTCATCCGTTCACCTTTGATGGGGATGTAATAGACCGCAGTACCTTTGCCGGATTGCCGGCAACAATCACGTTGGCGGGTACATCGCGGGTCACCACGCTGCCGGCGCCGACAATCGCGTTCTCACCAATCACCAGATTCGCAAGGATCGTGGAACCGGAACCGATGGAAGCCCCGCGCTTGACCAGCGTTTTTTCAACACGCCAGTCCTTTTCAGTCTGGATCTCACCGTCCGGCGCAGTCGCGCGCGGATAAGAGTCATTGACAAAGGTCACGCCATGGCCGATGAAGACGTTGTCTTCAATCGTCACGCCTTCGCACACAAACGTGTGGCTCGAGATCTTGCAGCGGCGCCCGACGCTTGAATTCTTTTGAATCTCCACGAACGCGCCGATTTTCGTTTCGTCGCCGATCTCACACCCGTACATATTGATGAACTTGGAGAGCTTGACGCCCTGCCCCAGCTTCACGTTCGGCGCAATTGAGCAGAATTCGTTCACAGGCGGACCAACTCTCCTCTCTTTTGGATCGAGACGTCGGCAGCTTCCAGCATTCGCACGATGCGCAAACCTGCGTGGCCATCGTTGAAGGGAGTCTTGCTGTTCATGATGCATTCGGCAAAGTAATCCAGTTCCACGTGCAGCGCTTCCAACTGTTGCACCTGCGGCGCCCACATGTCGCCTGTGCGATAGCTCACCAGAAGATCTCGAATTCCATCTCCCGAGGTGATTGCTACTCCCTTGTCGTACACCCGGATCTTTTCGTCCGCCACAAGATCGTTCCAGACCAGCATCTTCTTTTGGCCGCCGATCATCGTCATGCGAATCTTCACGGGCGAGAGCCAATTCACATTGATGTGCGCAATCACGTTTCCCGGATAGTAGATCGTCATGAACGCGACGTCTTCCACTCCGTTCAAGTGCGCTTCGCCGGTCGCCACAACCGCCTCGGGCTCGCCCTTGATGATGTGGTCCATGATGGCGAGGTCGTGCGGCGCCAGATCCCAAATCACGCTGACATCGTGCTGGAACAACCCCAGATTGACGCGCAACGAATCGTAGTAATAGAGGTCACCCAGCGCGCCGCTTTCGGTCAGTTCGCGAATCTTTCGGACCGCCCCGGTGAACAAGAACGTGTGGTCCACCATGATCGTCAGCTTCTTCCGCGCCGCAAGCTCGATCAATTCCTCGGCCTGCTTGGCGTTTGATGTGAACGGTTTTTCGACGAAGACGTGCTTCCCGTTTTCCAGGGCCTTCTTGGCCAGTTCGTAATGACGTCCAAACAGGCGTGATTACCGCTACCGCGTCGATCGTCGGCGACGTGAGAATTTCCGACGGATCGGTACAGGTGGAAATGCTGGGATAGCTCTTCCTGACCCGCGCCAGCGCCTTGGGATTCATGTCACACACCATCTCCACGCATGTGGAGTCCAATCCGTGCAAGTTCCGGACGATATTGGGACCCCAGTAGCCGTAACCAATCACACCGACTCGAATCATGTTCCCTCTAATGTGCGGAGAAGAGTTTGTTAGGACTTCGATACGCCTGACATCCCGAAGGCGTAAAACGTTCTCTCATTCTCGCCACAAGCCACCTGAGATACCTAAGCGATGCGTGATTCTAAAGCGATCAGAAAGCGTGGAATTCAGGGCTTACTCGATAAAAAAGCCGAAATCGCGGTGCAGAATGTTAGTAGGCGCCTTCACTGGTGAAGACCGCGCGGGGCGTAGCGATTAAGATTTTGAGATCCAGCCAGAGCGACCATGACTGCGAATACCGGAGGTCCAAACGAACCATATCGTCGAAGCAAGTGCGGCTCCGGCCGCTCATTTGCCACAACCCGGTTACACCGGGCTTCACCTCGAGAACGCGGCGCCGGTGCCATAAATCATAGACTTCAAACTCGTATGGCACGGGAGGGCGTGGGCCCACCAGAGACATCTCACCGCGCAATACATTCCAGAACTGTGGGAACTCGTCGAGGCTCGTTTTGCGCAAGAACTTTCCGACGGATGTGATGCGAGGATCATTTGTGATTTTATAAACGACCGGCTCGGTCCCGTCCTTGCCTTGCTTCTCGCCCTTGCCTGAAATGAAACGTTGAACGAATTCACGATGAATCTTGGGATCGTTATTAGTAGCCATCGTGCGAAATTTCAGGCACTTGAAGGTTTTCCCAAATTGTCCCAGTCGCTCCTGCTCGAAAATGACGGGGCCTTTAGACGTTAGCTTGATCGCCAAAGCAATCGCCGCCAAAATCGGAGAGAGGACGAGCAGTAATGCGCCGCTACCCGCAATATCGATCACGCGCTTTACGACCATGGGGAGCCGCTTTCGTGAATTCTTTCGGGAGAGCTCCGGATAGAGCTTGATGTCAGCGACTCGGTCGGGCCGGTCCTGATCCCAGCTTTCTGGGAAGAGATGAACCGTAACGATCAGTTTCGGCGCCAGCCTATGATCGATATTTCCCCTCAACGCCGCTACGACCTTAGAGTGCAGAACTTCGGTAATGGGATTCGCTCCCTCTAAACTAATCTCCGTGAAAATCACGGCGAGGATCGAGCCCTCTTCATACCAGCCGATTAGATCGGTCTCTCGAGTCGCGCCGCACACAACGGATGTGAGTTGTTCTGTGAATTTCGCACGGTTTCCATTTTTCGGTACTGCATGCGAGTCCAGCAACATCAGAACGAAAGGCTTACGGGACCGTTCGGCGCGCCGTCGCTCCAGCGTCAGCATCGCGTGCAGCGTCTGCTCGCTCAGGATCTCGTCGCGCCGCGAAAGCACAGGACCAATTCGCAACAGCTTCTGACGGCCATTTGCCTGTCGCGGTCTCTCTGCTCCGAGCGATATTTTCAGGTTTCCCATTTTTGCCTAGTGAGTCCGGTTCGTTCGCCTAGTTCCGGTTACGCGATCACTCTTTGCAGCAGGGGATGAGCGCCAACCGTCTCGCGCGCCGCCGTGCGGATCGCGTCAACCGGCTTCACGCAGCTACGGTCGATTTCCAGCGCAACCGATCGGCGAAGCAGCGAGACGGAAACCACGATGCGTTGGTTCCCTTTGAAATTAATCAGAATCCCTTCCAGACCTTGCAGCACGTCCTGTTCGATCCGAATCTTCTGTCCGATCTCGAGATACGGCCACGGCTCAGCCCGAAATCCCGAAGCCACGACTTTTTGAATGGCGTCGATTTCCCGCTCATCGACCGGCTGTGGAATCCGGCCTTGGCCCACCACTGAGATCACGCCGGGAGTTATCAGGACCGGCAATCGCTTTTGAGCGTTAAAATTGCAAAAGACGTATCCAGGAAACAGAGCCGAGTCCACATCTCTTACTTTGCCCTTCCAACGTTTCCGGACTTTGTAGGTAGGAAGAAATGTCTGATAACCCTTACCTGACAGCAACACCGCCGTCGACCTTTCCAAGCGCGTCCTTACCTGAAGCGCGAACCATTGTTGGCTCTCAGATCCGGGTTCCATCTTTGTTAATTGCTCCTTTGGTTCCCTGTGGCAACTACGCAGCCTGGCTAGGCTACCGCCATCAAACGTCTTGACTGCTGCAGTACACGTCGCAACCTGCTTGCCAATTCCAGGTTCGGCCTTTCCTGCCGCTCCTATCGCAACAAGTGCATCATTCTCATGAAAACAGGGCGCTTACCTCACCGTCAAAATTCGGCAAGTAATCCCAAGCTGGAAACTTGCTTAAACCAATCCGCGATGAGTGAAAACTCTTACCACCATTTGCCAACGCGTTTCCGTATTCCGTCGGCCATGATTCCCTTGTCACCCGGGACAGATGAATGCCATACATCTGCTTTGTATTCAAAATGTTACAAATCTCGAACGATCACCAAGAAGACTTATGATCCGTCGCGAATCTTCCAAAACCGAACAGATGGCTGATCGAGTGATCAGAATCGGCGGCAAAAGAGGGTCTTAGATCCATCTCAACTTGAGACGAAACACGCTGAGATCGCCAGGTATTCGAGACTTACTCTCGGAACCGGCTACGCCTGCTGGCTTCTCGACTCGCCGTAACCATAGCCGTAGGCATGGTAATAGGTCGAACCGTACATTCCGGCCTCATCTACTGCATTGAGTACCACGCCGACGACGTTCTTGCCTTGTAGTTCCTGGCGCGCTCGCTCCGCGGCTTCCGATGGTGTCGACCCGGCGCGCACGACCAGCAACACCCCGTCACACAGACTCGCAAGGATGATCGCATCCGCAACCGGCACGCACGGGGGCGAATCCAGAATCACCCAGTCGAACACCGGAGTCAGGCGGTCGAGCAGCCTCTTCAATCGTCCGTTCGAAAGCAGCTCGCTCGGGTCGGTGACTTCATTTCCGCCGGCGATGAAACAGAGGTTGCCCTCCTGTCCGTGCTGGATCACAGCCATCTCATCGGCTTCACCCCGCAAATAGTCCGTCAAGCCGGGTGACGTCGGCGCGCCGAGCGGCAGATGCAAGCGCGCGCATCGCAGATCCGCATCGATGATCAGCGCTCTCCGGTCGGGCTGGCGAACGATCGCTTGCGCCAGATTCGAAGTCACAAACGTCTTACCTTCACCCGGTACCGCGCTCGTCACCAGCAGCGTCCGCAGCGGCTGGTTCGCTCGCAGCTGATAGAGGCGCGAGCGCAACGTTCGAAACTGTTCGGCGCCGTGGACGCTCAAGTTAGGATTGAAAAACACATTCACATTCGGATCCAAATGCCACGTCGGATGCGCGCAGCGCGCCCGCAGATCATCGAATCGCAAGAAGTCGCCTCGATAACCCGCCGCTGCGCCCGCTGACGCACCCGCTTCTGTTGGAATCTCCGCGGCTCGACTGGCCCACGCCTCCGTCGCGGGCAGAGCAGCGGGCGAAGCTTCCGCCGGAAACGCGGCAACCTCCGTTGTCGAACCTTGGACGTTCGCGCGTTCTTGTTCGGCTTTCTTCAGCGCTTCGTGAATCCGGCTCATGATTTCCTCTCACGCGTAGGCACGACGTTTACCTGGCGCAATCGCCCCAGCAGTTCATCCAGATTTTCGAGCAGCGCCTGCGTATTGGCGGATTGTTGCGCGCTGCTCGAAGGCAGTGCCCCCGCAACCGGCGCGATCTCATCGAGCTGGAATTCGCGCGCCACTTCTTCGACCATGTGCGCCGGAACCGGCCGCAGGCTGTCCACATACGCATTGATCATCGAATGCTCGCAAAGCAGGTTCACGACGCGCGGAATCCCGTGCGAATACATGTGCACGGTCTGTATCGCTTCCTTCGAAAAAATCGGTTCCCCGCTTGCGCCGGCAATCCTCAATCGCTCGGCGATGTATCCAAATGTCTCTTCGAGCGTCAGCGGCGCAGTATGGCATCGCAACGTAATTCGCTGCCGCAGTTGCCGCAGCGAGGGCATCTTTAATTTTTCTTCAAGCTCCGGTTGTCCAGTCAGCACGATCTGCAGAAGTTTTTCCGTCGACGTCTCGAGATTCGTCAACAGCCGGATCTCTTCCAGTACTTCGGGTGCAAGATTCTGCGCTTCGTCCACGATCAGCACAGCCGTTTTCCCCGCGCGATACCGTTCCAGCAGCCACTGATTCAGCCGTAGCAGCACCTGGCTCTTTTCCCGGGATTCGCACGGAATCTCGAAGTCCGCCATCATGTAGTCGAACAGATGGTCCACTTCCAGCCGCGAATTGAATATGTACGCCGTCGCCATCCGCTGTCCGTGCAGCCAATCGAGCAGGCGGTTGAGCAAAGTCGTCTTGCCCGTGCCGACCTCGCCGGTCAGCAGGATGAACCCCTTGCGGTTCTGAATGCCGTAAGTCAGCCCGGCCAGCGCTTCCTGTATCTGTCTCGTCAGATACAGATAGCGCGGGTCGGGGTTAACGTTGAACGGGCTCTCTTTGAGCCCAAAGAATCGCTGATACATGTTTTACTTAGGCTCCCGAGCCCATTCCCAGGCCCGATTTCGCATTGAGCGTCACAGCGACCTGCTTCGACGCCTTCGCCGTCATCGGCGCGATTTCCGGAACCATCGCCAGCACCGGCAACCGCAACACGAATTCCACGTCGCGCTCCGTCCTCATCGACGTGTCCCGCATCTCGAGCAAGAACGCCAGGCCCAGTCCCAGGCCCAATCCCCCAGCCAGCCCACCCAAAGCAAACTCGGACCTTTTCGGGAAGGCAGGCTTGTCCGGCAGATTTGCCGGGTCCAACACGTGGAACTGCTCACCTTGCTGCTGGTGCGCCAGGTCCGACGCCATCTGTGATTGTTGCTGCTTCTTCTGCAGATCGTTGAATGAGTCCAGGGCCGTTTGATAACCCCGCGTCAATTCCTTGTACTGCTGCTCAACGACCGGACTCGATTGCACGCGCCCTTGGTACAATTTAATTTGCTGCTTGATCTGCTCCTGCTCTTTCGTTTTCTCGGCAATCACAAGTTCAGCCGAGTGAACCTGGGCCCGCAGTTGAGTTACGGGAGCGGGCTCCGCGAGCGTTCTTTGCGGTTTGTCTCCGGTGGCGCTCTTGGAGTCGCTATTCTCGGTGATTTTCTGTTTCAAGACGGCGATGTCGTTCTTCGTCTTGATCACGTCCGGATAATCTTCGGTATAACGCGCCTCCAGGCTCGCCAGCTCCGTCTGCAAAACCGCAAGCTGCTGCTCCAGCGTGTCGGGGTTGCGCCCGCTCTGCGTTGCTTGCCAGGCTGCTATCTGTTGCGTCAGCTGAGATTCGGAGAAGCCTTTGTCCTGTTGGGCGCGCGCCAGCGCTTGCGTCGCTGCATCAAGCTGCGACGTCAGATTGGTGAGCATGTTTAGGTTCGTTTGCTCATCGCTCGGCAGCGAGCCGCTGTAGCGAACTTCAAACGCCGCTAGGGCTGCATCCTTCTGGTTCAACAGCGTTCTCGCATCCTCCATCTGTTGGGCTAGGAATTGCGTTGTGTCTTCCGCATGCGTCGCGCCCGCAGAAATGCTTTGCTCGATAAACATTGACGTGATCGCCGTGCATACCTGCTGTGCGCTTCGCGGGCTGTCGAGCGTGACATTGACGAAGAATCCGGGCAGGTTCGCCGACCGTGTCTCAGCCATCGGAGCCACCGGCGTTACCTCAATCGACTTTTGTAGCCGTCCGACGAGTTCGTCGATCGACACTCGATTTATGTCCTTCGGATACAATCCGAACTGGCGAATGATCGGTTCCAGGCGCGATCGGCTCAGAATCTGTTGCTGCATACTCGCGAGGCGTTCGTTGATACCAGTCGTGTCAAAAGACTTCACGATCTCTTCGGGCACCGTCTGAGGCTGCACCAGCACCAGCGTTTGAGACTTGTACTGGCTTGGCAGGAGAAGCGACACCCCGTACGCGAGCGGCCCACCGATGACTGCGAAGACGGCGACGATAAGCCACCGCCTGCGAAGCATTGCCAGATAGTCTGCCGGAGTCAATTCACGCTGCGTCATCCCAACCTCTTTTCCCTAAGCATCTCGTATTTCGTAATCCGGCCCCCCATCGGGGTCATTCCACCTAAAATCGACGCGGTCGATCGCGCCAGCTCAATCCCACCGAAATCGTGTTGCGCAAAAGATCTGTTGCGCAAGGCGTTCCGATGCAAAAAGCCGTTCCCGAAGTCTGATACTGAAACTGGTACGTCAACGAAAGCGCCAGCGTGCGGCCTATCGGGTACGAGAAATTCCCGCCGCCGAACCAGTAGTCGAATGTTTGGCTCCCAAGCGGATTCGTCGTGTTCAGGACCGCCAGTCCCCGGTTGCGCGAATACCCGCCCGTGATTCCGCTCGAAAACAGTCGCGTCATCTGTCGCGTGATCGAACCGGTCACGGTATCGCCATCCGACCCCGCCAGCACTCCGCCTCCACCGCCCACTCCGTGGTTGTACGCTAGCGACAAAGCCGTGCGGCGCAACGCATACAGCAAGTTCGTGTTCAACGACCAATACACGTTCGTGGTTGGGCTGCTCGTTTCACCGCCCGTGCCACCTGTTCCCGTTGCAATCGGCACCTGAAAAGTCGCTATCTCGGGCCCCGCCGCAATCTGAAACGCCAGCCGTCCCGTCACGCGCCGCCCGTACGCCACCTGAAACATGTGATCGATGATCGATTGATGGAAATTGCTGTAATTGGTGTTGCTGAACGTGTAATCCACGCCGATCGTGTCTTTGCGGCTGATCTCGTAATTGTATCCGGCCCGCGCATTCGCCGTTCCGTAATTCAACAAATCACTGTCAAAGTAGTTCAGCGTCGAATATCCGCCAACAAACGTGAGCGATGTGCGTCCTGTTAGGAAAACGTCCGCTTCCGCGTCGAACGCATTCCCCAGGTTTTGCCCTTGCCCCACAAGCAGCGATTGCCCCGGTCCGAAGGTTCCGCCGCCGATACCACCGGGCAGCGTCGTACCCAGTCCGCCGAAACCGAGCGCCGATTCCGGCAAATAGCTCAAATCGTCCATGATCGAAAGCGCCCAGCGGTGGAACAGCTTCTTGTCCGAGAAAGTCAGCGACTGCACCACGCCGTTGCTCACGCTGGAGTCCGTCGAAAACATTCCCCCGCCGAGATAACTCAACTCCAGATCGTTGCTCTCCGAAATCTTGTGAATATCCACGCCCCCGGATATCGAAGTCCACGTGCCCCACGACGTGGGACCGGTCGTCTGGGCGGGATTTGAATCTTCCGATACGAAGAGATTGGCATATGGCTGCCAGTAGCTGTGCTCATTCGTCATTCCCAGGCCCAAGGTCTGCACACCCGTCAGGGAGTTATTGTCAGGCGTGATCTCCGTCGTCGTCTCTTCTTCTTCGTTGTCCGCCGCGCCGGCAAGTGGCGAACGATATGCGGGAATCGGCCCCTGCGGCTTCGCACCCTGATCGGGCGCCGGCTGCTGCTGCCCCTGGTTCTCCGGCGGCTGATTTTGATCCTGCCCCTGCTGTTGCGCACGCGCTGCGCCAGCGCCAAGCATCGTCACGCACGCAGCTGCCGCAAATAATGTAAACAGCCTCTTCATCATTTCCTCTACGGAACCACAATCGTGTCGCCGGCCTTCAGCATCACGTTCTCGTCTGGTGATTTTCCGCTGATGACGTCCTTGTAGTTGAACGGATACTTCACCTGTTTCCCGTTCTCCATCCGAAACATGTAGATCTTCTTCAGATTCGCGAACTGCGTGAACCCGCCCGCGCTCGAAAGCCCCTGCAAAATCGTCATGTTCGGCAGCAGCGGATACGCGCCCGCGCGGTTCACCTCGCCAAGTATGTAGATTCGCTGGCTATTGATCTGGCTCACGATCACCGTCACTTGCGGATTGGTCACGAATTTCTTCAGGCTCTCCGTAATCTGCTCCGCCAGTTGCGTCGGCGTCAGTCCTGCGGCCTGCACGTCGTTCAGCAGCGGCAACGAAATCTTTCCGTCCGGCCGCACCGGCACCGTGCGCGTCAGCTCCGGTTCTTTCCACACGCTGATATCGATCACGTCCTGCCCGCCGATCACGTAATTCGGATCCGCCGTTGCGGCCTTGTGCGCCGTACTGCCCGCATCCGCTGATGCTGTCTGAGCCGGCTGGCCCTTGTCCTGCGCGCAAACCGGAAGGACCGCCAGCAAGACCGCGATCGCCAGTCCACTTCGCACTCTATTCAACATCTGCTTCTCCCATCTCACGAATTCACTTTCGAATCGGCGAATCCAATCTGCTTCAGCTTGTACAGCAGCGACTTGTAGCTGATCTGCAGGTCCTGCGCCGCGCGCTTCCGGTTCCATCTCGTGCGCGTCAGCGCCTCCAGGATCAATTCACGCTCGGCTTCGCGCGAAGCGGCACGCGCCGCGGCTTTCAGCGAATGCCCGCGCGCCGTCGTCGATTCCGCCTTCCGAGGCGCCGGAGATCCGATCGTCAGCTCCGCGATCGCCAATTGCTCGTCGCCCAGCGCCACGATCTTCTTCACCACATTCTCGAGTTCCCGGATATTCCCCGGCCACGAATGATCCATGAAGGCATCCAACGTTTGCTGGCTGATCGACCGCCTCGCTCGTCCCAGTTTCGCGGCGTGTTTCGTCAAAAAGAAATCCGCCAGCGGCGCGATGTCCTCTTTGCGTTCGCGCAGCGGTGGCAGCCGCAGGCAGACTCCGTTGATCCGGTAATATAGTTCGCCACGAAATCGTCCAGCGCGCATTTCCTCGTCCAGATTCCGGCTCGTTGTTGAAACGACCCGCGCTCTCAGCAATCCATCGCGTCCGTCGTCTTCGTCATCCGGCAGCGCGCACAATAGACTTCGCTGGCAGGCCGAATCCAGCTCGCTGATCTCGTCGAAGAACACCGTGCCGAATTCCTTCTGCGCCCCTGCGCTCCCGCCGCTCGCGTGAAGTCCCAACTCTGCGGAAAATCTCCCCGAATTCATTGCCGCGCAGGGAATTCGTGCCAGCGCCTTGCCGCCGTCGCCCGATAGCCGGTGCACGCGGTTCGCAAACATCTCCTTGCCTGTGCCGCTCTCTCCTACCAGCAGGACCGGAATGTTCGTGGGCGCAATTTCGCCGATCACGCTCTCGAGCGTTTGCATAGCCCGGCTTGTCCCAGACACAAAGCCGGCCTCCTGCTGCTCCATTAGCCCGTCAATCTTATTCATGGTCGTCACTAGAGTATCTGCTCGTGGGTAGCCTGTACCGGAATGACCCACCCCGGGGCTCGGGGGCTCGCGAGCGCAGCCCGCTCCTCGACCCCTCCAGTTTTGCACATCGGGGGCCAGTGATCATCGAAGCCTCCGGAGTAGCTGGCTCCTTCATAAGCTACTGATTCAGATTGACTTCCTAGGAGAACCTTGCCACTGTGGCATCCGCCCGGGGCCGCGTAAAAGTCCCACGAACCTTCCATGAAAAGGCAAAATACTTGCCTTTTGTGCCCCGCCGCCGAAAAACAACCTACGTGCTAGAAATAAAATGGTTACGCAACACGATAGCTGAGGACTTATTCCCCTTAACTAACCAAACAGTGGAAAGAAACTTCCACCGAGCAGAGAAGTTTCATCTCAGACGTGCCGCAAGAGGCCGCCCAGACGCCCGCGACCCGCATCTAACCCTCTGGCCCTAACTGCTTGTGCCTCAGTGCCTTAGTAAACAGGCGCGATATTTGCGGATCGTAATGGCCGACAGGGCGCTGGATTGCATGTCCGAAGAGAGGGTATCCTACGTCTACGCAGTCGTTGTTGGCCGCAGTCGGCGAAAGGCGGAGAAGGTAGATGAAGTCTTGCGGAACTTGGCTCTTGGGAAGCTTCTTCCTGCTTCTGGCGGTAGTGTCCCTCGCGGGATGCAAGCGAGACCCTCAGGTCCAGAAGAAGAACTACGCAGACAAGGGTTCTACCTACTTTCAGCAGGGCAAGTATCGCGAGGCCGCCATCGAGTACGAAAACGCCCTTCAGATCGACCCGAAATTCGCCGACGCGCACTTCGGCCTCGCGGAATGTTTTCTCAAGCTGAACAATTTTCGCGGAGCGTATCAGGAACTGCTGGCGACGGTGGACATCGACCCGTCCAACGCCAAAGCTCAAGTCGAGCTGGGAAACCTGCTTCTCGCCGGACGCAACACCGCCGAAGCTCGTAAGCACGCAGAAACCGTGCTGCGTGACGATCCACAAAACGCCGCCGCCCAGCAACTGCTGTCCGGCACGGATGCTGCGCAAGGCGACCTGGCTTCAGCCATTCGAGAAGCTGACCAAGCCATCCAGATGGATCCGAAGCGCGCCTCCTCCTATCTCTACATGGCGCAGCTGCAGGAGCGAAACAAAGACCTCTCGGCTGCCGACCAGAATTACCAGAAGGCGATCGCGCTCGACCCGAAATCGGGTCCCACGCTTATTGCCTATGGAAATTTCTTCGAGCGCCAAAATCGCTTCGCCGACGCCGAAAAACAATTTCAGGCCGCGATCGCGATCGCTCCGCAGGATCCTCTGGCTCGCGCCACTCTCGCCAGGCTTTACATGAACGAAGGCCGCAAGGACATGGCCGAGCAGTCGCTTCGTGACGCGCGAACCGCTTTGAAAAACAACCCCGCCAGCTACGCCATTCTCGGCGAATACTACATGGCCCAAGGAGAATTGGATAAGGCCGCCGCCGAGTACGCATCGCTCCATTCCGAACATCCTAACGACGCCCTCGTCACCAAGACCTACACCGAAATTCTCATCAACCAGAATCGTCTCGACGAAGCTACCAAACTGAATGATTCCATATTGAAAAGCTCTCCGAAAGACATCGATGCAATGGTGATGCGCGGCGACATCCTAACTCGTCAGGGCAAAGCTGCCGACGCCGTCCCGATTCTCGAAGCAGCCGTCAAGGCCGCACCCGACAACGCCGCCGCGCACTATCATCTCGGCGTGGCCTATGCGGGCGTTTCCAATTTCGGCCTCGCTCAAACCGAATGGGCGCAAGCTGCTCGCCTTCGCCCCAACATGGTCGAACCCGAGCGTGCCATTGCCGCTCTCGCCGCTCGGCAAGGCGACATTCCCTTGCTCGCCGACAGCAGCGCGCAGCTGATGCGACTCGAGCCCCACGCCGCCGAAGGCTATCTCTACCACTCGCGCGTCCTTCACGAGAAAGGTGATATAGCCGGCGCGGAGGCTGATTTGAACAAGGCCATCGCCGCTGCCCCGCAAGATTCCGCCGCCTACGTTCGCATGGGCGATTTGCGCATGTCGCAAAAGCGTTTCGACGATTCCGCCAAGGCCTATTCCCAGGCTCTCACCCTCAATCCCGCGGCCACTGACGCGCTCACAGGCCTCGTCAATATCGACCTCGAGCACAAGCAGCCCGAACAAGCTCTGCGCCGCATTCAAGACCAGATCGCCCGCGTCCCGGACAACAGCATGCTGTACCTCCTTCTCGGCCAAGCCGAGCTGCGCAATTCGGATCCAGCGAAAGCTCAAGCCGCGTTTCAGAAGGCCATCGATCTCGACAAAAATAATGTCAACGCCTTCCTTCTGCTCGCGAGCACCGAGGCCTCCCACGGCTCGGTCGACGATGCCATTTCGAACTATCAGCGCGCACTCCAGCAGAACCCGCGCGACCTGCGGACCTACATTCTTCTCGGCAGCCTGATGGAATCCCGCGGCGATTGGCAGCAAGCGGAAGATCTCTACAAGAAAGCGTTGCAGGTTCAGCCCGACTACGCCGTCGCCGCGAACAATCTCGCCTACCTGATGCTTGAACACGGCGGCGACACCAGCGTGGCTCTATCGCTCGCGCAAACCGCCCGCAAAGGAATGCCGAATGTTCCCAGTGCCGCCGACACCCTCGGCTGGGCGTACTATCATCAGGGCGTCTACAACTCGGCAATCGACACGCTTCAGGAAGCGGTCAACGGGAATCCGCAGAATCCCACCTTCCACTATCATCTCGGCATGGCCTACGAGAAGGTCAACAATCCCGCGATGGCAAAAAAGCAGCTTGAATACACCCTGAAGATCAACCCAAATTACGCGCAAGCCGATGAAATCAAGAAACTTCTCGCGCAATCCTCACAGAACAATTAAATCAAAATGCTAGTCTGTCGACCATAAGCACAAAGCGAACTGACAAAAGGGAGAGGCATCGCATGGCAGCCGAACGCACGCCGGAATACTTTGCAGGCAAGGGAATTCACATCGGAATCATTGGCTGCGGCTACGTAGGTCTGCCGCTCGCGCTGCGCTTTGCCGACGTCGGCCAGCGCGTCATGGGCTTCGACCTCGATCAGGTCAAAGTTGACAAGCTCAACGCTGGCCAATCCTACATCCAGCACATACCGGCCGACAAAATCCGCGAGCACGTGCAGGCGAAAAAATTCTGCGCCACCACCGACTTCACCAAGCTTCGCGGCATGGATGCCGTCCTCATCTGCGTTCCCACTCCCCTCGACGAGCGCCGCGAGCCCGACCTCAGCTACGTCGTCAACACCGCGAAATCCATCGCGCCTCATCTCCAGCGCAACCAGCTGATCGTGCTCGAAAGCACCACGTATCCCGGCACCACCGAAGAACTCGTCCTCCCGATTCTCCAGGAGGGCGGCCTCCGCTGCCCCATCGACGCGGGCAAGAGCAGCAAGGAAGTCTCCACCGATTTTTATCTCGCCTTCTCGCCCGAACGCGAAGATCCCGGCAACAAGCAGTACGGCCTCGCGCAAATTCCCAAAGTCGTCGGCGGAGTCAATCCCGCCAGCGGCCGCGCCGCAGCAAACATGTACGCGCAGATCGTCTCGAAGGTCGTTCCCGTCACCTCCACCCGCGCCGCTGAAATGGTCAAGCTGATGGAGAACATCTTCCGCTGCGTCAACATCGCCATGGTCAACGAGCTCAAGCAGCTCTGCCTGCGCATGGGACTCGACATTTGGGAAGTCATCGATAGCGCCGCCACGAAGCCCTTCGGCTTCATGCCGTTTTATCCCGGCCCCGGCCTCGGCGGCCACTGCATCCCCGTCGATCCGTATTATTTGTCGTGGAAGGCGCGCGAATACGACTTCTCCACCCGCTTCATCGAGCTCGCCGGCGAAATCAACACCGAAATGCCCTACCACGTCGTCAACGCCGTCGGCACCGCGCTCAACGACCGCCAGAAAAGCATCAAGGGATCGAAAATCCTGCTGCTCGGGATCTCCTACAAAAAAGACGTCGACGACCTCCGCGAATCGCCCTCTCTCAAGCTGCTCGAACTGCTTACCGCTCGCGGCGCGCACATCGACTACAACGATCCTTACTTCGCGGCGCTCTTCAAGATGCGCCACTACGATTTCTCGAACAAGCGCTCCGTCGATCTCAGCCCTGCAGCCCTCGCGAGTTACGACTGCGTCCTCATCGCCACCGACCACTCCAGCTACGACTACGACGCCATCGTCCGTGACGCCAAACTGGTCGTCGACTCCCGCAATGCCACCCGCCGCGTCAAGCAGCACCGCGAAAAAATCGTCCCCTGTTAAACGTAGCCCCGGCGTCTCGCCGGCTCTTTGTCTTTCGCCTTTCCTGGGATCGCCAATCTCCCGATTGGCACCTTGCGCATGTGGAGTGCGGCAGCTTGCTGCCGCTGTTCGCGCTGGAGGCTGCTTCGGAGCTGCTCCATCCCTAAATGAGACGCCCTGAATCCATCCCGCCCCATTTCAATTTGGGTTTCCGCCTCGCACTCCTCTATAATTCCCCTGCACATTAACTACGAAAGGCCGCACTCCTAATGTTGAAAAGCATTCAGCAGCGGGATCTCGACCGCAACCGCTGGGTCAAGATCACCATGGCCGTCATACTCGGCGTCATCATCTTCACCATGGTGATCACCCTTATCCCCGGCTTGATGAGCGGCACCACCGACCAGACCGCTCCCGACGCCATCGCCAAGGTCGGCGACCAGAACATCACCATCGTCGACTTCCAGCAGGAATATCAGCAGGCGACCCGCAGCCAAGCCGTTCCACCCATGCTGCGCGGCGTTTACCAAAAGCAGGTTCTCGATCAGATGATCTTCCAGCGCGCGCTCGAATTTGAAGCCGATCGCCTCGGCATCCGCGTCACTCCTGAAGAGCAGACCGAGCGCATCAAGGAACTCCTCCCCGAGGCTTGGTCCGGCAGCACCTGGCTCCGCGACCGCTACCCCACCGAGGTGCAGACGAAATACGGAATGTCGGTCGAGGAGTTTGAAGGCCTCTTGAAAGACGAGATGCTCGTCGAAAAATTCCACCAGATGGTCACCGACGGCATCACCGTCACCCCGCAGGAAGTCGCGCAGGAATTCATGTGGCGCAACGACAAGGTCAAGATCGACTACGCCGTCATCAAGCCCGCCGATCTTGCCGCTTCGATTCACCCAAGCGACGCCGACCTCTCCGCCTATTTCACGAAGAATTCCAAGCGCTACCAAGTGCCCGAGCGACGCTCCGCGCGCTACGCCCTGCTGGATCTCTCGAAGCTGCGCGCCTCGACGCAGATCAGCGACGATACCTTGCGCGCCTACTACAACCAACATATCGACGAATACAAGGTCGAAAACCGCGCCCACGTCGAGCACATTCTCTTCAAGACCGTCGGCAAGACCGACGCCGAAACCGCCGAAATCCGCCAAAAGGCCGAAGACGTCCTGAAACAGGCCAAGCACGGAGCCAATTTCGAGGATCTCGCCAAGAAGTATTCGGAAGACGATGCCACCAAGCCCAAGGGTGGCGACCTTGGCTGGATCGTCGACCAGCAGACCGTGCCGCAATTTCAGCAGGCCGCCTTCAGCGTGCCCAAGGGCCAAATTCCCGACCTCGTGAAGACCCAGTACGGCTTTCACATCATCAAGGTCCTCGATCGCGAATCGGCCCGCACGCGCACCTTTGAAGAGGTCAGGGATTCGATCCTCCAGCCGGTCCTCGATCAGAAAGTCGCCGCCGAAGCCAACGATATCTCGGACCAGATGGCCGCCGCGGTGCGCCAGTCCGACCGCCAGGCGATCGACGACGTCGCCAAGAAATTCAATCTCGAAGTCGGCGAAACACCCGCCGTCGGCGCCACCGACCCGATGCTCCCGCTCGGCAATTCGCCCGAGCTGCATCAAGTTCTCTTCGGCCTTCACTCCGGCGAGCTCAGCCAGCCCATCCAGATCGATAGCGGCTTCGTGATCCTCACCTTGAAGGATGACCTTCCGGCGCATCAGGGCACGCTCTCCGAAGTCCACGACCGCGTCCTGGCCGATTACCAGAAGGAAAAGGCGGTCGAACTCGCCAGCTCGCGCGCGCAGGAGTTGTCCAAGCGCGCCCAGTCGGGTGAAGACTTCGCAAAAGCCGCGAAATCGCTCGACCTGAACGTGAAGAACTCGGACTCTTTTGCCCGCAACGGCTCCGTGCCGGACGTTGGCACAGCGAAAGTGGTCGCTGCCGCCTTCAAAATGGCCAATGGCCAGGTTAGCGCGCCCACGCAGGCCGGCGAAGACTGGATCGTCTTCCGCACCGTCGCGCACGAAGTCCCGAATCCCGACGATCTCGTCAAGCAGCGCGACGACATCCAGCAGCAATTGCTGCAAACCAAGCAGAACGCCGCCTTCGACGCCTTCCACACCCAGCTCATCGACCGCCTCAAGAAGGAAGGCAAACTCACCATCAACAACGAAACCATGAACCGCGTCACCAACGCCAGCTAGCCCCTGGGAGCGCCAATCTCCCGATTGGCGCCTCGTACGCCGGTCGTCGCGTTGGTCGTAGGGGCGTAGCACCGCTACGCCCGGCAAATTTTCTTGGCTCAGCGTCCGCAAATCCGCCGAGCGCTGTAGGCGCGACACAATCTCCCAATCCGCCCAATTCACCCCCTGCAACTCACTGGAAAAAGGTGACTTACAAAATATCCCCTCCCCCTTGCCCCGCATCTAACACTCGGCTAGACTATTTGCATCCGTAGCGCCTACCCCGAAGCCAGCGGGGTGCGAAACTCGGGCGAATGCCTCCCCTGCCTGAGGAGTACTTGGCAGCACGCGCGCAGCACCATCCTGAGGAGCGCTCTTATGCCAACGAAGAAATCAAAGCCGAGCAGGCTTGAAATCCTCGCTCCGGCGAGCAGCCATGCCCGGATTCCGGCCGTCCAGCCGGCGTTCGGGGTGATTATGGGAAGCGGCAAGTCGAGGAACACCATGCATACCAAGAGTCCGGCCCACGCGAACGGCTATCTCTGCGCCATCGAGCGGAACCAGAACGGTAAATATAATGTCCGCGTCCGGGCGGTATTCGCGCCAGAGGCCAAGGATCCCGGCAACGGCCGGGAAGCGCAGGCCCACCGCAGCGGCTGGATGCTGCCGGTCTATTTCCTGGCCTCGTCATTCAACGCCGCGATGAAGAAACTCGAAGAATCGCTCCAGCTCCTGCAAAAGAACGAAGCTCGTCTCCGCTTCTGGGGCGTGGAGCGCACCGATGACCCGAATCTCGCCGGGGACCTGCTGAAGGAATTTGGCCTGGGGCTCGACCGCCGCCGCGAATTTCCGCGCAAAGTCGCCGAACTCGACGTTCCGCGCGAGCGCCCCGTTCCTGCGTCGATGCTGGCCCCGGTCCGCCGCATCCTGGCTGACTCGGTCGCCCAGGAGCGTCCCGTCGACCGCACCGCCACCATCGCCGGCGACTAACCCCGGGATCGCCAATCTCCCGATTGGCGTTTTTAGGGCTTCGTGTTTTGCGCCGGAGCGTCGAAAAAGTGTGTCACCTTGCGGGCGCCCCTTCCTTTTGTTTTCAGTGAGTTGCGGCGCAAATTACTTTGCACGGTGTGTCACCTTGTTTGTGATTGGCGGGCGGCGCACCCCGTTAGGTCCCATGGCTGAAGAGGCTGCGGAAAAAGGCGGATGAAAAGTATCCTCAGGCGCTAAAGCGCATTGAGCGCAGGCGACTTATGTCGGAGCTGAAAGCTCCGACCCCCTAAAAGGCGCCTTTTTCCGCAAACTGTGAAGCCATAATTACTGGAGGGGCGTGAGCCTTTAGGCCCACGCTTTCACCGGAACTGCATATTCAGTTGTCAAAGAGCGGTGCGGCTCTCGCCCGGAGTGCCGGACGAAAATTTCTCGTCGTTCACAGGCTGGCAGATTGCGGAAGGCGGGTCTACTGGCCGTTCGGCCAGCAATAGTTCAGGTGGCACTTTTTGACTCGTGCTGCCTGTACTTTTCGGGAGAGTCTGCGCGCATGTAGGACCCGCGGGGACGACAGGCGCGGCTTGGTAGCTACTTCCCGCGGAGCAAGACTTCGCCGTGGCCGACGACCACGTCGTTGAGTATCAGGCGATATTTGTAGGAGCCGGGAGTCAGGCCGGGGCGCGCCGGGCCGCTCGAGAGGCGGACGCCGGGCGGCGCCTGGAAGACATTCGAGGAAAACGGGCAACGCTGCGAATCGAATTCGATTTTCAAATTTCCGGCGTTCGACAGCCAGGAGACCTGGTCGCCGGGATCGACGACCACCACTTCCGGCGTCAAGCCGACCAGCACCGTTTTTTCGGGCACTCGTTTGTTTCCTTTTCTTCGGGATGTCCAGAGATTCGGCCGACTGAGTTGCTCGACTGCGGCGCCAATGCCAGGCGCCGCCATGGCTGAAGAGGCTGCGGAAAAAGACGGATGAAGACTATCCTCAGGCGCTAAAGGGCATTGAGCGCAGGCGACTTATGTCGGAGCTGAAGCTCCGACCCCCTAGAAGGCGTCTTTTTCCGCAAACTGTGAAGCCATGGTTTGAATGCTTTTCTTTTCGCGGGCCTCTCCTTCGGCGTTGCTCAGGATAAAAAGGCCCGCGCTTTCACCTCTAGGCGATTTCGCGGACGGCCGCGGCGATGTGCTTCGCGGAAATTCCGAACGCGTCGACCAGCTCGTCCGGCTTGCCCGAGTGCGGCATGTTGCGCACCGCGAGCATGCGATATTTCGTGGGCGTCGAGCCGGCCTGCGCGAGCGCGCCAAGCACCGCTTCGCCGACTCCGCCTTCCGGCCAGTGGTCCTCCACGGTGACGAGCCTTCCGCCCGAGCCTGCGATTTCCAACGCGAGCGCCTTGCCGTCAATCGGCTTCACGCAGTAAAGATCGATCACGCGAATCGGCGTGCCCTGCGTCTTCAGTTCGTCCGCGGCTTTCAGCGCTTCGTGCACGGTGATGCCCGCGCCGATCACGGTCACGCGATCTTCCGCGCTCTTGCGGGGAATCTTGAAGCCCGGCACCGGAAATTTCTCGTCCTTCGAGTAAAGGATGGCGGTTTTCGGGCGCGAAGTGCGCAGATAGTTGATCCCGGGCCGGCGCGCCATCATCTCGGTGATGCGTTCGGTGGACATCGCGTCGCAGGGATAAAAAACCGTGGAGCTGTGGACCGCGCGGAAAATGGCTAGATCTTCCAACGCCATTTGCGACGGGCCGTCTTCGCCGATCGAAACGCCGCAGTGCGATCCGCACAGATTGATGTTGCTGCGGCTGATGGCGGCCATGCGCACGTTGTCGTAGGCGCGCGCAAGGAAGCACGCGAACGAATCGGCGAACGGAACCTTGCCGCGCGCCGCAAGCCCGACCGCCACGCTCACCAGGTTCTGCTCCGCGATGTAACCCTGAAAGAAATGGTCGGGGTAGGCGTTGCCGAAAAGTTCCGAGAATGTGGAATTCTTCACGTCGCCGGAAATCGCCACGACGTGCGGATTCACCGCGCCAAGCCTCTTGAGCGCGAAGCCATACGCTTCGCGCGTGGCCACGGGCTTGCCGGCTTCGTATTCCGGCGGAGGCAACGCGGGAAAATCCGGCGGCTCCGGCAGCGATTTGCGCGTGTAGGCCTTGCCCGGATCGGGAGGAACGGTGACCGGCGCGCCGCCGATTTCCTTGATCGCGGTGGCGAGCTCGTCTTTCGAGAACGCCTTGCCGTGCCATTTTTCTTTTCCGGCGCAGAAACTGACGCCATGGCCTTTCACGGTGCGCGCGACGATCGCCTGGGGCTTTCCTTTCGTCGCCTTGGCGCGGTCGAGCGCGGCGAGCACGGCGCTGACGTCGTGTCCATCGATCACTTCGGTGGCGAATCCTTCGGATTCGAACTTGCGGCGATACGTTTCCATGTCGTGCTGGTACATCGTCGGCTCGCTCTGGCCCAGCGCATTCACGTCCGCGATCACGGTGAGATTGTCGAGCTTGTAGTGGCCCGCAAACTCGGCCGCTTCCCAGATTTGTCCCTCGGCCATTTCGCCGTCGCCGAGCAGGACGTAGACGCGCGTGGGACTCTTATCGAGCCGCGCGCCGATCGCAAGTCCCGCGGCAACGGAAAGTCCCTGGCCGAGCGAGCCGGTGGCCGCATCAACGCCGGGAATCAGCGGCGTGGGATGGCCTTCGAGTTCGCTCGAAAATTCGCGCAGCGTCATCACGCGCGAAAGCGGGAAAACACCGGCTTCGGCCAGCGCGGCGTACAAAATCGGAGCGGCGTGGCCCTTTGAGAGTACGAAGCGGTCGGAGTCGTTCGAGTTCGGGTTCTTGATATCGAATTTCATGGCATGGAAGAAAATTCCGGCCATCAATTCCGCGGCCGACATGCACGAAGTCGGATGCCCCGATCCAGCGGCGGTGGTCGACATCATGGAGAGGATGCTCAGCCTGCGCGCTTTTTCCTTGATTGCATCGATGGTGGAAGAGGATGGCCCTGCCGTCGTAGTCACGCTCATCGGATTGGCTCCTTTGCCGGCGCGGATATCACGAACCGGGATTTTACATGGTTGGGGCGTTGTCCGCGAGCCGCAATCGGCGACCCGAGGGAGGGCTGCATCGAGGACCGAGAAATTCTCAGAAAAGCTTAATGTGGCCGATGATCACCACCAGCGCGATGGCGATGAACACGAAAACGAAGGAGCCTACAATGATCAGAACCGCCGCAGTCATCTGCTTTTTGGCAGCCAGCGCCGCGGCCTTTTCTTTCTCGTCGGGCTCCACGGGGACATTCTAGCACTTTCGAGCACGATGCCGATGGCTCTCGGACAGCAGGCCCGCCGCGTCAAATTCCGCGGGGATACATAAAGTCTTGGATCAGATTGCCCAAATGGGCAAAGGCGCAGCCAAGCATTTTCGCCGGGCATCCGCCGCGGCGGATGCCCCTACGAAAGCGAATCCTAAGCCGCCGATTTCGTCAGTTCCTTCACGAGATAGATGATCTGACCGGTGTGATGGTAGGCGTGGGCGGCCATGCGCATAAAGCAGGCAAATCGCGTATTGGTGCGCGGCTCGGTGGGGTCGGAATACGGCGCGGACCAATCTTCCGCGGACTGCTTTCGAATTGTGGCCACGACCATGGCGATCGCGGCGTCGAAATTCGCGAGCACCTGTTCTTTCGGGTGCTTCGTCGCGTCGGTGAATTCGAGCGGCCGATTGCGGACGTAACCGGTCCTGGCGATTTGCGCGCCGATGTAGTTGTTCAGGTTCCCGGTGAGATGCAGGAGCAGGTGGCCGATGCTGTTGCCGTACGGGTATGGCTTGGTCCACAGCTGCTCGGTCGAGATCGGCGCGACCAGTTCGTGGATTTTATCGCGCACTTCTTCGTAATAGGAGCCGAGAGTGGATACGACAACGGATGAAAGTTCCGGCATGGTGATGTCCTCTGTTCGTGGAATGCCGAAAGTATAGCAGCCGCGGGCGAGCTTGCGTGGGACGGCAGCGTGATGAGCCGCGGGGCGATCGAGTTTTGTGAAGCGACCGTAGTGCGGCCTCGTGCTTGGTTCGTCAACCAAAGTTTTTTGCGATGGTTGAAAACCACCGAAACTGCGCGAAAGCCACCGCACGGCGGCGGGCCTATTGCGTAAAGCTCCGAGGGGAAAATCTTTGTATCTATTTGAACCGAGCACACTTATCCATCCCGACATCGTCCTGGGCCGGTTTGGCAACGGCCCTGCATTACATAACTGGCGAGAGTCACGAGGCACCTATAGAGCGAGGCGGTTGGGCTGAATCGGGTGACTCCCAGAAGGGATCCTCAAATGAGATATCTAAGGATTTTCGCGGTACTTGGAATGGTCCTTTTTGCAGCTTCGTTCGCGCACGCGCAGAGAGTGGTCGTTGGACTTGGATTCGGAGCGCCGGCGGTGGTTGGTCCTCCGGACTGCGACTACGGATACTATTCATATGCTCCGTATGCATGCGCGCCGTATGGCTACTACGGGCCTGAGTGGTTCGACGGCGGCGCGTTTATCGGCGCCGGACCATGGTTCCAGGGCTTCTACGGGAGCCCAGGATTCTGGGGCCGCGGCTGGGACGACCGCGGATGGCGCGAGTTCCATGAGCACCAAGGCGGCTGGGGTGACCGCGGCGGGTATGGGCGTGGCGGATTCTATGGCGGACATGGCTTCCGCGGTGGAGAAGGTTTCCACGGTGGGCGTGGCTTCCGCGGCGGAGAAGGCTTCCAAGGCAGGGGCGGATTCCACGGCGGAGGTAATTTCCACGGTGGCGGCGGTTACGGCGGAGGCGGTTTTCATGGCGGAGGCGGTCATGGTGGTGGCGGCTTCCACGGTGGCGGCGGTTTCCATGGCGGAGGCGGTCACGGTGGTGGCGGTTTCCACGGTGGCGGAGGCGGACACGGTGGCGGGCGAAGGTAACGAAGTCACCGCGTAGAAGCAGAAACTGAGACGGCCGGCGCGCAAGCTGCCGGCCGTTTTCGTCTTGTGAGCTAAAAGCTCGATTCGTCCTCCTAGGAAGCCGCTTTGGCTGCTCGCGGCGTGAGAATGGCCAAGACGACAGCGATGAGAAGCAGCGCCGGCACGTCGCCGTACAGATGCCCGCGATGCTCGGGATAGACGATCGACTGCGCGGCCATGATGCCAGCGTGCACCACACTCGACCAGACCGTGAACGAAATCAGGCTGAGATTCGCGAGCGGATTGCGCGCGGCGAGCAGCAGAAACACACCGAGCGTCGCGTAAATTCCCAAAATCATCTGGAGGTACATCGACGGGCCGCCCATGTGCCAGGCCCATCCCGACGGCCACAAGATCGTCAGCGGATAGATGCCGACGATGAAGATGATCCCAAAAACAACGAGCGCCACGCGAAGCGCTCCGAGCTTTCCGGTATTTTCCATGTGATTCCTCCCAAGCAATTGTTCGCTGCCGCAACGTGGGGACTGCGATTGGGCGGATTAGATCACAAATGGCGGGGGATACGGTAGCGCAGGCTGGCAAGCCCTCCGCTCGAATCCCGGTGTGGTATTCTGCCGCCTCGGCCTTACTGAGGAGGCGCACGATGGCAAAGCCAAAGATTTTGATTCTTACGGGAGACGCGGCGGAATCGCTCGAGGTGATGTATCCCTACCAGAGGCTGCTCGAAGAGGGCTACGACGTGAAGATTGCGGCGCCGACGAAGAAGAAACTGCATTTCGTGGTCCACGATTTCGAGCCGGGCTACGACACGTACACCGAAAAGCCGGGATACAGCTGGGATGCGGACCTCGCGTTTGCCGACGTGAGGCCGGAGGAGTTCGTCGCGCTGGTGATTCCTGGCGGGCGCGCGCCCGAATACATTCGCAACAACGCGGACTGCCGGCGAATCGTTCAGCATTTCTTCCAGCAGGAAAAGCCGGTGGCGCAAATCTGCCACGCGGCGCTGCTGCTCGCGGCGGCCGGCGTGCTGAAAGGCAAGCGGACGTCCGCATATCCCGAGCTCGCGCCGGACGTGCAGGCGGCGGGAGCGGAGTTCGTCAATTCGGAAGCGGTGATCGACGGGCAGATGATTTCGGCGCGGGCGTGGCCGGATCATCCGGCGTGGATGCGCGAATTCATTAAAGTGCTGAGGCAGAAAGCGCCGCTGCAGGAGCAGCGGGCATCTGCGCGATAAACGGGCGCGTTAGCACGGAGGAGCGATGGCGATGAACGTGAGCGTGAATCAAGCGATGGTGACGACGGCGTTCGAGCTGCCGGGCTACCGGGTGGTGCGGAGCCTGGGGCTGGTGCGCGGCGTCACGGTGCGGTCGCGCAGCATTTTCGGCACGCTCGGAGCGTCGCTGCAAACGATGGTCGGCGGAAACATCACGCTCTTCGAGGACATGTGCGAGCAGACGCGCCAGCAGGCGCTCGATCTGATGCTGGAACACGCCATCGAGCGGGGCGGCAACGCGGTGATCGGGATGCGCTACGACGCGACGGAAGTAATGCAGGGCGTGACGGAAGTAATCGCGTACGGGACGGCCGTGCAGGCGGAGCGAACATCGTAACAGGTGACGAACGCGCGCCAGCGGGGCTAGACTGCAGCCTGCGAATTGCGGGAGGGATCAGCGATGAAGAACACGTTTCGAGCGGCCCTGGCGATCGTTGCGATCGGATTGCTGACGGCGATCGTCACCGTGCGGGCGGACGCCCCGAAGACCGAAACGGTCTCATTTCCCAACGGCACCGGAACCGTCGGCGGATTTCTGGCCACACCGGCGACGCCGGGACGCTATCCCGCGCTCGTGGTGATTCACGAATGGTGGGGGCTGACGGACTGGGTGAAGGAGCAAACGCAAAAACTGGCGGAGCAGGGCTATATCGCGCTGGCCGTCGATCTGTATCGCGGGCAGGTGACTTCCGATCCCGAGGTGGCGCACGAATTGATGCGCGGGTTGCCTGCCGATCGAGCGGTGAGCGACCTGAAAGCGGCGTTCGCGTACCTCGCCACGCGGAAGGACGTGGATCGCAATCACATCGGCTCGATCGGCTGGTGCATGGGCGGAGGATTTTCGCTGCAACTGGCGATTCATGA
Source organism: uncultured Acidobacteriota bacterium (assembly GCA_963769415.1). Classification (GTDB taxonomy): domain Bacteria; phylum Acidobacteriota; class Terriglobia; order Acidiferrales; family UBA7541; genus Palsa-295. The sequence continues at coordinate 350,540 of CAVYLM010000001.1, forward strand.
GCCGCACCTCGCGGCGTGCGTGGTGAACTACGGCGCGCTCCCCACCGATCCAAACGACCTTCAGCAGATCTACGCGCCGGTTCTCGGCAGCTTCGGCGCGGAAGATCGCGGCATCACTCCCACGGACGTGCAGGATTTCGAGAATACAATGAAGAACATGAACCGGCGCGTGGATCTGAAGGAATACGACGGCGCCGGGCACGGATTCGAGAACTCGACCAACACCAACAGCTACCGGCCGGAAGCTGCGGCGGACGCCTGGGCGCGGACCGTCGCGTTTCTGAACAAGGCGCTGCACTAGGCTCGACGCGAATCAAGATCAGCGTTTCAGGCGGCGCAGAAGCTGCTCGACGCGCACGCGATCGGCGTTGCCCATGCTGGTGAATTCCACACCCAGACCATTCTTGCCGTCCGCATAGCGCACGATCCCTTCGATGCGCGTCTCGCCTTCGGGCAGCGCAAACAACATCTCGACAGCGGTTCCGATGGCGACTGTGACGGTCGTCTGGATAAATACGCCGCCCGCACTCAGATCGCGGACGCGCGACACATGGCGCGGTCCACCGGCTTGCCAGGCGACCCACAGTCCCTTCGACACGGCGATTCGCGCAGTTCGCCGGTTCTCCTTTCCCGCAGGGTGGGTCATAGCGGAGATCGTTCCATGCTGAACCTTATATAGTGGATGTGCCGGTCGCAGAACAGAGAATTATCTGCGGCGGTGTGCTCGGTTGTAAGGCCTCCTGTGCCACGGCTCCGGATCAAATGCCTGTAGGCGGGGTTCGTGTTGGTTACGTTTCTACCCCACGACCTCGGTCAAACGCGTAAGCACTTCGCGTCATAGCCTCCAAGTAACTCATTCTTACATCCTTAGGATCATCGGCGGCTGGCCTGTCACATGCACTTAGTCTGGCCGATAAGTGTCTCGATAGCGGGTAGCTCGATGGTTCGAGGTGTGAGCGTGAAGAAGAGCGAAGTAAACAGGACGGCGCAGCGCAGCGGCGAGCGCGAGCGCGGATTTTCGATGCTCGAGCTGGCGGTGGTGATCGGGATCATCATGGTCATCGCCGCGACGGCCCTATTCGAGATGGGCCCGGCGATGGAGTCCGCGCGGGCGAACTCGGCCATGCAAATGGTCGTCGAGCAACTGCGCTCGGCACGCGAGCAGGCGATCACCTATCGACGCTGGGTACAGGTCACGTTTCCAGTCGTGGTCGTCAACGGAAAAACACAGAGTCAGATCCAGATTATCCAGCGCAACGGGCTAACCCTGGGAGCTGGTGCAGACGTAGCGGAGCGCCCGGTTCCAATTCAATTCCCGATGCAGTTCTATGTGTTTCCCGCTCCATTGCCGGATACGCCTGACAATTTCGGAAATGCGAGTCCGGTTTACTTTGGCGGCGTCGCCAACGGGCCGATAGGCGGAATTCTGTTCGATGGCAACGGGCAGCTTGTGAGCGGTGCGACGCTTCTGCCCATGAACGGCTCGGTCTTTATCGGAGATAAGGGGCACAACGAGACGGCTCGTGCGGTCACGGTCATGGGTACCACCGGACGGATTCGCGGTTGGTCCAGCACAGGAACGGGATGGCGCCAATTCTGAGGGAGACGCGAAAAATGACTCATGCAAACAGACGGCCCTCGGCTCAGGGTTTCACGCTGATGGAAACAATGATTGCCGTCGCAGTGCTGGTCGTAGGACTTCTAGGCCTCGAAGCGATGTTGGGCGACTCGCTGGCGTATATGCAAGCGTCGCAATACGACTTTATCGCACAACAAAAGGCCGAAGAGGCGGCCGAAGCGATCTTTACGGCAAAATACAACAACCCGAACAACTGGGCCGCGATCTCCAACAACACCGTGGCGAACCCGGCCGGCCTGTTTCTCTCGGGACCGCAGCCGCTCCTGCAGCCGAGCCCAACCGGATTGGTGGGATCGGTGGACGATGCTGGGGCGCCTCCCGAAGTCATCACTCTTCCCGGGCCGGACGGAAAGCTCGGCACCGCCGATGACATCCAAACGCCGCTCTCGAGTTTCACGCGGACCATCGCCATCAATCCCGTTCCAGGCAACGCGAACGCGCGGATCATAACGATCACGGTGAACTATAACGGCGGACGATTTCGTAACCGCAACTACGTTTTGACGACATACATTTCGGCATTCAACTAGCGCGGCGAGGAGCAATTCATGAAGCGGAGAAACGGATTCTCACTGCTCGAAGTGATGGTTGCGATGGCCATCCTGTTGATCGTCACGGCCGGCGCAATCCAGGCGCTGGTACAAGCCGAGCATGTCACCGCGGCGGTAGGGCTGGAAGCGAATACGCAGCAAAATCTGCGTGCGGGAATGCGCATGCTGGTGCGGGACCTGACCCAAGCGGGGGAGGGAATTCCGAATGCGGGAATCACAATCCCAACGACGGCAGGAGGGCTTTCGGCCATCGTCCGGCCCGGACCGGGCGGTGCCGCTGCCTTCTTCCCGGCTGCTTACACGACGCTGCCTCCGATTACGCCCGGATCGGTGTTGGGTGAAGATGCGAAGACCGTCGATCCCGTGACAGGCCTGGTGCAGGATGGACTCCTGAAGACCGACATCATCACCGTTCTGTACGTCGACGACACGCTCGTGTCGAACGCGCTGGGACCCGGCGGCGTTCCCGCTCCCAAACTCAGCGACTACCCGGTCTTCCAAGCAGCGCCCGCCAATCCGGTTTGCGCGGGCGTCCTGGCTGCCGATGGGAGTTCTGTAGCTCTGGCGCCTGCATGCTTCACGCTTCCGGGCGGCCCGGTTCCAATTCAACAGGGCGATTTGATCATGTTTCACAACACCAACGGCAGCGCCCTGGAACTGGTCACCAACGTCGTTCCGCCAACCATCTTTTTTGCCGCCGGAGATCCAGGCGGGCTGAACGGAACGGGCTTGCCGAACGGCACGGTCGCGAACCTGAACGTGACGGGAATACCCACGAGCATCAGCCGGGTCTGGATGATTACGTACTACGTGGATTCGAACACATTTCCGACGCGCCCCCAATTGATCCGCCAGGTGAACTATCCGAACTACCCCACCGCGGCGGCGGCGACGTATCCCGCGCAGCCGGTGGCGGACATAATCGAGAACCTCACCTTCAGCTACGATCTGCTGAATTCGACAGCTCCGGCGGCCACGTATCCTCTGGGCCCGGGGGACGCGCCGCAGCCGATCCTTCCTGATACGCCTTTCAACATTCGCGCCGTCAATGTGACGCTCGCGGGGCGTTCGGAATATCCCTACAAGGCCGCTGAAACGCCGCAATTCTTTCGGAACAATTTGAGCACGCAGGTGAGCGTCCGCAGCATGGCATTCGTCAACGCGTTCCCGACACCGGCGACATTGCCATGAGACACCCGATTGCTTCGGCAGATTTCACAAGGAGACGCGCTGTGAGAACCAAACGAGAACGTGGAGTGGCGCTGATAACAGTTCTGCTGATTCTTTTCCTGGTTTCCGCGCTGGTGGTGGGAATGTCGTGGATGATCATGTCCGACCAGCGACTGGGCGGCAACAACAAGAACCGCGAGACCGCGTTCTACGCCGCCGAATCCGGCATGGAAAAAATGACCGCGGACATGGGCAACACCTTCGCGCAACAGGGCTCGATCACCGCGGCGAACATCGCAACGATCACCAACGTTGCCAGTCAGCCGGTCATCCCGGGAGTCACGTACCAGAACGCCCTCGGCGCTTCGACCTACAACATCGGCTGTCCCAACCCGGCGGTCGTCTGTACTGTGCTGCCCGCCAGCCAGAACGCCACGATCCGGCCCCCCAGTCCCTACGCGGGAATGTCGGGACTTATCACGCCGCTCACGCTCAGCGTGGCGGCGCAGAGCGTGGAAGGCTCCGAGGTAAAGCTCCAGCGCTCGGTTCAACTCGTCGCCATTCCGGTATTCCAGTTCGGAATTTTCTCCAACACGGACCTGGCGTTTTTCAACGGCCCTCCGTTCGATTTTGGGGGCCGCATTCACACGAACGGCAATCTCTGGTTGGCTGCCGATACCGGCCCACTGTACATCCGCGACAAGGTGACGGTGGTAGGCCAGGTGATCCGCTCCAACCTGGAAAATGGAACTGCGACTGGGTCGGCTGCTTACGGTGGAGTGGTGACGATAGCTCTGTCGCCATTGCCTCCGAACCCACCCAATTATCCCCCGGCGTCAGGCACCAACACGCAATGGCGTGCGCTGGCCCTGACTGAAGGAAGTATGAAACCCACGAACTCTTACCAGGCGCTCAGCGGCTCCAAGAACGAACCCACTTGGGGCAACACAACTCCGCTATATTTTGGCATGCTGACGAATGGCGTGCCGCCCTTGAACCTGGTGTCCACGGCGCTTGCAGGGCTTGCGACTCCCGCCGCGCTGATTCATCGGCCGGTCCAGAATGAGCAGGCTACAAATCCTGCGCAGTTCAATCAGCGATACTTCTCCAACACTCAGGCCAGCCTCAGAATCCTGCTCGACGACTATGGCCCGGGCTTTTCGGCCGGGCAGCCAAGTGCTTGCAACAACTCTCCGATGATGCTGCTCGACACTGTTTCAACGGGCACGCCGCCGGTCGATTTGGCAACTCTCGCTTATGACAAAGCTTCCGGGTTCAATTACACCATCGCCACGGGCAGGCCGACCAATGCGCCATGGTACACGGGCGGCTTTCCTTTGCCGCTTTCCCAGGGCCCTGCCGCAGGCGTCAACTACAACGCCTACTCGGCCGGGACTCCGAACGACGGCTATTGGCAGGCGAAGAACACTCCAATTATCACTGGCTGCATCAAGATTGAATACGTGGCCGCGGGCGCCGCTGCCGCGACCGACGTCACCCAGCAAATCCTGAATTACGGATTGACGGGGCGAAACATTTACCCGCAAACCGGTGTCGGGGCAGTAAACCAACTGCTCTATTTGCCCAACACCGGCACCGCCGTTGCCGCCGAGTCGGCGACCTGCGGCGTGGCGTCCGATGCGGGCGAACCCAGCCCCTACGCCATCATCCGGATTGCGCGGCTGCGCGACAACCCGTCGACGGCTTACGCTCCGACCAACAACGCGTGCGCCCCAACGCAGAGCGGCTACGACTACTGGCCGATGGCGCTTTACGACACGCGCGAGGCCATCTCGCGCGACAGCACGGCGGGAAATACGCCGCCTACCAATATGAAGAACGACGCGGCGGACCAGAGTGGCGGCATCAACCAGCGGCCATACATCACGGCGCAGGGCGTGATGAACTACGTCGAGCTGGACGTCAACAACCTCGCAAAGTGGTTTACGAATTCGCTCCCGACGCCAGGTTCCGGTCCTAACGCAAACAGCGTCGGCGGCTACGAAGTCTACTTCTCGGATCGGCGCGGCAATCTGGTCGACCCGACCGCGGGCATAAACACCCAGACGGGTGAATTCGGGTTCAACAACATTGTCAATCGGAGCGATCCTACCTATGGCTGCCCGGACCTGGTTTTCGACCAGCCGGGCGAGGATTTCGACGGCGACGGTGTGCCGCGAACGTACGGCATCACCCCTCTCAACAGCCTGGTTGGCGTGCCCATCGAACAGAGGATCCAAGGTATCCTGACCAACGCGCCGGCTCTGATCAAGAATCCCAATTGCGCCGCTGCGGCCGTGCCTCCATCGCCGAATTATGTCTATACGCACGCTCAGGAAGCGCGGCAAAACCCGCCTCTCTTTTTCCGGCGCGCGCTGAAACTCGAGTACGGTGGCGGGTTTAATCTGGGTGGCGCCGCGTGCTTCGGCGCGGCTCCCGCCAATCCGGCCTGCGGACTGACGCTTGCCTCGGAGAACCCTGTCTACATCCAGGGGGATTACAATAACCCGGGAAATACCACCACCTTCACCAACGCCGACGTGCCCGCCTCGGTCGCCGCCGACGCCGTGACGCTTCTATCGGACAATTGGAACGACGTCAGGTCGTTCATCTCCCCCTACAACCCGGGCAGCCGTCCGGGTACTCAAACGACCTACCGGGTCGCCATCATCGCGGGCAAAGGCATCCCGTTCGCGCAGACCGCAGGTTCGTCAGGAGACTACGGAACCGACGGCGGAGTGCACAACTTCCTGCGGTACCTGGAAGGATGGGGCGCCGGGCTCTATTACCAGGGATCGCTGGTCAGCTTCTATTACACCCGGCAGGCCATCGGCATCTACAAGTGCTGCAATACCGTCTATGGCCCGCCCACCCGCCATTACAGTTTCGACCCAACCTTTAGCAATGGGCCGCAATGGCTGCCGCCGCGAACGCCGACGCTGCGCTCCATCAACACCATCGGCTTCACGCAGATGATGAACCCGAACCAGTAGAGCGCCTCTACCTCCGCAACACCCAGAGCGGCTCTCCGATTCCTCCCGGAGAGCCGCTTTCGTTTTTAGGCGTGTGGAACAGAATTGTCCTAGCAGGCTGCGGAAAAAGGGCGCCTTTTAGGGGGTCGGAGCTTCAGCTTCAGCTCCGACATAAAGGGCTTGCACTCAATGCGCTTCAGCGCCTGAGGACACTCTTCACTGCCTTTTTCCGCAGCCTGCTACGGGCCCGCCGGCTGAACGCGCGGATTGAAATTCGTATTCACTGACGGCGTAGCGCATGCCGGCGACGAACCCGCGCACAAATCATTCAGCGCTTCGCCGAAATCGGCCGGGGGCGCGAGGCCCACGAGCGGCTCGGCGTAAATCGTGTAGTTGTGCCCCACAGGCAGCCGCTCGATATCGTACGATCCGTCGAATTGCACCACCGGATTCGACGCAGCGCAGCTCCAGCCTCCGACCGTGCCGGCGACAACCGCTCCCGTATCCGAATCGACCGCCACCACGTGCGCGCCGAAAATTCCGGTGACAGCCTCGCCAGTGGCGGGCGCGGGAATCGCCGCGAGCGCGAATGGGTTCGCCGGCAGGACGCGCCCGCGGATCGCGCCGACGTTCACGGCGTCGCTCGGATCGGGATAGAGCAGCCGGATTCCCGCGCGATCGTCGTCCGCCAGCGGGCCAGCGGGCGCCTGCGGCGTCGGCCGGCTGCCGAGGAAATGCCCCGGCGGCGGCGCGAACGGAAACATTAGCGCGCGCCACACAGCCGAATGATCGAAGCCAAACCAGTGGCCGAGCTCGTGCGCGAGCAACGATTCCAGATCGTACGCGCCGGGCGAGGTGGCGAGCGCCGCCGGAGTGGCGAATGTCGCCTGGCCATCGTTGCGGAAAAGCGTGTCCGCGTCGAGGATTTGGCCCGCAAAGACCGCCGGACCGCTTGCGCCGACGGAAGCTCCCGGAGCGTTGGCGGTGATCACCCGCGTAAAAGCGAGCACGCCGCTTGAAAATCCCAGGCTCGGCTGGTTGAAACAGATCGTGTTGAGGCCGTCCGCGTTGCTTTCCGCGTCGTTCGTGCAGGAATTCGCGGCGCTCACCCGCCCCAGCGGCGCGAGCATACCGGGATGATCGGCGGCGTTAAACGTGGTGCCGGTCACGCCCGACCACACTCCGAACGAATCCGCGACGGCCTGCTCGATTTCCGTCAGTTGCGCCGGCGAAGCGGGCGCGGCTGCGGTCACAAGCGTCGCGGGGGCGAACGGCAGCGACGTGCTCCAGCGGCGGTTGAGCGGCGCCGCGAGCGAAAGATTCCAGCGGTCGAACGCCGGGCATCCGCCCGCCTGCGGCGCCGTCGTGTCCATCAGGTAGGCTTCGGCCGATGGCGCGCCGAGTGGCGTGAGCAAGAGCAGATTTGCGGCGACAATCGCGAGCGCGCGCCTCACGGATTTCTCCCGCTTTCCGCGCGCATCGCGGCGTAGACCCGCGCGCGAAAATCTTCCATCGGCATGTGTCGGATTCCCTCCGCTTCGAACCTGCGCGTGCCCGGATCGAATGTGGAAAACGCGGCGGTATCCTGCGTGACGTTTTCGAATGCCGGCGCTCCGCCGCTGCGAATGCGGAATGTTCCCTGCTGCCAGCTCACGATGGAATAGTCGCCGCGCGGAGTCGGCTCGAGAAACAGCACCACGTCCTCGCCGGGCCGAAACCGCGGCACGCCCGAGACGCTCGACGTCAAATTCCCGACGCGGCCGCCGAGAAGCCGCACCGTAATCTGCGCGGCCGGAGCGCCGCGCCACGCTTCTTCCACTTCGAATGACGTGAACGTCCAGATCTCGCCGGCGTCCCATCCGGTCGTATTTCCCACGCAACGCGCGCGCACGATCGCCCCCGCCGTGCGCGACATTTGCGCCAGCGACATGCGCAATAAAGTCGTGGCCTTCGCTGCGCCGCTTGCGGCCAGCAGCATCGCGACCGCGCAAAATGAAAGCGTCGAGGCTCGCGTTCGGCTTGTCATTGCACCTCCAGCATTCCTGTGGCGACGGCGCGATCGTTGTTCAGCGTCGTGATGAAGAGCGAGCGGACGCCCGGCAGCGTCGTGCTCGCGATCTGCAGATCGAGTTCGATCATCCCGGGGAAAAGGCCTGCGACCGCGGACGCCGTCACGCCGATGTCGCTGCTTCCCGATGCGCCGCCCGGGCCGGTGAACGCATACGTGAACGTCGGATCGAGGCCATCACCCTGCGCGCAAATGCTCACGGTCGTCGTGCCCGACGCCGGGCGCGCAACGGCCAGCGGCGAGCCTTGCGCCCCGCACGTGTTTCCGCCACTGAGCAGACCGATGAAGTTCACATTGATCGGCGAGGACGCCGCGGCCGTGGTGGGCTCAACGACCACGATGTTGTTGCTTGTCGCGGCAGGCTGCCCCGCGGAGAGCGCGATCGTGTTCTTCGAAATATCGAACGGCACGATCACGAACGGCACCGGATTCGATAGCGCCGCCGGATTCCCCGGATTTTGCACTTGAATCGTGAGCGTGCCCGCCGACTGCACGTCGACGGGATTCAGCGAGGTTGCACACGCCGTCACGGACGAACACGTGGTGCTGCGCGCCACGCCGTTCACGCAAATCGCCGACGCGCCGCTGCCGCTGCCCGCGACAAAATTAACGCCCTCGACTTCAAGCGGAAATGCCTGCACGGCTCCGGCCATCACGCTGGAAGGCAGTATCTTCTCGATCGCCGGCCCGCTCGCGATCGCGATCGTGGCGTATGCCGATTTCGTCGGATCGGCCTGGCTCGTCGCGATCACCGAGATCGCGTTCGGCGACGGAGCCAGCGTCGGCGCGGAAAAGAGCCCGCTCGAATCCACCGATCCGCATGCGGATCCCCCGCATCCCTGGCCGGGCACGGCGCTCGCCACCGCCCAATTCACATTCGTGTTGCTGCTGTTAGCCACCGCGGCGAAGAACTGCATCGTGCTCGACGAACCGGCCGAAGGCGGGACAAACGCGTACGGCGGCGTGACCGTCACCGCAACGGGACCCGCCGCGCTGGTGATCGTAATCATCGCCGCGCCGCTCTTCGATCCATCGGCGTGGCTCCTCGCCGTGAGCGTCACCGGATTCCCAGCGGGTACCGTCGCGGGCGCGAGATAATCCACGCCGCTCGAGCTCGGCCCCGCGGGCGCGACGCACGGATTCGAACCTGCGACGCAGATCTGGCCTACGGTTGCACTGCCGTTCGGAATGCCCGCGACGGCCCACGTCACGGCTGTGTCCGCCGTGTTCGTTACGTTCGCCGAAAACGAAGCGCGCTGTCCGGTGCCCAGTGACGCAGTCGGTGGCGCGACGACAACGGTGACGCCGCTCGTGATCGTTACGATCGCCGAAGCTGTCTCCGGTCCGCCCGCCGGCTGCGGGCTGACGGCCGCGTGAATCGTCACCGGGTTCGTGCCGGGTAAGTCCGTCGGAGCGGTATAGGTCGCAGTGCTCGCGCCGCTCACCGCAATCGTTCCCACAGCCGAATTTCCGCCCGCGACTCCGTTCACGTCCCACACCAGCGCCGAACCGGACGGCACGCACAGCGACGCCGTAAACGCCTGCGAGCCGCCAAGGCCCACGCTCATCGGCGACGGCGAAATCGAATCCGTCGCCGAGCACACGATCGTCGCGCTCGCGCTTCCGGATTTCGAGCTGTCCGCCGCGCTCGTGGCTGTCACGATTACCGTCGCCAGCGGCGGCGGTGCGGGCGGCGCCGTGTAAAGCGCCGTCGTTGTGCCCGTCGACACAATCGTGCCTACCGTTGAATTTCCGCCTGCGATTCCGTTCACGCTCCAATTAAGGCCACTTGCCGGACCGCCGCTGTCGGTTACGGTCGCGGTGAAGACTTGCGCGCCTCCGGTGGGAACGTTCACCGGATTAGGCGCCACCGAAATCGTGATCCCGTCCTTCAAGTTGACGCTCGCCGAGCCGCTGTCTTGCGTGTTCGCCTGGCTGACCGCGATTACCGTCACGCTCCCCGGCGACGGCATCACCGCGGGCGCCGTGTAAAGACCCGAAGCTGTAATTGCTCCGGCCGCCGCCGTGCCGCCCGCAGCGCCATTCACTTCCCACGTCACTGTCGTGTCCGCGCTTCCGGTAACGATGGACTGAAACTGCTGCGTCGCGCCCAGAAACACGTCGGCGCTCGTCGGCGTGACCGTTACCGTGACGCTTTGTCCCCCAGCCGATCCGCCCGACGAGTTTGCGCAGCTGACCTGCACGCAAATTGCGGCCAGCAGGAAGAACAGCACCGCGTTGTTTAACGTCGATGGACGGAGTTGGCGCGCGCAAAACATTTTCGTTCGCGCGCCTTCATACGCACGGGATGCGCCACTGCGGCGCACAGCGGGAACATCGCTTCGCCAAGGGCCGCGCAAAGGCGAAATTCAACCAGTCACCTACAAATTGAGCGGCTTCAGGTGTTTACAGTGGAGCCGGCGATAGGAATTCCAGGTCAGCACCGCTTCTGCGTCGCGGACGAAATGGTTCACGCTCCCGCGAGTGTCCCACAACGGAACGCGCCCAGATCAATTCGGAACGGCGCTATTCCGTGCGATGAAGAATCGCTCGCAGCGCCGGCTCAAATTCAGGGAGGCGAAATCGGTATCCTAGTTTCACCAGCCGCTCCGGCGCCACGCGCTGGCTCGCGAGCAGCAGCGCATCCGCCATTTCACCGAGCCCGAGACGCAATGCGAACGCCGGCGCGGCAAAAAACGCGGAGCGATGCATTACCGCGGCCGCGATCCGCGTGAATTCGGAATTGCGCAACGGATTCGGCGCGACCACATTCAGCGCCCCGGCGAATTTTTCCTCGGCGATCGCCGCGCAAATGATGCCGACCGCGTCTTCCAGCGCGATCCACGACATCCATTGCTCGCCGCTGCCCAGCCGCCCTCCCGCGCCGAACTTGAATGGCAGCAGCATGAGAGGCAGCGCGCCCCCTTCGCCCGAAAGAACTACGCCCAGACGAAGCCGCACCACGCGGATGCCGCTCAATTCCGCGCGAACCGCCTCGGCCTCCCAATCGCGCACGAGCAGCGCCACAAAATCCGTGCCGTTCGCGCTCGACTCCTTCAGGAGTTCGTCGCCGCGGTCGCCGTAGTAGCCGATCGCCGACGCGCATACGAGCACGCGCGGCTTCTTCCGCAAACCCGCAAGAGCATCCACCAATACGCGCGTCGTGTCGATCCGGCTGCTGCGAAGCAGCGCCTTTCGCGCGGGCGTCCAGCGGCCATCGGAGATGCCGGCGCCGCTCAAATGCACCACTGCGTCCACGCCTTCCATCCCGGCCAGGTCAATCGTCGCGGCCAGCGGGTTCCAGGCGACATCTCCCTCGGACAGCGCACCGCCCGGCCGCACCAGCCGCGTGACAGAGTGCTCCTGCGCCCGCAGCGCGCTCACGAGCGCCTTGCCCGTCAATCCCGACGCGCCCGAAATCAGAACTTTCATCGTGTCGCCCGCGCTAACCCGCGGCATTCCCCCATGTGTTCCATTGCCTCTACCGTATGGCTCGGGCTTCGCCGCGTCAAGCCGTTCGGCTGAGCCGGCGCTACCCTACCCACGTCCGCGCGCTGGTCCCGCTGAAAAGCTAGTATCGAAAATCCACGGCACTCCGTCCTTGCACTTCGCCTCTGCTTCACTAAGATAGGCGGGATGCTGAAACGAAAATTTCGCCTGTCGAATCTCCCAATCGCCGCTGTCGCGTGTGGCGCGGCGATTTTGTTTCTCGTCGGCGTTGCGGGCAGTGCGCAGGATTCCGCCGGCATCACGGGTTTCGCGCCCGCTCGCGTCGCTGCCGAACGCCAGCTCGAAGCAGAAGCTGCGCGCCATTCCCGATCCGGCCCGCGCCGAAAGCAATCTCCGCCATCTCACCAGCGAGCCTCATCTGGCCGGAACGGAAGCAAGCCGCCGCGTGGCCGAATGGCTGCGCGACCAATACCGCAGCTTCGGATTCGACGCCGAAATCGTCACCTACAACGCCTGGCTCCCGCTTCCGCGCGAGATCACGCTGGAGCTGACGAAGCCCACCCAAACGAAACTCGCCACCCCCGAAGCATCCCGTCGACATCGACAAGGACACCTCGGACAAGCGCATCGTCCCCGCCTTCAACCGCTACTCGCCCTCGGGAGAGGTCACCGCGCCCGTCGTTTACGTGAACTACGGCATGGCGGACGACTACCGCGCGCTCGCCTCGGCCGGCGTGAACGTCGAAGGCAGGATTGTTCTCGCGCGCTATGGCAAAGGATATCGCGGCGTCAAAGCGAAGCTCGCCGAGGAGCACAAAGCCGCGGCGCTGATTCTTTACTCCGATCCCAAGGACGATGGCGCCGCGCAGGGCGACACATTCCCCAATGGTCCGTGGCGCCCGATGAGCGGCATCCAGCGCGGCTCGATCATTTACACGCAAGTTTATCCCGGCGACCCGCTCACTCCGGGCGTCGCAGCCACGGCGAATGCAAAGCGCCTCGCGCCCGCCGACGCCGCGAGTCTGCCGCGCATCCCAACGATGCCCATCAACGCGCAGGACGCCGCCGTGATTCTCGGCAATCTTGGCGGCGAGCCGGTTCCCGCGGATTGGCAGGGCGGGCTTCCGGTGACCTATCGCTACGGCCCGGGCGACGCAGAAGTTCACATGAAGCTGGTGATGGATTACCAGCAGCGCCCCCTCTACAACGTGATCGCCAAACTCCGCGGCGCATCCGACGGCGAATGGGTCGTGCTGGGCAATCATCACGACGCGTGGGTTTACGGCGCAGCCGATCCCGGCAGCGGCACAGCTTCCATTCTCGAAACCGCCCGCGCGCTCGGCGAACTCGTCCGCGGAGGCTGGAAGCCGCGCCGCACCATCGTGATCTGCCAGTGGGACGGCGAAGAGCCGGGTCTCATCGGCTCGACGGAATGGGTGGAGGCGAATCTCGCCGAGCTCCAGGCAAAGGCCGTCGCATACGTCAACACCGACGTCGGCGTGACCGGACCCAACTTCGGCTCCGGCGCCACGCCGTCGCTGAAAGGTCTCATCCGCGACGCCACGCGCGAAGTCGAAGATCCCCGCACCGGCCACACCGTCTACGACGCCTGGCACGAACACGGCCTGGCCGTGAAAGCTGACGTCCCGGGAACCGCGCGACAACAGGCCGTCATGGACACCTCGGGAGAAGCGCCAGTCGATGCGATCGGTTCAGGCTCGGATTACTCCGCGTTCTTCGATCATGCGGGAATTCCGTCGATCGACGTGGGATTCAACGGCCCCTACGGCGTCTATCACTCGGCTTACGACGACTTCTATTGGATGAAACATTTCGGCGATCCCAAGTTCGAGTACCACGCCGCGCTCGCGCGCATCATGGGAACCATTGCGCTGCGTCTCGACGAAGCCGACATTCTGCCCTTCGATTTTCGCGCCTACGCGCTCGAGCTCGAGCATCTGACCACCGACCGCATCCGCCGCGCCACGCGCGAAGAGGACGAACAGGCTCTCGAAGTCCCGCTCGATGCCATCGCGAAGCTCTCGGTTTCGGCCGCGAACGCTTCGCACGCGCTGCAAGGTATCTCCAGCGCGCCGCTCGATCCCGGGAAAGCGGCCCAGATCAATCACGCGCTCGCGGCGGTCGAGCAGGCGTTTCTCGCGCCCGACGGACTCGTCGGCCGGCCCTGGTTCAAGCACGTCCTCTACGCGCCCGGAACCTACACGGGCTATGCGGCGGTCGCGCTGCCGGGCATCACCGAATCGCTCGACCGCAACGACTCGGCCACGCTGAAGCGCGAGGCCGATTCTCTCGCAGCAGCCTACGCGCGCGCCGCCGCGAAGCTCGACGAAATCACGCGCCTCGCGCAATCCGCCGCCGGGCAATAGCCTCAAATCATCCGCTGCTTCCACTTCCCCTGCCGGAACAGAATGATACTCGCCACGGCAATCGCCGCCTCCGCCACCACAATCGACCAGTAGACGCCGCTCGAGTGCATCCCCTCGCGAATCGCCATCCACCACGCCAGCGGAATTTCGAACAGCCAGTAGCCGAAGAAGTTCACGATCGTCGGCGTAATCGTGTCCCCCGCGCCGTTGAACGCCTGGAGCATCACCATCGCGTAGGCGTAGCCGATGTTCCCGGTGCTCACGATGCGCAGGCACGACACCGCCAGCGGCACCACGTCCGGATCGCGCGTGAAGATGTGCACCACCTGCGGCGCAAAGAAAAGAAATCCAACCCCCACGCCGCCGAGAAAAATCATGTTGTACAGGCCCGTGCGCCAGACGGACGTCTCCGCGCGCTCGGGCTGCTTTGCGCCGAGGTTCTGCCCCACCAGCGTGGCCGCGGCGTTGCTCAACCCCCACGACGGCAGAATCGCGAAAATCACTATGCGAATTGCAATCGTGTATCCCGCCAGCGCGTCCGCGCCGAACGTGCTGACGATGCGCACCAGTCCGATCCAGCTCGTCTGCGCGATCATGAACTGGATGATGCCCATGATCGACACGCGAAGCAGCCGCCAGATCACCGTGAGGTTCAGCCGAATCTGCCGCCGCAGCACGCGAATGCGCTCCGTGCCGCGCCAGAGCCGGTAGAACTGATACAGCACGCCGATGCCGCGCCCGGTAAACGTCGCCAGCGCCGCGCCCGTCACGCCCATCCGCGGAAACGGCCCCCAGCCGAAAATCAGGCACGGATCGAGAATCAAATTGATGATGTTCGAAACCCACAGCAGCCGCATGGCAATGGCCGCGTCGCCCGCCCCGCGGAAAATCGCGTTGTTCAGGAACAGCAGCAGCACCACGCCGCTGCCTCCCAGCGCGATGCGCGCGTAGCCGCTTCCCGTCGCGACGATTTCCGGCGACGCGCCCATCAGTTGCAGCAGGTTCGGAGCGTAAATCAGCGCCGGCAAACCCATCAGCACCGAAATTGCCAGCCCCAGGATGATCGCCTGCACGCCCGCGACGGCCGCGTCTTCCGGATCTTTTTCGCCGATGCGCCGCGCCACCATCGCCGTGGTCGAAAGGCTCAGCCCCATGCCCACGGCGAACACCAGCAGCAGCAGCGACTCGGTCAGCCCCACCGTCGCCACCGCGTTCGCGCCGATGTGCCCGACCCAGAATACGTCCACCACCGCGAACAGCGACTCGAGCACCATCTCCAGCACCATGGGAATCGCCAGGAGCAAGATCGCGCGATTCAGGCCGCCCGCGGTGAAATCCTGATGCGATCCGCGCACCGCTTCGCGAATCGACGCCCACAAGCTCGGTTGTTGCGCCTCTGTCACCACCACCTGCGCTTCCATGACTGTCCGTAGCTTTCTGCGTCAAATTCGCACTCGCACGCGCGAATACAGAACGACGCTGCTAAAAAACGTGAATTGAATCTGAAATTTCGGGAAATCGACCCGTCCGGTCGCGGACGGACCGCGCCGGACTACGCGAGGATTACAATGAGGGTCTTCATAGGTTGTAAAACACCCCTCTGCAAAGAACTGATGGCGAGCATTGTACATAGGCGACGGTGGTGGCGCAACGAAAACAGTGGCACAGACACTCCTGTCTGTGCTCGTGCGAGGTACAGACCGGGGACATTCCTGACAGATTGGACCGGGGAGATTCCTGACACTGCGAGTTAGCGGGGCGTGTAGAAGCAAGACATGCCCTGGAAAGCGAGCAGTGTGGTGGACGAGAGGATGCGGTTCGTTTTGGAGTATGAGCGTGGTCTGCATACGATGACGGACTTATGTGCGATCTACGACATCGCGCGGGAGACCGGCTACTATTGGCTGCGGCGATACGAGCAGGGAGGGCTGGAGGCGCTACGAGACCGAGGTCGGGCGCCCCAGCGTCACCCGAACCAGACGTCGAAGCGGGTTGAGGAAGCGGTGTTGGAGCTGCGGCGTGCGCACATGAGCTGGGGGCCGCGGAAACTGAAACGGGTGTTGGAGCGGGAAGCTCCCAACAGAGCGTGGCCGGCGGCGAGCACGATCGGCGCGATGGTGGCGCGGGAGGGGCTGGTGGTGCCGCGCAAGAAGCGGCGACGGACGCCGCCTTACACCGAACCGTTTGCCTCGGCCGACGCGCCCAACCGGGTGTGGTGCGCCGATTTCAAAGGCTGGTTTGAAACGCAAGACGGGAAGCGGGTGGATCCGTTGACGATCAGCGACGCGTGCAGCCGTTACCTGTTGCGTTGCCAGCAGGTGGAAAAGACCAACACGGAGCAGGTGCGAGCGATCTTCGAGGCGGCGTTTCGCGAGTGCGGTCTGCCCCAAGCGATTCGCACCGATAACGGTGCGCCGTTTGCATCGCGGGCGATCGCTGGATTGTCACGGCTGGCGGTGTGGTGGATGAAGCTGGGGATCGTGCCGGAGCGGATCGCCGCCGGACATCCGGAACAGAACGGGCGGCACGAGCGGATGCATCGCACGCTGAAACAGGAAACGGCTTCGCCGCCAGCGGCCGACCCACGGGCACAGCAGCGGGCCTTCGACCGCTTTCGCCGCGAATACAACGAGGAGCGGCCCCATGAAGCGCTGGGGCAGCAAACACCGGGTTCGGTGTACCGGCGGTCGGGACGATCCTATCCGGCGCGCGTTCCCGAGCCGGAGTATGGCAGCGCCTTCCAGGTGCGGCGCGTGGCGGAGCGGGGCCAGTTTCGCTGGAAGGGCGAGCACGTGTTTTTGAGCGAGGCGCTGACGGAGGAGCCGATCGGCTTGTTGCCGCTGGACGATCGGTTCTATACCGTTTACTTTACGAGATTCCCGATTGCGTGCTTCGACAGCCACGCACGGGTGATCGTGCCGCAGTTCAAAGGAAAGGATTTCTCCGGGGCTGGGGCAAGGGAAGGGGAAGCTTCCCCTTCCCTTGCATCCCTTCCCCTCGACGCATCCGAGGAAAAAGTGTCAGGGATGTCCCCGGTCTGAAGTGTCAGGAATCTTCCCGGCTGGACAGCGACTGCGGCCCAACCACGAGCAAGTGCAAGCCCGAAAGAACGACCCGATTTTGTGTGTCACTTTGTTTGGGTCGCTTTCGTTTGTTTTCAGCGAGATAGACCGGAATTTACTTTGCATGGTGTGTCGGTTCGTTGGCTCGCTTCGGCGAGGTGAAGTCGTGCGATTCAATTCGTGCGGGTTCGTTCGAGCTTGCGGTTGCGTGTTGTAGCGCTGATCTCGTAGGAGCACAGACACGTTCGACCCGCCAGCGGCAGGCCTCAGTGCAGGCAGGAGTGTCTGTGCCACTAAGGGCAGAACCGCCTCGAATCTTTGTGTCGACCTGATTTGGGCAGGCCGCGTGTTTTGAGCGAGATACGGCGCGCGCAAGTGGCACCTTGTGTCGACCTGCAGAGGCTCGATGCTGGAAGCGGGAGGCTGGAAAACGGCGGACTTGAGTTCGGAGACCCCCCGATTTATTGTCGAGTAGAATGTGCACCGATCGTTTGTTTTCAGTGTGTTACGGACGTTTCTATTCAGCGTGGTTGTCGAGTAGAACCTGCCTTCGCCGGAGGTTTCGGCGCGGCAGGCTCGTGACTGGTGACTCGTGGGGAGGGCTTGGGCGGACATGGAGTACTCTCTTTCGGGGGGTGTTGGCACGAGGATGTAGTGCGGAGGGTGTTGCGGCGATCCTTTGGACAGCTACATACATATTGCTTCTCCAATGACGCCGAAAATACATTTCATGTTAACCACATTACCAACATGTTGTCAAGAACTAAAACAGGCCGAAAAGCCCCACGCTGACAAAAGCGGGCGCGGGGCACCCGCGAGACTTGAGGGGGTCATTCCGTTACCCGTTCAGCGCAATATCAACGATGATCGCTTTTAACTCGTCAAGGCGTTGACCGAATTTCTGGGCGTCACCGTCCTGTAGATAATCGGTCGTAACAGTTTGCCAAAGTCTTCTAACCTGAGTTGTTTGGAGCCGATCGGCAATGAAAATTCGATCCTGAAGAATTCGCATGCATCTTCTTTCTTCTTCCCACGCAATGGCCATCGCGGATTTGAAGTCTTGCGTACCTTTTTTCGAATATGCTTCGAGCGCTAAATCCGCAACCGCTGTCATTGATGTGAGAAGTTCGCGGCATTCGTCCTTTCGGTTGTCGTTCACCCATCTTTTGCGATCCCACGAGTGCGCTAGCCATGCACCTACGAGAACTCCTGTGAGTGGTCCGATCGCACCCCAGGTTGCCGCTAGCGTCGTCTTAATTGATAGCCAGTCGGGGTGGATCATGGCCATGAATCCCGCATGTCCCAAATCCATTGTTTCATGCGTATTGTATTATTGGGTAAAGCCATAGCCAAGATCATGATCCGCGCGGATGCCGGTGGCGCCGCCCCCGGTTCTTGTTCTCGCAGCCTCGCGTTGGAATGCGCCATGCGTGTACGTGAGGGAGCAGGGCTGCGTTTGGTGCATGTCGGTGCAAGGTGATGTAAGATAGAGCTATGCCAAAGAGCGAAAAGAACGTTCGGCAGAGCGTGTCGCTGCCGGCGCCGATCGCCAAACGCGTGCGGAGGATCGCCGAAACGCGCAAGGCCAGCGCCAACCGCGTCATCGTGGACCTGATCGAGGCCGGTCTCGAATCGAGGGAATCCGAGAAAGAGCGATTTTTCGCGCTGGCCAATCGCCTCTCCGAATCCGGGGACCGGACCGAGCGCCAACGAATCAAGAAGGAACTGGCGCGGATGACGTTCGGTGAGTAATGCCGAAAATCCAGTGGACGACTCTTCCACCGTCTTCCACCGGCCCTTCGAGAGCACCTGTTCGACCGCCTGCAACAACGCCGAATCACCGCTGAAGACCTCTATCGCCTGAAACTCTGGAGGGAGTCGGAACCCGAGGCTCCAGACGGGGAGTGGTACAAGGATTTCGGCTCGTTCAAGATTTGCGGCGAGGGGAAATACCCGAAGACATTTCTTCTGAAGGGCCGGGCAGCCAGGGGCAAGGCGCTTTGAGGACAGATTCGCCTGCGGCGAGGCAACGGCTGCCGCGCTAAAGTCCGCGGCGCTACATTCAAACCTGCAACCCCAGGAGCCGGCGGGACGCCGGCGCTACAGAGAAAAGCAGCCCGCCTGAAAGGTGATTGGATAAGGGCGTCGGCTCCTTCGAGCGAGTAGACTTGGCGCTGCTAGACGACCAAGGCTCGGAGGGAAGGAGCCGAGCGATGAAGATTATAGGATGCGATTTTCACACGCGCCAGCAGCAGATCGCGATGCTGGACACCGCGACGGGAGAGTTGGTCGAGCGGCAGTTGCAGCACGAGAACGGCGAGGCAAGGAGGTTTTACGAGCAGTTGCCGAAGCCGATTCGCGTGGGGATCGAAGCGACCGGGTACACGCAGTGGTTCGAGCGGATGCTGGCGGAACTGGGGCACGAATTATGGGTCGGCGATGCGGCCAAGATTCGCGCCTCCGTGGTGCGCAAGCAGAAGACCGACAAGCGGGACGCGGTGCACATTCTGGATTTGCTGGCACAGGATCGGTTTCCACGAATCTGGATGCCAACGCCGGCCGAGCGGGACTTGCGGCAACTGGTGTTGCATCGCGTGAAGCTGGTGCAGATGAGAACGAAGGTGATGAACCAGCTGCACGCGATGGCCATGGGCCAGGGGCTTTGCCGGAAGAAGAAGCTGTGGAGCAAGGCAGGGCGTCAGGAACTGGAAGCGTTGCCGTTGGGGCCGTGGGCGGCGCGGCGGCGCCAAGAGCTGCTGGCGATGCTGGACCAGTGGGAGAAGCCGATTGCGGAACTGGATCGCGCGGTCCAGGAGCAAGCGGGGGCTCACGGCCAGGCGGTTCGACTGATGACGCATCCCGGCGTGGGACCGGTGACTTCGCTGGCCTTCGTGCTGACGCTGGGGACGGTCGATCGTTTTCCGCGGGGCCGTCAGGTGAGCAGTTATCTGGGGCTGGACCCGCGCACACAGCGCTCGGCCGATCGTGTGCGGGGCGGGCCGATCAGCAAGCAGGGCAGCTCGACGACGCGCTGGTTGCTGGTCGAAGCCGGACAGACGGCGGCACGGTTGGATCCGGAACTGCGGCGGGTGTATCAGCGATTGAAGTTCCGTCGCGGGAGTCAGATTGCCAAGGTGGCCGTGGCACGCCGCCTGGCGGTGAGGTTGTACTGGATGCTGCGCACGCAGGCCAATTACGGAGAGCTGATGGCGCGGCTGGTTCGCATGCGGGGTAGCTCGGGTAGCGGCCTGATGGAGATGAGTCCATCGCGAAGGTGAATGAGCGCCCTGCCTCCTCGGGAAGCCGGGGAGTTTGAAAACAATCCTGGTGGAAAGACCGAATAGATGGCTGATGGAACCAATCGTTCCATCGCACGATTGAAAAAGCGAGCCTTGGTCGGCTGATGCAAAAGCAAAAGATTTCTGGCGAGAAAAAAGAAAGAACCGGACCGGGCAAATTCCCAGTCCCTGATCAGAACCACACGTGTGTATTGACAACGCCGACGCCCTTATAGACGGCCGCTACATAGGCAAGAGCAGCGACCTCGCGATAGAATGGGGAATGCGCGTTCGCGTCCTTTTCTTCGGCCAATTGAAGGACATCACCGGCGTTGCCCAGGAAGACGCCGAGCTTTCCGAAGGCGCTCGCGTCGAGGACCTTTTCGAGCGCTACGGGCGGCGGTTTCCCAAGCTGGCCGAGTTTCGCCCGTCGATCGCCGCTTCGGTGAACCAGGAATATTCCGGCTGGCGCGCGCCGCTGGCGAGCGGCGACGAAGTCGCGTTCCTTCCGCCCGTCAGTGGCGGACAAGGGGGCGGGCAACAAACCGCCGGTCAGTTGATTGCACCGGGGGGCGACGTCTTCCAGCTGGTGCGCACACCGATCCAGACGCGCGAGCTGCTGGAATCGCTGAAGGCGCCTGAAGACGGCGCGCTGGTGGTCTTCGACGGCTTCGTGCGCAACAATTTCAAGGGCGGCAAGACGCTCTACCTCGAATACGAAGCCTACGAGCCGATGGCCTACGCGAAGATGCGCGAGATCGGCGCCGAAATGCGCGAGAAATTCGCGATCCATCGCATCGCCATCGTACACCGGCTCGGCCGGCTGGAGATCGGCGAGACCAGCGTGTGGATCGCCGTGAGCGCCGCGCACCGCGGCGCCGCGTTCGACGCCTGCCGCTACGCCATCGACACGCTTAAGCGCGCCGTCCCCATCTGGAAGAAGGAATATTTCGCCGGCGGCGCCGTCTGGGCCGATGGCGAAAAGCCCTCGCAGGAAGCCATTTCCGGCCCGGGCGAATCTAGTTCTTAATGGCTAAACAGGCCACGGGAAAAGGCAATGGAGAGTGTCCTCATGCGCTAAAGCGCATTGAGTGCAGGGCCTTTATGTCGGAGCTGAAGCTCCGACCCCCTAAAAGGCGCACTTTTTCTGCAAGCTGTGAGGCACGGGCAGCGCGCGCGGCACTTCTGGCGGTAATGATCGCGGCCGCCGCGTGCCTTGCGTTCCCTTCAGGGGCGTTGTCCAACGCGCCATCCGGCGCGGAACCGCAGCAGCGCAGCGGAGGCGCGATCCGGTCGCAGACCGATCTCGTGACGATCCTGGCCAGCGTGACGGACACGAGCAACCGCCCGGTGCCGGACCTGACCGAGGACGCGTTCCAGATCGCCGAAGAGGGCGTGCCGCAGCAGATCGAGCATTTCGAGGCCGACACCAACCGGCCGCTCGACCTGGCGCTGATGGTCGATTCCAGCATCAGCACGTGGAAGGACCTGAAATTCGAGACGGAGGCGGCGGCGCACTTCATCCGCCAGGTGGTGCGCCCCGGCGACACGCTGAGCGTTTTCGAATTTGCCGAGAGCGTGACGCGGCTGGCGGATTTCTCGAGTGACGTGCCGAAGCTGCAGTCGGCGGTGCGGCAGATCGCGCCGGGCGCGGGCACGTCGATCTACGACGCGATCGTGCTGGGGTCGGGCGCGCTGCGCGGGCGGCCGGCGGACCGCCGCCGCGCGATCGTGCTGGTGACCGACGGCGGCGAGACGACCAGCGTCTCGAAATTCGACCAGTCGCGGCGCGCGGGCGTGAAATCGGGCGCGCTGCTTTACACTGTTCTCATCCGCCCGGTGAAAAGCGAAGGCGGCCGCAACACGGCCGGAGAGCACGCGCTGATCACCATCACGGACGGCATGGGCGGCGACATGTTCACGCTCGACGACTTGAGCCAGATGGGCGACATCTTCGATCAGATCGACCGCGAGCTGCGCACGCAGTATTTGGTGGCGTATTATCCGCGGCCCGCGCCGCCGCCCGCGAGCAACCGCCACATCCAGCTCGAGGTGAAGGGCGGGTACAATGTGCGCTATCGAAAGGAATATTACACGGCGGGCGCGGCAAACTGACGATTCCCTGACGAGTTCCTGACCAGGGCGCGCCGCGCATTCGAAATTCCATGAGCGAATATTTGGATTTTGCCATCGAAACCGCACGCGAAGCCGGAGCGATTCTCCGCGCGGAATTCGACCGCCCGAAGGAAATCTCGTACAAGGGCGAAGTCGATATCGTCACCGAATCGGACCGCCGCTCGGAGGAGCTGATCGTTTCGTGGATCCGCGAACGCTATCCCGAGCATGCGATCGTGGCCGAAGAAGGCGGCGGGACCGAAGGCGCGAACGCGAAATTCTGCTGGCACGTGGACCCGCTCGACGGCACCACGAATTTCGCGCACGGGTATCCGTGCTTCGCGGTGTCGATCGGGCTCGCGCAGGATGGCGTGCCCATCGCCGGCGTGGTGTTCAATCCCGTGACCGACGAAATGTTCACCGCGGCGCGCGGCGAGGGCGCATTTCTCAACGGCAAGCCCATCCAGGTTTCGGCCGTCGACAAGCTTGCCGTGAGCCTGGTGGCCACCGGATTTCCCACGCACCAGCGCAAGCGCAGCGCCAACATGAATTACTACTGGGAATTTACGCTGCGCACGCATGGAGTGCGGCGCGACGGCGCGGCCGCTATGGATCTTTGTTCGGTGGCGTGCGGGCGGTTCGACGCGTTCTGGGAATTCGGGTTGAAATCGTGGGACACGGGGGCCGGCGTGCTGCTGGTCGAGGAAGCCGGCGGCAGGATCACAGACCTGCACGGCGGCCCGTATCGCCTGGGCGGCCCGCACGTGCTGGCCACCAACGGCCGCGTTCACGCCGAGGTGCAGGAAGTGGCCGCCATCGCCGAACGCTCCGCGGCGCGCCTGATTTGATTGGCGGCGGGAATGAACGTCAGCGATTTCGACTTCGATCTTCCCGCGGCGCAGATCGCGCAGCGCCCGCTTCCCGAGCGCGACGCTTCGCGGCTGCTGCTGCTCGACCGCGCCACCGGCAAGTGGGACGACCGCACTTTCCGCGAGTTTCCGGACCTGCTGCGCGGCGACGAGCTGATTGTGGTCAACAACACGCGCGTGCTGCCGGCGCGCCTTTTCGGCCACCGCGTGGGAATCCACGCCCAGGAACCCGGCGAGAATAATCCCGCGCGCCGCGAATTTCTGCAGGCTCCGATCGAAGTGCTTCTGGTGCGGCAGACGGGACCTGATTGCTGGGAGACGCTGGTGCGGCCCGGGCGCAAAGTGCCGGTCGGCGAGCGAATCATTTTCGGCGAAGGCGAACTCGAAGCGCGCGTCGAAGGCCGCGGTGAATTTGGTCTGCGCGTGCTGCGCTTCACAGCGAAGGACGGCTTTGCCGAAACCCTCGCCCGCCTCGGCCACATCCCGCTGCCGCCCTACATCAAGCGCGAAGACGAGCCGGCCGATCGCGAGCGCTACCAGACGGTTTTCGCGCGGCAAGGAAGCGCCGTGGCGGCGCCCACCGCGGGATTGCATTTCACGCCCGCGATTCTGGATCGTCTGCGCGCGCGCGGAATCGAAATTGCGGAGATCACGCTCGACGTCGGCCTCGGCACGTTCGAGCCGGTGCGCACCGAGCGCCTGGAAGATCACAAGATTCACGCCGAGGCGTACGAAATTCCCGAAGCGGCGGCGCAGGCCATCGAGCAGGCTCGCCGCGCGAATCGCCCCGTGCTCGCCGTGGGAACCACGGTCGTCCGCGCGCTCGAGGACGCCGCGGAGAAAAACGCCGGGCGCCCGCAGATCGTCGCCGCCGGAAAAGCCGAGGCGCAACTTTTTCTTTACCCGGGCAAGATTTTTCGCATCGTAAATCAATTGCTGACGAATTTTCATTTGCCGCAATCGAGCCTGCTGGCGATGGTGGCGGCATTTGCGGGACGCGAGCACGTCTTGCGCGCCTACCGGCACGCGGTCGAAGCCGGCTACCGGTTTTACAGCTACGGCGACGCGATGCTGATCCGGTGAGATTTACTGTGCAGAGAACAGGCGGCGTAACCAGGGCCAAACAGGCTGCGGAAAAAGGCAGTGAAGAGTGTCCTCGGGCGCTGAAGCGCATTGAGTGCAAGCCCTTTATGTCGGAGCTGAAGCTCCGACCCCCTAAAAAGCGCCCTTTTTCCGCAAACTGTAAAGCCCGCCTAAACGGAGGGACCGTTTTCGCGGGACTAAAGTCCCGCGCTTCCACCGAGAAATTCCAAAGCGCGCGTTGCGCACTCGTCGTGCAACCGGGCGCGTGTTCGTCTATTATGTGTCTCTTGCCGTGGGGGAGAGTTTGGGCTTGAAGTATCTGATTCTTAGCGACATTCACGCGAACATGACGGCCTTCGACACCGTGCTGGAAGCGGCGAAGGGCAAGTGGGATAAGGCTGTCTGCCTCGGCGATCTGGTCGGCTACGGCCCCGATCCCAATGAGGCGATCGAACGCGTGCGCGAGATCGACGCCGTCACCATCCGCGGCAATCACGACAAAGCCGTCACCGGCCTCACGAATCCCGAGGAGTTCAATCCCGTCGCGCACGCCGCCGTGCTCTGGACGCGCGAGCGCATTTCCCCCGGAAATCTCGAGTACCTCGGAAATTTGCCGAAGGGCCCGCTGAAGGCCGGCACGTTCTCCATGGTCCACGGCGCAGTTTACGACGAGGACGAATACGTGTTCGGCCCCGAGCAGGCCGCCGATGGCTTGATCGACGCGCCGACTCAGGTCGTCTTCTTCGGCCACACGCATATTCAGGGCGGCTTCACGCTGCGCGGCCACGACGTGGGCACGCTGCACACCAGGCCTCAGTTGCCGAATGAAAGCTCGACTATCCAGATCGCGCGCGGCACATCCTATTTGTTGAATCCCGGCTCGATCGGCCAGCCTCGCGATGGAGACACGCGCGCGGGATTTGCGATCGCCGATCTCGATAATCAGACCGTCGAGTTCTGGCGCGTCCCGTACGATGTGCAGGACGTGCAGCAGCGCATGATGGCTGCGGGGCTGCCCGAGCCGCTGATCTTGCGCCTGTCGTTTGGCCGCTGAGGAAAATCGTGGAACCGGAAGAGAGAATCGAGCACGCGGAACGAAGCGGTTTCCCGGCGGCGTTTGTCGCCGGCGCCGTGGTGATCGCGATCGTCGCCGGCATCGTGATTCTGCTTACCCATTTCATTAAGACGCCTCAACAAGCCGTCGATGCGCCGCTTCCCTTCGGAGCCGCCGAGCAGGCCTATGCGCCGCAAATTCATTTTCAGGATCTGCGGCTTTCGCAATCGGACAATCTGATGAATCAGCACTTCACGTATGTCGCGGGAATCGTCTCCAACGACGGCCCGCGCCCCGTCACCGCGATCGAAGTGCTCGTCGAATTCCACGACCAGTTCAAGCAGGTCATCCTGAAGGACACGCTGCGGCCGATCCGTCGCAGCGATGCGCCGCTGAAAGTCGCCGAGCAGCGCGAATTCAACCTCGCGATCGACCAGGGCCTTCCCACAACGTGGGATCAGCAGTATCCTTCTATCCGCATCACCGGCCTGATCCTTCAGTAAGCGGGCAGTAGCCGGCGGCCACTGTTTCTAAGCTGTTTTCTAAACGATTTGGCGGTTTGTCTATGAACGATTGGGCCGAGCTCGACCGCGCTTTGGTCGCGATGGCGGCATCCGGCAGCACGGAAGTCCGCGAGGACGGCGAATGGCTTGCGGAACTCGCCACGCTGCACTGCGAACTCCGCTGCGACAGCAAGAATCCCCTCGTACATCTCTGGTCCGCTGACAGCAATCTGACGCGGCGCATCTTGCGCGTGCGCGAGCAAACCGACGACCGCATCGTGCTCGAAGTTCGCCGCTTCGGCCGCACGAAACCTGGCAAGCTGGAATTTCTGCGCACCGATTCGCCGCGCGCCGCCGCGCGGATCACGCGCGAGCAATTTCGCACACGCCTGCGCCGGGTCCTCGCCGAGCAATTTCCCGACGCGGTCATCGATCCGCTCACCGCCTCACCCGACCTGGAGCACTCGCTTTCCGGCGTCTACGTGCGTGGGCGCATGCACGAAGGCTCGCGCGAGTGGGCGGTGATGGCGATCGCGCCCGGCGAAAGTGCCGCCGCGGTCGAAGGCATCCTGACGGTTGGAATCTTGTGGCTGGATTGGACTCGCTCGCGCGCGCAGAGCCGCGCGGTGGAAGGGTTGCGCTTGTTTGTCCCCGGGGGCTTCAGCCGCACGCTGCTCGAGCGATCGGCCGCGCTATCTTCGGCGGGCCGCGTCGAGGTCTTCGAATTCCGGGACGATGGCGATCGGGTTCAGAAAATCGCCGCCTCGAACGAAGGGAATGTCGAAAGCTGGCTCACTCCGCGGCGCGAAGTCGAATCCACGCTCGCCGAAGCGCGCGAAGCCATCGCGCGCGTCCATCCGCTCGCGCTGCATCTGTCGCCCGCGGGCGACGACATCGGGCTCCGGTTCGTCTCCGTGAACGACGAAGTCTCCATCTGCTTCCGTGGGTTGGAATTTGCGCGCTGGTCGCGCGAAGGAATTTTGTTCGGCCTGGGCGATTCGCGCGCCCGCCTCACTTCCAATATGGAGCCCGCGCTCGACCGGCTGGTCCGCCGCCTCGATCTCCATCGCAATAGCCTCGCCATGGAGACGAATCATCCGCTCTATCGCGCGGCGCCCGAGCGATGGATGGAAACTCTGGCGATTCAGGATCCCACGCGCATCGACGCGCAGCTCGATCCCGGCTATCTCTATTCGCAGCTCCCGGCGCTCGGCGCGGGCGTGCGCGGCGTGATCGATCTTCTCGGCGTGACGCGCCGCGGGCGCCTCGTCGTGATCGAACTGAAAGCTTCCGAGGACATGCAGCTGCCGATGCAGGCTGTCGACTACTGGCTGCGCGTGCGCCGTCATCAGCGCGACGGAGATTTCGAGCGTTACGGGTATTTCACCGGGAAGGAGCTGGATCCGAAACCGCCGCTCGTCTGGTTGGTCGCGCCCGCGCTGCGGTTTCATTCCAGCGCGGAAACGATCCTGAGATATTTGTCGCCGGAAATCCAGGTCACGCGCATCGGCCTCGCCGAAACCTGGCGCCGCGGCCTGAAAGTCGTCTTCCGCCAGCAAAGGGGCGGGGGCGGCGCACCAGCTTCTCAGTGAAATCCGTCGTGCTAAGATTCGGGCCATGAGCCAAAAACTCGCCCTCCAGTTACGCGCTTCCATATTGCCTTTACTGTTGTTTCTGTTGGCGGCCGCCCCGTGCCACGCCCAACACATGAATGAGCCAGACTCCCCATGTGCCAACATTGTGGTTACAAGTGACCTCGTAAGTTGTCTCTCAAAGGCAAAAGACACCGCTGATGCGAGATTGAATTCCGTATACCAGCACCTTCGACGGATGAAATTCGACAGCGAAGACGCTAATCGCCTCGTCGAAACTCAGAGACTATGGATTCGGTATCGGGACGCGAACTGTTCGGCTGAGCGAGCCTTGTATGGAGGCGCAACTGGAGCCAACCCCGCATATCTTGCCTGCATTGAGGCCATGACCAGAGCACGCACAAAGGAACTGGGAATCACATATGCGGTCCGATTGAAGAATTGAACTGATTAATGCGCGGAAGCAGAATCAACTTCGACACGGTGCGCAAGATCGGACTCGCGTTGCCCGGCGTAGAGGACGGCACGGCGTACGGGAAACTGGCGCTGAAGGCGCATGGAAAGCTCCTGGCGTGTGTGCCGACCCATCGCTCGGCCGAACCCGGCTCGCTTGTCGTGAAGGTGGATTTCGACGACCGCGCCGAGCTGCTCGCCGCGGCCCCCGATGTTTACTATGTGACGGAGCACTACGTCGGCTACCCCTCCGTGCTGGTTCGCCTATCTCGTGTCAGTCCTGAAGTGCTGCGGGACTTGCTCGGCATGGCCTACAAGTTTGTGACCCGCAGCGCGGCGCCCCGTTCGCCGGCGCGGAAGCGCCGAAAGCCTGGGCCAAAGAACCGGTAGTCAGACTTATCGAAATTAGAGATCGTTGCTACGGCGATTGCCGACGCCGTAAAGAAAGAAAAGCGAACTCGGAGACACCTCGCTATCGCGCGCGCTTGTGTTTCCCTTGATCTTCTCGAGGCATCTTCCTATATTTCTTGGTGGCTACGCTGTCTCCCCAGCCTGGCGTTCGTCCCCACAGCCTTATTCAGCAAAGCGAGGATAACCATGTCCACCTTCCTATTTCGTGGCTCGAAGATTCAGCCATTCATTCTCATGTTTTGCGGTGTCGTTGCTGTGGTCGGGATCACGTTTGCATTTGTGAGTTGTGGCGGGAATGTCGCGGTGATGTCCTCGAACGGCACGGGCACAATCACCGTGCACCTCACCGATCCGCCGAGCTGTGCATTCCCCAACGGAAATATCGATCATGTCTATGTCTCGATCCGCTCGGTTCAGGCCCACACGAGTGCGTCCGCCACTGATAGCATGCCGGGCTGGCAGGAACTGGTTCCCCAGCTGAATACCGCGCCGATGCAGATTGACCTTTTCGGCGCAGGCACCAACGCATGCCTGCTGGCGACACTGGGATCGAACACGAGCCTTCCCGTGGGGAATTATCAACAAATCCGATTGCTGCTGGTGGCAAATGACGGAGGCGGAGGCCCCGTACCCGCGACGAATGCCTGCGGAAACAACGGCTTTAATTGCGTCGTGCTCCATGACGGCAGCGTCCACGAAATCGATCTTTCCAGTCAGGCGAACACGGGGTTGAAGATATCTCCGGGCCAAGTGGTCGGTGGCCCCATCACGGTCAGCGTGGGACAGTCCGTGGACCTCAACATCGATTTCAATACGTGCGCGTCGTTGCTTCAGGAGGGCAATGGAACGTTCCGCTTGAAGCCTGTGCTCACAGCAGGACAGGTAAGCACGAACAACACCGGAATCAGCGGTCGGGTAGTAGACGCGACGACCACAATGCCCGTCGTGGGCGGGACCGTGTTGGTCGCGCTGGAGCAGAACGTTGCGGGAACGGACGTTATCTTCAGGCAAGCGGCCGCGGACAGTTCCGGCAACTTCAACTTTTGCCCGCTGCCGGCGGGTGCGACGTTTGATGTGGTCGTCGTGGCCATCAATGGTGCAGGCGTTGCTTACAACGCGACGATCGCCGCAAACGTGCCCGGCGGCACCAACCTCGGTGCGATTCCCTTGAATCCCGAAACGGGCGGCACGTCAACGAGTCCCGCGACCTTTCAGGGATTTGTCACGGCGACAACCGGATCGGCTGCGGCGTCCGTGGATGTATCCGTATCTGCGTTGCAATCGGTTATGGTGAACGGGGCGCCGGTTCTTGTGGTGATTCCGGCTGAGGGCGCTTCGACGCCGCTCGTCTCCGTGCAGTCCAATACGACGTGTCCCGGGGGCTTGCCAGCAAATTCGAATTGCGCCCAGTACACGCTGATCGAACCCGCCAGCAATCCGAGCGTGGGCGTCTTCGCCGCGGGAAAGATTTCCTACTCGATTCCCGCGTCGGGGGATGTGCTTTACACGATCGGTGCAAATGCGGCCGTGCCGAACGACGGAGGCACTCCGGATTGCACGCCGCCGTCGATGACAACGAACCAGGTCAAAGCAACCGCTGGAGCCACAACCGTACCGAACGAAATCGACTTCTCGGGTTGCACATAAACATAGCGTTTTGGGTTTTCGGAACAATTCGAGCGCGCAGAAAAAAGGAAGGGAAGCGGAACCGGCTTTCACCGATCTCGCCTCCCGGGGTGTGTCCTAGAAGCGTTTGATTAATTAGACGCGCAAAGCCGGAATAGGTTGCACGTTTTTCGAGGCGGAAAAATAGCAGCAAGAAACAAGGAAGGCTGAAAAGCCTCAAGTCTAAGGACCTGAGCTACATAACGGAAAATCGTTGTCGGAGATTAGCGAAGCGCGGGCCCAAAGACGCCAATCGGGAGATTGGCGATCCCAGGGTTAGTAGAAAAGATATTTCCGCCACTTTTCGTCGCGGTGCCCGATCAGGCGCATCAACTGCCGCGACGTATGTAGCGTGAACGGACGCGGACGCCGCCGCAGTTTCAGCCCGGCTTCTTCCGGCGTGCGGTCGCCCTTGCGGTTGTTGCAGGTGTAGCAGGAAGCCACCAAATTCTCCCACGACGAGCGCCCGCCGCGCGATCGCGGCATCACGTGGTCGAGCGTCAGTTCAGAAGCCGGCAGCGCCTCGCCGCAGAACTGGCACGTGTTGCGGTCGCGCAGCAAGATATTCTTCCGCGAAAGCGCGCGGCTCTGCTGCGGAATGTGCCGGTAGGAAAGCAGCCGGATCACCGACGGCACCTGCACGGCCTTCGAGGTCGAATGGACTTCCGCGTGATTGGTCTCTTCCGCCTGCGCCACGCCCTTCAGCACCAGGACCAGCGCGCGCCGCACGGCCGTCACGTTGATCGGCTCGAAGGTCGCGTTCAGGACCAGCACGGGAGCTTGCATCACGGAGGGACGGCTGTTGGAGGAAGGCGCCGACATTGGCACTTGCTGGGGAACCGCCACACCATCGCGCGCCGCTCCGCCGAGCCCGATACTGGGCCGGGGGCGTAGGCCGATTTTGTGCCGGTTCTCCACCGCTTCGCCTCTGCGCCGCTAAGACAAATCGACGTACTGGCTTGGATGCTACCTGGCCTGGCTTGGTTTCCGCTGGCTGCGCCCTGCGCTCCGCGCCACGGACCCGGGAACCATTCCCGCGGACCGAACCCGCGCCACCGTAAGACCCAGAACCGCGGCGGCGCCCGCTTTCTTGAGCGCCCTGGCGCACGCATCAAGCGTCGCGCCAGTCGTCAATACATCATCTACCAGCAGGACGCGGAGGTTGTCAACCTTGAGGCCCTCCCGAGTGGCGTACGCGCCACGTACCGATTTCCAGTGTTCCGTTCTGGATAGCACCAATTGAGGCGGGCGCGGGCGGGTGCGGGCCAGCAGATAGCGTTCGAGCTTCAGTCCCAGCCGCTTCGCCAGCGGACGCGCGATCAGCTCCGCCTGGTTGTAGCCGCGCTCGCGCTGGCGGTCGCGGTGCAGCGGCACCGGAACCACCACGTCCGCGCGCCAATCGTCCCGCTCGCGCACGACCATTTCCGCCAGCCGCGCTGCGAACCAATCGCCCAGCCGCGTCACTTCGTCGTATTTCAGGAGCAGCACCGCTTCGATCAGCGCATCGTCGTAGATCGCGAAGCTTCGCGCGCGGTCGAACGCGAAGAATTTCACGCGGCACAGCCGGCAAAGCGGCTCGCTGGCCGGCGGCACGGCCTCGAACACGAACGGCCTGCCGCAGCAGCGGCACATCGGCTCTTCGATCCGCGCGAAGCCATCGAGGCATTCCAGGCAGATCGGCACGCGGCTGGCGTTCGTCAGCGCCTGCCCGCAGATCCGGCACGGGCCGGGAAACACGACCGATGCGAGTGCGCCGAGCGCGTCTTTCAGGATCACGGATGCGTTGCTAACTGGCTTGGTACAGGGGCAACGCTACCCAACTTTGCACACCCGGGGCACACACACCAATAGCGGAAACTACGGCAGGGGAATTACAGTAGCAAGCTTACAGCAGGCCTTTTTCCTTCTTTTCCTGGCAGGTGATGCAGTAACGCGTCCACGGCACGGCCTCGATCCGCTTCTGCTGCAGCTCTTCGTGGCAGGAAATGCACTCGCCGAACGCGTTGTCCTTGATGCGCTGCAGCGCGTCTTCCACCAGCTGCAAAATCGCGCGGTCGTTGTGCGTCTGGCCGAACAAGAATTCCTTCGTGTACGAATTCGCGGCCTTGTCGGCGAGATCCACCGTCGGATCCTCGTCCGCCTCGCGGCCTTCCTGCTGCGTGCGCGCGATTCCGCGCATCAGCTCTTCGCGCCGGGTCTGCAATTTCTTCTTGTAGTATTCCAGACGCTTTTTATCCATCGTTGTCGCTTTCAGTTGAGACTCGCGAGCCATCCAAAACCCCCGATTCTAGAGACATCCGCGCGCCTTGTCAAACTTGCTCTCCTCGCGCGAGGCCTGCAACGAAACTTAGATGCGGCATGCCTCTGAAGGTTGCAAGTTGAGCGTTCAGGTCTTCACTTGTAGTCGCCGAGGAAACCTACTTAGCCGCTTGCTTTGCGGGAAACAAAAAGTGGATCACCAGCGCCCAAACCACCAACGTCGGAAGAACCAGCCAGCTGCCCTCGGGCCCCACCGTTCCTCCGGTCAACCAATTCCTTCCGTGGAACGACGCATTGAACAGATGTCCCATCGCTGTGATGCCGCTGTCCGGCGTGCCGTAAAAATACGTCTCGCCCCAGTCCCACGAAAGGTGCATCGCAAACGACATCCAAAGGCTACCGGTCCGTGCGAGCGAGAACGCCGACACCAGCCCGAACGACGCCGCCATCACCGCTCCGAATGCCGCCTCACCCGAATTGCCCAAGTGGAGCGCCCCGAAAATCACCGCCAGGATGAGCGCCGCAGGCCAGAAACCGATTCCGTCCCCCAGCGCGGACTGCAGATACCCTCGAAAGCTGAAGTCTTCGAAAACCCCGACGAAAAAGAACGCGACCGCCCACAGCAGCCCGTATTTCACAGCCGTCGCGCCGCTCACCGCCAGCCCCGTGAGCGAAAACCCGTGCAGCACCCAGATCACCGCCAGCAACAGGCTCAGCATCCCGAATCCCAGCGGCAGTCCCTGCCAGAATCGTTTCCCGAACGCCTGACTCATCGGCAGCCCGTAATCGGCGAACGACCGCTTGTCGATGAACGTCATGATCCCCGCCGCCGCAATCAGGAGCAGCGCGCTGATTCCCTCGCTGGCGATCGCCGCGACAGGCGTCATCGTGCCCTTCACCGACAGCGATTGCAGGAAATGTCGCAGAGGCTTGATCCGGCCGGTGCCGACGGAGAGCGCGGCGCAAATCGCGAGAAAAATCAGGATTCGCCATCCGGCGCGCAGCCCCTTGGGCCCGAAGAAAAACCGGTTCGGCCCGGACGACGCCGGTGCAGCCGGAGCCGTCTCGCTCGCCGGCGTGCTCGAAATACCCGGCGTACTGTCCGATGTCATCTTCAGCCTCCGATCGCTAATCCGATTCGCCCGCGTGTCGATAAAATACGTTGAATGCGCTCGAAATGTTCCCGCCTTATATCATGCCCGCTCACGCGCCGCCATCCCGCTGCCGATCGGCGCCGCCCGGCGGAGTTGCGGTGTCCACTCAGCGGCTGTTAAACTCACTCCTTCAGACGCATGAAGCTGCCTCATCGTAATCAAACCTCCGCGCCAGTCCGGCTCGGAATCAGCGTTTTCATCGGGGAGGAATCATTTGGCCAAATATGATCTGGTGATCATCGGCAGCGGCCCGGGCGGCTACGTCGCCGCGATCCGCGCCGCCCAGTGGGGACTCGAAGACCGCCGTGGTCGAAAAGGATCCGTTTCTCGGCGGCACCTGTCTCCACGTCGGCTGCATTCCCACCAAGGTTTTCCTGCACCATGCCGACATCTACGACCATTTCCAGCGCGCCCAGGAATTCGGCTTCGAAGTGAAGGACGTCAAGGTCAACTGGCCCGCCATGGTCGAGCGCAAGGAAAAAATCGTCAAGAAACACGCTGGCGGCATCGGCATGCTCTTCAAGAAGAACAAAGTCGATTCGATCACCGGCTGGGGACGCGTCGTTGCTCCCGGCAAAGTCTCGGTCGAAAAAGACGGCCAGTCCACCGAGATCGAAACGACCTACACGATACTCGCCACCGGCTCGGAAGCTCGCACGCTGCCGGGAGTCGAAATCGGCGGCGACGTCATTCTGAGCAACCGCGAAATTTTACAGCTCGCCACCATCCCGAAATCGCTGGTGATCGTCGGCGCGGGCGCGGTCGGCGTGGAATTTGCCTCGATTTTCCGTACCTTCGGTACCGAGGTCACCATTCTCGAAGCCCTCCCGCGCATCGTGCCTCTCGAGGATGAAGACATCTCGCCCGAACTCGAGAAAGCCTTCAAGAAGAAAGGCATCCGCATCGAAACCAGCGCCAAAGTCGAATCCGTCGCAAAGGACGCCAAGAAAGGCACCGTCACCTTCACGGACAAGACCGGCAAATCCCAGTCGATCTCCGCGGACAAGATCCTGATCGCCGTGGGCCGCCGCCCGCTCACCGAAAATTGCGGCATCGAGCGCACCAAAGCCAAGATCGAGCGCGGATTCGTCCACACGAACGCGTACATGGAAACCGACGAGCCGCGCCTCTACGCCATCGGAGACATCGTTGCCGGCCTTCCCCAACTCGCGCACGCCGCCTCGATGGAAGGCATTATCGCCGTCGGCCGCATGGCTGGAAAAGACGTCCAGCCGTTCGATCGCAAACGCTGCCCCGCCGCCACCTACTGCGAGCCGCAGATCGGCTCCGTCGGCCTCACCGAAAAGCAGGCGCGCGACGCCGGCTTCGAAGTCAAAACCGGTAAGTTCCCGTTCCTCGGCAACAGCAAAGCGACCATCCTTGGCCAGCACGAAGGCTTCATCAAAGTGGTCGCCGAAGCGAAATACGGCGAGATTCTCGGCGTGCACGCCATCGGTCCGCTCGCCACGGAAATCATCGCCGAACCCGTCGCCGCGATGGGCATCGAAGCCACGCTCGACGACATGGCCGCCATCATCCACGCCCATCCCACGGTCTGGGAAGCGATGGGCGACGCCTTCAACGCCGTCCGCGGCCTCACGATTAATTTCTAGGCCTTCGACGGCGCGCGCGGTTTTCTCGTAGGAGCATCCGCCGCGGCGGATGCCCGGCGCAAGTGCTTGGCTGTGCGAATGCCATTCGGCGCGCGAGCGATAGGTGTCAGGCCGTCATCCTGAGCGGAGTGGCCGGATTTTGCATTTCGTCCGTCGCGGCGGACGTCCGGCCACGCAGTCGAAGGATCTCTCTTCGGCCCATAAAACGAGTACCATTCCGTTTGGCGCACAGGTTTTTAGGTGGTCGGAGCTTCAGCTCCGACATAAACAGTCAGCGCGACAGCGCCTTCCATTGCGCTGACTCTATCGCAGCATGTAGTCTCGATCCTTGAACACAGAAACCGTGCCACACGCCACCAAAATCTGCTGGCTCGTGGACGCAGGGCTGATCTCCTACGCCCCCGCCTGCGACCTCCAGCGCCAGCTTGTCGCCGCCCGCAAAGCTCGCGTCATCCCCGACGTCTTGCTCCTCTGCGAGCACCCGCACGTCATCACCCTCGGGCCGCAACGGAACGCGCGACAACCTCCGCGTCTCCGACAGGCTCCTCGAGCAGAAGAACGTCGAATTTCATCCCAGCGACCGCGGCGGCGACATCACCTATCACGGCCCCGGCCAGATCGTCGGCTACCCCATCCTCGATCTCACGCAGCACCAGCGTGACATCGGCTGGTACGTCGCGCAGCTGGAAGAACTGATGATCCGCGCCACCGCCGATTTCGGCCTCGCCGCCAAACGCGTCGCGGGCCAACACGGCACCTGGCTCGACACGCCGCGCGGCGAAGAGAAACTTGGCGCCCTCGGCGTGCATCTCAGCCGCTGGGTCACTTCGCACGGCTTCGCGTACAATGTCTCGACCGATTTGAGCTTTTTCGATTTAATCGTGCCGTGCGGCATCGCCGGAAAAGGTGTAACGTCTCTCGACCGCGCCCTCGGCCGCAGCATCGCAACCGACGAAGTCCGCGGCCGCCTAATCGCCCACTTCGCCACGGTCTTCGCCTGCGACGTGCAGCAGGTCAGCAGCGAGCAGCTAGACGAGGTTTGCGCAACACGCCGGCCACGGCGATGGTGTAAGGTTTAAAGGTTCAAATGTAGCGCCGGGCTTCAGCCCGGCATTGGTTTGTCTTGGTAGGCGAAAGTGCCTGGCGACGCGAGCACCCGTCAGGCTGAAAGCGCTCGGGTGGAAGCGCCGGGCCGATCCAAAGGAAATTTCTGATCGATGCATAACAACCTCACCCACGACCAGCTCCTCGACCTCTACTACTTCATGCAGCTCAACCGCCGCCTCGAGGACCGCCTCGTAACGCTCTTCCGCCAGAACAAGATCGTCGGCGGCGTCTATTCCAGCCTCGGCCAGGAAGCCGTCTCGATCGGCACCTCCTACGCGCTCGAGCCGCGCGACTGGCTCGCTCCCATGATCCGCAACATCGGCGCGCTGCTCGTCAAGGGATTCAAGCCCCGCGACATCTTCACGCAGCACATGGCGAAATTCACCTCGCCCACGCAAGGCAAGGACGGCACCAGCCACTTCGGCGACCTGAAAGTCCGCCACGTCGTCTCTCCCATCTCCATGCTCGGCGATCTGATTCCGGTGATGACCGGCGTGGCCATGGCCGGCCGCTATCTCGGCCAGAACATCGTCGCGATGACCTGGATCGGCGACGGCGGCAGCTCGACCGGCGTCATTCCACGAGGGCCTGAATCTTGGCCGCGCACGCAGCGCGCGCCCTTCGTCCTCATCATCGAGAACAATCAGTGGGCCTATTCGACTCCCGTCGCGCACCAGGTCCCGATCAAGAATCTTGCCGACCGCGCCGCCGCGTACGGCATCGCCAGCAAGATCGTGGACGGCAACGACGTGGTCTCCGTGTACGCAGACAGCAAAGACCGCGGTCGACGATTGCCGCGCCGGCCGCGGCCCCGTGCTGATCGAAGTGAAGACCATGCGCATGAAGGGCCACGCCCAGCACGATCCGGCCGAATACGTTCCCAAGGCCATGTTCGACTATCTGGAAGACGCAGGACCCGATCGCGCGCTACGAAGCCTATCTGACGCGAGCACAAGCTCTGGGACGCCGACGAAAAAATCCGAAATCGACGCGCGCATCGAGCACGAACTCGATGCGGATCAGAAAGTTCGCCGAGGAGTCGCCGCTGCCGCCGCCGGAAATCGCCGAGCAGGGCGTCTACTGCGACGGCTGCCACACGATCGAAGCCGAATGGCGCCGCCCGAAAAAAGAAGTGATGCCGCCCGCGTCGAGCGAGCAAGCCATCTGGAAAGTCGCCGACTTCGGCGCGTTCAAAAGCGGCACAGCGCCCAAGCTCGCACCGGCCCACGTTCCGCGCGCAGCTGCGAGCAGCGCACCGGCCGCAGCCCCTCCGGAAATTGCGGAAGCCGCTCCTGAAACGGACCTCGCCAAGCAGGCGCCGCTGCGCGTTCCCTTCGGCCGCGGCCCCAAGCACCGCTCCGTCGAGCTCGAGCAGCGCGAAAAAGCCGCCGAGCGCCCACCGCAGCCGCAGAACCGCCCCCACAAATTCAAGCCCCACAAAAGGCGGAGGCGCTAATGTCGCCCATCGTGGCGCCGGTGTCTCGCCGGCTCTTTTGTCTTTGTAGGGGCACAGCATGCTGTGCCCGGCATAAATTCTTGGCAACCTTTGGCCCATCAATCTCGATTTCTGCCGAGGTTAGGTTTTGTCGAGGTACCAGCGGGAGGCATCGCTAACCATGCCCGAAATCACCATGCTCGAAGCCATCCGCCAGGCGCTGTTCGAAGAAATGGACCGCGACCCGGCCGTCGTCGCCATCGGCGAGGACATCGGCGTGTACGGCGGCGCGTTCAAGGCCACCGAAGGCCTGCTCGCGCGCTTCGGCCACGAACGCGTCATCGATACGCCCATCAGCGAGATCCGCCATCGTCGGCGCCGCCTGCGGCATGAGCTATCTCGGCTTGCGCCCCGTCGCCGAAATGCAGTTCATCGACTTCATCGCCTGCTGCTTCAATCAGGTCACCAACATGGTCGCCAAATCGCACTATCGCTACGGAGCGCCGGTGCCCATGGTTCTGCGCGGGCCCTCCGGCGGCGGCGTGCACGGCGGCCCATTCCATTCCGCGAATCCGGAGATGTATTTCGTGCACACGCCGGGGCTGAAAGTCGTCTACCCCTCGACCGCCTACGACGCGAAGGGCCTGCTGAAATCCGCGATTCGCGACAACAACCCCGTTCTCTTCTTCGAGCACAAATTTCTCTATCGCCGCATCAAGGAAGAAGTTCCCGCGAGCGACTACACCGTGCCAATCGGCAAAGCCATCGTCCGCCGCCAGGGCCGGAACCTGACCATCGTCAGTTATGCCGCGATGATGCACGTCGCGCTCGAAGCCGCCGCCACTCTCGCAAAAGAAGGAATCGAAGCCGAAGTCATCGATCTGCGCACGCTGCTGCCGCTCGATAGCGAGACCATACTGAACTCCGTGAAAAAGACCAACCGCCTGCTCGTCGTCCACGAAGACACGCGCACCGGCGGCATCGCCGGCGAAATCGCCGCCATTGTTTGCGAGGAAGCCTTCGGTTATCTCGACGCTCCGATCTCGCGCGTCACCGCCTTGGACACCCCCGTGCCCTACTCCCCGCCCCTTGAAGAAAGGTTCCTCCCCAACGCGGAAAAAGTTGTCGCCGCCGCTCGCGAACTGGCAAAATACTAGGGTTGAAGAAAGAGGTCTGGCGCCTTGGGAAAAACGAAGGGATTGAACGTAGCCGAGTTTGAAGTCGGGTCCGAAGTCCGCATCGCGGACCGCGCCTTCCTCGAGGAGTTTCTCGAGGCCGGCCAGTACCACAACGAACTCGAGCCGGAGCAAGCTCGACTATGCCGGCCGCGTCGCCAAAGTCAAATCCGTCGAGTTCTTCCACGGCGGCGACGAAATCTACACGCTCGAAGGCATCCCCGGCGTCTGGCACGAAGAGTGCCTGTCAGCCGCCTGAACGAAGCGCACATCCACAGGCCTTCGCGCTTGCAATTCGAGCGTCGTATTCTAAGATCGAGACGATGACTTTGGACTCTGCGGGCTGGCCGTCGGCTCGAGGGTTTTGCGAGTCACGTATCGCCGATTTCTAATCGACAATCAAGCCGAATAGAAATCGCCGTAAACTACTGAAAACAAACGATCGGGACACATTCTAATCGACAGAGAATCGGGGGGGCGGCGAAGGGCAGAAACCCCACAAATAGGCCGATTAGGTAGTTGGGAGGACTGAGCGATGGCTGTTGACGTTATCATGCCCCAGATGGGCGAAAGCATTTTTGAAGGCACCATCACCAAGTGGCTGAAAAAGCCCGGTGACAAGATCGAGCGCGACGAGCCGCTCTTTGAAATTTCCACCGACAAAGTCGACGCCGAAATTCCGTCTCCCGCCGCCGGCGTGCTGAAAGAGATCAAAGTCAAAGAAGGCCAGACCGTGCCCGATTCAGACGGTCGTCGCGTCCATTGACGCGGCCGTCGGCGCCGCAGCCGCCGCGCCGACGCCTGCGCCCGCAAGGGCCGAAGCGCCTAAGGCCGCGCCGGCTCCCGCGCCCGCACCACAAAGCCGCAGCGCCCGCTCCTCCGCCGCCCGCGCCGGCAGCTGCCCCGCGCTAGCCGCCGAACCGGCGCAACGACCCGCCGGCAATGGCGACAAGATTCGCAGCTCCCCGCTCGTCCGCCGCATCGCTCGCGAACAGAACCTCGACCTCTCGCAGGTCCAGGGCACCGGCGCCGGCGGCCGCATCAGTAAGCACGACATTCTCGCCGCCGCGGAAGGCGGCGTGCGCGGTGCCGCTCCGGCGGCACCTACAGCCGCCCGCCCGTCGATGCCTCCGCCATCCGGCGGTGCCGTCGCCCCCGGAGCGCTCGAAACCGCCGTGCCGCGCGAAAAAATGTACTTCGGCAGCTACGTCGTCCAGCCCATGTCCAACATGCGGCAGAAGATCGCCGAGCACATGGTGATGTCGAAGCGCGTTTCGCCGCACGTCTACTCGA
The DNA here is from genome assembly GCA_963769415.1 of uncultured Acidobacteriota bacterium. GTDB lineage: Bacteria > Acidobacteriota > Terriglobia > Acidiferrales > UBA7541 > Palsa-295. The sequence continues at coordinate 390,898 of CAVYLM010000001.1, forward strand.
TCGAGGAAGTAAACGTCAACGCGATCGCCGCCCTGCGCGCCAATTCGAAGGCCAAATTCGAGCAGGAATCCGGCACCAAGCTGACCTTCATGCCTTTCTTCATCCGCGCCGCCGTCGAAGCCCTGCGCGCGTATCCCACGGTCAACGCCTCCGTGGACGGCACGAACATCGTCCTTCACAAGGAATGCAACATCGGCATCGCCGTCGCGCTCGACTGGGGCCTGATCGTTCCCGTGATCAAAAACGCCGAGGAGAAGAATTTCTTCGGCCTCGCGCGCGCCGTCACCGATCTCGCCGAACGCGCCCGCGCGAAAAAACTCAAGCCCGAGGAAGTGATGGAGAGTACTTTCTCGATCACCAATCCCGGCATTTTCGGCGGCCTCTTCGGCCTACCCGTGATCAACCAGCCCAACGTCGCGATCCTCGGCCTCGGTACCATCGAAAAGCGCCCGGTCGTGGTTGACGACGCCATCGCCATTCGCTCGATGGTCTATCTCACGCTGTCTTACGATCATCGCTGCGTCGACGGCGCCGTCGCCCATCAGTTCATGGGCCACATCAAGCACACGCTCGAAAACTGGACCGAGTCGCTGTTCTAAAAATCGGATTGGCGAATTTGCCATTGAATTTCTTTTCGTAGGGGCGTCCGCCGCGGCGGACTGCGCCTCTCGATGATGCTTGGCTGCGTTCGCTCCATTTGACTCGGCGCATGTGGAGTGCGGCAGCTTGCTGCCGCTGTTTGCCGCTCGACCTTGCTCGGGCGTGCTCCGAAACTCTCAACTCTGGACGGGGTTCTCCTCCAATGTCTTCCCCGCTCGCCAAACTCGACCGCTGGGGCCAGCCACCTTGGCAAATTGATTTCGCCCCGGCGAATCGACCGCTTCCGAACGGAGCCGATTTCGCCATTGTCGGCGCGGGCTTCACGGGACTCGCCGCCGCCGCGGCGCTGCGCCTTCATGCGCCGGATAAATCCGTCGTCGTGCTCGAAGCAGGACGCATCGGCGCGGGCGCGAGCGGCCGAACCGGCGGAATGGCCCTCGCCGAATCCGCGGCTGGCGATTTGCCCGGGCTCGGCGACGTTCTCGCCGGCCTTCAGCAGATTCTCGCCGAGCTTTCCCGCGCGTCGGGCGTTCCGATCGCCGAGCGCGCCGAGCTTGCGCTTCCCGGCGCGTGGGAAATCGCGCGCCGAGGCGGCCGAAAAGATTCGCCGATCGAATGGCACGATTCCGGCACACTGCGCGTCACAGGCGAAGTCCCCGGCGGCACAGTCAATCCCGGCAAAATGGTCGAAAACCTCGCGCGCGCCGCGGAAAAACTCGGCGCGATCATCGTCGAAAACGCGCGCGTCGACCGCGTGCTCTGGGGCTCAAGCGGCGGCGAGCTGAGTTTTTCCGGCGGAAGACTTCGCGCAAAGAAAATCCTGCTCGCCACGAACGCGCTCTCGCTCGATATTGCGCACATGACCCGCGGCATGCATCCGAAGCTGACGCTCGCGGCTATGACCGCGCCGATCAGCGAAGCGCGCCTCGAAGCGCTCGGCCTCTCGCAGCGAAAGCCTTTCTACACCGTCGATTTCCCGTATCTCTGGGGACGCGTCTGCCCCGACAATTCCATCGTGTGGGGAGCAGGTCTCGTCAATGCTCCGGAAGGCGGAACCCTTGAGGACATCGACGTCTCAGCCGATGAGTCCGCGAGAATGGTCGCCTCGCTCGAGCGCCGCATCCGCCACCTGAAGCCCGGATTCGACGATCTGGCATTCACGCACCGCTGGGGCGGCCCGATTCTCTTCCGAGATAATTGGACTCCCGTCTTCTCGCGCCACCCGGAAAGCGCCGACGGCATTGTCATCGGCGCCTTCGCCGGCCACGGCGTTGCGCTCGCCAGCTACCTTGGCTCCTGGGCCGCGGAAGCCATGCTTGGGCGCCGCGATTTGCCGGCCTGGGGGCGCATCGAAGAATAGTCCGGCATAATTTCACGCTAAATTCACGATTCCCACCGCGAAACTGCTGCATCCAATCGGGTCCGGCCCAATACCCGAGCGAAGACCCGATCGGGCATTTCCAACGAAAGGAATTTCACCATGGCAAAAATGAAAGTGGCGCAAGTACCGAAGGCGGGAGCCGATTTCGAAATCGTCGAGCGGGAAATCCCACAGCCGGGTTCCGGCCAGGTCAGAATCCGCGTGCAGGCCTGCGGCGTCTGTCACAGCGACGTGCTCACCAAAGAAGGCGGATGGCCTGGGCTCACCTATCCGCGCGTGCCGGGACACGAAGTCGCGGGAGTGATCGACGAAGTCGGCGCGGGCGCTACTACGTGGAAGAAAGGCCAGCGCGTAGGCGTGGGCTGGCACGGAGGGCAGGACGGCACCTGCCTTCAATGCCGCCGCGGAGATTTCGGAAACTGCGCGAATCTGAAAGTCACCGGCATCCATTTCGACGGCGGCTACGCCGAATACATGCTCGCCCCGGTCGAAGCGCTAGCGGCGATGCCCGAAGCCCTCGATGCCTCCGAAGCCGGGCCGCTGCTCTGCGCCGGCGTCACCACGTTCAACGCGCTGCGCCATTCCGGCGCGATGCCCAGCGATCTGGTCGCCGTGCAGGGAATTGGGGGGCTCGGCCATCTTGGCGTTCAGTTCGCGGCGAAATTCGGCTACAAAGTCGCCGCCGTCGGCCGCGGGCCGGGAAATGAAGCGCTCGCGAAGAAATTGGGCGCAAACGTGTACATCGATAGCGCGGCCACCGACGCCGCGGCGGAATTGCAAAAACTCGGCGGCGCGCGCGTGATCCTTGCCACCGCCCCCAGTTCGAAAGCGATGTCGGCTTTGTTCAACGGCCTCGGCGCCAACGGCCGCATGATGGTCATCGGAGCCGCATTCGACCCGATCGAAGTCACTCCCATTCAATTGATCGGCGGCATGCGCAGCCTTCAGGGCTGGGCCTCCGGCATCCCCACGGATTCCGAAGACACGCTGCGTTTCGCGGAAACCACCGGCGTGCGCCCCATGATCGAAAAGTTTCCGCTCGAAAAAGCGAATGAAGCCTACGCCCGCATGATGAGCGGCAAAGCCGAATTCCGCGTCGTCTTGACGATGTGAGGCAGACTCGGCCCTATCGCACCCAGCCACATGATCGGCTTTCAGAATCCGGCTTGCCGATCACTAACAAGTAAGGGATAATAATAGATGTAAGGAACTATGAATAAGTAAGGACTCTTGATGTCGCATTCCACGGTGACGAGCAAGGGGCAAACGACCATTCCCGGCAAGATTCGCAAGGCGTTGCGGATCAAGCCGGGCGACCGGCTGGAGTATGCCGTGCGGGGGGACTATGCGACCATCCGGGTGCATCCGGGTGCGCGGTCACTGAAGGGCATGCTCGCCTCCCAAAAAGGCAAGGGCATGTCGTTCGCACAAATCCGCGAGGCCGCAGCAACCGCTGCCCGCCATCGCGAGGCCGGCGAGTGATCGAGCGAAGGCTCGTAGATACGAACCTGATCGTTCGCTATCTCACACAGGATCACGAGAAACACGCCAGAACCGCTGGGAAGCTATTCGAGGCCTGCGACCGCGGCGACCTGGCGATTGTTGTGTTGCCGGCCGTTCTGGCCGAGTGCGTGTTTGTGCTCGAGTCTTTCTACGAGCGAGCGCGTGGGGACATCGCGTCGGTGCTCGGCACGCTGGTTTCGAGCCCCGGTGTTGAGATCATCGAATTGGCGACGCACCTCGACGCTCTTGACCGCTATAGAAAGACAAAGGTTCATTTCGTCGACTGCCTGATCGCGGCCACCGCTTCGGCGGAAAACATCGCGGTGTCGACCTTCGATCGCGATTTCCGGAAATTCGCCGATGTTCGCGTGGAAACCGACTAGGCCCTCACAAAGCATAGCCCGCCCCCCGCGAAAACGATAAAAATGGTAGCGCTAACGGGAATCGAACCCGTATTTCAGCCTTGAAAGGGCCGCGTGCTAACCGTTGCACCATAGCGCCGGAGTGAAGCGAGGCTAAAGGAGATTCAATTATCGGGGAAAGCCGCCGGATTCACAAGCCGTGTAGTGCCGCGCCTCGCGCCAATCTCATCCTAAGACGCCCCGCGCCGGCACGAGCCGCGCGAACGAGCGTGATAATTGTAGTGGAAACCCGCCTGTCCTTCGGTGCGGCTTACCGATAGGCCGCAAATTCCGCTATTACAGAACTATTACAAATGGGATTTCCCTCCTCTGCTAGTCTGAATACGTACTCGCAAAAATTTCGCAGCCCAGGGAACACAGGACTCCATGAACATCGCCGATCTCCAGAAGAAGTCTGCCGCAGACAACGAAATCAATTGGGTGACCGCCAGCTTCATGGTGGCGTTTCACCTCGGCGCACTTGCCGCGCTGTTTTTCTTCAGCTGGAAGGCGCTGGCCGTGGCGGTGTTTCTCAACTGGGTTTCCGGCAGCCTCGGAATCGGCATGGGCTATCACCGGCTGCTCACGCATCGCGGCTATAAGACTCCGAAGTGGGTCGAATATTTTCTGACCACCTGCGCCACGCTCGCTCTGCAAGGCGGACCGATTTTCTGGGTGGCCACGCACCGCATCCATCACCAATTTTCGGACAAGGAAGGCGACCCGCATTCGCCGATCGACGGCAAGTGGTGGGCGCACGCGGGCTGGATCCTGATGGGCAAGTCGATGCACCACGACACGACGACGCTCGCGCGCTACGTTCCCGACCTCGCGAAGGACAAATTCCACGTCTGGATCACGAAATATCATTACGTTCCCATGATCGTGCTCGGCATCGTCCTGCTGGCCATCGGCGGACTGCCTTTCCTGCTGTGGGGAGTTTTCCTGCGCACCGTCGTCGGCCTGCACTCGACTTGGGCCGTGAATTCGGCGACGCATTCGTGGGGCTCGCGCCGCTACGAAACGCGCGATCTTTCGACCAACAGCTGGTGGGTGGCGCTGTTCTCGTTCGGCGAGGGCTGGCACAACAATCACCACGCGCATCCGGTTTCCGCGCGGCACGGCCTGGCGTGGTACGAGATCGATTTCAACTGGTACGGCATCTGCGCGCTGCGCGCTCTGGGCCTGGCGAAAGATATCCACCGCGTCAAGCTGCCGGAAAAGAAGCAGGCCGCTGGAACTGCCGCCGTCGCGCCGGTTGCGGCCGTCGCCGGCGTCGCCGCGGAATCCGACCAGGATATGGTCTCGGCCTAGCGCACCTATTTTTCTTTGTAGAGCGCTGCCCTGGGCTGAGCGTTCCTCGCGAAGCCTTGCCGCGCCCGTCCTCCCCTTCCAGATTTCGCGCGCGCTTGAAAATTTCTCCGCGGGAATCCGCCCGCGCGCCGCTGTACAATTGTCGTAAGCAGCCATGCAGCTCACAGGTCGCAGAAGGAAAATCGCGTTTTTCAGCGTGCTGGGCATCTGCCTGGTCGCAGCGGCTGTGGCGCTGACCGGCAGCTGGATCATTCTCAACTGGCGCGAGCGCGTCCTGCTGTTCTTCGGCCTGGTTTTCTTCATCGCCATCATCACCGGCTTGATTCTCAATACGAGCTTCCTGGTCCGCGAAATCCGTCTCAACGAGCAGCACGACAGCTTCATCAACGCCGTCACGCACGAACTGAAGACGCCGATCACGTCGATCCGCCTCTACCTGGAAACTCTCCAGCGCCGCGACGTGGACGAAACGCAGCGCCAGCAGTTCTACCGGCTGATGCTCGACGACACCGACCGCCTGCGCGGCACCGTCGACCAGATTCTAAAGGCCGGCGAGATGCGCTATCGCAAGGCTGCGCGCAACGCGGTCGAGGTCGATTTCCCCGGCATCGTCGGCGAATGCATGGAACTCGCGCGCACGCGGCACCATTTGCAGCCCGCCGCGCTGCGCTGGCAGGAGCCCGCGAGCGCCAACGGAAGCGGCCATGGCGCGGGCGCCGCCGCCGCGATCAAAGTTCACGGCGATGCGGACGATCTGCGCACCGCCGTCGGAAACATCCTCGACAACGCCATCAAATATTCCGGCGCAAACGTCGACGTCTCCGTCGGCATCGAGACGCCGGACGATCATCGCGTCGTGCTGCGCGTGAGCGACCGCGGCGTGGGAATCCCCGCCGGCGAACTGAAACGCATCTTCAAGCGCTTTTACCGCGTGCCGCGTCGCGCCGCATCCGGGCACGCGAAAGGCACGGGCCTCGGCCTTTTCATCGTGCGCGCCATCGCGCGCGCGCACGGCGGCAAAGTATTCGCCGAAAGCGCCGGCGAATCGCGCGGCACCACGGTGACGCTCGAGCTGCCCCGGAGCGCCGCGTGAGCCACATCCTCGTGGTCGAGGACGAAGCTCACCTCGCCGAGGGCCTGCGCTTCAATCTCGAAGCCGAAGGCCATTCCGTCGAGGTCGCAGGTAACGGCGAGGACGCCATCGGCCGCCTGCTCGGCCCCGGCGAAAAATTCGACGCCGTCGTGCTCGACGTGATGCTCCCCGGCATGGACGGTTTCGAGGTGGCCTCCGCGCTGCGCGAAGCGAAAAATTACGTCCCCGTGCTGATGCTCACCGCGCGCGGGCGCCCCGAAGACGTGCTCGCCGGATTCGCTGCAGGCACCGACGACTACCTCCCCAAGCCATTCGAGCTGCCGATCTTTCTCGCGCGCCTGCAAGGGCTGCTGCGCCGCAGCGCATGGCTTGCCGATCAGGCGCCGGCGGGCGCGGCGGTTGCGGCGCCGGCTGCACCGCCTTCAGCCACGCCGGCCACCCGCGCCGCCAGCGCCGAGCGCGCCACCGACCAAGACGTCTTCTCGTTCGACGGCCGCACCATCGACTTCCCCAACCTCGAGCTGCGCACCAAGGACGGCACCATCCAGCTCACGCTGATGGAAGCGAAGCTTCTCCGCCACCTGATCCGCAGCAAAGGCCGGACCGTCTCGCGCAAATCGATCCTCGAAGACGTCTGGGGCCTGCGCGAGGACACCGACACGCGCGCCATCGACAACTTCATCGTCCGCCTGCGCCGCTACATCGAGGAAGACCCCGCCGAGCCGCACTACCTGCTTACCGTGCGCGGCGTCGGCTATCGCTTCGTCACCTGACTCCTGGGAGCGCCAATCTCCTGATTGGCGTCTTTGCACTGCTGCTTGGCGCGATTCTCCCCATCCGCCTCGAACGTCCATCGTCGCCGGTTTTGTAGGGGCACGATATATCGTGCCCGGCGCACTTCCTTGGCGTGATGCCGGCCATCCGCCTTCGAGCAAGTGGCTTCAGGCGGACGCAGCGGGGTTGGGCGTCATCCTGAGCGGAGCGTCCCGACGCATTTTCTCCCTGCCGCAGGCAGGTCGGGACGCGCAGTCGAAGGATCTCTCTTCAGCTTTGGCAACGCAGGCAACGTCATTCATTCGCTGCCAGCCCTCGCCGCTGTTCGCGTGGACGTATCGCGCTCCTGTAACCACATTGGCACGCCGCCTCATACCCATCGTTGACACCTCAACTCCCTCTGCGAGAATTGGTGCAGCAATTTCTCATTCTAAGGGGAGCATCCATGAATCACTTTAGGCGAGTGACGGCGATCCTCGTTTGTTTCTTGATTTCTCCGCTGGCGGGAATGGCGCAGCCGCAGGGCGGCACGCAGCGCGCGGGCGAAATCGCGGCGCTGATTCCGGCCGCCACGCGCAATGCCCAGCCCACCAAGGTCAAAGACGAAATCGACTGGAACGACCTGCTGAAGACCGCGCACTCCGGCCGCGTTCGCGCCGGCCTGGCCGACGGCTCGATCCTCAGCGTCGGCTCCGATAGCGAGCTCCGCGTCGTGCAGCACGACGCCACCTCGCAGCAAACCTCGCTCGAGCTGAACTACGGCAAAGTCCGCAACCAGGTCACCAACATCACCAAGGCCGGCGGCAAATACGAGCTCAAGACTCCCAACGCCGTTATCGGCGTGATCGGCACGGATTTCGTCGCCGAATTCAAGGGCAACAAGACCACGGTGATCTGCTACAAGGGCAAAGTGAAAGTCACGCCGCTCGGCAAAATCGTGAAAAGTTCCGGCCTGCAGAGCTCGAGTGACAATTCCGTCACGCTCACCGACGGACAGATGGTCGTGATCACGAACGCGATTCCGGGCGCCGGCTTTCAGCCTTCCAGCACGCCGCCCGATGTCGCACAAAACGGCCTGCTTGGCACCGACGTTCCTGATGGCGGCAACCTGCCGCCTCCGGGCCGCGGCGGGAATTTCGGACATCCCTGGCGCACGATCATCATCGGTGGTGCTGTCGCGACCGGTATCGGCGTAGGCTTGGGCGTCGGCCTGGGACCCGGTGGCGGCAAATGCCCGCCGGGCTCGACCTCGCCGAATTGCGGGTAATTCCGCCGGCCTCGGGTAGAATGCCGGCATGAGCGGAGGCCGGCCGCGAGTTCCTCGCGCGGCCGAGCCGCTACCGCAATCACGATGAGCGCGCAGCAAAATCCGTCGTCCCGCTGGCCGGCGTGGCTGCGCCTCTCCGTCTTCAAGGTTGACCTGGCGCTCGCGATCGCCGTCACGATCGCGGGCGTCGTGCTTTTCGCCTACTTCGGTTTCGGCGCGGACACGCGCGCGGGCATCGCGTTCCTCCAGAGCGTCGAACAGAGCTCGCTCGACATGCGCTTCGGCATGCGCGGCCAGCGCGCGCACGACGACCGCATCGTCATCGTCGGCATCGACGAGCGCACGCTTCAGGAGATCGGTTCGTTTCCCCTCCCGCGCAGATCCTATGCCACGCTGATTGACCGCCTCAGCGCCGGCGGCGCGCGCGTCATCGCCTTCGACGCCACCTTCCCCACGCCGGAAAACAACGGCGGCAAGGCCGCGCTCGAGCGCCTGCAAGCCGAGCTGGGACCTTCCGCACCGGCTCCCGTCGTGAAAAAAATCAAGGAACTCGAATCCGCCGGCGATCCCGACGCGATCTTTGCCGACTCGTTGAAGCGCGCCGGAAACGTGATCCTAGGGCACATCTTCCTGGACCAGGAATCCGCCAAGCACGCCGATACAAAGCTCGCGGAAGAATATTTCAATATCGCGTGGGCCAAGAATTTTCCCCAGGTCTACAAAGTGAAGTCCAAGGACGGCCGCGACTTCGACATGGGCCAGGCTTGGGTGCAGAACGGCGGCCAGGTCGCCGCCGGCGCCGAGGCCAATATCAAGGAACTCGCCGAGGCCGCCGCTTCTTTTGGGTTCATTGACATCAAGGAGGATCCCGACGGCACGCTGCGCCATGCGCTGCTGATCAAACGCTACCAGGATCAGGATTTCTTTCCCTCGCTGGACATGCAGATTGTTCGCGAGTACGAAAACATCCCCGATCAGGATATTGCCGCCTACATCGCTCAGGATGGATTGGAGCGGATTCAATTCGGCCGCCACACGCTGCGCCAATCGCGCGACGGCAGCGCGCTGATCAACTACACCGGGCCGTACCTGACGTATGCGCACTATTCCATGTCGGACGTGATGAGTGGAGCAGTGCCCCCCTCGACGTTCAAGGACAAGATTGTCCTGGTCGGCGCCACAGCCCTGGCGATCGGCGATCTCCGCAATACGCCCTATCAGAGCGGCGAAGCCTACATGGGAGTCGAGGTGCACGCCAACATCATCGACAACCTGCTGCACAGCGAGGAAAAAGGACGCAGCTTCCTCACGCGCGGTTTCAACGAAGAAATCACCGACGTCGGCTTCATTCTGCTGTTCGGCCTCGGGTTCGGTTATCTCTTCAGCAGCGTCAAGCCGCTCTGGTCCACGATTACGCTGCTGCTCGCGCTCGCCGGGTTCGGCTGGTTCGTCTATTTCAGCTTCGCGCGCGAAGGGCGCTGGCTCAGCTTCGTGATTCCGGCGGGCACGCTCGCGGCGAATTACGCCGCCATCACCAGCTTCCGCATGATTTTCGAAGAGCGCGAGAAGCGCAAAATCCGCAAAAGCTTCGCGCAGTATCTTTCGCCCGGCGTGATCGGCCTGATCGAAAAAGATCCGCAAAGATACATCCATCCGGGCGGCGAGACCAAGGATTTGACCGTGATGTTCAGCGACATTCGCGGCTTCACCACCATTTCCGAAGGCCTCTCCGCCGACGAGCTGGTCCGCCTGCTGAACGAATATCTCGGTGCCATGACCGACATCCTTTTCGCGAATCTCGGCACGCTCGATAAATACATCGGCGACGCGATCATGGCCTTCTGGGGCTCGCCCTACCCGCAGACCGACCATGCGAACTCCGCCTGCAAATGCGCCCTAGAAATGTCGCGCGCCCTCGTGAAATTGAACGAGAAATGGCAGCAGGAGGGGCGCCCGCCCATCGCCATCGGCATCGGTCTGAACACCGGGCCGGTCAACGTGGGCAACATGGGCTCGGAAAAGCGCCTCGCCTGGACCGTGATGGGGGACAACGTCAATCTCGCGTCACGCCTGGAGGGAATCACCAAGCAATATCAGATTCAAATCGTGATTAGCGAGGGCACCTACAACGAAGTCGCCGGCAAATTCGTCTGCCGCGAGCTGGACAAAATCAAAGTGAAGGGCAAGCACCACCCGGTCACGATCTACGAGCTGCTCGACGTCGCCGGCGAGCGCGCGAAATACGAAGCGCTGCTCTCCGGCTTCGACCGCGCCATGGCCGCCTACCACAGCCAGAACTGGCGCGAAGCCGCCGCCCAATTCGGCGAGCTGCTAGCCGTCTACCCCGACGACGGCCCCACCCGCGTATTCCTCCAGCGCGCCCTTGAGTACCTCGAAAACGCCCCCGAAGCCGACTGGGACGGCGTCTACGTCATGAAATCGAAGTAAGAGCGACCTCCCATAGTGTCCCACCTCTTTGGGGCCGCCTTTGTTTGTTTTCAACGAGTTAGGATGAGAAACAAGTCGAACAGTGTCCCACTTCTTTTGTGGCGGGCAGCGAAGAAGGGCATTGCGGCTTAGAGCTTCCGAGCCGAGGGGTTCAGGTGCGCGAAATTGGCGGGCGGAGGATGGCATGGAGAGTTCGCTTTCCGAGGCTCTTGAGGCGAGGGTATGCGGCGAGGGGTGTTGCCTGGTTCCATTCAACAGCTGCGTACATGACTTCTCCCGCGGAGTCCAAAGAACTCCGAATCACCGAATCAGGGTGGCACAAGGGGGGAGCACGCGGCAAGAACTAAAACGTACAGTTATAGGACTGTACTAACGTACAAGGGCCATCTGGCAGGGCGCGGAGGAAGCAGCGAATCGCGAGGCCAATCGTTACTCGCCCAGCCCCGTCAGTGTCAGCTTCCCCTTCACCGCTTTGGCTCGGGTCCAGTCGTGGTAGGTGTGGCACTCGAAGCAGCGAGACTCGGCCGCGTCGGCGCCGGAATGGTGGCACCTCTCGCATGTGGCGATGCCGGGGAGCAGGACGTCGGAGGTTTCGCGGCTCGCGAGCGCGGCGTGGCACTCGGTGCACGCGACCATCTGGTGGCGGTCGTGGTTGAAATTCGCGTGCGGCATCCAGCGCGGCGTGATGTTCGATTTCGCGACAGCAGGTAGCGCGGCGCCCGGCGCGAAACTCAGCGCGTGGCACTGCTTGCAGGTCTTGCCGTAAAGCAGCTGCTCGGATTCGGCCACGCGCTCGGCGACCCACTGCTGCGGCGTAAGGACGCGCACTGCAACCGGCTGCGGCTTCTGCGGCAAACCGGGAACGGGCACGGTTTCTCGCACCTCGCTCGGATGCGCGGCGATGTACTGCTGGAATTTCTGCGCCAGGAACGCGTGAATCACTTCCGGCGTATCGTGCGGCGCGCCTTCGGTGAACCGTTTGTCGAATTGCAAGCCGTGGCAGGCGGCGCAGGTTTTGGCGTACGTCGGCGGCGCCATGTACGCGCGCGCTAGAATCATGGAAGGCAAATCGGATTTTTGCACAGCCGGTGTCATCGCAGGTGATGCGGCAGGCACCGCAGCCGATGGCGCACCGGGCATCGCGATCGCCGGCGCGGGCGAGCCGAATCGCCACGCGTCAGTCGAACTCGCCGGGCGGTGGCAATCGTCGCAATCGAGCTGCACCGGCTGCCCGTTCGGCCCTTTGAGGTTCTTCTTCATGTGCACGGCGTGATTCAGCTTGATCGTGCCCGGATCGACGCTGCCGGGCCGTAGCGCGGCGAATTGGGGATGCCCTGAGCCGAAATTCTCGATGTCGCGCACGTACTTTACGGAGCCGCTGGTCGAGCGCAGGTCCGCATGGCACTGCGTGCATGCGGCGTCGGACGTGGCCGCAAGGCGCATGTGCCCGCGATGCTCCTCGTGGCAGCTCGCGCATTTCGGCGTGAACACCTGATCGTCGTGATGGATCGGGCCGTCGTGGCAGGCCAGGCACGCGCGGTCGCTGGTCTTCTTGCTGAAAAATCCCCCCATTTCGAAATGGCAGGCGTCGCATTTCGCGGCCAAGACCGCGTGCGCGGATGACATTTGACCCGCGCTATAGACGCGCTGGTTGCCGCGCACGCCATGCCACGCGATCCACGCGACCGCGAGCAGCGGCACGGCAACGGACAGCCAGAAGCGCCAGCGCCGGAACGGATGCGGGCGCTTGAAATAGTTCAGGTCGATGCGCTGCGCGCGTTTTTTGGTGGTTCGCTCCGCGCCGGCCAAAGTATTTCGCCTCGCTCCTTAAGACCTCAGGGGCTAAAGCCCCAGAGTCAAGATGCCGGGCTGAAGACCCCGGCGCTACATTCAAACCCTAGAACCAAGAGGCCCGCCTGAAAGGTGATTGGATAAGGGCGTCGGCTCCTTCGAGCGAGTAGACTTGGCGCTGCTAGACGACCAAGGCTCGGAGGGAAGGAGCCGAGCGATGAAGATTATAGGATGCGATTTTCACACGCGCCAGCAGCAGATCGCGATGCTGGACACCGCGACGGGAGAGTTGGTCGAGCGGCAGTTGCAGCACGAGAACGGCGAGGCAAGGAGGTTTTACGAGCAGTTGCCGAAGCCGATTCGCGTGGGGATCGAAGCGACCGGGTACACGCAGTGGTTCGAGCGGATGCTGGCGGAACTGGGGCACGAATTGTGGGTCGGCGATGCGGCCAAGATTCGCGCCTCCGTGGTGCGCAAGCAGAAGACCGACAAGCGGGACGCGGTGCACATTCTGGATTTGCTGGCACAGGATCGGTTTCCACGAATCTGGATGCCAACGCCGGCCGAGCGGGACTTGCGGCAACTGGTGTTGCATCGCGTGAAGCTGGTGCAGATGAGAACGAAGGTGATGAACCAGCTGCACGCGATGGCCATGGGCCAGGGGCTTTGCCGGAAGAAGAAGCTGTGGAGCAAGGCAGGGCGTCAGGAACTGGAAGCGTTGCCGTTGGGGCCGTGGGCGGCGCGGCGGCGCCAAGAGCTGCTGGCGATGCTGGACCAGTGGGAGAAGCCGATTGCGGAACTGGATCGCGCGGTCCAGGAGCAAGCGGGGGCTCACGGCCAGGCGGTTCGACTGATGACGCATCCCGGCGTGGGACCGGTGACTTCGCTGGCCTTCGTGCTGACGCTGGGGACGGTCGATCGTTTTCCGCGGGGCCGTCAGGTGAGCAGTTATCTGGGGCTGGACCCGCGCACACAGCGCTCGGCCGATCGTGTGCGGGGCGGGCCGATCAGCAAGCAGGGCAGCTCGACGACGCGCTGGTTGCTGGTCGAAGCCGGACAGACGGCGGCACGGTTGGATCCGGAACTGCGGCGGGTGTATCAGCGATTGAAGTTCCGTCGCGGGAGTCAGATTGCCAAGGTGGCCGTGGCACGCCGCCTGGCGGTGAGGTTGTACTGGATGCTGCGCACGCAGGCCAATTACGGAGAGCTGATGGCGCGGCTGGTTCGCATGCGGGGTAGCTCGGGTAGCGGCCTGATGGAGATGAGTCCATCGCGAAGGTGAATGAGCGCCCTGCCTCCTCGGGAAGCCGGGGAGTTTGAAAACAATCCTGGTGGAAAGACCGAATAGATGGCTGATGGAACCAATCGTTCCATCGCACGATTGAAAAAGCGAGCCTTGGTCGGCTGATGCAAAAGCAAAAGATTTCTGGCGAGAAAAAAGAAAGAACCGGACCGGGCAAATTCCCAGTCCCTGATCAGAACCACACGTGTGTATTGACAACGCCGACGCCCTTATAGACGGCCGCTACAAAAGCAAGATCGGGCCGAGAGCCTCAATACCGCAACGCCGTGATCGCGTGCACGACGCCCAGCAGCAGCAACGCGAACGAGAGCGGAATGTGCAGCATCAGCCAGCCGTGCAGCCAGTGATGAAGCCTCGACTGGCGGCGCAACTGGCGCTCTTCCTCGCAGATCTGCTCGAGTTTTTTCACGGCGTCCTGCAGCGCGGCGGGCAGCAGCAGGCGCAGGCCTTCGAACGTGCCGCGCGCGCGATCGGGACTCGAAAGAAGCTGGTGCCGCGCGCCGCGGCTTTCCAGAAACGGACGCATCTCGCGCCGGTAGAAATCGACCAGCGGAGCGGCGCTTTCTTCTGCGGTGGCCGATGCTTCCGCCGTCGCAATCGTTTCGTCGGCCCCGGCGACGAGCTGCTCGCGGACGTGGTCGATCTGCTCGAAGATCGTTTCGGACGGAACCTGCACGGTCATCATGTTCGGCATGTAGTGCTGCAACACCGCGCCGAAGATGCCGCTCGCGACCACGATGATCACGAGCACCATCAGGACGCTCGTGAGCGGGCCGCCGAAGCGGAACCCCGCGTGAAAGAAAATGATCGGCAGGCTCAGCAGGCCGAGCCAGAGATGCCCGCGCATCCAGGTCTGCGCGCGACCGATCCGCCACACCGGAACTTTCTTCCGTCCGGCCAGCAGGCCCGCAAAAATCATGAAGACCGAGCCGATGATTCCAAACACGAGGCCGAGCGCGCTGCCTCCGCTCGGGCCCGAGGGCGAATGGAGCGCGTAGGGAATGTAGATGGCGGTCGCGACGCCGAGAATGATCAGCGACGCCGCCAGCCATTTCTTGTGTGTGTGGTCGATGTGCACGGTTCGGAACTATCGATTGCCTCAGGGGCTAAAGCCCCATGAACAGGGTGGTCGTTCATGTCGGAGCTAAAGCTCCGACCCCCTAAAAACCAAATGCTACGGCTTTTGCGCGATGCCGGGCGCTTGCCCGAGCAGGCCGGCAAAGAATTTTCGCGGATCGACACGATGCGCCGCGTCATGCGGGCAGGCGTAGACGCAGCTCGGCTCCGCGAGGCCGCTGCACAGATCGCACGACGTAGCCTTCTGCTTCACCATCGCGATTTTTCGCCCGGAATGCGACGGATCGTCCGCCATCACGTTGAACGGATGCAGATTGATGTTTCCGTACGGGCAATTTTCGGCGCACAGGCCGCAGCCGATGCACCAGTCCTCGATGATCACTTCGAGCGAATTGCGCCGGCGGATCGAGCCGACCGGGCAGCCGACCATGCAGAGCGGGTCGAGGCACTGGCGGCACGACGTGGCCACGAGGTAGTGATCGAAGCGCAGGCCCTCGCGGACCAGGCGCGTGATGCCGTCGTGCGCGTCGGCGCAGGCACGCACGCAGGCGTCGCAGCGCGTGCAGCTGTTGAGGTCGAGCAGCAGCAGGCTCTGCGCTTCCATCAGGCCCTGCGCGAGGAAATTGTCGAGCGGGACGCTCTGAACGACGGAAAGGCGCTCGCGATTCATCTGCGCGCGCTCCTGCTCGACGGTTTCAAGCTTTCGGCGCACCACGGGGAATTGCGCCATCATGCGGTTGAAGTCGTCGGCACCGATGCGGACGAGTTCCACATGGTCGAGCGCGGTGCACGTGGCGGTGCGAATGTCGCCCGCGAGCAAGCCCGTTTCGCCGAAGTAGTCGCCGCGCGAGAGATACGCGAGAACCATGTCTCCGCCCGGATGCGTTTGCGACACTTTCACAAAACCGATGCGCACGAGGTAAAAACTGTCGGCCGGATCGCCCTGGCGGCAGATCACCTGCCCGGGTGCGTAGCGGACGAGTTCCACGGAGTCGCGCAGGCTGCCGATGAATTCGTCGGTCAACTCGGCGAAGACGGGCACGGAGCGCAGGTGGCTATCGAGCGCGCGCTGGCGATAGGATTTGTCGAGCTGCGCGCGGAAATTCTTGTTGCGCTGCATGATGTCGAGCACGTTGCGCAGCATTTCAAGCATGGTGCAATCGGTTTCCGCGCGAACGGTGGCCGAGCGCGGATAGAGGCTCATGCAGGTCATCTCGCCGAAGAGATCGCCGGGGCCGAGCTCGGCGACGGGATTGTCGTAGCTCAGGTCCATGGGCGCGTCGATGGGAATCCAGCGCTGGTCGGCCTCTTCTTCGCGGCGATCCCGGCTGCGCTGCGCGAGCTGACTGGAAAGCTTGCCGATGAATTTCTTGATGCCGCTCTGCGTTTTCACATGCGCCATCGGAGTGGAGATGGCGACCTGCGCCTTGCCTTCGAGAATGTAGAACGCGGTCGAGCCGTATTCGCCTTCGCGACAGATGATTTCGCCGGCCTTGAAGTGGCGCTTCACCACAGCGCCGCGATTGAGGCTCAGAAAAGTTCCGGAGACGCCTTTGAAAACCGGGAGATGCTGCAACTCATCGGGTGAAACGGATTCGTACGCCGGGCCGCTGCCGAGCGCGGTGCGCGTGACGCCTTTGTTGGTGAGCGCGCCGGTGGGGCAGGAAACCATGCACTCGCCGCAGGAAACGCAGGAGGACTTGCCCATGGGCTCGTTGTCGTCGAAGGCGATGCCGGCGTGCGAGCCCTTGCCCATGCGGCCGAGGACGAAATTTTCGCGTATCTCACTGCAGCCACGGATGCAGCGGTCGCAGAGGATGCAGGCGTCGAAATCGACCGCGATGCTCATCGAGGAGTCGTCCTTGGCGCGGCCGGTCGAGCGGCGCGAGAAGCGCGGCTGGGTGATCTTTTCCTGCCTGGCGAGCGTTTCGAGCTCGCAATCGCCGGAGTGCTGCTGGCGGGCGCAGGGCGAGGGATGGTCCGCCATCAACATTTCGACCAGAGTGTGGCGCGCGCGCTGCACTTTCTCGGACGAGGTATTCACAACCATTCCAGCTTCGACCGGGCGCACGCAGGAAGCGGTGAAAACGCGCGCGCCGACGTCGACGACGCAGAGGCGGCAGACGCCGACGGGCGTTTCGTTCTGCTGGTGGCAGAGCGTGGGAATCGCGATGTCGTTCATGCGCGCGGCGTCGAAAACGGATGTGCCTGCGGGGACGGAGACTTTCTTGCCGTCGATGGTGAGTTCTACGAGGCCGGCCGCGCTCATGCGCGCCTCGTGGCGGCGTTGACTTCGGCAACGGTCGGCGCAGCGGACGCGCCGGTGAAGCAAACGCCCGCCGGGCATTCGCGGCGGGTGATGTGCGCCTCGACTTCGTCGCGGAAATGTTTCAGCACGGACGCGATGGGGGCGGGCACGACCTGGCCGAGGCCGCAGATCGAAGTGAGGCGCAGCGCGTCGGAAAGTTCGTCGATCAGGGCGAGGTCGGTTGCGGAGCCGTGGCCTTGCGTCCAGCCGGTGAGCAGGTCGACCATTTTCTGCGAGCCGACGCGGCAGGGGACGCATTTGCCGCAGGATTCGTTCCGGAAGAATTTCGTGGAGTTGAGCGCCATGTCGAGCATGCAGGTGTCTTCGTCGCACACGACGACGGCGCCGGAGCCCATCATCGAGCCCGCTTCCGCGAGCGCCTTGAAATCGAGCTTTACATCGGCGAGCGACGCAGGCAGGTAGCCGGAAGACGGGCCCGAGGGCGCGAAGCCCTTCAGTTTCTTGCCGCCGGGGATGCCGCCGGCGTGCTTGAAGATCAGATCGGAGAGCGTGGTGCCCATCGGGACTTCGTAGACGCCGGGCTTGGCGATGTCGCCGCTGATGCCGACGAATTTGAGTCCCGCGCAACCGTTGACGCCCTGCGCTTTGTACCATTCGACGCCGCGGACGAGGATCGGCGGGACGTTGGCGAAGGTTTCGACGTTGTTGATGACGGTCGGCTTGTTCCAGAGGCCGTGGGTCACCGGAAACGGGGGTTTGTTGCGCGGCTCAGCGCGCTTGCCTTCGATGGCTTCGAGCAGCGCGCTTTCTTCGCCGCAGATGTAGCCGCCCGGGCTGACGAAGAGCTCGAGGTCGAAGGACAATTCGCTGCCGAGTACGCTCGGACCGATCAGGCCTTCGCGTTTGCAGCGCGCGATTTCGTCGTGGAGGATCTTTTCCTGCTCGTCGTATTCGTGGCGGATGTAGAGGATGCCTTTTTGCGCGCCGGTAAGCAGGCCCGCAAGAATCATACCTTCGATCACGAGATGCGGAATATTGGTGAGGATGAAGCGGTCCTTGATCGTCCCGGGCTCGCTCTCGTCCGCGTTGCAGACGATGTATTTTTCCGGGCCGGGCTGCTGGCGAACGAGTTGCCACTTGGATTCGGTGGGGAAACCGGCGCCGCCGAGGCCGCGGAGGCCGGAGGCTTTCAGCTGCTCGAAGGCGGAATTCCAGTCGCGCGATTGCACGAGGCGTCGGACGACGCCGTAGCGCTCGCCCGGCGCGGCGTAGGGATCGGACGCGCAGGCGACTCCGCAGCGCGAGGGCGCCGGTTCGGGCTGCGCGCCCTGCGTGACCACGTCGCGAATCATTTCCTCGATTTGCGATTCGGTGAGGCGCGTGTAGATGCGGTCGTTGACGGCGACGGCGGGAGCCTGGTCGCAACGGCCGAGGCAGGAGGCGCCGCGGACGGTAACGTCCGAGCTGCCGAGATTCTGAAGACGCTCTTCAAGGCGAGCGCGCAGGCCGTCGGCGCCGCGGAGGTGGCAGGACATGTCCTGGCAGACGCAAACGTCGGCTTTGGGCGGCGGCGTGAGACGAAAATGCGGATAAAAGCTGGCGACGCCGTGGAGGCGATAGAGCGGAACGTCGATTTTCGCGGCTAGATGCTTTAATTCTTCGGCAGGCAGGTACCCGAACCGGTGCTGAATTTCCCGCAACCCGTCGAAAATCAACGTGACTCTCCCAGACAGAGGGTCGTTCATTCCCGCGGCGGAATCAATCGCGGTTGTGGAGTTTGGTGACGCAACAGGATATAGCAGAGATGGTTGGGCAAGTCCATTGGGCAAGCGACAAACAACGTGAATGCGAGGCGGATGGATGATGCTACAAACGGTGACGGATTGTATCCGGGGAGGCGAGTTCGCGGATTGCAGCTGTGGAATTTTGGGGTAGAGTATGCGTGCCAAACGGGAAATGAACACGAAGCCCGACACCAAGCCCTCTCGCGTGTTCCTGCTGCCGGCCGCCGCGGCGATTCTGCTCGTCGCGTTTTCTCCATCCGTGGGCTTTGCGCAGGCGCGCGGAGCCGCGTCCGAAGGCGCCGGGAAATATACGGGGCCGGGATCGTGCGCGTCGACGGCCTGCCACGGGGCGATCACGCCGCAGAACGTCAACGAGGTGCTGCAAAACGAATACAGCACGTGGATCGTGAAGGACAAGCACGCGCAGTCGTACAAGGCGCTGACGGGCGCGGTGGGCGAACGCATGGCGGGAATTCTAGGGCTGGGCAAGGCGGAAACGGCGCCGCGATGCCTGGCGTGCCACGCGCTGAATCCTCCGGCGGAGCTGCGGTCGCGCACGTTTGACGTGAGCGAGGGCGTGAACTGCGAAAGCTGCCACGGGCCGGCGTCCGGGTGGCTCGGTCCCCACACGGAGCGCGACTGGAGCCACGCGAAATCGGTGGCGCTGGGGATGGTCGACACGCGCGACATCGCGAAGCGCACGGAAAAGTGCCTGAGCTGCCATCTGGGCAGCGAAGACAAATACGTGGACCACGAAATGATCGCGGCGGGACACCCGGATCTTTTCTTCGAGCTGGACTCGTTTTCGGCGGTGATGCCGCGCCACTGGAAGGAACCTGCCGCGGCGGGCGAAGCGGCGCCGAGCGATCCGTGGTACGACGTGCGCGAGCTGACCACCGGACAGGCGGTGCAGCTGCGCGAGTCGATGATGCGGCTCGTGGGCCGAACGCGCGGGAAAATCTGGCCGGAATATTCGGAGATGCAGTGCTACGCGTGCCATCACAGCCTGACGCCGCCGGAGCAGAGTTGGCGGCAGGCGCGCGGGTATCCGGGGCGGCGGCCGGGCGATCCGCCGTGGAACGCGTCGCGGTACGCAGTGTTTCGCGACGTGGCGCATCAGCTGGATGGAACGGATGCGGGGCAGCTGGACGACCAGATCACGCAGCTGACGAAGCTGATGAGCCAGCTGAATCCGGACCGCGATGCGGTGGCGAGCGCGGCGACGAATTCGGCGCACCTGGCGGACGCGCTGGTGGCGAAGGTGCAGGCCGCCTCGTACGATCCGGCGGCGACGCTGCGGCTGCTGCGAACGATTTGCGGCGACGCGGACGAGATTTCGGGCGAGGGCGAGCAGTCCGCCGCGCAGGCGGCGATGGCGATCCAGTCTCTTTTCGTGGCGTACGACCGCGACGCGAAATTGCAGAATTCGGCGGAGATTCGCGCGGCGATCGGCGCGCTGTTCCAACAGCTCGAAAATCCCTCGGCGTACGATCCGGCGAAATTCTCACAAAAAATGCAGCAGGTGAATGCCCTCCTGAGGTGAAGCGTGCAGCAATTTGATCTGGTGGTGATGGGCTCGGGCCCGGCGGGCGAAAAGGGCGCGGCGCAAGCGGCGTATTTCGGCAAGCGCGTGGCGGTGGTCGAGAGCGGGCCCGATCTGGGCGGCGCGTGCATCAACACCGGCACGCTGCCAAGCAAAATTCTGCGCGAATCGGCGCTCTATTTTTCGGGGCTGAAGCAGCGCGGACTCTACGGAATCGATTATTCGTTGCGCGAAGGGCTCACGGTGCAGAGCTTCACGCATCGCAAGGACGTGCTGGTCGGCGTGGAGCGCGAGAAGATCCGCGCGAACCTCGCGGCGCACGGGATCGAGCTGATTCAGGGGACGGCGTCGTTCGAGGACGCGCACACGGTGGCGGTAAAGGATGCGAAAGGCAGAGTAACGCAGTTGCGCGGCGAGGCGATTTTGATCGCGACCGGCTCGCGGCCGCACCGTCCGGCGGAAATTCCTTTTGATGATGAAGCGGTTTTCGACTCCGACTCGATTTTGAAGATGGGCCGGATTCCGCGCAGCCTCTGCGTGGTGGGCGGCGGCGTGATCGGGTGCGAGTACGCGTCGATTTTCACGGCGCTGGGCGTCGAGGTGGCGCTGGTGGACGGGCGCGACCGCGTGCTGCCGTTCTTGGACGCGGAATTGTCGGTGGCGCTGCGCGAGCGGCTGGCGGGGCTGGGCGTGAAATTTTATCTGGGCCAGCGGATGGGGCCGATCGAGCGGACCAAGCAGGGCGTGCGCATTTCGATGCCATCGGGCGCGACGATCGAGATGGAAGCGGCGCTATTCGCGGCAGGGCGGCGCGGCGCGGTGGACGAGCTGCATCTGGAAAAGGCCGGGCTTGCGGTAAACAAGCGCGGGTACGTGGAGGTAAACGCGTCGTACCAGACGGCGGTGCCTTCGATTTATGCGGCGGGGGACGTGATTGGTTTTCCGGCGCTGGCGTCGACCTCGATGGAGCAGGGGCGAGTGGCGGTGTGCCACGCGTTCGGATTTCAGTACAAGCAGCGGCTGGCGTCGATGCTGCCGATGGGCGTGTACACGATTCCGGAAATTTCGGCGGTGGGAGAAACGGAAGAGAGCTGCAAGGAAAAGGGCGTGGAATACGAGGTAGGGCGGGCGCATTACGCGAACAACGCGCGCGGGTTGATCGCGGGCGATCCCGCGGGATTGATGAAGCTGATTTTCCGGAAGAGCGATCATCAGCTGCTCGGAGTGCACATCATCGGCGAGAATGCCACGGAGCTGATCCATCTGGGGATGATGGTGCTGGAATCGGGCGGGACGATCGATCTGTTCATCAATTTCGTTTTCAACTATCCGACGCTATCGGAGATGTACAAGTACGCGGCCTACGATGGATTGGGGAATCTCGCCGGGCATAAGCTCCGCCAGGGGTAGACGCTTCCGCAGACGACGAACCGCAACCTAAGGCGTGTGATTGCGTGGGGAAGAGTGTTTCGTAGGGGCACGATATATCGTGCCCGGCACATTTTCCTGGCGCGGTCCAAGCCATCTGCCGGGGCTTATTGCGTCGGATTGCGCGGGAAATGCAGGTAGGGCAGGCGCACGCCGCTAATCGTGATTTGGTCGGCGCGGATGGATGGATCGGGCTCGAATCCGGCGGCGCCGCCGGCGGTGACGTAGTCGTCCTGATCGACGCCATCGCCGCTGACGCCGAGGCCTCCCACCAGCTGTCCATTGATGTAGAGCGGTTCCGATCCCGGGAAAAACACGACGCCGCTTTGATTCACCGCCGGCCATGACGGGCCAGGCACCTGGAATCCCTGCGTGCACGGGTTGGCGGTGTCCTGCACATACAGATTGAAGAACGGGCCGAGCGGCGAACCGTTGATGCCCGGCGGGAAAAACGGCTGCCCGCCGAAGCCGATGGTGCGGTTGGTGACTGCGGTGCCGGTGGGGACGCCGTTCAGGTCCGCGGGCTGGCGCGTCGAGCCGCTGAAGTAGATCACGTTGCGGGCTTTCGTGGCGGCGACGTCGATGCTGAACACGGTGCCGTCGGTCATGCGGTAGAGGCCGACGATGGTGCCGTCGAGGTCGCTGACGGCGATGGACATTCTCGCGCGCGAGCCGAGCGGGAGGCGGATGAGCGCCCGGGTCTGGTTCGCTGTGGCGATCGCGTTGGTGATGATCTGGGTGACCTGCGCGACCGTTAGGCCACCGACGGGGCCGGCCGCGGCGGGAATCAGATAGCCTTCCGGAGCATCACCGGGACTGGCGAACGGGCCGACGGTGAAGTTGGCGGCGCTGAACGTGCCGGGGGTCGTTCCGGCGGGCGCGGTCTGTTGGTTGACGAAGGGCAGCGCGACGCCGTCGATGACGACTTCGCCCGGCGGCGGAAGTGCGGCGAAATTCAGGCCAATGCCGTCGACATTGATTTGCGAGGCGGTGAAGGCGGCGTACTCAGCGGTGAGGAGATCGACGCCGGTTACGCCAACGCCTCCGACGACCTGGCCATTCTTGAAGATGGGCACGCCGCCGGGATTCACGGCGGAGGCGTCGCTATCCATCGTGTCGGCTTTGCCGGTGGCGACGCCGAGTCCGGGGCTGGCGCCGCTGATCGTAGTGGCCGGGGGAACCGTGGCGGCGAGGCTCGGCGCAAGAGTGCAACCGCGATTCGTGTTTTCGATGCCGTAGAGCGCGGCGTTGGGCGCGTTCATCACGCCGGGCGGGAAGTGCGCGCCGCTGATGAAGCGCACGGTGCGTGAGGAGAGTGGTGCCTGATCGTTGCTGAAGAATGCGCCGGTGCGCGCCAGCGAGACGGCGAGATCGTCCGCCGGAACCAGAGCGCCGAAATTGCCGGGAACCTGCGCGGGCGCGGACGGGCCTTTGTAAACGGCGAGAATGCGGCCTAGGCGGTCTACGACGGCAATCGCCATCGTGTCGGATTGCGCGGCGGTGGCGGCGGCCTGCACGACGGCGGAAACGTCGGCCTGCGTGAGCACTTGCGGCGTGGGAGGCGGCGGGGGAGGAGCTGCGACCGAGCTGCTGCCGCCTCCACAGCCGGCGAGAGCGGCGGCGCAGGCGATGACTACGATTCCAAATTGAACGCGGATCGAGGCGGACGAATTGCGATGCGCGACGCGATTCATGCGAGGACAGCTATTCGTATCACAGCTCGGTAGCGTACTCAATCGTGTCGCATACGAAGTTGAGGCGCGGGACGTTAGAGTCCGTGTGGACGATCTTGTTTTTTCGTCAGGGCGCGACGTTTTACGCCGGGCGAAGCCGAGGGGTAGTCGTGCCGTAACCCGCCGCAAAGGTCATTGCGGCTTCACAGTTTGCGGAAAAAGGGCGCT
The DNA here is from genome assembly GCA_963769415.1 of uncultured Acidobacteriota bacterium. Classification (GTDB taxonomy): domain Bacteria; phylum Acidobacteriota; class Terriglobia; order Acidiferrales; family UBA7541; genus Palsa-295. Next base: position 414,775 of record CAVYLM010000001.1, read on the forward strand.
TTTTAGGGGGTCGGAGCTTCAGCTCCGACATAAAGGGCTTGCACTCAATGCGCTTCAGCGCCTGAGGACACTCTTCACTGCCTTTTCCCGCAGCCTGTTCAGCCGCTAAGGTGCCGAACCCCTTCCGCGGACGCCGGTGCGACGGCGTCGTTCAGCCGCGGAGCGGCGGCCGTAATTAGCCCGGCACAAAGCGCAGCGCAGTGCCGGGAATCGGGGCCCAAAGAGCCCGAGTCCCGGAGGGACGATTGAGGCGCTCAAGTGCAAATCGCGTCGGCAGCTGACACGCCGGCACATCGCAAACCGAGGGATCGCTCCTGACATGCGAAATGGCGCACGCTGGCGTCGAAAACCCTTGCCCGGCGCGAAAGATCGGTGTTACCTAGACGGCGTACAACAAAACCTAGGAACTTATTGACGATTCTCAGGCTATTGAGCGCCCTCTCCAGACTCGTTCTGCTTTTCCTGCTCGCCTCGTTGCCTCTTTCCGCTGCCACCAAAACCATCGCGAAGGCCGCCGCGCAGCAGCAACAGCTGCCGGGGAAAGCGCCGAAGAAGACGGGCGCGGTCGAGGGCGTGGTGCGCGAGGCGGGCGGGCGCGGCGTGGGCGGCGCGACGGCGGCTCTGCGCAATCTGACGACCGGCGAGGTCCGCAAGACGCTGACCAACGCCGAGGGAGTGTTTCGGCTCGTGGATGTGCCGCCGGGGAAATACGAGCTGAGCGTGGCCAGCGCGGGATACGAGACGTTTGTGGAAGCGGATGTGTCGATCGGGGCGGCGGCGGTGCTGACGCGAGAAATCAAGCTCGTGGCTTCACCGGGCGCGGCGGCGCCTGCGCCAACTGGGATTCCGCAGCTTCCGCCGATGACCCCATCGGCCACGGGGACGGAATCGACGGCGCCCGGATACTCCGGCGCGAAGCAGAGCCCCGATCTTCAGCCCGCGGGACAGCAGCCTGCCGCGCCGGTGACCTTCCCGCCCGACGGCGACGTTTTCCAGGCGGAGCCGAATCGCTGGCGCGTCACGATGCCGGATTGGAACCGCTACGGCACGGGCGGCGAACATCCCTACGTGAAGGGCAGCCGGTGGGACCCGTTCGACCGGAACAAGTTGAAGGGCGACGAGCCGGTGATCGGGCAGCAGATTTTTTTCAACTTCACGGGTATCAGCGACACGCTTTTCGACGGACGGCGGCTGCCGGTGCCGAGCGACGTGAGCACGGCGCGCCCGGGGACGCCGGATTTCTTCGGCAAGGGCGAACAGGCCTTTCTCGACCAGCTTTTCGTTTTTTCATTCGATCTCTTTCACGGCGATGCGGCGTTCCGTCCGGTGGACTGGCGGATCCGCGTGACGCCGGCGATCAGCATGAACTATCTGAATGTGCGCGAACTGGGGATCGTGAATATCGACGTGCGCAGCGGCACGACGCGGCTGGACGCGCATCTCGGCTTTCAGGAAATGTTTGGCGAACTGAAGCTGCGCGACCTGAGCCCGAATTTCGATTTCGTTTCCGTGCGGGCGGGGATTCAGGAGTTCAACGCGGATTTCCGGGGCTTTCTGTTCGTGGACGAACAGCCGGGCGTGCGGTTCTTCGGCAATCTCGGGTCGAACCGCTGGCAATACAACCTCGCGTACTTCAATCTGCTCGAGAAAGACACGAACAGCGGGCTGAACACGTTCGCGCGAAGAGACCAGCAGGTGATCATCGCCAACGTGTACCGGCAGGATTTTCTTTTCCAGGGCTACACGGCGCAGTTCAGCGTGAGCTACGATGACGACCAGGGCGGAATCCATTACGACGACAACGGATTTCTGGTGCGGCCGTCGCCGATCGGGCAGGTGATCGTCAACAACCAGATCAAGACGCACACCATTCACGCCGCGTACCTGGGCTGGACGGGCGACGGGCACATCGGGCGCGTGAATGTGACGAACGCGTTTTATCAGGCGCTCGGCACCGACAGCTTCAATCCGCTGGCCGGGCGGCCGGTGACGATCAACGCGCAAATGGCGGCGGTCGAGGCGTCGGTGGACAAGGATTGGATCCGGTTCAAGGGCTCGCTGTTTTACGCGTCGGGCTCGGCGAATCCGGCAAGCGGGCACGCGCGGGGTTTTGACGCCATCGAGGATTTCCCGGAATTCGCGGGCGGAATTTTCAGCATGTGGAATCGCGAAGGCATCCGGCTGACGGGCGCCGGCGTGAATTTGACGTCGCCCGACAGTTTGCTGCCGAGCCTGCGATCGAATAAGGATGAAGGCCAGGCGAATTTCGTGAATCCGGGAATTTTTATCGCGAATCTGGGGACGGATTTCGACCTGACGCCGAAGCTGCGCGGATTCGTGAATGTGAATTATCTGCGATTCGAACGCACGGAGGCGCTGGAGCTGCTGCTGTTTCAAGCGCCGATTCACCACACGATCGGCGTCGATTCAAGCGTCGGCGTGCGGTACCGGCCGCCGCTGACGGAAAACATTTCGATCACGGCGGGCGCGGCGACGCTCGTGCCGGGGCAGGGACTGCGCGACATTTATACGGGCCGGGTGATGTTTTCGTTGTTTTCCGACATCAAGTTTCAGTTCTAGCGCGAGGCAAGGAAGAACGAAGAAGTGCTGACGAGGGGTTCATCGACGATCGATGCGGTGCGACGCTACTTCACCTGCGTTGCGCTTCTGGCTGTTTCCCTGTTTGCTCTCGAGCACGGGCTGCCCGCGCAGTCGCGGCAGCAAGCCTCGCCGGAATCGCCGGCGTCTGCTCAATTTCCGACGCAAAATCATTACAGCCTGATCACTCAGACGCAGCAAGAAGCGGACGCAAAAAGCGCAGGATGTACATCGTGCCACGCGAATATCGACGAGCCGACCATGCACCCGACGCGAACGGTGCGGCTGGGCTGCACGGACTGCCACGGAGGAGACGCGAGCGCGGCGATAACACCGGGCACGCCGAAGGATTCTCCGGCGTACGCCCAAGCGGAAGCTAAGGCCCATATTCATCCGCGAGATCCGATCTTTGCCCGCGGGCTGGCGAACGCGCAGCGCGCCTACACGGCATGGCTCCGCGAAAGCTACGAATACGTGCGCTTCGCCAATCCCGGCGACCTCCGCGTCGCGCGCGAAACCTGTGGCCAAACTGGCTGTCATGTCTCCGAGGTTCGGAATGTGAGCACCAGCATGATGACGCACGGCGGCTTCCTCTGGGGCGCCGCCCTCTACAACAACGGATCGTATCCCCTTAAGAATGCACGGTTTGGGGAGAGCTATTCGCCGGACGGGGAGCCGCAAGCAATGCATACGGTGCCGGCGCCGACGCCCGAAGAGACGCGAACGAAAGGCGTCGTACCGGAGCTGACGCCGCTGGAGCGCTGGGAAATTTCGCAGCCGGGAAACGTGCTGCGCGTCTTTGAGCGCGGCGGCGAGAAGAAAGGCGAGATCGGAAATCCGAAGCGCGCGGAAGACGACGGGAAGCCCGACGACAAGCTGGGCGAACGCGGCTTCGGGACGCTGCTGCGCACCGATCCGGTGTTCCTTGGCCTGCAGAAAACGCGCCTGCTCGATCCGCTGCTTTCGTTTCCCGGCACGAACGATCAGCCGGGCGACTATCGCGGGAGCGGCTGCACGGCGTGCCATGTGGTTTACGCGAACGACCGATCGCCGGAACACTCCGGGCCGTACGCGCCATTCGGGCATCTGGGCGAAAGCGCGTCGAGCGATCCGACGATCGCGAAGAACGAGTCCGGGCATCCAATCCGGCACACTTTCACGCGGTCGATTCCGTCGAGCCAGTGCATGGTCTGCCACATTCATCCCGGCACGAACATGGAGGCCACGTATTTCGGCTATACGTGGTGGGACAACGAGGGAGACGGCGAATCGATGTATCCCGCGCGGCAGCGCAATCCCACGGCGGACGAGCGATACGAGATCGCGCGGCGGAATCCGGAGGGCGCTGCGGCGCGCGGGCTTTGGTCCGATCCGAAATTCCTGGAGCAAACCGGCAGCGCGAAATTCAACACGCAGCTCAAGCAGAGCCAATTCGCCGATTTTCACGGGCACGGGTGGGTTTTCCGCGCCGTGTACAAGCGCGATCGGCAGGGAAATCTGCTCGATGCGGACAACAAAACCGTCGCGGCCGACGACCCGGACAAGTTCGGGAAGGCCGTGCACCTGAAGGACATTCACCTGGAAAAGGGAATGCAGTGCGTGGATTGCCATTTCCAGCAGGACGTTCACGGCAACGGAAAACTCTACGCCGAGCCGCGCGCGGCGATCGAACTCGACTGCACGGATTGCCACGGCACGATCGAGAAGCGCGCCACGCTGATCACCTCCGGCCCCGCGGCGCCGAACGGCGGCACGCATCTCGACGCGCTGCGCACTCCGTGGGACAGCCGGCGCTTCGAATGGCGCGCGGACAAGCTTTACCAACGGTCGATGGTCGAGCCGGACAAGGAATGGGAAGTGGTGCAGACGCTCGACACGATCACGCCGGGGAATCCGCACTACAGCGAGAAATCGCGCTGGGCGAAGACGGTGCGGCGCGACGGCACGACCTGGGGCGCTCTGCCCGCGGACGAATCGCAGCTCGCGCACGCCAACAGCCGCATGACCTGCTACGCGTGCCACACGTCGTGGGCGCCGAACTGCTTCGGGTGCCATCTGCAGATGACGGCGAACCAGCGCGTGCCGATGCTGCACAACGAAGGGCTGACCACGCGGAACTACACGTCCTACAATTTTCAGGTGCTGCGCGACGACGGCTACATGCTCGGCATCGACGGAACGGTGACGGGGCACCGCGTGGCGCCGGCGCGCTCGTCCTGCGCAATCACGGTTAGCTCGCAGAACCAGAATCGCGAATGGCTCTACTACGGGCAGCAGACGATTTCCGCGGAGGGATTCGCCGGGACGGCGTTCAGCACGTTCGTGCCGCACACGGTGCGGTCGAAGGAAACGAAGGCCTGCGACGATTGCCACGTGAGCGAGCGCAACGACAACAACGCCTGGATGGCGCAGGTGCTGCTGCAGGGCACGAACCTGCTGAATTTCATGGGCCGCTATATCTATGTCGCGGACGGCGCGAAAGGGTACGACGCGGTGGCGGTGGCCGAGCACGACGAGCCGCAGGCGGTTATCGGCAGCTACCTTCAACGGCTTGCGTATCCGGATGACTACAAGCAGCACGTGGCGCGCGGGCGCGAATTGCAGGAAGCCTACCATCACCCCGGAAACGTGCTCGACGTGCAACTGCGCGGCGAATATTTGTACGCGGCGCTCGGCAAGGGTGGGTTCCGCGTCTACGACGTGGCGAACATCGACAACAAGGGATTTTCCGAGCGCCAGGTGACCGCGCCGGTTTCGCCGCTCGGACAGCGGTTCTACGTGCGCACGAAATACGCCACGGCCGTCGCCAGCCCGACGACGCTGGGGGTCGATCCGGTGCGCGCGCACAATCCGGTCAATGAAGAGCAGCCGGTCCATTTGATGTACGGGTTTCTATATGTGGCGGACAAATACGAGGGGCTGGTGGTGGTCGGCGATCCCAATCTCAAGAGCAAAACGCCGGGCGTTAGCACGCTGCTCGACGGGGATCCGCGGAATAATTTCCTGAAGCGGGCGCTGGCGTTCAATCCCAACGGAATTTTGAATGGCGCGCGGCGCATCACCATTGCCGGAACGTACGCCTACATGCTGTGCGATCGCGGGCTGGTGGTGGTCGATTTGGATAATCCGCTGCAGCCGAAGGTGGTCGCGCAGATCGGCGCGCCGGAATTGAACGATCCGCAGGGGATCGCGGTCCAGTTCCGCTACGCGTTCGTGGTGGATCGCGACGGACTGAAAGTGCTGGACGTGACCGCGCTCGATCATCCGCGCGTGGTGCCGAACGTGATGGTGAAGCTCGAGGACGCGCGCAATGTCTATGTGGCGCGCACCTACGCGTACGTCGCCGGAGGCAAACAGGGGCTCGCAATCGTGAACGTCGAGCAGCCGGAACAGCCGAAGCTCGATCAGGTTTTCAACGCGGGCGGCAAGATCGACGACCTGCGCGACGTGAAAATCGGAATGGTGGACGCGAGTGCGTTCGCATTTCTCGCCGACGGCCGCAACGGGATGCGCGTGCTGCAAATTCTTTCGCCCGAAGATTCGCCGAACGCGTACGGCTTCAGCCCACGGCCGACGCCCAAGCTGATCGCCAGCTATCGAACCGGCGCGCCGGCGCTGGCAATTTCAAAGGGAGTCGATCGCGACCGCGCCGTGGACGAAAGCGGCAACCAGCTCGCGGTATTCGGCAGACGCGGGGCGCGTCCGCTCAATCGCGAGGAGGCCGGGCGCCTTTATCTGCACGATGGCAAAAGCTACTCCGTGACCAACGATCCGCCGGGCCCGGCGCGCTAGGTCAATCGTCCCTCCGGGACTGGGGGTGTTCGTCTCGGGTGTTCCCGGCACTGCGCTGAGCTTCGTGCCGGGCTAATTACAACCGCGCCTCCGGCGCTTCGGAAAACGGTGTCGGCGCCGCGCTAGCTCGTGAAAAGTCATACTAACCAGCTACCAATGATTCAGTAGCCGGGCAGCTCCGACATATCGTGCGAAGTGTCAAGCTTCACTCCAACGAGGTCACTTTCACCGGCTCGATCTTATACAGCACGCGAACCTCTCCCGGCTGGCGGTAGGGATACACAGCCTGGCCCAGATATTTCTGCGACAGGCTGTTAATGTGCTCGTCGGCGCCTTTCTGCGTGATTTCCACAACGCGCCCTCGAATCGCCAGGTAACGGTAGGGATTATCTGGATCGAGGATCGAGAGCGATACACGCGGATCACGGCGCACGTTCCTGTCTTTCACGCGGCCCTGGGCAGAATTGAACCGCACGTATTTGCCGTCGTAGTCCACCCAAACGGGTGTGACTTGCGGGCTCCCGTCGCTCATGATCGTCCCCAGATTCGCGAACGCCCGCTTCTGAAACAGGTCGAGAAATTTTTCGGGGATCACCTCTGCCATTGTCAGCCTCCTGCGAAACAGATTCGATCATAAGGATAGCCGAGGTGTTGCCTTGTCCGTCTGGCGTTTTTCCACAAGTTGCGAGTCGATTGCTGGCACTTCGCGAACTCCCGATCAGTTCGTACTGGAACCAGTTGTCCGGTAACACCGCGCTTACCGGACATCAAGTTCGATCTTGGAAAGGAGTTGCAGGCTCGCTCACCAACAATAATCTTCTGACGCAGTGCCGGTCCCGACCCTGAAGACGCCGCTGATGCCTTCAAAGTCGGATCGGAGCACGTGGTAACCGTTCGCCATTACGATGCCATCAATCGAGTGCACGTTGTAGCCACGCAACTTTCCGAAGTCACTAAACGTATCGTACTCGACGGTGACAAGCTGGCCGTTCTTAGACAACAAGTCGTCGTGAAGCTCGTGAGAATGGAAGACCTGGAAGCAGATCGTGCCGTCGCGCCCGGTTCGATAAATAGTTACTGTTCCAGGCGGAGCCGTCGGCTCCGGGTCCCATGGTTCGCGGCCGTCCAGCGCCACATAGTCCTGAAATGTTCTCCTGCCAGCCCTATCCACAAAGTAGTGATTGAGAATCAGGACGCACCCGACCACAACACCGACTAGAATTAAGCTCTTGGACCGCAGTCTGAGTGAAACCATACTCAGTACAGTAAACCTGACTAGCGTCAGTGAGGCCCCAAATTCCAATTTGGGTCAACTCCTGATTAACGCCCCGTTCATCTGTACGAATCTTCCGAGGTTCTCAAGAATGTGATGCGCGATTACCAACCCACTTGGCGCATCCGCTCCAGGATGAGTCCACTGTAGCGCTGCATGCGATCGGGCCGTCGCTTCAAGGGCAAGGGCAGAATTGCGGCGAGTTGGGCCGCCTGTTGCCGGTCGATATTCCGGGCCGAGGTTCGGTAGTAGTAACGGCACGCCGACTCCGCACCATAAACACCAGGGCCCCATTCGACCACGTTGAGGTAGAGTTCCAGAATGCGCTGCTTGCCGAGGACCAATTCGGCCACCGGGACAAGCGTGAACTCGGCGGCCTTGCGGAGGATCGAGCGGCCGGTTCCGAAAAACAGGTTTTTCACCAGTTGCTGCGTAAGGGTGGACCCTCCGCGAATGCGGCCGCCTTCCATATCGTCTTCCGCTGCGATTTCCATCGCGTGCCAATCGAATCCATGATGCTGGTAGAAGCGCGCGTCTTCCGCGGCGATGACAGCATGCTGGAAATCGGGCGCGATTTGGCTGAGCGGAACGAATTGGTATCGTTCGTGATACGGCGTGTGGTAAATCCAGGCGTGCAAGCGGCGCTCCATGTGCACCGCGGTGGTCGGTGGGTCGATCCACCGGGCAGCCACAAGGATCACCACAGCAAGCGACCAAAGAAGCGCCACTCCGATGAGAAACCATCGAACGAAGGATCGGACAGAGCCTTTCCAGAGCGGGGTCTGGGGGTGTCTGTCTGGGGTTTCAGTCACATTTCAGAATAATCGTTTGGGCTGGATTGACATAGTACCCGATAAGCCGGTGTCTTTGTCCGCATCCGTTCGTAGCGCAGCGCGACCGATCCATTCGAGTATGCCTTGCATTCTGTGAGCTTGAAGTCACGCTGCGGGAACTGGCCCGGGAAGCCGGGGATGCCATCGCCTAACAGAACGGGACCAACGCCGATGAAGAGTTTGTCCACCAAATCCTCTTGCAGGAAACTGCGGGCCAATTCGCCCCCTCCGCCGAGATAGATATCTTTCCCCGGGCGGCGTTTCAGCTTCTTCACAAGGGCTGTCAGAGATCCGCTCACCACTTCGAATCCCTCGCGTTTGCCCGGCTTTCATCGTCGAGAAACTACGTAGTTGGTGATGCCCGGCGTCTCGGGCATCTCGCCACTCTTGCGCATTTTCGCCATGCCTACCGCGGTCTTGCGGCCCATCGCGCCGTGGACGAAAGCGGCAACCAGCTCGCGGTATTCGGCCGGCGCGGGGCGCGTCCGCTCAATCGCGAGGAGGCCGGGCGCCTTTATCTGCACGATGGCAAAAGCTACTCCGTGACCAACGATCCGCCGGGCCCGGCGCGCTAGACGTCAGCCGCGGTCAACCGTCCCTCCGGGACTTGGGTTCTTTGTTCCCCCTGCTTTCCCGGCACTGCACTGCGCTGCGCTCCGTGCCGGGCTAGTTACGGTCGCCGCTCCGCGGCTGAGCCGCACTGGCTTCCTGGCAGTCATGTCGCGCGTGCGGGCCGGGCGCAAAATGTGTCGCACCTACGGCGCTTGGGATTCGTACGGCCTTGTTTCCCAGCCCTACGGGCTGGGCTACCCTCTGCCGCGCCTACGGCGCTGGTTAGGAGACGCGTCGATCGCAGTTCTCACACAGACTCTAAAACTCAATGGAAAAGGCAGCGCTTTTCGCGGGGTTGAAACCCCGCGCCTCCACCGAACGGCTTCGTCACAAATTGTGAGGTGGCTTGTGGCCGGACTCGATAATTTAGAATTCTTTAACAAAGTGTTCCGATTCCAAAAACAAATCATTGCCATCTTCGATCATGATGCGCATTCGCCGATCCCCCTCGCCGATGAGGTATATAATGTAGTTGTTCATACATTTCGAAAGGATCGCTACCTTTCCGTCTTTAGCGGAAGGCTTTGAAATCATGGCTGTATCCCCTATCGTTCGCCCGCAAGGCCTCGATGAACTCGAGGAAATCTGGGAGTGGATTGAGTCCTTCGACGCGGTCGTAGAACACGGAAAGCCCGGGCTCGCGTCGCGGATCCTCCAGGAACTCCGCAGTCGCGCGATCGCGAGCGGCGTACAAGTTCCCTTCACCGCGAACACGCCGTACGTAAACACCATCCACGTCAGCCAGCAGGTCCCCCTCCCCGGCGATCAAGAAATCGAACGGAAAATCAAAAGCCTCGTGCGCTGGAACGCGCTGGCGATGGTTGTTCGCGCGAATCGCGAAGAGCACAACATCGGCGGCCACATCTCGACCTTCGGATCGGTCGCCACGCTTTTCGAAGTGGGCTTCGACCATTTCTTCCGCGCGCGCACCGAGCAATTCGAAGGCGACACGGTTTATTTCCAGGGCCACGCCGCGCCGGGCGTTTACGCGCGGGCCTTCCTCGAAGGGCGCCTTTCGACCGAAAAGCTCGAAAACTTTCGCCGCGAGCTGAGGAAAGGCGGCGGGCTATCGTCCTATCCGCATCCGTGGCTGATGCCCGACTTCTGGGAATTTCCGTCGGTGTCGATGGGCCTGAGCCCCATCATGGCGATTTATCAGGCGCGATTTAACCGCTATCTCGAAGATCGCGGCCTGAAGCCGAAGACCGACGCGAAGGTCTGGGCCTTCCTGGGCGACGGCGAAACGGACGAGCCCGAATCCCTGGGCGCGATCACGCTGGCATCGCGCGAGCGCCTCGACAACCTGATTTTCGTGATCAACTGCAACTTGCAGCGGCTCGACGGGCCCGTGCGCGGCAACGGCAGCATCGTGCAGGAGCTCGAAGCGGCCTTCCGCGGCGCCGGCTGGAACGTGATCAAGGTTCTCTGGGGCTCGGACTGGGATCCGCTGTTCGAGCAGGATACGGAAGGGCTGCTCGCCAAGCGCCTGGGCGAATTGGTCGACGGCGAATATCAGAAGCTGATCGTCGAATCGGGCGCGTACATTCGGGAGCACGTGTTCGGCGTGGATCCGCGGCTGCTGCAGATGGTCGAGAACATACCGGACGGAAAGCTGCACGCGCTGCGGCAGGGCGGGCACGATCCGAGGAAAGTTTTCGCCGCGTACAAATCGGCCGTCGAACACCACGGATCGCCGACGGTGATCCTGGCGCGCACCATCAAGGGCTACGGGCTTGGCGAGTTGGGCGAGGGCCGCAACGTCACGCACCAGCAGAAGAAGGTGGATGAGGACACGCTGCGGAATTTCGGCGAGCGGTTCGGGCTCTCGTTCACCGAAGAGCAGTTCGCCGAGGTGCCGTTCTACCGCCCGCCGGACGACAGCCCCGAAATGAAGTACCTGCACGAGTGCCGCGCGAAATTGGGCGGCTACATTCCCCAGCGCAAGGTGCGCTCGAAGCCGCTCGAACTGAAGAGCAGTGAGATCTTCGAGGAGTTCCTGACCGGAAGCGAGGGCCGCGAGGTTTCCACCACGATGGCCTTCGTCGCCATGCTGCGCAAGATGCTGCGCGATCCGGAGATCGGCAAGCTGGTTGTGCCGATCGTGCCGGATGAGGCGCGCACGTTCGGCATGGAGTCGCTGTTCCGTCTCGTGGGCATCTACAGCAGCCAGGGCCAGCTTTACGAGCCGGTCGACATCAACACGCTACTCTATTACAAGGAGGCCAAGGACGGGCAGATCCTCGAAGAGGGCATCACCGAAGCGGGATCGATGTCGTCCTTCATTGCCGCAGGCACCGCGTATGCCACGCACGGGATCAACACGATCCCGTTCTTCATCTTCTATTCGATGTTCGGCTTCCAGCGGGTGAACGATTTGATCTGGGCCGCCGCGGACACGCGGGCGCGAGGGTTCATGCTGGGCGGAACGGCCGGCCGCACGACGCTTGCCGGCGAAGGTTTGCAGCACCAGGACGGCAACAGCCACGTCCTCGCGCTGCCGATTCCGACGCTGCAAGCCTACGACCCTGCGTTCGCCTACGAAATCGCCGCGATCGTCGAAGACGGCATCGACCGGATGTACCGCAAGGGCGAAAGCAAGTTCTACTACATCACGGTGATGAACGAGCCGTACGCGATGCCGCCAATGCCGGAAGGCTCGCGAGAGGGAATCCTGAAGGGCATGTACCGCTACAAACCCGCCGCCGACAGCAAATCGAAGCTGCGTGCGCAGCTTTTCGGCAGCGGCTCGATTCTCCGCGAAGCGCTGAAGGCCCAGGAAATTCTGGCCGAGAAATACCACGTCGCGGCCGACGTCTGGAGCGTGACGAGCTACAAGGCGCTTTACAGCGACGGCATCGAGACCGAGCGCTGGAATCTGCTGCACCCGGCGGAAAAACCGCGCGTGCCCTACGTGACGCAGTGCCTGGCGGACGCTCCCGGAGTGCTGGTCGCCGCCACGGACTATCTGAAGGTGCTGCCGCACATGGTCAGTCCGTGGATGCCGCGGAGGCTCGCCTCGCTCGGCACCGACGGTTTCGGCCGCAGCGAGAGCCGCGGTTCCCTGCGCGATTTCTTCGAGGTCGACGCGCGGTTCATCACGCTGGCGACTCTCCACGAGCTGCTCCGCGAGGGCAAGATTCAGCCGTCCGTGGTGCAAAAAGCGATCAAAGATCTCGAGATCGACGTCTCGAAACCCGATCCTTTCACATCGTGAAACGCGGTTTCTCCGGCTACTTCCAGGCGGACACTTTCGCTTGACGAACTCCGTTCGTTTTCGCCAGAATCTCCAGAGAAGCACGCGCTGAATTGGGCTCGTCAAACTCAGAGGGTTTGAGAGCCTGGGGGGGTGACCGAAGTGTCCCTCCGATTGGACCGAAACGAGGTAAATACCCATGGGAAAGATTGTTGCAGCATACGCCACCGTCCACGCACCGCAGCTTTTTGACCGGCCGCCCAGCGAAGATCCGAAACAACTCGACGCCGACATCGCGGCCATGCGCCAGATCGGCAGAGAACTCGAGGAAACCAAGCCGGACGCCGTAATCGTGATCGCCAGCGACCACCTGGAGACGTTCTTCCTCAGCTCCGTGCCGACGTTCGCCATTCTATCGGGCGAGTACTCGCACGCCGAATTCGCCGGCCGCAAATACGAACTGAAAATTCATGAAGCGCTGACGGAAGACCTGCTCGACAAGGTGATGAAGGCAGGCTTCGACCTCGGCTACTCGCAGGACGCGGTCCTAGGCCACGCGTTCGCGGCGGTGTACGAATGGGTGATCGAGGGGCGCAAGATTCCGGTGGTGCCGATCTTCGTGAATGCATACCTTCCACCACTGCCCACAGCCAAGCGCTGCGCCGAACTCGGCAGGGCCATCGCCAAGGTGATCGAAGGGCGCCCCGAAAAAGTAGCCATCGTCGCCAGCGGCGGCATGTCGCACTTCCCGGGCACGTGGAAGTACCCGAAGCCGGATTTTGACTTCGACTACTGGGCCATCTCCGAGATCGAAAAGGGCCATCTCGACACGTTGATCGGCCTGACGAACGAGCAGCTCGACGAAGTGGGCAACACCGAGCTGCTTTCGTGGATGATCATGTTCGGGGCGATCGGCAACCAGAAGGGCGAGCTGGTCACCTACCAGCCGACCTGGCACCACGGCCACGCCGTGATGCGTTTCATGCCGCTCAAGGGGACGGGACCATCCAAGGAAGGCGCTTCCGCGGCGAAGAAGTACGAATTCAAGGGTGGCTATGAGTTCTACAAGCACCCGTCTCCAGCCGCCTACAAGCTGAACAAGGTGCTATACGACAGCCGATTCAAGCGCGACCTGCGTCTGCGGCTCATCCATGACCTTCCTTCCGTGGCGAAGGAATACGGCATGACGCCCGAGGAGGCGAAGGTGCTTGAAACGCTCCAGGATGACGACATCGAGAAATTCCGCGATGGGCAGGTGCATCCGCTGGTCACTGCCGGCGCGCATCCGCTGGGGATGTGGATGGCCGTCATCCGAATTCACGCGGAACTCCGCAAGCTGCGCGCGGCCAAGAACGAAATTCAGCAGCCGAGCGCGTCGCACTAGCTCGCGGCGATTCGGCGGCATCGCGATCGAGCCTGCGGCGCATCGGGCGCCGCAGGTTCCGTCCAGTTCAGCAACACGTCCGCTCGGAATCCGGCGAAATTCTTCTGATGCAAGTGAGGGCAAACATATGAAAGTCGGCGTTGCGGGACAAGGCGCGTTCGGCGTGAAGCATCTGGAAGCGCTGCAAAATATTCCGGGCATCGAAGTCATCACCCTCGCGGGCGGCAATCAAACGCAGACGGCGGAAGTGGCGAAGCGGTTCAAGATTCCGCACTTCACCGGCGATCTGGCCGAAAGCCTGAAGCAGCCCGGCCTAGAAGCCATGATCCTGGCCACGCCCACGGGCATGCACGCCGCGCAGGGCATCCAGTGCATGCGTGCCGGCAAGCACGTCCACATCGAAATTCCCATCGCCGATTCGCTCGCGGATTCCAAGCGCCTGGTGGAGGTGCAGAAAGAAACCGGAGTGGTCTGCATGGGCGGCCACACGCGCCGCTTCAACCCCAGCCACCAGTACGTCCACAAGAAAATTACAGCCGGCGAACTGAAGGTTCTGCAGATGAACGTGCAGACCTATTTCTTCCGCCGCACGAACATGAACGCGGCCGGCCAGCCGCGCAGCTGGACCGATCACCTGCTCTGGCACCACGCCTGCCACACCGTGGACCTGTTCCAGTATCAGACCGGCGAGCTGGTGTCCGACTGTTACGCCGTGCAGGGGCCGATGCATCCCGAGCTGAAGATCGCGATGGATATGGGCATCCTGATGAAGGTGCCCTCGGGCGCGATCTGCACGCTGTCGCTCTCGTTCAATAACAAAGGGCCGCTGGGGACCTTCTTCCGCTACATCGGAGACAACGGCACGTACATCGCCCGCTACGACGAGCTGGTGGACGGCGAGCAAAAGCCCATCGACGTATCGAAAGTGGACGTTTCGATGAACGGCATCGAGCTGCAGGACCGCGAATTTTTCGCGGCGATCAAGGAAAAGCGGGAGCCGAACGCCAGCGTCCAGCAGTGCTTCACGGCGATGCAGGTGCTCGACCGGCTGGAGCAGGTCCTGAACTCGGCCGCGAAAGCCTCAGCTCGCTAGCTCGCGCTTCTAGGCAACGCCGTTCAGCTCGGACTGGAGCCGCTTCTCATCGAGTGAGCGCTCCCATTTCGACACGACGATTGTCGCGACCGCATTGCCGACCACGTTGGTCGGCGTCAACCCCTCCGACATCAGCCGGTGAATCCCCAGCACCAGCGCGACGCTCGCCACCGGAATCGTTCCCGTGGTCGCAATCGTCGCCGCCAACACCACGAACGCCGCTCCAGCCACGCCCGCCGCCCCCTTTGACGACAATAGCAGCACCGCCAGCAGCCCGAGCTGCTGCAAAAGCGTCAGATGCGTGTTGGTCGCCTGCGCCAGAAACACCGCCGTCGTCGCCAGGTACAGGCACGTTCCGTCCAGGTTGAACGAATAGCCCGTCGGAATCACGAGGCCGACGATGCTTTCCTCGCAACCGAGCGCTTCAAGCTTGCGCATCAGCTGCGGCAGCACGGTTTCCGAGGAAGTCGTCGCGAAGACGATCAAAAGCTCCTCGCGAATGTAGCGGATCAGCTTGAATATGCTGAACCCGCACCAGCTCGCCACCGGCCACAGCACTCCGAAAACGAAAATCAGGCAAGTCACGTAAAATCCACCGAGCAGCTTGCCTAGCGAAACGAGCGATCCCGCGCCGAACTTGCCGACCGTGAACGCGATCGCCCCGAACGCCCCGATCGGCGCGGCCCACATCACGATCCCAACCACGGCGAACAGCATCCGCGAGGCCGCCTCGATGAAGTCGACCACCGGCTTGCCCGCGCTGCCCACCTGCGTCAGCGCAAACACGCAAAGCACGGAAATGAACAGCACCGGCAGCACGCCGCCATCGGTGAACGCGCCCACAAATGTCGCGGGAATGATGTTCATCAGGAACGACGTGACGGTCACGCTTTCCGGCAGCGGCCCCGGAGCCAGCGTCGCCGAGGCGATGAAACGCGAGGCATCGACATTCATGCCTCGGCCGGGATGCCACACATTGACGGCTACCAGGCCGATCACCAGCGCAATCGTCGTCAGCACCTCGAAATAGATGATCGCTTTCAGCGCCACTCGTCCGACCCGCGCCATATCGGCCATGCGCGCGATGCCGTGCACCACGGTGCAGAAAATAATCGGCGCGATCAGCATGCGGATCAGCTTGATGAACGCGTCGCCGAACGGCTGCATCTTCACGCCGAGCTTAGGATCGACTTTTCCGAGCACAACCCCCACGACCATGCCCAACAGCACGTACACCCACAGGCTTGCGTACCACGGCTTCGTGCGGCGATAATTTTCAGTAGCGGCGGCGACCATACGCGATGTGTGCGCCTGCGCGGCAAATCTGCGCCTTGGGCGGGCGCCATCTTCTCACAACCTTCGCAAATCGATCCAGCGCGGCAGGGATTAACGCCGACGAGCCTCCCCCAGGGCGCGCAAAGGTTCCACGTGGAACAATTTGCAGCGCCGGGCGGTGTAGACTCTGCCGTGCATCGAAATCGACGCGGGAGACGAAAATGACCGACGAAATGGCCGAGCGGCTGACGATTCGCGAGATGGTCGAAAACTGGGTGGTGTGGCGCGACGCGATGCAATGGGACAAATTCCGCGCACTGTGGCACGACGACGGCATCATGATGGCCACCTGGACGCAGGGCAATGCCGACCACTTTATTAAAATGAGCGAGCAGGGGTTTGCGAAGGGCGTGCGCATCCTGCATTTTCTCGGCGGCAGTTCGATCGACGTGAAGGGCAATCGCGCGCTCTCGCAGACCAAAATGACCATTTCGCAGCGCGCGCTCGTTCACGACGTGATGTGCGACGTCGTCTGCACCGGCCGCTTCGTCGATTTCTGGGAAAAGCGCGCCGGGCGCTGGGGCCTGGTGCTTCGCCAGCCCATTTACGAAAAAGACCGCATGGATCCCGTCGATCCCGCGGCGAAGCTCAGCGCTCGATCAGAAGCTGCTCATGTCGTTTCGCGAAGGCTATCGCCACCTCGCTTACCTGCAAACCCAGATCGGCTACAAAATCAAAATGGACATGCCCGGCCTCACCGGCCCGGAAGTCGAAGCGCTCTACAAGCGCGGCGATGCCTGGCTCGCGGGCCAGCCGCTGTAATTTCGCTCGAGTGTTCAAATCCAAAACCTAGGTACAATATCGCCATGACAACTGAAACTGTTTCCGCACCGATTCAAATCACCGACGCCGCATGGAAGGCCATCGAAGGCGGCTACGACATCCAGGTCCACGTCGCGCCGGACGTGATCGCGCGCCGCATCGACGACCTCGACCTCGCCAAGGAATTTCGCTCGCACGGGCTGAAGGGATTCGTGCTGAAGTCGCACTACGCGCCGACGTACGAGCGCGCCAAGGTCGTGACGAAGGCGAGCCCCGGCGTCACCGCTTACGGCGCGATCACCCTGAACCACAGCGTCGGCGGCTTGAACCCCGTGGCGCTCGAAATCGCCGGCCGCTCCGGCAACAAGATCGTCTGGTTTCCGACCGTGGACGCCGCCAACGAAACCGCCGGCCGCAGCGACGGGCCCACGGACAAGCTGCCGTTCTGGGCGAAAATTCAGCGCGAGCTTTCCGCCACGGGCATCTCGCCCGCGCCCATCAGCGTGCTCGACGCCAGCGGCAAGGTCAGCGACGCCGCGCGCCGGTGCCTGGAACTCATCGGAAAGCACGACATGATTCTCGCCACCGGCCACCTGAGCAAGAAAGAGATTCACGCGCTAGTGAAAGTGGCAAAGAAGGAGATGGGCCTGAAGCGCGTGGTCGTCACGCACGCGGAATTCCCGTCGCAAAACATGACCGCGCAGGAGCAGGTCGAAGTGGCCGACCTCGGCGCGACGATCGAGCACTGCTTCACCACCATGTACACGAACAAAGCGCCGTGGGACGCGTATTTCGACAGCGTCCGCAAGGTGGGCCCGGAGCGCGTGGTGCTTTCAACCGATCTCGGCCAGACGATCAATCCGCCCGTAGCGGACGGCTTCGCCATGTTCGCACAGAAGATGCTCGACGCAGGCTTCAGCGCCGCCGACGTACGCCGCATGTGCGTCACGAACACGACCGCGATCCTGACGTAGCGACTTGCGTAGCGCCGGCGTCTCGCCGGCTCTTTCGGCTTAGCCACGTGCACTCGCACAGCCGGAAGAATCCGAGAAGCGCCGGTCTTGGGATCGGCTTTGCGGGTTTCTGTCTTTTCTCTAGCACCCGCCCCCGCGTGCTAGAATCGTTTCAGTTGTTCACGCGGTAGGCCCGTAGCTCAGTTGGCTAGAGCGCCACCTTGACACGGTGGAGGTCTGCGGTTCGAGCCCGCACGGGCCTACCATTTTGCATCTGGCTAGACCCACTCTCCGGCGCGCATGACCGGCTCCAGATCACCCGCCGCGGTCACGCCATCCACGTCGATGCGATTCGATCCAATCATCCAGTCGACGTGAATCAGACTTGTGTTTGCGCCTCGCGTCGCCAGCTGCTCCGGGGTCAGACTGTCGCCATTCTCCACGCATGTGCTGTAGGCCTGTCCGAGAGCAATATGGCAGGCGGCGTTCTCGTCAAACAGCGTGTTCATGAATAGCAGCCCGCTGGACGCAATCGGCGATGAGTACGGTACCAGAGCCACTTCGCCGAGCCGCCGCGCTCCTTCGTCCGTCTCGATCATCCGCTGCAAGACTTGCTCGCCGCGCGCGGCATGGGCCTCGACAATCTTCCCCGCCTCAAATCGCACGGAAATCCCTTCAATCAGCGTCCCCTGATGCGACAGCGGCTTGGTGCTCGTCACCCGCCCGTCCA
This sequence comes from uncultured Acidobacteriota bacterium, assembly GCA_963769415.1. Lineage (GTDB taxonomy): Bacteria > Acidobacteriota > Terriglobia > Acidiferrales > UBA7541 > Palsa-295. Next base: position 433,333 of record CAVYLM010000001.1, read on the forward strand.
CGCGGTCTTTATGCGGCGTGGTGAAGATCTCCTCCGTCGGAATATTGGGAATGCAGTAGCGCCCATTCCGCGCGGTTGTGCCGCCGCCCAGCCACAGGTGGCCATCGGCGAGGCCTACGCGAAGATCAGTGCCCGGTCCCCGGAAGTGCAGGGCCGCGTAACGCTTCTCGTTCATGCGCTTGGCGCGAGCGTGCAAGTTCGCATCGTGCTCCTTCCAGGCAGCCAGCGGGTCAGCCTGGTCCGCGCGAGACGCGGCGAAAATGGCATCCCAGAGCTTTCCCAGCGCTTCGTCCTGCGGCAGGCCCGGGAACACGGCAGCCGCCCACGCAGGAGTGGCGTTGGCCACGATCGTCCAGTTGATGTCGTGGCGGACGATCAATTCCATCGCCGGGCGGTACGCCTTCGAGGTCGCTCGGTTCACGCGGCTCACGTGTTCGGGATTCTGCTCCGACAGGAGCGAGGGATCATTGCCGGCGATCGCCAGCCGCGCGGCTCCGTTGCGATACGCCTGGGCCATGCCCTCGTAAAGCCACGATGGAGCCGTGTCGAAGGCCGCATCCGAACCGTGGCGAAAACGAATGAGCGCCGATTGCTCGTCGGAAAGCAGCGTAGTGACGAGAGACGCTCCCGCCTTGTAGGCATGCTCCGCGATCAGCCGCGCGAGCGGGATTGCCTCCACCGTCGCGGTCACCAGGAGCTCTTGTCCCGGCGCCAGCCCAAGTCCGGCATGGACGGCCACTTCAGCCAGACGATCGAGTTTTCGTCCGAATTCGGGCGTTTGTGGAGAAGGATCTTTGGCGAATGCAGTCGTAGAGGTCATGGCCACATTATCGCGCGAGCACGGCTGTCTTCACAACGCGCGCCAGCGGCGGGGGGCGCGCTAGAATATCAGCATGGAGAAGAAGATTTTCTGGGCAAGCTTCCTCGTGCTCGGCCTCGCGTGCGATTTCTTCCTGCCGTTATGGTGGGCGCTCTTCGCGACGATTCCCGTCGGCATTTTCAGCTGGTGGCTCGCCTATCGCAGCGGCTGGTTCTACTGAATTCTTCAGCTTCCGCTTCCCGCGTTGCTCGATCGTACTCGTTAATGAAATTTTCTCCGGCAGCACATTATTTATTGACAACCACCCTGCATCCTCCTGTATTATTATGCAGTAGCATGCATAATCACGCATGCTGGGACACAGAGCGACATGGGCGTACAGAAAAGATTCCGGCAAGGGCAGATCCTGAAGCTCCTCACGGGCCAGCCCGTGGCGAGCCAGGACGAACTGCGCCGCCAGCTCGGCCACCTAGGCGTGCGGGTCACGCAGGCGACACTGTCGCGCGACTTGCGCGAGCTGCGACTGGTGAAGACATCCGCCGGCTACCGCCCGCTCGCTTCCGCCGCGGCCGAAGAAGCTTCGTCGCTGCCGACTCTTGCCCGCGCCCTAAAAGATTTCTTGCTCGACCTGCGCCCGGCGCAGAACATGCTCATTCTGAAGACTCCGCCCAGCGGCGCGCAGCCGCTCGCGGCGGCGGTCGACGCCGAGCATTGGAAAGAAGTCGCCGGCACGCTCGCGGGCGACGACACCGTTCTCGTCATCTGCTCCTCTCGCTCGGCCTGCAACGCCGTCCAGAAACGCGTGGAGGAAATGCTCCGATGAGCGACCCGTCACGGGTCGCCGTCGTCGGGGTTACGGGCTACGCGGGATACGAGCTGGCCCGGCTCCTGCTGCGGCACCCTCACATTGAAAAACCGACGTTCTATCTGCGCGATACGCACGCGCACGTCCATTGCCTCACGGACCTTTTCCCGCAGCTGCGCGGCTGGGGTGACGCGCCCTGCAAGCCGCTATCGGTTGAAGCCATCGCCACCAGCGGCGCCGAAGTCGCGTTTCTTTCGACTCCGCACGAAGCTTCGCTCGAGCTGGTGCCCGCGCTGCTCGCTGCGAATCCGTCGCTGCGGATTGTCGACCTGAGCGGCGCGTTCCGTTTCCGCAACGCCGAGACGTTTTCGAAGTGGTACAAGCTTCCGGCACCGGACGCGAGCGCGCTGTCGCAAACCGTCTACGGCCTGCCGGAGCTTTACGCGGACAAGCTTCCGAAAGCGCGCGTCGTGGGAAATCCGGGCTGCTACCCCACGTCTGTGATCCTGGGCCTCAAGCCGCTGATCGAAGCGGGCTGGATCAACATGTCGCGCGGCATTGTGGCCGATTGCAAATCCGGCGTCACCGGCGCGGGCAAGGAACCCAGGCGCGACACGCACTTCGTCGAAGTGAACGAAAATTTCCGGGCGTACAACCTGTTTTCGCATCGCCACACGCCGGAGGTTTCCGAGCATCTCGATCTTGCGCCGGAAAGTTTCGTGTTCACCACGCATCTGCTGCCGGTCGATCGCGGGATTCTTTCGACGCTGTACGTCTGGCTCGGCCCGGCGCGCAAAGCGGACGAAATCGAGGCGCTCTACCGCAAGTTTTACGCGGGCAAGCCGCTGGTTCGCATCATGCCGGCGGACAAGCTGCCGGAATTGCAGTACGTGACGCGCACGAATTTCTGCGATATAGGTTTTGCGCTCGATCCTTCCGGCGAGCGGCTGGTGATCGTGTCGTGCCTGGACAATCTCGGCAAGGGTGCGGCGGGGCAAGCGGTACAAAATCTAAATGGGATGCGCGGTTATCCCGAAACGGCGGGTTTGCTATGAGGATGGTCATCAAGATTGCCGGTGCGCTGCTGGAGCGAGATGAGGACGTGCAGCTTCTCGCGCGTCAGATCACGGAGCTCGCGCGCGCCGGTCACGAACTTCTGGTGATTCACGGCGGCGGCCGGATTTTCACCGCCACGCTCGCACGCATGGGCATCCAGAGCAAATTCCTCAACGGCCTGCGCGTCACCGATCGCGAAACGCGCGACGCGGCCGTGATGGTTTTCGCCGGCCTGCTCAACAAGAAACTCGCGGGCGCGATTTCGCTCGCAGGCCAGCCGGCCGTGGGCATCAGCGCCGCGGACGCCGCCTGCTTTCTGGCCGAGCCGATGCAGGTCGAAGACCGCGAAGGCGGCCTCGGCTTCGTCGGCTACCTCACGGAGGTGAACGTCGACTTCCTGCGCTCGCTCTGGCGCGAGGGAATCGTTCCCGTCGCGTCCTGCCTCGGCCTCGGCGCCGATGGCGAGCTGTACAACATAAACGCGGACCACATGGCCGCGGCCGCCGCGGAGTTCATCCGCGCCGAACGCCTGATCTTCCTCACCGACGTTGCCGGCGTGCTCGATGGCGACAAAGTGCTCGGCGCGCTCCGTGGCACCGATATCGAAGACCTGATCCGCAAACACAAAGTCTCCGGCGGCATGATTCTGAAGCTCGAAGCCGCCAAGCGCGCCCTCGCCGGCGGCGTCACCGAAGTGCGCATCGTCGGCGGGTCGAAGCCCCGCGCGCTGCTGGCGGCCGCCAGCTCTGGCCGCAGCGTTTCCGGCACCAGGGTTCTGCCCGTCATCCGCGTGAACGCGAAGGCCGCCCACGGAGCGGCGCAATAGCCATGCCCAAGAAGAATCGCAAATCGGCTGGCAAAAGCCTTTCGCCGGCGAAAATCCGCGCGGATGAAGCGCGCTACATGATGAAGACCTACCGGCGTCCGCCGGAGGTGTTTACGCACGGGCGCGGCTGCCGCCTCTACGATTCGCAGGGGCGCGAATATCTCGATTTCCTCGCGGGAATCGCCGTCAACGCGACCGGATACGCGCATCCGCGCATGGTTCGCGTCATCCGCCGCGAAGCGGGCCGCGCCACGCACGTCTCGAACCTGTTCCACAACCCGTATCAGGCTCCGCTCGCGCGCAAGCTCGCGGAATGGTCGGGGCTCGACCGCGTGTTTTTCTGCAATAGCGGCAGCGAGGCGGTTGAGGGCGCTCTAAAACTCGCCCGTGCCTACGCACATGCGAAAACCGGCGCCGGCGCCCAGGTCAAGACGCGCTTTCTCGCGCTCGACAATTCGTTCCATGGCCGCACAATGGGTGCGCTTTCGATCACGCACACCGCCAAGTATCGCGAGCCTTTCGCGCCCCTCGTCCCGGGCGTCGAATTCGTGCGCTTCAATGACGTAGCCGACCTCGACGCTAAGTTCGACGACACCGTCTGCGCCATCATCATCGAGCCGATTCAGGGCGAAGGCGGAGTGAACGTCGTCAGCGAGGAATTCTGGAACCGTGCTCGCGCGCTGTCGATGGAGCACGGCGCCGCCCTGATCGCCGACGAGATTCAATCCGGCCTCGGCCGCACCGGGCGCCGCTTCGCGTACCAGAAATTCAGCCCGGTGCCCGATATCGTCACGGTCGCCAAACCGCTCGCGGGCGGCCTGCCGCTCGGCGCGTTCATCGCCAACGAGGAATTTGCGTCCGCGCTCAGCCCGGGAATGCACGGTTCCACGTTTGGCGGCGGCCCGCTGGTCTGCGCGGCTGCGCTCGAATTCCTCACCATCGTCGAAGAGGAAAAGCTGCTGGCAAACGTTCGCGAACGCGGCGTCGAGTTGCGCGCGGGCCTCGAACACCTTGCGGCCAAATTCGATTTCATCCGCGAAATTCGCGGCGAAGGCCTCATCGTCGGCATCGACATGTCTATCGAAGGCGCTCCGTTCGTGGCCGAAGCCCTGCGCCAGGGCCTGTTGATCAATTGCACCCACGACCACGTCATTCGGCTTCTCCCGCCGTTCATCATCAGCCAGCGGGACGTCGCCGAGTTCCTCCGCAAGTTCGAAACGGTGCTCGCGCGCGCGTCGAAAGCTCTCGCTAAGAAGCAGACCGCCGCCGCGGTCGTTAAATCCGAATCGCAGTCGCAGCCGCTCGCTTTGGCTGCGGCAAGGTAAAGGTGAACATGACCGCAACAGCCACGCCCTTATCGCTCAAACGAGACCTGCTGACCGGAACGGAGTGGAGCCCGGCGCAGCTCCGCGATTTCTTCCAGCTCGCCGCCGAAATCAAGGCGCATCCGGATCGCTACCGCACCGCGCTCGCCGGCAGCATGTTCGTGATGATCTTCGAAAAGCCGTCGCTGCGCACGCGCGTCACTTTCGAAACCGGCATCGCGAGCCTCGGCGGCACGTCCACGTTCCTCGACCACACCTCCGCGCGCCTCAGCGAGCGCGAGCCCGTCCGCGACATCGCCCGGAACCTCGAACGCTGGGTGCAGGGCATCGTCGCGCGCGTCTTCGCGCAGGAAACGCTCGAAGAGCTCGCCGCGAACGCGAACGTCCCCGTGATCAACGCGCTCTCGGACAAATTTCATCCCTGCCAGGCGCTTGCCGATTTCTTCACGCTCGAAGAACGCTTCGGCGGCCTGCGCGGACTGAAATTCGCCTACGTGGGCGACGGCAACAACATGTGCCATTCGCTGCTCACCATCGGCGCCCGCGCCGGAGCGCACATCCGCGTCGCCACGCCCGCGGGATACGAGCCCGACCCGGCAATCGTCGCCGAATCCAAGCGCGTCGCCCGCGAAACGCACGGCAAAATCGACATCCTCCGCGCGCCCGAAGACGCCGTCGCCGGCGTCCATGCCGTTTATACCGACGTCTGGGCCAGCATGGGCCAGGAAGCGGAGTCCGCCGAACGCGAAAAACTGTTCGCGGCATATCAGGTCAACGAGGCGCTTTTCGCGCTGGCCGCGCCCGACGCCGTCTTCATGCACTGCCTGCCCGCGCATCGCGGTCTCGAGGTCAGCGCGGGCGTCATCGATTCGCCGCGCTCCATCATTTACGATCAGGCCGAAAATCGCCTGCACGTCCAAAAAGCGGTTCTGCACACGCTGCTCATCTAAGGAGAATCCGTTGCCGAAGAAAGTTGTTTTAGCGTATTCCGGGGGGCTCGATACCTCCATCATTATTCCCTGGCTGAAGGAAACCTACAGCGGCTGCGAAGTCATTGCCATGATCGGCGATCTCGGCCAGCAGGAAGATCTCGAAGCCGCGCACAAAAAGGCTCTCGCCACCGGAGCGAGCGCCGCCTACGTCGAAGATTTGCGCGAGGAGTTCATCACCGGTTATATCTGGCCCACGCTGCGCGCCGGAGCCGTCTACGAGCACAAGTACCTGCTCGGCACGTCGTTCGCGCGCCCGCTGCTCGCAAAACGCCAGGTCGAGCTCGCGAAAAAAGTCGGCGCCGACGCGCTGGCCCACGGCTGCACGGGCAAAGGCAACGACCAGGTCCGATTCGAGCTGGCCGCCAAAGCGCTCGCGCCCGAGCTGACAATCATCGCGCCCTGGCGCGAATGGAAAATCAATTCGCGGGAAGACGCCATCGAATACGCGCGTGCGCACAACGTCCCCATCGACCAAACGAAAAAAGACATCTACAGCCGGGACCGCAACATCTGGCACCTCAGCCACGAAGGCGCCGTGCTCGAAGATCCCGCGAACGCGCCCGAGGAAACCATGTGGAAATGGATCGTCTCGCCCGCCAAGGCGCCCGACAAGCCGGCCGAGGTCGAAATTGGATTCGAAGCCGGAAATCCCGTTTCCGTCGACGGCAAGAAACTCGCGCCGCTCGCGCTGCTCGACAAGCTCAACGAAATCGCCGCGGCCAATGGCGTCGGCCGCATGGACATCGTCGAAAACCGCCTCGTGGGCATGAAATCGCGCGGCGCGTACGAAACTCCCGGCGGCACTCTGCTCGTCACCGCGCATCGCGAACTCGAATCGCTCTGCCTCGACCGCGAAACGCTCCACTACCAGCAGATTCTCTCGCTGCGCTACGCCGAGATGGTCTACTACGGCATGTGGTTCACGCCGCTGCGCGAAGCTCTCGACGCCTTCTTCGCCAAGTCGCAGCAGCGCGTCACCGGCTCGGTGGGCCTCTCGCTCTTCAAGGGCAACGTCAACGCCACCTCGCGCCGCTCGCCCTATTCGCTCTACCGCGCCGGCCTGGCCAGCTTCAGCATGACCGGCTACAACCCGAAGGACGCCGAGGGCTTCATCAACCTCTTCGCCTTGCCGATCACCGTTCCGCTCGAGGCTGCGGTGAGATGACCGTCCCGGACGGCCAGAAAATGTGGGGCGGTCGATTCGACCGCGCCCCCGACGCATCCTTCTACGAATTCGAGCGCTCCTGGCACTTCGATCGCCGCATGCTGCCGCAGGAGCTCGCGCTCGACCGCGCCTGGGCCCGCGCCATCGCCGCTGCCGGCATCCTCACCGAAGACGAGGCCCGCCGCATCGTGGCCGCGCTCGACGAAATCGAGGCGCGGGCGAAAACCGACGCCGCGTGGCTCGATGCCTCGACCGCCGAGGACGTCCACCATTTCGCCGAATCCGCGCTGATCGAAAGGCTCGGCTCGCTCGGCGCAAAGCTCCACACCGGCCGCAGCCGCAACGAAATGGTGGCGACCGAGTTCCGCATGTACGTGAAGGACGCCGCGCGCGAGTTGCGCGCCGCGCTCGGCTTGCTCACCCGCGCCGTCGCCGCGCAGGCAAAGCAATATCTCGGCGTGCCCATGCCCGGCACCACGCACATGCAGCACGCGCAGCCGCTGCTGCTCTCACACTGGCTGCTCGCGCACGGCGAAGCCTTCTACCGCGATGCCGAACGCCTCGCTGCGGCCGCCGCCGGCGCGGACGTCTGTCCGCTCGGCTCCGGCGCGCTCGCCGGCTGCGCCTTTCCGCTCGATCGCAAAGCGGTCGCGCACGACCTCGGCTTTTCGCGCATCTCCGCCAACAGCCTCGACGCCGTCAGCGACCGCGATTTCGCGCTGGACTTTCTTTCCGCGCTGGCCACGCTCGCGATGCACCTCTCGCGCCTCGCCGAGGACATGATCCTTTTCGCTTCCACCGAATTCGGCTTCGTCGAACTGCCCGACGAATACTCGACCGGCAGCAGCCTCATGCCGCAGAAGAAAAATCCCGACGCCTGGGAGCTGATCCGCGGCAAAACGGGCCGAATTTACGGCGCGCTCTTCGCGCTCCTCACCACCACCAAGGGCCTGCCTTCCAGCTATCAGCGCGATCTGCAGGAGGACAAAGAGCCGCTCTTCGCCGCGCACGACCAGGCGCTCGCGATGGTGAGAATCGCGGGCGCCGCGCTCGCTGCCACGAAATTCCGCGAACCGCGCCTGCGCGAAGCATCGCAGGATCCCGCGCTCGTCGCCACCGAAGTCGCCGACTACCTCGTCGCGCACGGCGTCGCGTTTCGCGAAGCCCACGAAATTGTCGGCAAGGTCTTGCGCGCGGCCGAACAGGAAGGAAAATCCATTCGCGAAATGCCGATCGATAAACTGACCGCCTTTTCGCCGGAGTTCGGCCGCGATCTGTCGACCGTGCTCACGCTCGAATCCGCGCTCGCCCGCCGCGGCGTCGCCGGCGGCACCGCTCCGGGCGCAGTTCGCGCCGCTCTCGGGGATTTCACTGCCCGGGTCGCCAAACTCGAGGAAAAGCCGTGAACCCGCGCCTTTCTGCTTCCGACATCCCCGCCGGATTCACCTACGCGGCCACGCACTGCGGCATCAAGCGCTCGCGCCTCGATCTCGGCATCCTGGTCAGCGACACGCCGGCCACCACCGCCGCCATGTTCACCACCAATCAGATTGCCGCCGCGCCCGTCCTCGCCTCGCGCGAGCACCTGCGCAAATCGCGCGGACAGATGCGCGGCATCATCGTCAATTCCGGCAACGCGAATTGCTGCACGAAAGAGGACGGATACCCCGCATCCATCGCCATGGCCTCGAAGCTCGCCGCCGAGCTCGGCAATCTCGATCCGTCGCAGGTTCTGGTCTGCTCCACGGGCGTGATCGGCGCGCCGCTGCGCATCGAAAAAATCCTCGCCGCGGTTCCGCACGTCGTGCTCAACCGCAGCGCCGAACCCGGCGCGTTTGAGGAATTCGCGCGCTCGATCATGACCACGGACACGCGCCCGAAATGGGCCGCCGCGAAATGCCGCGTCGGAGGAAAGCAGGTCCGCCTGCTCGGCTGCGCCAAAGGCTCGGGAATGATTGAGCCGAACATGGCCACCATGCTCGCTTTCATCGCCACGGACGCGGCCGTCGCCCCCGCGCTGCTCGACCGCGCCCTGCGCGCCTGCGTCGGCCGCACCTTCAATTCGATCACCGTGGACGGCGACACTTCGACAAACGACACCGTCGCGGTCCTCGCCAACGGCCACTCCGGCGCGCGCGAAATTCGGGGCGCGTCCGGCGCGGACTACAAGGCCTTCACCGCCGCTCTCGAAAGCGTCTGCAAATCCCTCGCTCTCGCGATTATCGAGGACGGCGAAGGCGCCCAGCGCACCATCGAAATCGAAGTCCGCGGCGCCGCCTCCGAAAAGGCCGCCCGCCAGATCGCCAAGACGATCGCCAATTCCCCGCTTGTTAAGACGGCTTTCGCCGGCGCAGATCCGAATTGGGGGCGAATTCTCGCGGCGGCGGGCCGCTCAGGCGTGAAATTCGATTCGAAGCGCGTGAACATTTCGATCGCCGGCTCCGCCGTCTGCCGCCACGGCGCGGAGCATCCCTTCGACGAGCGCGCCGTTCACCAGAAAATGCTAGCGAAATACGTGCCCGTCCGCGTCGACCTGCACGCCGGCACTGCCTCCGCCCGCGTCTGGACCTGCGACTTCACCATCGAGTACGTCCATATCAACTCCAGCTACCGCACTTAGCAGTTTGCGGAAAAAAGGCGCTTTTTAGGGGGTCGGAGCTTCAGCTCCGACATAAAGGGCTTGCACTCAATGCGCTTCAGCGCCTGAGGACACTCTTCACTGCCTTTTTCCGCAGCCTGTTTAGCCCCTGAAGTCTCCTACGGAGCCTCGCTTCCTCCTTTCTGCCTTTCCGTACCCTCCCACGGTTGACTGCGCAGGGCACTTGCAGCAAGATGTGCCTGTCGCTGGGGTGCTCGCTTCCGTCCGGGGGAATGGTCAAGCTCGGGACGCCCGTGGACCGAGATCCTGCCTCTTCAGCCTCGCAGTACGAGTCCGTTCGCATTCGGGCGCTTTGGGGGGAAAATCAACGTGAAGAAATTGTACGTGGGTAATCTGTCGTTCAAGGCTACAGAAGAGGATGTGCAGGCGCTGTTCACGGAAGCAGGCGTTCAGCCGGATTCTCTCACCCTGCTTCGCGATCGCTTTACCGGACAGCCGCGCGGATTCGGCTTCGCGGAAATCAAGGATGACGCCGAAGCCGAAAAAGCCGTCGCCGCGCTGAACGGCAAGGAATTCATGGGCCGTGCGCTCGTCGTCAACGAAGCGCGTCCGCAACGCGAAGGCGGAGGCGGTGGTGGCGGCGGACGCGGCGGTTACGGCGGCGGTGGCGGCCGCGGTGGCCACGGCGGCGGTGGCGGTGGCGGCCGCGGAGGTCACGGTGGCGGCCGCGATCGCGGCGGCTACGGCCGCGACCGCTAGCCGCGGTATTCCCTGACAATTCAAGGATGTTTGTGGGGCGCGGCTTTACAGTTTGCGGAAAAAAGGCGCTTTTTAGGGGGTCGGAGCTTCAGCTCCGACATAAAGGGCTTGCACTCAATGCGCTTCAGCGCCTGAGGACACTCTTCACTGCCTTTTTCTGCAGCCTGTTTAGCCGCGACAAAAGGCTGTCGCACGTAGACCGGCTTTAGCCGCTGAAGCTCCCTGTGCATTTGCTTCTCGGCTCGGCGCTATTTGCTACAAGCCTGTACTCACGCGATCGCCGCGCGCTTCTGGTCCTCGCCCACAATCGCCTTCGGCTCGCTCGCCTCGACTCGCCCGCCCACAAACTCAAACCTCTCGAGCGTCGCGCCCCGTACTCCCTGCGTCACCAGCGCCGCGATATCCAGGTTCGCCTCAGCCTGATCCAGCTCCTGCGGGCTCGCATACAGTTCCGGCGTCCGCGGCATGAACACGGGGCAGCAATCGTGAAACGGTTCGGACGAAACCTCGTACGTCCCGATCTTTTTCGCCGTCGCCAGAATGTCCATCTTGTCTGTGCCGATCAGCGGACGAAACACCGGCATCCGGGCCGCCGCATCCACCGCGACGAGGTTCCGCAGCGTCTGCGACGCCACTTGCCCCAGGCTGTCGCCGGTCACCAGCGCCAGCGCGCGATCCCGCCGCGCAAACGCCTCCGCGATCCGCAGCATCATCCGCCGGTACAGCAGAATCCGCACGCCCTCCGGCGCCGCGCGCACGATCTCGCGCTGAATCGCCTCGAACGGCACGCGGTAAAGCTTTGCCCGAAATTGATACGGCGTCAGCACGCGCGTCAGCGCGCTCGCGACGTGCAGCGACGATTCTCCCGGCCGCGCGCCCGTGCCGTAAAAATGCACGAAGCTCAGGTGCGCCCCGCGTTTCATCATGTGGTACGCGGCCACCGCCGAATCGTACCCGCCCGATAGCAGACACGTTATTCGCCCCGCCGTGTTCGCGGGCAATCCGCCCATGCCCGGAATCTTTCGCGCGTATACCAACAGCGGCCCCGGCGTCACCTCGGTGTAGCACGTCACGTCCGGTTCCTTCAGCTGCACGCGCACGTCGCGTCCCGCTGCGCGCAGCTTGTCGAGCAGAAACCGCCCGACGGCCTTCTCGATCTCCATCGTCGATTGCGGAAACGTCTTGTCGCTCCGCTTCGCCCGCACCGCGAACGACCCGAACCGCAGCGGCTCGATCTCCTCCCACGCAGCGGCGCAAAGATCGTCCATCGTGCGCGACACCGGTCGCGCAACGGCGTAATACGCCACCCCCGAAACGCGTTCGATTCGCTTGATGACCTCCTCGAGCGGCGCGCCTGCTCCCAGCCGCACGATGTACCGGTCACCCGGCTGCTCGATGCGTTCGACCGGAATCCCCTGGAGGCTCTGCCGCAGCGCCGTGTGCAGCTTTCCCAGAAAGAACCGGCGGTTTCCGCCTTTGAGCCACAGCTCGTGGTAGTGAACGACGATGACGGGATTGCTCATGCTGATTTCTCGCGATTCAAACGCAGGCGTAACGACCCGCCCATAACCTGCCAAAATTATAGCAGCGGCGGCCGATAGCGAGTAGCATCGGGCGTGCGGGCGCGCCTTTAGCCACCAGCCGCCCGCTTGTGCCTAAAATGCACTAACTCAATGGATACAGTCACCGTTGATTCACGACTTTCCACAGCCCGCAGGGTTAGGATTTGACACGCTCTTGTGCGGGCAAGATTCGGGGGTCTGGCGATCAAGTTGCATGCTACCCGGAGCGTCTGTGCTGCATCCAATGTCTTGAGTTCGACGTACTGGAATTGAGAGGCCGCGATGTGGAACCGTCGGGATTGGGACGAGTACTTCGATATCGTGATGAAGCGCTCGCGCATGCAGCGCCCGCCGCGTCCGCTCGATCGCTCGCACCGCAATCGCCTGGTGCCCGCCGAAGGCTACAGCCTCGCTGAGCTCGACGACGCCGGCCTCAGCATCGAGCAAGCCGAAATTCTCGGTCTGCCCGTCGACGCCAGCCGCGTCGGCTCCTACGGCCCCAACATCACCACCCTGCGCGAATACATCCGCGCCACCCGCACCCGTCTCTAACGTAGCGCCGGCCTGTCCTGAGCGCAGCCGAAGGGCTTCCAGCCAGCGTTTTTCTGCGGGTTCAGCTTCAGCGTCGTTTGCTCGCGTGTGCGCGGCATCCCACGGTTGTCCTGGGATCGCCAATCTCCCGATTGGCGGCCTTGTCTCGGAACTTGCCCCGCAGTCGCCATTCAACCGCGATCGCCCATTCGCCGCCGGTTTCATAGGGGCATCCGCCGCGGCGGATGCCCGGCAACGTTGCTTGGCTTAGCGCGACCCGTTCGCCTCCGCTGCCGCGCCCGCGAAATGCAGCTCAGGTCTTCAGGCCTGAGGCTTTTCGGTCTCCGGGTTTTTCTGCCTTTTCCCGTTGCACCCCCTCGCGCAAACCCGTAATTTAGAAACCCATTCCTCGTTCAAGGACGGCCCTGTGCGTAAGAAGATTCGCGTCGTGCAGTTCGGCGTCGGCCCCATCGGCGCTTCCATCGTTCGCCTGATGCGCCAGAAGCATTCGCTCGAAATCGTCGGCGCCATCGATAACGATCCCGCAAAGGCCGGGCGTGACCTCGGCGAAGTCGCCGGCGCCAAAGGCGCGCCCTGGGGCATCACCGTCTCGGCCACCACCGCGCCGATCTTCGCGAAGCCGGTCGACGTTGTCGTCCACACAACCTCGTCGTATCTCCCCAACGTGGTGGACGAGCTCCTTGAATGCATTTCCGCGGGCAGCTGCGTCGTTTCCACCTGCGAAGAGCTCGCGTATCCGTTTCGCAAGCATCCCGAGCTTTCAGCGAAGCTCGATGCCGCCGCAAAGGAAGAAGGCGTCGCGCTGGTCGGCACCGGCGTCAATCCGGGTTTCGTGATGGACAAGCTCGTCCTCGTGCTTTCCGCCGTGGCCCAGCGCGTCGATTTCGCCAAAGCCACGCGCATCGTGGACGCGTCGAAGCGCCGCCTGCCGCTTCAGAAGAAAATCGGCGCGGGCATGACGCCCGAAGAATTCCGCGCGCAGGTCGCCGCGGGAGTCATCAAGCACCACGGCCTTCCCGAATCGATCGCCATGGTTGCCGACGGCCTCGGCTTCGCGCTCGACGAAATCACCGAGACCATCGAGCCGGTCATCGCCACAGAACCCGTCAAAACCGAATTCCTCGAAGTTGCTCCAGGTCAAGTTGCCGGCGTGCACCAGATTGCGCGCGGAATCTGGGAAGGCGAGGATAAGATCTTCATGGAGCTTCAGATGTACGTGGGAGCCAAACATCCCGCAGATACCGTGGAACTGCGCGGCGAACCGAATCTCACGATGACAATTCCCGGCGGCACGCACGGCGACGTCGCCACCGCCGCCGTCGCCGTCAACGCCATTCCCGCGATCCTCGCCGCGCCCGCCGGCCTGCGCACCGTGCGCGACCTCGCGCTAAGGTTCCTGCCTCCCAATGTCACCGCGTAGCCGCGGAATCGTATTGTCGGAGTCCGCGTCACTTTCTGCGGGCGATTGCCGAAGATTTCTAAGCCGCCGCGGGCGCCGAATGCACCACAGGCCGCGTCGTAAACGCCGGAGGAGGTGGCAGCGCCACAGGCTTCGCCGCGCCACCGGAATTCGGCTTTGCGGACGTCCCGGTCGATGCAATCGCCGGTTTCGGCTTCAGTGTGAATCGCACTCCGCGCTTCGCGTTCTCATCCACCGACTTCTGCACGTCCACCTGATCGAGTGCGATCGTGCTCTCGCCGCCGTACTTCACCGTGTAGTGAACCTGCCCGCCGTCGAGCCAGTAATCGTTCGCCACGAGCATCGTCCCGTCCCTCAAATAGACGAGAACGCTCGGCGCCGAAATCGCCACGTTGGCCGTGACCGGATTTGTGTCCGGCGTCGCGACCGCCAGCGGCGTGCCCGGTTCCGCGCCGCTATAGCCGTTGCTCGAATACGGCCCGTAGGGCGAGTCATCATCGTCGTTATAGGACCCGGGGTCGCTGCTGTCATATGGAGCGTCCCACGGTCCGTTGTAGTCGTACGCTGGGTAGTAGCCGTATCCCGGCCAATCCCACCCTGGGTCGTAATACGGATATGGCGGCCCCCAAGTCGAGCCAACCCACCACGGGTTCCAACCCCAGCCGCCCCAATCGCCGCCCCAACCGCCCCAGCCGCCGCCCCAACCGAAGCCTAGCCCCCAACCCGCGCCCAATCCCCATCCGAATCCGCCGAAGCCGCAGCCCCAGCAGCCGAATCCCCCGCCGAATCCGAAGTCGTCGCCATCCCATCCACGGTTCCATCCAAAGCCACGGTTCCGTCCAAAGCCGCGGTTCCAGCCGAAGCCGCGGCCGAATTCACCGCCCACTCGCGCGTTCGAGAATGTCGCGTGGCCGAACGCCCCGCCCCCGTTGAATCGCGAGCCGAGCGAGGTGCCCCGGCCTCCGCGTCCCGTGAACGTCGACGAGCGCCCCGCGAAATTCGAGCCGCCAAATCCGCGAGAGCCTGAGCCTAATCCGCGCGTGCTCGAACCAAATCCGCGTCCTCCCGAACCAGGCCCGCGCCCGTTCATTCCGCCGGCGCCAAACGACCGCGCCGTCGAATTAAATCCGCGTGCCCCCGAACCGCCACCGAATCGCCCCGCGCCTACAGCATTGCCGCCGCTGCGTGCGCCACCAAAGGAATGCCAATGCCCATCCGCGATCGCGGCATGCGTTCCCGCTCCACCCCGCGACCCGCCTCCGAAGCTCTGAAATCCTCGGCTGCCTCCCCGATTGCCTCCAAATGTCGAACCGGATCTCCCGCCGCCGAACGCCCTGCCCGTGGAGTTTCCGCCGCGACCGCCGAACGAATGCCACCGCCCGTCAGCGATTGCGTTGCGCGCTCCGCTCGAACGCCCCGCACCACCGAACCCACGCGAGCCGCCACCAAATCCGCGTGCGCCCGACGACGGTCCGCCTCTCACGCCTCCGAACGATCCGCCGCGCGACCCACCAAATGAACCGCCTCCTCGCGGTCCGCCGAATGAACCTCCGCGAGGTCCACTAAATCCCCGCGAGCCCCCGAACGAACCACCGCCACGAGGTCCGCTAAATCCGCGCGAGCCTCCGTACGAGCCACCGCCACGGGGTCCGCTAAACCCTCCCCGCGAGCCGCCAAACGACCCGCCGCCGCGAAAGCCTCCGCCTCCACCGCCGTGAAACCCGCCACCTCCGCCGCCATGGAATCCGCCACCACCGCCTCCATGAAACCCGCCTCCGCCTCCACCGCCTCCGTGAAACCCGCCTCCGCCTCCACCGCCGTGGCCGCCGCGCTGCGCAAACGCGGGCGCGCACACCAGCGCGATGCTGGCCACAAATCCCAACGAAATTTTCGAGAAGGTGGAAACTTTCATGACCGACTCCCTTCGCCCGCCAGCCGCCGGATCATCGCGAGCACCAGCCTCGAAGAGTGAATTTCAACCCGGCGCATCGTCTGCCCAAACGCTGGCCTAACAAATAGGATGCAGGGCGGATGCCAATCGACCCGCACGCGGCAGCTTCTATAACGGGCGCTATTTGAATGGATTACGCGGCATCCGGTGAGCATTCCCGATCGATTCGGCAGGCATGCGGTGGTGCATTTCGCGCGCCGGTGGTGGATTTCAGCCAGACGCCGGAGGAGTTTGCGCGCAGCCTCGAAAATGTGTGTCGATTGACGAAGGTCACTTGGCTTTCTTTTGAACGAGTTACGCGCGCGGCGAATGGCAACTTGTGTCGATTGATCGAAGCCGGATGCGGGAGGGTGGAGGCAGGAGCGAGCGGGAAACGGGGTCACAGACCCGCGATTTGCTGTCGAGTAGAATGCACACCGATCGTTTGTTTTGAGCAGGTTACGGCGATTTCTACTTTGCTTGATTGTCGAGTAGAAACGCTCTGATCCACAGTCAGCGGCTGGTGATTTGTGACTCGTGAGAAGCGCCTGGGTGGGCACGGGGGACTCTCTTTCGGGGACCCGCCTTCGCCTGTTGGGCTACGGCGCGGCAGGTGTTGGAGCGAGGATGTAGTTCGGAGGGCATTGCGCGCTTCGTTTCGACGGCTGCGGTCATGCACTTTTCCTCTGGAGCAAAGGCAAACCTTGTTTACCATATTATTATCCCATTGTCAAGATATAAAACAGGGGCCGAACTCGGGGGCCCGAAACGTCCCGAAGCGGATCTTCTCCGGTCCTGCCCTATCGATTTGGACTGGTCCGTGAGGTGGCGGCATGAGCCAGGACCACCGCACGGGTTACTCCTAGTACCCTCTCGGCCTCTTCCTGATCTTACCCAGCGTGACCCGCGCTCAGGTGAAGGTTACCGTTTCGGCTAGCCGACTAATCGCCCACTTGGTCAAGCCGTATCCCTTTATTCCGCCACCACTTTAAAGAAGAAGAACTTTCCGCCCGATTCTGGCGGCAGTTTGCCGAGATATTGCTTCGCCTGCGCTCGCCATTCGTCAATAGTTGCCTCGCCGATCACGACCATCGGTCCGGGAATGCGTTCATAGTCGGGCCCGCAATCGGCAAGGGGAATGATCGAGCCCAGTGGATACGAGACGTCGGCGGCCAGGATGATATAACCTTGTTCTGCCAGAATTTGCTGAGCGGGAGCCGGTTTTTTCACTCCTTACCTCGCACTCGTTATCAATTCGACTGCCCTGTATCTGTCCTCACCACTGCGAATAGGCTCATTTTCGCGGATCTCGAATTGTAATTGACTCAGTTGCTGCACCTGCGATTGGGCATCGCGGTTGGGGCCTCTAGTTCGTCCGACCGACGCTGGGCGCGAAGGGCCCGATCCTGAGCGGCAATTAACTGGCCCTGCAGGGAACTCACCTAGTTGGATTTTTGAATAACCGCCAACATCGTCGCGAACAACTTCCGCGTTTCCTGATTCGCTTTTGGTGATACTCATCTGATTGGCAGTGGCTTGGTGAGGCCTTCCATTTCGGAATCAATCGCTCGAACGGCGTCAAGAGCGCGGATAACTTCTATAGTTGGCGGGACTGGGGATCCGATGCAGGCGACCTTTCTGTCCTATATACACGTTACGTTTGAACGGTCAAACTTGTAGATTTTGATCGATCCTGCATTTGATTCATTGAAGGTACTGTTTGAACCATTCGAGGACCGGTTGCATAGCTTCATTTGTCCTCTTCCCATACACGTCGAAGTGTACGCCGCCTTTTAGAGTGAAGAGCTTCTTCGGTTCCTTAGCCTTACTATACAACCTATCGGCGTCATCAGCCTCGAGCTCGTCCTTCTCAGCTTGAACGAAGAGAATTGGTGTTGGAGACACCTTGTCAATAATCTCTTCCGGCTTGTAGCCCAGCCACCCATCGACGGTTGCTAGAGTTGTTCTGTTGCCTTTTTCCTTTTCCACCTGTTCAGCACTCTTCAGGGAAGAGGCTAGATCAGGAGGCATGATCAGTACCGAATCGGTTCCCTTTCCCAAAAACCCATGGAAGTCTTTGGACTTGCCAGTCAAAGCCCTGTTTATCCTGTCCTCTTGAACCTTTTGCATGAGCGTTTCCCACTCCTGCTCGGTTCGAAATCTTCGCATTCTGCGCTCGCCATCACCGACCAAGACCATTGAGGCAACACACTTTACTCGTCGGTCTTGAGCTGCTATGTATGCTACTTCTCCTCCTCCCAAACTTACGCCTAACAAGGCGATTTGGTCAGGGTTAACTTCTGGTCTTGATTGCAAATAGGATATGGCGTTTCTAGCGTCATAGATCTGTAGGTATGGAATGACCTCGCCGCGGACGCCTTCGCTCTCTCCGAATCCTCTGAAATCCATGGTTAGGGCTACAAAGCCACCTGCGTTCAACTCTTCAGCGAACCCAGGAAAGAAAGCGTCCGCCGTACTCATGAAACCTGGCACAAGCACGACACCAGGAAAACGTCTTCCTTCGGAATTGTCAGGCGTGGAAAGTATTCCGGACAGCTTTAGGCCGTCGCTGTAATAGTTTATTCTTTTCTTCATCGAGCCATCATATAGGATCTGCGTGAAGAAGCAATCCCCCCACTCCACAGGTGCAGAGCAAATGAGGGGTAACTCCTGATAAG
>CAVYLM010000002.1:0-1009507 GCA_963769415.1 uncultured Acidobacteriota bacterium
ACATCTCTAACAATGTCGCCTCTGTCAAACTCTTTTTGAGCGCACTTCTCCGTTCACTTCGAAGAAGTGTCCTGTTTCGCTTTCGTGGGGCCTTTGCATTGACGACTGCGGCTCGCTCGTAATCTGTCGGTCGGCTTCAGTCCGACCCAAACATCTCTCCGATCAAACTTCGACCATGATTACTTCTTCGAACTCCCTCGCGAGAGGGAGCGGGATGCCCAATCAAGTGGACGGCGCCCTAGTTCACGCCATGTCCGGTTACGAGCTGTCCCGCGTGCGAACCGAACTCTACCGACTGCGCATACTCCCAACCGTTCCGCCACATCCAGTACAGCCGAACAGCGAGTCTTCTGGCCATGGCCACTTTGGCGATGCGACGTTCTCGCCGCATCGCCAGGTGAACATACCGACGACGCCAGTCCGGGTCGTAACGCACGGCTGCTTGCGCTGCTTCCACCAGCAAAAAACGCAGCAGTGAGTTGCCTTGCTTGCTGATGTGTCCCAGCCGTTGCCGTCCGGCACTGGAGTCCTCCGTAGGAATCAGCCCCACATAGCTGCCGATCTGCTTGCCGCAAGGAAACCGCTCCGGAGTTCCGATGATCGTCACGAAGGCGAGTGCTGTCAGTGGACCCACGCCGGGATGCGTCATCAGTCGCAGCACTTCGGGCCGTCTCTTCGCTTCTTGCTCAACGGCTGCGGTTAGCGCCTCGATGGTCGGATTCATCCGGTCCAGCAGCTCCAGCAAATCGTGCCGACGCCGGCTGGCCCAGGTTGCCAACGGAAGCTTCTCCAGCTGTGCTCGTCCCTGCTCGCTCCACAGCTTCTTCTTCCGTCGATTCCCTTCGTTCATCGCCAGCGCTTGCAGCTGATTCATGATCCGCGTTCGCATCTGCACCAGACGATGCCGATGCCAGAGCAGTTGCCGCAGATCCCGATTCTCCGGACTCGGTACCCAGACGCGAGGAAAGTTATTTTCCAGCAGCAGCTTCAACAGAAGTTGGGCATCCTGACGGTCGGTCTTCTGCTTGCGGACTCGCTTCGCCTTGATCTTCGCGGCATCGCCAATCCAGACCTCGATACCCAGTTCCGCCAGCAATCGCTCGAACCAACGTGAGTAGCCGGTGGCCTCCATCCCCACGCGCACGCTGACTCCCCGCAACACAAGATCCCGATAGAACTTCTCCGCCTCTCCATCACTGTGGTTCAATCGCCGTTCGCCGCTCTCACCACTCTCTGTGTCTGCAAACGCGATGTACTGGTCGCTCGGGTGATAATCCACGCCTATAATCATCATGTTCGGCTCCTTCCTCCCGAGCCTTTGGTCGTCAAGCAACCACAGTCTACTCGGGCCGAGGGAGCCGACATTGTTATGAAATCAAGTGTCTCCTAGTACCCACTTGTTCCGGCTAGTGCGCTGGCAAGTGGAACTGGTCGCACGGGCCCGCAACGAACTCCGGTGAGCAACGCGGTGGTCAATCGTCCCTCCGGGACTTGGGGATCCTTGGGCGCTCCGTTCCCGGCACTGCGCTGCGCCCGCGCACGGCGGGCGAGCTTTGTGCCGGGCTAATTACGGTCGCCGCTCCGCGGCTTGGTGTCACGACTTCGATTTTCGGCGCAGGCCAACGAGGAAAGACAGGGTGGCGAAGAGGATCACGTTCACCGGCACGGCGATCGCGTACACGGGGGGCCGAACTCGGGGCCCGCGGCAAACTCCGCAGTGGGCAATCGTCCCTCCGGGACTTGGGGATCTCTTGGCGCTCCGTTCCCGGCACTGCGCTGCGCCCGCGCACGGCGGGCGAGCTTCGGGCCGGGCTAATTACGGTCGCCGCTCCGCGGCTTGGTGTCATGACTTCGATTTTCGGCGCAGGCCAACGAGGAACGACAGGGTGGCGAAGAGAATTACGTTCACCGGCACGGCGATCGCGTAGACGGTCCAGAACGGCCAGTCGGTGCCGGCGTGGCCCAGTTTTGAGAACGGCCAGGCGACCAGAGTTCCCGGCAGCAGGACGAGCAGCGACAGGCCCCAGCCGATCGGGTCCTGCAAGAGATACAGGCCGCCAAGCCCGCCGGCCGCGCCGATCACCTGCACCACGCCGAAAATCCGCCAATATCGAGGCTTCATGGCCTCCTCATTCCGTCCCGCGCCTCAGGGGCTAAAGCCCCTTCTTCTTGTAGCCCTTTTTGTCGGAGCTAAAGCTCCGACCCCCTAGAGACCATTTATGAGACGGCTTCTAGCGGGCAAGCCTCAACGCTGCCAGAAGCGCGCGACTGCCGCGAAGTCGGGGTCATCCTTGGATGAACCCATCACCGCGGAATAAGTCGCGTACGCGGCCTCCCCGCATGGCAGCTTCACTCCCCGCTCGCGCGCCAGCTCGAGCGCCAGCCGCACGTCCTTGTGCATCAGGCGCAACGGAAAGCTCGCGGGAAATTCGCCCTTTACCATCAGCGGCGCTTTCACGTCGAGCACGCCCGACCGCGCCATACTCGATTGCAGCACTTCCATCAGCTTGTCCGCGGAAACGCCCGCGGCAGTAACCAGCGCGAGGCTTTCCGCGAACGCGTCCACTTGCAGCGCCAGCAGCAGATTCATTCCCAGCTTCACCGTTTGCCCCGCGCCATTCGGCCCGAGCAGGAAATGCTTCTTGCCCATTGCTTCGAGAACCGGCTTCACGCGCTCCAAAACCTCCGCTTTGCCGCCGATCATGAAAACCAGCTCGCCCTTTTTCGCGCCCCACGTTCCGCCCGTCACCGGCGCGTCCAGAAAATCGACGCCGCGCTCCGCACACGCCGCCGCCACGCGCTGCGCGAGATCCGGCGACACCGTGCTCGAATCGATCAGCGTGGTTCCCGGACGCATCGCCGCCAGCGCGCCGGAATTTTCCCCGGTGCCCGCGTCGAAGAGCACTTCCTCAAGCGCCGGAGGATCGCTGACGATCGTGATCAGCACGTCGGCCTGCTCGGCCACGCCGCGCGGGTCGGCGGCGAGCTTCGCGCCGGCCGCTATTAGTTCTTCCGCTTTGGCCCTCGTGCGGTTCCACACAACGAGCGGGAATCCCGCTTTCAGCAGGTTCAGCCCCATCGGCCCGCCCATTAATCCCAATCCAATCAAACCAACCGTCGGTTTCATAACGCTCCTCGATAAAAACTTGAAGTCGTGCCCCGACAAAGCGACGCGGCGGTCAATCGTCCCTCCGGGACTGGGGGGGGCGTTCTTGTTACTGTTCCCGGCACTGCGCTTCGTGCCGGGCTAATTACGGTCGCCGCTCCGCGGCTAAATGTCCCTGCAATGACGCGTGCGCGAAGGGCGAGCGCGAGTCAGATCAACGCAAATTCCACGCGATGGCGGATTGGATCGATGCGCTCGGCGCGGACCTGTACCTTATCGCCGAGCCGGAAAGTGTTCCGCGCCGCGCCGCCGCCGCGACGGCTGCCGCGATGCGGCTCGGTCACGATGGTGTGATCGCGCTCGCGGAACACGCAGCGCTGCCCGGTCGATTCCTCCAGGCGGTCGACGCTCACGAGCCCCTCGACGAAAATTTCGGTCAGCTCGACGAAAAACCCGAACTTCTGCACGGAGATGATCAGCGCTTCGTACTCCTCGCCGAGATGGCTTTCCATGAACTGCGCGGTCTTCCATTCCATCAGCTCGCGCTCGGCGGCGTCGGCGCGGCGTTCAGCTTCCGAGCTTTCCGAAGCGACGCCTTCGAGCTCGACGCGGCGAAACGGGCCGAGCGTGGCGACGGTTTGGTCCTGTCCGGGCCTCGCATTCGGATTCGGCGCGCGCGCCGGCGGAACCTCCGGATTTTCGAGCGCCCATTTCAGCGCGCGATGCACGATCAGGTCCGGATAGCGGCGAATCGGCGAGGTGAAATGCGTGTACTCCCTGGTGGCCAGGGCGAAATGTCCGAGCAATTCCGCGGTGTAGCGGGCCTGCTTGAGCGAACGCAGCATGAGGTAGGAAAGAATCCGCTCTTCAGGCTTGCCGGAGATTTTCGCGGTCAGCCGCTGGTAGTGCTGCGGGCGAATGTCGACCTCTTCACTGGCCGGCAGCGTGACGCTCATGGGGCGCATGCGCCCTCGGCCGCTGCCTCCGCGATCGCCTCGCGCCTGCGGGCGGACGAAGCCGTGACGCACGGCCACGCGTCGCTCGGCGAGATCTTCGACGCCGAGCGAATAGCCGAACGCGTGCGCAAGCTCCTCGAATTCGAGCACACGCTTCGGATCCGGCTTTTCGTGGACGCGGTGCAGGGAGGCGATGCCGCGCTTGTCGAGATACTGCGCGACGGCTTCGTTGGCCGCGAGCATGAATTCCTCGATCAGGCGGTGGGCGATATTGCGCTCGCTGCGGACGATGCTCCGCATGCGTCCCAGCGCGTCGAATTCGATAATCGGCTCGGGGAGATCGAAATCGATCGAGCCGCGCTCGTAGCGGCGGCGGTTGAGCAACAGCGCCAGGTCCCTCATGCGGCGGAAATCTTCGACCAGCGGCGCGTAGCGGTCGCTCAACTCCTGGTCCCCTTCGAGCACTTTGTTGACGTTGGTGTAGGTCATGCGCTCGACCGAGCGGATCACGCCGCTCGCGAAATCGGCGCCGACCATTGTTCCCGTGTCGTCCATTTCCATGATCACGCTCATCACCAGGCGGTCGACTTTGGGATTGAGCGAGCAGATGCCGTTGGAAAGCTCCTCGGGCAGCATGGGCACGGCGCGATTCGGGAAATAAACGGAAGTGCCGCGCAGGCGGGCTTCGCGATCGAGCGGCGACTCGCGATTCACGTAATGAGCTACGTCCGCGATGTGGACCTGAAGCTCGAAGTGGCCGTTCGGGAGCGGGCGGACGTAGACGGCGTCGTCGAAATCGCGCGCGGTTTCGCCGTCGATGGTCACGATGGGCAGATCGCGAAAATCCCGGCGCCCGCGCAATTCCGATTCCGGCACTTGCTGCTCGGTGGCGCGCGCCTGCGCCAGGATCTCGGGATCGAAGATGAAAGGCAAATGGTGCTTGCGAATGATGATTTCGACGTCGACGCCGATTTCGCCGGGGCGGCCGAGGATTTCGATCACGCGTCCGGTAGGCGCGAGGCCGCCTCGTGGATAGCGCGTGATTTCGACGTTGACGACGGCGCCATCGAGCTCCGGCAGGCGCACGCGGCTCATCGCGGCGGGACCTTTGGGGCTTGGCTCGATTTTTTGCCGCAATTCGGGAGTCAGCTCTTCGCCCGAGGGAATCGCAATCTCGTGGGGAATGCGCGTGTCGTAGGGCAGCACGACGTTGCCGTGCGGGCCGTAGCGGAACAGGCCGACCAAGGTGAGGTGCTGGCGCTCGACGATCTGCACCACGCGGCCTTCCGCGCGGCCGTCGGGGCGGCGGCGCTCGATGCGGGCGAGGACGTGGTCGCCGTTCATCGCGTCGCCGAGATTGTCGCGGCCGATGAAAAGGTCGCCATCGACGCGCGGGATCGGATGGTTGGGGACGAGGAAACCGTAGCCATCGCGGTGCGCGACGATGCGGCCGGCGATCAGATTCGGATCTCGCGGGCGAATGTGTTGCGGTGCGGCCGGCGGCTTCGATCCGGATGCGGCGGCGGATTCCGGCGATGGCGCTGCGACGCGGCGAGTAGGCTGGCCGGACGATTTCTGTTCCGGCAGACGGTAGCGGCCGCCGTAAAGTTCCTCGATGTCGCCGCTGCGCTTGAGCTGCTTGATGATCCGCGGAAGAAAGCGGCGGCCGCGATGCTTCAGGTCCATGCCGTGCGCGATCTGGCGGATGCTAGCTGCCTGTGGCTGCTTCGCAAGGTATGCGATCACTTCCGCGGCGCTAACGTCCAGCTCGCGGGGCTCTTTTTTCTCGACGGTGTGCTGGCGTCTCATGGGGGTTCTAATTGGCTCAGAGATAGGCTAACGGAATTACGGGCGCGTGGCAAAAGCCAAAGGCGGGCGCAGCAACCCTTCGTTCCTCAGGGCCAAGCAGCGCCCCTGAAGCACCGTAGGCGGACGGGCAACGCGAAGCCAAGCATCACCGCCGGGCACGATATATCGTGCCCCTACAACACCGCCGATGCATGGGCAGCGGGGCGCCAAGGAAACTCGCCGAGGGCAGCAACCCTTCGTTCCTCAGGTCTAAGCAGCGCCCCTACGAGGACAAACACATCATTCCTCTGGCTGCTCGACGGTGTTGAAATCGAGGAGGACGATTTTTCCGTCGTTTTCGCGCTCGAGGACCGGGGCGTAGTTGCCGAGCAGCTCGCGGCGCCACCAGAGGCCCTGCTCGCGCTTGGTTTTCATGTCCGTGAACCAGTAGCGATAGATCACGGCGCGGACCTGCTTCGGCGGCGCGCCGGCGAATGGATCGTTCGCGAAGAGCTGGAGGACATCCGGTTCGTTGAGCAGCAGGCGCTCCTCGGTCCAGAGGACGAAGCGATACTGGCGCCACTGGCCGAGCGATGCGAACCAGAGATTCCATTCGAATCGCGGCTGGTAGGGCGCGTAAATTCCGGGCGGGCGGCTGAGGTCCTGCGGTTTGTAGCGGAACGGATACGGCGTCCATTCGATGCCGTTCGGCGAGCCCTGAAATTCGATTTCGTAGCGCGCGTGCGTCATCACGGCGAAGAGGCCGTAGCGATTGGCGATGCGAAATGGCTCGAGTATCTGCACCGGCTTTTCAGGGAGCGGAGCATTGGGCAGAAACATGAAGATGAGCCACGCCGTAGTCACGTAGAAGACGAGGCCGAGGCAGATCCCGGCGATAGACATGCGCACGGGCCTAAGCCGCTCGCGCCACTGCGCGCGCGAGCCTGCCGCCGGCGGCTCGGCGCCGGGCGTGGCGAAAGGCTTGCGATCGATGATGGCCCGCACGCGAGCCGGCAAGGCCCATTCGCAAACGCGGTCGTCGAGCAGCAGCAGACCGAGCGAGAGAACCAGGTAATTCAGGAACGCGTAATTCGCGGTGAAGATGATGCCGAGCTCGAACGGCGTGACAATGCAAAAGCAGAGGATGCGGAATTTTCGCGGGAGAAACACCATCCAGACCACCAGGAGCTCGATCGCGAACGTGAGAATCACGGTCGACGCGTGAAACCAGTGCGGCCAATGCTGCACGTACCAGCCGAGCCACGTCGGAAGCGGGCCGTTCTGATAGTAGTCGTCCATCGCGGTGAGGTTGCGCCAGGAAACGTCGCCGCTCGCCAGTTTCACCACGCCGGATTCGAAATAGATGCGGAACCATTCCCAGCGCAGAAGGTAGAGGCTGGCGCGCGAGGCGGGATTTGCGCGGCCGAGTCCGGGCAAGAATCCGGGCGGCGCGAAAAACAGGCCGATGAAGCCGGCCTCGAGAATCATGCCGTCGGATTGATAGTTCGAAAAATCCTGCGCCGCGCAGACGAAGGAAAGAAAGCAGACGAAGCAGACGGCGAGCGAGGCGCGCGGCCAGATGTTGAGAAACAGCGCGAGCGAGGCGACGGCGCCGATCCAGCAGACGGTCATGAGCGCGCGGTCGCTCGATCCGAGCCAGAACAGCGTGGGCGCGTACCAGAAACGCAGGCCATGTTGCAATGCGGGGGCGGCGGCGACGGCTTGCAAATAGTCTCCCGCGGGAAGAATGCCGTTGGGGCCGATGAGGCCCTTGATCTGAAAAATCAGCGAATAGAACGCGGAGAAATACCAGACGGCGAGCGCGCGAAGGAACATCCAGCGCGCCCAGAGGTGGCCGGGGCGATCGGCGGTGGCGTGCTCAGGGCCGAGGAGCCAGTTTGCTGCCTGCGCGATTCGCTCGAACATCGGTGGCGATTATACAGAGGGAATTTAGGGCGCGCCGAGGGAATCGGTGCGAGACAGAATGACCGTCGAAGGGAGTTTCAGCGGCTAAAGCCGGTCTATGTTGCGGTGCTTTATGTCGTGCCTAAAGGCACGACCCACACAGCGTGGCGGCTCGTCGAAAGCTTGCCGATGCGTGACGCCGAAGAGAGATCCTTCGACTGCGTGACCGGACGTCCCGCAAGAGCCCTTCGGCTTCGCTCAGGACAGGCGGGACGGAACACCAAATCCGGTCACTTCGCTCAGGATGACGGCGCGGTGGTGGCAACGTTATGCCTGCGGAGAGGTTCGGCGAGTGGGGCTCGGCTCGCGATTGCCGTGCTCGGCCTGCTGCATCAGTCCTGCGAGGCGGCCTTCGACGAACTCGTCCAGGTTGCTGGCGGTGATCCCCAAGAATTTGACGCGCTCGAGGAGAGGGTTGCCGGGATCGCGAGCCTCTTCGAGGACGCGCTGATTAAACTGCATCCAAAACAGGTGCCGATTAAAGAAACGTTGCGAATCGGGGAAAACTCTTTGTTGCATGCGCGCCTCTGAGGCGGGCAAGGGTATCGCCTGAGCATTGCTGGCGTGTTACTATCGAAAACATTCGGGTGCGTGCGGAGGTTTTCCCAGCCATGCGTTTGCAAGCCCGCCGGAATCGTGTAAGCCTATTATTTATAGTTATTTGCACCATGGCGTGGACCACTGGATGCGGAGGGGGGAACGGCACAACACCGCCCCCACCGCCACCTCCGCCACCGAACCTGGCAACGATCGTGGTCAGCCCCCAGTACCCGGTGATAGCGGACAATGGGGCGACACAGGCGCTGACCGCAACGGGTCACTTTAACGACGGCAGCACGCAGGACCTGACCGCGACGGTGACGTGGAGCTCGACCAACACGGGCGTGGCGACCGTCAGCACGTCGGGAATGGTCACGAGCAAAGCGCTTGGCGGCGGGGTCAGCGCAGGCTTCGCATCGATCACGGCTGTTTCCGGCGCCGTGACCGGAGTGACGATTCTCAGCGTGACGAATCACACGTCGAATCCGGGCGGGTTCGCGGGGGTCTTCACGCAGCACAACGACATCGGGCGCACCGGCCAGAACCTGGACGAGGCCGCGCTGACCACGGCGGCGGTGCAGGCGAACTTCGGGAAGAAATTCTCGCAGGCGGTGGACGGATTTGTTTACGCGCAGCCGCTCTATGTGCCGAACGTGGCGATACAGGGAAAAGGCACGCACAATGTGGTCTACGTAGTGACGCAAAACGACAGCGTGTATGCCTTCGACGCCGATTCGAACGGCGGCGCAAACGCGAACCCGCTCTGGCAGGTCACGCTGCTGGACTCCGCGCACGGAGCAGGCACAGGCGCAGCGCCGACAGATACCAGTACAGACAATCCGTGTACAGACATCATTCCCAAGATTGGAGTGACCAGCACGCCGACGATCGATCCGAGCACTGGTACGATGTACGTCGAATCGAAAACCAAGGAAAACGGAAATTTCTTCCACCGGCTCCACGCCCTCGACATAACTTCGGGAACTGAAAAAGTTTCGCCGCCCGCGACGATCACGGCATCTGGCTTCAACACGCTTATGCACACGAATCGGCCGGGATTGTTGTTGCTCAACGGCGTCGTCTATGTGGCCTACGCGTCGGATTGCGATAACCAGCCTTACCACGGATGGATTTTCGCGTATGACGCGACGACGCTGATGCAGCTGGCGGTCTTCAACGAGTCCCCCAAAGGGCGGGAGGGTGGGTTCTGGATGGCGGGATCCGGCATCGCCGCGGATTCGAACGGAAGCATCTTTATTTCGTCAGGCAACGGGGACTTCGATACCGCACACACTCCCGCACAAGACCTGGGCGACACGAACATGAAGCTGTTTTTCAACGGGACTGCATTCTCTCTAGTCGACTACTTCACGCCGTTCGACCAGCACAGCCTCGACCAGAACGATGCTGACCTTGGTTCCGGCGGCGTGCTTCTGTTGCCGGACCAAGGAGGCACGACGCCCCACGAATTCGTGCAGGTTGGAAAAGAAGGAACAATTTACGTGATCAATCGCGACCAGATGACTACCGGCAATCAACATTTCTGCTCCGGATGCACGAGCGACACGCAGATCAAGCAGGAATTGCAGAGCGAAATCGGCGGGCTGTGGGGAATGCCGGCCTACTGGCATGGCAACCTCTATTTCTGGGGCACCGGCGACCATCTGAAGCAATACCCGATAACGAATGGCATGCTTGCCTTGGCGCCGTCTTCATTCAGCGCACTCGTTCTCGGAATCGGGTCTCAGACTTACACGCCGACGCCGTCGATTTCAGCAAATGGGACGTCGAACGGGATCGTGTGGGCAATCGATTCGACGAATTACGGACCGCCGGCACAAGGCTCGGCGGGTCCGGCAGTGCTGCATGCCTACGATGCGACGAATGTGGGAACCGAACTGTACAGCTCCTCGAATTTGGTAGCGGACAAGGCGGGCAACGCGGTGAAATTCACCGTGCCGACGATTGCAAATGGAAAGGTGTACATAGGGACGCAGGCCGAACTCGACGTGTACGGCCTGCCGTAGCGCTCGATTCCAATCTCTACTGCGGGTAAGCGCTCGATAGCGAGCGGAGATACGCGATGATGGCTTGCGCGTCCGCGTGATTCATGTGGTAGATGTGCATGGGCTGGCGAATCGGCACGCCGTTGGGACCAACGCCCTTTTCAAGAATGGCCTCGCCCTGTTCTTCCGTGTATCCGCCGAAGCCCGCGAGCGGCGGCGCGTTGTTCGCCCAGTTCGGATTCGCGTGTACGGGCATGATCCAGATCTGCGCGCCCTGAAGGCGCCGGGATTCGTCGAGGTTGCCGTCGGCGTCGCGGGGCGTGTGGCATTCCTCGCACATGGCGACGTTTTCTACCAGGTAGCGGCCGCGTTCGATGGCGCTTTGCGCGGGAGCGGGAGCAGGCGCGGCGGCCTTCTGCGGTGCGGCAGCGGCCGGTCTTTCGCGCGAAGACAGCATCGATGCGGAAAACGCCGCAGCCATTACGACAGCCGAGCAAAGAATCACTTGTTTCCTTCGGTTCATGGAATCTGAGTCCTAGTTTTCGATTAGGATCGGCGCATTCCCGGAAGGAACGCCGTTGATCACTCGAACGGGAAAGTATCGCAAAAACCGCAATTGGCTGTCTATCGAGTTTTTCAATTTGTTTTGCCGGAAACCGGCAGACTTTCAGAACTGAGACGAGCTTCAGACGTTTCACTGCGGGGCAAACGAGCGAGGGCCCAACGCGCGTGTTCGGAGATGAGCGGATCGTCCGAGGAAGCCAAGCGATCGAGCAGCTGAATTGCGCGCGCATGCGACGCGTGATCGGGCGAGATTCCGGAATTCCCCAGGGCCATGCAGGCGTTGCGGACCAGGCCGCGCCATTTCGCGCGCTTCACGGCGCTGCCGCGAAAAACGGCGCTGAATTCCTGCTGCGAAAGCGAGGCCAGCCATTCGAGCTCCGGCGCCGCGAGTGATTTCCCGGTTTCGGAAATTTCGCGCGGCTGAAACGCGGGGATCGCCGTGAACGGCGCTTTGCGATTCCACGGGCAGACGTCCTGGCAGATGTCGCAGCCGATAACGGCGCGGCCCATCCGCGGACGCAACTCTTCGGGAATCGAGCCGCGCAGCTCGATGGTGAGATAGGAAATGCAGCGGCGCGCGTCGAGCACGTACGGCTCCGGGAAGGCCTGCGTGGGACAGGCTTCGAGACAGCGCGTGCACGAGCCGCAAAGATCGGCTGGCGGTGCGTCACCGGGTGCAAGTGTTGGCGCGAGATCGAGCGTGGTCACGATGACGCCGAGAAAAAGCCACGAGCCGAGACGCGAATTGATCAGGCAGGTGTTTTTCCCGAGCCAGCCGAGGCCGGCGTATTTTGCCGCGACGCGTTCGATGATCGGACCCGTGTCGGTGTAAGCGCGCGCGGCAAACGGCTCGGGGAATTGCGCGCGCATTTCGTCGATCAGGACGCGCACTTTTTCCTGGACCACGCCGTGATAGTCGTCACCCCAGGCGTAGCGCGAAATCCAGCCGCGCGGCGATTCCGGATCGGCGCCGGCGTTGTCGGAAGGGGCGGAGGCGCGCGGCGCGGAGTTGTAATTCATCGCGACAACGATCAGGCTGCGCGCGCCTTCGAGCACCTGGCGCGGATCGGCCCGGCGGGGATCGTGGAGATAGCGCATTTCGCCGGCGTAGCCGCGAGCGAGCCATTCCGGCAGGCGGCCAAGCTCCGGGAAAAGTTCGCCGGGCGCGATCGGCGCGACGCCGCAGAGATCGAAGCCGGCAGCGCGCGCTTGAGAGCAAATCCAGCGTGTTTGCTCGGCCGGAAGCATGCTTCCATGATGCATCAGCAAGAACCCGCGAACGAAGAAAGTTTGCTCTCTGAGGCGCACCAGGATGTTTCAAGAAAGCGCGTGTTTTGCTTGTAACGCCAGCGCGGGATTGAATACAATCGCGGACGGTTTGCACGGGAACGGAGCAATTGATGACCCATCGTATTGCCGCAAAGATTACCGGAGTAGCGGGATTTGTCCCGCCGCGCGTGGTTACCAACGCGGACATGGAAAAAATGGTGGAGACGACCGACGAATGGATCAGGACGCGCTCGGGCATACGAGAGCGGCACTTCGCCGATCCCGGAGTGGCGTCGTCGCACCTGGGAACTGAAGCGGCGAAGAAACTCCTGGCGGCGAAGGGGCTGAGCGCCGAAGAGATCGACATGATCGTGGTGGCCACGGTCACGCCGGACATGCTGTTTCCGGCGACGGCATGCCTGATCCAGGACCGCCTCGGCGCGACGAAGGCGTGGGGCTTCGACCTTTCCGCCGCGTGCTCGGGATTCGCCTACGCGCTCACGGTGGGCGCGCAGTTCGTGGGGGCGGGATCGCACAAGAAGGTGCTGGTGATCGGCTCGGACGTGATGACCTCGATCCTGGATTTCAGGGATCGCGCGACGTGCGTGCTGTTCGGCGACGGCGCGGGCGCGGTGCTGCTGGAGCCGGCCGCCTCGAGCGCCGAAGGCATCATCGATTTCGTCCACAGCTTGGACGGCTCAGGCGGGTGCAATCTCTACATGCCCGCCGGCGGGTCGCTGCATCCGCCGACGCACGATACGGTCGAAAAGCGAATGCACTACGTCCATCAGGAAGGGCAGCAGGTGTTCAAGTACGCCGTGCGGCGGATGAGCGAGCTCGCCTGCGAGATTCTGGAACGCAACGGCGTGACCAGCCGCGATCTCGCGCTCGTGGTGCCGCATCAGGCGAACCTGCGAATCATTCGCGCGATGCAGGAGCGGCTGGGAGTGGATGATTCGAAGGTAATGGTGAATATCGATCGCTACGGGAACACGACGGCCGCGACGATTCCGCTCGGCTTGGTCGATGCGGTCGAGCAAAAACGCTTGCGCAAGGGCGATCTGGTGCTGCTGATCGCCGTCGGCGCGGGATACACGACCGGCGCAGTGCTGATGCGCTGGGCATACTAACGGCCTCGCGACAGGATTAGCTTTTGCGCGCCGCGGCTCAGTCTTCTCCGCACGTGCTTTCGCAATTCCCCAAGTAAATCAGAACCGGATTCGTATCGCCCGCCGTTGTCGAGATCACGGCGATCTTTGTGGGCGAGACGATGATGAACTCGCCGGTGAATCCGGCGGGGACGTTCGATGTTAGCGCGCCCGTACCGTCGACCGCGCCGGTGCCGCTGAGTGTGATCGTGCCGGTGACGGCTTGGCCCCCGTTATTTCCGCCGGAGGTGCTGGTGTCCTGCGTGCCGACGATGGTGCCGGTGCTGGTCCCGGTGCTCGCGATCGTCAAAGAGCCCGAGAAATTCGGAGTCGCAGCGGTATCGGGCGCCGCGGTTCCCTCCACAATTCCGGTCGCGGCGACGAGGCCGGTCGAGAACGATCCAGCAGTTCCCTTGGATTGCGGCTCGAAGATTCCGAGAACCGGCGCATTGATATTTTCGAGAATACAGAACGCCGCATTCGGCCCGAAAACGTAAAAGACAGGATTGATCAGACCGCTCTGCGAAGTGGCCAAGTTAGTGTCGACGCGGCCATTTTGATCGCCGGCGTTGAAAGTCGCCGAGATAGCGGTTGCTCCCTGGAAGCTTACGCTTGCGCCACCGATATTTTGGAACAGCGGCATCGTGAATGCGCCTCCGCCGCCGGCGGTGGGATTCAATTCGGCCACGGCCACGAAAGGCAAGTACGCTGATTGCCCGCTGGGGATCACGCTGCCGGAAAGCCCGCCAACGCTCGGCGTCGTGAACGAATTGCTCGGCGTCGTGAACGGGTAGCCTGCCTGCTGAACCATTTTGCCGACGGTGACAAACGGCGCCGTCTGGGCCAGCGGGTCCGTCTCAACCACGAAGGCCTCCGTCAGCAACCCTCCCGCGGACGTGACCGGATAGACGCTGAAATTCATTATCGTCGAAGCCGGCTGCGTTAGGCTCATGGTGCAGCGCGCGGGCTGCGGCGAGGTTTGGAACGTACCCGAGAACGTCTGACTGGCGGCAATGATGGTCTGTGGATAGCTGATGTCCACTTCGCCGGTGTCGATAGTGCCGGGGACTGAGTTGCTCGCGGGCACCTCCGCGGTGAAGCGTCCGACCATCGCAATCGGACCGGGGGGCACGCCGGTGAACGCTTTCGTGGCGCCGGAAACGCCGATCACCCAGTTCGCGCCCAGCGGCCCCGCGCCCGACAACGTGTTGGAGCCGCACGTGTTCGCATTCGCCGTTTGCTGCTCCAGCTGGCCCGAACCGCGCACGCCCGTGGCATCGAATTCGATCAGGCGACCGTGAGCGCCGGTCTTATCGATGGCAAAATCGTAGGTCGGCGATCCGGCGAGGCTCGAAAAGACGAGTTGGCCGCGATTGTCGCTCGTCAGCGCAAATGTGCCCGTGAACGTCTGATTCTTCGGCGGGCCCTGAATCGAATTCACATCCTCGACGCCGTTGGTGATTGCGCCGACTCCATCGGCGGTAAAACTTCCGGCGACAACCACTGCGCCCGAGGCATTGAATCCGCTGAATTCGAACGCGTAGTTCCCGTTCAATACGTTCTTGATCGTGATGCTCAGCTGGCCGGGTGTCGTCGACGCGGTCGCCGGCGTCGACGTATCGCTGTCGGTCACCTGCACGGTAAACGTGTTGTCGACGCCCGGCGCCGTGGGCTTTCCGGTAATTGTGCCGTCGAGATTCAGGATCAAGTTCGCGGGCAACGTGGTCAAGTTCGTGAGCTGCCACGTGTACGGCGGAACTCCGCCGGTGGCCTGCAACTGTGCGGAATAATCAATGCCGACGGTTCCATCGGGTAGCGAAGTCGTCGTGATCTTGAGCGGCTGAGTCGGCTCGACGGTGATGGTAATCGAATTCGTCTCCGTAGGAAACGCCGTCGACCTCGAGTTGGCTGTGATTGTGACCGTAAATTTCGCGGGTATGGCCGTAGTCGGCGCCGCATATGTCGCCGAAGTGACGCTATTGATGGTAAAGGTTCCCGGATCGGCAACGCCCGCCTGAGGCGTGAAAACCCAGTCCACACCGGCGCCGGTGGTATCCTTCGGCACGCTTGCGGTGATCGTCGACGACTGCCCGACCTTGAGGTCGGTCGAAGTGGCCTGGAGCACCACCTTGTTGAAGTCGGAAGGGACGCCGGAGCAGCTGGTGCAGCTATTACTCTGCAAGAAAACCATCATTACGAGACAGAAGAAGGAAGGAATCCCCTTATTCTTGAACATCGCCACTCCTCAGATTGCTAGATGGACCTGCCCCGGGTCGCTTCTATGAATTGCCCCACTTATTTAGACCACAGATCGTGTTTGCCCAGATTGGAAATGACCGGAAGCTATGGCGTATCAGGCAACCTTAGAAGACCGCAAAAGAGCGCCAATCGCGGCCGAAAACAGCACTTACAGCATTCTTCGCCTTCTTCAGGGGCATGATTTCATGGATAATGAATGTTAATGAATGGCTATTCAGGGCGCCCCGGCCGGAAAGGATCACCCGTGCGAGCGGTCATCACAGGCGGAGCAGGTTTTCTTGGCTCTCATCTTTGCGACAAGTTCATCGAGAAGGGCTGGGACGTGCTGTGCCTGGACAATCTCGTCACCGGTGCCGGCTCGAATATCGCCCACCTGCTTTCGAATCCGCGGTTTCGTTTCGCGCAGCAGGACGTGTCGAAATACATCGAGGTCGACGGCCCGGTGGACGCCGTGATGCACTTCGCTTCGCCAGCCAGCCCGCCCGACTATCTGAAATATCCGATTCAAACGCTCAAGGTCGGCGCGCTCGGTACGCACAATGCGCTCGGCCTGGCGATGGCCAAGAAAGCCAAGTTCATGCAGGCATCCACGTCGGAATGCTACGGCGACCCGGAAGTGAGCCCCCAGCCGGAAACCTACTGGGGCCACGTGAACCCTGTCGGTCCGCGCGGCGTGTACGACGAAGCCAAGCGCTTCGCGGAAGCCATCACCATGGCGTATCACCGCTACCATGGTGTGGACACGCGGATCGTGCGAATCTTCAATACCTATGGACCCCGCATGCGGCTCAACGACGGGCGCGCGTTGCCGAATTTTCTGTATCAGGCGCTGGCGGGCGAGCCGATCACGGTGTACGGCGACGGCAAGCAGACGCGGAGTTTCTGTTACGTGGCGGATTTGATCGAAGGGATTTACCGGCTGCTGGAATCGAATGAGCACGAGCCGGTCAATATCGGCAATCCGGCGGAAATCACGATTCTCGAGTTCGCCGAACGCGTGCGCACGCTTGTCGGCAGTAACGTGCCCATCATGTTTCAGCCACTGCCGCAGGACGATCCCAAGCAGCGCTGCCCGGACATCACCAAGGCGAAGCGCATCCTGAAGTGGGAGCCGCAGGTAAACCTGGAGCAGGGCTTGCGGATTACCTACGATTACTTCAAGCAGCAAGTCTTGGCGGAGAAAAGCTCCGCGTAGACTTGCTGCTTTTTTCGCCGGCCGCGATCAGTCCGACCGGCCGAATGAGCGGTACTCGAACCCGAGCCGGGACATTTCCTGCGGCGACAGCAGGTTCCGCCCGTCCACGATCAGCGGTCGCGCCATCGATTCGCGGATGCGCTCCCAATCGAGCTTGCGGAACTCGTCCCATTCCGTCGCAATCAGCAGCGCTTCGGCATCCTCGGCCGCGTCGTAGGCGGATTTCACGTATTCGATATCGGGCAGGATGGCACGGGCTCGCTCCATCGCCTCGGGATCGTACGCGCGAACGTTGGCGCCTTCGGCGATCAGCTTGTTCACCAGGTCGATGGCCGGCGCGAAACGCACGTCGTCCGTATTCGGCTTGAAAGCCAGCCCCAGCACCGCGATCTTCTTGCCGCGGACCACCCACAGCGCGCCGCGCAGCTTCTGGTAAAAGCTGTCGATGCGGTGCTTGTTGATTTTCTCCGCTTCGCGCAGCAAGGAGAAATCCACGCCCGAACGCTCGGCCAGGTGCACGAACGCCTGTAAATCCTTCGGCAGGCAGAATCCGCCGAAGCCCAGGCCGGCGGAAAGGAAACTCGGCCCGATGCGCGGATCCATGCCCATCGCCCGGACCACCTCGCCGATATCCGCGCCGAGGCGCTCGGCGAGATCGGAAACCATGTTGGCGTAGGAAATCTTCAGCGCGAGGAAAGAATTCGACGCGTGCTTGATCAGCTCGGCGCTGTTGATCGTGGTGACCAGCCACGAAGGCATCGGGCCGCTGGGGCATTCCGGCTTATGCACCGGGCAATTGAATTTTCGATCGAGCACCGGCTGGTAGATTTGTTTCAGCTGGCGCTCCGCCGTTTCATCTTCCACGCCCACGACGATTCGGTCCGGATGGAGGAAGTCGCCGACCGCGGTGCCTTCGCGCAGGAACTCGGGATTCGAAGCCACGCGGAACGTCACGTCCGATTTGCGGGAATAATTCGTAAGAGCGCGCTTCAGCTCCTGACCCGTTCGCGCCGGCACGGTGCTCTTTTCGACCACCAGCTTGGGAGATTTGGCTTCGGTCGCGATTACGCGGGCCACGTGATCGATCGCGCTCAGGTCGGCGTCGCCATTGGGCAGCGGCGGCGTCCCCACGCAGATGAAGAATGCGTCGCCGAACACAACCGCGTCCGCCGGGTTCGCGCGAAAACTCAGCCGCCCTTCCTTGCGCGCCCGCGGGATAACGTTCTCGAGTCCCGGTTCGTAGATCGGAATCCCGCCCGATTCGAGCATTTCGATCTTGCTCGTGTCGCTATCGGTGCACACTACTTCGTGGCCAATTTCCGCGAGGCAGGCCCCTGTAACCAAGCCAACGTATCCAGTGCCGATGACGGATATCTTCAATGGAATCTCCTTACTAGGAAACGGTCAGTTCGAGGGCCCTGGGGGCTTTAATTGTGATGCAACCCAAAGTCTCGCGGCAACATTACTGTCGATTTGACTTCATTGTAGTCCCCATTCAGGAAACCGCGCGTAGCTTTTTCTTCGCCTTCCCCGCGATAGGGCTAAGTACAGGATACTCTTTCCTCACATAGCTTCGTGAACCGGGCCGGCCCGGCGGGCTTCTCGCCTATGCTGAAGGTGGAGAACCATGGCCGAACCGACCAATCCGAAGACGGGCGTTCCTCCGGGCGAAAAACGCCCGGTGGAGCTGCAGAAGACCCTGCTGCTCTCCGAAGTTCCAGAAGCGAACGCCATGATTCCGGAGCAGGCTCCGAAGGTCGAGGCCGAGCCAACCAGCACCCTGAGCCCCGCAGCGCTTTCGGCGCTCTCGCAGCGTTACGAAATCCTTGCTGAAGCCGGCCAGGGCAGTATGGGCAACGTCTACAAAGCGCGAGACCGCGAAACGCGCGAGGTTGTCGCTCTGAAGCTTCTGAAACCGGAAATCGCCTCCGATCAGACCATGATCGAGCGATTCAAGAACGAGCTTTTGTTTGCGCGCAAGATCACGCACAAGAACGTCTGCCGCCTCCACGAATTCAACCGCATCGGTCCCATTGCGTACACCTCGATGGAGTTCGTCGAAGGCGAGAGCCTGCGCTCGGTGCTGAACCGCTTCGGCGGCCTGCCCACGCGCAAGGCCATCGATCTGGTGGGCCAGATCTGCTCGGGCCTGGCGGAAGCGCACGCGCAGGGTATCGTCCACCGAGATCTGAAACCTGAAAACGTCATGATCGACGCCCAGGGCAATGTCAAGATCATGGATTTCGGAATCGCGCGTTCGATGGAAGCCGTGACGCGGCTTACCGGCTCAATGGTCGGCACGCCCGCTTACATGGCGCCCGAGCAGGTTGGTGGAAAGCCGGTCGATTACCGCACGGACATCTACTCGCTCGGCCTGATCATGTACGAGATTTTCACCGGCGCGCAGGCGTTCCAGGCTGAAAACGCCGTTGCCGTCGCGCTGAAGCAGATGCGCGAGTCGCCCGTTCCCCCGCACGAGATCGAGCCGATGATTCCGGTTCCGATCGAGCGCGCCATCTTGAAATGCCTCGAAAAGGAACCGTCGAAGCGCTTTCAATCGATCGCCGATCTGGAACACGCGCTGCGCGCTCCGGGCGCGCCCGTGCCGCAGCAGCCTGCGGTGAATTTTGCGCTGAATCATTCGAGCCACGCCCCGGCCATGCATCCGCCGTTCGCATCCGCCGCCGAGCCGAAGCGGACGTCTCCCGTGACGTGGGTGCTGCTTGTCGCGCTGCTCGTGGTCGGCGGTTTCGCCGGATGGCACTGGTGGCAGATCGTGCAGGCGGCCGAAAATCTTGCGCCGCCCGCCGCGGCACCTGCGCCTGCGCCGCCTGATTTTGCGGTCGATTTCGGAGGGACAACTAAACCTGCGGCGACGCAAACCTCTACGGCTGCAGACCCGGCAGCCTCCGCTGGGCCCGCAGAGGCAAAGCCCGAAACGGACAAATCAGCGGACGCGAGCACGGAGACACCGGCTCCGGCGAAGCCTGCGGCCGCGCCGGCGCAGCCGCAACCGAATGCGGCCGGCGAATCTTCACCCGCGAAAAACCAAACACCCGCGGCGGCCGTTGCGGCGCGGCTCAACCAGCGCCGCGCCGAACGCGGCTTCGGCGAGAACGAACCTGTGGACCAGCCGCCGGTGAACGACCACACGCCCAGCTATTTGTGGATCGGGCGCTTCGAGCGCGAGGACAAAGCGCAGAGCATCGCCAAGAAGGTCGAGGATCTCGGCCTGCCCGTCACCGTGGTTCCGCGCCACGGTCTGACCGGAGAATTCTACATCGTTGTCACCGGCCCATACGGCCCCGAGCGCGTCGAAAGCGCCATGGATTATTTGAAGACCCAGGGCTTCTCCAATGTCCGTCTCATCAAAAATCCCACGGGCAGTCAGCAGAATCCAAACAATTAGGGTTCGGAGGCTCGACGCGGGCATGACCACGGAAGTGAAATTCGGGGCGCGAAGCGATACGGGATGCGTCCGCGAGAATAACGAAGACAGCTTCCGCGTCGCGCCGGAACTGAATCTGTTCATCCTGTCGGACGGAATGGGCGGTCTCGAAGCAGGAGAAGTGGCCAGTCGCATGGCCGTGGACGCCGTTCTTCAGCACTGCCGCGAAGCCGAGTCGAATCCGGATTTGCCTCTGACGGGCGAACGCATCGAAAGCGTGTCCGCGGCAACGAATCGGCTGGCGAGCGCGATTCGCGCAGCAAATGAATCCGTCTACCGCGCCGCGCAACAGGGGGCGGGCCACCGCGGCATGGGCGCCACGATCGTCGCGGTGAAGTGCACGGACCATCGCATGAGCGTCGCGCACGTGGGCGACAGCCGGCTCTATCGCCTGCGCGGCGGGAAATTCGAGCAGCTCACGAACGATCACTCGTTCGTCGCGGAGCAGGTGCGCAACGGGAAGATGACGCAGGAGGAAGCGGACAGCAGCGCGATGCAGAACGTGCTCATCCGCGCGCTCGGCATCGACCCCACCGTGGAAGTGGACCTGGCAGAAGTGCCGCTGCTCGAAGGCGATACCGTGATGCTCTGCTCCGACGGCCTGACCCGCGAGCTTTCCGACGCGCAAATCGCCGCGGTGCTCGAAGAGCGCCGCAATGCCGAGGCAGCCGCCGAAGAGCTGGTCGAACTCGCGAAACAGGCGGGCGGTGGAGACAACGTCACGGTGATCGTGCTGCGCTGCGTGGCGAAACACGCGGGTGCGCTGGAACGCATCGGCAAATGGTTCAAGAAATCGGCATGATGCCGCGGCCCTGAATCGGGAATTCGATCTTTTTGGAGGCAGGAAATGCCCAAGCTTGTTTTGAAGTTCGAAAATTCGGTGCTGAAGGAAGTGCCGGTCGGCTCGAAGGAAGTGAGCATCGGCCGTTCGCCGGAAAACGGCTTGGTGATCGACAATCCCGCCGTCTCGCACTATCACGCTCGGGTGTTCAACGAGGAAGGCCGGCTGATGCTCGAGGACTTCGGCAGCATGAACGGCACCTTCGTCAACGGGCAGCGCGTGAAGATGGTCACGCTCAAACCGGGCGATTCCGTCGGCATCGGCAAGCACACCATCGTGATTTCGGAGTCGAAGGACCTCGACGGATTCGCTCCCGCCGGCGGCAACGGTGTGAAACCGCCTGCGCCGAAAATCAACGAGACCGTCATGCTCGACACGAAAGAACGCCGCGAATTCCTGCAGAAGGTCGCGGCCGTGGGCGAAAGCGCGCAGGTGGCGCCCGCGCGCGTGAAAGTGGCCACTTTGATCGTGCGGAAGGGCCGCACCAATCGGCGCGAGTACACGCTCAACGATAAGCTGACCGTCGTCGGCAAGTCCGGCATGGCCACGGTGAAGCTGAAGGGCTGGTTCGCGCCGAAAGCCGCCGCACAGATCACCCGCCGCGACGATCACACCTACTACATCGGCGCGGCCGACAAGGTGCCGAGCATCAACGGCATCCCGATCGCGCACCCGACCGTGCTTTCATCCGGAGACGTGATTACCGTCGCCGGCATCGAGCTCGAATTCGTCTACCGCGACTAGCGCCACATTCTCTCACGCGATCTGGCTCTGCGATCTGCGCGTCTCTACGGTGGAGTGTGGTTTTCTCTGGTATGATTCACCCGCAAGAATCGTCTGGAGCGACAACATGCCGGAACCAACCAAGGAAGAATTGCTGGCTCGCATCGCGGAACTTGAAAAACAAGCGGGTTCACGTCCGAAGGGCAGCCTCGAATTTCGCGTCGGCGAAAAAGGCGGCGTGAGCGTCTACGGCCTGGGGCGCTTCCCGGTGACTTTGTACTACGAGCAGTGGATTCGCCTGCTCGACAAAGCGGACGACCTTCGCGGTTTCCTCGAAGAAAATAAGGGCAGGCTGAAGCTTAAAACTCCGGGCTAACGCGCGCAAGAATCGTTCAGAATGCGCAACGCCATGGCCCTGGCAACTGCACGAAATCGCGCATCCTGGACGATTGTTTCGCGATTTGAGGCCCGTTTGGGCGCTTTCCCAGGCGTCAGCAGCGAGGATCAGCTGCCCTTCGTCTTTTCCAGCTCTTCGATCATCGCCGGGACGACTTCGAACAGGTCCCCGACGATTCCGTAGTCCGCGACCTCGAAAATCGGCGCGTTCACGTCCTTATTGATCGCCGCAATCGTGCGCGAGCCTTTCATGCCGACCACGTGCTGGATCGCGCCGCTGATGCCCAGCGCCAGGTAAAGCTTGGGGACCACGGTCTGCCCCGAGCTGCCGATTTGCCGGTCCATCGGCAGCCAGCCTTCATCGCAAATCGGCCGCGACGCGGAAATTTCGCCGCCCATCAGCTTCGCCAGCTTCTCCGCCATGGGAATATTTTCCGGGGCCTTGATCCCGCGGCCCACGGAAACGAGGACCGGCGCCTGGGTCAGGTCCACGGCCTGCTTCGCTTCGCGGAAAAGCTCGAGCGGCTTCGTGCGAATCTGCTCCGGCTTCAATTCGACGCTGACCGGCTTCACCGGCGCTTTGCCGCCGGCGTGCTTCGCGGCCAGGTCCGCGCGAAACGCGCTTGCCTGGAACGACGCGACCCACGGCGGCTCGCCCGTGAACACCACATCCGCCGCGGTGCGGCCCTGAAACATCTGCCGCACGAAAACAAGCTTACCGCTTTCCTGGCGGTAGCCGATGCAGTCGCCGATCATTCCCTTGTTCATCGACGCGGCGAGCTTCGGCGCGAAATCGCGCACCTGGTACGTGTGCGGCAGCAGGACCAGATCCGGCTTCGCGGATTCGATCACCTGGCGGAGCGCAATCGAGTACGCGTCGGGGGTGTACTGCTCGAGCAGATCGTGCTCGACGAGCAACACTTCATCGAGCTGGTAGCCGGCGAGTTCGTCGGCGAGCGCCGCGACGCCTTTGCCGATCACGGCGCCCGAAACCGTCGCTTTCGCCGTTCCCGCGATCTGCTGCGCGGCGGCGAGCGTCTCAAAGCTGACCTTGTTCCACTTCGCGTCGCGCTGCTCGGTAATAAGTAGGATTTTCATCGGCTATAAAACCCGCGCTTCGTGCCGCAGCTTCTCGATCAATTTCGCTGCGGCCTCTTTCGGTGAACCCGAAATAAATTCCGTCTTCTTCGTTTTCTGCGGCACGTAGATCCGCTCGACGCGCTGCGTGCCCGCGTCGGCCACGCCGAGCGACGCGCGCTCGACGGTAGCAATCTCTTTTTTCTTTGCGGCCATGATGCCCTTCAGCGTGGCGTAGCGCGGCTTGTTGATGCCCGACTGAATCGTGATCACGGCCGGCAGCGGCAGTTCGACCCACTGGAACCATCCAGCTTCGAGCTCGCGCTTCAGCTTCATGCGCCCGTCGTTCACCTCGATCGCCATGATGATCGTGGCGTGCGGACGGCCGAGCAGTTCGGCGAGCAGCACGCCGGTCTGGCCGAATCCCTGGTCTTCGCTCTGTAGTCCGGTGAGGATCAGGTCGAAATTCTCTTTTTCGATGGCGGCAGCCAGGGAGCGCGCCGCAGTAAGGGGATCGAGCTTGAAAAACTCGCTGTCCGCAACGTGAATTCCGCGCTCGGCGCCCTTGGCAAGGGCTTCCTTGATCGCTTGCTTGGCGCGCTCCGGGCCCATGGAGATGGCCACGACTTCGCCGCCGTGCTTTTCCTTCAAGCGCAGCGCTTCTTCGAGCGCGAAGCCATCCGGCTCGTTGGTTTCAAAACCAATGTCCGACTCACGAATCCAGGCGGAGGCATCGGCAATAGCCAGCGGAGCGTCCTTGGCGGGAACCTGCTTGACGCAAACACCGATTTTCATGGCTAGCGCCCTCCCCAGCGCTTGAACAGCAGCGAGGCGTTCGTTCCGCCGAAGCCGAACGAATTCGAAAGCGCGTAGACGACTTCAGCCTTGCGCGCCTGGTTGGGAATGTAATCGAGATCGCACGCGGGATCGGGACTTTCGTAATTGATCGTCGGCGGAAGCATCTGGTCGCGCAGCGCCAGCACGCTGACGCCCGCTTCGAGGCCGCCCGCGCCGCCGAGCAGGTGCCCGGTCATGGACTTCGTCGAGCTGATCGGAACCTTTTTCGCGCGATCGCCAAAAACGCGCTTGAGCGCGGCCGTCTCGATCGAATCGCCCATCGGCGTCGAAGTGCCGTGCGCGTTCACGTAG
This sequence comes from uncultured Acidobacteriota bacterium, assembly GCA_963769415.1. Taxonomy (GTDB): domain Bacteria; phylum Acidobacteriota; class Terriglobia; order Acidiferrales; family UBA7541; genus Palsa-295. The sequence continues at coordinate 24,431 of CAVYLM010000002.1, forward strand.
CCGATATCATTCGTTGAAATTTTCGCATCTTTGATCGCTGCGAGCGTCACGCGGTATCCGCCATCGCCGCCTTCGGCCGGCTGCGTGATGTGGTAGGCGTCGCCGGACATCCCGTAGCCGACGATCTCCGCCAGAATATTCGCTCCGCGCCGCTGCGCAAATTCGAGCGCTTCGAGAATCAGCATCCCGGAGCCCTCGCCGACCACGAATCCATCCCGCGCGGCGTCAAACGGCCGGCTGGCGCGCTCCGGCTCGTCGTTACGCGTCGAAAGAGCGCGCATGGCGCTGAATCCGCCGATGCCCATCGGCGTCACGGCCGCTTCCGACCCGCCGGCGATCATCACGTCTGCATCACAGCGCTGGATGATCTTGAACGCATCACCCAGCGCGTGCGCCGAAGCGGAACACGCCGTGGCCGTCGCTGAATTCGGGCCTTTGGCGCCGTAGCGAATCGAAACGTTTCCCGCCGCGAGGTTCACGATGGCCGAGGGAATAAAGAAAGGGGAAATCTTGCCGGGACCGCCGTTGAGGTACTTCGAATGTTCCCGCTCGATCACGTCGAACCCACCGATGCCCGATCCGATGTAAACGCCCGTGGAATTGGCGATCGCGGGCGTGACTTCGAGACCGGCCATGCGCACCGCGAAATCCGAAGCGGCCATGGCGAGCTGAATGAACCTCGCCATCTTCTTCAGCTCTTTTTTCTCGACCCAGTTCAGCGGATCGAAGCCGCGGACTTCGCCGGCAATGCGGCAATCGAAAGCGGAGACGTCAAAATGCGTGACCGGACCGATTCCGCTCTTCCCGGCCAGCAGGTTGCGCCAGACCTCCTCGGTCCCAATGCCGCAGCCGCATACCAGTCCGACGCCCGTCACCACAACTCGGCGGTTCAAAGAAAACTTCTCCTGTTCGGAATAGGACGATCCGGCGGGACTGCCTACTTCCCCTTGGAATGCTTCTCGATGTACTCGATTGCGTCCTTCACCGTGGCAATCTTTTCGGCATCCTCATCCGGAATTTCGATACCGAACGCCTCCTCGAAAGCCATCACCAACTCGACGGTGTCGAGCGAGTCGGCGCCAAGGTCGTCCACGAACGAAGCGCTGGGAGTCACTTCGCCCTCATCCACACCGAGCTGCTCGACGATAATCTGCTTCACGCGTTCTTCGACGCTGGCCATTCTTGTAGTTCCTCCGATGTCGGCTATCTGGGACCTTGGGCTGCACGCAGGAGAGTTGCGCCCCCGAATTCGTCCAGCCCATTCTATGCGGCGCTTATCGCCGGGTCAACCTTTAGGCAGCTCAAAACGTCGAAATTCGCGGCCGGCGCGCCACATTTTGAAACGCACCGAAAGAGTCTTCATTGAATCTACCCCGCGTGCATGCCGCCGTTGACTTCGAGAACTTGCCCGGTGATGTAACCTGCCTCGTCGCTCGCGAGGAACACGATCGCCGTGGCGATTTCGCGGTCCTGTCCGAACCGCCCGAGCGGAATCATCGCCTTCATCTTGTCCTTCAATTCCTGCGGGAGGGGATCGGTCATGGGCGTTTCGATGAATCCCGGCGCGACGGCGTTCACCGTGATGCTTCGCGATGCGACTTCAACAGCAATCGCCCGCGTGAGCCCGACCAGACCCGCCTTGGACGCAACGTAGTTCGCCTGTCCCGCGTTTCCCGTCTCCGCGACGACAGACGACAAATTGATGATGCGCCCCGAGCGCTGCTTGAGCATTGCGCCAAGCGCCTGCTGGATGCACAGGTGCGCGCCGGTCAGATTCGTGCGCAGCACGGCGTCCCAATCTTCCAGTTTCATGCGCAGCGCGAGCGTATCGCGCGTGATCGCAGCGTTGTTCACCAGGATGTCGAGCCTGCCAAATTTCGCCAGCACCTGCTGAAAGCCCGCCTTGATCTGCGCGGCGTCGGCCACGTCCATGGGCACGGCGAGCGCCTCGCCGCCCTTCGTTTCAATTTCCGAGACGAGCGACGCAAGCTTGTCCACGCTGCGCGCGGCGACGGCGACTTTGGCCCCGGCTTCGGCAAGCGCGAGCGACGTGGCGCGGCCAATCCCTTGCGACGCACCCGTAACCAGCGCGATTTTGTTTTTGAGCGAGAACATATGAGGTCAAACCCTATCGTACCTCGAATCTGCGGCGCAACTCTCGCAGTTTCATTGCGTACTTTTCGAATCTGGATTCTCCTCGTCAGAGTTCCAATTCGCCGGATTCAGTCGAATGTACTCCCAGGTCTTTCCGAATTCGTCTTCGCTGCGGATCACGCGCTCATAGTATCCACGTTGCCATACCCCAACTTCGCTCGTGGATCTGGTTTCCCGAATGCGACGCGCGGTGATGGCCTTGAACGATCGGACAATCGTTGGAATCGAGCCCGAGGGATGCGCGCCGAGCCGCCGCGAATTCTCTGTGCTTGGAGTCTCCATCACCTGCTGCCGAATCACGATAATCCCATGGATATGATTTGGCATAACCACATGGATCGGCGCTTCGACATTTGGGAAATGGGCAGGAATTTCACGCCAGCACTCGTCGACGATTCTGCCGGCGGCGTTCAGTTCAACGACCAAACCCGCCACCGTTCCAAATAGCGGCCTTCTGTCGCGAGCACATATCGTAAGAAAATACGCGCCCCGCTGCGAATAGTCATATTTCGACAGTCGAACGGTGTGGCGTCGCGGCAGTGACTTCTCGGCACTCATTGCCAGCGCGATTGTAGCAACGGAGAGCCGTAGGGGCGTAGCACTGCTACGCCCGGCGCAAGTGCTTGGCGGGAGCCAGAACCATTTGGCACTAGTTTATCCGGCCCGGTTCTCTCGCACGCCGTCAACCGCAGAACCGTCTCGCATTTCACTTTGCGACGAAAGCAGAGCCTTGCCAAGGTCGCTCGCCGGGCGTAGCAGTGCTACGCCCCTACAACCTCCAACATCTACGCTTCCGGCGCTTCGGCGCGCGCCTGGGTGATCTTCTCGATGGTGGATTGCAGCGTCGCGGCGTCTTCGACGTTCAATACGCGCACCGAGCGATCGATCTGGCGCATCAAGCCGGAGAGAACCTTGCCCGGCCCGACTTCGACGAAAATATTCACGCCCAAATCGATCATCTCGCGCACCGATTCCAGCCAGCGCACTGGCGTCGTGACCTGGCGAATCAGCGATTCGCGCGCTTCGTCGCCCGATTCGACGGCTTCGGCATCGACGTTCGTAATCACCGGAAATCGCGGCGCGTTGAATTTCGCCGCGCGCAGGTCGGGCTCAAGCCGCTGCTGCGCCGGCATCAGCAACGAGCAATGAAACGGCGCCGATACAGCCAGAATCACCGCGCGCTTGGCGCCGGATTGCGACGCAATTTCGACCGCGCGCTTCACCGCCGCGGCTGTCCCGGCGATCACGGTCTGCTCCGGCGAATTCAAATTCGCGGGCGAAACCACTTCTCCGTTCGCAGCTTTCTTGCAAACTTCCGCCACATCCGCCGGCGATAGCCCCAGAATCGCAGCCATCGCGCCTTCCCCGGTCGGCACCGCTTCCTGCATGTAGCGCCCGCGCTGGCGGACCAATTTCACCGCAGTCGAAAACTCCAGGGATCCCGCCGCCACCAGCGCCGAGTATTCGCCCAGGCTGTGCCCCGCGGCGTACTCCGGCTGAATGCCGCGCGAAGCGAGCGCGCGATACGCGGCCACGGAAACCGTCAGAATCGCCGGCTGCGTGTTCTCCGTGAGCTTCAACTCGTCTTCCGTGCCCTCGAAACACATCTTGGATATGGGAAACCCGAGCGCGGCGTCCGCTTCGTCAAAAACCGCGCGCGATTCCGCAAATTTCTCGGCGAGATCCTTGCCCATGCCGGGATACTGCGAGGCCTGTCCGGGGAAGAGGAACGCAAGCTTGCTCATGGCGGTGGCGGCTTTCTTCGTTCAGCCGCGGGCGGGGACTGCGGCGGCAGACGACAGCTCCTGCTCGATTTTTTCGTTCACGCCCGCGCGGCAGAGCTCGGCGGCCACGCGAATGGCGTTCTTGATCGCGTTGGGATTGGAGCGGCCGTGCCCGATCACGGTGATGCCGCGGACGCCCAGCAGTGGCGCGCCGCCCGTTTCGGAATAGTCGGTTCGCTTGCGGAAATCGTCGAACGCGCGTTTGGAAAGCGCGTAGCCGATCTTCGACGTCAGGCTGCTCTTGATCGCCTTCTTCAGCATTCCGCCAATGTGCTCCACGAGCCCTTCGCTGAGCTTCAGCGCGATGTTGCCGATGAACCCGTCGCAGACGACCACGTCCACGTTGCCGCGGAAAACGTCGCGGCCCTCGACGTTGCCCACGAAATTCAGCGGCAGCTGCTTCAGGCGCGTCGCCGCTTCCTTCGTCAACTCGTTGCCCTTGGCTTCTTCCTCGCCGATCGAAAGCAGCGCGATGCGTGGCCGCTTCACTCCCCAGATGGCGCGGTAATAAATCTCGCCCATCACCGCGAATTGCTCGATATGCGCGGGCTTGGAATCAACGTTCGCGCCCACGTCGAGAATCACCGAAATCCTTTCCTTCATGTTGGGAAACGCCGCCGCGAGCGCAGGCCGATCAACCGACGGCAGCGTGCCGATCACGAACCGCGCGATGGTCATCACTGCGCCGGTGTTTCCGGCGCTCACCAGCGCATCCGCCTGCCCGTCGCGCACCAGCCGCGCGGCCACGTGCAGCGAGCTTTCTTTCTTGCGGCGGAATGCCTGCGACGGCGAATCCGTCATCGTGATGACGTCGGTCGCGTTCACCACCTCAATCGGCAGATCGCCCACCCGGTGCCGCGCCAGCTCGGCGCGTACTGTTGCCTCCACGCCGACGAGCAGCACGCGGACTCCCAGCTCGCGCGCGGCGAGGATCGCTCCTTCGACCTCTACGCGAGGCGCATGGTCGCCCCCCATCGCATCCAGGGCAATCGTTGTCATAGCGGTGCCAACTTGGTACGGCAGGCGAGGGAAACTTAGGCCGTCTTGGCCGCGGTGTCAATCACTTCGCGGCCCTTGTAGTGTCCGCACTTCGGGCACGCCCGGTGGGGCAGCTTCTTCTCGTGGCAATTCGGGCATTCGGCCAGGGTCGGCATCACCAGATGGTCGTGCGCGCGGCGTGTGGACGTGCGCCGCTTCGAGTGCCGTCGCTTTGGGTTGGGCATTTCTGCTCCTCTTGACAGGCCTGTATCAGCTAGCGGCCTGAATGGAAAGATACAGTGTAGCGGTTTATTGCTTTTTGAACCAGTCCTGCTTGAGCCGGGCCAGCGGGGCCATCCGCGGATCGCTGCCGCTCTTTTCGCAGCGGCACTCTTCGTTGTTGAGGTTGGCGCCGCAGTGCGGGCAAAGGCCGCGGCAGTCGCTCGAGCAGATCACCTTCATCGGCAGCGCGAGGTTGATCTGCTCCGCTAGCACGTCAGCCAGGAAAAGGCCGTCGCCTTCGAAGAAGGCCATCTCCGTATCGTCTAGATTCAATTGGAGTTCCTCGTCCCGGGTGATTGTCGCCATGGGGCGGTAGAAAAGGTCGAAATCGCGGCTGATCTCTTCGATCACCGTGTCCAGGCACCGTGCGCAGACCAGCTCGACTCGCGTGTGCAGGTTGCCGACGATGCGGATCTGCACATCGACCAGCTCCGCCGTGGCGCGCACTTCGAGCGGCTCGACCTGGCGGAATTCGCCGGAATGGAAGTCCAGCGTCCCCGGAGCGTAGCTTTTCCGGATGCGGGACTTACGTACGGCGAGTTCGTTCACATCCAGAAACATTAGAATTTCCCCAAATTTTTGCGAGTCGCAAACTCATTATATGTCCGCTGCTTGCGATGTCAAGGAAGCCCCCGAAGGCGTTGTCCGCGCTGACACCGGAGAAATAGCGAAATTCCAGCCCGCTCCGCGCACTTGAATAATCCTCGGAAGGTGGAAGCGCGGGACTTCCAGTCCCGCGAAAGCGCTCACGACGTTGAAAGGAGCTTTAGCCCTGGTACATGCGTCGCCCCGATTTGCTTCTAGATGGCCTGCGGCGGCTCCGGCGCGCCAAGCAGTTCGTGGCACTGCCGCAGCAGAAAATGGTCGGTCATCCCCGCGATATAGTCGCAGACGACGCGGTGAGGCGGCTCCGTGCGCGCAAGGTCAGCATAATATTTCGGCATGCGCTCGGGATGATCGAGGAAAAACCCGAAAAGCGAATCGAGCTGTGCGACGGACCGGGCTCGGTCTTCGGCGATGGCGGGAGTGGAATAAACGCGCGCCATAAGATAGCTCTTCAGCTTAGTATCTTCGGCAGCCACTTCGCTTGAAAACCCCGCAAGCCTGTTCGGCGCGCCGCGCACGTCGTCGACCGATTTCACGCCGCTTCCCTTTATTTGGCTGCGCGTGTTCTCGATCAGGTCCGTCGCGAAGCGATCCAGCACCCGCTTGAGCGCTTCGTTGAATTTCAGCTTGCGCGGGCCGGACGGATGCCGGCATGTCACCTCGTCGTACGCGGCCGCGAAAACCGGAACCTCCGCGCGCAGCTGGTCGAAATCGATCAGCCGCGCTTCGAATGCGTCGTCCAGGTCCGCCGTGTTGTACGCGATTTCGTCGACCACGTCGATCAGCTGCGCTTCCAGCGGCGGCTGCTGGTCCAGCAGGTATTCGACGAGCGAGGGAAATTCCGCCGCGGAATAATCGCGTGAATGCTTCACGATCCCTTCGCGCACCTCGAACGTCAGATTGAGGCCGAGAAAATCGAGATAGCGCTGCTCGAACTGCTCTACGATGCGCAGCGCGTGCAGATTGTGGTCGAAGCGCTCGCCATGCACGCGCATCCGTTCGTCGAGTTTTTTCTCGCCGGCGTGCCCGAACGGCGGGTGCCCGATGTCGTGAACCAGCGCGAGCGCTTCCGTAAGATCGGTGTTCAGGCGCAGCGCGCCGGCCACCGTGCGCGCGATCTGCGCCACTTCGATCGTGTGCGTCAGCCGGTTGCGAAAATGATCGGAAAAACGCACGGTGAAGACCTGCGTCTTCGCCTCGAGCCGCCGGAACGCGCGCGAATGGATCACGCGGTCGCGGTCGCGCGCGTAGTCGTTGCGGTAGGGATGCTGCGGTTCGGGATAGCGCCGCCCGCGCGTCTGGCGCACATCCATGGCGTAGGATTCCGGCGGCATCGCAGCCATTCTAGTGTATCGCCGCGCAACTCCGCCATCACCGGTGACGATGGAAAGGCTCCCTTAAGTGGGGACAGTTGATCAGGATTTGCCGGGCAGAAGCGACAGCGCCTGATCGGCCTGTTCGGCGATGGGCGTGTCGGGGTAATCGGACTTGATCTGGCTGTATAGCTTCGCCGCTTCCGTGGGGTTCTTCTCGGCGTAGTGGTTTGCGAGCGCGAACATTACCACCGGCTTCGGCACCAGCACGGTCGGCTTCGCGATCAGCGCCTGGTAGAGCTTCACCGCGTCGTCGCCCTGCCCCATGCGGTCGTCAAGCCCGGCCAGCTCGAACTTCGCCATGGCCGCGACTTCCTCGTCGCCGCTGCCGGTAAGTCCCTGAAGCAAGGCCTTCGCTTCGGCGTTCTTGTCGAGCTTCTCGAAGCTCAGCGCGGAGTAGTAGCGCGCCAGCTCCGCCGCGCGCGTGTGCGGATACTTCTTGGCAAGATCGGAAAATTTCTGCTCCGCATCGGTGAATTTCTTGGTCGCGTCCGAGTACGTCAATTCGCCGGGCGCGGGTGGCACTCCGACGGGCGCCTGGAAAATCTTCATCGCGTCGTCGTACGCGGCAAATGCCTTCACTGTCTGCCGTTCGGTGTACATGCGCCAGCCGAACACTCCCACGGCCACTACGATCGCCGCGATCAGCAAATACAGCGTCAGCTGCTGGTGCGAAAGCACAGCTTCGGCGCCGCGCTCGAACGTGTCGCGCACCTCGTCCTTCTTCAAGTCCCTGCGGGAAATATGCTGCGCCAAAACCGTGCTCCTGAAGTTAAATCCAGTCCCGAGATCGTATCACACTCGGCCCCCCGAACGAATTCAAGCCAACGCCTGGCAACGGGCCGATTTGCAAATGTCGATCGACCATAATGTCGTCCTCCACCTGCGGCCGAAAAAGTAACCTCTAAACGATAACCCAGTCGCGATTGTGGTTGCAGGTTTTCAGCCTCTCCGATTCAAGGTCTTATTACTTCGATCGGAGCCCTCGTCGGATTCTTTTTCTAGATATTCGAATTGGCAGTTCATCGGTGCTGTTAGGACTTAGCTCAGTCGTAGATGAGCAGCCACGCGTCCCCATCGAAGTCGACGCTGTAAGGCATGCCATTCTCTTCACTTCGCTCGCTTCCGTGCGAGATCTTCCACGCTCGGATAGGAATGCGCTTCGACAAATGTCTGCTCGGGCAGCGGCGCCCCGGTTTTCATCGCCTGCACCAGCATTTTCAGCGCCTTATCCATCGTCAGCGAAGTGAGCACCGCCGCGCACAACGCGCCTTGGTCCACTAGCGGCTTGATCTGACTCGAAACGCCTACGCCTGCGCAGGGCAGCGCGAGCCATTTCGACCGGTCAGGCTCCGACGTGTTTGTTTCGAAGGCCTTTCTCGCTCCAAAGACGAAGTCCGCATTTTGCGACATGATCAAGTGCGTCGCCGCCGGCCGCACCGTCGCCAGACTCAGCCAGGAAGAAACCGACGCGCAGGCGTTATCCGCGGTCGATCCCTGCACTTTCAGGCTCCTTACCTCGACATTCTTCGGCTTCGCGCTGTCCAGTCCCTCGAACCGCCTCGACGCGACGGAACTCATCCCTGGTCCGCGCAGATAGAGGACCGAGCCTCCTTCCGGCAGTAGCGCGCCGACCTGCCGCCCTTGAATGCGCCCCACCTCCACATGGTCCTGCGATACCAGGAATACGGGAGCCTTCGCTTTCTTGCGAAGCTCCCCGAGGTATTCCACCTGCGCGTTGCTCACCGCCCATCCAATTCCCGCGGCAGCCGCCGCCTCGGCCACGCGCGGCAATCCGGCGGCGCTCACCGGCTCGAGAAGGATGCCGTCCGGCCGCGATTCGGCCGGCGCTTGCACGAATTTCAGCAGTTGTTGGCCTTGAGCGACCGAGTCCATTCCCGCGCTCACCACTTCCAGTTCCACGTCAAGAAGGTTCGCTGTTGCCTTCGCTGCGGCCGTCTGCGCACGCAAGTACATGGTGTCGCCAGGGATCGCCAGAACGAATCTCAATTTTTTCACGGCAGCTCCCGAAGTACAGATATGAGTGCGCCTGCTGGTTCGAGAAAATGTTCCCTACCTAACGGATAGCACGGCCGACTTTAAGCGGCGCATAAAACGCTCTCAGCAGCCGTCGTCTTGCTATCAACGAGAGAGTCATTAACAGGGAATTGAATGGAACTCCTCTCGGCGATTTCGTGCCAGCCTTGCCACGGATTGACCTCCCTGTGGGGTTGAGCCTGTAGCCTGCTCGGGAGCACCAAAGCTAGGATTCGGTTATAACGGACACACCACCGGAAGCGGGCGCGCCTTCAGGGCGCGTGATTCTGCTTGCGAAGTCGGCTGCGACAAAAAAGCCCCGTTTCGGCGTGGAAACGGGGCCGCCCGGTCGAATCCGCGCTATACCCTGGTGACGTTCTCAGCCTGGAAGCCCTTCGGTCCCTGCTTGACCTCGAACTCCACAAGCTGCCCTTCGTTCAGCGACTTGTATCCATCCATCTGGATCGCGGAGAAGTGCACGAACACATCGTCTCCCGATTGACGCTGGATAAAGCCAAACCCCTTCGATGCATTGAACCACTTCACCACACCCTGTTCTCGAGCCACCGTGACGACTCCTCTGCTGTGATGTCCTGATTCTGGTCCTCGCACTCCCGGCCGGTAACGCGAACACAGCGCGCGCAACCCTCGATTCGCATTACGACAGGGACCGCAAGACCGCCTCGGCGGCGGGATTTTTGCACAAACCCTATTCGGTGTCCAGAACTTGAGGGAACGAAAAGGCCCGAACAAACCGGCGCGCGGCTTCCGCGAAAAGCGGGCCCAAAAATCGGTGAGAGGACGTCCTACTTTGCGCGGAAGGCAGAAATCGCGGCGGATTCATCCGACTGCACGTCGAACACGGTGAAGAGCCGCGTGATCTGGATCAAATCGCGGACGCGCTTGGTGAGCTGCATCAATTTCAATTCGCCGCTCGCTCCGCGCACGGTGGTGTACGCGCCAACGAGCTCGCCGATGCCGGAGCTGTCGATATAGTCCACGTCGCCCAGATTCAGCACGATTTTGCGATGGCCCTTCCCGACAAGCTCACGAACCGTCGTTCGCAGCGTGGCGCTGCCCTCGCCGAGCGTGATCTTGCCGCTGAAGTCGACGATGGCGACGTCGCCTATTTCCCGGCATGTTCCACGTAGTGACACGGTAACCCCTCGAATCGATACTTCGATTCTCCCGATTCTACTCCGCTTTATGATTTTCCGTTGCTGGAAACTCGATGCGGCAGCTTCTTGGACAACACCAGATCGGCCCCGCCGGTCGGCCCGCGCCGCACGGCCAGATCGTCCATGAACGCGCGCATCAGGAAGATGCCGCGGCCGGAGGTGCGCAGCAGATTTTCCTCGGACAGCGGATCCTCGACGTCGGACAGCTCGAAGCCGCATCCTTCGTCCACCACGTGGACGACCATCGTTTCCGGATCGAGCTCGACCGCGAGATGAATTTTCTTCCGCTTATCCTGGCAGTTGCCGTAGTTGTACGCGTTGATCACGCCCTCGCGCACGGCCATGCCGAGCTTGTGCAGGTCGTCTTCGCCGAAGCCCGCCGCTTGGGCGACCCGGGTCACGATGTTTTCCGCGAGGTCCACGCTCTCGAGCTGCGTGTCGAGAGTGACCTCCAGACGTTGGTTTGGTGCCGCCATGGAGCCGAGAAGGAAAACCCCAATAAAAACGCCCTGTATGGGTATCACAGCCGCCGCAGGCCGTCAATCACGCCATCGATCGGCCTCCCCCGGGGCGTACTGGAACCCTATGCGGATCACGCCCAATACGTGCGGTCCAGCGTGCGGTATTGGATCGCTTCACTTAGATGCTTCGGCTCGATACCGGGTGATCCTTCGAGGTCCGCGATCGTGCGCGAAACCTTCAGGATGCGGTCATGCGCCCGGGCCGAAAGCCCGAGCCTTTGGATCGCGCATTCGAGCAGCTTTTCGCCTTCCGCGCTGATTGCACAGTACTTGCGGATGAACTTGGGCGGCATCTGCGCGTTGGCGTAGAGGCCTTTTTCGCATTTGTAGCGTTCGGCCTGAATCTGCCGCGCGTGCAGCACGCGCTCGCGCACGCAGGCGGAGCTTTCGATTTCGGCTTCGCCGCGCAGCTCCTTGTACTTCACCGCGGGGACTTCGATGTGGATGTCGATACGGTCGAGCAGCGGCCCGGAAATTTTCGAGACGTAGCGCTGGATCTGCGGCGGCGAGCAGTGGCATTCGCGCGTCGCGTCGCCGAAGAAACCGCAGGGGCACGGATTCATCGCCGCGGCCAGCATGAAGCGCGAGGGGAAGCTTACCGAGGTGGCCGCCCGGGCGATGGTCACGCAGCCGTCTTCGAGCGGCTGGCGCATCACTTCGAGCACGTTGCGCTGAAATTCCGGAAGCTCGTCGAGGAACAACACGCCGTTGTGCCCCAGCGAGACTTCGCCCGGCCGCGGAACCGCGCCGCCGCCGATCAGGCCCGCGTCGCTGATGGTGTGGTGCGGCGAGCGAAACGGTCGCGTGCCCACCAGACCGCGCGATTCTTCGAGCACGCCGGCGACGCTGTGGATGCGCGTGGTTTCGATCGCTTCGGCAAGCGACAGCGGCGGCAGGATCGTGGGGATGCGCTTGGCGAGCATCGTCTTTCCCGCGCCGGGAGGGCCAATCAGCAGGATGTTGTGGCTGCCGGCACAGGAAACCTCGAGCGCGCGCTTGGCGGACATTTGCCCGCGCACGTCGCGCAGATCGACGGAATACTGGCTCGCTTCCGCGAGCATCTGCGACGTATCGACCTGAATCGGCTGGAACGATTCGGGCGCGTTCATCAGGTCGACCGCATGCGGCAAGGATTTCACGCCGAAGACGCGCGTGCCTTCCACCACCGCCGCTTCGCGTGCGTTCGCTTCCGGCACCACGAGATTTTTGATCCCGCGCTCGCGCGCCGCGAGTGCCGCCGACAGCGCGCCGCGCACCGAACGCACGCCACCATCGAGCGATAACTCGCCGAGGAAGACGTACTCGTTGAGCTGCTTGCCGAAAAAAGTTCCCTGGCTGCCGAGAAGGCCGAGCGCCATCGGCAAATCGAACGCGGAACCTTCCTTGCGGATGTCGGCCGGCGCTAGGTTTACGGTGACGACCTGGTAGGCGGGGTAGTCGAAGCCGCAGTTGCGCAGGGCGGCTTTGATGCGTTCGCGGCTTTCGCGCACCGCGTTGTCGGGGAGGCCGACGACGTTGAATATGCCGGGCTGGCCGGGGCCGATGTCGACCTCGACTTCGACGAGGTAGGCGTCGATACCGAAGACGGCGGCGCTGAAAGTCTTGAACAGCATTTTTAGACAGTGGTAAAACCTTTAGGCCGGAGAGCGTAACTCAAAACGAACGTACTTGCTAGCTAAAGTCTTCGGCGCATCCCCCGTCCCGCGAGCGATCCGTTGTGTGGTATTCTCCGCGAAATTCGCAGGAGGAGTTTCCGCATGGGCCGCAGTTCCAGAGCCGGCGTTTGCGCCGTGGGTCTTCTCTGTATGGCCGGGTTCGCCACGGCCGCTCGGGCGCAGCGGGTCTCGGTTGAGCAGGCCAACGCGGCTTCGCGGCTTTACAACCAGGGCCGCGAACTTTATCAGCGCGGCAACGTCGACGGAGCGATCGCGCTGTATCAGCAAGCGCTCGCGATCAACCCCGCCATGCCGGAAGTGCTGACCAATCTGGGGCTCGCTCTCGATTCCCAGGGCAAATACGACGAGGCGGTCGCCGATTACGCGCTCGCGCTGAAGTTCAAGCCGCACGATCCGGTCGCTTTGTGCGACCTCGGGCTTTCTCTCTATCACGAAAAGAAGTATCAGGAAGCCGCCGATACCTACCAGAAGGCCCTGATCGACAATCCAAAGTCCGCCGAAGCGTGGAACGGCATGGGCGCGGTGTTCTTCGCCGTGGGACAAGCGGACGACGCGATCACGGATTACCGGAAAGCGCTGGCGATCTCGCCGAAGTATTCGGACGCCTGGAACAACCTGGGCGCGGCATTGGCTGCAAAGGAACAGTGGGACGATTCGCTTCAGGCTTACCAGCAGGCGCTTGCCGGGAAGCCGGATGCGCTCGATATCCAGGAAAACTACGCGGCGGCGCTTCAGCACGCCGGACGCACCGACGACTCCGTTCGCATCTATCGCCAGATTACGGCGAGCCATCCGAACGATCCAAACGTGTGGGTTCAAATCGGCCAGCAGCTCTACGCGCAGAAACAGCTGGATGCCGCGATCGAGAATTTCCAGAAGAGCCTGGCGCTGAAGCCGGACCAGCCGGATGCGGAATTCGGCCTGGCGCGCGCGTACGCGGATCAGAACAAATTCGGAGACGCGATCGGCGCGTACCGCAAAGGACTCGCGCTCGCACCGAACTCGGCCTTCGCGCAGTGTAATCTGGGCGTCGCGTTGTACAACAACAATCAGGCGAAGGACGCGGTCGTGAGCTTTCGCAAGGCGCTCGAAATTCAGCCGGATTTTCCGGAAGCGCTGGCGGGGCTGGGCTCGGCGTCAACCGCGATTGGAGACCTCGACGGCGCGGAGGACGCGTTTACGAGATTGGCCGCGGCGCGTCCCGACGACGCGGGCGCGCGATTCAGCCTGGGGACAGTCCTCTATACGCACCAGAAATACGGGGCCGCAGCCACGCGGTTTCGCGAATGCATCCGGCTGAATCCCACCTTCGCGCAGGCGCACTACAATCTTGCGCTTAGCCTGAGCCGGATGAAGGATTCGGACGGGGCGGCGCAGGAGTTTGCCGAGGCGCACCGGCTCGATCCGAAGCTGCCTGTTCCGAAATAGCTCGCAGCAGAAGGGCAAGAGCCGGTCGAAATCACCGTAAGACTTACGTCTGCCAGGGCTGAAGCCCTTTTTTCTTAGCCCCTTTTTCGCGGGGCTCAAGCCCCGCGCTTCCACCGGAAGCCGACGGTCGGGAGATTCCATTCGCGCCGGGCATAGCGGTGGTACGCACCTACGCGGAAAATGAAAGAAAAGAGCCGACGGGACGCCGTCGCTACGAAATGAAAAGGCGCCAATCAGGAGATTGGCGCTCCCAGGGTTAGGCGTCGGAGAGGGAGCCGTCGAAGCTGGGGCCTTCCTTCTTCTCGGCTTTTTCCATTTCGGCGGCTTCGAGGATTTCGCCGCAATCGAGGCATTCGACGTACTGCGCGTCGTTGTCCTTGGCGATCAGCTGGGTGCGTTTGTGGGGGCAGGCCGGCTTGGTCATGGCGAAAATCCGCTACGGAATCATCCAATTATAGCACCGGCGTTTCCGCTACATTGCGGGCGTGCTGATGCAGCAAGATTGTGTCGCGCCTACGGCGCTCAGCGGCGGTGAAGGGGCGGGGCAGGAATTTGCCGAAGCGCACGGGCTCGCTCCTGAGCTGCCTGTTGCAAAATAATTGGCAGATGGTACGGGGAAAAGACGCCAATCGGGAGATTGGCGCTCCCAAGAACTGTGCCGCGCGCGCGGTGAACCGTTGTTAAGCAGCGATCGCAAGAGCACAGACACGTTTGGCCCGCTGCTAGCGGGTGTCCAGCCGGTCAGGAATCTTCCCGGCTGGACAAAACCAGTTCTCAGTGCGGGCACGTTCTCAGGCACCGACACCGTGGCTTGTGAAGTTGACAAACGCGGGCGTTGCCACTATCAGTCATGTTGCCGGTAACGGGCGATCTGGCGGGCGAGACGGATTCGGTTGACTAGCGAGGCGACTTACATTGGCTAGCGATACAACTTCGCAGAAACAGCTGGGCGCGGTGGTGCTGTACGGCATCGCCCTGCTGCTGGTGTATCTGGCGTACCTGGTTTTCGCGCCGTTTCTGGTGCCGCTGGCGTGGGCGGCGGTGCTGGTGATCGTCTCGTATCCGGTTTACGAGTGGGTGGCGCGCGAATGGGGGCCGACGCGCGCGGCGATCCTCTGCACGGTGGCCGTGACGCTGATCCTGATCGTGCCGGTGCTATTCGTGATGGTGGCGTTCGTGCGGCAGGGAGTGAGCGCCGTGCAGGAGATTCAGTTCCAGGTGGCGATCGGCAACTACACGCGGCTGGATCGTTTCTGGGCCGAGTTGCGACAGCACTTTCCGGAGGCGGGCCTGGACGATCTGGGCGCTTCGCTGCGGCGCTACGGCGCGCTGGCCGCCGAATTCATCGGGGCGCGGCTCGGCACGATCCTGAAGAACACGGCCGTGTTCATCTTTCATCTGGGCGTGACGATTCTGGCGATGTTCTATTTCTACCGCGATGGCGGCGCAATGGTGGCGCGGCTGCGGGAGCTGTTGCCGTTCGAGCTGGCGCATCGCGACCGGATGATCGGCGAATCGCGGAGCCTGATCTTCGCGAGCGTCACGTCGAGCCTGGCCGCGGCGGTGGCGCATGCGATCCTGGGCGGCCTGGCATTCGCGCTGACGGGCATCAAGGCGCCGGTCTTCTGGGGCGTGATGATGGGATTTTTCTCGTTCGTGCCGCTGGTGGGATCGGCGCTGATCTGGGTTCCGGTGTCGATCAGCCTGATGGCGGGCGGGCATATGTGGCGCGGCATCATTCTTCTGGTGTTCTGCGCGGTCATTGTCGGCTCGGTGGACAACGTCATCCGGCCGTGGCTGATCAGCGGGCGCGCGCAGCTGGGCGGATTGATGGTTTTCATCGGCGTGCTCGGCGGGATCGCGGCGTTCGGGCTGCTGGGCGTGGTGCTTGGGCCGATCGTCGTGGCGATGGTGGCGAGCCTGCTCGAGGTGTATGCGCCGCATCAAACCCATCTTGCGCGCGCTGGAAACAAAGCGGCCCGCGCGGATACGAAGTAGACTGGGGCCGTGCTAGAGTAGCGCGCTTTAGTAAGATGAATCAGCGATGAGCCGCGGTATGGCCAAGAACTCGAACTCCCATCCAAAACACGCAGGGCTGACGCCGGACAAGCTTCGGTGGCACTGCGACCCCGCGAACATTCCGTTCGAGTCGACGGCGCAGGTGGAGCCCGCGGCGACCGACATGGGGCAGGAGCGCGCATTGCGCGCGCTGCGCATGGGCGTCGAGCTGACCGCTTCGGGCTACAACCTGTTCGTCTGCGGGCTTTCCGGCACGAGCCGCGGCGGAATGATCGTGCGCATGATCGAGGAGATGCATCCGCAAGACCGAGCCCGCGCCGGACCGCTGCTACGTGAACAATTTCAAGAACACCGACCGGCCGCGGCTGCTGACGCTGCCACGCGGCCTGGCGAACGCATTCAAGAAGGAAGTCGAATCCGGGATCGATTTTTTGCGCCGGCGCATTCCGCAGGTGTTCGAAGGCGAGCCTTTCCAGCGACAGAAGACGCGCATCGTGGAGCGCTTCACCGTGCGCGAAAAGGAATTGATGGACGATTTCACGCGGCGGATCGCGCGCGAGCAGTTCGCGCTGGGCCGCATGCAGGTGGGCGCCGTGGCGCTGCCGGAGATTTTTCCGGTGCTCGAGGGCCAGATGGTGCCCATCGAGGAAATCCCGAAGATGGTGCAGGACGGGAAGCTCGAGAACGCGGCCGCGGAGGAACTCGAGCGGAAATACGACCAGTTCCGGCAAGAATTCACGATCGTTTACCGGCGCACGCTTTCGCTTTCGCGGGAGCTGGCGAGCGAGATGAATTACCTCGAGCAGGAAGCGGCGTCGGTGCTGGTCGACGGCGTGATCGAGGAGCTCAAGGAAAAATACTCCGGCCCGCAGATTTCCGAATATCTCGAGGAAGTGCGCCACCACATCCTCGACAATCTCGACCCGTTCAAGGAACGCGAGGGCGAAGAGGAGCAGCCGCCTTCGGAGAGGCCGGGCATGCCCGCGGCCGGAGCGCGCGGACCGCGATCCTTTCCGCATGTACGGCGTCAACGTGATCCTGGCGCACAACGAGCACGAAAAGTGCCCGGTGATTTTCGAGACGATTCCCACGTACGCGAATCTTTTCGGCACGGTGCAACGAAGCTACGATCCGCGCGGCAGCTGGAACTCCGATTTCATGGACCTGCGCGGCGGCTCGCTGCTGCGCGCCGACGGCGGATTCCTGGTGATGTACGCGCTCGACACGATGACCGAGACGGGCGTGTGGCGCACGCTGAAGCGCACGCTCAATCACGGCAAGCTCGAAATCCAGCCGATCGACATGTTTTTTCCGTTCAGCAGCGCGGCGCTGAAGCCCGAGCCGATCGACGTGCACGCGAAGATTATCTTGATCGGCGACCGCGAGATGTACGAGCTGCTCTACGACTACGAGGACGACTTCAAGAAAATTTTCAAGGTGCGCGTCGAATTCGACGAGGAAATGAACTGGAGCGACGAGGTTTTCCAGCATTACGGCGGGCGATTGCGGAAGCTGGTGGATGACGAAAAGCTGCTGCACTTCGACCGCACGGCGGTCGCGTCGATCCTGGAGCACGGCGTGCGGCTGGCCGGGCGGCGCGGAAAGATCACCACACGGTTCTTCGATCTCGCCGACCTGGCGCGCGAATCGTGCTACGTGGCGCGGCACGACGGGATGCAACGTGGTGAACGCCGGGCACGTGCGCGCGGCGCTGGACGCGAAGATCGACCGGCACAACCTGCTCGAAACGAAAATCCGCGAGATGATCGAGCAGAATCTCGTGTTCATCGATACGTCAGGCGGCCGGGTCGGGCAGATCAACGGGCTCAGCGTGATGGAAATCGGCGGGTATGCGTTCGGCAAGCCGGTGCGCATCACGGCGTCGGTCGCGCTCGGGAAAACCGGCATCATCAATATCGAGCGCGAGTCGAATCTCAGCGGGCGGTTTCACGACAAGGGCGTGCAGATTATTTCGGGATACCTGCGGCGCACGTTCGCGCAGGACAAGCCGCTTTCGCTATCGGCGAGCGTGTGCTTCGAGCAGTCGTATTCGGGAGTGGATGGCGATAGCGCCAGCTCGACCGAAATTTACGCGCTGCTTTCGGCGCTTGCGGAATTGCCGATCCGGCAGGACCTCGCGGTGACCGGCTCGGTGAACCAGCAGGGCGACGTGCAGCCCATCGGCGGCGTGAACCAGAAGATCGAGGGCTTCTACGACGTCTGCCGGCTGAAGGGGCTCACCGGCAAGCAGGGCGTGCTGATCCCCGCGGAAAACACCGACGACCTGATGCTGCGCGACGAAGTGATCGAAGCCGTGGCGCAGGGGCGATTCCACATCTATCCGGTCGGCGACCATCGAGCAGGGAATCGAAATTCTCACCGGGGTGCGCGCGGGCAAGCGCAACGGTCGCGGGAAATTCGACGCCGGCAGCATCTTCGCCAAGGTGGACGCACGGCTGCACGAGATGGCGTCCACGCTGCGCAGGTTCCGAGATTAATTCTCACGAAATAGGCGGCAGCGTGGATTAGAGCAGGCGGCGCATTGTGACGCCGATGGTCTGGGCTTTGCCGTTGCGTTCGATGAGCAGCTTGTATTTGTGGCCGACCTGGCGGAAGAGGTTGCGCAGCGCGGCGAGCGTGATGTCGGCGGCGGCTTCGTCGTCCACGCCGGCGATTACGTCACCTTTTTGTACGCCTGCGTCCGCGGCGGGCGAGCCGGGCCGCACCTGCACCACTTCGAATCTTTTGAGGTCAGGACCGCCCGCAGCGACGGAAATTCCGCTCATGTCCTCGTGGTCGTCGGTGCGGATTTCGCTGTTCGAATCGAAGATGGCGACCTGGCGCGCGTAGTCGAGCGTAAGCGTGAATCGCCGAAGCATCCCGCCGCCGATTTCGCCCGCCACTTGCGCATCGTCCGCGCCGGGCAGTTTCCCCTGAACAAACGCCGCAAGCGGCTGCTGCACCTGGTAGGGACCAATCTGGAAATCCTCGATGCGCGCCATCACGGCATTGCCGCCGATGCCAGTCGCCGGGAGCGACGGGAACGGTCTTCATGTGCCCGGAGAAGAAATGATGTTGCTGCGCGAAACGATCGGAGATCAACAGCGGAACATCGAGCGTGGTATTGATGATGAAAAGAACTTCGCCGGACTTGTGGCCGTTGACGGTGACTTTGGCTTTCACCGCGGGCATGCCGTTGTGCATCGTCAGCGGGAGACTTTTGCCCGCGCCCTTGTATTGAAACGGCGCGGGATCGTAGATGCGCACGGTCTGCCTGCCGTAGTCGAGCTCCATCACCGCTTCGGAGAAAACGTCGTTGCCGATCGTGCCCTCGTAGGCGCGGCCGACGCGCGCGCCAAAGTCGCTGTTGGCCACCGCGCCAAGTTCGGGGAGGTGGATATCGACGTCGGGCAGGTTCAGCACGGGCGATCGAAAGTTCTGCACGCCGAGCTCGGCGGCGCGCTGCGGATCGACCGACGAAACCGGCGCGGTGGTATCGAGATCGAAAAGCGATGGCTGGCTGAGATTCACGCGGACGGGAAGAAAAATCAGGTTGCCGATAAATTGCGCCGGCACCTGCGCGGCGTTTCCGCTGTAGGAGAATCGGATGACGGCGGACGGCGCCGCGGGCGGAGGCGGAGGACCGTTCTGCGCGCGCAAGTTCGGCAGCGCCGTCACGCCGGCGCACACGAGTGCAATTGCCGCGATGCCGAATGCAGTTCTCCGCTTCATCAACCCTCCCGATGCGTTTGCGTGCCTGGATGGATGCCCAGAGAGTATACGAGTCGAAGTATGTGTGTCACGGGCCCGGGGCCAAATATCCTTCGCGGGCAAAGACGCGGACCGCGGGCTTTTTCGCCGGCGCATTCATCGGCTGGCCGTTCGCGTCGAGCGGCTCGACGGTGAGCGCATGAAACTGGCCGTCGTGCGCGGGCGCAATGCCGAGAACATATTGGTGGCGCAGCGCCGAAGCGATCTCGTGATAGATGGGCACGAAATCCTTTTCGGACTGGGGGAAATACGCGCGGCCGCCGGTAATCGTGGCGAGCGAGCGCAGCGCGCCATCGGCTTTCGCGAATTGCGCGTCGGCGGAAGATTCCGGCGGCGCCCGCTTCTTCGATTTCTTGGGCGCTTGCGCCGCGCAGCGATCCTCCGAGCCCTACGGCAAAAATCACCGCGTCCTCGCTGCGAAGCTTGCTGACCAGCGCGTCCCAGTGCGCAGGAGGCGATGAGTCAAGCCCGGTCGACAGAATCACGAGCGCACGCTTGCCCGGCGCCGGCCCGAGCCAGTCGAGCGCTTGCGAGATGGAATCGTAGAAATTCAGGTCGCCCATGCCGATCGTGTATTGCACGCCATTGAGCGCTGCAAGCAGCGCGGATTTGTCCGCGGTGAATTTCAGGACTTCGCGGGGCGTCTCATCGTAGCTGACGAGCGCGACCTGGTCGTCCGCGGCGAGCCCGTCCAGCAGGGCGTAGGCGGCGACCAGATGCTGGTCGTGAATCAGGTACACGGCGGGGCTGGTTTCCAGCATCACCAGCACCTGCGCCGGCGCTTCCACGGGCGTGAAAAATACGACCGGCTGCGCGGTTCCGTTGTCGAGAATCCGAAAATTACTCCGCGCCAGCCCGCCGACGAAATTCCCGCGATTGTCCAGGACGCTTGTGTCGACCCTCACGATTTCCGTGGATGCCGTGAGAGGCCGAGCAGACGAGGCCGGCGCTTCTTGCGCTCGCGACGCAGGCGCACCGGCGCCGCACATAAAAACGGTGAGCAGAAAGGCGCAAACGAGCACATCGAGGGCACGGCGCGAGAAACGAAGCGGATTAAGAGCGCGGGTTGCCGGCATCCGCTCGCGTTGCAAGATCATTTCGATTCCAGCAACGCGAGACGGACGCGGCAAAGTTTCGCTTGTGCCGCGAGTCCGGGTCAATTACCCGGAGGCGTCGAGGGCGGGGCTGCGGTGGCGGACTTCGGCGCGCTCAAATAGCCCTTCGCCGTATCCTTCGTCACGTCGAACACGACGATCTCGTAAGGCGCGCGCGCTCCGTGAACGTAGAATTGAATCGGTTCGCCGACCGTCCTGTCCTTCTTTTCGATGTTCTTGTCGTCCGCAACCACGTTGACCGTGTACTTGTACTTCTTCGTGTCGGTCTTCTTCAGCTGGACCTGAATCGGGCCAACGTGCTCGGGGGACTTTGCCGAACGGTTGAGCGTGAACTCGAAAATATCGCGCTCGCCGAGGCGCTTCAGTTCTTCCACTTCGTCGTGATTGCGCGCGATCAAACCGCTCTGCACGCCGAGGTCGCCCTTCATGCTGGACATGGCTCCCTTGGTCGCTTCGAGGTCGGCCTTCGTGGCGTTCAGGTCGGTCTGCGTGCCACTCAACTGCGTGGCCATCTGCCCGAATTTCGTGCTGGTGTCCGCTTGCACCGCGCCGAGCTGCTGGCGGAACTGCTGATCGCTCTTCTGCTGCTCGCTGCGTACGGACTGCGCCAGGCCGCGCGCGCGCGCCAGCTCGTCTTCGGTCAGCCCGAGCTTTTGGGACATCACATCGAGCTGGCCCTTCAGATCGGCGATGCGCGAATTCGTTTTGTCGAGCTCCGCGGCGGTCGCCTGCGCCTTCTGCGCGGCTTCTTCCTCACTCTTGTGCATGGCCTGCCGCTGCGAGTAGTTGCCATACAGCAGGTAGGCGACCAGCGCAAACGCCACGACGAAAAGCACCGTCACCCAGCGCGGCAAAGTGCCCGCTTCGACGACCTGGGGTTCACTCGGTGTATCCAAACTCATCGAGCCTCCTTGACCGCGTTCGCTGCGGCCGTTTCGCTGGATTATCTACGAGCCGGGGAGCGAAGTCTATCCCCGCCCGCGCGCGCTGTTTCCACCGCGACGGGGCCAGCGCGCTTCCACGGTGGTCGTCAAGCCTCCGCGCGGCGTGAATTCCCCGGTGACGCGGCACCACCTTGGATGAACGGCAGCGACAATGTCCTTCAGCAGCCGGTTCACCGCGTTCTCGTAAAAAATTCCCAGGTTCCGGTACGCCAGCAAGTACATTTTCAGCGACTTCAATTCCAGGCAGAGCTTTTTCGGCTCGTACTGAATCGTGATCGCGCCGTAATCGGGAAGCCCGGTCTTGGGGCAGACCGAGGTGTACTCCGGGACGCGAATCGTTATTTCGTAGCCCGGAAACTGGTTCGGCCAGGTCTCGATCTCGGGCAGTTTTGCGCGGATCCCCGCGCGCGCGTGTTCGTCGGTATAGCCGGGCATTCGAATCCCTTTCTATCCCTCTCTGCCGCTATCTTACACTGTCCCGGCGTCCATACAGTTTCGAGAGTATTGCCGTAGCAATTGCTTTTGGATATGCTGCGCCCGCCAAACCTGGAGAAAGCGAGAAAATGATCTGCCCGCAATGCCGCAGCGCAGACTGCTTCCGTTCCCACCGCGGAGGCGCCTCCGATTTTTTCGCCACGCTGATACAGCTGCGGCCCTGGCGATGCCACGCCTGCGATAAGCGATTCTATGCCTGGACCGTCGCGGTTCCCTTCGCGCGCTACGTTCATTGCCCGCGCTGCGGAAACTTCGACCTCCAACACATCACGCGCGATCGCGTCGATCAGGGCACGCTCCCCATCGTCAAGCGGTTCCTCGGTTTTCCTGCTTATCGCTGCGATCCCTGCCGCCAGAAATTCTTCAGTTTGCTGCCATTCCGGCGGATCGTTCCCTCCATGATTTCGGCGGCGGCGCGAAAAGTTCCCGTCGCATAATTTCGCCCTCAAAATTTTGAAACTAAATGGATTCACGACGGGAGGGGTTTGCCGCGCGGAACTACTCGGCGGGTGTCGTCGGAGCGGTCGAAGGATTCGGGTTGCCAAGAGACACAAGCAACCGGCGCAGTTTCGCGCGGTCTTCCAGGCCCATGCCCACCATTTCAAAGCCCGCCTGATGCGACCGCACGAACCGCACCACGGCCTGCATGTTGATCGAGCGCAGCCCGGCGGGAATCTTCAGCGTCGCTTCGGTGCCGACGGCAAGCTGCACGTCGCCGCTCAGCAAGCCGCCTTCGAGACTCAGCACGCTGATCGCCGACGAATATTTTCCCCGCGCCGAAGTGATCACCGCGGGCACGTTGCGCGGCAGCCGGATCCGGCGATAGCGGCGATGCCGCACCACGTCGCGATCGGGTATCGGATCGAGCGGCGCGAGCGCCATCACTTTGTCGTCCAACCCCGACTGCGGCATAAACTGCGTCATCCACTCCGGGTCGAGCTTCATCAATGCCTGCGCCGCGGCCGTGCGAACTTCCTCGGGATACGCCCACCCGAACGCTTTCCTCGATTCGACGAAGCGCCGCATGTGGCCCGCCGCGCCGGTCGCGCGCATGCGTCCCAGCGCCTCGATGGCCTTGATGCGCAGGTAATCCGACGCTTCCGGCAGGATATCTCCCTCGGCGAGCCGCAGAAGCTTGGGCGCGGTTTCCTGGTCGCCGCACATCCCGATTTCGTCCAGCGCCAGCGGGAGGACCATCGTGTCGAGCAACTCGATGCAATTCGTGAGCAGCTGCCCGCGCTCGGGCGCGCCCGCAATCGAAAGCTGGCGAACCACCGCGTCGTGAAACGATCGCCCGCCGTGGCGCAATCTCTGCGGCAGCAGATCATCCACCGAGCCGGAATCGAGCCGGCTGAGCAATCCCGCCACGCTCGCGGCCTTCTGCGGCGATTCCGACTTCATCACTTCCTTCAAATAGCGCGCGCACGCGCTGCCGACCGCTTTCGCGAGCTGCACCACGTTTTCGCGCTCACT
Source organism: uncultured Acidobacteriota bacterium (assembly GCA_963769415.1). GTDB lineage: Bacteria > Acidobacteriota > Terriglobia > Acidiferrales > UBA7541 > Palsa-295. The sequence goes on from CAVYLM010000002.1 coordinate 48,265, forward strand.
GCGCCGGCCCGACCTTGCCATCCGCACCGCCAGATGCTCGCCCGCGCCTTGCGGGATGCGCATCAGCACGCCGACGAGCCCTTCCGGCATCGCTTCAGCGGTCAGCGCCTCTTCGATGAACTCCGAAATCCGATTTTCGATGCCCAACCGCGGCCGCAAATTCTGTGCCCACGCCGGGCGCAGCTCCTCGAGATCGGCCAGCGAATCGAGCGCCTGCTGCATCGCTTTGTAATAACGCCGCGACGCCGCTTCCTGGCTCAGCCGCACGAACGCCGCGCTCAGCAGCGTTTGCAGCTCCGCATCCTTTTCGGCCGCGAGTTGCTGCCCGATTTGAGCGAGCGCGTCCTGCAACCGCTGGCTCGCGCCCTTGCTGTAAAGTTCCGCCAGCTGCCCGAGACCGATCGCCGCTTTCTTGCGCGCCGCTGCGTCCTTGTTGCGCACGCACGACGCGTATTTCAGCAGGACGTCTCCGGCGATATCGGCTTCGCCGCGCCCCAGCAATTCTTCCACGTATGACTGCACGTTGCGCGGCGGAATGCACCACGCCTCGCTCGATGTCAGCACCGCGCGCTTGCCCGATTCCGGCACCGCGGCCCAGAATTGCCGGTCGAGCACGTCCGCATGCGATTCCACCGAAAGCCCCGCGCTGGCCATCTTGTCTTCGCGCGCCTTCAGCAGTTTGCGCAGCGTGCCGAGTTCCTGCCCCATCTTGTCGAGCATCTGCCGCACGGCGTTGACCCGCACCTCGCCGCGCTGGAACCGGTCGAGCGCGAAGCGGATCGCGAGATCTTCCGCGAGCTTCAGCAGCACGTTCTCGTCGACTTTGGCCGCGGGAGTTTTTGCCGCGACGGTTGCCAGCGCCTGCCGCAGCGTCACCTGCGCGTTTTGCGGCAGCGCCGCGAAATTCATCTGCCACGCCACCTGATCCGGCAGCGGACCGCCCTTCGTTCCGCCATGCGCGGCTTCGCCGAACTGCGCGAGCAGCCGCAGCAGGCTGTGCATTTCCGCTTCGCCGAGTTGCGGCAGCGCGTTCGGATCGTCGCTGGCGGGACCCGCGAGGTTTCCGCCGCCAATGCGGACGCCAGCGCCGCCGGTTCCTGTGCCAGTGCCGCCTGATGCCTGTCCGGCTCCCGTGCCTGCGGCTGACACCCGATCCACCGGGCGCGCCCCCGGCATACAAGGAGCCCGAACCCGATCCGCTTCCCGTTCCGGCTCCGGCGCCTGATCCTGCCCGCCCGGGCCGCCATGCGCTCCTTCGGCTGCGGCGATCAGCTGGATCATTTTCTCGGGGCTGCGGAACCAGTCCTGCACCATCTCCGCATCCGCGCCCAAGGTTCTCGCCGTCAGTTGCGCGGCCACGCGCGCTTCGGTGTACGACGAATCCTCGGCCACGAACCGGATCTCGTTGACTCGAATTCCCGCCGTCTCGCGGTTGCTGAAGTACAGGTCGAGCCGTTCGCTCAGTGGCGCGGACTTCGGCCCGCCGCTGTCCATGAACGCCTTCACCAGATTTTCGTATTCCTCCCGCGTAACGCTGGGCAAGAAAGCGATGCTGGCCACCCCGGCGCCGTTCAGAAGGTCGGCGAAGCTCTTCTCCGCATGGGTCGATTCGAGGGGTACGCCATCGAGCAAGAGCTGCGAGCCCGAGGCCCCCAAAAGCAAACCGGCAGTACCCGCTGCTTGGACAGCTTGCTCCAGCTCATTCCAGCTGACCTCGAACTGCGCGGTCGAGCGAAGGTGGTCTAAACCATAGAGCCGAGAATACTTAAGTAGTACGTTGAGGCTCCTTACGAAGGCTCGGGCATTCGGAATGGTAGACTCGCCAGGCACTGTCAGCTCACCTTGCAGCGTCATATTCTGTCAGCGTACCAATCAATTGTACTGGAACGGCTGGCGGGGGGAATGGTACGGAAGGTCTAATGGTGCGAACGTCGTTACTGTGCCAAAACTGGTCATTCGGCCAGTAGGCGGTTCAATTGGGCAGCTGTACTTCGACGCCCAAATTCTTCACCACCGGACGCACCCGGCGAATCACTTCGCTGGCCCAAAGCTTCTCGCTGAGCAGCACGAGCGAGCCATCTTCGAACGCGCAGATCGCGCAGAAGAAATATTTCGGGAAAACGGCGTGGTACGCGTCCACCCCGCGGCGGGCGAGTTCGGCTTCGAGCGCGGAGTCGGCGTCGGCTCCCGGCGCGAGCGGTGCGCCGGCGCGCGCGCCGAACGTCTCGCCTTCAAATCGCTCGAGCAGCGCCTCCAAAACCGCCTGCTCCGGCGCCGGAATCACGATCGAACGCTGGTTCGCCTGCCGGTAGGCGATGCCGTGCGAATCGCAGTAGTCGCGCACGCGGTCGAGGTGGCTGAAAAAATCGAGCGCCCACGGCTCCTGCCCGGCGGCCGCCTGCAGCACGCGCGCCCAGACGCGAGCGGCGTCCGTCCCGCGCACCGGTTCGCGGTTTTCGTCCGCTTCGGTCAGCTCCAGCCCGACGGCGCGAACCTCCGCGCCCAGATCGAGCGGTTCGATATCCAGTCTATGCATCACCCTTCCGTAGGGGCACAGTCCGCCAATACTTTGGGGCGGATGCCCGCCAAAATTTCTTGGCGCAAGCTTCCGCCATCTGCCTCCGCCTTAGCTCCGGCGAGAATGATGTGGAGTGCGGCGGCTCGCCGCCGCTGTTTGCGAGCGAAGCTTGCTTCGTCCGCTCCGTACCCGTCATTCCTCGTCGACAAACGCGCGCGGGAATTTCTTCTGAAAATCAGAAGACTGCTTGCGCACTTCGAGCCAGTCGAAGAACGCGTCGGGAGTTTCGAGCCAGATGCCGAACCACTGCGCGACTTCTTCCTTCTGCGCGCGGTTTTCGGCCTCCACCTTGTGATTGCGGGAGATCATCTCCGCCCGCCGCCGCCCCAGCCGCGCGATTTCGCGAACGCGCTCCGCTGCGTGCCGCTCGCCTTCGACGGTAAATTTCCGCAGCAGCTCGTCGAGCCGCACCAGGCACATTTCCGCTTCGGTGAACGTCGAGAAATGCAGCAGGTCCGTGAACTCTTCCTCGTATTTCCCTTCGGTATCCGACTGCTTGGACCACACCACGCGCATTCCCGCCTCTTCCAGCACGCTCACGATGTAATCCGCGGAAGTCTTCCCGTGCGCGGGGCCCAGGTGCGAAATCAGCTGGCGGCGAATCTGCTCGATTTCCGCCGGCGTGAAGCGCGGCTTTTCCAGCGCGCGCGCGGCTTCCAGGATCAGATCTTTTTTCGTGGAAGATTCGCCGTGATCCTTCTTGTTGGAGGGGCTGCCGGTCACGACCGTCCTTAGTGTTGCGGAGTTTGTGGAGTCTTCTTGGATGCGGATCCCGTGGCAAGGTTGTCGCGCGCGATCAGCTTGCGCAGGCGCGCCACGTTGCGGTTGTGCTCCGCCAGCGTGCGGCTGAACGCATGGCCGCCTGCATCATCGGCGACGAAATACATGTAATCCGTTGTCGTCGGCGCCAGCGCCGCGCGCAGCGAAGCCTCGCCGGGATTCGCGATCGGCCCCGGCGGCAGGCCGCGATGCTCGTATGTGTTGTACGGCGAATTGATCTTCAGATCCACGGCGTGCACGTTTTTCTCTGGACGCCCCGCCAGCGCCATCGCGTACTGCACCGTCGGATCGCACTGCAGCGGCTCGCCGATCCGCAGTCGATTGTAGAACACTCCCGCGACCAGCGGCCGTTCTTCGGGCTCGGGCGTCTCGCGCTCGACCAGCGACGCCAGCGCCACCTGCTGCCGCGCGTCGAGCGCCGGCCCTTGCGGCGGAGTGGTCGCGGGCGGAAGCGTCTCCCACACCGCGCGGAAATCCTGCACCATGCGCTTCACTGCCTGCTCGCACGTGGTATGCCGGGAAAATTCGTAGGTTGACGGAAACAAAAATCCTTCCAGGCTGTTCGCCTGCGGCGCGAGGTCCGACACGAGCGACGTATCGTGTGCCGCGGCCAGGAATTCTTCGCGTGGGCAAATGCCCTGCTTCTCGAGTTCCGCGGCGATGTCGAACATCGTCCAGCCTTCCGGAATCGTGACCGTGTGGACGTAAATCTGGCCGCGCGAAATCTTCCAGAACACTTCGCGCGAATTGACCGGATGGTCGAAATAGTATTCGCCTGCTTGCAGCTTCTTGCGGAAATGCCATTCGCTGAAGAGCGCGAACGCGAGCTTGCTGCGGATCACGTCGTTGCGCCGCAGGATCGCGGCCACGCCCCAGCGCGACGTGCCGCGCGGAATATCCACGAACACTTTCTCCGGCCGATGCCCGCGATAGGGACGGTTGATCTGCGAATCCACCCAGGCCGCGCCGCCGCCGAGCACGGCGATCAGGAGAAGTGCCAGAAATCCCAGCCGCCGCATTCCGCTTAATCCCTCTCTCCGCCGGCGCCATGCGCCCGGTTGCGTGTTTTCTCGAGGTAGTCGCGCAGCAAGATCGCGGCGGCTACGTCGTCGATGGGCTTGCGCTTGCGCCGCGCGCGCGGACGCGTTTCCGCCACCGTCTGTTCCGCCTCCCAGCTTGTCAGCCGCTCGTCCACCAGTTCCACCCCGATGCCCGTCTCTCTCTGGAGTCGCGCGGCAAACCGCGCGGCCTCATCCGACATTTCGCTGACCTCGCCGGTCATGTGCAGAGGGTGGCCGACGATGATATGCGCCACGCCGTGCGCGCGGCAAGCTTCGCGAAGCCTGTGCATATCGCGCTGCCGGTTCACGCGCGAAATCGTCGCCAGCGGCTGCGCCGTCAGCCCCAATTCATCCGATAGCGCGAGGCCGATTCGTTTTCGCCCGTAGTCCACCGCAAGGATCCGCCGCGGCTTCACGGCCGACGCGGAACCTTCCCCGCTGCTCGCGCGCCCAATCATCGCCCGCTCATTATACGTGACGCCTATCTTCGCCTGCATACCGCCTGTGCCCGAGTTTCCGAAATATCGTTGCCTTTCCGGCACGGATGGTGACGCGAACGGTCTTTAGGGGGTCGGAGCTTCAGCTCCGACACGGGAGTCCACGAAAGTTGCGGGCTTTAGCCCCGGAGGTGCGAGGCGAACGGCGAATTCAGATCATTTCCGATTCGATTCACGATCTCCGCTAAGGCCGGCGTCCGCGCTCGCCCTTCTCGAAACCGTCCCACTCGCCAAAGGCCTTCAGCGACTTCTCGAGCCCCGAATCCTTGAGCAGCTGCTCGACTTCCGCGCGCGTCTGCCGGTGCCCGATGCGCGCGGGCGCGTCGGCGAGCGCGTATGCGGTCACCGCGGCAATCGCCTCGTTGCGTTTCAGCTCGGCGAAGTCCACTTTGTCGAACGTGTCCGACGCGGCGTGGTAGTTCAGCATGTAGTTCGCCGGTTCCTGATTGGCCACCAGCGACGGCACGCCTTCGAGCAGGAAATCCAGATCGTCCGTGTCGCCTTCGGCGTCGAACGTGTACTCCATCGGCCCGATCGCTTTCAGCGGATCGAGCGCCTCGCGCGCCGGCGCCAGCAGATCCTTCCGCCCGTCGAGCGAGTAACCCGTCACCCGCCCCACGCCGGAGTCGAGAATCACCGCCGCGATCATGCGGTCGAGTTCCGCGCGATGCGCGTGCGCGTAGGCCTCTGACCCAAGCTCGCCCTGCTCCTCTCCCGTGAACAGCACGAATCGAATCGAACGCCGCGGCAAATTTCCCGACGCGTGAATCACGCGCGCCGCATCGATCACCAGCGCCGCGTTGCATCCATTATCCAGCGCGCCCGTGCCCAGGTCCCACGAATCCAGATGCGCGCCCAGCAGCACGAACTCGTCCGGCTTCTCGCGCCCGCGAATTTCGCCGACCACGTTCTCCGATTCCACCGGCCCGGTCACGCGATTGGGCATTTCGAAATGCACGCGCACTTTCTGCCCGGCCGCCAGGAAGCGCGCCATGCGCTCGGCGTCTTCGCGCGCCACGATTGCCTGCGCCAGCGCCTCGATGCGGCCGTCCAAAGCGGTGGTGTGCCGGTAAAGCAGCAGGTTCGGCCGCGTGGACATCCAGAAAATCGCCGCCGCCCCGGCCTTGCGCGCCCGCTCGATGATTCCCGGATGCACCTCGTATTCGCGGTCGAGGTCCTCGTAGGTGACCAGCGGCGTGGAATGCACCAGCACGATCGCGCCCTTCGTGGCCGCGCCGGCCTTCGCGAACCCGGCTTCGTCGCCCGCCTGCACATCCACCACGTCCGCCGTGATTCCACCCTCCGGCGTCGGCGGCGACCACCCTCCCGACACGACCCTCACCGGAAACGCCGCCGGTGCGAGGACGTCTACGCGCGTCCGGCCCTCGCTCCACCCCGCCGCCACCGTGAACTTCTCGGTGTGAACCGAATCCACGCCCGCCTTGCGCAACGCCTCGACCGCCCAGCTGACCGCCCGCGCCGCCGCAGGAGAACCCGTGACCCGGCCCCCGATCCCATCCGTCAGGGCGCGCAGGTTCTCTTCCAGCGGCGAGGGCCCTTCGGCGCTCTTGATCATCATCGGAGCGAGGTCCGCGCAGGATTTCTCCACCGAGCACGCGCCCGTTCCCTGCGGCACCTGCCCGAAACCCTGCGGCGGACTGATCGGATTGCCCTGCCCTAAGGTCACTGGCACCATTAGCGCTACGCCCGCGGCAATCCGCAGCCCAAATCGGCCCGACTTTTGTGCCCAAAGCTGCAATCGCGCATCAATTTGTTTTGGAAATTTGCCGGTCATCGGCGCTCCGAACGCTTTTTCGTTCGGAGATTATATCGAGATCCAACCGAAGCGTCACATTTGAGTCATCGCGGCACAACACGAGCGCGAAAAAATGCGGCCGCCATTCGAACTTCGCGAAAAAAATGCAGGGGCGCGGAAGTTTCTACCTACAATACAGCAATCGCTGTAGCCTTTCGTTCCCGGATGTGGTTCAATCGGCGCGTCTTATATTGAGACACCCGAATGGCAGTCGATCTGCCATTCCCTTTCCGTTCGGGAGCGCCTTCCACACGGTGCAAATCCCGCGAACGGGTGACTGATCTTCCTTGCGCGGGGAAGATCGGGTAAAAAAACCAGTTCGGCCCAACAGCTTCGCATCGCCAAATGCAGTCAAATCGAGTTCTTTGTCCAGTACAGCCCTGGGCGAGGGAGAGGCCAATAGTGAAGAAACTGCGATCGTTTCCCAAGCTGGTACCGCAGAACAAGAAACAGGAGACGAACCCACCCAACGTCTTCGTATTTTGCGAAAAATCCACCGGCGCCGCGCGCTTCCATGCAGAAACGAATTCCGACCCGGACTACATCATCGAACGCATGGCCGGCTTGCTGGCCGTGCAGTGCCTGGTCCGCGGGTCGGACCCGGGCGATTTCGCGATTCTGATCCCGGCCGCCTCGTCGCTGGGCGATCGCCTCGTGTCCCGCGCCAAGGAGTTGCTGGAGCAGGGCCGCGAAGCCGCCACTCCCGCCAGTCTCAGCCCCCGGCAGAAGGAAATCCTGCAGTCGGTGATGTGCAACCGCGCCAACAAGGAGATTGCCTCGCAGCTCAACATCACCGTGCGAACCGTGAAGTTCCACATCTCGCAGCTGCTCAGCAAATTCGGCGCGGAAAACCGCGCGGAACTGGCGCGGCGTGCCGCGACGCTCTTCCGCCCCGGAATCTCCGAGCCCGAATACGTCAATCTCGATCGCCGGTCCGATCGCATCCGGCCCTCGGAATTCGGGCCCATCGCCGTCGGCGGTCTTCATGTCGCAAACAAGCGCCACACGCGCTTCCCGGAGCGGGTCCTGACTGCATAGGACTCGCTCGCAACAGTGGAAGCGCGGGGTTTTAACCCCGCGAAAAGTCTTCCGCTTCCTCAGGGTTTTAACCCTGGTTCCTGAAATCCAGCTCCTAGCAGTTTGCGGAAAAAGGGCGCTTTTTAGGGGGTCGGAGCTTCAGCTCCGACACAAAGGGCTTGCACTCAATGCGCTTCAGCGCCTGAGGACACTCTTCACTGCCTTTTTCCGCAGCCTGCTAGCGGTCCATCTTCATGCCGGGAGGCATTTTCGTCGGCGCGGGAGCCGGTGTGTTTCCCGGCTGCGCGCCGAAGACTTTCTGGGCGGCGGGCGGCAGCTTTTCGACGTTCGCAAGGAACGACGCGATCTCCCAGATTTGCGTGTCCGATAGGGTCTTGTTCCACGCCGGCATTCCGGTCCAGCGGATGCCGTGCTGGACGACGTAGAAATTCATGTTTTCGGACATGTCCGGCGCGTCCTTGAAAAATTCCGGCACCGGCGGGTAGAACGACCGCGCGAACTGGCCGTCGGGATTCGACGGCACGCCGTGGCAGCCGGCGCAATGATCGAGATAAAGTTTCGCGCCCGCGGCGATATTTTCTTCCGTCGGCGCGACCGGATTCGGCCCCTGAGGGGCGCGGCGGACCATCCCAGCTTCTACCGCGGCCATGGCGATCTTTTCTTCGGCGGCCGACGGCTTCTGGTCCGCCGCGAAATCGACGTAGCCCTGTTTCAGGCACCACCAGCCGCCCGCGACGAGCACGATCAGCGTAAAGAGAATTCCGAGAACGAAGCCGCGCATCGTTTAAATCCTCCAGCCAGCTTCGAATGGCGGCCGAAAAGCCGAAAATGCTGTCATTCCGAGCCCGCCGCGGCGGGCGAGGAATCTGCTTTGTTCTTTTTCGACCTTGGATGAATCCATCAGCGTTATTTCCATTTCAGTTTTTTCACGTCCACGGTGGGCTTCGGGAATTTCATGTCAAACGATTCCATCGTCTCGGCGATGATGTGCGACACGGCGAGATTGCGGAACCATTTCTTGTTCGACGGGATGATAAACCACGGCGCGTGCTGCGTGCTGCAGTTCGTCAGCACCGCTTCGTAAGCTTCGACGTAGTCGTCCCAGAATTTCCGCTCGTCGAAATCGGATTCGGAAATCTTCCAGCGGCGGTCGGGGTCGTCGATGCGCTGCTGGAAACGCTTTTTCTGCTCTTCCTTGCTGATGTGCAGGAAGAATTTCAGGATTCTGACGTTGTTGTCGTGCAGCAGCTCCTCGAATTCGTTGATCTGGTCGTAGCGCTTCGACCACACCTCTTTCGGCACGTAGTCGTGCACGCGCACGACCAGGACGTCTTCATAGACCGAGCGATTGAAGATGCCGATGTTGCCGTATTCGGGCACGGCCTTGTGGACGCGCCAGAGATAGTCGTGCGAGGCTTCGTCCGCCGACGGCTTCTTGAACGAGACGACGGTGCAGCCCTGCGGATTCACGCCGGACATCACGTGGCGGATGGTGCCGTCCTTTCCGGCCGCGTCGAGCCCTTGCAACATGATCAGCAGCGTGCGCTTGTGCTCGGCGTACAGAAGGTATTGGAGGTCGTCGAGCCGCTCGATGGCTTTGTCGAGGCTCTGCTTCATCTTGCGGTCTTTGTCCCAGCCGAGCGTGTCCTCGGGATCCCAGTCCGAGAGCTTCACCTTCTCCCCCGGCTTGACAATCAATTCGTCGCGAAAGTTCGTCGCCATTTAGCTTTTGTCGGCTCCTTAGTGGCCTTGGAGACCCCCCGATTTATTGTCGATTAGAATGTACACCGATTCTTTGTTTTCTGTGGGTTACGGCGATTTCTATTCGGCGCGATTGTCGATTAGAAATGCCACAAGAACGATGACTACTACGAACGCAGTTGGACGCGCGATGAGGCGCAGAAATAAGTCGCCAGCGGAGGCAGGGAAGCTGCGGCGTCCGCGTCGATGTTGCCTCTACTGTCGTCAAAGTTCGCATAGCGATCTTCATCATCCACGCTGCCACACGGATTGGCGTGCCGCAAGGGTGTAGTGGGAGTAAAACGGACAGGGGACTAGAACTGGCCGAATGGGCTAGAACCACGCGGGTGAATCGCGATTAGGAGTCGAACGGTGATGTCAGAATGCGCGACTGATGATACGACTAGTCGGGGCTTAGCGAACAGAGATGCAAATGCCAGGCGCTTCGGTGCGCCGCTCTCAATCTGGTGGCGCATCAACGCAGCACGCCGAGAAGGTACAAGATCAGCGCGATGAGCAGGATCGTCCCGACTACCCCTAAGCCCCCGCGTGCTCCCCATCTGGAATACCCGAAATAGCCGCCGCCTCCGCCGAACAACAACAGCAGAACAATAATTAGCAACAGCATTGAACGTCTCCTCTCAATTCTAGGACCGCGTTCTCAAGCGAGCTTCGCTCAAACCGACACTGGCCGAACTTTCGGTGCCGGCCAGTGTCGATGGTGCCGCTCTCGATGAACCGCTAGTTCACGTAGACGGCGATTGCGATGCGATCCCGGGGATACCTGCGGTTGTAGAGATAATAGCCATCCCCGGAGTAGTCGATATACACGTCGTCGTTTTGGTACCAGCTGGCTGACCAATATTGCGGCCACGGGTCAACGACACTGAACCAAAAGCCACCGTACTGGAAGCGGGGATACCCTCCGACAATCACCAAAGGAAGGCTGTAAACGCGGAACCGGTGATCCCGACCAAAGTAGCCCCGGTAGCGGTCGTCAGGAATACGGTAACCGTTGTAGCCGCCGCGTTGCTGCCAGGTGCGGTGCTCGGCCCGCCAGTTACGTGCGCGATGCCGCCGCCACACGCCCGGCCGGTCACCCAGCTGCACGAAGTTCAAGAAGACGCTGATGGCGATTCGGTCCTGGGGATACCGACGGTTGTACATGTAATAGCCATCCCCGGAGTAGTCGACATATACGTCGTCGTTTTCATACCAGTCGTTTGACCAGGTTTCCGGCCACGGATCAACGACACTGAAATAGCAGCCGCCGTACTGGAAGCCGGGATACCCGCCACTTACGACCACGGGGTTCTGGTAGATGCGGAATGAGTGATCCGGACCGAAGTTGCCGCGAAAACGGTCCTCGGGAATCCTATCAGCAGTGTAGCCGCCGCGTTGTTGCCAGTCGCGGTGCTCGGACTGCCAGTTCTGTGCACGCTGCTGCTGCCAGGCGGATCGCTGTTGCTGGGCTCGCTGCTGTTGTTGCCTGGTCAAGGCTTGCTGCTGCCGCTGCTGTTCTTGCTGACCTCTGGCTTGCTGCTGCTGTTGTTGTCGCTGCTGCTCCTGCTGACCCTTGGCCTGCTGCTGCTTCTGCTGGTCCTGTTGTCGCTGCTGTTCCTGCTGACCCTTGGCCTGCTGCTGCTTCTGCTGGTCCTGTTGCCGCTGCTGTTCCTGCTGACCCTTGGCTTGTTGCTGCTTCTGCTGATCCTGTTGCCGCTGCTGCTCCTGCTGGCCTCTGGCCTGCTGCTGCTTCTGCTGGTCCTGTTGTCGCTGCTGTTCCTGCTGACCCTTGGCTTGTTGCTGCTTCTGCTGATCCTGTTGCCGCTGCTGCTCCTGCTGGCCTCTGGCCTGTTGCTGCTTCTGCTGATCCTGTTGCCGCTGCTGTTCCTGCTGACCTTTGGCCTGCTGCTGCTTCTGCTGATCCTGTTGCCGCTGCTGCTCTTGCTGACCTTTGGCCTGTTGCTGTTTCTGCTGGTCCTGTTGCCGCTGCTGCTCCTGCTGACCCTTGGCCTGCTGCTGCTTCTGCTGGTCCTGCTGCCGCTGTTGTTCCTGCTGGCCCTTGGCCTGTTGCTGTTGCTGGCCCGCAGGCTGCTGCTTTTCGGGCTTGGCCTGCTGTTTGTTCTGGCCCTGTTGCTGCTGTTTGTCCTTGTCCTGCTGCTTGTTCTGGTCTTGTTGCTGCTTATCTGCTTCCTGTTGCTTTGAGTAGACAGGAGCAGTGATCCCGAGAAGCAAGAGCAGAACTCCTGTGCCGACAAATCTGATTCGTTTCATCACTGCACCCCCGTCAGAACGTGCTTTGTCTTTGGTACCTTGCTTTAAACTTTAAAGATGTCTCGCTCAGCTCGATCTGCGAGTCCACTCTGAGAGCCTTCGACCGTCGGTGCGCTTGCAAACACCTCCCCGATCGATCCTGAGAAAGTCAGCGCAATGCGCCGACCAGGTACAAGACCAGAGCGATGACCAGGACCGTGCCGACGATCCCCAGCCCCCCGCGTGCTCCCCATCTGGAATACCCGAAATAGCCGCCTCCGCCGAACAGCAACAGCAGAATAATGATTAGAAGTAGCATCGAAATTCTCCTTTCAGCCGGTAACTGCCCCCTTCGCGAGCTTGATTCGAATACATCACATTCGACGAAGCGCTAGTTCAGGTAAACCTCGACTGCGATTCGATCTCCGGGATAGCGGCGGTTGTACAGGTAATAGCCGTCGCCGGAATAGTCGACGTACACATCGTCGTTGTCGTACCAGTCGTCTGACCAGTATTCCGGCCACGGGTCAACGATGCTGAACCAAAAGCCGCCGTACTGGAAACGGGGATACCCGCCAATCACGACGACGGGGTAGCTATAGATGCGGAACCAGTGGTCGCGACCAAAGTGCGCACGATAGCGGTCGTCCGGGATGCGGTAGCCATGGTAGCCGCCGCGTTGTTGCCAATCGCGGTGCTCGGACTTCCAGTCACGCGCGCGGTGCCCCTGCCAGGCCGCCTGCTGTTCGGCCGGATGCCCGTGTTGCTGTGAAGGCCGATTGGCCTGCTGCTGATGTTGCTGTTGCTGCTGCCGGTTCTGGCTTTGCTGCTGTTGCTGGGCGTGCTGTTGTTTCTGCTGCTGATCCTGCCGGCTCTTGGCCTGCTGTTGCTGGTGCTGAGTGTCTGACCTGGCCTGCTGCTGTTGCTGCGCGTGCTGCTGTTTCTGCTGCTGGTCCTGCTGGCTCTTGGCCTGCTGTTGCTGGTGCTGCTGATTGTCTGACTTGGCTTGCTGCTGATGCTGGGCCTGTTGTTGCTGCCCGTGCTGCTGCTGTTGCTGTCCGTGCTGTTGCTGCTGCTTTTCAGGCTTAGCCTGCTGCTCCTGTTTCTGGGGCTTTGAGTCTTGTTGGTGTTGATCCTGCTGTGCATACATGGGAGCGACGGCTCCGAGAAGAAGGAGCAGAACTCCGGTGCTGATAAAACTAGCCGGTTTCATATTTGTTGCCTCCGCTACGATGATTCGTGCGCCCTATGCTTGTTGCGCCGGGCGCCTTGATTTCGTGAGCCACAGATGTTTCCTAAATTCCGTTCATTCATTGCGGCTAGGATTTGCCCTTCGCCCCCACGACCAACAGGACAATCCCTCCAACCACTGCCAGTCCTCCAAGTATCGGAGGCAGGGGAATGCGCTCGTGAGTTTCCGTGGTCACCTGCAGCGAACCCAGATCGACGACTTGTTTCTGGCGCGTGTAGTTGATGCCTTGATAGGCGAGAGCGAGCGCGCCCAGAACGATTAGCAAGATTCCAGCCCAGCTGATCGGTTTCATGTTTGTGTCACCTCAACTTCCGATGTGGATTCTCGAGAGACTGTGAAACAGCCCGAACACATTCAAAAGCCACAGCACGACAGCGATCACCACAACGGCATTCAAGATGGACTTGATCGTTCCCTGCATCGGTATGAAACGGTTGACCAGCCAAAGCAGGAGACCCACGACCACCAGAACAATCAGTATTTGCATGAGAGGCATTTGCCTATCTCCTTCCCTTCGCGGGCAGACCCGTCCGTCCTGCTCCGCAGCGATGCGATACCGGGCCTACTTGCCGGACTTATTTCTCGGGGATTTCTTGTTGAGAGTCGAAACGAGCAATTTCGCCGATGCGGGCGCGTGGATCGCGCTGTTGATCACGATGTCCTTGGCGCTGACGCCTTTCCCATAGATCCGAGCGTTGCCGTCACCATCCGGTCGAAGCGTCGAACCCTCCAGGGAGATTCCCGCGAACAATCCGCGCGAACGGGAGTACGAAAGAATCTCCGCACGCATCGTGACATCGGTGGATGCGGCGGCGTTGCGGCCCTTCGGTCCGGCGGCAGCAGCGATGTCGCCGCCAAGCTTGACCTGGCTGGTGAGAATGGAATCAGCCCCGCGCGGATTCATCACCAACAAAACAAAGTCCGTCGCCTGGCCGCCCAACTGGAGGCCGAAACTCCCACCCTCAAGGGCCATCATGGCTGGCGCACTCCAACGTCCGCTGAAGTCCGGACCGCTCCGGCATGTCATTACGCCGCGCCCGTAACTGCCCCCGAACCCGATTGCGAATTTCAGCACCGAAGGCAGAACGATCACGCATTCCGCCTTTTCCAGAACGTCCTGCGGAATGTCATCGGGAACGTTGAGAATCTCGACCATCACTTTGCCGGCATTCCGAATGCGGTTGTTTTCGTCTTTTTGGGCGGAGGCGGGAAGGCCGATCAAAGCAATCGCAGCCATCAACAACAAGATCTTTTTCATCGATGCGCTCCTCGTGAGGCTGTAGTGAATCCACATATTCCGGGGCATTTGATCAGGGCGGCACCCCGCCTGCCGACGCACCGTTTCTAATTCTTAATGGTGTTCTCTTCGGTGATGTTCGTCACTTGCCCGCGTGACATGGATAACACAGTCATCCGGGGTGAACTGTCCAAAAGGAGACAGTCGTCAGGTGGAAGCGATCAAGCAGCCGTGGAAGATGACTCCGATCCACATGTGCGTGCCTCGTGGTGAGGAGAAACGAGGAGACTGGGGTCCGCGGCAATTCTTTGGCGGCTTGAGACGTTAGTCGTGCAGGACGACGCCTAGAAGAGCCTTGTTGATTTGGAGACCTCTCAAGCTGTTTCCGTACTCGATGAAGCCCAGTTTTCTGAATTTATTCATGAACGTATTGACCCGCGTGCGCGTGGTACCGATCATCTCCGCCAGGGTCTCTTGCGATATTTCGGGCAGCACTTTTTGTGGTTGATCTTGCGTTCCGTGGCGAGCGAGCAGCAGAAGCGTGCGAGCCAGCCGCTTCTCGCTGGAGTTGAACAGCTGGTCGATCAGATCTTCTTCAACCCGGATATTGCGCGCAAGCATATAAGCGATGAATCGATCGGAAAACTCATGTTCTCCGTGGAGCACGCGAATCATCTCGTGTTTTTCAATCGCCAGTACGGAGGCCGGAGTAATCGCGGTCGCGGTCGTCATGCAAACGGTCTGGCCTGCAAGGCACCCCTCACCTATAAAATCGCCCGGTCCCAAAATCGCCACGATGGCTTCCCTGCCGGCCGCATTGACCACCGTAAGCTTCACTCCCCCTTTTTGAATAAACATGACGCTCTTTGCGGGATCGCCCTGCGAAAAAATAGTTTCTTTTCTTCGGAACTCGGTGGTCTTTCTCAAAAGCCCAACCGAGTGGAGAAACGAATTCACGTCAAAAGCGCGGCTTCGCCGCGACGCCTTCGGGGGGCGAGGGGGAGCGGCAGAGACACGTCGGCTGGAAAGCGACGGCACGGTGTAAATAGAGTACTCCCCGGGAGGGGGGCTGTTCAATAGTGGACACTGCGAGGCAGGGGACCGGAAAATGGCTGCTGACCGCTAGTGGCGCCGCAGGATCTTTTGTAGGGACTTATGCACTTCAATGTGGCCGTTGTAGCTAATGAATCCCCGCTTTTTGAATCGGTTCATGAATAAGTTGACCCGCGGGCGGGTCGTGCCGACCATTTCCGCCAGAACCTGGTGACTCAGAGTGGGAAGCACGGCAACGGCTGGACTTTTTCCGTCCAAGTGGGCCAGCCGCAGAAGCACGCGCGCCAGACGCTGTTCGGCGGAAGAAGTCAGCAGTTCCGACACATGATCCTTGTACTTCTGGACGCTGGACAGCAGATAGGCCACCAGGGCATTTGACGCTTTATTCTTTTTGCGAAGCATTTCGAGCATCTTTTTCTTCTGGATGGTACGTATGGAACTGGCGGTCAGCGCGACTGCCGTGGACATGCGAAGAGGATATCCCGCGAGGCAAAGCTCGCCAAAGAAATCTCCCACCCCCAAGATGGCGGTGACTGCGGATGGCTGCTGTTTCGTTCGGGTAGTGAGCCGCACTCCGCCTTCTTGAATGTAGAAAAGCGTATAAGCAGGCTCACCTTGCGTGTAGATGTTTTGTTTGCCCCGATATCGCGAGACCGTACCGCCCAAGCCGGCTCCTGAAGAGAAGCCATTAAGGCGCGCCGCCGTTTGCCGTGTGCGTTTCATAGTTCGCTCCGCTCCTTGGATACGGGCAAGGCGCGCAAATACAGGAATGCGATTACTCCCCAGCTTAATAGACTCGTCCAAAGTGAACTGTGCAAAAAGGGACATGCGGGGCAGGCTATCCTGACGATCAAGTGGAGTTATTTTGTCTCGAGAAGCTTGAATTGCGGGTCCTGGACGACCAGGATCGCCCACGCTTCCTGTTCTGTGCGAACCACGTGAAGGTTCGGGCGGATTTCTTCCCCCTGGGTGGCAAACATGCGCATCATTCCGAACAGGTGGGGCGTCGGCGCAATCACGATCCGCTGGAGCCCGGGATCGATCAATACCGGAGCCGACTTGGCAATCTGGCGGATCGTTTCGGCGGAAACTTCGAAGGAAGTGACTTCGGAGAGATCAACGACACCCGCAGTGGGGTGGGTGCGTCGGGCGTGCTGAGAGCCAACTTGAAAGAATTCCTGCAGCACTCCGTCCGTAACCCGCCCGCCGAGCCGGCAACGAAGAATGCCGTTCGTCAAATCGAAGTCGAACGTATAGGGCATGGCCTGCCGCAGTGCGGTCATGTCGATTGGGCCAGATCGTCGCACCGATCCCGGCGGAATGCAATGCGTACAACCTTATACAATGTTCAATTTAAGTTACTTAGACGGCGGCGGGCCGGGAGGCGGGAGCCGCTGTCGAGCGAACGACCGTCGGGGAATGTGACGCGGCGGGCGTTGACGAAATGCGAGCCCTCGCGGGCGCGGTAGCCGTCGACGAGGATCGTTTCGCCGAGTTTCAGGTTCGCCTTTCTTCCAGCCGGGCCCAGCCGCCTAGCGGTGCATGTTCATGTGCGAAAACATCTGCCCGGAGACGATCTTGGTTGCTTCGGTCTTGTCCCCGTTGGGCGTGATGTTGACGACCACTTGAGCGCCGACCTTCAGGTCCTTCACAGGCGTGTCCACGCCATCGTTGATGTACTTGGTTGACGGGGTGAGCGCGATGGTCACCGGCCCCCGGCTCCCGCGCATGCGGCCCATGCGCATGGCGTCGACGGTGATGGAATCGGCCGAGACGGCGGTGACTGTGCCCATGACCATTTGCGCGTTCATGCCGCCGCACGGCATGGAGGAGTTCGCCGTCATCATGTCGGACATGTTGCCCATCATGGCGCCCTGCCTGGTCATCTGGTCGTGCATCTGGTTGAGCAGGGCCTGGTGCTCGGCGAGCTTCGATTTCAGGGCGGCCGGGTCCTTTTCGTCCTGAATGGCCTTGAGGCTGGCCATGAGCTTTTCCATGAGGGCGAACATCTGCTGCTGATTGCCCATCATGCCGTGCATCGTGCCCATCATGTTCTGGCCCATCATGCCGCCGCGCATCATTCCGGGCTGCGACTGGTTCTGGTTGGTCTGGCTCTGTTGCGCCGAGGCGCTCTGAGCCGCGAACAGGGAGAGGGCCGCCGCGAGAACTGAAACGACGATTGCTTTGGATTTCATATGTAATACCTCCTCTTGGGTACCTTAATACCGGAAGCGGCTCGTAAGCGACTGTGACGCAAATCACGGGGGCGTGTGACGTTTGTCCGCGATGCGAGCAAAGCCGGGCGCAGCAAGCAGCGCCCCTACGAAGAAAATTTCGGCAAGCGGACGTGCCTGGGGCGTAAACCCATACCGACGACGCGAGCGGGGACGAGACAAGCGCGGAGGTGGTAGCATCTCGATCTCGGATTCGATGGGAGGCCATGGTGAGCGGGCAATTGGAGAGCTTGGCGAAAAAGCATGTGGTGGTGATCGGCGGCACGTCGGGAATCGGGCGCGCAATCGCGCAACAGGCCTCGGCCGCGGGCGCGCGCGTCACGGTGGCGTCGCGCAACCAGAAGCGAGTGGACGACACGGTGGCGCTGCTGGGGCCGCCGGCGCAGGGGAAAGTGGTGGACGTGACCGACGCTGCGTCGGTGCGCGCGTTTTTCGAGCAGGCCGGGCAGATCGATCACCTGGCGCTGCCGGGCAACGAAGTGAAGATCGCGCCGTTTCAGAAGCTGTCGATCAAGGACGCGCAGGCGTCGATGGCCAGCAAATTCTGGGGGCAGTACGCGGCGATCAAGGCGGCGCGGATGATGCCGGGCGGCTCGATCGTGCTGTTTTCCGGAGTGGCGTCGCGCAAGCCGGGCGCGGGCGCTCCGGCGCTGACGGCGATCAATTCGGCGGTCGAAGGATTGGGGCGCGCGCTCGCGGTGGAGCTGGCGCCGGTGCGCGTGAACGTGATCGCGCCGGGCATCGTGAAGACCGAACTGTGGGACGGAATTCCCGAAGCGTCGCGCACCGAGGTGCTGAAGTCGTTCACGAACCGGCTGCCGATCCCGCGGCCGGGGACGCCGGAGGAAATTGCGTTTGTGGTGATGACGATGATGACCTCGCCGTTCATGACCGGAGCGGTGATCGACGTGGATGGAGGGGCGCTGCTGGTTTAGATTCGGGCCGTGGCGTGGACTCAGCAAGCGAGGGAGATCTGCAAATCAGTGCCAAGCACGTGCGCCGGGCACAGCATGCTGTGCCCCTACAAAACCAGGGCGACGCGGGAGCAAGCGGCGATGGGATTTGAGATTCGGACGCGGGCGGTGGGGCCGGTCGTGGTGGTCGAGGCGGTGGGCCGGTTTACAGCCGCCGATGGGCACACGAAACTCCGCGATCTGGTGCACGTGCTCACCAATTCCGGCACGAAGAAATTCGTGCTGCATCTCGAGCGCGTGGAATACATCGACAGCTCGGGGATCGGGGAGCTGCTGAGGTCGCACTTCGTGGTGCGGCAAAGCGCGGGGGACTTGAAGCTGGCTTGCGTGCATCCGAAGGTGATGGACGTGCTGCGGATTTCGCGGATGCACACGATCTTCACTTCGCGAGAAGGGAATGCACGCGGTCGACAAGATTGCGGCTGGCCTGGTCGGCTTCGGAAGTTGAAAAATCGGCCGAGAGGTGAAGGAGCCGCACGTTCGGTGCGCTTTCGCTGAATTTTTCAGCAGCCGAATCGTTCCCATGCCACGACGGCCCGCACACCAGCAGGCTGGGCTTGGTCCCCACTGCGAGCGAAACGGCGTCCGAAAGATAGCGCGTCGTGAAAACCTCGTAGCCCGAACGTTGCAGCAGGACTTTCAGATAAGCAAGGACGTCGAGCGAGCTATCGAGGCAGACAATCCTGGTCGCGGACGGCTGCGGAGTTTCGTGCGGAGATCCGGGCCGAGCCGAAAACGCGTCGACAGCTTCTTTTTCGGATGCGAACGGCTGAAAAACTTTCAGCAGGTTCGTGGCCTGAAGGACCTGTTCGACGAACGGCGACAACCGGCAGATTTTCAGGTCGCCGCGCGCGGCGCGCATCACGCCGAAGATGCGGACCAGCGCTCCCAGGCCGCCGCTGTCGACGTAGGTGACTTCGCCGAGGTTCAGCACCACGTTCTTGGTCAGCGCGGTGAGCCTGTCGATTTCGCCCTGGAGGTGGCGGGCTTCGTCGCCGCTGACGATGCGGCCGCGGCAGCGCACCACGACGATGTCGCCAACGGTTTGGCTTTGCAGGTTCAGTTGCATGGGGCCGTAAAGTTATCACAGAACGGCATGAGGAGAAGATCCTCGGATCGAATGGAAGGAATCCTGCCGCAGCCGAAGAGAGATTCATCGCTCTTAGCAGGCTGCGGAAAAAGGCAGTGAAGAGTGTCCTCAGGCGCTGAAGCGCATTGAGTGCAAGCCCTTTATGTCGGAGCTGAAGCTCCGACCCCCTAAAAAGCGCCCTTTTTCCGCAAACTGTTAGAGGCGCGCGATGCAAAACCGTACTTTGACTCCGTGACCGGACGTCCGCCGCGGCGGACGAAAGGCAACGGCGTCCGGCCACTCCGCTCAGAATGACGAAGCTGTGGTAATGGCGTGGAAGATGCCAAGCATCCGCGCCGGGCATCCGCCGCGGCGGATGCCCCTACAAAATCGATGGCGGGGCGCGAGCGCGTTCCGGCGGTAAGTCATTCGATTACATAGTCATACGGGCGTAACACTTTTTTCGCACGAGGTTCACAGTTCGGAAGTATCATAATGCCTCGTTTCAGGTGTGCCCACATGGCGACTCTAACGTCTGGAATTTCCGTCGCGCCGCATCCCGTTTTGGAACGGGCCATTGCCGCAAAGCGCCTCTACCCCGGCGCGCTGGTCGTCGTCGAGGGCATCGACGGCTCGGGCAAAAGCACGCAGCTCTACCTGCTGAAGCGCTGGCTGGAAATTCGGGGCTACCGGATTCATTTCACGGAGTGGAATTCCTCGCCGCTGGTGAAATCGGCCACGCGGCGCGGGAAGCAGCGGCGGCTGCTGACGCCGACCACGTTTTCGATGCTGCACGCCGCGGATTTTGCGGACCGCTGCGAGAGGCAGATACTGCCGCTGCTGCACGGCGGCTATCTGGTGCTGGCGGACCGCTACATCTATACGGCGTTCGCGCGCGACGCAGCGCGGGGATGCTCGCCGCACTGGCTGCGCAACCTTTATAGCTTCGCGCCGGTGCCGGACATCACGTTTTATTTCCGCGCGCCGCTGGACGTGGCCGTGAACCGCATCGTGGCCGGGCGCCCCAAGCTGAAGTATTACGAAGCGGGAATGGACCTGGGCATTTCGCTCGACCGCGCCGAAAGCTTCCGCATCTTCCAGGAAAAAATCCTGAACAACTACGACCAGATGGTCGATTCCGACAATTTCGTGCTGATGGACGGCACGGTGCGCGTGAACAAGCTGCAGAAACTGATGCGCCAGCTGCTGGCCGAGCGCGTGGACCTGAAACAGTTCGCGCCGAAGAAAAAATAATGAGCCCGAAATCCCAACCCGACAACGGCGCCGGCCCGAACAGCCACGGCGCGCGGCGCTCGAAAAAGGGCAAGAACGGCGGCGCGAACGGACATCATTCGCGTTTCTACGGCATGCCACTGCCCGGCGTGCGCACGGAAGATCTGAGCGGCAGCCTGATCGTGGTCGAGGGAACGGACGGCTCGGGGCGCTCGACCCAGATTTCGCTGCTCACCGAGTGGCTCGAGGGCGAGGGATTCGCGGTCGAGACGATGGGGCTGCGACGATCGTTCCTGGTCGGCGAGGACATCGACGCGCTGCTGGCCGAAAATTCGGTGACGCGCACGACGCTCGCGCTGATGTACAGCACGGATTTCTTCGACCAGCTGGAGCGGCGGATTTTGCCGGCGCTGCGATCGGGGTTGATTGTTCTGGCCGACCGCTATATCTTCACGCTGATCGCGCGCGCGGCGGTCCGCGGAATCGGCCGGGATTACCTGCACGGAATTTACGACATCGCGCTGCGGCCGGACCTGACGTTCTGGCTCAACGTGCGGCCCGAGGTCGCGTTCGACCGCGAATTCAAGAAGTCGCAGACGATCAGCTACTGGGAGTCGGGCCGCGACATGTCGCTTTCGAACGATCTGTTCCAATCCTTCATCCGCTACCAGTCGATGATCAAGCGCGAGTTCGAATATCTTTCCAAGCGCCATGGCTTTCTCGAGCTGGACGGGGAAGCGGAAGTTTCCAAAGTGAACGCTCAGCTGCGCAAGCGGATCGCCCAGCAGCTGGGAATTCAGAACACGAATTACAAGCCTTCGCACGCGCTCGCGCATCTCTGGCGCTAAGAGTGGCCGCACCCGTCCAACTGACCGCGATCGACGCCGGATCGAACGCCATCCGGCTGGCCATCGCGCGGGCCACGTCCCCGCACCACATTCAAATCCTTGAAAGCGAACGAGCCCCAGTGCGCCTGGGGCATAACGCGTTCACGCGAAGGCTGCTCGACGAAAAAACAATTTCGCGCGCGACCCGCGCCTTCCGCCATTTCCGCGACCGCATGGACCGCTATCACGTGACGACGTACCGCGCGGTGGCCACCGCCGCGGCGCGCGAAGTGCGCAACTACCGGCGGCTGATGGAGCGCATCCAGCGGAAGACCGGGATCGAGCTCGAGGTGATCAGCAGCGAGGAGGAAGCGCGGCTGGTGTGCTCGGCCGTGCACTGGGCGCTGGGCGATCGCGTGCAGCCGCGGCTTATTTTCGACCTCGGCGGCGGCAGCCTGGAGCTGAATTTTTACGAGCGCGGCGTGCTGCACAATCGGGTGGCGCTGCCGCTGGGGACGATCCGGCTGATGGAAACGTATTCGATCGAGGGCGCGATCGACGAAGACACGGCGCGGCAGCTGCGGCACCACACATTTTCGCTGCTGCGCAGCGCGATGCCTTCGCCGCCGAATCTTTCGCGCGCGATCAGCGTGGCCTGCGGCGGAAACGCCGAGGCGCTGGTGCGGCTCGCGCCGGGTCCGCTGGCGGGCCGCGTGCCGACGCTCAACGTGCGGCTGCTGAAGGACCAGACCTGGCGGCTGTGCCGGCTCGATGTGGCTCAGCGCGCGCGGGCGTTTCGCGTGCGCACGGACCGCGCGGAGGTGATGGGCATCGCCGCGATCATCATCAGCGCGGTGGCGAAATGGCTCGGGCTGCGCTCGATGCTGGTGCCGGGCGTGGGCGTGCGCGAAGGGCTGCTGCTCGACCTCGTCGCCGAGCAATATTCGGGCGGCGTCGCTTCGGCCGAGGAAAAAGGGCGCGCCGAGGAGATGCTCGCCGGGGCGCGGTGGTTCGCGCGGCGCCTGGATTACAGCGCGCAGCACGCCGAGCAGGTGTCGCGGCTGGCGCTTTCGCTTTTCGACCAATTGCGGCCGATCCACGAAATGGGTCCGGACGAACGGCTGGTTCTCGAACTCGGCGCGGTGCTGCACGACATCGGCCACTTCGTGAACAACAAGTCGCACCATCGCCACGGCGAATATTTGATTCGCAACGGCCAGGTGCCGGGGCTGCGCGGCTGGCGGCGCGACATGGTGGCGGCGCTGGTGCGCTATCACAACTGCAAATCGGAGCCGCAGCTCGAGCACGCGTCGTATGCGGCGCTCGATGGCGGACGGCGGCGGCAGGTGCGGCTGCTCACGTCGCTGCTGCGCATCGCGGAAAAACTGGAAAGCGAGCACGCGCAGCGAATTCCCGGCGTGGATATTCAGATCGCCGGGCGCCGGGCGATTTTCCAGATCCGCGCGGCGGAAGGCACGCGGCTCGACATCGGGGGCCTGGCGCGCAAGACCGATCTATTCGAGAAGGAATTTCATCTGCGCGCTGAATTCCGGCGCCTGCAACGGAAGCAAAAGGTCGCGTAGCCATGATCCTGTATCTCGTTCGCCACGGAATCGCCGTCGATCGCACCGATCCGAAATCTCCCGCGGAACAGGAAAGGCCGCTGACCGCAAGAGGCGTGCAGAAAACGCGCGGTGCGGCGCTCGGCCTGCGTGCGATGGGCGCGAAGCCCGACGTGCTGATCACGAGTCCCTACGTGCGCGCGGCGCAAACGGCGGAGATTTTCGCCGAGGCGCTGGGATTCCCGGTGGACAAAATCCGCGTGAACGAAAGCCTGAAACCCGCTGGAAATCCCGCGGAGATCGTGAAGGAATTGGCGCACATGCGCGCCAAGGAAGTGATTTGCTTCGGCCACGCGCCGCATCTGGATTTGACGATCGCGCAGCTGGCGGGCGCGCGCGCGCCGTTTACGGAGCTGAAAAAAGCGGGCGCGGCGTGCTTCGAGCACACGTCCGCGCACGGGGCCTGGGAATTGCGCTGGATTTTGACGCCGAGGGCGCTGCGCGATCTGGGCGAATCGTAGAAGTTCAGGCGGTGCGACGCCGCTCACCGGCGGCGCTGGCAACCAGGACGTGTTCCCACTGAAATCCCGCCCTCCAGGTGAGCCACGGCGATTCCGGCCCGGAGGTTTTCGCGAGAAATTCCCGCAGGTTTGCCTTGCGTTCGCGATCGATGCGGCCGATCCATTCCGCCACGAGCGCGGGACTGAGCTGCGCGGAATTGCGCCGAACCTGCTGCCGCAAAACATCGAGATCGTGGACGTCGCCGAGCAGGTCCTGCATGCGCTTTAGATCGTCGGACCAGAGCTCGTAGCGCTGGGGCAGAAAATTCTCGACCAGGTAGCGGAAATTCTTGAGGCCGATTCGGAGCCGATGCCAGGCGATGGCGCTGCGCCGCCGCCGGGCCTGCTGGTACATCTCGACCGCTTCATTCAGGCGCGTCAGCGCCAGGCGTTGATAAACGACGCTATTCAGCGGGAAGAAGCGCGACTTCACGATCAGTTTCCGGGTCAGCTTCTTCCATTCCTTGCGGTCGAAATGGTCCAGCGCCTTTTCCGCCGACTCGCGAAATTTCTTCTCGTTATCCGAAAACAGCCGGAACATCCGCTTTCGTACCGGATCGCCCGCCGGGCCGAGCTTCTTCACCCGCGCGCGCAGCACCTGCATATCTCGCAACTCGCCGAGCGCGTGAAAAAGGTCGCGGCTGGTCCGCTTCAGCTTGCGCCAGCCCGGCCCCGGATTCACTTCGCTCAACGCGTCGGCAATGGTCCGGCAGCGCCGCAGCGCCACGCGCAGATCGTGAACGGCGTCGACATCCCAGCCGTTCCGCACCTGGCCGGCGCGTTCGAGCACTCGGTTCATCCAGACTTCCAGGCCCGCGCTCTTGGCGGAATGATTGGCCGGCAATGGAAATGCGAGAGCCATGAGTGTCCGGTCGGAGGGCTGGAGCGAAGGGCGTATGGTAACTCGGTGGAGCCGAATATTCCAGTCGGGTAGATCTAGGAGACGAAGGCGCAGCCGACGCGCGTGCGGCCGCCTTCCATGCGCATGGTGTAGGTTTTGCGCAGCACGACTCGCACCGGAGGCAAAATCGGCACGTTGAGCACGGCATTGAATTGATCCGGAAGATCCTCAGCTCGCTCAAAGTGCAGCGCGACCCCGCCATAGCTGAGGTCGATTACCCTCGCGGATTTCTGGTTGCCCTCGGTGAGAACGGCATGAGCCTTGGTTCCCGAGAGCGACACGCGTTCCCATTTCCGGTGCTCGGGGCGCGAGGCCGGTGACGGCACGAAACTTGGCGCCGGGGGAGGCGGGGCAGCTGGCGCTCGGGGCGATGGCGGTGCCTGTGGCGCTGCATGAGCCGGAGCAGCCGGCGCCGGTGCTGCTTCGCGTTCGCGCTCGCGCGCGGGATGCGTTTCGAGCGGTATCACGCGCGAAGGCGCGCGGCCCGCGTGCTTCAATTCGTAGAGCTTTTTGTCCGCGAGGCCCATCAGCACACTCTTCTGATCGCCGTCCTGCGGATGCACGGCCACGCCGAAATCCAGCGTCACGCCGATTTCGAGCGCGAGCGGCCGCAGCTCGTTTTCGTATTGCGAGCGAACGCGGCGGCACAGCGTGACGGCCTGCTCGGAATCGGTTTGCGGGAGCAGCAGCGCGAATTCGTCTCCGCCGATGCGAAACGCGAAGTCGGAATTGCGCAGGGTGCGGCGCAGCGTCGCGGCGGCAATCTGCAAAACCTGGTCTCCTTGCAGGTGGCCGTGGCGATCGTTCACGTCCTTCAGCTTGTGCAGGTCGAGAATCACGACGGCGAGCTGCTGCCCGTAACGTTTCGCGCGGTTCAGTTCCTTGTCGAAATACTCATCGAAGAGCCGGCGGTTGTGAAGTCCCGTGAGCGCGTCGGTGGCGGCGTTAACCTGGAGCTTTTTCAATTCTTCGTATTCGATCATCACGGGCACGCGCAAATAGTTCGCGGACGCGAGCACGTCCATCATCGCGGTCTTCAGCGAGATCTTTCTTCCCAGACTATCGGCCACATCGCCGCGTCGCTCCAGAATGCGCGACCAGAAGGCGTTCGCCTGCTCTTCGGAGACGTCGATCTGGGCGACCATGCGGAAGAATTGCCGCAGGAACTGCCCGCGGATGGGCTCGTCGAGGCCTGCCAACGTCTCGACGAGGAGGTCGAAAAAAGAATCCTCCGCCGACGGCTGTGACTGTGGGGCGTCGCCCAATTGAGGCATTCGTTTGTTCCGAGACAATGGTGAACCTACCCTGGAAAAAACCAGGTGTACCTGCGGGGTGTAATGGTTATAGCACGGGGCAGTCCAATCGGCGAAATGGATTCGTTAGAAGCGGTCCCCGTAAGTGCCTGTCAGCTAGAGGATTACATGATACGCTTCGTATGCCGAGCAAATTCTCGGCGGGGAAAAGGAGAAAGTGAAAAATGGTTCCACTTTTCGGAGGCTGGCACCTGCTTGTCGGGGCTAAGAGGTGGAAACGAAATGCCTCACCCGATCGGTTTGAGGAATTCCACGCCGATCAGGTAGACATCGCCGGCTTCCTGTTGCCGCCGGACCTTGGCCTGGATCGGAGCCATGCCAGCCGGCACCAGCCCGGAGGACGTGATCGATGGCGCCGGGATCGTGAGGGTGATGAACCCGCTGACCGCCAACGGCCTGGGGCTGGCCACAAACGCCCCTATTGCACTGATATTCAAGGTCTTAGCGAGTTCCATGAACTGCTCGCCTTGGGCATCCTTGCCGCGGATGAACAGTGGAATCTGCAAGTGGATGCGTTGATAGCGTCTGCGCTCGTCTTCTAGCGGCGGCACGGCCACTCTCGGTTGAATTGCGTTTTCCCTGGCGTTCATTGGTACCCAAGTTTTAGTACTCGTTTTGATCGCAATTTCAATGCAAGTTTAGGCCTCCAAAGCATAATGTTTGTAAGTCCCTTGCAATAAATATGTTACGAGATTTCTCAGATTGATATACGAGGTTTGTTGCATCGGAATATGCAAGTTTTCGGCAATAGATTTCCCTCGATGTGCAAGTGTGGAACGCATTTACCATTGACACCTTTTCTGCCCTTTGCGAGCATACTTTTCCTCAGCGAATCCCCAACTGAATTCTCTTTAGCTTTCTTGAAGAGAGCAGTGTCTTTTCGCTCGGTGCAAGTGTCGGAGGCAGAAGTTGACCAAGATGGCGACCGCGGAGAAGCAGGCCAACCGGCAGGCTGGTTTTCAGCTTGTCGCGAGCCTTTTGGACGCTGTCGACCGTCCGCTATTGGTTTCCGATCGCCGGGGCCTGCTCCTGTTTTCGAATCTTCATGCACAGGACGTCCTCCTGTCGAAGGGACTGGAGTCCAAGCCCGATCTGAATCTGTTTCAGGACCTGCTGCACGCCGATCGCAAGGCAATTCTCGGGCAGCTGGAAAGCGGCCAGCAGGAAGTGTATCTGGAGCTCGACTGCGCCGAAGGCAAGAGGCGCGTACGCCTCCGCTGGCTGCCGGAGCCGGACTGGCTCGCCGTGTTTATCGAACCGGCTTCGGTCGAGCCGCCCGCGGACGAAGCGGAAATGCGCCAGAAAGTTCAGGATCTCATCCAGGAGCGCGAGATCACGTATCGAAATCTCCTGGCGGCGTATTTACGGCTGCAGGAGGCCAACCGGCAGAAGACGGTTTTCCTGGCGTCGGCGGCGCACGAACTGAAAACGCCCCTCGCGGTAATGAAGGGTTATTACGAGCTCCTGCTTTCCGGTTCGCTTGGCAAGGTCAGCGAAAAGCAGCGCGATATTTTGCGGGAATCGAAGGAAAGCTGCGATCGCCTCGTGCGCCTCGTTTCGATGTTCCTGAACTATTCGGCGCTGGAAAGCGGCAAGCTTGTCCTGCAGTTTCACGAAAACGATCTGCGTGATTGCGTCAACGATCTGGCCGGGCGCTGGAAAGACGCGTTTCAACGCGCCGACGTGCAGCTGGACATCGATCTTCATCCCGACCTGCCGCTTTTCCGGTTCGACTATCAGAAAGTGCAGCAGTGCATCGTGAACCTGGTCGACAACGCGCTGAAACATACGCCGGCGGGCGGCCGCGTCACGCTTGCGCGCGCGAGCCCCACTTCTGGGAACGGCGCCTCGCCGAAACAGCTCCGACGGAAGAGCGCCGCAGGGGAAATGGCCAGCGGCCGAACAGCATTTTGATTACCGTGACCGACACCGGCACGGGAATCGCGGCGGAATTTCATCAGGAAATTTTCGAGGAATTCGTGCGCGTCGATCCTTCGTCGTCGGGCATGGGTCTGGGCCTGGCAATCACGAAGCGATTGATTCAGGCGCATCGCGGAAAAGTGTGGGTGGATAGCGAATTGGGACGCGGAAGTTCGTTTTCATTTCTTCTCCCCATTTATGTCGAGTAAGCTGGAGCGAGAAAGCGTCGCTCCCTAGAAAGAACAAACGATGGCGATCAAAGAACCGGTCAAAGAAAAGATCATGGTGGTGGACGACGAGCCGAGTATCCGGAAATATCTCCGGACGCTGCTCGAACTCGACGGATTCGAGGTCGAGACGCTGCCCAGCGGCAAGGAAGCGCTCCAGCGCGTCGGCGAAGGCGAACGGCCCGACTTCATCATCCTCGACGTGCTCATGCCGGAGATGGACGGGCTCGAAACTCTGCGCCAGCTGATGCAGGTGGACCGCTCGCTGAACGTCATCATGCTTTCCTGCACGAACGAAGTGAACACGGTGGTCGAGGCGATTCGCGTCGGCGCGCTCGATTATCTGACGAAGCCGTTTGAGAAGCCGGAACTCGACGCGGCGTTCCTGAAGTGCAAGCAGAAGCAGCAGCTGCGCTCGGAAAACCAGGCGCTGCGTGAATACTGCGAGGCCCTGACCGAGGACATTTCGTTTCTCGCCGCCAGCCCGCAGATGATCAAGATCCGCCAGCAGATTTTGCAGATCGCGCCGGTGGACGTGCCGATCTTCATCAGCGGCGAAAGCGGCGTGGGAAAAGAAGTCGTCGCGCGCATGGTCCATCTGCGCTCGAAGCGCCAGCAGCAGCCCTTTATCAAGGTAAACTGCGCGGCGCTGCCCGGCGAGCTGCTGGAATCGGAGCTGTTCGGTTACGAGCAGGGTGCCTTTACCGGCGCGGTCCGCGCGAAGCCCGGCAAGTTCGAGCTGGCCAACAAGGGCACGATCTTCCTCGACGAAATTGCGGAAATGAGCCCGCACCTTCAGGCCAAGCTTCTGCACGTCCTGCAGGATGGACAGTTTTCAAGGCTGGGCGCGCGCTCGGTCGTGAATGTCGACGTACGCGTTCTGGCGGCCACCAACATGGACGTGAAGGATGCGATGCGCACCGGCCGCTTCCGCGAGGATTTGTATTACCGGTTCAACGTGCTCTCGCTGCACATCCCGCCGCTGCGCGAACGCACTTCGGAAATTCCGCTGCTCTTCCGCCATTTCCTCGTGAAGTACAGCGAGAAATACGGCAAGCAGGCGCCCGATCCTTCGAAGAACCTGCTCGAAGCGGCCTTGCGCTATCCCTGGCCCGGAAACCTGCGCGAACTCGAGAATTTCGTGAAGCGCTACGTGATTCTCGAAGACGACGAAGGCAGCTTCCGCGAGCTTCTGGAAATGACCGGCCAGCAGCACCGCATCGCTCCGCGCGCCGAAGCGCCCGCTCCGAAGGAACAGGGACTCAAGGCGCTCGTCCGCGGCCTGAAGGACGAAGCGGAGATGGAAGCCATCGCCGACGCGCTCGACAAAACGAACTGGTGCCGCAAGGACGCCGCGCGCATGCTGGGTATCAGCTACAAAGCGCTGCTCTACAAGATGCGCCAGTTCAATTTCGATTCGGGACGCGGCGCTCGCTCCGCAGCCGCGAAGGAAGCTGCAAAGGCCGCCGCAGCTGCAAAAGAAGCGGCAGCGGCGAAACCCGAAGAGCCGAAGGAGCACGTCGAGGACGAAGCGCACGCCATTCCCGGCGGCCGCGTTTCGTAGCCTCAAGCCATCCGTCATCCGCGCCCGCGAGTCGGTCGTCGATCCGCGGGCACTTGCACAGTCCCAAAATCGGCTCCAGACGTTGCGTGAGTCGTGGGCGGGTCCGTAGTCCTGGTCCCTGCAAACTGTTGCATAAGTAGAGCACACCCCATCAAATAGCTCTACCAATCCCACCTCGCCATAGACTAGTATTCCCGTCCGAAGTAGGCGACGCGCGACATTCCATCGCGCGAAATTCGAGTGGTTGTCATCACTTGACTCAAATAATAAGCCTCCTTTGTTGCTGACAAAGGAGTTGTGCATCGCGCGACGAACGAGTGTTTGCGTCAGGCGCGCGAGTTTTCGCGAAACCGCACTTGGGCCCGGAAGTCGCGCATTGCAAGGCATTTGGTAGAGGGATTGCAGTTCTGTTTTCGATCACAAAGCGAGAGAATAGAATCCAACCCTGAGGGAGCATCGGGAATGACAGAACGTCGCTTGGCTCGTCGGTACGATCTATCTCTGCCTGTCAATATCCGGATGCCGATCAATCGCGAACCACGTTCGCACAGCGGCCAGACCCGGGACATCTCCACGCGCGGCGTGTACTTCACCCTGCGCGATGATCTCGCTCCCGGCGCCGAACTCGATTTCACGCTGACCTTGCCCGCGGAAATCACGCGCGGCTCCGAAGTCTTCGTCCGCGCGCACGGACGAGTGATTCGCGTCGACAAGCGCACGGACGACGATCACGAAACGGTCGGCGTCGCTGCCGTCATCGAGCGATACGACATCGTCCGCGGCGAAGGCTCTCGCGCATAATTCGGCGGTCAACCGCTCGTGCGGTGAGATCGATCGCGTCGCGCCGACGCAGCAAGTCTCGTTTAACTTCTCTGCCGCCACCGCCTCGTAATTTTCCGTTAACATTCGGTTCGGCACACATGCGTCAGAAGGCGTCCTCATCGATCTGTGGATATCACTGTGGAAATTTATTTGTAAGTTTTAACGACGTTCTAGGAAGGCTCGTTCCTATAAGTGCCAAGTATTTTCTGGTGGAATGCCTCAAATCACCGCCGTGAGCGTACCAGTCCGCCGGTCCGACCTGCGGCGCCTATGCTGAGAACCCTCCTGTAATCAACGGAATAACGAAATCCGGCGAATGTAGTGGAAATCCTCGAGCTAAACAGCCTCGCCCGGCGTTTGGCTCCTCGGGTGCAAAGTCCATCCGGAGGAGAACTGTTGGCTTAGCTTCTAAGCCCTTGACCAGAATGGCATCTGCGGCCTCACTGAAGCCTGAGCTTCCCATCAATCAGGCCGAGCTTCCCCCGGACCATATCTATTTCGGTCCCTCGGAGGCCATGCAGGCAGTCCGGCACAAGGTCGAGCGGGCCGCCGGCCTCAACGTGCCCATCCTCATTCTGGGCGAGAGCGGCACCGGCAAGGAAGTCCTGGCGAATTTTATCCACAAGTCTTCTCCCTGGCGCGGCGGCCCGTTTGTGAAGGTCAATTGTCCGGCGATCCCGGGCACGCTGATCGAAAGCGAGCTTTTCGGATTTCAGAAGGGCGCCTTCACCGGCGCAAACGCCAATAAGCCCGGTCGCATGGAGCTGGCGCAGGGCGGCACGCTCTTCATGGACGAAATCGCGGAGCTCGACGCGAGCTTGCAGGCGAAGCTTCTCCACGTGCTTCAGGACGGCCACTTCACGCGCATCGGCGATCACGAAGAGCGCCGCATGGACGCGCGCATCATCTGCGCGACCAACCGCCACCTCGCCCGCGAAATCGAAAGCGGCGGTTTCCGCGCCGATCTTTTCTACCGCATCAACGTGATCAGCATCACGCTTCCGTCGCTGCGCGAACGCCGCGATGATATTCCGTACCTCGTCGAATATCTCCGCCTGCAATTCAACCGGCGCTTCCAGCGCGACGCCGCGCCGCTGTCAAAAGAAACGGTGCACCTGCTCCAGCAGCGCGAATGGCCGGGCAACGTGCGCGAACTCGAAAATTGCCTGGCGCGCTACGTCGTCCTCGGCTCCGAAGACACTTTTTATTCCGAGCGCCCCGAACAAGCGCCCGTGCATTTCACCTACGAGACCACCGAAGACGGCAATATCCCGCTCAAGCGCATCGCGCAGCAGGTTACGCGCCGGATGGAGCGCGACGTAATCCTGAAAGTCCTGCAAGCCAATCACTGGAATCGCCGTCGCACCGCCGAAGTGCTGAAAATCAGCTATCGCGCGCTGCTCTATAAAGTGCGCCAGGCCGGGCTTCCCGCCAAGCGCCCGCGCCGCAACAAAGACGCCGGCTCCGCGTTCGCTCCGGAATCATCCGCGCAAGGCGATTAACGCTTCCGGTAACGCTCACAATTGGTTCTCCATCGGCGTAGTACTATCTAGGTTCGCGCCCGTGTCTGGCAAGAAATCGTGCGAGTTCTCCGTGTTGCCGGGACACATCAATTCGGCTAGCCTAAATTCAACAAGATGGCCGCTAACGCTAAATCGAACGGAAAGCAAAGCCTGAGAGTCTGCCTTCTCTCGCCGCATCCGATGGTGCTGAACGAGTTCCATCGCCTGCTCGAGGACTCCGGCTTCCAGATCACGTCCAAGCAGCTGGATTCGATGCTCGCCCCGGACCTGCGCAATCTGGATGTCCCCAAGGCTTCCGTTTACGTTGTCGACGCCCACGCCGCAAAGCAGGCGACGGGCGCGCTGCTCAGCAACATCCTCGACCGCTTCACCGGCGCCCGTCTTCTCGTCGTCGGGGACAATCTCAAGGAGGCCGACAGTTTCGCCCTGCTTCGCCAGGGCGCCAAAGGCATCCTGACCTACGCCGAGGCCCGCGAGCAGCTGCCCCGCGCGCTGCCGCAAGTCGCCAGCGGCGGCATCTGGGTCTCGCGCCCCGTGCTTTCGCGCTTCGTCGATTCGATTCTCGGGACGTCCGCCGGCCGCCGCCTGCGCGTCGATTCGCCCAACGAGCTGAGCCGCCGCGAGCAGGAGGTTTTAACCGGCTTGCTCGAAAACCTGGCGAACAAGGAAGTCGCCGAGCGCCTGCACATTTCCGAGCGCACCGTGAAATTCCACGTCTCAAACCTGCTTGCGAAATTCGGCGTGCGCCGCCGCGCCGACCTGATACTGCTCTGCTATCAACGCCGCGGCGTCGGCGCGTAGGCCGCCCTCGAATTCGTTGCCGTAGAACCTCCCCAGAAAATCGTACGAATCAGAGCGACAATCGTTCAGAATGCGCAATCAGGCGCCGATTTTTGAGGTCTCCGATCCCGCATTCTGAACGCTTTTTCGCTCAAAAAGCCCGCCGGCTTCGGCGGCAGGAGCACGCGAACCGCTGCCATCCCCAACTCCGTTGCGCGCATGGGCAGCGCGCACGCGGATGAAGGTAGCATGGCGCGATGTGGATGTCAGCTGGCCGAGAGCTTAGAAGAAGTACAGCTGTACTTTTTGCGCGGAAGAGAGGACGTCCTCTGAGTTTGCCGTAGACTGCTAAGGAAGTCGTCAACGCCATCGAGGTGCGCAGCGCCGCCTCGCGCACCCTTCACGGACGGCGTGAGGGGCTGCGGCACCCTCAAAGATAAGCCGAGATCTCAATGAAGGCGGGTGTGACGGGCTCAGTCGAGCCGTAAAGGTGTGCCACCCGCCGGATCAGAGGCTTGTTGCTCCCATTTTCTTGACTCAAGCCGCGAGCTTACGGCACACTTCTTTTTTTGCAAGAATGAAATTCAGAGAGTTTCTTCACAGCTTCACACCGAGCGCGGGGCACCCGTAAAACCTAATTCGCACGTGGGCCACCCGCCTGCCCGCCCTTCGTTCTTATCGAGGGGCGCCCGCAAAACCGAGCGGCTCGAGCGTGGGCCACGCGCCTTACCTGATGCCACGAGTGGCTGCCCACCTGGCAAGCTGGAACAACCAAGAGAGTAACGCCGCGATGGAGCCATAAAGAGCAGCGTTACCTAAGAGTGTTACTACAACCAAAACAAATCCGTTTCGCACGAAGTCGGCGAATCCCAGACCATAAAAGGGGCACACGACAAACATAGTTCTATCGACCCATGCGTTCACGTCGACTGAGAATGGCCGCAGCCAATCGAGGATACCGAACAGTGCGGCCAGCCCGATTCCGATCACGGCGCCGAGTAGGAAAGCTTTCTTGATCGTCATGTCGAGCCTCAATAGGGGAGAACCCCAGGCGGGTGGCGCACCCTTTCGTTTTACGCTTTTCCATCTGGACACGAAGGCACGGCGGATGATACCACACCAATAGTTGACGACTAAGTTCCCTGACCTGAGTGGGTGCCGCACCCTTCCGGGGGTTTGAAGGGTGTGGGGTTTCGGTTGAATGAAATACCGGCTCAAGCGCTTCTACGGTTTCGGCCACCTGCACTTCATCACGTGCAGCTGCTACCGGCGAGAGCCATTGTTGGGAACATATGGGTCGCGCGACCTCTTCCTCAAAATCCTTGACGAAGTCCGGCTGCGGCATGACTTCTCGCTGCTGGGTTACGTGGTAATGCCAGAGCACATTCATTTCCTGATCAGCGAACCGAACCTCGGAACTCCCACAACCGTGATGCAGGTGCTCAAGCAGCGCGTCTCGCGCGCGATGCACGGGCGACGCCGAAGGAAGCGAACGCCGCCGGGACAGGGACGGTTATGGGACGAAGCGCCCGTGACGAAACACCGCCCATTCTGGCAGCGGCGGTTTTACGACTTCAACGTGTGGAGCTGGAAGAAAAAGAACGAGAAGCTGAATTACATGCATTTCAATCCGGTGAAACGTGGACTCGTGAAACATCCCAAGGACTGGAACTGGAGCAGCTACGGATTTTATTCGATGAGGAAAGCGAACCAGTGCCCGCCGAACCCACAGTGGGAGCCGAAACCAAGATTGCGTGGACAGCGTGAACGTCACCTCGCGCACCCTTCACAAACGGCGTGAAGGGCTGCGGCACCCTCAAAGATAAGCCGAGATCTCTATGAAGGCGGGTGTGACGGGCTCAGTCGAGCCGTAAAGGTGCGCCACCCGCCTGGGTCGTACTCGCAGCGCCGCGCCACTTCCCGCGCCGAGCCAATCCCCCGGCTGTAGGCGTACACCCACAAACTGATCAGCAATTGCGGATCAAACGCCGGCCGTCCCCCTTCCTCCGCGCTGCTCTCGATCGCTCGATAAAATGGACTCAGGTCCAAGCGCCCAACCAGTCCCCAGATGGCCCGCGCCGGATGGTCGTCGCCGATCAGTTTCTCCACATCCACCGCGCGCCAGCTCATCTGCTGCCGGTTCACGTAGCGGATCAACGGCTGCTTGCTGCTCGTATTTTCTTCGCTCATGCCGCGAGCTTACGGCAGACTTCTCATTTGGCAAAACGGAAATTCAGGAGGTTTCTTCACAGCTTCACCCGGAAGGGTGCGGCACCCACTCAGGTCGGGGAACTAAGTCGTCAACTATTGGTGTGGGATCATCCGCCGTGCCTTCGTGTCCAGATGGAAAGGCGCGAAAGAACAGGTGGGGCACCCGGCAAGGTGTTCTCGAAATCTATCGCGCAGTCTTCGGTGCAGATTACATTGTGGGAAGGCCCAACACTCGCGTTCGATCCAATCGTTGGCGATGGCGAGGGGGTTAATCTATTGCTTCAGGGTAGACGCCCACTCGTGAAGGCGTGCCACCGTTTGTGGTGCGATCAATTGCACGTAGATTACGCCGTCTGGCTGCAGGGCTTGAGGTTTTGCTAGCCCCGGATGCCAGTAGTTGATCCCTGACTCCACCGCATTCGCTGACCCCACTCCGAACTTGGACAAGTAAACGACCTCACCCGAATCCGAGACAGAGACTGACGCCGAGCCCAGGTCATCTGTGCTCAATTCTGTCGTGCAGCTTGGCGAGCCGACGAATTCTGCAACGCACAGTTGAAGCGTTTTGTTCTTGTCCGTCGTCGCGGGTTCAAAGTACGCGATATACCCACCTCCGGGGCTGACGCCGAAATCGGTTCCAGCGTTCAACGCCACTTGTATGGTGCGAGCTACAGCACCATCTGCTTTAACGACCAGATCCGCCAGCAAATCTGAACCGCCTGGTGCGAACCCTTTTTCCATCCAGCCCGCGACAACGCGACGATCGCTGCTGCACTGGAACACTTGATTCGGTGGGTATGTGAGGGGCTTGTCCGTGAAGACGTCCGTTGCCTCCGAGTTTCCAGGCAGGCGTTCGAGAATTGTTCCGCACGTAGCAATCAGAGGAACAGCCCCCGGTTCTGCAACGGGCGCTTTCCTTTTCGTGACAAAGCCCGGGGCCAGCGAGACGACCATCAGAGCTCCGGGCTTTGGTTCTGGTACGTTGGGAGATCCATTAAGGAAATAAGCGAGGTGAGATCCATCGGTCGAGACAGCGAAGAAATAGACTTTGAAAGGAGTTCGAACGCGTTCGCGGTTTCCGTGACAGACCGTCCAAATCTGCTCGTTTCCGCTCAAAAACGCATAACAGGGTCCTTCAGTATCTGCTGACCGAGCAGGCGCTTGCTTCAGGGCACCCTGCACTAATGGGACGGCTCTCGCCACTAGCGCCACAAATGTAAATACAAGCAGCAGCTTTACGCGCAAGTCGTTCCTCCAGGAAGCGACGGCCCTACGCCGAAATGCCTCGACGAACTATGACCACCAAGCCGTCATGTCCAAAATCTACCATCAAAGACGCGATGCGCCTGGCTGCCAAGCAGGTTTCCTCAACTGTTTGCACCGCAACTCCATATGGTTGACCATTATCGGACTGGCAGGTGTAGTGCGCTCGTAGAAAAACGACTTCCAAGCGGGACGGTTGATCACCAGGTCTGCTAAGTAAGGCATCCACCCCACCGCCATCGCCGCCGCCATCGCCTCCATTGCCACCGCCATCCATTCCCCCGCCCCCGCCGTCGGCGGGTGGCGCACCCTTTCGTTTCACGCTTTTCCATCTGGACACGAAGGCACGGCGGATGATACCACACCAACAGTTAACGACTTAGTTCCCCGACCTAGGTGGGTGCCGCACCCTTCCGGGGTTTGAAGGGTGTGGGGTTTCGGTCAATGCTTCCTCGCGCACCCTTCACAGACCGCCTGAAGGGCTGCGGCACCCTCAAAGCTGAGTCGAGATCTCAATGAAGGCGGGTGTGACAGGCTCAGTCGAGCCGTTAATGGCACGATATTTGTCTGAGACCGGCGAGAAGCAGATCCCTCGCCGGCCATGAGAACGGCCTCCGTCGGGATGACAACCGTGCCCGCCTGAAAGGCAGGCGCTACGAAAGCAAATGCACGAGAGCCGGCGAGACGCCGGCGCTACATAGGCAACAGCAGGTCCCTCACGCGTCCGCCGATGCGGCGGACGGATTCGGGATGACAGCGGCGGGGCGGGGGGGCGAGAGCAAGGGGGAAGAGAGATCCTTCGGCTACGCTCAGGATGACACCGTACGACCGAAGCGGGCGCAGCAAGCAGCGCCCCTACGAGGCCGGAGAAGGCGACGGCGAAAGAGCCGGCGAGACGCCGGCGCTACGAGTTCTTCTTCAGATCGGCGAGGACGAGCTTGGCGACTTCCTTCAGCGTGTCGAAGACGCCTTCGCCTTTGATGGCGACGGCTTCGAGGACGGGTTCGCCCTTCACGCAAAGCTGCTTCTTCAACTCTTCCACGGGGAGGATATTCGGCAGGTCGCGCTTGTTGAGCTGCAGCACGTAGGGAATGGCGTTGAAGTCGAGGTTGTGATCCTTGAGGTGCTCGCGCAGGTTGTCGAGCGTTTCCAGGTTCGCGTCGAGCCGTTCCTCCTGGGAATCGGCCACGAACACCACGCCGTCGGCGCCTTTCAAGATCAGGCGGCGGCTCGCTTCGTAAAACACCTGGCCGGGCACGGTGTAGAGATGAAAGCGGGTCTTGAATCCGCGCACGGTGCCGAGGTCGAGCGGAAGAAAATCGAAGAAAAGCGTGCGGTCGGTCTCGGTGGCCAGCGAGACCATTTTGCCCTTCTGGCTGGTGCCGGTGTGCTCGTAAATCCACTGCAAATTCGCGGTTTTTCCGCCCAAACCCGGGCCATAGTACACGAGCTTGCAGTTAATTTCGCGAGCAGGAAAATTAATAAAGGGCACAATTTCCTCAGGTTGCGGCAGCCTATTACTTATAGCATAGGCCCCGGCGTCCGCAATCGCCCAGGGGCGAAAGTGCTTCGCAATTGACAATGCGCGGCTGCTGAGCCGGGCTTTGTCAGGTTCGGTCAGGCTCGATTCGGTTTCGGGAGTTCCACTGCTAGGACATGAAATGTACTATCGGTCGGCCGCGATGTAAACACCCTGTTTACATGGTCTTGCAATGAGCCGCCGCTCGGGGCCAGGGCTAAAGCCCGTTCCCCGCTAGCATCCATTGTTCGTGGGCCTTAAGGCCCACGCTTTCACCGAAAATCATGCACTCGGAGGCTCTTTCAGTTCCGTGCTAATGAGCAGAATTTCATTCGAGCCGATGTTTTCGACCGAATGCGGCGGCAGCGGCGGCGTCCACTGCGCCAGCGGCTTCGTTGGCGGAGGCCCCATCGTCCGGCTGTCGAAAATGAGGTTGCCGTTCTGGTCGCGGCGCAGGAAGTCGCTCTGCCTGGCGACGTAGATCGAAGCCGACCAGCGGTGCGTGTGCACCGGCACGAGATCGCCGGGCGGGATGCGCACCTCAAGGACGCGCACGCGCTCGTTTTCAAACAGCAGCTTGTGATGTCGCGGCGCGGCAATGACCGCGTCGAGTTCAGCGGGCCACGACCAGGCCTGTGCATTTCGAGTCACGGAACCCTCCGGCATAAACCGGCAAATTTGACGGAAGTATTCTAACTTACGGGCGCGCCCAGGGAAGGGTCGCGTTGGCGAAGGTGAATTCGCCGCGCAGCAGATGGTAGACATAAGCGCCGAGGCAGAATTTCCCGAACAGCAGCATCGAAAAAGCGGCCACCAGAAACGCCTCGAAGATTCGCGCGGTCAGCGTCCAGCCCTGCAGGACCGAAATTCCGGCGATCAACATGAAAGCCGCGGCCATGGCTTGCGCAAAGCGGCGCGGACCGGGCGCCGGAGCGAGCGCGGCTTTACCGCGCGGCAGAGCCAAGACGCGGTTGTAAAACTGCTCGAAGGGATTGAGCGCGGGAAGAGCGACGTTCCACCACAGAACCGCCGACAGCGCGAAGAACAGCGCCGCCGCGGGAACGGTGAATCCCGCAGCGTGAAGGATGATGCCGACGACCACGAGCGAACCGACGATGCGCGGCTGAAAATAGAGGCCGGCGAAATGCATGTTGCAGGCGTCGGGCGCTTCTTCGGCGAAGCCCTGCTGCTTCATGAAATTTCGGATGGTGGCTGAGATCATGGCGTTTTTCTGATTATATCACCGGGGTTCCGGCAGAGCGGGGCAGTCCAGCCGAGAACAGCGCCAAACGACCTAGCCGCGCAAGACGGTGACCGAGGCGGAGAGTTGGGTGGAGGCGCTGCTTCAGAAAAACGCCGGCAGGATGCCGGCGCTACGAAAACCACCCTTCCCGGCGAACCGGGAAGGGCGGTAGACCCTGCGGAACTGCAAATTCAAGAGGGCGCAGCAAGCAGCGCCCCTACGACAAAAGACAAGACCACAACTAGCCAAGTATCCACACCGGGCGTAGCCCGCCGCGGCGGGCTACGCCCCTACGAAAAGCCGGCGCGAACGATCGCGGAAAATGTTACGCGATCGGCGTGCAGACCGACTTTACTTCCGTGTACAGCTCGAGGACTTCGTGGCCCATTTCGCGGCCCCATCCGGACTGCTTGTAGCCGCCGAAGGGGAGAGCGGCGTCGAAGACGTTGTAACAGTTGATCCAAACGGTGCCGGCGCGGAGCTTCGAAGCGATGCGGTGAGCCTTGGCGATGTCGCGCGTCCAAACGCCCGCGGCCAGGCCGTACTCGGTGTTGTTGGCTTTGGCGACGAGGTCGTCGACATCCTTGAACGGGATGGCGGTGACAACGGGGCCAAAGATTTCCTCGCGCACCACTTTCATTTTTTCGTTGGTGTTGACGAGGACCGTGGGCTTGACGAAGTAGCCCTTGTCGCCGTGGCGGCTGCCGCCAGTGGTCGCTTTGGCACCCTCGCTGAGGCCGGATTCGAGATAGCCGCAGACGCGGTTGAGCTGCTCTTCGGAAACGAGCGGGCCCATTTCGGTGGTCGGATCCATTCCCGGACCGATTTTGATTTTCGACGCGATGTCCGTGACGCCGCTGACGACTTTATCGAACTGCTTGTCTTCGACGTAGAGCCGCGAGCCCGCGCAGCAGCACTGGCCTTGATTAAAGAAGATGGCCATGGCCGCGCCGGGAATGGTCTGGTCGATGTCGGCGTCCTGGAAGATGACGTTGGGAGATTTTCCGCCGAGCTCGAGCGAAACTTTCTTCAAGTTGCCCGAGGCGGCTTTCAGGATCAGCTTGCCGACTTCGGTCGAACCGGTGAAGGCGACTTTGTCGACATCGGGGTGCGCGGAAAGCGCGGCGCCGGCGGTTTCGCCGTAGCCGGGAACAACGTTGACGACGCCGTCTGGAATTCCGGCTTCCTGAACGAGCTCACCGAGCAGTAGCGCGGTCAGCGGAGTCTGTTCGGCGGGGCTTCAGAACGACGCAACAGCCGGTGGCAAGAGCCGGAGCGAGTTTCCACGCGGCCATCAGCAGAGGGAAATTCCAGGGAATGATCTGGCCGACGACGCCGACGGGTTCGCGCAGCGTGTAAGCGAAAAATTTGTCGCCCTGGCTGGAAAGCGTGATGGTGTTGCCTTCGATCTTCGTGGCCCAGCCGGCCATGTAGCGGAACATGTCGACGGTAAGGGGAAGGTCCGCGACGCGCGCGATGGTGACGGGCTTGCCGTTGTCGAGCGATTCGAGCTGCGCGAATTCCTCGGCGTGCTTTTCGATCAGGTCCGCGAGCTTCCAGATCATGCGGCCGCGCTCGGACGGAGTGAACTTGCGCCACGGGCCGGTTTCGAACGCTGCGCGAGCAGCGGCTACGGCGCGATTGATGTCTTCCTTGTCGCCTTCAGCCACTCTGGCGAGAATCTCGCCGGTGGCGGGATTGTACGACGGGAAAGTCTTGCCGGAGGCGGCGTCCACCCACTTTCCGTTGATCAACAGCTGGCGCGTTTTCGCCACGTAGCGCGAAACATTTTCAGTCAGCGGTACCGCTTGAGTTGCTGTGGCCATCTTTTCCTCCTTCTTCTCTAGCTCAAGGAATTTGGAATTCGACAATGTCGAATCGGCGCGGGCGGAGATGCCTGTGTTCGTTTCATGGCGACCACCACTGGGGTCGAGCCGCACATCGTGAGATGCGTTTCTACGGGGACGGGCAGCCAGAGGGGCCGCCTTCCCGGCTTGCCTCTGGGCCGGCCGCGAAAGGTGGCCGGGCGAGCGGTATCGTACGCCAGCGCGGAGGGATTTGACAATAGCCAGCCAGCGGAAGGCTCCTTGTCGAAGTTAGCGACTCGGAAGTTTCTAGGGCACAACCAGGCAAGTTTGAACCGGCAGTTTTGCGGCTTCCCATGCAGCGATGCCGCCGGCAATTTCACCGACGGGATCAAATCCACTGCGTTGCAACAAGCTCCGCACCACCCTCACTTGCAGGCCGCTACTTTGGCTGGGGAACGATCCGCAGGTACGGCCGGGGGGCCTTCCAGCCGCCAGGGTACTTTTGCTTGGCTTCTTCTTCCGACACCGCCGGGAGGATGATCACATCGTCGCCCTGTTTCCAGTTCACCGGCGTAGCCACTTTGTGCTTGGCCGTGAGTTGCATCGAATCGACGACTCGCAAGACTTCGTCGAAGTTGCGGCCGGTGCTCATCGGGTAGCTGAGCATCAGCTTGATCTTTTTGTCGGGACCGACCACGAATACGGTGCGCACAGTGGCGTTCGTCGCAGCGGTGCGGCCTTCGGAACTATTTCCGGCGTCCGCCGGGAGCATGTCATACAGCTTGGCCACCTTGAGTTCCGGGTCCCCGATCATCGGGTAATTCACCTTGTGTCCCTGCGTTTCTTCGATGTCCGCAGCCCACTTGTTGTGACTGCTCACGGGGTCCACGCTCAGCCCGATGATCTTGCAATTGCGCTTCTCGAATTCCGGCTGTAGCCCGGCCATATACCCCAGTTCCGTGGTGCACACAGGGGTAAAGTCCTTGGGGTGCGAAAACAAGACGGCCCAGCCGTTGCCGATCCATTCGTGGAAGTTGATCGTCCCCTGCGATGTTTCGGCCGTGAAATTGGGAGCTTCGTCGTTTATGCGCAACATAACTGCCCTCCTGAGGCGGGGAGTATTATACATAGATCGTCCAATGGCGGCGGGCCTACTGGACATATGGCCCGCCGGTCACCTTCGGGATTCCTTCAGCGTCGCGCGTATCCGTCGTGGCAACCCGTTCAGTGGGGTGCCACCGAGACACAGGAAATTATTCGCCGTTCGATTGGGGACCATTCGCGGGATCGAAATAGTGGGTGTCGGTGGGGCCGAAGCCGGAGATCTGGACGATGACGGCGTCGCTGGTTGTCTGGGCGAAATGGTCCGTGCCCGCAGGTTCCGAGTAGACGCTTCCGACCGGGAGAGTCTTCAGGGATTTTGCGTCGAAGCGCTCGCCGTAGCCGAAGTGCCATTGGCCGGAAACGACGGTGGCCATGCGATTGTCGCGATGCGAATGCGCCTGGATGGTTGTGTGCGGGCCGACGTAGAGCAAGATCGAATAGAAGCCGGCTTTCGAGGGATCGCCGTAGAGGACTTTTGTGTGGACGCCAGAGACGCCGGAGCTGCCGATTTGATTGTTATCGAGAGGCAGGGCGGCGATTTCGGCGGGAGTCATGCGGATTTGGGGAAGAGACGGCGCGTCGGCGGCGGATGTAGTGAGTGCGAGGAAGAAAACGAACAGCCAAGCTTTCTTGAACATTCCGAGTCTCCGTTGAAAATCAAATGCGTAAACCAGCCAATCGGGAGATTGGCGCTCCCAGGAAACTGCGGCACATGGCTCGATCACGCCAAGCACTTGTGCCGGGCGTAGCAGTGCTACGCCCCTACAAAGAACTCAGCGGAATTGCACACGACACGCCAAGCATGAATGCAAAACGGCACCGACACGGTTATCTGTGCCACCGAAGGCAACCCATCGATCGTCAGATCGGGTAGTGGGTTGGAGTGCGGCGGATGGTGATCCAGCGCAGCTCCGTGAATTCCTGGAGGCCGGCGTGGCCGCCGAATTTGCCGTAGCCGCTGTCCTTCATGCCGCCGAAGGGCATTTGCGGCTCGTCATGCACCGTCGCGCCGTTGATGTGGCAGATGCCGAATTCGAGTTTTTCGGCCATGCGGAGGGCACGATTGATGTCGCGGGTAAAGACCGCGCTGGAGAGTCCGTAGGGCGTGTCGTTGGCGATGCGGAGAGCGTCTTCGGCATCATTGGCGACGACGATCGGCTTCGCGGGGCCGAAGGATTCCTCGCCGTACATGCGCATGGCGGGCGTTACGCCGTAAACCACGGTCGGCGGATAGCACGGGCCGTTCGCCTTTCCGCCGCAGAGGACTTTCGCGCCCTTGGCGACGGCGTCGTCGACAAGCTCCTGCACGCGCTTGATCGCGCCGGGATTGATCATGCAGCCGAGCTGCGAATCGGGGCTGAGCGGATCGCCCACTTTCAGCGACTGGCCCCTGGCCGCGAACTTCTTCGCGAATTCGTCGGCGACGGATTTTTCTACCACGATGCGTTCAGTGGACATGCAGATCTGTCCCTGATTCATGAAGGCGCCGAAATTCGCGGCGTCGACGGCGGCATCGAGATCAGCATCACCGAGAACGACCATCGGAGCTTTGCCGCCGAGTTCGAGGACGACGCGCTTGAGATGCCGTCCGGCGCTTTCGGCGATCAGGCGGCCGATTTTCGTCGAGCCGGTGAAGCTGATGCGGCGCGTTGGTGATGACGTTGACGACGCCTTTCGGGAAGCCGGCTTCCTCGAAGATGGAGGCGATCATGAGATGCGTGGCCGGACACTCCTCGGACGCTTTGAGTATCACGGTGTTGCCGTAGGCGAGCGGCGCCGCAATGGCGCGAATGCCGAGAATCATCGGCGCATTCCACGGCGCGATGCCGACGACGACGCCGACGGGCTGGCGAATGGCCATGGCGGTCGTGTCCGGCAGATCGGTGGGAATCACTTCGCCGACGGCGGCGTAGGCCTGCGCGGCGGCTTCGCGAAGAGCTCCGGCGCTCCAAATGCAATTGAACATGCCCCAGCCGAAGGTCTGGCCGGTTTCTTCGGCGGTGATTTTCGCCACTTCCTGCATGCGGCGCTCGAG
Source organism: uncultured Acidobacteriota bacterium (assembly GCA_963769415.1). Lineage (GTDB taxonomy): Bacteria > Acidobacteriota > Terriglobia > Acidiferrales > UBA7541 > Palsa-295. The sequence goes on from CAVYLM010000002.1 coordinate 92,262, forward strand.
GACGTCGGCGACCTTCAGGAACAGGCCACGGCGGAGAGCCGGCGGCGTGACGCCCCAAGTCTGGAAGGCGGCGTGAGCGGCCTCGATCGCGCGGCGCGCGTCTTCGCGCTTGCCGGCGGGGACTTGCGAGGCGAATTCGCCGTTGTAGGGATTTTTCTTTGTGTAGGTTGCGCCGTCGGCGGCGGCGGTCCATTCGCCGTTGATGAATTGCTTTGCGTCGTGCGTTGCGGCTGCCTGTGCCATGGGGAATCTCCTCTTTCGGCGGATCTGAAGGTTTGTTCGCTCCACCCTGGGGACGATGGATCCTTGTATCACATTCCGGAGGCGCGGACCACTCGCCGCGGATTAAGCTGTCTCGATGGAACGAGCGAGGAGCTGGCGAAGCAAGCTTCGCCAGCGTACAGCGGCGGCAAGCCGCCGCACTCCACACGGATCGAGGCGGATGGGCAACGCGTTGCCAAGCAACTTCGCCGGGTACAGCATGCTGTGCCCCTACAAAACCGGCGGCGGAGCACGGTCGAGAGAATGGATGCGACAGTGCGAAGTATCTGCGCGAAGGCGCCAATCGGGAGATTGACGCTCCCAGGAATTGCGGCGTTTCATCTTGTGAAACGAATTTAATGATGACGCGAGGGGCGGCGAGGGCGCGCGGTGGATTTTAGCGAAAGATTTCGATAGCATCGCGGGGATTTGGGTCAGTAACCTTTCTGAAAGGAAAAGCCAATACCCGCAATGGGCAAGAATACTGCACGACCGAAGACTTTGCTGGAATCGCTCGACGCGCTCATCGAGAAGCATCATCTTTCGAAGCACCCGTTCTATCAGGCATGGACCGAGGGCACTCTCACGAAGGAAGCGCTGCAGCTCTACGCGGAACAGTATTACCAACAGGTCCGCGCGTTTCCCGAAAATTTGAAGCAGCTGGCCGGCCGGGCACAGGGCCCCGTGAAGGAATTGATCGAGGAAAATCTGGCCGAAGAACTCGATCCTGTGTCGCCGCACCCGATGCTGTGGCGGCAGTTCGGTGAATCGCTCGGAGTGAGCCACGCCGCAATGGCTGATGCGCGCCCGCTGCCGGGGATCGCCGCGCTACTGGACACGTTTGACGAAGTGTCCTCGAACGGGAGCATGGCGCAGGCCGTAGCCACGTTCTACGCCTACGAGGCGCAGGTGCCGGAAATCGCCACGCAGAAAATATCCGGGTTGAAGAAGTTCTACGACATCACCGAGCCGCGCGCCCTGGCGTATTTTGCCGTGCACGAGGAAGCCGACGTGCGCCACCGCGCCGTCTGGCGCTCCTGGCTCGAGAAACAGAATGGCGGGGACAACTTCGAAGTGCTCTGCGCGGCAGAGCGCGGCCTGAAAGCTCTCTGGAGCGCGCTTGACGCCGTGTACCCGCAATCCTGCGCAGCGAAGAACTAGCTGGCTGTACTGAGGGGGCGCGTCCCGTAACAGGTGGGGGGGATGCGCCTTTCCGCGAAACGGGCTTTCCCCAAGCTTGATCCCAGCGCGTCCGCACGCACATTGCGCAGGGGCGTTGAATTTTGTCAAAATCTAGCCCGCTACTTTGGCCGATAAAAGATCCATAGGAGGCTATCAACAACATGGCACCAAAAAACCTGGAGGAAGTGCTACAGGCAGCCGGAAATCCGGTGACGATGCTCCGCAACTCGCCGATCGGAGCGTATGTGTATCCGGTCGTGCCTTCCGAGTATTCGAACTGGCGCGACGAGCAGAAGGCCTGGCGTGAGACGGCGGTTCTGTTCGATCAGTCTCACCACATGGCGAACTTGTACGTGGAAGGGCCGGACTCCCTGAAGCTGCTTTCGTACCTCGGCACGAACAGCTTCGCGAACTTTCCGGTGAATCGCGCGAAGCAGTTCGCCCCGTGCAACTACGATGGATACATAATCGGCGACGGAATCTTGTTCCACCTCGAACAGAACAGCCTGGTTTACGTGGGGCGCGCGCCCGTAGCGAACTGGCTGGAGTTCCATGCGACGTCGGGAAAGTACAACGTGAAGATCAAGCGGGACGACCGGTCGCCCTCGAACCCGGGCGGCAAGGCGGTGATCCGCACGAGCTACCGGTTCCAGATTCAGGGACCGAACGCCAAGCAGATTATCGAGAAGCTGAACGGCGGGCCGTTTCCCGAGATCAAGTTCTTCAACATGGGCGAGATCAAGATCAAGGGAAAAACCGTGCGCGCACTGCGGCACGGAATGGCCGGCGCTCCGGGTCTGGAAATTTGGGGGCCGTACGAAGAGCGGGACGAAATCCGCGCGGCGATCGTGGAGGCAGGGGCGGACTACGGCTTGAAGCAAGTGGGCTCGCGGGCGTACGCGTCCAACACATGCGAATCGGGCTGGATTCCTTCGCCGCTGCCGGCCGTTTACACCGGCGAGAAGATGAAGAGCTACCGTCAGTGGCTGCCGGCGTCGGGCTACGAAGCGACGGGATCGCTGGCCGGGAGCTTCGTTTCGAACAACATCGAGGACTACTACAACACGCCGTACGAGCTGGGCTACGGGATATTCGTCAAATTCGACCACGACTTCATCGGCCGCGAGGCTCTCGAAAAGATCGCGGCGAAGCCGCAGCGGAAGAAGGTCACCTTCGCGTGGAACGGCGAGGATGTCCTGAAAGCTTACAGGTCGCTGCTCGAACCGGGCGATCCCTACAAGTTCATCGACCTGCCCATCTCGAACTACGCGTCGTCGTCATACGACAAAGTGGTGGCGAAGGGCGGGAAGGTCGTGGGGTGTTCGATGTTCGCCGGCTACAGTTACAATGAGCGGTCCGTGCTGTCGCTGGGCGTGGTGGATCCGGATGTCGAGATCGGCACCGAGCTCACGCTGGTGTGGGGTGAGGAAAACGGCGGCACGAAGAAGGCGACCGTCGAACGCCACAAGCAGCTGGATGTACGCGCGGTCGTAAGCCCCGTGCCGTATTCAAAGGTCGTTCGCGAAACCTACGCGGAGGGCTGGCGCACGGCGCAGAAGTAATTCAGCAGGCCGCCATTCGGGCGCCTGCAGATCAAGCAAAAGGCCGTCGGAGCAGGAGTGCTCCGGCGGCCTTTTTTTTTGCGGGCAGGCGCGCATTGGAAACGGATCAGCGCGAGTAGAATTTTCGTACGTGGCCGTAGTAGAGCCGCCGCAGATTCAGGCAACCCGCGCCGCGGGCGGCTTTTACGATTGCGTGCGCGCCGCGTTGATCCAGTCGATGGTCTTGTTGAAGCCGCCAAAGACGAAGAAGTGCACGCCCTTGATGCCGAGCGGCAGCTCGGAACCGTTGCCCGGGCCGGCCAGGTTCGCGACTTCGCGGATCAGCGGTTCGGGACCCTTGTCGATCAGCAGCTTGGCGAACTGCGGCTTTTCGGTGAGCACCTTCATGGAATTGCCCACGCCACAGACCATGGCGTAGCGCGTGAGCGCGATCAGGCCCGCGGGGCCGGCGAATCCCAGGCGGATGGGATTGTCGATGCCCTGCGCGCGGACTTTGCGAACCCAGTCCACGACCGGCTCGGACGCAAACGCGAACTGGGTGACAATGGTGAGGTTTAGTCCGTTCTCCCGCGCGAACTTCGTTTTCGCCGTGAGAGCTTCCCAGAGGAGCGGGTCGGGGATCTTCGGATTGCCCTCCGGAAACCCGCCGACGGAAATCCGCGTGATGCCAGCCTTCTGCAGAATGCCGCTTTGCATCACCGCGAGGCTCGAATCGAACGGGCCGGCGGGCTTGTCGCGGTCGCCCGCGATGATCAGCACGCGGTCCACGCCCGCTTCGCGCACCAGTCGCCCCGCCACATCCTCGAGCTGCGCGGCGCTTTCGACGTGCCGCGCGCCGATGTGCGGCGTGGGACAAAGCCCGGCATCGCGCAGCTTCTTGGCCGGTCCGATCATATCCATCGGATTCTTTCCCGGAATCCAGGTCATGAAAACTTCCGTGCCCGGGCCGAGGCGCTGCGGCGCAGCGTCGATGATCTTACTTTCGCCGGGATTCACTTCGATCGAAAAACCGCGCAGCATGTCGGCTACGCTGGGCGGAGCGGTAGAAATGTTTGTCATGAACGCCATTATAATACGGCTCGCAAGACCGGCGTTCCGCGCCCGCTGAACCGGGCTCATCCCCCTGAGTTTCGGTGTTTTACAATGTGAAACGTGAAGTCACATTGACATTCCCGGCGCTAGTGGAATTACAATAAGAATTCGCCAGGGGGACGGGTAGAGTGACGCGGAAAAGTTCGCATTCGGGGCTGAGCAAGCAGCCAGCGCGCGGGCAGGCCGGCTCGAGCAAGTCGTTGCAGAAAGCCCTGCGCATACTGCTCTACATGGGCGATAACGGGCCCGCCCTGGGCGTGACACAGCTTGCTTCGGGACTGAACCTGAATAAGACGACGGTGCACCGGCTGCTCCACGCGATGGAGAAGTTCGACCTGATCGAGCGGAATCCGGAAAGCGACCGCTACCGGCTGGGATTGAAGCTGCATGAGCTGGGCACTCGGGCGGTGGAATCGCGGACGCTGCGGACGGAGGCGCACCGATTCCTGGTGGAGCTTTCGCGCGCCACGCACGAAACGGTGAGTCTGGCCGTGCCGGGGATGGGAGGCGTGGTTTGCCTGGACCGCGTGGATTCGCGCGACAGCATGATCACCGTGCGGACGCCGATCGGCGCGCGGTTTCCGCCTCATTGCACGGCCGCGGCGAAGGCCACGCTCGCGTATTTGTCCGAGGAAGAGATTGAAGCGATCCTTTCGATCATGGGGCTGACCGCCTACACGCCGTACACGATGACGACGCTAGCCGAGGTGAAGAAAAATCTGCACGAAGTGGCCGAGCGGGGTTACGCGCTCGACCGGCAAGAGACAGAGCGAGGGCTGAGCGGCGTCGCGGCGCCGATTTGGTCGCGGGACGGGCATGTGATCGCCGCGGTCGGGGTCGCCGGCCCGACGCCGCGATTCCGAGGAAAAGAGCTGGCGCGCAAGATAGCGCTCACGACGGAAACCACCGCCAAAATCTCCGCCAGTTTGGGCTATCAGGCCGGATCTTAATCGTTTCCGCTCACGTTCGGATTCGCTTCACCCGCCGAAGGAAATCTGCTGACCGAAAACGAGCAGTGGGCTAAGCTACGTCTCGTTGTAGAGGCGGCCCGCAGGGTTTGGGGATGGGTTTACCGGCGGGCGGGGTCCTTCGGGCTCAAGACTTGAACCTGCACCTCAACTACACACGAAAAGATTCGGCGCCCGCAACCACCAGCGATGTGGTCGCGACGGTGCTGTCGCTGCTCGAGGAAGGACATCTGAACGCGGCGCAGTTCGCGCGGCTGCAGATTCATCTCGATTGGCTGCAATACAAGCACAACTTTCGCGAAGCCGTCGCGGTGATGCAGGCCGGCGACGAGGCGAGCGACAGCGCGCCGCCGATGGAAATTCGCATCGATTCGCGGCAGGTGGCGCCGGGAACGCTGCGAGGCCTGCTGCAAAAAGCGATCGGCGGTCAGACGCCGGACTCCGCGGAGCGGAAGGGACGGATCTACTTCGAGGATTTCCAGTCCTTTCGCAAAAGTATCGTGTGGGAATTCAACCGGCTGTATTGGCAGCGCGTGAAGGATTGGGAAAAGGCGACCGGGAAAAGCTACGAGCGGGCATTGCCCGGCGGCCAATCGACCGGAACGGATCCCCATGCGGTGAACGACTCCGTGGAACAGTTCTGGAAGCTGCTGAAGGAGCTCGAAGACTCCAATCGGCTTCCGCAGGAAATCTTCATTCTGGAAATCGGCGTGGGCATGGGCGCGCACGCCGGCATGTGGCTCGATAGCTTTTGCGCAATCGACCAGGCCCGCGGGACGAGTTTCTACCCGCGCCTCCGGTTCCTGCTCGGCGACTATTCGCTGGCCACGCTCGAGCATTCGCGGCCGGCGGTGAAACGGCACCTCGATCTCTGCAGTTTCATCGCGCTCGACGCGACGGATCCGATCAAGACGCTTTCGTTTCTGCGGCACAAGATCCTGCACGTCCACTCGACGAACATGTACGACAACCTGCCGGACGAGGAAATCGTCTGGCGCGACAACCGGATTTTCTGGGTGCAGTCGCGTGCGTACTTGCCGGCGGCGGATGCGGCGCGGATCAGCCAGTTAAGCGGCGTAGCGGTTGCGGACATTCCCGCGATCGTCGACCGATTGCTCGACGTGGGCATCGCCGCGCTGCCGGACCGCGCGAAGGGCATGCAATTCTGGATGGAAACGTGGCACGCGATGCGCATCGAAGAAAAACTGGTGGATGCGGTGGATTTGCCGGACGCGACGTTTCCCGCGGGCCTCAGCGCGCTGCACATGGAAGAAATCCTTCGCTACGCGCCGAACGATCTGCGCCTTCATCTGAGCACGGGCGCGCTCGACAGCTTTCGCAATACGCTGCCGCTGCTGCACCCGCGCGGCTATTTGCAGGTGCAGGATATTTTCGTCACCGATCTGCAGGAATACAGCATGGGATTTCACGGCCCGGGGAAGCTCGACGGATCGATCGTCAACTGGGTCAACGGCGCTCTGCTGCGCGAAGTCGCCGAGCGCGCGGGATACGACCTGCACTTCACGCCATTCCAATACCGGCCAGGATCGAAGACCTCGGTTCTGTACACGACACGACGGGAGTAAGACCGATGACTCTGCCCATTCTTCCTACGACCATGGTCGGCAGCTACTCGATGCCGGGCTGGCTCGAGCGGCTCAAGACAGATTACTTTGCGCGGCGAATCAGCCGCCACGATCTCGACGAGATCCACGACGCCGCGGTGCGATCCGCGATCAAAGACCAGGAAATGGCCGGCCTCGACATCGTGACCGACGGCGAACTGCGGCGCGACAACATGATCGACTACTTCGTCGAGCGGCTGCCGGGGATTCAGATCGACCGCTCGTCGAAAAAGTTCTACTACGATTTTTACGATAGCGAAGTGATCGGGAAGATCCCCATGGCTTCGGTCGGTTTGACCGAGGACTTCCGCTTTCTGCTCGCGAACACCGAGCGCGAGGCGAAAATCTGCATTACCGGCCCGCACTCGCTCACGAAGCGTGTCCGCAACAAGCACTACGCGACCGAAGAGGCACTGGCGACGGATATCGCGCGCGTGCTGAATATGGAGCTGAAGGAGCTGGTGAAGGCGGGCGCGAAGTATATTCAGATCGATGAACCCTACTATTCCGGTTTCCCCGAAGATATCAACTGGGGCGTGAAAGTCCTGAACATCCTGGTCGAGGGAGTGCAGGCGAAAATTGGCGTGCACATCTGCTACGGCAACCGCTACGGGAAACCGTCGTGGGAAGGCAGCTACCGCTATCTTTTCCCGGCGATACTCGATGCGAAGGTTCATTCGCTGAGCCTGGAGTTTGCGCGGCGCGGCGGCGAAGATCTCGATCTCTTTCGCGAATTCAAGGTGCCATTCGAATTGGGCGCCGGTGTAATCGACGTGAAGGACAATTCGATCGAAACGCCGGACATTGTCGCCGAGCGCATTCGCAAGACGCTGAATTTTGTCGCGCCGGACAAGCTCTACGTCCTGCCGGATTGCGGCCTTTTCCACGTGCCGCGCGACGTGGCGTTCGGCAAGTTGCGCGCGATGGTCGAAGGCGCGCGCATCGTCCGCAAGGAGTTGGGGAAATAGCCGGAGCCATTCAGTCATGCCGCTCTTGAAAGCGCAACCCGAGAACCTGGACGTGGATTTTTCACGCTCTGCCGTGGTCGTCGTGGACATGCAGAACGCGTTCGCTAGCAAGGGCGGCCTGCTCGATATCGCCCGGCAGGATTTGACGGCCGCGCCGGGAGTGGTGCGCGCCATTCGTTCGCTTCTCGACGCCGCACGCCCGGCCGGAGTCCCGATCGTTTATCTCCAGATGGGATACAAGCCGGACTTGAGCAATGCGGGCGGGCCGCGCTCGCCAAATTGCTACAAGGAACTGAGCATGCGCCTGATGCGCGCCCGGCCCGAGCTGATGGGCAAGCTCGTGACGGAGGGCGGCTGGGATTTCGAGATCGTTCCGGAACTCGCGCCGCATCCGGAAGACATCGTGATCGTGAAGACTCGCTACAGCGGCTTCGCCGGTACGACGCTCGACTCGCAGCTCCGCGTGCGCGGCATCCAATATCTTTTCTTCACCGGCATCGCTACGAACGTGTGCGTCGAATCGACTTTGCGCGACGCCTATTTCCACGATTACTGGCCGATCCTGCTGCCGGACTGCACCATGCAGGCCGGCGCGCAGAGCGCGCAGGATGCGACCATCTTCAATGTGGAATCCTTTTTCGGCTGGACGACCAATTCCAGGCAATTGTGCGAGGCGCTCGAAGCGCAGCAGGGGGTGGGGCACCGTGTGGACCGTTGACATCGACGTCGGCGGAACGCTGACCGACGGACTTTTCACCGGCGACGATCGCGTCGCGTGCGTCAATGCGGATACGACGCCGCCCGATTTAACGATGTGCCTGTTCGATTGCCTCGCGAAGCGTGCGGCGCAGCTCAATTTCCCCGATCCTATCTGTCCGCGATGACGGGACTGCCGAAACAATCCGGCCAGCAGACTGCGCAATCAAGCGTGCGCAAGGTGCGCATGCGCACCTCCGGCGCGACGCTCGAACGATTGCCCGGCGGCGCAATGCTCATCAAGCCCGACGAGGCGCTCAAGCCGTACCCGAAAGTCCTCACCGACCGGCTGGCGCACTGGGCGAAGCTCATTCCGGGAAAAACCTGCATCGCAAAACGCGGACCCGGCGGCGATTGGCGCAAGCTGAGCTACGCGCAGGTGATGCGCTCGATCGAAAGCATCGGCCAGGCGCTACTCGATCGCGGTCTTTCGGCCGAGCGCCCCGTTGCGATTCTTTCGGAAAACGATCTGGAGCAGTTCCTGTTGACCATGGCCGGCCAGCACGTCGGCATTCCGACCGCGCCCATCTCTCCCGCGTATTCGCTCGTCTCCAAAGATTTCGGCAAACTGCGCCACACTTTCACAATCATCACGCCGGGACTGGTCTTCGCTTCCGACGGCATTCGCTACGCGCCCGCGATCGAGGCCGCCGTGGGCGATCACCTTGAAGTTGTGACCACGACCGCGCCTCCTGACCGGCGCAAATCGAACACGTTCGCCGATTTGCTCGAAACCGCCGCAACTCCGGCCGTCGCCGCCGCGCACGAGAAGATCGATCCGTCCGGCGTCGCGAAGTTTCTATTCACCTCAGGATCGACCGCCATGCCCAAGGCGGTGATCAACACGCACCGGATGATTTGCAGCAACCAGCAAATGATCGCGCAGCTTTTCGGCTTCCTCGAAGACGACCCGCCCGTCATCGTCGACTGGCTGCCCTGGAACCACACGTTCGGCGGAAATCACGACGTCGGCATCGCCGTCTATAACGGCGGCACGTTTTACATCGACGACGGCAAGCCGGGCCCGGGCTCGATGGAGAAGACCGTCCGGAACCTGCGCGAGATTTCCACCACCGTCTATTTCAACGTGCCGAAAGGCTATGAGGATTTGCTGCCCTTCTTGCGCGCCGATCGCGAGCTGCGCGAGACTTTTTTCCGCCGGCTCGGTCTCATGTTTTACGCCGGTGCGGGGCTTTCGCAGCCGGTCTGGGACGCGTACCGCGAGCTCGCGTTCGACACTTGCGGCGAGCGAATCATCATGGCCACAGGGCTCGGCTCGACGGAAACCTCGCCGATGGCAATGCAAACCACCTGGGAAACCGACCGCGCGGGCACCATCGGTATTCCCGTCCCTGGCGTGGAACTAAAAATCGTTCCGCGCGGCGGCAAGCTCGAAGCACGCGTGCGCGGCCCCAACGTCACGCCCGGCTACTGGCGGCAGGACGATCTCACGAAGAAGGTCTTCGACGAGGACGGCTTTTATTCCTTCGGCGACGCAGTCCGCTTCATCGACCCAAACGACATCAACAAGGGTCTGCTTTTCGACGGGCGCCTTACGGAGGATTTCAAGCTGGCCAATGGCACGTGGGTCAGCGTCGGCCCGTTGCGCGCGAAGATCATCTCCCACTGTTCGCCGCTCGTGCGCGACGTGGTGATCACCGGCCTCGACCGCGACTTCGTCGGCGCGCTGATTTTCCCGGACGTAATCGCGTGCCATGCGCTTTGCCCGGAATTGCCGATCGATGCGACGAAGGACATTCTCGCGCACGCCGCCGTTCGCGCGCGATTTCAGCAGCTTCTAAATGGCCTGGCCGCGGAATCGACAGGCAGCTCCAATCGCGTCCTCCGCGCACTGCTCATGGACGAGCCGCCGTCGCTCGATGCCGGCGAGATCACCGACAAAGGTTCCTTCAACCAGCGCGCCGTCCTCGATCGCCGCGCCGCGCTGGTCGAGCAGCTCTACGCCGAGGAGCCTCCCCCCAGCGTGATCCGCTCCCGCTCCCATTAGTCCCGTGTCTATCGCCGCGCGAAATACATCAGCAAAGCAAAAAGCAGTATCGGAACGAGCACCATCGCCGCATACAGCGCGAACTTTCGCGCCACCGTAGCGCGCTTCCTCTTCCAATCCTGGATTTCCGGCCTCTCCGCCACTCCGACGTGATCCAGATGCTCCAGGTCGAACGCAAATTCGTGCGCGTTCGCATAGCGATACTGCGGTTCCCGCTCCAGCGCCCGGTAAATCACTTCCTGCAAGTGCGGACTGATCGACGGATCGATCTCGCGCGGCGGCACCGGATAACTCGAAAGCCGTTCATTCATCACCGCAAACGCGTCCGGCCCCTGAAACGGCGCTCGGCCTGTGACCATTTCGTAGAGCATCACGCCGAGCGCGTATATGTCGCTCCGGGAGTCGCCCCGCTTCCCCTTGACCTGTTCCGGCGAAACATACTCGGGCGAGCTCGTAATCCGCGAAAGGTTCGCGAACGTAATCCTCCGCGCTCCGGTCAACCCGGCGAGCCCGAAATCGATCAGCTTGACGCGGTTGTTCGCATCCACCAACACGTGCTCGGGCTTCAGGTCGCGGTGCACGATCCCGTGGTTGTGGATATATCCGAGGACATCACAAATCCCGACCGTAATCTTGATCGCCCGCTCCGGCGAAAGCTTTTTCTCTTCGTCGAGTATCAGGCGCAGCAATTTCCCGTCGGCCCACTCCATCACCATGTAGCTTCGGCTGCGGTGGTCGCCGGTAATCAATTTCAGCAAGCCGGGGTGGTCGAAATGCCTGCAGATTTCCTGCTCGCGCTGAAAACGTTCGGCGAACACTTCATCCTGCTCGGCTTCCGGATGAGGAAGCTTGATGGCGACCGTCCGCCCCGTGTCGACATCCACGGCGCGAAATACCGTGGCCACGTCGCTCCGCGACACGATGCTCTCCAATCGGTAATGATCGAGTTGTTCGCCGGGATTAATGGGAAGTCCTTGTCACCGGATTGCCATCCTTATTCCACATCGGAGGCGGCATCCCTGGCGCTGAAGGTAAGCGAACTCGTTACAGGAGGCGTGATCGCCATGAAGCTCGAATGATCGCTGTGCGATTTGGCATCGCCGCGCTCCGCGCCCGCCGCAAAGGACGATCCTTCATTGATCGCCGTAACTTTCGGCTTCGTCTCTTCCAGCCCTTCTTCGAGATCCTGCATCGATTTCAAATTAAACGTGGCCCGCAGCGCCAGCGGCGTCAAAAGCGTCGTCAGCAGCACCACCGTGACCATCACAGCCACTTCCGTGCGCCCGAAAATTCCGGTCGTGGCCCCCATGGCGGTGACGATCAAGCCGACCTCACCCCGCGACATCATGCCGCATCCGATCCGCAGGCTGCGCACCCAATCCATTCCCGACGCGAGCGCCGCAAATCCGCAGCCCACCACTTTGCCGACCACCGCCACCAGCAGCACCAGCAGCATTAGCATCCAATGCCCGGAAAGCGCGCGATAGTCGCTGGAGAGCCCAATCGACACGAAGAAAAGCGGAATCAGCAGCCCGTGCCCCATGGCATAAAAGCTGCGCTCCACATCTTCCTTGAATTTCGACCCCGCGAACACGTAGCCCAGCAAATACGCGCCCGTGATCCCCGCCACGCTTCCCAGCCATTCGGCTGAAATCGCGTACACCATGATGAGCCCTAGGACGCACGCGGGCACCGCCTCCGTCGCCGTCAATGTTCTCAGTTGGAGAATCAGCGAGTCGAGCCAGCGCGTCGCAGCGATGTAGCCGACAACAAAAAACAGCGCCACGCACACGCTGAGCATCGTCATCTGGATGACGAGCGGATGTGCCGCCGCTGGAGCGATATGTTGCTGCAACCATTCGCTGGCCATCGGCGCCAGCCCGAATGCCTCGCCCTTCACGGCGGTGGACGCGGCGAGCAACGCGAGGACGAAAAGCCCCATCACGTCGTCGATCACCGCGGCGCCCAAAATGATGGTGCCTTCCGACGAAGCCATGCGCCCCGCATCCATCAGGGTCCGCGCGGAAATCGACACGCTGGTAGCGGTCAGCGCGCCTCCCAAAAAGCACGCTGTTTTCCAGGAAAGCCCGAGCAGGTGGCCGACGCCCGCTCCGAGGAAGAAAGGCCAGATCACGCCGGAAAGCGCCACGACGAATGCCGTGACGCTCGCCTCCTTCATCCGGTCGATATCAGTTTCGATACCGGCGATGAACATCAACACCAACGCGCCAATTTGCGCGAGGAGAAGCAGTGCTCCGGTCGACTCGCCGCTTTCGAAAACGCGCCAATGCAGCAAATTCGCCGCACCCGGGCCCAGTCCGACGCCGACGAGAAGTTCGCCCAGGATGGGAGGTATTCCAAACCGCGCGCACAGGGATCCGGCCACTTTGCACGCCGGAATCAGGATGGCAATCAACAGCGCGAGCTGCAGTGCCGATGACATGGATCAGCTGACGTCCGCCGTCGCCAGCGCTTCCGATTCGCTGCGGTTGCGCTTCCACAACCGCCGAAGCCGCCCCAGGGAAATCCACGGCATGCGATAGCCGTTGCGATCCACGCCCTCACGGATCATCACCCTCAGCGTGGTCGCCTGTCGGCGCGCCATTTCCGACTGCGCCATGTTTTGCGCCAGCAGCGCGGCCTGGTGCGTGTGATTTTGAGCCTTATTGCAGACTCGAAGCCGCATCCAAAGCTCGCCCATTTTCAAATGCGCGATGAAGCTGTTTGGATTGAGCGCCACCGCTTCGCCAAGTTCCTCCATCGCATCGTGCGCTTGCAAACTCACGGAAAGCGCCATCCCGTAGAGCACCCGCAGGTCGGAGACTTTCGGATTCAGCGCCACGCACTCGCGAAGCTTGGTCACAAGCTCCGCTTTCTCCTCTTTTGCCAGCACCCGGGGATCGGCAAACATCCTCATCAATAGACCGTGCGTCTCCCCAGGCACCCCGATCAAGGAAAGTGGAGCGGACGCAGGCGCCGCGACCGCCAGTTGCTCGCTGTTTGGAACATCGCTTGGAACGATTTGCGTTTCTGGACTTTCGCTCATTTCCGTCACGACGGTGCCTCCGGTGTGAAATGGATTCGGTCAAAAAACACGGTGGCAAGGCTCGCAGGAGCGGACCCTGCCACCATGGATTTCCATATTCAGGTCCGGCTAGGCGGCCATCGCCTCCTTGTTGGCATGCATTAGGTAGTCTGGCTCCGCCTTGAAGACAAACTCGGGGTATCCGAGTTGGCCCATCTCGGGAAGATCCAGACCGGCGACTTCGGTTTCGATCGAAACCCGCTGCCCGACGAAGAATTCAATCGCCAGGTTCACCACGAAGCTGAAAGTGAAGACGAAACCGATCAGCGTCGAGATGCCGACGAGTTGGGCGGCGAGCTGGCTCGCATCACCGTAGAAGAGACCGGTGACGTTGCCGGTTACGCCGTTCCATGCCCCGCCGTAGTTGCTCGTGCCGTCTGCGAACAGTCCGACGGACAACACGCCCCACAGGCCGTTGGTGCCGTGAACCGAAATCGCGCCGACGGGATCGTCGACTTTCAGCACGTTTTCGATGAAATTGCAGCTGAGCACCACCAGCACGCCGGCGACCAGCCCGATGATGCATGCGCCGGTCGGGCTGACGAAGCCGCTCGGTGCCGTGATCGCCACCAAGCCGGCCAGCAAACCGTTGCCGCTCATCGAGTAATCGACTTTGCCGTTCTTCATCCACATGAAGAGCAGCGCGCCGAACGTGCCCGTGCATCCCGCCAGCATGGTGTCGACGGCGATCGTGCCGATGCGGAGGTTGCCCGCGGCCGAAGCGCCGAGCGTGCTGCCCGGGTTGAATCCGAACCAGCCGAACGCCAGGATGAAGCAGCCGATCAGCACGGCCGAAACGTCGTGGCCGATAATCGGGTTGCTCGAGCCGTCGCGGTTGAATTTGCCGATCCGCGGGCCCACGATAAAGGTAACGGCCAGCGCCGTGATTCCGCCGACCGCGTGCACCACGCCGGATCCGGCGAAGTCGCAGTAGCCCTTGCCGAGTTGGTTGTTGACGCCGAGCTGCGCGAGCCAGCCGCCGCCCCACGCCCAGTTGCCGTAAATCGGATAGGTCAAGGCGCCCATGATGGACGACGACACGCAGAACGCCAGGAACTTCCAGCGTTCGGCGCATGCGCCGGTCACGATCGTCAGCGCGGTGTCCATGAACACCATTTCAAAGAGGAAGATCACCATGACGCCGACGTCGTACGTGTGCCCGGCGAGGAACATTCCCGCGCCGCCGGAATAACCCCACGTCTTGCCGAACAGGGTCAACGTGTGCTCCCCGACCAGGGAATTCAGGCCGCCCAGGTTTCCGTTACCGGCTGCCGCGCCCATTTGTATGGCGAAGCCGACCAGCCAGTACGAGAACAAACCGGCCGTGTACACGAAGAAGTTCATCATGTACGTGTGGTTCGCGTTCTTCACGCGCGTCAGGCCCGATTCGACCATCGCGAACCCGGCCTGCATGAACATGACCAGGAACCCGGTGACGAGCGTCCAGACAAAGTTGATTGCGATTTTGTTTTGTCCGTCCTGATTGGCAACGTCGGGAAGCGTCACACCCTTCGTCGAATCAGCGGCGGGCACATCGTTGATGGTTCCCGTAATCGTGCCGCCCGGATCGCCCTTCGCCAGGTCCGTCGTCGCCGGCGCTTTGGCCAAAGCATCTTTCAACTGCTGGTCCGCGGCCGGGATCGCGGCCGCTGGGGCCGCCGCCGGTGCCTGCGCGTGGGCCAGAACGCCCGTTGCCAGGACCATTGCCAGCAAACAGAGGAAAAGACAACTACCTCTACCTCGGATTGATTTCATCGTGTGAGCTCCATGATTAAGATTTCGCTGGCGCTGTGGCGCAAGCACATCAGGTCTTCCAAATCGCGTTCTTATTGAATGCTGCCGGCAATACCACGAGTATCCCGAAAAGGCTCACGGCGATTCCTAGCAGTGCAAGCGCGATTCGCCCGCCCACGCTGGGAGTCAGGTGCATCCCGAACAACGTGATGATCCAGCCCAGCAGGCTGCACGCCGCCCCCACCATCTTCATGGCGAAAGGCGATGACTTCATCGCGATCTTCCCTTCGAGAGACTTGATTCCCATCATCCCGAAGAGGCTGCCGAGTATTCCCGCCACCCCCACGACCGCCAACAGCTTCCCCATTCCGCCGGACCACTCATAAATACCGGCGCAGAGGACCGTACAGCCCACCAGGAACAACGTGTAGTAACTTCCCTGCGACCTATTTGCTGCCATGCGAGTTTCCTCCTCGACCGAAAAAATTCATGCAATGACTTTGAATTGCACGCCGCTTTCTCCCGCATCCAGCGGCTCCAACACCCCGTCGTCCATCTGAAAATGAAAGCCGCAGAGCTTGGCCCTCATTACGGGAGAACTCACCCTCGGCACGGCCGGCGTCTCTCGTGTAACCGTGCCAACGATAATCAGCCGGGGCGGCTCGCGCGCCTCCTGGCGAAATGTCCTGAATTCGGCGGCCTCAATGCCCGAAAGCGACGCGAAAAACATGTCCCGCAGTGCTACCGCATCCCGCACCGCCTGCAACGACGCATCGCGGTCGCGAATGTGTCGCGGCAGGTTCGCGGCCCAGACGTCGGCTGGCCGCGCGAGCCACTCAAACGTGCCCGTGTCGCCCCGCAGTTCCAGCCGCAGCAGCCGGAGGTGCGCCCGCGAGAGTTCGCCGAAGTTCATCCGGTTTCGCAGCTTGCGGATGAACTCTCCGACCTCCCACAGTTCCTTCATCCACGGGCTCCGACCTTGGCCGGGGCGCGAGTCGGCAGCGCGACAAACACCAGGAACATCAGCGCGACCGTAATCTCCAGAACCAGCGGCATTCCTTTCTGTAGCCGGATCACCAGCAGCAGCGCCACCATCGAAAACCATTGCCAGCGCGAACGGCGCAAGCGCTCGATCCGGCCGGGAAGGCGCATCAAGTCGGAAAAGTGTAAATGGCCGTCAATCGACGACGGAATCGAAGTGCGCATGCAGGCCACGGCGAAAAATCCGCCAAGAATAAGCTCGACCAAAAGAGTCTGTTGACTCATCTGTCGTTCTCCTTCAAACAAAGACGTTCATGAAGTCGTGAGTCTGCGGAACGGACACGACGGTGTGTCCGGCGAAACAACCAAATAGCAGGGACTGGCTGCGGGCTTTCCACTCGACGTGGAAAGGAAAGCTCGGTGGTGCTGCACTACTGCGTTCAATTAGAGGCGGAGTTTGCGCGGGCCGCGACGGATTGTCCAACTCATATTTCTGATTGCCGCAATAAAAATCTAGATTCGGTGCAACAAATCTCCTTTCTTCACTTACATATACCTTCGTATAGCCAGGCGGCAAAAATCCGGCGTAATCCCATGTTCCACACTGAAAGCGCGGTCGCTTAATAGCTTGCGGAAAGGCGCCTTTCGAAATCCCGTCAGCGGCATGACGTTCCGAGTGCGGTAGGCTTGATGTTCCGACCGGCGGAGGCGTGGTTCCGAGCTGGCGGAGGTGTGATATTGCGAGCGCCGTAGGCGCGACACATTCGCGTTCGAGCTGCATAGCCGAATTCACACCGGCATTGCGCCCCGCCCAAAAGTACAGGTCGCAACCATCTGTACTGCGGTTGAGCGAATGAGCTTGGTGCAATCTGCCTCCAAGGAAAAAAGTAAGCTATGATGCGGAGGCCAATGGGCTCCTCTCCGCAAAGTTCTTCGAAAATCGCGCTGGTCACCGGCGCGGGCAGCGGTATAGGGAAGCACGTGGCGATCGCGCTGGCGCAGGCGGGCTATGCAATGGTGCTGGCGGGGCGGCGGGCTGAAATGCTGGAGGCGACTGCTCAGGAAGTGAAGAAGGCAAGCGTACAAGCGCTCGTCGTGCAAACCGACGTGACCGATCCCGCCGCCGTGCGCGATCTTTTCGCGAAGACGCGCGAGGCCTTCGGCCGGCTCGACCTGCTGTTCAACAACGCCGGCGTTTCCGGGCGGGCCGTGCCGCTCGAGGACATTGCCTACGAGCAGTGGAAGAAGATCCTCGACACGAACCTGACCGGCGCCTTTCTCTGCACGCAGGAAGCGTTCAAGATCATGAAGAGCCAGGAGCCGCGCGGCGGCCGCATCATCAACAACGGGTCGATTTCCGCGCACGCGCCGCGGCCGAACTCCGCGCCCTACACCGCGTCCAAGCACGGAATCACCGGACTCACCAAGGTAACGTCGCTCGACGGGCGGAAATACGACATCGCCTGCGGCCAGATCGACATCGGAAACGCGGCGACGGAATTGACCGAGCGAATGAAGAAGGGCGTGCCGCAGGCCAGCGGCTCGATCGAAATCGAGCCGACGATGAACACGGCGGACGTGGCGCGCGCCGTGGTTTACATGGCGTCTCTGCCGCTCGACGCCAACGTGCAGTTCATGACCGTGATGGCCACGAAGATGCCGTTCATCGGCCGCGGCTGATCGTCGCGCGCCAGCTTTTTCGAGTGGTAGAGTATCCGAGACGCCCGAAAAAGTGTGTCACCTTGGAGTCGCCTCTCTTCTTTGTTTTCAATCGTTTACGCTGGAAACTGCTTTGCATGGTGTGTCACCTTGTTCAAAGCCAGAGGCTAAGCCAGACGCGCGCGAGCTGCAGGCTTCGGCACGCCCCGATGTTCTGTCGATTAGAATGTGCACCGATCGTTTGTTTTGAGCGGGTTGCGGCGATTTCTATTCGGCGTGGTTGTCGATTAGAAAGTGTCCGCTGCGGGGACGAACGAAACCCGCGGTCAACGAGGAATCTCGCGGTTTTGCCCCAGCTGAGAACATGGCGTTACAGGGAACGGGCCAGCTACATTGCGGCGGCGGAGTTGGAGCCGCAGAAAAACGCCAGCGGGAAGCTGGCGCTACTATTCAATTGTCAAAGAGCGGTACGCCGCTCGCCAGGAGAGCCGGACAGCGGTGCTCTGCCGTCGTTATCATGGTGGCAGGTCGTCGGGCGCGATTCTACTGGCCGGAAGTACAGAAAAGGTGCCGCCTGTACTTTCTTGCGGCGGACCTATTTGAAGCGCGTGGAACAGAACGAAGCAGACCATGCTTCCGTTGAAGCAGGACGAGGCGTTCCCTCCGGGGGAACGTCCGTTGGCGGGAGAAGCGCGGGTGGCGGGGGATCGTCGACGTGCAGATAGTCGTGGTCCGCAATTATCTCTTCCACATCTTCAATAAGCTCGGCACGTCGAATCGCCTCGAGCTGGCACTTTATGCTATCAATCAGAAGGAAGCATCCCGGGAACAGCTGATCACGCAGGATTGAAGGCTTGGTTCCGCACTTGCGAATGTCAACGAGAGAGACGCTTTCGTGAGCTTCGTTCCACGTCGCCGAATGTCGTGCTGGCGTCGCGTGTTATGTGTGTGCCTCGTTCTGGTTTTTTCCGCGCCGCAGGTTCTCCCGCAGGAATCTGCGAAGGACGCGCCGCAGTCCAATTCGCTTTCGGAAATGATCGTCGTCGATCCGTCTGCGCCCGCGCATCCGTTTCCTCACTATTGGGAGCAGATGTTCGGCTCTGGCCGCGCGATCTTGAGCCTGCGCGAAAGTTATCGCCGCGATTTGCGGGAGGTGAAACGCGCCACGGACTTCAAATACGTCCGCTTCCACGCCATCTTCCACGACGAAGTCGGCGTGTACGACGAGGACGCGAGCGGCAATGCCGTCTACAATTTCTCCTACGTGGATCAGATCTACGACGGCCTTCTCGCAAACGGCGTGCGGCCGTTCGTCGAGCTGAGTTTCATGCCCCGCAAGCTGGCCGCCCAGCAGATCCTAAATCCTTTCTGGTACAAGCCGGTCGTTTCGCCTCCCAAAGACTGGAACAAATGGGGCGACCTCGTTTCTCACCTCGCGCAGCATCTCGTCGATCGTTACGGCGTGAACGAAGTTTCCCAGTGGTACTTCGAAGTCTGGAACGAGCCGAATATCGATTTCTGGGTGGGCGATCCGAAGGAGCAGACCTACTACCAGCTCTACGACGCCGCGGCGCGCGCGATCAAGGCCGTCTCACCGCAGCTGCGCGTGGGCGGCCCGGCCACGGCGCAGGCGGCGTGGGTCGACCGGTTCATTCGCCACTGCGCCGACAATCATGTGCCGGTGGATTTTGTTTCCACGCACGTGTATGGCAATGACTCGGCGCACGACGTCTTCGGCACGGAAGAGACGATTCCTCGCACGCAGATGGTCTGCCGCGCGGTTCGCAAGGTCCACGATCAGGTGGCGGAATCTTCGCTTCCCAAGCTTCCGATTATCTGGAGCGAGTACAACGCCAGCTACAAGAACGAGCCGGACGTGACCGACACGGTCTTCATGGGTCCGTGGATCGCCGACACGATTCGCCGGTGCGATGGCCTGGTCGATATTCTTTCCTACTGGACGTTCTCCGATGTTTTCGAGGAGCAAGGCATCGTGAAGCAGCCTTTCTACGGCGGTTACGGGTTGATTGCTGAGGACGGGCTGCCCAAGCCGGCGTTTAACGCTTTCGCACTGCTGCACCGGCTCGGCACGCAGCGTCTGGCGAACGACTCCAATTCCGCGCTGGTCACGCGTCGCAGCGACGGAAACCTCGAGATCGCCGTGTGGAATCTGTTTTTGCCGGAAGAAACGGGTCGGCCGAAGACCATCACGCTCGTGTTAAAGGGTCCCGCGGCCGCCCAGCGTGCAATCGTGTATCGTCTCGATTCGACGCACGGATCGTTGCTGGACGCTTATCGCGTCATGGGCAGCCCCGCGTATCCCAATTCGCGGCAGATTGCGCAGCTTCAGCGCGCCGCGGAGCTTTCGCCTCCGGAATCGAAAGCGATCGCTCACGGACGCCTGACTTTAGAGCTTCCGCCGCAGGGGCTCGCGCTGGTCGAACTTAGATAACGGGTCTGTGTGTGCCGCAGGCTGTCGCCGCGACTAAGTCGTCGCTGTCGAATGTGCCGGCGGATTCGGCGCTTTATATGGCCTGAACCCGGCGCGCCGCATTCCTCGCTGCGCCTCCGGATTCTTCATGAACGTATTCCACACGAAACCGGTGCGCGCGTTTTCCGCCATCACCATCGTGATTCCCGTGTCGATGCCGACCACGTCGCTGTCGTACCAATTCGTCAGCGGATTGAACGCGTCGACGAATCCGTATTGCGTCCACGCGCGCTGGCCGTAGCGGTTCTTGATGTTTTCGAGCACGCGCACGCACGGCTGGGGCAAAAAGGGAAGCGAGCCGGCGGCTGCGCACGGGACCACGCTGCCGTCGATCGGGCCGGTCGCCGGCGGGCCTCCCCAGGCGACGTATCCCCTCGCGGAATCCGATGCCGTGATGCCCCACAGGCTGTCGCTGTAATCGGGAAACTGCGAGGCGAGATCGATGCAGAACCGCCGGTGGACTTCCGTCGCGGTAACCGAATTCTGGAAATAATCGGTGTACTGATCTCTCTTGCCGCGGAAATCGAACCACGCCTGCGAATATTGATGCACGAAAAGCGGCGCGAACGAGCCGATATAACGGATGCCGTCGTATTCGAATGTCACCCGCTTCCACGCAGTCCATGTTTCCGCGGCCAGCGGGTAAGTCGCCGATCCGAGTCCCAAAAGATACATCATCATCATTTCGCTGTAATTGTCCCAGCGGTACTGCAGAAATCCCGCTTCGGGCGTCCAGCCGTGGGGCAGGATGCGCGTGTCCTCCGAAAGCCACGTCCAATCCACGCGATTGAAAATGTCGGATGCCAGTTCGCTGATTTCAGAGTGCGGGAAATGCGCCCGGCACGTGAGCACGCCGCACAGCAGGATCGCCGTGTCGATGGAAGACACCTCCGAATCCCACAGCCGCTCTCCCGTGTTCAGATTGGCCCAGTGGTAGAAAAATCCGCGATGGTTCGGCAATCGCTTCCATAGGAATCGCATCGCGTTCAGCACGCGCCCGCGCGCTTCCGCATGGGGTCGGTATCCGCGCATGTCTCCGATGCACAGCGCGGTCAACCCGAATCCGGTGGCGGCGATGCTGGCCAGGTCGCTTTTGTCGGGATTCGTGGCGTTGCAGCGATCGCGCACGAGTCCGGTATACGGATTTGCCCGCTCCCAGAAATATTTGTAGTTCGCCGCCTCGATTGCTTCCAGAAGCACTTCGTCAACCTGATAGAAAGGACTGCTATTGGAACCGGGGCCTGTTCGCGGGGTCTGAGCTGCCAGGGCAAGCGTGTAGGGCAGGAGCGTGGAGGAAGCCCAGGGCATGAGTGCGCCTGCGCGGATCCCCCGTCGCAAGAACTCGCGGCGCGAGAGTTTTCCCCTACCCGTTCGTTCATCGGCCATCATCTAAATTATAGATCGCACGTAAGTGACGGTGAAGACTATGTCCCAAACGAAGGGGCCTCTTGCAAGGCGGTTCCCGCTGTTTGTTACACTTGCGGGCGGGATGAGACACGTCCGCAGCAGCGGCAGCATTTCCGTTCGGGTTGCTGCAATTGTAGGCGGTGTTGCCATTCTTGTGGTCCTCGCCCTGGTCGGCCTGCACTATCTGTATAGGCCGATTGCCTTGAAGGGCGCAATCATTCAAGAAGACGCGGACCCTCGAAAGCAATCCCCGATCACCGACGTGCAAGTTACGGCGGCGAACAGTTTGGCGCCCGCGGAGGTGAAATCGGATTTCTCCGGTTATTTCCGGCTGACGCTTCGCCCCGGAATCAAGCCCGGCCAGCCGGTCATGCTGCAATTCCGGCATCCGGACTACCAGCCGCTGGACATGCCGGTCGCCGCGGGCAACAAGCTGTACATCGTTCGCATGAAGTCGCTTCGGCCCGATACTCCCGCTCAGCCGGGCAGGCCGGAAACCGTGGTGTCCAACGTTTTCGTCCGCTATTCGATCGAAACGACCGCTTCCGTGAACGTCGGCGCCGGCGTGACCACGTTTCAGGCCATCAATACCGGCAACGTTCCCTGCGATCACCAGACGCCGTGCTCGCCCGACAACAAGTGGAAGGCCGCGATCGGCTCGGCGTCGCTCGATGCCGGACAGGGCAACGTCTTTCAGAATGCCCGCGTTTCGTGCATTGCCGGTCCGTGCCCCTTCACGGAAATCCAAACCGACGACTTCTCGCGCGGCGGACGCAACATTTCCGTCTCCGTTCTCGATTGGTCGGACACCACCACTTTCCTGTTCCAGGCCGAAGTGTTCCGCCAGGAAATCAGCGACATCGTTCGCGAATCCTATCCGGTGATATTCGGACGCGCCC
This sequence comes from uncultured Acidobacteriota bacterium, assembly GCA_963769415.1. GTDB lineage: Bacteria > Acidobacteriota > Terriglobia > Acidiferrales > UBA7541 > Palsa-295. Next base: position 114,940 of record CAVYLM010000002.1, read on the forward strand.
TGAACTTCAGTCTGCCGGCGGCCGCGCAAGGCCCCAGCCTCGAAGCCGAACTGGCGGGCACGAACATCGTCTTTCCGCTCGGCCCCGCGCCGGACCTGAGTTGGGCGGCCTGCAAGGTCAACGTCGAAAAGGACCAGGCGAAAAGCTATCGCTGCGAACTCAAGGACGGCTACAAGTTCCCATAATCGGCACTCTCCCAGCCCGGAAAGTACGCGGCAAAGTCCATGTGTTCTAAAATCAGCTGGCCTTACCGTTTCTGCTCGTTGCTGTCCGTCGCAATTCCGTAGATGGCAGGCCCATTGAACGATGCGAGCCGGTTCTCTATCTTCCGGCGCGCCTGCGGAAGTATTAGGATGAAGTGCAGCGCCCACCCGCCGGCGCGACGCAGCCAAGAACCATAACTTGCTCGCGACCACGGAAGCGCCGATAATCCGCCGAACGCGCGCTTCGAAGGGAGCCGTCACGCAATGAGCGTAGAGGCTGCTTCACATCACGCCGCTCCGATCCATTCCCAGAACCGCCGCTTCGTCTATCTCGCCGCTGCTTTCGCCGGTCTCGGCGGACTCCTTTTCGGGTACGACACCGGAGTCATCTCTGGGGCCGAACTGTTTTTCAAGAACGATTTTGCGCTGTCGACGTTCGCGCTCGAAGTGATCGTCAGCGGCGTGCTCGCGGGAGCGGCTGCCGGCGCGCTCGTCGGAGGCCGGCTTGCCGACATTTTCGGCCGCCGCACGCTGCTGATTCTCACCGCGGTGATTTTCGCCGCGGGCGCGATTCTCTGCGCCGCGGCGACGTCCCCGACGATGTTGATCGTTGGCCGGATCATCGTCGGACTCGGCATCGGGCTCTCCTCGGGCACGGTGCCGGTGTACATCTCCGAAGTCTCGCCGCCCGACGCGCGCGGGTGGACCGTATCGCTTTTCCAGCTCGCAATCACGCTCGGCATTTTGCTGGCTTACGTCGTCGATTACGTTTTCTCCAGCATTCAGGGCTGGCGGTGGATGTTCGGCCTCGCCGTGGTTCCCGCCGCGATTTTCGCGCTCGGAATGGTCTTCCTGCCGGAGTCGCCGCGCTGGCTCGCGCGTCGCGGGCATCACGACAGGGCGCGCGCGATACTGTCGCGCATCCGCGATACTTCCGACGTCGATGCGGAGCTTCGGGAAATCGAAGGAAGCCTCGCGCATGCCGAAGAGCACGGCAACTGGCGCGATCTTCTGAGCCCCGCGCTGCGTCCGGCGCTGATCGTCGGGATTGGGCTGGCGATTTTCCAGCAGATCACCGGAATCAACACGGTCATCTATTACGCGCCGCTGATCGTTCAATCGGCGGGGATCTCTTCGGCGTCCGGCGCGATTCTTACGACGGCGGGCATCGGCACCGTGAACGTGCTGATGACCATCGTCTCCATGTGGCTGATCGATCGCATCGGCCGCCGCCCGCTGCTGCTCACCGGCATCGCCGGAATGGTCGTGACGCTTGGCGTGCTCGGCTGGGCGTTCCATTCCGCGAGCCCGAGCGGCGCGCTTTCCTGGCTCGCGGTGATCAGCATCATGGTTTACGTCGCATCGTTCGCCATCAGCCTCGGCCCGATTTTCTGGCTGCTGATCGCCGAGATTTATCCCCTGAAGGTTCGAAGTTCGACCGAAGGCGTTGCGGCGACGTTCAACTGGGGCTCGAACCTGCTGGTGAGCCTGACGTTTCTCACACTGCTTGGAGCGATCGGCGCCACGCGCACTTTCTGGCTTTACGGCGTGTTTGCCATCGGCGCTTGGCTGTTCTCGTTTTACCTGGTCCCGGAAACCAAAGGGCACACGCTCGAGCAGATCGAAGCGTTCTGGCGGAAATGACGGATCGATCTACGCGCCGGCGGATGGCCGCTTGGAGACCAGCAGGTTCGCGGTGAACACCTGCACTTCCTCGCCATTCTGATTCACGGTTGTGTTGCGCACTTTCACGATTCCCTGATTCGGTTTCGACCGCGACGGCACGATCTCGACGATTTCGCTGTTCACGCTGAGCGTGTCGCCGGCGCGCGTCGCCCGGGGCCAGGCGATTTCTCCGCCCAGCCCGATCAGCCCGCCCGCGATTCGCAGCTCTCCATCGACCATCAGGCGCATGCTGGCCGCGGCGGTGTGCCAGCCGCTGGCCGCGAGCCCGCGAAAAATACTGTTGTTGGCGGCCGCTTCGTCCAGATGAAAGGGCTGCGGATCAAATTCAGCGGCGAATGATTTCATGCGCGACTCTTCCATGACGTACTTGCCGGAAGTGAACTTCTGTCCGACGCGCAGATCGTCGAGATACAAGCGTTCGTGCGATTCGGTGCTCGCAGTCATTCTCGCTCCCTGGTTCGAGTTGGTTGTTGCCGCGCTAAAGACCGCGGCCCGCCTGCGTCAGGCAGGCGCTGCATTTAGTTCTTCAACGCGTTGGCGATCAACGCATCGAGCTTCGCGTCGAGGCCTTTGGCCACTTTGTCGACTCCCGGCGAACGAAACCTGCCGAAAACGGTCGACGGCAAATCGTAATCGACGTGGGTGAGATGGTCGTCGCCCGCATAGACGTAAATCCTGAGCGGCGCATATTCCCCGGCGCGGACATCCGCCTGGGTCATCTGAAGAGCGATCAGCGGATTCCCGATTTCGTATTGCCGCGCGGAGACCTGCTTGCCCTTGAGCGATAGAAGCTGTCCGTGATCGCGCATCGCGAACAGCATGAAGCCGCTGGTTCCCTCCATCGCGTGGATCTTCGCTTCGATTTCCGATGGGCTGAGTTTATCGCTCATCGCTTTGGCAATCGTGCCTGCGTCGTACTTGCCGAGCTGCTTCTCGATTGCCGCCGTTACGGCGTCGAATGGCTTGGCCGAGGCGACATTGACGTGCGTCGTGGAGCTGGCGGACGTCTTTCGAGCAGAGGCGGAATCGTCCGCGGGGGCGACCCTTGTCGTCGCAACCGCGAAAGCCAGTAGCCCAGCGATCCGCGCGGCGGTGATTTTCATTGCGAGCCTCCTGTGACCATCTGCTGCAAGCCCATGTGATGCGCGGGCTGCGGAAGCGTCGCAGGCCCCAAAATGCCACCGTGAATCGGCGAGAAAATCGCCTCGGCCCCCCCCCGATCTTCTGTCGATTAGAATGTACACCGGTCGTTTGTTTTCAGCTGGTTACGGACGTTTCTATTCGGCGTGGTTGTCGATTAGAAACGGGCTGAAATTTGGGCGAAGACCAGCCATGGCTGAAGCTCGAAGTCTTGTCAGCGCGTGATTCGTGGGCCTGCCCTTCGGCTTCGCTCAGGGTGAAAAGGCTCACGTTTCCACCGGACCGTATCCATGTAGGAGGGGCTGTGCAGGCAAGAACAGCAATCGCGCGCTGCCCACTGTCGGAAATCGGTGCTTCCGAGATAGGACCGGACCGATTCGTCCGAGCGTGCGGTGAATCGTTGCGAGGACGGACCAGCTACGTCGCGGCAGCGAGCCTGGCTGGCATTCTGCCCTTAGTTCAGCGGAGTTGGAGCCTCGGAAAAACGCCAGCTGGAAGCTGGCGCTACTATTCAGTTGTCAAAGAGCTATACGGCTCCCGGCCAGCGAGAGCGGACGAAATATTCTCGTCGCTCACAGGGTGGCAGATGAGTGGGCGCGCGTCTACTGGCCGTTCGCTCAAGCTCATTCCGGCCCCGCTGAAGGATCTCGTAGCATCCGTGGAGACGATGAAGTAGATTCTCCGAATGAACGGAAGGGCAATTCGCATGGCAACGAGTTTGACACTTGGACGGTGGTTGGCGAAAGCAGCGTGGCTCACGGTGTTTTTTGCAATCATCTGCGCGGCGGGGCCTGCGGCGCGGGCGCAATCGAACACCGTGACGATAACCCTGGCGGGGCAGTCGATGATCCGGTCGGATATTCGCATGACTGCGCCGGCGGAAGTGCCGGTGATCCAGGGGCTGCTGAAGGGCGATGTGGCGTTCACCAATTTCGAAGCCACGGTCGCTGAAAAGGACGAGGCAGTGCAACAGGGCCGCGGATTCCTGACTCCTCCGGAAGCTCTTGATGCGCTGAGGGCTTTCGGTTTCAACCTGCTGGCGTTCGCGAGCAATCATGCGTTCGATCTGAATGTGGCTGGCATTCAGAACACAATCCGGGAAGCCGACGGCCGGAAGCTCGTCCATGCCGGAACCGGAAACAACGCAGCCGAGGCCGCTGCGCCGGGTTACCTGCACACGCCGAAGGGCACGATTGCGCTGATCGCGAGCGCGTCAGGCTTGATTACGCCGGCAGGCAGCGCCACGGCCAGCCGGCCGGGCGTGAACGAGCTTCGCGTCGAAGCAGGCGACAGAGAAAACGAGGCGACGGAAGATCTGCCCGGCGCGCCAGGCAACACGCCCAATCCGGAGGATGCGCAGCGCATCCTCGGAAACATTCGCGAGGCGCGCCGGCACGCGGACCTCGTGATCGTTTATCAGCACAATCATGTGTTCGGAAATCACTCCTTCTCGACGATTTTTTCCGAAGGCATGGCCGAGCGGCTGGCTCCCAACGACTGGCTGAAGAAATGGACGCATGCGGAGATCGATGCGGGCGCGGACATCGTGGTGATGCACGGCGCTCCGCTGCTGCACGGGATCGAGATCTATCACGGGCGCCCGATTTTTTACGATCTGGGCAATTTCATCTACAACGTCCCGCCGACGCTGATTTACATCGGCGAGCCGATGAGCTGGGAAAGCGTGGTCGCGTACGTGGAGTTTCAGGGGAAAAAGCTGCAATCGATTTCGTTGCGGCCGATTGCGCTGAACAACATCGGCGAGGGCCAGCCCGATGTTCACAGCGCGTACACCAACAACCAGTTCCTCGACACGCGCGGGCTGCCGTCGCCTGCGACGGGCGCACAAGCAGGCTATATCCTGCAGCGCGTGGCGGAGGAGTCAAAGCCCTTCGGCACAGGTTTTGAAATGAAGGGCGAGACAGCCGAAATCAAAGTGTACGCCGCAAAGTGACGTAAGGCCCGTCACGGTACCTGGGCGGACTGTAATCCCTGCCGCTTGAGCGGCCTCCAAACCACGTCCCCGCGCATGTATTGCCAAAGCCCCTGAAGGCGCCAGTACATGTGCATCTGCCGATAGGGAAAATGCTCGAGAAAACAATACGTCACCAATTTCGCCACGTCGGTCCACTCGTTGTATCGCTTATAAGTAATCTCCTCCTGAAAGACGGACCCGATCGAGATCATCGTCGCGAAGGCATAGCCGAAAATCATGAACTGGATGAAGAAATGCTGGCTGAGAACGCCAAGCCAAGCCGCGAGCAGCAGGGTCACGATGCCTCCAAGCTCGACGACCGGAGCCAACAATTCGAACACCCAAAGATACGGAAGCGCGAGGAATCCGATTCTGCCGTAGCGAGGACGGAACAGCATGTCGCGATTGGGCCAGAGCACGTCGAGGAGCCCCTTCTGCCAGCGAGCGCGCTGCCGCGCCAGCGAGCGCGTGTCGGAGGGCACCTCGGTCCAGCAAACGGGATCGGGCACAAATTGTATCCGGTAGGGCTGTTTTTTTTCGAGGAGGTGCCGGTGAAGCCGAGCCACCAGATCAAAATCCTCTCCGATTGCTTTCGAGCGGTATCCCCCAACGGCGCGGACCAGGTCCGTGCGAAAAAGCCCGAAGGCGCCGGAAATGATCATGAGCATGTTTCCTTGAGCCCATCCCTCGCGCCCGATCAGAAATGCGCGCAGATATTCGATCACTTGAATAATTTCGATTCCTTTTCGGGGGAGACGCACGCGCCGAAGGTGACCCTTTTCAATCTCCGACCCATTCAGAACCCGTATGATTCCGCCGACGCCCACCACGTGATCCGGGTCCACCATGATCGGCACCATGATCCGCAGGAGGGCGTCCTTTTCGAGGATGGAATCGGAATCCACGATGCAAACGTAGGGAGAGGTCGCCGCGTTCAAGCCTGCATTCACGGCGTCTGCTTTGCTGCCTCCCGCTTCCTTGTCGATCACCAGGAGGCGCGGGTCAAGTCCACTGCGGTAAAATCCGCGCACGGGCGCGCTCTCGACCTCCTGGACGTAAACGGCGCGCACGGGACGCAGCCTGAATCTCTCCTGGAGTTCGATGAGAGTGCGATCCTCCGAACCATCATTGATGACGATCACTTCGAGATCGGGATAGTCGAGGTCAAGAAGATTGCTTACCGCAACGAAGATGGAGCTTTCCTCGTTGTGGGCGGGGGCAAGGATGGTGATCGGAGGCGTGAGGGGGGATTGGTCGATCCAGCGCAGTCGCCAGCTCTTGAGACGGCGTTGATGCGCCGCGCTGGTCTTGATAGCAACGATCAGAGTGATCAGATAGACGAGATTGCAGATCAAATAGTAGAAGAAGAGCACGTGGTTCGCGGCAGTGAGAAACGCGACCATCAGCGAACCACCGGCTCAACATTCTCGGCTACGGCAGGGACGGCCGGCGGCTCCGGAAGCTTACCCGTCGCGAGCACCTGCGCAAGGTCGAGCCTTTCGGACTTCTTTCGCGACCTGTCGCGCGACAATTCGGTTTCAAGTTTCGCCCGCAAGTTGGCGTTCTCAAGCGCGGCCAGGTAGGCGTGCAGACCGTAGCGGTCGCGCAATGCCACTACCTGCGCGAAGATCCGAACCATCTTGTCCGGCTGGGCCACCAGCGCTTCCCCGGCGCGCATCCGAACCAGGCGGGTTGGGTCGGTCAAAGCCTGCAAGATGCATGGAGTCGCGAGTTCGTTGTGCAGTTTCCCCAGCGCGACCACCGCACGAAGCCGCACGAACCACACCGGGTCCCGCGCGAGCTCCGTAAGCACGTCCAAGGCGTGATAGGTCTGGCTACTGGACATGGCGCGGGCGGCAGCGGCCCGCAGCTCGGGCAGACTGTCTTCGGCGAGCTCGACCAGATAGCCCTCCAGAGACGGCGTGGCAACCTCCGCCATGACGCGCGCCAGTAATTCGCGCACCGTTCCTTCGGCGTGCTTCAAATAGGGAACGAGAATCTGCGGGCGCTCCCGGCAACAATTGATCAAGGCGTTCTGCACCGGAAGGGAGGCCACCACAAGCCCTGCTTCGGAAATCCAAGACAAGATCTCCTCCCCGGCTTCCGGCGAACCCATGCGCCCGAGGCCCCGCAGTGCGGCGTGCCGGTTCTCCAGGCTCTTGTCGCGCAAGCCTTCGGCCAAAGCGGGAACTCCTTCGGCTGCGCGAGTACGGCCGAGCGCCACCAGCGCACGCCGGCGGCGCCAGCCGCGATGGTTGCGGGCTTCAAAGATTCGCTTTTCGATCAAGCTACTGGCGCGCAGAAAGCGAAGCAGGCCGGCCGACTCTTTCAGTCCAGCCGCTTCGAGCGAATCGAGCACGATTTCCTCGACGATGCGCCGGTCGAAGGGTTTCTTCCGCCACGCCTCGTAAGGGATTTCCCCGGAAATCAGCGCGTTCCAGTTTTGGCGAATCCAAAAGACACGATCGTCGCGCTTCCTGAAATAGCGCTTGCGATAGCCGCGGCGGACGAGAATCGAAACCACCAGGAGGACGTCCGCTACGATCGCGAAGATGATCGCCTTCGCCACAAAAAGGGACGGACCAAACGTAAGGAGCCTGTCAAAAGCGGATGCCATAGTTGAGTCCAAAGCTTGTCTGAGTGCGATCCTGCGTTCGTTTCTGGTAGAGGGAGTACGCGCTCACGTCCTGGCGGGAAGTGAACTGAAAGCGCAATCCACCGCCGTAGGTCTGAGAAGCAAAGCTCCCGATTTGATCGATCTGCGCGAAGTCTTCCGAGCCCGCTGCGAAGAAAATATCCCCGGAGAGAGCCAGCGAATTCCAACGAGCTAGTGGAAAGTTCGAGCGGCTAGTCACGGAAGGCTTCCAGTCCGAACTCGTCCCTGTAAAGGTGCTCCGGGCGCCGATCAAACCGAGCGACCAAGTGCACTCATGCGGCAAATAGACGGTAGTCGTGCCCGCAAACGTCAAGATCCGCGCCGAGGAATACCAATACCAATGCTGGCCGTAGTCGAACTCGAGGCCTCGGACCATACGTTCCTCGCTCACGCGCCAGCCCCGGTCGTAGTCGAAAAAGGCCTCGCTTCTCGGGATCACACCGCTGTCGTGTCCGGCCGCTCCCCCGACGGTGAGCGCTCCCCAATGTGGCTGCGATCGGGTCACGCTGCCCACGAATTTGCCGGCGCCGGTGCCGTCGCGCTGGTAAAAACTCCCGGCCTCGCTCGTTATCCAGTGTGGCGTCCAGCGTGTGACCAGGCTGACCCATTCGTCGTTATTGGCGCCCGTGAAGTTGAATTGGTCAGTGTCCTGCCCGATGCGCAATTCATTCTTGGGATCTCCGCGAACAGAAAGCAATCCGGCGCGAGCCTCCTCACTGCCGGCATCCAGTTCGAGGGCCCTTTGAAATTCAGTCCGCGCATCACGCAGTTCGCCCTCCGAGCGAAGAATTCGTCCCCGCTCGGTGAGGAGGTCGGCGCGTTTCGGATCAAGTTCCAAGGCGCGCCTAATGGCTCGCTCGGCGTCTTCCAGGCGGCCTTCCCGCCTGTAGAGAATTGCCATCCCCATCCAGTTGTCGGGGTCTTCCGGAGCGATCTTTACAACGGCATTCCACTCCTGCTCGGCCTGCGTCAGATTTCCGGACCAGACGAGCACCCGAGCTCGCCATTCGCGCACCTCGATGTCGCCCGGCCTGCGGTCGGCCTCGCGGTCGATCACCTGCATCGCCGCCGCCCAGTCGTGAAGCTCCGCAAAGTGGCGAATCTCGCTCTGCCAGTCGGGAGCGGCCTGCTGAGCGCCCAGGGAACCGCCAACGCAGAGCAAGCCCAGCGCGACCAGGACGGCCATGCGCCGGCGGGCACCTAACGCCCGGCTCGGACGGAAGAGACCCCCGCACGGAATTTCCCGGGCGCAGCTTAAGACCTGCAACAACACCTCCACGACCTGGAAGATATGCAAGACTTACGCCAATGAAGTGCTTCCCGGGGCCGAGTTTCGATGGTGCAAAGACGCTAGAATCAGAGGGGTCGTGCTGCGGAAGACGGGGGTTGTCTCACACTATTGAGGAATGTGTCTCTCGGATCGGACTTTGTCTCACGATGAGACTGCGCGGTTCTCAACGAGACGAGAAAGACGATCTTAGCCGCTATTTCGCTGTCGGGTCCTTCTTTACGTTGTTGTCCATGAATTCGAGCCAGAAGCCCTGCGGATCGGTGACGAAAAACATGCGCGTGGTTGGGGCGATGAAAACCGGGGCGTTGGACGGGCTGGTGGTGTGCAAATTGGCGGCCTTTACGCGGTCGATCATCACGTCGTCGTCCTTGGCCATGAACAGGAAATGCGCGGCGCCGGGATCCTGAAAGTGCGGGCGCTGAAAATGCTTGCTGTGGTTCTTGTATTCGATGAGTTCCATGACGACCGGAGAGCCGGGGACCATGGCCTCGGCGAGGCGGAACTGGCCGCGCGTGTTGGTCAGGTTTTCGTAGGCCTGATCGCCCATGAGCGCGGGGCTTAGCCAAAATTTGAAGTCGGGCCCGACGAGGCTCTGGTAGAGGCGGCAGGTTTTTTCGAGATTGTCGACGACGATGACGACGCGCGCACCGAGAACCTTGCTGCCGGGGGCGGCGGTGGTCGGGGGCGCAGGAGTCTGCTCGATCAGTTCGACCGGGTAGCCATCGGGATCGCGAACGAAGACAGCGCGGAGCTTGCCTTCCATGCCCGGCCATCCCGAAAGCTCGAGGGGATTTTCGCCGACGGTGATCACGGGGAAGCGCTCCGCCTTCAGAAGGTCGAGAGTCTTATCGAGGTCGGTGACAATGAGCTTCAGGTAGGAGGCGCCCGGGTCGGTCAAAGGCGGATTGAACGGGCGAGTCGGGATGCCCTTGATTTCGATGGCCTCGATGGTCATTTCAGGGCCACCGGGCGCGGCGGCGGTTCCGGGAATCGGAAGGAGCGCGACGCGGCTGGCCTGCTGGTAGGGGTCCGGCACCCCTTGGGCGAGCATCGCAACTTCCTGCAAGCCGCGATTCCTGCCGAATGGGCGGGGTTGGTCGCGCGTGCCGCGCAGCTCGAGGCCGAGGAGATCGTGGTAGAAGTGCATGGTCGGCTCGACATTCTCGATCTGGCGGCCGAGGTGGCCGGGACGAAGAGCGTCTCCGGGAGGCGCGATGCCGGAGGGGGGTGCGTCCAGCGTCGCCAACGCGGTTTGTGCTGATTGCGCGAAGCAACCTGGGACAGCGATGAGCAGCATCAAGCTGACTGCGGCTAGCGCGAGTGCAGTGCTCTTGAGTGATTGCGACACGGGGGCCCCTTTAGTTCTGGTCTTGGAGTTCTCGAATTGGCTTTGTTGCCGTGGCGCATCATACGCTCGGCGCGTCCCCGTCACAACGCATACCTGGCAGGGAGGGGAGTCGAGGCGTGACTATCGCTTGTGCGTCTGCGAGTAATTGATCGCGAACTGCTTGAGCGACGGGCTCATCGCGCCCAATGCGGACGCTTCCTTCGCGGCGCGGTCCACCTCCCAATGATCGACGACCAGGCGCTTGATAAACCACATCGTGGCCGCCCGGCCGCCGCCGGCACAGTGGATGAACGCCGGCTCGGTGCCCCTGGCGGTGATGGCGTCGATGAACTTGTCGGCCACTGCGGGATCGGGCGCGCGGCCGTCGAACGGGATGTGGTAGTAGCGAAGGCCGGCGGCTTTCGCGGCGGCCTCTTCCGCTTCGACGTCCGCGCCGGGCTCGGTGCTTTGCCGCAGATTGATGATGGAGACAAAGCCCATCTCTTTGACTTTGGGAATTGCATCGGCCTTGATCGCACCGGCGCAGGCGACGGTAGTCTGGATGCGGCTCAGGTTGGTGATGCCGTCGACATTTTCCTTGGTGACTTCCTGTGCGCGAACCGACGTCACTGCGATGCATGCGGCTGCGATCAAACCCGCCACAACTAAAAGATGTGATTTCACGGCGACCCTCCTCGAATAGAATTCGGCTCGGCTGGGAAATGGCGCGCCCGGAGTCCGCCGCGGCGGAGAACCCCCGACCTTGTGCTCCGGAGGGTCGCCGCGGCGACCTCTATCCATCTGAGCTACGGGCGCCTTGGCGCGGAAACAGCCGCGCCAGTTCGTCGCGGCCCTTGCCTGTTTTCAACTCTCGCTCGCGTCGCATCGCGTCGGCGCGAGTCGGATACTCCTCGTGGTGCAGGAGTTCCCACGGGCCGCCGTGCTTGGTTGAACTCGACAGCCCCGAGTTGTGTTCTTCGAGGCGGCGCGTCAGGTTTGCCGTCGAGCCCGTGTAGAAACGCCCGGTGGTTTTGCTTCGCAGTATGTAGACACCGAACATGCGAAAAATGGCGCGCCCGGAGGGGTTCGAACCCCCGACCTTGTGCTCCGGAGGCACACGCTCTATCCATCTGAGCTACGGGCGCGCGGTGGACGATGGATTCGATTCTACATGGCCCTGCGTGGGGGAGCAAAGGCGACGGGCGGCGGGATTCCGTGGCAGCGGCATCCTGCGGGCATTTCTGATTCGAGGTGCCGCCGCAGAAAATCGCCGCCAAGATGGCGGCGCTACGAAACGCGGGCGCGCTTGGCGAATGGTATAATTCCGCGCCTTACTTCCCATGACTGAATCGCTCAGGCACTGGCTGGAGACGGCCGGGACGCGCGGCGCGCGCGTTCTGGCAATCGCGCTGATCGCGTTCATTTTCGTGCGCGTGCTGAAGGCGCTGACCACGCGGCTGGTGCAGATCGCCAAGGGGCAGACGCGCGCGGCGCAGATGCGCGAGCAGCAAACGCGCACGATGGCGGGCGTGGTGTACTCCGTCGGCGCGGCGCTGATCGTGGCTGCCGCGGTGCTGATGGCGCTGCCGGAATTCGGGTTCGACGTCACGCCATTCGAAGCGGCCGCCGCCGTGGGCAGCCTGGCGCTCGGATTCGGCGCGCAGAACCTGGTGAAGGACATCATCAACGGATTTTTCGTCGTGCTCGAAGACCAGTACGTGGTCGGCGACATGATCCAGCTTAACGGCGAAACCGGCCGCGTGGAGCACCTGACGCTGCGCCGCACGGTGCTGCGAAATATCGGCGGCGCGATGGTCACGGTGCCGAATTCGCTGGTCGGGCAGGTGGCGAACCTGAGCCGCGACTGGTCGCAGGCGTTCGTGGACGTAACTGTGCCGTCGGACGAAATGGTCGGCCGCGCGCTGGCCACGCTCGAAAAACTCTCCGGCGATTTCCGCAACGACGAAAGCTGGTCCCCGGCGCTGGTCGATGGGCCGCGCGTGCTTGGCGTCGAGTCGCTCTCGCTCGACGGCACGGTGCTGCGGCTGCAGGTGCGCACGGTGCTGCACCGCAAGGACGACGTGGCGCGCGAACTTCGCCGGCGGATCAAGATGGCGTTCGAGGAATCGTCGATCCCGCTCAGCAGCACACATCAAGTTGTGGTGAAGGAAGCCGTGCCCAACTCCGAAGCACAATGATTTGAAGGAAACACACGCAGGAATCTCATCCAACAGATTCAACAAAACAAAAACACAAGGAGGAAGTTGAATGGCAAAAGTGACGCACGAACACGCAGACCTGCTGCTCCGGCTTTACGAAATGCGCCGCGAGCCGAAGATGCGCGAGGCCCGCGAATGGTATTTCTCGAAATATCATCCCACTTCGCTCGAAGACGCACAGAAGCAGGCGCCCATGGGCAGCCCGCAAAACGCCTACGTGCGCATGGTGATCAGCTACTGGAACATGGCGGCGAGCATCGTGAACCGAGGGTTGATCGACGAGGAGTTCTTCTTCGAAAATACCGGCGAGCAGTGGATCGTCTGGGAACGCATCAAGGATTTTGTCCCCGACCAGCGAGCGCGCAGCAAGAATCCGCACATGTACGGCGCTCTCGAAAAGCACGTGAAGAAGCTCGAAGCGTGGCGCAAGAAGCGTGCTCCGGGCGCCACCGAGGCGATGCGCCAGATGATGGCGCAGATGATGCCGCCGCCACCGAAAGCCTGAGCGATTCTAGCCTGACGCAACGCACACGGCAGCGTAGCTCTGGCCTACGCTGCCGCCGGGTTTGTTCTATTGGACCCTGCAATAGCAGTACAGAAACTGCTGGGTGCTGCCAACTGGTGTGCGATGCAGTTCCTTCGAGCTTTCCACCAGACGGAAGCGCACGCCGAATTGGTCGTGCAGCGACTCGGCGTCATAACGCACGACCTCAAGTCCACTGCACTTTGCAGGACCTTCTGGTCCGAACGTACTGATAATTACGTGTCCGCCCGGCTTAACGGTGTTCGCGACGTTGCGAACATATGCAATCCGCTGTTCGGCTGTGGTAAGAAAATGAAAAACTGCACGGTCGTGCCAGACGTCGCAGGCGGGTAGTTCCCCTTGCACTTCGGTGATGTCCGCGATGATCCAACGCACCTGTTTGGCAGCCCGGCCCAATCGCTTCTTGGTAACCTCAATTGCGATCCGCGAGACATCAAGGACGGCAACGTTCTCGTATCCGCGCGCGAGCAGATCGTCAACGAGGGTAGACTCGCCGCCACCCACGTCTAAGATCGACGCGGACTTATTACCCATTGCTGCGCGTTCGATCAGTGCCAGCGAGGTTTCGAGATGTGGACGGTACCAACTGACGGCGTTGGGGGCCTTGCTGGCGTAAATCGTTTCCCAGTGTGTTTTGGCATCCATAACGCTGCGCTCCGGTTGCCTGCGGTAATACTTACATTTTACGCTCGCATCGCACGAATTCGAATTCCATGGACGTATAACGCGCCAAGTTGAGAAGTGGAGTGCCAGGGGACATGCCCGAGAATCCAGGTCTCCTTAAGTAAGGCCACGTTTTATTGGAGTTTTGATGGAGGCGCGGGTGGGAATCGAACCCACGAATGAAGGTTTTGCAGACCTCTCCCTTCCCACTTGGGTACCGCGCCCCGGACGCACAGTATAGCGAAACGGCCGCGCGGTTTCAGCACGCGCCATCCGCACAGCGTGCGCCCATACTACACAACGTGTCATTCCGAGGCCCGAGCCGTCCATCGGGCCGAGGAATCCCTCTTCGTGTGAAGCGCTCGCTTACCGGTCGGTCAAAGAGAGATCCCTCAGGCATAAATGCCTTCGGGATGACAATACAAACACCTTCGCGCTAGAGTGGTAAGAGCAATTTCGAAACGCGAAAGGTTTTCAGCGGCATATGCTCGCAAATCCCATCGTCTGGCTGGCGGCTGGCGCGATCGGCATCGTGGTCATCGCGCTGATGCTGCGCGCCTCGAGCCGCCGCTCGGAAGAGCAGCTCGCGTCCGTGCGACAGGAAATGCAAAACTCGCTCGCGGCGCAGCTGCAAGCCGTCGCCGGCCAGCTCAACCACCTGATGCAGTCCGTGACGCAGCAGCTCGGCCAGGTGCGCCAGGAGCTGCAGAGCGGCGTTGCGTCCACCGGCCAGCTCGCCACCGAAGCGCAGCGCGAAGTTTCGAAGCAGCTGAAATCCGCGACCGACGCGCTGATGCAGATGAATCAAAAAGTCGGCGAGATGCAGCAGTCGAGCCGGGACCTTTCGAAGGCCACGCAGACGATTCAGTCCGTGCTCGGCGGGGCGAAAACGCGAGGATCGCTCGGCGAAATCGCGCTCGAAGCGCTGCTGGCCGACGCGCTCCCGCAGGCCGCCTACGCCACGCAGCATAGATTCATTTCCACGGGCGCGATCGTGGACGCCGTCGTACGCACCGGCGACCGCCTGCTTTCGATCGACTCGAAATTCCCGCTCGAAGCCTACCGCCGCCTCAGCGAAGAAGGCGACGACGCGCGCCGGGATTTCTGCGTCGCCGTGCGCAAGCATGCCGATGCGATCGCGGACAAGTACATCCTCCCCGACGAGCACACGTTCGATTACGCGCTGATGTTCGTGCCGTCCGAAAGCATTTATTACGAACTGCTGATGAGCGAAGACACGAAGCACGGCCGGCTCGAGGAATATTGCCGCGGCCGGCGCGTCTTTCCTGTGTCGCCGAACAGCTTCTTCGCGTTTCTTGGCGCGGTTGCTGTCAGCCTGCAGGGGCAGAAAATCGAGGAGAACGCGCGGCACCTGCTGGCGAATCTCGCGGGTGTCACGCGGCAGATCGAAGGCTTCAGCGAAGTGTACGAGAGGCTCGGCAATCACCTGCGCCACGCGCAGCAGAGCTACGAAGACGCCGACAGCAAGCTGAACCGCGCGCGCAATTCGCTCGAGCAGATGGCGCAGGGAGCGCTGCCGGAGCCCGCGTCGAAGGCTCTGGAAGGCGCCGCCACCGAGTAGACTAGAACGCGCAGGCCGAAGCCGCCAGGGCTAAAGCCCTTTAAGAATCGGCGCATTTCGTAGGGCTGAAGCCCTACGCTTCCACCCCACAATTTCAAGATAAGCTCGTCGTTCGCTATAGCGCTTCCCACGCGGCGTTCAGCAGCGTGCGAAAATCCCCCGCGATCGTCTGCATCAGCATATCGCCAACCTCCGCGCGCACGGCCGGAAGATCGCGCGGATGGCGCGCGATGCGTTTCGCAAAGCCGCGAATATCGCTCCGCGAGTCCTCGGGCGCCAACTGCGCCGCCGCGAGCAAATATCGCTGCGCAATTGCCGCATCGGCCGCGGGAATCAGCCGCGCGCGAAAGGAATAGTCTCCCGCGCGGATCGCCTGCACGTCGAGCGGCGCAATGTTCTTTGGCCCGCCCCTGGTCATTACCTCCTGCGAATCGCCGCGCATGAATCGCAGGACGCCCGGCGTCACGTTGTCCACCACGAGGCCAAGCTTCTGCTCCGAGCCGCGGACGCGCACGTCGAGCCGCGATTTCTTGCCGGGCACGAGCGCCGGCTGCGGCGCGTCAAACTCGACCGCCACGAGCGTGGCCTTCACGGCGGCTTCGGTTCCCGGCGCTTCGATGGAGATCGTCGCCGGCCCGGCCGTTGCTTTCGAGCTGGGCAGCGCCACCAGGCATTCGGGTGACGCTGCGATCACCAGCGCCGGCTCGCCGTTGATCCTCACGCTGTTGGAGCCGGCATCGCCGCTCAGCCCCGCCGTGCAAACCCAAAATCGGTCGCGCAGCGAAATCATCGGCGGCGCCGTGGTTTCCTTCGGCTCGCTCGCGCCCGCCGCCGGATCGATCAGCGCCGCCACCGACGCGCCCGAGCCCTTCGCCAGCAGATACTCGCCGGAAGCAGGCACGGTAAACTTCGCGCGGCCGGTGCGGTCGGTCGTCAGCGTCTGGCCGTCACTGAGCGTGACCGTGACGCCCGCGGCCAGCTTGCCGTCCACGCCAAAAACGGCCAGCGTCGCCGGATGCCCCGCCATCACTCGCGGCGGAAGCACAATTGTGACGGTCCAGGTAGTGGAAGGGTTTGCCTGCGCCTGCGCGTGAACGGGGGCGACGCGCGCCGCGAACGACACCCACGCAAAGTTAACCGAGAGAAAGATGCGAAGAAAGCTGCGTACGGTTTTCATGCTGTTCGCCGCCCGGCCTTAGTCGTCGAGGCGCACGACGAAGGTAGTCAATTGCTCGTTCGCGTGCAACTGGCCGGCGAGCTGATGCGCGCCATCCTCGCTCGGCAACCGGCCCACGCGCACGCGGTAGAAAAGTCCGTTCGGCGAATCGTACAGGGCGATGCTCACGTTGGAGTATCGCGTGGCCAATTGCCCGCGGAACCGCTCCGCATTGTCCTGCGACTGGAACGCGCCCACCTGCACGCCGAAGAATCCGACCTGCGGGTTCGGCCCGCTGAGCATTTCAAGGCGCACCGGCGCCGTCCCCGGCCCAACCATGTCGAGCGCCTGCGCCGCCGATAGCGAAAGATCGATCACGCGGTTGGCGACGAACGGCCCGCGGTCGGTGATGCGCACTTCAGTCTGCTTTCCGTTGCGCAGGTTCGTCACGCGCACGATCGCGTTGAACGGCAGCGTGCGATGCGCCGCAGTGAACTGGTGCATGTCGTAGATTTCGCCGTTCGACGTGTGCCGGCCGTTGAATGGATCGCCGTACCACGACGCCACACCCTCTTCGACGTATTCGCCGGGAACCGCCGGCTGGCGTTCGATCGCGGGAGGCGCGGCTGAAGGCGGCGAAGGCGCGGGCGCTCCCGGCGCGGGCGCAGGCGCCTGAGACGGCGGATATTGCACGGGCGGCTGCGCGGTCTGCGTCCGATGCGCGCAGCCCGCCGAAATCGCGAGCGCGCAAACCAGTGCCAGTGCCAGCCTCGCGGAAAATACGCCACTCGGCCGGCTGCCTCGCCAAATTATTTCGGGACGGCGCTCCGCTGGAAATTCGGAGACCTTCACGCGGCTTCCTGATTCACTCGTTTGCTCTCAATCTTCGGTATTATAGGAACGCTCCTACATTCTCGCAAGGAACCCCATTGACCCTTTCGCCTCGCACGCGCCGGAAAGTCGAGCGCTTCTTCAGCAAGCTTGGCGGATCTTCCGCCGGTGAAAGCGATCAGCCGCGCCCGCAGCTCTGTCCCGCGTGCCGCACGCTGGTCGGCGCCGGCGCGACGCGCTGCCATAACTGCGGCGCGAGCATGCGATTTGGAATGGCCGCGGCCAGCCGCTCGCTCGGCCGATTCATGCCGACGACTTCGCCGGCCACCTACGCGATTCTCACCTTCAGCTGTTTCATTTATGCGGTGACTCTGCTCCTCACGATTCGTCACACAGGTTTCGAAGGCCTCGGTGGCGGCCTTTTCAATTTTGGCGGCATCGACGGCACCGTCTTGGACCGTCTCGGCGATTCGCTTCCGTGGAACGTGGACATAGCGGAGCCCTGGCGTTTCATCACCGCCGTATTTCTCCACGGCAGCATTCTCCACATCCTTTTCAACATGTGGGTGCTGATGGACATCGGCCCGCTGGTCGAAGAGCTCTACGGATCCGCGCGCTATCTCTTCATGTACGTGGTGGCGGGAATCGGCGGCTACGTTGTGAGCAGCTTCGTCGGCAACCGCAGCGTGGGCGGCTCGGGCGCGCTGCTCGGATTGATCGGCGTGCTGCTGGCCATGACGATGGGCCGCCGCACCGCCGGAATGCAGATGCTGCGAAGCAATCTGATCCGCTGGCTGATTTACATCGCCGTGTGGGGATTGCTGTTCCCGGGGATCGACAACTGGGCGCACGGCGGCGGGCTCGTCACCGGATTCATCCTCGGCAAAATCATGGCGGATCGCCCGCCGTCCACGCCGCAGGAAGTTCGCCTCGCCTATGCGCTCGGCTGGATCGCAGCGCTCGCTGTTGTCGCCAGCTTCGCGATGGCAGTGCTCACCGCCGTGCGCGCCGGGGCTTGAGGTGGAAACGCGGGGGGTTAACCCGCGAATGCGCTGGCCGCCTACTGCCCCGCAGCCAGCCGCCGCGACACCACGATGCTGTAATGCAATCCCGAAATCACCACCAGCGCCGCGACCACGTACGCGCAAACCTGTGTCGCCATCGCCAGGCTCTGCCGGTTCCACGCGGCCATCACCAGCACCAGGATGATCAGGAAAATTTCGAACGCCGTGGTCAGCTTTCCCCAGATGCTCGGCGGAAACGGCCGGTAGCCCACGGTAATCAAAATCACGGCGGACGCCACCAGCAGCAGCACGTCCCGGCCCAGCACCAGAATCGCCAGCCACCAGCCGATCCGCCCCTTGAGCGCCAGCACCACGTACGACGACGACATCAGCAGCTTGTCCGCGATCGGATCGAGGTACGCGCCGAGCGCCGTCTTCTGATCGAGCGAGCGCGCCAGGTAACCATCCAGCGCGTCGCTCAGCCCGCCGACGACCAGGATCGCCAGCGCCAGAAAATACCGCTCGTATTCGATCGCGATGATGAAAAACGGCAGGAACGCGAGGCGCAGCAGCGTCAGTTCGTTCGGAACCGTGAAAATCCGGCTTCGCATCTTCTTCAGGCTTTCCGGCGCGGTCTACGGCGACCGCCGTCAGGCAAATTGCGCGAGATACTCCCCCAGTGAACGTCCCACTTTCCTTTCAAACGCCGCGGAAAGCGGGGGAATCGACCCGCGCGCTTCGTCGAGCGCGATCCGCTCGATCCGCACCATCGGGAAAAACAGCGTCGGCAATCCGATCGGGTCGTGCTCCGGGTGCAGCACCTGGCTCACGAAATCGTCGAACGAGCCCAGATCGATGCCGCGCATCGTCACGCCGGCCTGCGAAATTTCCACCAGTTCGCCCCACAGCCTTTCCTTCGGGCTGTGCAGGCTCACCACCACGATCGAATGCGGTTGCATCGATTCTCCTAACAAACGCTTTCCCGCGCCGGCCGCGCGCTCACACCGAAATCGTTTTCAAATCCGGAGCGCGCAGCAGCTTCGGCTCCGTCACCTTCTGCACCTCATCCGGAGTCACGCCCGGCGCCACTTCCCGCAGCACCAATCCCTTCGGCGTCACTTCGATCACCGCGAGCTCGGTCACGATCAGATCCACCACCTCGACGCCCGTCAATGGCAGTGTGCACTGCTTCATTATTTTCGGGCCGCCGTCTTTCGTCGCATGTTCCATGGCGATGATCACGCGCTTCGTGCCCGCCACCAGGTCCATCGCGCCGCCCATGCCCTTCAACATTTTGCCGGGCACGGCCCAATTCGCCAGGTTTCCGTGTTCATCCACTTGCAGCGCGCCCAGAACGCAAACGTCCATGTGCCCGCCGCGAATCATTGCAAACGAATCGGCGCTCGAAAAATACGAGCAGCCGGGAATTTCCGTCACCGGCTCCTTGCCCGCGTTGATCAGGTCCGGGTCTTCTTCGCCCTCGTAAGGATACGGCCCGATGCCGAGCATGCCGTTTTCGGATTGCATGATCACATCGATGCCCGCGGGCAGATAATTCGGCACCAAGGTCGGAATCCCGATACCGAGATTCACGTAATAGCCGTCGCGCATCTCCTGCGCCACGCGCCGCGCGATGAATTCCCGCTTGTCCATCTCCGCGGCCATTACGCGCCCCGCTTCCGTTTCGGGCCCGGCTCCATCGGCTTCTTGTAATTCGTGCCCTGGAAAATCGCATCCACGAAAATTCCCGGCGTGTGCACCTGGTCCGGATCGAGTTCGCCCAGCTCGACCAGTTGCTCGACTTCGGCCATCACGTAATCCGCGGCCGTCGCAACCACGGGATTGAAATTCCGCGCCGTCTTCCGGTAAACCAGATTCCCCCAGCGGTCGCCCTTCCACGCCTTTACGAACGCGAAATCGCCGCGCAGCGCCGGCACCAGAATGTGCGGGCGCCCGTTGAACTCGCGCACCTCGCGTCCTTCCGCGACCATCGTGCCATATCCCGTGGGCGTGAAAAAAGCCGGAATGCCCGCGCCGCCCGCGCGCATGCGCTCCGCAAGCGTGCCCTGCGGGTTCAGTTCCAATTCGATTTCGTTGTTCAGCGCGAGCTTTTCGAAGAATTTGTTGCTGCCCACGTAGCTCGCGATCAGTTTCTTCACCTGCCGGTTTTCGAGCAGCGCGCCGAGGCCGTATCCATCGATCCCGGGATTATTCGACGCGACCGTCAGATTCTTCGTGCCCTGCCGGATCAGCGCGTTGATCAGGTTTTCCGGCACGCCGCACGTGCCGAACGCGCCCATCAGGATCGTCGCGCCATCCTTCACGCGCCCGATCACCGCCTCGGCATTGGCCACACGCTTATCCACGTCTACAGTCCCTTTCGAATGTACCTATGGAAACCGGCAGTTTACTACAACAGGTTTAAATGTAGCGCCGCTTGTCCTGAGCTGAGCTGAAGGGCGGCCTTCAGCGCGGCCTGCCTGCCTGTGGATCGCGACTCTTATCGAAACCGGGAAGAATTGGGATGGTGGTTTGTGGGTCGCGGCTTTAGCCGCGACATGAACAACCGGCGCGAAGCGCCGCACCTATGCGCAGCCTCACCCGCAGCAAGTCTTGTTTCGCACGGACGAAAACTGAAGCCATCGGAACCCCGCGCAGATAGCGCTGTTATTCCGCCGACCGCCGGCTGATTCCCGCGCGCGCGGCCTGCTTCAGCGCGCGGATTCGATCCGCCACTGCGATCGTCGCATCATTCACCGACGACGCCTTCTCGATTTCCGCCATCAGCGCAGACCCGACCACGGCCGCGTCCGCAATCCCACCGAGCACGGAGACATGTTCGGGCAGCGATATCCCGAATCCGACCGCCAAGGGCAGCTTCGTCGCGCGCCGCACGCGCCGCGCCAGCGCCGGCAGGTCCTCCGGCATCGAATCGCGTTCGCCTGTCACTCCCGTGCGCGAAATCAGGTACAAAAACCCGCTCGAGCACTCCGCGATCATTGCCAGTCGCGCGTCGGTCGACGTCGGCGCCGCCAGGAAAATCGTGTCCAGCCCGCGCGCATGCATCACCGTCCGATACTCGCCTGCTTCCTCCGGAGTCAAATCCGTCACCAGGACTCCGTCGGCGCCCGCAGCGCTCGCCGCCTCGGCGAATTTCTCGACGCCCATTTGCAGCACAGGATTGAAATACGAGAAAAGAATCAGCGGGACATCCGTGCTCGCGCGCAGCTTGCGGACCAGATCGATCACGCCCGCAAGCGTCGTCCCGCTGCGCAGCGCGCGCTCGCTCGCGCGCTGAATCGTCGGCCCGTCCGCCACCGGATCGCTGAACGGCACGCCCAGTTCGATCACGTCCGCGCCCGCATCCGCCGCGGCGAGCACGATCTTCTCGCTCGCCTCGAGCGACGGATCGCCCGCGGTGATATACGCGACGAGCCCAAGTTCGCCCGCATCCGCCAACTCGCGAAATCGCCGCGCGATGCGGCCTTCGCGCGCGGCTTTTCCAGCCGGCGCCCCCGTCGTCTTTTGTGGAATCGCGGCGTCAGACATAGCGCGAAAGAGTTTCCATGTCTTTATCGCCGCGGCCGGAAACATTCACGATCACGATGTCGCTCTTCTTCATCTTCGGCGCGCGCTTCACCAGCTCCGCGAACGCGTGCGCGGACTCGAGCGCCGGAATAATTCCCTCCGTGCGCGCCAGCATTTTCGCCGCCGCGATCGCTTCGTCGTCCATCACCGCGGTGTATTCGGCGCGTCCCTGCTCGGCGAGCCACGCGTGCTCCGGCCCCACCGCCGCGTAGTCAAGCCCCGCCGAAACCGAATGCGTCGTCGCGATCTGCCCGTCCGTCGTTTGCAGGACGAACGTGTACGTCCCCTGCAGCACGCCCGGCCTCGCGCCCACGAACCCTTCGGCCGCCGCCAGCCGCGCCGCGTGTTCGCCGAGCGTTTTCCCGCGCCCGCCCGCCTCCACGCCCACCATCTTCACGCTCGCGTCTCCCAGAAACGCGTGAAACAGCCCGATCGAATTCGACCCGCCGCCCACGCACGCGTACAAATAATCCGGCAGCCGCTTTTCCACGCGCAGGATCTGCTCGCGCGCCTCTTCTCCGATAATTTTCTGAAAATCGCGCACGATCATCGGGTAGGGGTGCGCACCGAGCACGGATCCGAGCAGGTAGTGCGACGTCCGCACGTTCGTCACCCAGTCGCGCATCGCTTCGTTGATCGCGTCCTTCAGCGTCTTGCTGCCCGCATCGACGCCGATCACTTCCGCGCCCAACAGCCGCATGCGGTTCACGTTCAGCCGCTGCCGCTCCATGTCCTCGGTGCCCATGTACACCGTGCACGCAAGCCCCAGCCGCGCCGCCACCGTCGCCGTCGCCACGCCGTGCTGCCCCGCGCCCGTTTCCGCGATCACGCGCTTTTTCCCCATGCGCACGGCGAGCAGGCCCTGTCCCAGGCAGTTGTTGATCTTGTGCGCGCCGGTGTGCAGCAGGTCCTCGCGCTTCAAATAAATGCGCGCCGTCCCCAGCTTCTCCGTCAATCGCGACGCGAACTGCAGCGGCGTCGGCCGCCCCGCGAAATTGTGCAGCAGATCGTCCAGTTCGCGCTGGAACTGCTCGTCCCGACGCGCCTCCGCGTACACGCGCTCGAGCTCCTCGAGCGGCGCCATCAGCGTCTCGGGAACGTACCGCCCGCCGTACGGGCCGTACCGCCCGCGCTCGCGCACCACGTTGGCCGTATAACTCATCGCGCCTTCTCCCGCCCAGCCCGTATCGTGACCTGAGAATGTCGCACTTTAGGGGGACGGAGCTTTAGCTCCGTCATAAACCGCTTCTTCCTCAGGGGTTTCAACCCCTGAGGAGCGCCTTCTACCGCGCTCATAAACTTTTGCAGCTTCGCCGGATCTTTTTTCCCCGGCCGCGATTCCACTCCGCTGCACACGTCCACCCCGTACGGCCGCGCCGTGCGGATCGCCTCGCCCACATTTTCCGGCGTCAGCCCGCCCGCCAGAAAAATTCGCCCGTGGCGCTTGGCCCGCCGCGCAATCTCCCAATCGAACGTCTTGCCTGTCCCTCCGCGCGCCTTCCGGTCGTAGCCGTCGAGCAGGATCGCATCCGCGCGCCTGTATGCCGCGACCTGCGCCGCCCGAAACGGCTCTTTCACGCGCAGCGCCTTGATCACGCGCAACTTCCCTCGCAATCGCTCGACCATTGCCGGCGATTCTTCGCCGTGCAGCTGCAGCTGGTCGAGCCCGACGCTTCGCGCGATCTCAAGCATCTTCGCTTCCTTCTCGTTCTGAAATACTCCGACCGCCGAAATCTTCGCCGGCAGTTTTTTCACCATCCGCCGCGCCTTCGCCGGCGTCACGTACCGCGGGCTCGTCGCCACGAAATTGAATCCCAGCATGTCCGCGCCGCTTTCAATCGCGCGCCGCGCATCCGCCCAGTTCGTAATCCCGCAAATCTTCACCTTCACCATCATTCTAGTCCGAGGCCCCGTGCGACTTCTCCAATCGCTCGCCTGTAGGGGCGGGTCTCAGACCCGCCCTGCTGCCGCAGACCCTCCGTCGTATCCGTTCATCGTCAGGGCACGGATTCATCCGTGCCGTACCGCCGCATCTCTCTCAGGGGTTTCAACCCCTGAGGCCTCGCCGTTTAGGGGGTCGGAGCTTTAGCTCCGACATGAAAATCGTCGCGCGAAGCGCCTTCCTTTGCGCTGGTTCACCGGCAGCATGTTTTCTCGCCGCTGTGGACCTTCCGCCGCGCCAATCTAACCGCCGATCAACTCCCGCAACGGCGCCGCCGGATCGGCCTCTCTCATCAAATGCTCGCCCACCAGGAACGCGTCGAATCCCGCGCGCCGCAGCCTCGCCAGATCCTCATGCGTCCGCAATCCCGACTCGCTCACCGCAACGCACTCCTCGGGAATCTCCTCGATCAGCTCGAGCGACGTCTCGATCCGCACATTGAAATCCCGCAGGTCGCGATTGTTCACTCCCACAATCCTCGCCCCCGCCGCAACCGCCCTCCCAACCTCCTCGCGCGAATGCACTTCGACTAGCGGCTCCATCCCCAGCGACCGCCCCAGCTCCAGCAGCTCCCGCAGCGCCTCGTCACTCAGAATCGCCGTGATGAGCAAAAACGCATCCGCTCCCGCCGCGCGCGCTTCCCAGACCTGCCACGAATCGATAATGAAATCCTTCCGGAGAACGGGAATCCCCACGGCTTTCTTCGCAGCCTTCAAATCGCCGAGCGAGCCCAAAAAGAATTCCTCCTCGGTCAGCACCGAAAGTGCCGCCGCCCCCGCTCCCGCCAGCGCCGACGCCAGCGTCGCCGGCGCGTAGTCCTCGCGCAGCAAGCCCTTCGACGGCGACGCCTTCTTCAGCTCCGCGATCACGTTGAATCCGTCCCGGCTCAGCGCGCCCACGAAATCCCTCGGTGGCTCGTTTTTCTCCGCAGCCAGTTTCAACGCGACGTCCGGCAGCACGCGCTTGCGATGCGCGACGGTTTCACGCCGGGCATCGACGATCCGATCGAGAATCGTCCGTTCATGTGAGCTGGTTTTCACGTGCGAAGCCACCCCGTTGCCCCTGCTGCCGCAGGTGAGCCTACAAGTTTACCTCGTTAGGCGTCGATTTGGCTCGCTTACTGCCGGGCGGGTAATTCGCCAGACTGAAGCCATGGCACTTGTCCACTTAGCGCTTCAAGCAGGACTTGGGTCAACTTGCCAGGGTGAAGGGCCCTCTTCTAACAGCGTATTTCGTCAATTTGGCAGTGCACCTGCGGTCCCGACCGTTCATGTATATTACAGATGCTGCTGCCTCACTCTAAGGACCTCTGATGAAAGCGATGACCTCAGCCGAAGCGCGGAAATGGTGTTCACAGGACGCCGTGGGTCTCAGAGTAGGTCAGTTGGATTCACTCCGCTACAAGCAGGCCAAGGAGCATATGTTCTTCATCACTGCTCCCGAGGAGCATCGGATGATTACGGCCCTCGCCTACCACATCCTTACATTTCGGGGCGAGATGTCGTTCAGCGGTGGACTGCTTTGGCTGCAGCGATGGGAAATTGGCAGTCCCGCGATGGTGCGGCCGGGATGGCTAATTCTGGAAGATATTCGCCGGGCGCATGGTGAGCTACGTTCTCTCGAAGTCGCCCCCGCACAGTTCTTCCGTGATGATGAGCTTGTCGAATTGCACGCCTTTCTGAACCAGGCGATCGCCTTCGGGTGGGTAACCGACTACATACCTTCCGCTGGGCATTTTTTCATACACTTCAAGGACAACCGACAGGTCCGCTTTACAGCCGAATCCCCAGTGGCACTAAAGGAACTCCGCGCAGAATTCCAACGATGGAAGCCTACCGACAAAGACCCGATGGTGGAAAAAATGATTTCCATCGAGAGGGCACGGAAGCGCGCTCGACGGCGACCTAAGTCAATCAACTCCCGATAAGTCGGATAGCCGGACATGTCCACCGCGGCCGGGCGAAAGCTTGCGTCAATTCCCGCCGTGTCCGGCGGGCGTGTTCAGCAGCGGCTCCGAAAATCGAATCGGAATCCCGAAATTCGACCCGCCAAATCCCTTGAGCACCGCAAACGTCACGCCGATCACTTTCCCGTCCTTATTGAAGAGCGGCCCGCCCGATCCGCCCGACGTGGTCTGCGCGTCGAACACGATCTTGTCCGGCAAGATGTCGCCGATGTGCCCCTGCGTGATCAGCGGGTGAATCAGGTTCCGGCGCGCCAGCTCGTCCAGCACCTGCGAGACGTCGCTCCCGCTGTGCGACATGATGCTCTGCGCGGTGTCTTCGTCCGTGCGCGCCAAAATCGCCGCCAGCCCCGTCGCATAGCCCATCAGCACGATCGGCTCGCCGGTCACCGCCGCGGACTTTCCCGCATCGATCGCCAGCAGCGGCCGCTTCAAATCCTTCATGTTGATCCGCATCGTGGCCAGGTCCGCGTCCTTGGAAATTTCCTGGATCTCGGCGTTGAACGAGCGCGGATCGTTCGGAAAATAGGCGTGAATCGACGAAATTTCCGGCGTGAATCCCTGGTTCGTCAGCTCGCTCAGCTCGTCGTTGTTCCACCACGGCTGCGCGACGTGCCGGTTCGTGACGATGCGCCCTTCTTCGCCCGCGGGGAATCCCGTGCCGAACACGTCCACTTTCACTTCCGGCCCGCTGCCTTCGAGCGTCAGCACCGGATTGCCGTCGCTATCCTGCAAAGGCTCGCCCTGCTGGTTCAGCCCGGCGTAACGCAGACGCTGGCCGGTCCCCTGATTTCGGAACGCTACGGACACGTGCAGCAGGCAGACACTGTCCACGTCCGCGCGAATCAGGTTTTGCGCCGAATCGTCCTGCTGCTCGATTCGGTTCAAGCGCGCGTTCGTGTCGTCCAGTTGCTTTTGCAGTCCATCCGCCCCCGTCGGCGCTGACTCTCCCTTGGGTTGCGCACCGCGCAGCCTGCGCGTTTCGGCCATCAAATCCTGCTGGGTCAGCACTCCCCGTTCCAGTCGCGCGATCGTGGTCTTCGTGCGCTGCAAATCCTTTTTCGCGCTGCGGGCAAAAAGAAAATATGTGGCCCCCATCACCACCGCAATCGCGAATACGCCTGCCAGTCCCATCTTCAGCCGGCGATCGAGCGTCACTGCGTTCGTCGCCATTTTTTCCGTCACCGCCAACGCATCGAACGCCGTATACGCGATCTGCTGGCCTTCTTCCGCGAGCCGCATCTTATCGAGCAACCGTTGATCCTCGCGCCGCACTCGCAATTGCGCTCGCGCCCGCGCCAGCAACTCCACCGCGTCCCACGGCCGCGAAACCGCGTCGTCCGCGCCGAGGTCGAGTCCCGCGGCGCGTTCGTCCGCCGACGCGCCCGTCAGCAGAATCACCCGGACATACTCCGTCCGCGCCGACCCGCGCATCGCGGCGATCGTCTGGCGTGCGCTCGTCGCCGTGACGCCGGCCGCCGCGGCATCCAGCAGCAGCAGGTCCGTGCCGAGCTGCCGCGCCGCCTCAAGCCCCTCCTGCGCCGTCGCGAACACGCTGACGTCGTAGCCCGCGCTCTCGATCGCCACGCGCAGCAGCTCGCGGCTCTGCGCGTCCGCTTCCACCACGACGATTTTTTCGCGTCCGTCGATCATTCGCTCAACTCGTTCGGCTCGCCCTGCATGCCCTCGACCCGTGCCATCCAAGTGGAGTTCTGTGTCACTGCATAACTATCGTCCGGCGGGCGCCCAAAGTCCACAGGCGCTCGCCCTTGCGCTGCCCCGGCTGGATGCTACCCTACGGCGTGCGTAGCACCCTATTTAATTAGAGGCACAGCGAGCGCCAAAGTATCGAGTAATAGAATGAACGAAGCCGTGAAAATTATGAGAAGAATGGAACCCACGCGGCGGTTGCTTCAGCGCCGCAGCAGGGGTTCCTCTACCCGCTTTGCGTCCTGTGCCTCCTTTGTCCAATACGCTTTCTACTCGACACTCACGCCGAATAGAAACGTCCGTAACTCGCTGAAAACAAACAATCGGTACCATTTCTATTCGACACAAAACCGGGGGGGCTCCAAGCCCCTTTTTCGCCGTCCGCGAGGCCCATTTGACCGCCGCCGATCAGCTTGACCAGCTCAATCGCGAGATCGTCGCCTGCCTCAGGTGCCCGCGACTGGTGCGCTATCGTGAAGCCGTCGCGCGCGAAAAGCGCTTCGCCTTTCGCGCCTCGAACTACTGGGGCAAGCCCGTTCCCGGCTTCGGCGATCCGCGCGCCAGGCTTCTGATCCTCGGCCTCGCGCCCGCCGCGCACGGCGCCAATCGCACCGGCCGCATGTTCACCGGCGACCGCAGCGGAGATTTTCTCTACGCGGCGCTGCACCGCGCCGGCTTCGCCAATCAGCCGCATTCGCTGAATCGCGACGACGGCCTCGCGCTCCAGAACGCCTACATGGCCGCGTCGCTTCGCTGCGCGCCTCCGGCGAACAAGCCGCTGCCCTCCGAGCTCGCGAATTGCCGCCCGTATTTCGAGCGCGAGCTCGAAATCCTTCAGCCGCGCGCAATTCTCGCGCTGGGCGCCATCGCCATGCGCTTCTACCTCAGCCTTCTCAAGGACCGCGGCCAGATCAAATCCGCGGCGGCCTATCCCTTCGCGCACGGCGCGAGCTATGCGCTGCCCGGCGGCCTGCCCCGCCTTTTCGCCTCCTACCATCCCAGCCAGCAAAATACGTTCACCGGAAAGCTCACCCAAGCTATGCTGTCGCGCGTCCTGCGCGACATCCGGCGATTCCTCGACAAGGACGCTTCCAAATGAACGGGACCACGCCCAGCCTGCCGGCCGCCGCGCCCGATGCCATCATCGAATTTCGCGACGCGGGCTACCGCCTCGACGGCGGCCCCGAACTTTTACACGGCCTCCGCCTCACCGTTGCGCGCGGCGAGACGCTCGTCTTGCTCGGCCGCAGCGGCGCGGGAAAAACCACCGCGCTCAAGCTGATCAATCGCCTCGTCGAACCCACCGCCGGCGAAGTGCTCGTCGAGGGCCGCTCCACGCGCGACTGGGACCCGATCGCGCTGCGCCGCCACATCGGCTACGTGATCCAGGAAACGGGCCTGTTCCCGCACTACACCGTCGAGCAGAATATTTCGCTCGTGCCGCGCCTGGAAAACTGGACCGCCGACCGCATCCGCGCGCGCGCCCGGGAGTTGCTCGCGCTCGTTGGCCTCGATGCCGCGCAATTTCTGCGCCGCTATCCGCACGAGCTTTCCGGCGGCCAGCGCCAGCGCATCGGCGTGGCGCGCGCTCTCGCTGCCGATCCGCCGATTCTGCTGATGGACGAGCCGTTCGGCGCGCTCGATCCGCTCACGCGCGTCGAACTTCGCCGCGAATTTCTCGCGCTCCAGCAGCGCCTGAAGAAGACCGTCGTCATCGTCACGCACGACACCAGCGAGGCGCTGCTGCTCGGCACCCGCATCGGCCTGATGGAAGAGTGGCTCGCTCGTGGGGCTCTACTCGCCGCGGGAATTCCTGCACTCGAACGATCCCGTCGCCGCCGCCTACGCCGCGCAGCTTCGCGACCTCGAACAATTTGAGAGGGGCCAATGAACGCACTGTCGTTTTTCTCGCAGCACGGTGACGAAATCCTCCAGGCCACGCTCGAGCACGTCTGGCTCGTCGTCGCCACCATGGTGCTGGCCATCGCCATTGGCGTCCCGCTCGGGATTCTCGTCGCACGCCGCCCGTGGCTTTCGAAGCCGATCCTCGGTAGCGCCAACATCGCCGAGACCATTCCCAGCCTCGCGCTGCTTGGCTTTCTGCTTCCCGTTCCGTGGCTCGGCGAACGCGCCGACCGGGTCGCCATCACCGCGCTCACGCTCTACGCGCTGCTCCCCATCATCCGCAACACCGCTGCGGGAATCACCGGCGTGGATCCCGCCGTCCGCGAAGCCGCGCGCGGCATGGGCATGACCCCGCGCCAGATCCTGTTCCAGGTCGAGCTGCCGCTCTCGCTTTCCACCGTGCTCGCGGGAATCCGCGTCGCCACCGTGCTCACCATCGGCGTCGCCACGATTGCCGCCGCCGTCGGCGCGGGAGGTTTGGGTGAATTCATCTTTCGCGGCCTCGCCATGGTCAACAACAGCCTGATCCTAGCGGGCGCGATTCCCGCGGCGGCGCTGGCGCTGCTCGCCGATTTCATCCTCAGCGTGCTCGAACGCCGCCTGCGGCCTGCGCGGTGAAATCGCGATGACAACGCCGCGCGCGAGCCTGCTGCATCGCTCAGCGGCGATACTTGCGGCCGCTGTGCTGGCCGTGCTGCTATTGATCGCCGGCTGCGGCGCGCTCCGCTCCGACACCATCGTCATCGGCTCGAAGAATTTTCCCGAGCAGGCCCTTCTCGGCGAAATCCTCGCGCAGCAGATCGAGGCGCGCACGCACCTGCGCGTCGAGCGCCGCTTCTACCTCGCCGGCAGCTATATCTGCCAGCAGGCGCTGCTCGCCGGGCGCATCGACACCTACGTGGAATACACCGGCACGGCGCTCACCGCGATCCTGCACGACCCCATCGAAAGCGATCCCACCGCCGTATTCGGAAAAGTGCAGGCGGAATACAAAAACCGCTTCCGCTTCGACGTGCTGCCCTCGCTCGGTTTCAACAACACGTTCGCCATTGTCGTTCGCGGCGAAGACGCGCGCCGTCTTCACATCACCACCCTCAGCGACGCGGCGCCCTACGCGCGCAACTGGCGCGCCGGATTCGGATACGAATTCATGGAGCGCCCCGACGGTTATCCCCGGCCTCGCGCGCGTCTACGGACTGCAGTTCGCCGCGCCTCCGCGAATTCTCGATCTCGGGCTGCTCTATCGCGCGCTGCTCGATAAGCAAGTGGACCTGGTGGCGGGCAATTCGACCGACGGGCTGCTCGCCGCGCGCGATCTCGTCATTCTCGCGGACGACAAGCGCTACTTCCCGCCGTACGAAGCCGTGCCCATCGTGCGCGAGGACACGCTCGCGCGGCATCCCGAGATGCGCGCGGCCATCGCCGAACTGGCCGGCAGAATTTCCGACGCGCAAATGCAGAAGATGAATTACGCGGTCGCAGGTGAAGGCCGCGACACCGCCGAAGTCGCCCGCGAATTTCTTCACGCGCAGGGGCTCGACTGATCGTGCAACCACCGCGTGCACTGTCATCCCTAACCCGCCACCGGCGGGTGAGGGATCTCTCTTCGGCCGGCCGCAAGGCGAGCGCGCCGCACTCTCCGCGCGCGCCGGAAATGGAATCAGCGCTGGACGATCTTGAATTTCTCCAGTTCTTCGGCGAGCTCGCCCAGCGTGAAGACTTCCTTGCGGATCAGCAGGCGTACGAGCGCTTCAAGCGCATCCGCCGTGGGAATCAGGTCGAGCGCATCGTCTCCGGCCGACGCGTAGGAGCGCGCGCGCACGTGAGAGGCGCTTTCGCTTGCGGCCGTGATTTGAGGCTGCGGCGCGGGCTGGCTCTGCGGAGTTTTCGCAACCGGCGTTCCGTCCGCCGTGGGCGGCGCCAGTTTCCGAAGTTTCTCAAAATCCGCCGGGCCCATTCCGGTGAACGCAATGCCCATGCCGAATCCCGTCTGCGACGAGCAAACCTTTCCCGAAAGCTTCAGCGTCCCTTCGCGCGGACTCAGGGTGATCCTGATCGGCGTTCCATCCGGCAGCGGAGAGAGCATCTCCACGTAGCATCCGCCGAGCGAGATGTCCGTGATCTTCCCGGGCATTTCGACCGAATCGTTTTCGACGGTTACCAGCGCCTCTATGCGGCAGTGATGGCGCGCGAAATGCCGGCGCTCCTTTCCCGTCCATTTTGGCGGCCCGTCATACGACGAAACGGGCGCATCCGGTATGGGAGTCGGATGAGTGGGGTTCGCAGGATCGTACGTGTCCGGCTCCCATTCTTTCGGCGGGACGCCCCAGATATATTTTCCAAGCTCCAGGCAGCGCACGCCGATTCGTCCGGCGCTTGGCCGGCCCGGTTGGCCCATCCACACCACGCGGTACTGCGCCTTTTCACTGCGGCATTCGATTTCGATTTTCGCGCCGCGCGCGACGATGTCGTTCAGTCCCGTCAGCGTGGCGCCCGAAAAGCTGATATCAAGCGTCTTGGTGGTAATGGTGAAGCGGGCTCCGCGCACGTCGACACCGCGGACGATGACGGGAAAGGAAATGGCGATGCGTTGCTCGTTGCGGCGCCCCATCCACACTCCACACCCAAGCGCCTAGTGAAACGCAACCGCCTGACTCAGAGAGGTGAATTCAGATTAGAGGCTGTCCCTATGCGGGTCAAGCCCGAGTGCCGGGGCAATTTCACAACAGCAACAATTCGTCAGCCGCAGCAAGGCGCTGTCATCCCGAACCTGCCACCGGCGGGTGAGGGATCTGCGTTTGATTCGCGGGTTGGCAAACGCGAGCTACTCGGATTCCTGCTGCGTTTTGAAGTGCGCTTCGAGGGCTTCGCAATATTTGTGCTCGGCCTCGAGCTCCGCCTGCAACTTCTTGACGAGAAGCTCCAGGCGGCGCACTTCGTTGCGCAATTTGTGCACTTCGGCGGAGGAAGTCGCCGGAGCGGGCGCTGCAACCGGAGGAGCAGGGCGTGGCGGCGGAGCAACGGGCGCGGCGGCGACTGGTTTCGGCGCGGGCGCGGCGAAGGAAAAGCTCGCAGGCCGCGGAGCGGGCGGCACGACGCTGGGCGCCGGCGCTGGAGCCGGAGAAAACAATCCGGAAAGAGCCTGCGACGCGAGCTTCGGCCCATCCGTCGATTCGTCCGCGGCATTTTCGGCGGTGGCGCGCGGCGCTTTCGGATTCAGCAGATTTTTCACGCGCGCGATCAGGTCCTGCGGCTGAAACGGCTTGCGAATCAATTCGTCGGCGCTGCACGGCCATCGCCTTTTCGGCCACGGCGCGATTTACCACACCCGACATCAGGATCACGGGCGTTCCGCCGAGCCGCTCGTGCTGCTTGATGAACTGGCAGACTTCGTAGCCGTCCTTGTCCGGCATGATCACGTCGGTGATCACGGCGTTGGGCGTGGTCGAATCGAACTGCGCGATCGCCGTCGCGGCGTCGGGACACGTGACGACCTGGATGTTTTCCTTGCTGAAGGCGATCTTGATCACCTCGCGCATGGTCGCGCTATCGTCGATGAAATAGACCGTGGGAACGCCCGCGGCGGTGAGAGTCCCGGATTCGCTCATGACGACTCCTTCTCTGCGTGATCGTTCTCGTTCTCGGCGTGCGGCTCTTCGCTGGCGCGCTGGTCCTCGTCGAATTCGCGCATGGCGTCGAGCAGCAGGTCGGTGGCCGAACGCAGCACGGTGCGTTGCGCGGCCGTGGCGCCGTAAACGAATTTGTAGACTCCCGTCGCGGCGCTCTGGCAGGTCTTCACGATCTGCGTGACGGCCTCGTCGCCGAAAAGCGTGCCGCATTCGGCGTGAAAGATTTCGCCGCCCTCGAAGAAAATGATCCCGTCGGTATCGTGCGCGTTGATGTGCAGCGCGCCGGTCTGATGCGCCTGGCCGAGCATCTGCATCACGCCGGGAAGATCGAGATGCGAAAGGCTGCCGCTGAGCGCGGTCTCGGCGGTCGAAAGCATCTGCGTGGGCTTGAATCCGTCCTGGCGGCTCACCAGGAAGCTGCGGATGTGCGCGGCGATGTCTCCGGGCGGCAGGCGGCGGTCGACGTAATCGTCGCAGCCCGCGCGATAGGCTTCGATCAGCGCCTGATCTCCGCCGGTGCCGACGGCGATCAGCGGGATCGACGCGGTCTTCGGATCGGCGCGCAGGATCGGCGCCATTTCGTAGGCGCTCATCTCGCGGAGGTTCGTGGCGCAGACGATCGCGGCGGGCGTGTTCCATTCGAGCATGGTGAGCGCGTAGGCCGCCTGGCCGCTCTGCACGACTTCGAAGCCGACGTGCTGCAGCGCGTCGGTGAGGCGCTTGATGAAGTACACATTGCTGTCGATCAGCAGGATGCGCGGGAGATTCGCGGGCGCGTTCATCGGCTCGCCTCCGAGCCGTGCGATTCAGCCGCCGCGGAGTTCGCGATCGAGAACGCGTCGAGATTCAGCACGTCGAGCGAGTCATCGCCGACGGCAAGCGTTCCGGCGACGTACGCCGGGCTGTTCATCGCCGGCGGCTGCATTTCGCCGCCGGCCAGTTCGCATTCGCCGTTCACGGGAATCGCGCCAAGCTCGCTTGTTTTTCCGACCCGGCGATGCGCGATCAAATAGAACCGGTGCGACATGGGCGATTTGCCACCGAGCACGGGCTCGGTATCGATGACCGGCACGATGCGTCCGCGGCGAACGATCACGCCCGCAAGCAACGGCGTCGTGTGCGGAAGCGTGTGGAGACGGACGGGCGGCGCGAGTTCCGAAACCTGCGCGGCAGGCAGCGCGACGCGGCGATGGCCGATCCTGAGCAGCACGAAGGAATTCTCTTTTGCGGTTTCGGCGATGTTCATGGTGTTCATGCCTGCACCGCCGCTTCGGCTTCGCGCCGCGCGGCTTCCTTCCGCGCGCGATCGAGCCGCTGAAATTCCTGCGGAGTCAGAAACCCGGTCGGTTCGACGACGGGAATGACGGAATCGTCGAGATACGCAAGCCCGCGATACCAGCGCCGCTCGTCTCCGGTGAACGCGAGAGGCAGCGGATATACGCCCGGAATTTCCGCCATGCGATCGATGCGATCGACGAGCACCGCGGCGCGAAACTGGCGCAGGATCAGCACGAGCGCGGGGCGCGTGACCGGCAAACCGAAATGCATTCCGGCGTTCACGACGTAGTAGGTGCGCCGGCTGCGGTCGATGGTGTGCCGGACTTTCGGCAGCTCCGGATTTTCGATTTCGTTCGCGGCGCCCGCGATGCTGTCCGTGCTGCGGATTTCGTGCACCGAATCGGCGGCCACGGCGAACATCTGATTCGCGACGATGAAGAGCACCACGGTTTCCGGATGGTGCACGCGGCGCGGCTTCGCCGTGGAACCGACTTGCGGCGCGGCGGCTGATTTCGTCGCAGTCGTCATCGGCTTGCCACCGGGACGAGCTTGCACAGTTTCGCGACGCGCTTTTCGATTGCGGCGCTGATGCTGTCGAGCGGAAGGACTTCGTCGACGGCTCCGGTCTGAATCGCTTCGGCGGGCATGCCGAAAATCATGGACGTCGCTTCGTCCTGCGCGAGCACGTAGCCGCCCGCGGCTTTGATCATCCGCACGCCCTTCGCGGCATCGTTGCCCATGCCGGTCAGAACCACGCCGACGGTCATGGCGCGCGCGTAGGCCGCAATAGTGTCGAAGCGCGACGTCGGCGCACGGGCGGTAGCCTTCGATGCGCGCCCCGGCATCGAGGGAGATTTTTCCGCTGAAGGAAAGCCGCAGGTGATGCGAGCCCGGGCAGAGATAGATGGTTCCCGTCTGCGGCGTTTCGTTGTGCTCCGCTTCCTTCACGGGCAGCGCGGATACTTCCGCCAGTTGCGTGACGAATTGCTTCGTGAATGCGGCCGGCATGTGCAGCACCAGAAAGACGGCCGCGGGAAAATCCTTCGGCAGGCTCGCGACGACGCGTGAGACCGCCGCCGGGCCGCCCGTGGACGCGGCGATCGCGACCATCGGGATTTTTCCGCCGTGCGGTCCGGCAGAAGGCGTCATGCCCGCAAATTCGGTGGCGCCGACGACCGGCGTAGCGGGCAGGCTGATCTTCGAGCGCGTCGCGGTGCGCACAACGCGGACTTTCGCGGCGAGCTTGAGCTTGCGCGTCAATTCCTCGCGCACGGTTTTCATGTCCAGATCGATGCCGCTCGAAGGCTTGGGCACGAAGTCGATCGCGCCGAGTTCCAGCGCTTTCAGCGTGCTCGCGGCGCCCTCGCGCGATTCCGAGCTGACGATCACGATCGGCCGTGGATGCTGCGTCATGATGAGTTCGGTGGCCTGCAAGCCGTCGACGTGCGGCATGTTGATGTCCATGGTGATCACGTCCGGCCGCAGCGATTCCGCCAGCGCCACGCCGTCGCGCCCATCGCGCCCCTGGCCCACCACTTCCATCTGCGGATCGGCGTTGATGATCTCCTGCAGCACCTTGCACATGAAGGCGGAGTCATCGACCACGAGCACGCGGATTTTTTTGTCGGCCGTCTTCATGATTTCAATCCCGCATCATTTGCATGCTGCAGAAGGGGCACGCGCACCGCAGGCCGTCCCTGCTGCGTATCGGAGCCGATGAGGCTCTCGACCGTGGCGATCAATTGATCTTCCTGCACGGGCTTGGTAAGGAAGCCGGACGCGCCTTCCTTCATGGCGCGGTCGCGATGCTTGGCGCCGGCGCGCGAAGTGACCACGAGCACGGGAATTTTTCGCGTCGCGGGATTCTGGCGCAGATGCGCCATCAGCTCGTAGCCGTTCATGCGCGGCATTTCGAGGTCGGTGATGACAAGGTGGCAGCCGACCTGCGCGACCACTTCGGAAGCCTCGAGTCCGTCGGAGGCGAGCTTCACGCGGTAGCCCGCCTTCTCGAGCATGCGGCCCACGAATTTGCGCACGCTGATCGAATCGTCCGCGACGACCACGACGCGATCGTTCTCGATCGCATCGACCGCTTCGGAGGGAATGCTGCCCGCGGCGACGGCGGCTGCTCCGGGCGCAAACACGCGCGCGGCCGGCGACGACGCCGGCAAGGCGTGGCGCTCGGCGGTGTCCGCGTTGACCAGACGATTGAGATCGATCAGCAGGATCAGGCTGCCGTCGGAAGCGATGGTCGTGCCGGGGAACAGCTTCACGCGGCGGAGGTAGTCGCCGAGATTCTTGATGACGATTTCGTCCTTGCCGAGCACTTCCTCGACGACTACGCCGACATGGCGTCCGGCAACCTTCACGATGACCATGTGGAAATAGCCGTTCAGCGGCTCCAGCGGCGGCAGCGCGAGTTGCAAATCGAGGCGCACGACTTCGGTGACCTCGCCGCGCACGCGGGTGAGCAGCTTGCCGCCGACCTCTTCGATTTCCTCCGGCTTCAGGCGGCGAATTTCCTCGACCACCGCGAGCGGGAAAGCGAACACCGACGTGCCACAGCGAATGAACAGCGCCTGCGAAATGATCAGCGTCAGCGGCAGCTTCACCGTGAAACACGCGCCGCGACCGGTCTCCGAGCGCACTTCAATTTCGCCATTCAGCGCGTGGACGTTCGAGCGGACCACGTCGAGGCCCACGCCGCGGCCGGCGAGTTCGGAAGTGGAAGCTGCCGTGGAGAATCCCGGGCGGAACAAGAATTCGCGCAGCTCGCGCTCGCTGAGCTCGGCGGCGGCGATCGAACTCATCGCGCCCGAATCGACGACGCTCTGCCGCACGCTTTCGTAGTCGATGCCGCGCCCGTCGTCCTCCACTTCGATGAAAATGTGGTTGCCGCGATGATAGGCGCGCACGGCGACGCGGCCCTTTTCCGGCTTGCCCGCGCGGCGCCGCGTTGCAGCGTCTTCAATCCCGTGCGCGACCGAGTTGCGCACCAGGTGAATCAGCGGATCGGAAATGTGCTGCACGATGTTGTTGTCGAGTTCGGTTTCCGCGCCTTCGAGCGAAAGCTCGACCGGCTTTCCGGCGGCTTTCACCGCATCGCGCACGCTGCGCGAAACGCGCGTATAGAGGTTCCCGATCGGGACCATGCGGGCGGCGGTGATTTCGTCCTGCAAATGGTGCGCGAGCTTGGTGAACTCGTCGATATCGGAATCGACGCGGCCCATGAATCCTTCGAGTTGCGTGAGGACCTCGGTGACGTCCGCGGAAATTTCCGTCAGCGAGCGGGACAGAATATTGAAGTCGTCGTAGCGATCCATTTCCAGGTCGCTGAATTCGAGCAGATCGTTCGTGGTGATCGGCGAAAGCGCGCCGGAGCTCCGGCGCAGCGTGTCCTTCGGCAGCTGCTGGCCGCCGGAAACGAGAGTGCTGGAAATGCGGCTGAACTCGTGCTTTTCCTGAAAATCCGAGACCTTGCCCGCGAGACGCGCCTTCGAGAATTGCAGCACCTCGACGAGCTTCGCGAGTTCGGTGAGCCGCCCGAGCATGCGCGTGCGGTTGATCACGAGTTCGCCGACGGCGTTCATCATGCGGTCGAGCCACTCGAGCGAAATGCGCACCGATTTGGCCTGCGGCAAGGCCTGCGCTTGCGCCTGCGCGGATGCGGCCGCAGGACGAGCGGGCGCCGCAAGCGCAGTCGACGCAACCGCGGCAGCGGACGAATCCGCGCTCGATGCGGCCTCTTCCGATAATCCGGCCTCTTCCGCGACCTCTTCCGGCGCGAGCTCCGCGATCCGCGCGAGCAGCGGATCGACGGCCGCGGCCATGTCGGCATCGCTCGGCCACTGGCGATGCAGGAATTGCTTGAGCACGTCGACGGATTGCAGCAGCGCGTCCACGATTTCAGCGCTCGGTTGCAGCTGGCCATCGCGCAGGCGCCCGATCAAGTCCTCGACGCGGTGCGCCACGGCCGAAAGCCGGTGCAGGCCCACCTGCGCGGCCGAGCCTTTCACCGTATGCATCGAGCGAAACAGTCTGTTGATGTCGTCCGCGTTCGGATTGCCTTCGAGCGCGAGCAGGCATTCGGTGACGGCTTGCAAATGCTCCTCGGCCTCGGGAACGAAGAAATCGAGCACTTCGTCCGGCACCTCGCCATCCTGCGGCAGGCGATCGACGTACGACGACGCCGGGAAAACTTCAGGGATGGGCTCGCCCGCGCCAATCGCGTTCGCCGCGCCGGCCCCAGCCTCGGCTCCGGCTTCCGCGGGCGGCGCGGCGGGAAACGCGAACGCGTAGCGCTGCTTGAACGCCGCGATGTCCGCGGACGTTTCGACGCCGTTCGAGCTGATCTGCAGCAGGTCGAATTCGAGCACGGAAATCGCGTCGGAAAGAAACTCGGTGAGCGGGCCGTGCATGTCCGGCGTGAGCGCGGCGTTCATGGCGTAATGAAAGATGTGCGCCATTTTCGCCGCTACTTCGGAAAATTCGGGGAAGCCGTAGCTGCCGGACGTGCCTGCCAGCGTGTGCGCGGCGATGTAAAGCTTTTCGAGCTCCTCGGGCTTCGTCGCGGATTCCTGCAAAAGGCCGGAGTACTCCCGCAGATACTGGAGGTTCTCGGAAGCCTCCTGGAGGAACAGCTCGATCGATTCCTGGTTCGGCCCGTTCACAGGGCTCCCTCCGCGAGCGCGGGCGAGCGGCGCGCTTCGGCGGCGCCCGGCTTGCG
This sequence comes from uncultured Acidobacteriota bacterium, assembly GCA_963769415.1. Taxonomy (GTDB): domain Bacteria; phylum Acidobacteriota; class Terriglobia; order Acidiferrales; family UBA7541; genus Palsa-295. Next base: position 153,958 of record CAVYLM010000002.1, read on the forward strand.
ATACATGCGGCAATCGCCCAGAACGACCGGCTCGAATTTCACCGGCACGTTCGTCAAAGTCTCCGCATGGCCCAGCAGGAAATAGCCGCCGGGCTCGAGCGCGTCATAGAAACGGCGCAGGATCGCCAGGCGCCGCTCCTCGGAAAAATACATGAGCACGTTCATGCAGAAGATGACGTCGATCTTGCCGACGTAAACCGACTCGGACAGGTTCATCTGCACGAACGAAATCATCCGGCGAATGCGTGGCTTCACGTGGTAGCCGTGCTTCGTCGCCGTGAAATAGTTTTCCAGCCGTCCGAGCGAGACTTCCTGCAGGCTGCGCTTGGAATACGCGCCGCTTTTCCGCGTGGCGCAGCGCGCGGCGGCTGATGTCCGTCGCCAGAATCTCGATTTCCCAGGCCTCCGCGAATTTCAGCGATTCGCAGAGCGTAATCGCGATCGAGTACGGCTCTTCGCCGGTCGAGCAGCCCGCGCTCCAGATGCGCAGCGTGCGCGGATTCTCCCAGAACTTGCGCTCCTGCACTTCGGGCAGAATTTTCGTTTCCAGCGCCTCGTACACCGCCGGGTAGCGGAAAAACGACGTCTCCTGCGTCAGTAGCGTCTCGAGCAGCGCTTCGTACTCGATGCTCGAGCCGCGGATCAGGCCCAGCAATTCGTTGCCGCTGGCGAGGCCCTTTTCGGCCAGGTACTCGCGCACGTGCGTCGAGAAAAACCGTTCGCGCGAGGAATCGAACAGAATCGCCGAGCGGTTCTCGATCAGCATGCGAATCTGATCGAGTTCGCTCTCGGTGAGCCGCGCGGCCGTGATTGGATGCTGTTTCATGTTCGGCGTTCAGCGCCGGGCGGTTGAATGATTCGTCCGCCGGATCGCGGAGATTGCCGTTAGCGGTGCGCCCCCACGGGCTCGGCGGACCGCGATCCTTCGTTTATGGGCGTCGGTTCGTTGGCGCGGCCCGAACGGAACTGCGCCAGCGCTTCGTTCAACTGCTCCGAGAGCTTCACCATGTTGCCGACCGTTCCGGCGGTCTGCTTCGCGCCCTGCGTGGTCTGCCGGGTGATGCCGGAGATGATCTGCATGGCGTTCGCGACGCCTTCCGTGCCGCGCACCTGCTGCTTGGAAGCGAGCGAAATTTCCTGGACCAGCTCGGCGGACTGCCGCACCACGCTCGAAATCGCTTCGAGCGCTTTTCCGGCCTGATCCGCGAGGCCCGCGCCGACTTCCACTTCGCGCGTGCCGTCTTCCATGACGACCACCGCTTCGTTCGTCTCCGCCTGAATGGCCTTGATGAGCGCCGCGATGTCTTTCGTCGCGCTGCGGGAGTGCTCTGCCAGCTTGCGCACCTCGTCCGCGACCACGGCGAAACCGCGGCCGGCTTCACCGGCGCGCGCGGCTTCGATGGCGGCGTTGAGCGCGAGCAGGTTGGTCTGCTCGGTGATGTCGTTAATCACGTTGATGATTTCCGAAATTTCAAGAGAGCGGTCGCCGAGCGATTTGATCTTCTTCGCCGTCGCCTGCACGGAAGCGCGGATGCGCTGCATGCCTTCGAGCGTGTCGCTCACCGCGCGGTTGCCCTGTTCGGCGGCGTCGAGAGCGCGGCGGGCGGCTTCGGCGCTCGCTTCCGCGTTGTTCGACACCTGTTTCATCGAAACCGTCAGCTCTTCGACGGCGCTCGACGTGTTGGTGATTTCCTGGTCCTGCTGCGTGGCGCCGGCGGTCATATCGTCGGCCGCATTCGCGAATCTGGCTGGCGCTGGTGCTGACGTCGATGGCGGCCTTGCGCACGCGCTCGAGAACCTTGGTGAAGTTGTCGAGCATGAAGTTGACGGAATCGACCACGTTGCCGAGCGCGTCGTTGGTCACCTTGCCGCGAATGGTCAGGTCGCCGCGCGCGACTTGATTGATCGTATTGAGCAGGTCGGTGATGCTGCGCTGGAGCGAATCCTGCGCTTGCTGGTTGGTCACCGCGTGCGCCACTTTCGCGGCGCTGCGGTTCAGATTTTCGGCGATGAAGCCGAATTCGTCGTCGCCTTCGAATTCCGCGCGCGCGCGGGCGTCACCCGCGACCAGGCGCTCGGAAAATCGCGCCAGCTCGCCGACCGGCTTGAGCACGCGCTTGCTCAGCACGAACACCATGAGCAGCGCGGCGACGATCGCCAGGGCGAAGGCGGCGAAAAGCGGCGCGCTCGCGCTCGAGGGCAGCGACGGAGCGTCGGCCAGGGCGACCCCGCCCGACTCCTTGCCCGCGTGGTACGCCAGCCCGAGAACGCCGAGCAGCGCCACGCCGGTCCCGAAGACCAGCATCCAGATTGTCGAACTCAAACGAGCTTTCATGACTTCCTCCCAAGACCTAGGCGCTCTTGCCATGAGCGCGGCATTCGAAAATCACCAGCCCCAAAATTGCCAAATGCAAACTCTTCGCCGAGCCGCTACCGCCGCAAACACCGCAAATTCAAATCACCGGCACCGGAAACACTTCGGTAAGCCTCCGCAGATCGACAACCAGCGCCAGCCGGTCCTCATGCCGCAACATGCCGCGGCAGTGCGGCACTTCCGCCGGCGCCTGATCGAGCAGCGCGTCTTCGGCGGCCGAAAATGTCCCGATCACCTCGTCCGCGGCGATGCCCACGCGCAAATCGTCGCGCTGCGCGTCGCCTTTGATCGCCGCCACCACCACGTGCTTCGGCAGCAGTCCCGGGCGGCGGCCTTCGGTAAACGCGATGTCCATCAGCGGCACGATGGTGCCGCGCAAATTGAAAACGCCCATCAGGAACGCGGGCGCCAGCGGGATCCGCGTCACGATCGGCCAGTCCACCACTTCCTCGACTTCGAGCACGTTCAGGCAGAAACGCTCGCGCCCCGCGCGAAACACGCAGTACTGCCGCTCGGGCCGGCGCTCCTCGGGCGCAATTTCGCTTTCGAGGAACTCGCCGGTGTCGAACCCCAGAGCGAGCGCTCCGTTTTCCTGCTCGAATGCCATCAGGCAAACCTCTTCACGGCGCTGATCAGCTCATCGGCCGTGAACGGCTTGGCGACGTAGCCGTTCGCGCCTTGCTGCTCGCCCCAATAGCGGTCGCTCGGCGCGGTCTTCGACGTCACCAGAATTACGGGAATCTTTGCGTACGTCTCCTGGCTCTTCAGGTCGCGGCAGACCTGGAAGCCGTTGCGCTGCGGCATCACCACGTCGAGCAGGATTACGTTGGGCCGCTCCTCCTCGATTTTTTCCTCGACCCGAGTCGGGTCGTTGATGGCCACCGAATGAAAACCGGCCTGCTGCAAAACGGATTGAAGCAGGCGGGTTTCCGCCTGCGAGTCGTCCACTACCAGGACTTTCATCACCACGTCCACACCTCCGCGCGTGAATCCCCAACGAAATAATTGCAACTCGCGCGCCACCTGTCGCAGCTGGTTTCGAACCCGCGTGATATTTGCAACCGGTTGTATTTCGTGCAGGTTACGCGGGCGGCGCCGCAGGTCATGGCCGCGTGGCCAGCGTGTAAGATGCCGGCTGCGTCTCAGCTTGAGATTCTTTCTCACCGGCCCGCATCTCGGCGGCGAGCGATGAGAATCGCTGCATGATTTCGTTCGAGCCGCAGGGCCATCGTGTGGATGGTCTCGAGTCTGCTCGCGGCTCTCGGCGGAAGCGTGACCCGGCTCGAGCAGGAGCAGGTCCGCGTTGCCCAGCACGGAGGTGAGCGCGTTGTTAACGCTCGGGCGCATTTCGAGCATGTAGCGGCCCAGCGTGGCGTGGCCCTGCGCCGCCAGCGCCAATGCTTCGGCGCGCTGCGCGCGCTGGTTCGCTTCGACGCGCCGTAGCGCTTCGATCGCGACAAGAATCAGCGTGCCCGCCCAGCCGTCCGTCCGCGGCACGACCAGCAGATGCGGGTATTCGGCGCGCAACTGCGCGATATTTCTTTCTTCTTCGCCGAAATAGATTGCCGCCGTGCGGGGCGAGGCATTCGCGGCGGCGAGAATGGCGCCGGGACTCGTTTCCCGCAGTGGACCGATGATGATGAGGTCGTGATTTGAGGCGCTCGCGGGATGCCACACGCTGCCGGTCGCGATCGTGATTTCCGGAACGTGCCGCTCCGCCTGCCAGCGCGCGGTGAGGGTGCGCGCGAATTCGGTGTCGTCCGAAACGATCAGGACGCTCGAGGGAAGCAACGTTTTCACAACTCCTTTGCGCGGCTTACGACTGAAGTGTTTCCGCCTCTTCAATGCACGAAAGCAGGCGCTTCGTACTGATGCCCAGGTTGACCGCGGCTTCCGTGTTCTTGGATTTCTTGGCCTGCTCGACGCGGCCCTGGAAATAGGAAACCTCGGTACGCGCGAGCGCGAGCGCCGATGCAAGCGCCCGCTCTTCGCCGCTGCGCTTGCGCTTGTCGCTCGCGAGAGCCAGCAGGGCGCGGGCCACGACGGCGCGGCGCAAATCCTCCGATTCCTGGCTCCCCTTTTCGACGAACGCGGCGACTTCCCACGACGAGAGCAGCACCTTCGTATCCTGCAAGACCACGGTCGACATCGAGCGGCCGCGCGACAGCGGCACGGCGATCAGCTGCTCCCAGATCGCTTCCATGCACTTTTCCGCTTCCGCGGCGGCTGTTGGCGTAGCGGGAACATCCACCGCCGGTTTCGCGGGCTGAGCCGGCGCGGCCTGCGCGGCTGCTGCCTGCTCCTGCGCGCGCGCTTCGGCTTCCATCACCTCGTCGCGCACGGCCTGTTCCTTCTTCGACAGAGCCGGCTCGAACGCGGGAGCGTTGAGCATGTCGGTGGGAGTCGAGCTCATCATCGCCAGCATGTCGTCATCGTGATGCGCGGCCAGGCCGCCGACGGTGGGCGATTTCAGCGCGGGCTCCGGCTTTGCGGGCGACTGCGATGGCTTGCGTCCCAGCGCGTCTTCGAGGTCCGCGCGCATGTTCAAAAGCTGCTCGAACGAGTGCCGCACGGAATTTTCGGTGTAGTCCTTCTGGAACGGCTGGCGCCAGTTTTCGCAGAAATAGCGAAGCTGTAGGGTGGTTTCCGCGGCGGAAAATCCCGCGCGGCGGCAATCGACCGTTTTCACGCCCTTCGCTTCGAGCGAATCGAGCGCGCCGCGCACGGCGCTCAAATCCGCGTGGAGCGTGCGGATGAACGCGCGCCGCAGCAGGAAATTGAACCGGCAGAAAGCCACCAGCGCCGCCGGATCGTAAAACATCGGCCCGGCTTCGTCCTTCAGCAGGCGGCCCTTTTCGAGCAGGCCTTCCTCCATCATGTCGCGCAGGCTGTTGCACAGTCTGCTCTTTTCCAGAATCTTGTCGAGCGGCTCGCACCATTCCAGCGGCGTCGGGTCGGCCTCGGAGAGCACGGGCTGCAAAACGCGGGCGACGTCTTCTAGCGCGATTTCCTTGTGCACCAGCTCCTCGGAGGCGCACATGGCGAAATATTGCACGAGCAGCAAGTCGATCTTGTCGCGGTCGGCGTTCGTCTTGTCCGCTTTCTTCAGCTGGCGATGAATCAGCGCGCGCAGGCCCTCCTCGCTGCCGTTCACGATGTGCGGGGGCAACTGGCGAATCTGGTAGGCCAGCGATTTCTGGTCGATCGCGGCGAGCCATTTCAAGAGGCCGTCGAACGATTCCCGTGTGGGCCGCTCGGGCGGAGTCTTGTCCAAAGCGTATGGCAGAGGCGCGAGTTCGAATTGCTTGGCAAGCGCGGCGTAGATCGGATAGACGAGCCGCGCTTCCTGCCACTGCGAAGCGAAATCGGCCGGACCGGGGCTGCCCGCGTTGGTCTCCGGGCGCGGAATGCTCAACGTCGTCATGCTGGGTGTTTTGGGGGTCATGGTTTGATGATCCAATTCCCGACTTCGCTCACGAATCGCACCGCGACGGCCTTGCGGCCGCCGTGGTAGCGCACGGCAACCACGGTCGCTCTGGTGTCGAGCGATCCGTCGGAATTTTCCACGCGAACCTGGTCTTCGAATTCCAGCGGCAGCGTCGACGAAAAAAGAACCTCGTGCGCGGTGCCGAACTCGATCACGGTCTGTTCCTGGAGCCGCCGGCGCCCGTTCATCACCACGGTGCTCACGCGCACCGGAATCCGGACCGGCGAAACGTTGGGGAAAAGCTGCGCGAGTTTTTCGACGCAACTCTGTTCCGCGACTGCTGCTGACATCGCTGCTACTTCCGCACCCATCGGCAAGGCATTCCTCTCATAGGCCGCTTCCGCCGCACACGGACACTCATAATCTAGATCGGACGGAAAGCTGGCGCCTTGACGATTGCACGAGGGGAGCCAAAGACGGGCCAGCCAGGGAAAATCTAAGTACTGCGATTACTGCTGGTTAGAGGCAGGGCGAAGAGCGTAGAGTCGCCGCAACTGGGAGAATGTCTCAGCCTGACACAGAAGCCGTCTCACGCGAAGGCGTGAATCCCGTGCCCGCGGGTGCGGGTTTATTCGCGCAGAATGGACGATGAAGCGCCGATTTAAGACGCCGCAGCGACCAATTCTCCCGCTTCTTTTTGCGCATTCTGCGCAGCGCGGAGCGGAATATTGTAGCGCTTCAATTTGCGATACAGCGTGGCGCGGCTGATGCCGAGCATTTTCCCGGCGAGAACTTTGTCGCCGCCGGCCTGCTCGAAGACGCGCAGGATGGTCATGCGCTCGAGATCGGCAAGCGCGGTGGTCGAAAGATCGGAGGAATCCTCGCGCGACGGGCGCGCGTCTTCCGAACCGCGGATCGCTGGCGGCAAATCTCCGACGTCGATGGTGCGATGGTCGCCGAGCGCGATGGCGCGCGCGATGCAGTTTTCCAGCTCGCGCACGTTGCCCGGCCACTCGTACTGCAGGAAGCATTTCATTGCGCCGGGCGCGACCTGAATATTTTCACCGGGCGCGTAGCGGTCGAGGAAGCTGTGGACGAGCTGCGGAATGTCGGACCGGCGCTCGCGCAGGCTCGGCAGATGAACGGTGACGACATTCAGGCGGAAATACAGATCCTTGCGGAACGCTCCGGCGCGATAGGCGGCCTCGAGATCGCGATTCGTCGCGGCGATCACGCGGACATCCACGGCGATCTTTTCGTTGCTCCCGACCGGGCGAACTTCTTTTTCCTGAAGCACGCGCAGCAATTTCGCCTGCAGCTCGAGAGGCAGCTCGCCTATTTCATCTAGGAAAATTGTCCCGCCGTTGGCGGCCTGAAAAAGCCCGGCTTTTGCCTTCAGCGCGCCGGTGAACGCGCCTTTTTCATGGCCGAACAGTTCGCTTTCCATCAGCGTCGGCACCAACGAGCCGCAATCGACGGCAACGAACGGCATCGGCGCGAGCGGCCCGCGGAAATGAATCGCACGCGCGACCAACTCCTTGCCCGTGCCGCTTTCTCCGGTGACGAGCACGGGCGTGCGAATGTCCTTGAGCCGCGAAACCATGCGCAGCACGTCCTGAATTTTCGCGGACGTGCCGGTGATGCCGTCCAGATGCGTTTCGGCGTCCACGCGCTCGCGCAGGAATTGATTTTCGGTGACCAACCGGACTTTTTCCGCCATGCGCTGGAGCAGCTGGCGCAACCGCTCCACGCGAAACGGCTTCTCGATGTAATCGTACGCACCCTGACGCATGGCTTCGACGGCCGATTCGATCGAGCCGTGGCCGGTCATGATCGCCACTTCCGTGCGCGGCAGCAGCTCTTTGATCTTTCGCAGGAGGTCCGTACCGGAAAGGCTCGGCAGCTTGAGATCCGTCACAACCACATCGGGCGGCTCGGTCTCAATCGAGGCGAGCGCGGCTTCGGCCGTCTCCGCTTCGGTGCAGACAAAATTCAGGCCCTGGCCGACAGTCATGCACAGCCGGCGAATGCTTTGTTCATCGTCCACGATCAAAAACCGGAGTCGCGATTCATCCTTCATGGTTTACCTATGGTTTTCTCGACCGCGGCCATCAGTTCGTGAACGCGGAAGGGTTTTTCAACGCACGGTGTTCCGTCCTGCTGCAAAAGCGCGACAGTTTCGGGGCTGGCGGTATCGCCGGTGATGAAGACGATGCGCGAGGCCAGCTCCGGCCGGTGGCGGCGCACCCAATCGTGCAGGTCCGCGCCGTTGATTCCGCCGGGTGTCCGAAAATCCGAAACAACGCCGCGAAACTCATTCGTGGCCAGCAAACGCAAACCCTCCGCTGCCGATGTGGACGCCATCACGTCGTAACCGCGCCGCTCGAGCGCCGTGCGCATGAACGCGGCGACGGACGGCTCGTCTTCGATAACCAGGATGCGGGGCCTGGTTGCGGACGCAGCGGTATTGGCGGGCGTCATGGCGCGCTCTCCGCGACCACCAATTCCGCATTTTGCGGGGCCATCGGCAGGCGCACGAAAAACGTGCAGCCAATGCCGTCGGGATTGTTTCGCGCGACGATTTCGCCGCGATGCGCGTGAATGATGCCGTAGCAGATGCTCAGGCCGAGGCCGGTGCCCTTGCCGACTTCCTTCGTGGTGAAAAACGGATCGAAGATGCGTTCGGGATGCGAGATGCCGGGACCGTTGTCGCGAAACGCGATTTCGATCTGGCCGCCGAGGCACGACGTGGAGACGTCGATCTTACCCGGGCGGCGAACTTCCTGAATCGCGTCGTAGGCGTTGTTGAGGATGTTCAGGAAAACCTGCTGGAGCTGGTGCGAGTCTCCGATCGTCAGCGGCAATTCTTCGGCGTAGCGTTCCGCCATCTGCACGCCATGATTCGCGAAATCGTAGGAGCGAAGCTGAAGCGTCTGCCGCAGCACGCTGTTCACGCGAACCGGCTCGTGTTGCGCGGGCATGTGCCGCGCAAAGCTGAGCAGGTTCTGCACGATCACGCGCGTGCGCTGCGCTTCCTGCAGGATCACGCGCAGCTCCTCTCTTGCTTCGTCCGGAATTTGCGGATTTTCCAGCAGCAAATCGGTGAATCCCACGATCGCCGCGAGCGGGTTGTTCACTTCGTGCGCCACGCCGGAGACGAGTTGGCCGAGCGCGGCCATTTTTTCCGTGTGCATCAATTTCGCCTGGAGGTCGGCGGCATCCGTGATGTCCGCCATCACCACCACGACGCTGTTGATGTGGCCCTCTTCGTCGCGCATGGGGCTGAGGCTGATGGAAAAGTGTCCCGCCGTACCGTTGCCGCGAAAGACCGGCAGCTCGAGATTCTCGACCGCGTTGCCTTCCAGCGCGCGTTGCAACGCGTCGGCCAGGGTCGGGCGCCGCGCCTGCGGAACCATTTCAACCAGCGGCCGACCAAGCAGATCCTGTTCGCGATAACCGGCCTCGAAACAGCGGCGGTTCGCGTAGCTGACCAGGCCCACGGTGTCGAGCACGAGGATCATGCTCTGCGTGTTATTCAAAATGTTGCGATTGAAATCGCGCTCGCGGCGATAGTGGCGCTCGGCTTCGCGGCGGTCGGTGATGTCCTTCAGGACGTGAATCGTGCGGCCTTCGTCTTCTTCTCCAGCGTGAATGCGCGACGTGGAAACGAGATAGGTGCGCCCGGCCGCTGAATAAATGAACTCTTCGAGCGCGGCGCGCGTGTTGCGGCAGAAAGGACACTTTCCCGGCTGAACGGGCGACGCCAAAATTTCGAGCTTGCCGATATCGTGCCCAACGGCTTCGACCGGCGCCATCTTCAGCAAGTCCGCGAGCGCGCGATTCAATCGCAGGACGCGGCCGGCATGATCGTGCACCACGATGAAATCGGTGATGGCGTCGAAATCCTCGACCCACTGCTTGCGCGAGCGCTCCACGCGAGAGAACAGCCGCACATTTTCCAGCGCGACCGACGCATGGCTCGCGAGAGCTTCCAGAAGCTGGCACTCCGTGGCGGAAAGCTCGCGGCCGAGATCCACCAGGCAGAGCACGCCAAGCAGCTCGCCTTCGCTTTCCGTGAGCCGAACCAGAACCAGGTCGCGCCAGCCAAGGGCTTCGGCCAGCTCGCGTCCCAACAGCATCGTGCCGGTTCCGAATCGCAGCGCGGACGACGGCACGGCCCCCTGGTCGCCGAGCACGTGCGCCAGCCTGTCCTCAACGGAGATGTCCCAGCGCTGAGCGGGGCCGGTGAGCGCGGCGATTTCCCATTCTGGTCCACGGCCCAGCGCCAGCACGACCGCTCGCGCGCCGAGCATTTCGGAGGCACGCGTCGTCAGCCGCCGCGCAAACTCGGCGGTGCCGACGGACGGATTCAGCTCCAGCGTGGTGGCGGAGAACTGGGCCAGCAGGCTCTCAAATGAGCCGTCGAGACGAGACGGGACTTCGCGGATCTTCTTTAGTGCACGCATGAGGTGATAGGGGTGCGCGCGCTTCGCCTATACAAGTAAAGACGTTACGGTGTGATCTCAATTTGAGTCAATCGAAGCGCCGGGGCGTGTTGCGTATCGGACAATCCGTCTCGCGTCGCAACCTGAGACCGCCAGCGGCGCGTCCCCCGCCGTTTGAGACATTTCCGCCAGGCCTTCCGTTCGTCGGGCGATCGCCCCATCCCCGCAACTGCTTTCTAATCAATCGACTAAAAGGGAGGTTGCGAATTCGCGGACGGACCGACTGCCATTCCGGCTCATGGCATTACCCGTGCATTTTCTGACGCCGGGGTCGTGGGTCTCTCGGAGGATATACCGTGAAGCTGAAAGTCATACTGATCTCGATTGGATTGGCACTGGTTCTGGGCGGCGCGGCGATCATGCCGCACAAGGCGTCGGCGCAGGACAGCGCGGCCGATGCGGCTAAGCGCAAGGTCCGCGTCCGCGTGACGCCGGAGTATCCGCCGCTGGCCAAGCAGATGAACGTGACCGGCAAGGTGAAGATCGAAGCCACGGTCGCGGCGGACGGGCACGTGGTATCCACGCACGTGGTGGGCGGCAGCCCGCTGCTGGTGAACGCCGCGCTCGAGGCGATCAAGAAGTGGCACTTCGAACCAGCCGCGAAGGAAACCACGGAAGTCGTCGAGTTCACATTCAACGGACAAGAGTAGCAAGGGGCTGCGCATTAGGGCGCAGGGCGACATCGGATCGGCAGGGGAGCGGAGGCTTTTTACAATGACGATCGGCAAGAAGCTGTACTGGGGGTTCGGCGCCATCCTGGCGGTCATATTGTTTCTGTTCGTGATCAACATCTACAGTGTGATCCGCCAGTACGCCACGCGCTCGGCGGTGGCCGCAACGCTTTCGGACGTGCAGACGATCGAAGGCATTCGCTACAAGATGATTGAGAACCGGCTCTCGCTCGGCAACTACCTGCTGAGCGGCGACCTGCGCGACGAGGAAAAAACCAACAAGGGCATTGCGGAGCTGCAGGATCTGCTGAAACAGGGCGAGTCCAAGGCGAACGACGCGAGCTTGCGTTCCTCGCTTTCGCAGGTGGAGGACAACGAGCGCGGCTGGGCCGAGAATTTCGCGAAAGAGATGATCGCCAAGCGGCATTCGGTCGATTCCGGCGATACGACCGTCTCCGATTTGCAAATTTTCTACTTGCAGCACGATCCCGCGTCCTGGATCAACCGCTCGGGAACGATCCTGGATCAGGCCAACCAGGCCGTTCACAAGGCGCAGGACGATTCCAACGCGTCTTCTTCTTCGACATTGATGATCAGCACCATCATCATGGCGCTGGGCACGTTCGCCGGCCTTCTGTTCGGCGGATTCGTCGCTTACAAAACGGCGAAGTCGATCAAAGACCCGGTGAACCACCTGATCGAAGTGGCGCACAAGATCGGCACATCAGGCGACCTGGATCAAACGATCGACATTCATCGCGACGACGAAGTGGGCCAGCTCGCCGAAAACTTCAACAACATGATCGTGCACCTGAAGGAAATGGCCGGCGTGTCCGCGGCGATTGCCGAAGGGCAGCTGTTCGTGACCGTGCAGCCTCGGTCGCAGCAGGACACCATGGCCAAGGCTTTCTCGCGCATGACCCAGGGCTTGCGCGAGCTGGTGCGCCAGGTGCGCGACAGCGCCTCGCAGGTCGCGAGCGGGGCCGGACAGATGGCCAGCGCCTCGGACGAATCGGCGAAGGTGAGCGTGCAGGCGGCTTCGGCGATCGACGAAGTGACCAGCACCATGCACGAGATGAGCGTCAACGTGCAGAACGTGGTGAAGAACACGCAGGTGCAAGCGTCCAGCGTGGCGGAAACGTCTTCCTCGATCGATCAGATGGTGGCGTCGATCCAGCGCGTGGCGGATACGGCCAAGATGCTGGTGGATATTTCTCACCGTTCGCGCGAAGAGGCGCGCACGGGCATGGCCACGATGGACAAGGCCACCGAAGGCCTCAACCGCACGAGCCACGCCATTCAGGCTTCGGCGGAAATCATCGACGTGCTCGGCCGTCGCGCGGACGACATCGGCAAGATCATCGAGGTGATCGACGATCTGGCCGAGCAGACCAACCTGCTCGCTCTCAACGCCGCGATCGAAGCGGCGCGCGCCGGAGAACACGGGCTCGGATTCGCCGTGGTGGCCGAGGAAGTTCGCAAGCTCGCGGAAAAGTCCACGCAGTCCACGAAGGAAATTTCCGAACTGATTCAGGGAATTCAGAAGGAAGCGCGCGAAGCGGTCGAGAACATGGACAAGAGCACGACCATGGTCCAGGAAGGCCTCGTGCTGAACAAGGACCTCAGCCTGGCGCTCGACAAGATTTCCGACGTGGTTTCGGAAGTCTACAAGTTCTCGCAGGAAATCGGCCAGGCCACCATGGAGCAGTCCAGCGGCTCGGCGCAGATTGCCAAGGCCACGAACCGGCTGACCGAAATCACGCAGGAGATCACGTCGTCGGTTGAAGAGCAGGCCTCTGGCGCGCAAGCCGTGGTTCGCTCGATGGAGCGAATGCGCGAGCTGGTGCAGCAATCGACATCCAGCTCGACCGAACTCGCTGCGGCCGCCGAGCAGATGTCCAAGCTCTCGCGCAACCTGCTCGAGTCGATGGATCGATTCGCGCTCGAGGAAGGCTACTCGGATCACCGGTATGGGCAACGGCGCTCGCCGTCCGATCGCCACGCGCAGCCGGAATACGCCGAATTGGCGCGGTCCTAAGAACCCACACCTACATGGACAAGGAACTCCAGGTCGTCGGATTTCGAATCGGGCGCGAGACGTTCGGCTTGCCGATTGAACTCGTGCGCGAGATCGTTCGCGTGCCGGAGATCACGTCCGTGCCGAACGCGCCGGACTACATCGAGGGCGTGATCAATCTTCGCGGGCGAATCATTCCCGTCGTCGATCTGCGCAAGCGCTTCGGCGAAAAGACGTTCGAGCCGCACAAGACGAACCGCATCGTGGTCGTGGAAGTGGAAACGCGCGCCATCGGGCTGCTGGTGAACTCCGCGTCCGAAGTGCTGCGGATTCCGCCGTCGGAAATCGAAGAGCCGCACAATGTTTTCAAGGAAGGCGAACTGAACTACATCACCGGCGTGGGGAAGCTGAAGGGACGCCTGGTGATCCTGCTCGATCTGAACAAGATTTTGCAACGGGGAGAGCTGCAACGAATCGAGGAAGCCGCGGAATTGGTCGCCGAGCCCGTCGGCGCTGCCACGCGACGGAAGTAACAGGCCGGGCCCAGGACGAACACCGAGGAACGCATGTCGACAACGACGCTTACCACGCAGGTTCCGCTGACCGAACCGGAATTGAAGCTTCTGCAAACGCTGGTCTACCAGGAGTGCGGCATGTATTTCGACGAGCGCCGCACGCATTTCCTCCGCGACCGCTTGCAGCGGCGCATCAAGGCCTGCCAGCTCGATTCGTTTTACAGCTACTACCGCCTGCTCACCAGCCGCGAGGGCAAGAAAGAGCTCACCGCGCTGCTGGAAAATCTCACGGTCAACGAGACCAGCTTCTTCCGCATCCGCCCGCAGCTCGACCTATTTCAGAAAAAGGTGCTCGAGGAAATTCTGAAGCACAAGCAGGACCGGCGCGACTGGTCGCTGCGCATCTGGAGCGCGGGATGCTCGACCGGGCAGGAGCCGTACACGCTGGCGATGATCGTCTGCGACGCGCTGGCTTACTACTACCTGCGCAATCCGCTGCCGTTCGACATGCCCACGCCGAAGCCTCTGATCCCGCCGCCGTGGAAGGTCGAGATCATCGCGTCGGACATTAATTATTCCGCGCTGCTCACGGCGCAGCAGGGCGTCTACAGCGAAACTCAAATGGAGACCGTCGATTACTCCACGCGGCTGCGCTATTTCGACAAAGTCGGCGACAAATACGCGATCAAGGCCGCGCTGAAGGCCCTGGTCCAATTCGACTTTCACAATCTGAAGACCGAATACCTGCCGCAGCACAACGACGTGATTTTCTGCCGCAACGTGATGATCTATTTCGACGAAGCCGAGCAGAAGCGGCTGATCGACAAGTTTCACCGCTGCCTGAATCCCGACGGCTACCTGTTCGTCGGGCATGCGGAAAGCCTTTTCGGCCTGACCACGAAATTCCACATGATTCACGAAAACAACGCGACCGTGTATCAGCGGCTCGAGGGGGCGCAGTGAGCTTTCCCTCCGACGAGCAGGCTTCCGAGCTGCGCGACCTTTTCTTCGAGAGCGCCCAGGAAATTCTCCAGGGCATGAACGAAGCGGGGCTGGCGCTCGAGGAGCGTCCGGGCGACGTCGAGCAGCTGCGGCATGTCCGCCGCGCGGTGCACACGCTCAAGGGTGATTCGGCCGCGTGCGGCTATCGCGAGTTGAGCGAGCTGGCGCACGATCTGGAAGACGTGCTCACGCCGGAGCTCGCCAAGCAGAACGCCGGCTTGATCGCGGAAGTGATTCTCACCGCCGCGGACACGTTCCACGAAATGCTCGCCGCGTACCGCAGCAATCTGCAACCACCCGCCGGCGGCGCGCTGAAGGAGTACATCAGCCGTCTGCTCAACAAACCTGCCGCGCAGGAGCAGAACGCGCCCGCGGAAACGACATTCGAATGGACCGAATACGAGCGCCTGATGATCGTCGAGGCGCTGCGTCGCGGCGAAAACGTTTACAACATCGCGATGCAGCTCGATCCCGAGGCGCTGCTGCCCGCCGCCGCTTTCGAGCTGGCGCGCAAATCGCTCGAAGCCGCCGGCAGAATTTTGGCGCTGCGTCCGGAAAGCAGCTCCGACGACTGCCGCTCGATTCAAGCCGCGCTTTCGACCACCAAGACTGCTGACTGGATCCGCAAGCGCTGCCAGGTTCCGTCGGTGGTGTCGGCTATTACCGTGGAGCGCGCGCCCGTGCTGCAAACTCCGCCGCGCGATCTGCTCGAAATCCTGATCGAATCGGAAGCGAAGGCGATATCGGCCGCCGTAAAACCTTCCGTGCCCGCGACGCCCGCAGCTCCCGCCGTACCCGCAACCGTGCTCGATCGCACGGCCGACGACGACGAATCGCACGAACACTCCTCCGCGGCCGGCATGGCGCACGCCGCCTCCGAAAATATGCTGCGCGTCGACGCCAACCGCATCGACACAGTGATGAACCTGGTCGGCGAAATGATCATCGGCAAGTCGATGCTGCAGCGGGCCATGACCGAATTCGAGCGCCGCCATTCGAAAGATCCCCTCCGCGGCAAGCTCGCCGACGCGCTCGGCTTTCAATCGCGCGTCCTCAACGAACTGCAAAAATCCGTGATGAAGATTCGCATGGTGCCGGTCGAGCAGCTTTTCCGGCGCTTTCCCCGGATCGTTCGCGACGTCGCGCGCCTGCGCAACAAAGACATCTCGATCGAGCTCGCGGGGCAAACCACCGACCTCGACAAGAGCATCCTCGACGCGCTCGCCGATCCGCTGGCGCATCTGGTGCGCAATGCCGCCGACCACGGCATCGAAACGGGCGCCGAGCGCCAGGCCGCGGGCAAATCCCCGCGCGGCACGATCCGCCTCAACGCCTACCACGACGGCGATCAGGTGGTGATCGAAGTTTCCGACGACGGCAAGGGCCTCGACCGCAACAAAATCGTTCGTCGCGCCATCGAGCGCGGAATTATCACCGCCGAAGCGGCTGCGCAGCTCAACGATCTCGAAAGCCTTCAGCTGGTTTTCGCGCCCGGGCTCAGCACCGCCGACGAGGTCACGGAAATTTCCGGCCGCGGCGTTGGCCTCGACGTGGTCAAGTCCTCGCTCGAAGCGCTGAAAGGCACCGTGGAGCTCGAAAGCACGCCCGGCCGCGGCACTACCTTCCGCCTGCTCGTTCCGCTGACGCTCGCGAGCATCCGCGCGCTGCTCTTCCGCGTCCACGGCCGCCTTTACGCCGTGCCGCTCGCGTCCGTCGCCGAAATCACCCGCATCACCGAACAGGGCATTCACCGCATCGACGACCACGAGGTGTTCCAACTGCGCGAGCAGGTCCTCACTCTCGTGCGCCTCGATCGGCTCGATCTGAAACTCGCGGGCGGCGAGCACGGCAAGCGCATCTTCGTGATCGTCATCGGCACCGGCGGCCGCAGGTTCGGCCTCGCGGTCGATAGCCTGATGGGCGAAGAAGAGCTCGTCATCAAGGCGCTCGAAGATCAGCTGATCACCTCGCCGATCATCAGCGGCGCCTCCATTCTCGGTGATGGAACCGTCGTGTTGATTCTCAACGTGCCCGCGGTCGTGTCGCATCTGTCCCGCATTCCGGCGGTGGGAGCGATCGCATGAGTGAAAAAATCCGCGTGCTCGTTGTGGACGATTCCGCGCTGATGCGGAAGCTCATCCCGCAAATCCTGCTGAGCGATGCCACGATCGAAGTGGTGGGCACGGCGATGGACGGTCTCATCGGCCTCCGCAAGATTCAGGAGCTGCGCCCGCACGTGGTCACGCTCGACCTCGACATGCCGCGCATGGACGGCATCGAAATGCTGCGCGAAATCACGCGCAAGCATCACGTTCCCGTGATCGTCGTCAGCGCGCACACCGAGGAAGGCGCTTCTCTCACTCTGAAAGCTCTCTCGCTCGGCGCATTCGATTTCGTCACCAAGCCGCAGGACGCCGCTTCCGGCCGCCTCCAGCAGATCGCCTCCGAGCTGGCGCTGAAAATCAAAGTCGCTGCTTCTTCCGGCGCGCCGAAGATGATCATCACCATGCCGCCGACGCACCGGAAGCCGCGGCGCAATTCCCCGGCGCAGCTACGCTAGCCCGTCGAAGATCGTCGCGATCGGCATTTCCACCGGCGGCCCGAACGCGCTGCAATATCTTTTCTCGCAGATTCCCGAAGATTTCCCCGGCTGCATCCTCGTGGTGCAGCACATGCCGGAAGGGTTCACGGACATGTTCGCGCGCCGGCTCGATGAATCATCCGCGATCGAAGTCAAAGAAGCGCAGTCGGGCGATCTGCTCCTGGCCGGCCGCGCGCTGGTCTGCCCCGGCAATCGCCACATGAAGGTCTGCCACATGGAGCATGGCGACGTCGCCATTCTCGTCGACCAGCCGCGCGTCAACGGCCACCGGCCGTCGGTCGATGTTCTCTTCCATTCCGTGGCGCAGCACTTCCGCAACAAAGCCATCGCCGTGCTGATGACCGGCATGGGCGAGGACGGCGCCGCCGGCATGGGCGCGATCCAGGCCGCGGGCGGCTTCACCATCGCGCAAAGCCCGGACACGTGCGTCGTCGACAGCATGCCGAAATCCGCCATCTCGCGCGGCTTCACCAGCCGCGTCGTTTCGCTTTCCGCACTCGCAGGAATGCTGCAATCAAAAGTTCTTCCCGAGCGCTCCGCCGAACCATCAGATGTTCCCAGCGGAGTGGGCGCCGGAGATAGCGGTTCCCGAAGGAGATCGTCATGAAACAGTTCGAAGCATTGACCCGAAAAGACAGCCAGCCGGTCCGCTATCTCATCGTGGACGACTCGGTCTTCGCACGCAAAAGCCTCGCGAAGATGATCGAGTCGTTCGGCGGGAAGCTCGCGGGCGAGGCCGGCGACGGCTGCACGGCGATCACCGAGTACGCGCGCACCAAGCCCGACATCGTGCTCATGGACATCACCATGCCGCAGATGGAGGGCATCGAGGCCGTCGAGCGCATCGTGCAGGAGCATCCCGACGCGCGCGTCGTCATGGTTTCGTCCGTCGGCTACCAGGACAATATTCTCGCCGCGCTCCAGAAGGGCGCGCGGCATTTCGTCCAGAAGCCCGTGAAGCCCGATGCCCTCTACGAAATCATCCGCTACGTGCTGAATGACGACGGCGTCACCGCGCCGCCCGACATCCCGGTGACGGAGGGGAAAACGCGATGAAGATGGACTTGATCCAGCCGTTTGTCGGCTCGCTCGATACCGTGCTCGCCGAAATGATGCAGGAGCCCGCGAAGATCGCGGACCTCGTCATGGAAGAGGAAGGCTATCGCAAGAAAGGCCTCGCCGCCGAGGTCACCTTCAAGGGCCAGATCGAGGGCCGCATCATTCTCGATATGGAGCCCACGGCCGCCGCGAAAGTGGCCGGCTATCTCGCCGGAGGCGAAGCCGATCCCAACGAATCGCTCGCTCCGGAGGCCGTCTGCGAGCTCGCCAACATGGTGATCGGCAACGCCGTCACACTGCTCAACGATCGCGGCTTCACCTTCAAAGTTTTCCCGCCCGCCCTTCTGACCGAAGAGCAGTGCGCCAAAGCCGGCCAGGATTCCGAAGCAACGATCCTCTGCTTCGAAACTCCTCACGGCAACGTCTACCTCAACATTTCCATGCACTACTACTCCCGCCGCACCCGCGAGCGCACCCCGGTCTCCGTGTAGCACCCTGGGATCGCCAATCTCCCGATTGGCGGTTTTGCCTTCGTAGGGGCACGATATATCGTGCCCGGCGCACTTCCTTGGCGTCGCGTCCTCGAAAGACGGTGCTCTTTAGGGGGTCGGAGCTTCAGCTCCGACATGGAGCCTTTGGATCTAACGCGCTTTAGCGCCTGAGGACACTCTTCATCGCCTTCTTGCCCAGCCTAATAGTGCCCAAGATCCGCAGCTCCGGGCTAGTCATCCCTGTACCGAGCGGAACAACCCTAAAGTTCCATGCGACGATCGCCTATCCGATCGCAAGGTTGCGAGAGTACTGATTGGTATGCTCGACCCTGACAACAGAATACGAGGGATAGACAGATGACCTGATCATTCGGGGACCAGTACAACTGGAAAGTCACCTCAATGAGCCACGCCCGCCGCACCCCCGAGCGCGCCCCCGTCGCCGTAGGCTAGTCCATGTGACCGGCCTGGCGACCGACTAGTTTAGGATTTTGGGCGAATCAGCACGCGAACATCGAGCTGCTCGTGGCGTCTCGAGAGATCATTCTCCAAGCCTTGAGGGTTCTTTAGGCGATGGTCTGGATCATAGACGAAGCACACAAGAGCCTTGCAGTCCGGCCGCTGCTGCTGATAGTGGGCGATGTCGATAATAAGTTCGTCCCCCAGCTTCCTGTCACTAAGGCCATCACGCGTCATTTTCGCTTCCAAGAGAACCGACTCATCTTTCAGCAGAAAATCCACTCGAGTTGAACCGCCGGCGTAGCTCGGCCCCCACTCTTCGCGACGAACATCCCCGAATCGGGTTTCAAGTAAGGCCGCCATCAGATCCTGAACATCGTATTCATCGCTGACGAGGAACGGTGTTCGGTTCGCATGCCTGGTGCGGAGCTTTAAGGCAACGCGATGAAAGGAGTCTGCGAGTTGAAAAATGCGCGCGGTGGCACTGCTGATGTCCGCCTCCATTTTCTGTGACGGATTGCGTCGATTCTCTTCGACTCTTAGGTTGACGAGCAGGTCGGAGATCCGTGTGGGATCTGGTACGCCGATCTCCAGAAGCCCCTCCCAGCGGTGGGAACCTTGCTCGACATATTCCGCCGATCCGATGAACGAGTGCGTCTTCAGGAATGTTGCTGCCTTCCAACGAAGTTCACAGTACCGATCCATCGTGCCAACCGAATTGGCTGGGTAGAGAACCTCATAGCGAACGTAAACCCGACGGATCGGGATGTAGACAGGCTTTGAGCCGATTAACAGCTCGGTCTCAATGTCCAACGCAACGTCAAGGATCGCAAAGAAGATTTCATCGTCAAGCCTCTGGAGGATGGCATTGATGCTCATCTTCTCTTTCTCTGCTAGCGGGTGCGGGCGCCGATGCGGCGATATTCGGTGCCGTGGCGGAACAGGCCGGCTTTCGGCATTTCCTCGGTGTAGACCACGCGCGCAGGCAGAAAAATATTGGCTGCATCGGGCGAATAGGGCACGGCCACGTCGATCGCGGTGTCCGCGGCGTATTTGCGCTTGCTGCGGAAACACATGCCGATCGGCGAAATATCCTCGCAGACGGCCAACTCGTCGTCCGCACCGGATTGGCGAATACAGGCGGTGAGGCGCGTCTTCAGCCGCATGCGCTCGCGTTCGCGCTGCTCGCCGCTTTCCGGAATCGCGCCGGGCGCTTCGGCGGCGCCCCGGCGCCTGCGCGGCGTGAGCTTATCCTCATCCTCATGCGGCGCCTGCGTCCAGATGCTCGGCACGCCGCAGGTTTTGCAATGCCGCGCGATCCCGCGATTGGTTTCGAACGCGCGCAGCTCGAGCTCGTTCATGTGCACCACTTCGCGGCTCCGGCAGTAGGTGCATTCGAGCAGCATGCGCGCGACCGCTTCGGTCGACTCGGCGATCGGCGGAAATTCCACGCCCCACAAGTCCATCGACGGGTCGGGAATTTCGATGCCGTAGAGGTACCCGTCCTTCTGGCGGCCGAACTGGCCGACCACGCGCACCTGCCCCTTGCGATGCGATTCGTGCGGCGCGCGGCGCTGGAGATGAATGAACTGCTCGGGCGCCAAATCCTGGTCGAGGATAATCACCGCGCCGCTGCGATTGATCAGCAGCGTCCGCGCCGGAGATTTAAATTCCTCGCCTTTGGCGTTCTTGCCGGAAGCTTCCAGTAAAAGGGTCAGCGAAACCCGATCGGTGCGGCGCGACGACGCCGATGACATTCAGCCCTCCTCGAGGGGTTGGAGTCGAATGCGTCAAAGATAACACACAGGTTTCCCGGGAGGGCCAAACTTGTCCCGAGCACCGCCGAGGGATCTCCTGATTGGCGTTTTTGAGTTTCGTCGAAGGTGACGGCGCGCTGGCGGCGCCGGTCGGACCCCCTCGAAAAAGTGTGTCACTTTGTGGGTGTCCGTTTTCTTTGTTTTCAATGGCTTACGCGGGAAATTACTTTGCATGGTGTGTCACCTTGTATGTGACTTGTGGCAGCAAAACCCGTGGCTGAACAGGCTGCGGAAAAAGGCAGTGAAGAGTGTCCTCAGGTGCTGAAGCGCATTGAGCGCCAGCCCTTTATGTCGGAGCTGAAGCTCCGACCCCCTAAAAAGCGCCCTTTTTCCGCAAACTGTGAAGCCACGATTAATGTGGGGTGTGTTTCGCGGGACTGAAGTCCCGCGCTTTCACCCGAGGGCGCACGGAGAGATCCCTCGGCTCGTCGCCGCGGCAACTCGCTCGGGATGCCGATCCCGATCGGATCGTCAGTTGTCAAAGAGCTGTCCTGCCCCTCGCCAGGAGGACGGCCGCACGCAACGTGCGGATGCGAGGCTGAATTCTGCCTCGACTGACGCTAGCAGAGTTTGTTGGCGGAAGAAAACCGGCACGACGTTCAGAAAAAGTACAGGTGGACGCACCCTGTCCTTCGTAAAGGACGCGCATGAATTCGTGCAGCGCGACACGACGATGGCGTAAGCTAGATTGATCCTGATGAGCGCCCCGAATCCGCTTGCGCTGGTGGCGGAGCTTACGCATCGCTGCCCGCTGCACTGCGTCTATTGCTCGAATCCTTTGGAGCTGACCGCGCGCAGTCGGGAGCTTTCCGCCTCCTCGTGGGCGCGCGTGTTCCGCGAAGCCGCCGAGCTTGGCGTGCTGCAAGCCGACTTCACCGGCGGCGAGCCGCTGGCACGACCCGATCTGGCGGACATTATCCGCTCGGCCCGCGCAGCCGGACTTTACGCCAGCCTGATCACGTCCGGCCTGCCGCTTGATGAGAAGCGTCTCGAAGAACTCGTCACCGCAGGACTCGACCATTTCCAGCTCAGCTTTCAGGGCGCGAACGAAGAAACCGCGCGAATCTTTTCCGGCACGAACACGCACGCGCAAAAGCTTCGCGTCGCGGAATGGGTCAGGCGCCATCGCATCGCGCTCACGCTCAATTTCGTGATCCATCGAGGGAATCTGCATCAGCTGGAAGACATGATCGCGCTCGCTGAACGAATCTCGCCCGCGCGCGTCGAGTTCGCTCACGTGCAGTATTACGGCTGGGCCTTCGCGAATCGCGCGCGGCTGCTGCCCACCCGCGCGCAGCTGGACCGATCGCTGGAAATTCTGAAGATCGCGGAAGAGCGGCTGCGCGGCCGAATCAAGGTCGAATTTGTCGTCCCCGACTATTATGCGAAGTATCCCAAACCATGCATGGGCGGCTGGGGGCGCAAAGTCATTCTCGTGAAGCCGGATGGCGATGTTCTGCCGTGCCACGCCGCGAACGTGCTGCCCGGGATGACGTTTGAAAATGTCGAGCAACGGCCGCTGCGTCAGATTTGGGAAGAATCGGCGGCGTTTCAGAAATATCGCGGCGTCGACTGGATGCCCGAGCTATGCCGCAGTTGCGATCGCCGCGAGCAGGATTTCGCCGGCTGCCGGTGCCAGGCGTTTCTTCTGGCGCACGATGCCGCGGCGACAGACCCGGTTTGTTCGCTTTCGCCGGGGCGGGCGGTTGTGGATGCGATTCTCCGCGAGGCTAACGCGCCGCGCACCGAGGAATCGCGCGTTGACGAGTCCGAATGGCTCTATCGGCCCAATCCCGCCTAGAGGTTTGCCCGTCCGAGGGACCGGTGCCCCAATACAAACAGAAGCAAATGGCCGGCGTCGTGCCAAGAAACTGTGCCGGGCGTAGCAGTGCTACGCCCCTACAAAGGCGGGTCCCCGTTGCCAAGCACCCGCGCAAAAACGCCAATCGGGAGATCCTTCGACGGTGCGGCCAATGGGCAACGACCAGCCAGGAAATATTGCCGGGCGTAGCGGTGCTACGCCCCTACGAAGAACAAATAAAGGCGAAGAGCCGGCGGGATGCCGGCACTACTCGAAATCGAGGGCGCGCTGGTCGTGGAGGCGGGCCAAGTATTCCAGGATGTCCGTTTGCACCTTTTGCGGGTCGGCTTTCGAATAGAGCTTCTGCAAATCGCCGATGATCTCGGCGACCGTGCGCGTGCCGTCGCAGCGCTCGACGATTTCAAGGCTCGGCCCATTGAGGCGCAGCGCGCGTTCAGGCATCAGCAGGACGCGCGACGGCGCCGACTTTTCGTTCAGGCGGCAGCCGGGCGCGAGGCGCGGGCGCTTCGACGGATCGGGCGTCATGCCGATGCTTTCGCTGGCACGAACGCGCCCGGCGGCGGCCAGCCCGGCTCGACGTAGGCGAAATGGAGCGCGTCGAGCATGGCCCACAGGATGTCGCATTTCGCGCGCAGGGCGCCGAGCGCCAGTTCCTGCTCCTCGCGATTGCGCGCATGTTTCACCACCCACGCGAGCGCGAAGGCCGCGTCCTCGGGTGCCTGCGTCATGCGGCCCTGAAAATAGTCGAGGCCGCTCGAAAGCCACGGATAGTGCTCGCGCAGGCGATCGACGCGCAGGGTGATGAGATCTTTCGAGAAGAGTTCCGTGAGCGACGAAGCGACCGCTTCAAGATGCGTGCGTTTGCTGACGAAATCGATGTAGGCGCCGACCGCATAGCGCGTGGCGGGCAAAATTCCTTCGCCGCGAATGGCCTGCTCTCGCGAAAGTCCCGTGGCTTCGACCAGCTTCAGCCATTTTTCGATCCCGCCGGGATGCGTGCCGTCGCCGTCGTGGTCAATGATGCGCTTCCGCCACGCGAGGCGAAACGCGGGATCGTCGGTGCGCGCGAGAATCGCGGCGTCCTTGATCGGTATGGCGGCCTGGTAGCTGTAGCGATTGAGCGCCCAAGCCTGCAGCTGGCCGCGCGTGAGCTTGCCTTCGTGCATCAGCAGGTGGAACGGATGCTGGTGGTGATAGCGCTCCTTGCCGATCGCGCGAAATCGCGCGACAAATTCAGCTTCCGGCAGCATGGCGTTCGATTGGGCTTCGGTCATAGTTGGAATTTCATTCCATCATAAGCGACTTCCCAGCCGGCGTCGCGCACAGTTCGGCTGGCATCGCTCGATTCGTCGAGGACGGGATTTGTGTTGTTCAGATGAATCAGGACGCGGCGGCGGTTTCGTTCGCGCGACGACTTTCCCAGTTGGGCGAGCAGGCCTTCGGGACCGGAAAGAGGGATGTGGCCGATTTCGCGCGCGGTTTTGCCGCCGCCGCGAACGTCGATCAGTTCATTGTCGGTCCAGAACGTGCCGTCGAGGAGCGCGAGGGCGGCGGCGTTCGCGCGGCATTTCCACGCTTCCGTTTGGCCGGAGATGCTCGGAGCGAAAAAGAATTTCTTTCCGTTGTGCGCGAATTCGAGGCCGATGACGGCTTCGTCCTGCGCGAGATTGTTTCGGAGCGCGGCGCTGACGTAATCGGGATACGAGCCGCCGAGAGAAATCGCCGTGCAGCCGAGGCCACCGACCGAAACCGCGGCGATCGAGCGGCAGCGGTTCCCAGTGAACCGGCGGCACGGAGCGTTCGAGGCAGCGAAAGAGCGAGTTCTCTTCGGTGAGGATCCGCAGCACGGAAGGCGTGGCAAAGACGCGCAGCGGATGAAATTCGCGCAGATGAAGAAGGCCCATGACGAAATCGACGTCCGCGCTCAGGATGATGATGGCGCCGATGGGCGTGATGCGCGTGTTGGGAGCAGGAGCGAAATCGGGGTCGCGCAGAAGCTGTTGACGGAGATCGGGCGAGGCGTTGAGAAGAATCCAGGCGCCCGGCGCGGCAGAAACGGCGACTTGGGCTTGCGTGCGGGGGCGAAAACCAGAAAGTCCCCGGCGAGCGCGGTCGCAATTGGGACATCCGCAATTCCACTGCGGAAACCCGCCGCCCGCGGCAGAGCCGAGGACCTTAACTCTCATTCAGAACTAGAGTTCAGCGTTGGCGTATGAGCTGACTTCGCAATTCAGGTCGACTACTTCGTGCTGCGGTGTGGTCCATTCCATGGGTGGTTCCTCCTGAAATAGTGCCAAAGACACCCGCGCCGCTTGTAACTGACGCGATAGGCTGAATATAGCCTAACGGCCCGCTTCGGGCAACTGGGAATTCCGAAGCAGTGGTCCCGGCGTTAGTGCCACAGATAAGACTCGCGGGAGCCAAAATTGGTTGCAGGAATCGATTCTCAATGTGACGCGCGTCACGGCGCTGGAAAGCCTAGTTATGGTTCTCTGTGCTCACGTTGTAGTGTAGGGCAATGAATTTGGCTAGATTGAGGTGGGTGAGAATGTTCGCAGGCATGCGGCGAAACTTTGTTCAGTGGTTGCTGCTGGCGTCGGTGTGCGCGCCGGGCGCGCTGGCGCAGGGAACGCGCGTGGAAGGCGTGGTGCGCGACGCGAGCGGAGCTTCGGTGCCGGGCGCGCAAGTGAGGCTGACCGCGGGCTCGTATTCGGCGAAAACCACGACGGACACGTCGGGGGCGTTCGCGTTCGACGGCGTTACCGCGAGCTCGGGGACGGTCGTGGTGGCCGCCAAGGGATTCCAGCAGGTGCGGCGGGCGTGGACGGCGGCCGGAGCGAAGGCGCAAATCAGCGTGGAGTTGCGGCCGGGCGCGCTGACCCAGCAGGTGATGGTGACGGCCGCGCGAACGCCGACGCCGATCGGCGAGACTCCGGTGAGTGACATTCAACTTTCGCAGGAGGACTTGCGAGCGACTCCGGCGCTGACGCTGGACGATTCGCTGCGGCAGGTGCCGGGCTTCAGTCTTTTCCGGCGGAACAGCAGCCGCACGGCGAACCCGACGACGCTGGGAGTTTCGCTGCGAGGCTTGGGCGCGAACGGCGCGAGCCGCGCGCTGGTGCTCGAAGACGGAATTCCGCTGAACGATCCGTTCGGGTCTTGGGTTTACTGGGACCGCGTGCCGGACGTGTCGGTCGAGAGCGTGGAGGTGGCGCAGGAAGGCGCGTCGAGTTTGTATGGAAGCGAGGCGCTGGGCGGCGTGGTGCAATTTCTGACGCGGCCGGCGAAATACGGCGGAGTTTCGGTAGAGGCTTCGTACGGGAACCAGAACACGCAGGATTTGTCGCTGGCGGCGAGCGGCGGGATCGGGAAATGGCAAGCGGCGATTTCCGGCGAAGCGTTTCACACCGACGGCTACGTGCTGGTGCCGCAGGAATTTCAAGGCAGCAAGGATACCAGCGCATTTTCGCAGCACGGCACGGGCGATCTGACGCTGGCGCGAAAGATCGGAGAGGACAGCGAGATTTTCGCGCGCGGGTGGTACTTCAACGACACGCGCAACAACGGGACGATCGGGCAGGGCAACGGGATCCGGCTCGGGCAAGGCGCGCTGGGAGCGAATCTCGATCTCGGCACGTTCGGAAACGTGCAATTGCGGTCGTATGGGGAGTTCGAGTCGTACAAGCAAAGCTTTTTCTCGGTGGCGTTCAATCAGAACAGCCAGCACCTGACGGATTTGCAGACGGTGCCCGCGCAGGGAATCGGCGGGTCGGCGCTGTGGACGAAGAGCGTGGGGCGGCGGCAGACGCTGCTGGCGGGCTACGACGACCACATGGAGCTCGGGCATAGCAACGAGCAGATTTTTTCTACGATCACCGGAAATAATTTGCGGGACACGGCGGCGGGCGGGCACCAGAGAACGATCGGCGTGTTCGGCGAGGACATCATTCAGCTCGCGCCGGGATGGACGCTGCAAGTGAGCGCGCGGTTCGACGACTGGCGGAATTTCGACGCATTCCTTTTCACCGATCCGCTTCATCCGCCGGGGCCTCCGACGACGGTCGATTACACGCCCCGGTCGTACACGGCGTTCAGCCCGCGCGCGAGCATCGTGAACGCAATCAACTCGCACGTGTCGTGGTCGGCGTCGATTTATCGCGCGTTTCGCGCGCCCACGCTGAACGAGCTTTACCGCGGGTTCCGGCAGGCGAACAATTTGACGGACCCGAATGCGAATCTTCGCGCCGAACGGCTGACGGGCGGCGAGGCGGGCGTGGCGGTGCGAGCGCTGAGCGACCGGCTGCAATTTCGCGGGAGCGTTTTCATCAACGAGATCATCAATCCGATTTCGAGCGTGAATTGCCAAGTGGCGCCTGTGCCGCCGATTTGCCCGCCGCCGATGGCGAACACGAACACGTTCGTACGGGCGAATCTGGGCCGCACGTTCGCGCCGGGATTCGAGCTGGACTGGCTGGCGCAGATTACGAACCGGTGGCAGCTTTCGGGCGGATACCAGTTCGTGGATGCGACGGTGATCAGCGCGCCAGGGCAGCCGTCGCTGGTGAATACGTGGGTGGCGCAGGTGCCGCACAACGAGTTCACGTTCCAGGGACGGTACACGAACCCCTCGCTGATTTCGTTCACGGCCGAGGGGCGGTTCGTGGGGATGCAGCTCGATACGAACCAGCTGCCGATGGGGAACTTTTTCGTGTTCGATGCGATGGTGTCGCGCAGCATGGGGCACGGCGTGGAGGTTTTCAGCGCGGTCGAGAATTTGTTCAACGAAGAGTACGTGTCGACGGCGGGGACGTCGTTGTCGCCGCCGCAAAGGGGATTGCCGATTGCGGGGCGAGTGGGCGTGAGGTTCGATTTTCCGACGAAGAGGTAGACCGATTCACCACAGAGACGCAGAGAGCACGGAGAATCGGCGGTAATCGTTACTCACTGCAGGAATTGAAACCCGGCAATCGGGACCTGCCCGACGACCGGCAGGCGGGGATTGGCGCTCCCAGGAACTTCAGGGGCTGAAGCCCTTTTCGTCGGGGCGCTTTATGTCGCGGCTGAAGCCGCGACCCACAAACATCCTCGCAACCGCGCGGCCAGGCGAAGGACAAAACCGAATTAGTGGGACTGGACAAGGTCGGGGGCGGGGTATTCGGGGAGCTTGGCGTTTTTGGCGTCGGTGCGCTTGACCTCGAGGTCGTCGAAGAGGATCGAGGGGGCGATGACGGTGGTCGGGACGGCGCCTTCGCGATTGCCGACGAGGGGGTCGTTGCCAACGGCGACGAGATCGTTGCGCAGCGAGCGGGTGTCGAGCTCGTCGAATTCGGCGCCGCGGACGAGTTCCTGGTGGCCGTCCTTTTCATAGACGCGATAGAGCAGGCGCGGCTCGTAGCCGGCGCCGCCGAGAGTTTCGACGTAGTAGCCGAAGGGCTTGTTGTCCTCGCGGCAGAGGTCGAGAAGTTTTTTCTTCAGCTCCTCGGGCGAAAGAGTCTGCTTGGCCTGCACGATCAGAGTTCCAAGACCCGGCGCGGCGGATTGGCCGGGCGCGGCGCGGCCGTGGCCGTTTGATTCGGGGAAATCGCGAATCGGCTCGCGGCCGAGAAGATAATTGACGAGCTGGCCGTCTTGCACCAGATCGACTTTTCCCGCTTTGACGCCTTCATCATCCGCGTCGTAACTGCCAATGAGAGTTTTCCCGCCGAAGGTTTTCAGCGTCGGGTCGTCTTCTATGGAAAGAAACGTGGGAAGCACGCGGCTCTTGTAATTCGAGGCGTAGTCGCCGACTGTGCGCGCGGATTCTCCCGGCTTGGGGCGCTTGCCGAGGACGTTGGCGCCGACCATTCCGTTGAAGATATCGGAGGCGGCATCGGCGGAGAACAGCACGGGGCCGCGATAGTCTTCGTCGACGACCGGGGCTTCGCGCAGAGCCTTGAGCGTGTCGACCATTTTCGCGCTGCTGGCGACGAATTCGTCGGGCGTGGGCAATTCCTTGATGGACGCGGCGGTGAAATAGGGGCCGCGCTGGAGGCGCATGCCGTCGGCGGCCTGCGTCGAACCATCTTCGGTGAGGGAATAGATCGCGTAGCCGTGGCGCGTGACAGTGCCTTCGGTGTTGACGAAATACTGGTTCGAGCTGCGGAAACGGGCGGTGGCGCTGAGCGATTCGAGCTTGAGATCGTTGCGGAAGAGCGCGGTGGCTTTTTCGAGCGCGTCGCGCCAGGGTTTGGGATCGAACTCGAGCTTCGCGATGGGCTCGATGGATTCGAGCGCGGGCGCGTGGGCGAAATCGTCGAAGGGCTGATCGGACGTGTACTGGCGCAGCGCCGCTTTCTTCATGGCGAGCGCTTCGCTGGCGTTCTTATAGGCCGCATCGGTGGCGGTCCAGAGCTGCCAGCGGAGAGTGATGGGATCGTCGTCGATCGGACCGAGCGTGGAAACGCCGACGCCTGGGCCGTAGTAGCTGTCCTGCTTGTAATCTCCCACGCGGACGACCACGCGCACGATGCGCGTGTGGACACGCTGCTCTTCGCGGAGCGCGCCGAAGGCGGCTTCGGCCTGATATTGCTCGACATCGGAGATGCGGTACTCGATGTAGTAGGGCGGCGGGACGTTGTCCATTTTGAGCTGCGATTTCGAGCGATCGAGTTCCTCGCGCATGGCCTGGAGGATCGGGTCGGAGGACGCGGATTTCGACGGAGAAGGCTGCTGGGCGCGAGCGACGAACGGAAACAAAACCACAAGAAAAAGCAGCGACAAGATTATTGGCCGACGCGATGCCAAGAAAGTGCGGGGGGCGCAGCAAGCGGCGCCCCCACAAAGAGAAAAGCGAAGAGCCGGCGGGACGCCGGCGCTACGACGGCGCGCCAAGCTCATGGCTTCTTCTCCGGCGCGGGCGGCGCTGAATTCTCGAATCCGGGAGGAGACAGGATCGGCGGGCGCTGCGTGCCCTTGGCGCGCTTCTGAACTTCGATTTCGGAGAAGAGCATGGCCGGAGCGGCGGCGGAGACAGGAATCTGGCCGGACTCCGCGCCACAGACGCCGTTAAAGACCTGAAGAGTGTCGCCCGTCAGCATGATGGTGTTCAACGACAGCAGCGGCGTGCCGACGATATCGACGCCACGGACGAGCTCGTCGGGACGGCCGTCGGGATAGACGCGGTACACCATCACCGGAATTACCTGAAACGCCTGCGGCAGCGCGCGCGTGGTGAGCGTGAACCCGCCCTGAATGTCCTCGAAGTAAAGGCCGTAGGGCTTGCCCTGTTTCTTGATTTCGTCGATGAATTTCTGGCGCAGCTCGGAATCCTTCACCGCGTTGGTGGAGGTGACGATCAGGTTGCCTTGGCGTCCGGTGGGCATGAGGCCGGGCTGGCGGCGGCCGTGGCCATTGGAATGGCTGAAATTGGTGATGGGCATGCGCGACATCAGGAAATTTTTCAGGATGCCGTTGTCGACGGCGTCGACTTTTTGCGCCGGGACGCCTTCGTCGTCGTAGGCGTAGTTGCCCGCGAGCTTCGTGCCGTTCAACTCCTTCAACGTGGGATCGTCCACGACGGTGAGAAACGTGGGCAGCACCTGCTGGTTGACTTTCTTGGTGAAGGTCTGGCCTTCGCGTTCGTCGCGCTGGCGGTGGCCTTCGAGGCGGTGGCCGAGGACTTCGTGAAAGAAGACGGCGGCGGCGCGGCCCGAAAGCATCGCCGGGCCGACGTACGGCTCGGCAGCGGGAGCGGCGCGCAAGGCTTTGATATCGGCGGCGATTTTGTCGACCTTGGCGATCAGTTCGGCTTCCGACGGCAGCTGATCGGGCGAAGAGTCTTGAAACGTCTCGACGCGGAGCAAATCCATTCCGTCGTCGGCGCGGGATTCCCCCTCGATGACGAGGCGCGCCGAGGAGGCGGACTGCTCGAGCGCGGCGCCTTCGCTGGTGGTCATATACGAGCGGCCGGAGCCGTCCGACAGCAGCACGACCGACGAATAGACCTCGGGATACTTCAAAAAGCGGGCAGAGATGCGGCGAATGCGATCTTCCCAGGGCTTGACGTCAGCCGGGACTTTCGCCGAGGCAGGACCGGAGAACGTCTGCGGCGATTCCTCGGAAAAATCCGGGGACTTATCTTCCTCAGCCGACTGCACGGCCTGATTCGTCTTCACGCGCAGGAAGGCGGCGGAAGCCTGCTCGTACTCGTGGTCGGTGAGCTGCCAGAGAACGCGCGCGATGGCGTCGGGATCGTCGCGCAGCGGAAGCGAGCCTGAGGTAATGCCGGAGGGGCGGCTCTGCGAATGCGTGTTATCGAGCGCCGCGGCGCCGACGCGCATCATGACGTCCGCCTGGCGGCGATGGGTGGTGGTCGAAATGACGAGGCCACCGCCGGTGCCGGCGATCGTGGTGCCCTGGCCGTCCGCAACCGAGTAACTCAGGTAGTACGGAGCAGGATCGGATTTGGCGAGCGACGTGGTGGCGCGCTTGAGCTCGCGCTGCATGGTCTGGAGCAAGACATCGGGCTGGGACGAGGAGGAAAGCGTCGCGAATGGAATCCCGCAGAGCGACAAGGCAACACAGGCCGCGGTGCGGATATAGATTCGTCTCATCGAGAGTCTTTGTGATGGATAAGAAACGTCAATTTAACATACATAGTCCGCGGCGGCCGCAAAAACGCGGCGCGATGTGCGGCAACGCTAATTAGTGGCTGATTGCGCGGGCTTGGGTTGCTTGACTTGCTGGGCTTGGCGCTCGTAGGGGGCGCGTTCGAGGAGGGCGACGGCGATCAATCCGGCGAGCGCGAGAATTCCCGCGAGCGCGTGGGCGGCGACGGGCGAAAGATGCGGGACGAGAATCGCGAGGCCACCGAGGATTCCGCCGAGACAGTACAGGACCAGCACGGCTCCGCGATGACCAAGGCCGAGATTGGATAGCCGGTGCGCGGTGTGGTCCTTGCCCGGCGTGGTGAAAGGAATCAGGCCGCGGCGGGAGCGGGAGATGGAAACCAGAGTCGTGTCGAAAATAGTGACGCCGAGAATGAGCACGGGAACAAGCCAGGCGGCGGGAAAGTGCGCTCCTTCGGGGCGGATTTTCAGGCCGAGCGTGGCCATGAGGAATCCGAGAAACATGGCGCCGCCGTCGCCCATGAAGATTTTCGCGGGGTTGAAATTCCAGATCAGAAAACCGAGCGC
Organism: uncultured Acidobacteriota bacterium; assembly: GCA_963769415.1. Taxonomy (GTDB): domain Bacteria; phylum Acidobacteriota; class Terriglobia; order Acidiferrales; family UBA7541; genus Palsa-295. The sequence goes on from CAVYLM010000002.1 coordinate 185,892, forward strand.
GGCACCCAGCACGGCGGCGGCGAGCGTGCGGACCATGGTCTGACCGTTGAGCGTGGCGGAGAGCGTGAAAAAGCCGGCGGCGACGGCGGCGATGCCGGCGCAGAGGCCGTCCATGTGGTCGAGAATGCTGAACGAGGCGGTGATGCCGACAACCCAAACCAGCGTGAGGCAAATGTCGAGGGCAACGCCGGCCGTTCCGGGGATGAACTCGGAGAAAATCCGGGCGCGGATTCCGGAAACGATCAGGAAGACCGCGGCGATCGGCATGCCGATGAAAAGTTTTACCTGGTGATGCAGCAGCTTGCCGTCGTCGAGCAAGCCGACCGCGGCGAGAAGAGTTGCACCGGCGAGAATCCCCGCCATCTGCGCGTGCGGAGCGCCGCGCAAGGTGAGGAGGATCGCGAGGACAAAGCCCAGATAGATGGCGATGCCGCCGAGGAGCGGAATGGGGCTGAGATGAACTTTGCGGGGACCCGGGAGGTCCACCATGCCGTAGCGCAGCGCCAGGCGACGCACGGGGACCGTGAGCAGAAGCGAACCCATGAGGGCTACGGCGAAGGCGATGAGATCGGGAGAGAAAATCATGTTGCGTCTGCCATCCTCACTAAGACTCGGGTGAAACCCGCCCTTTCCTGCCACGAACTAGTGACGACCATTCCGGCACCCTCCCGCTTCCTCCACGATTTCAACGAAGTGGCGTAACTCGTTCACTCGATCATACTTGTTCGCGGCTTCCCGAGCGCGGCGGCCCATTTCGGCGAGCCTTGCGGGATCGCTGCGCAGCTCGCGAATCGCCGCGGCGACGGCAGCGGGATCGTCGGGATCGGCCGCGAGGCCGCAACTGGCCTCGGTGACAATCTGGGCAGCATCGCTGTTTGATGCGGCGACCGCAAGAATGGGTCTGCCGGCAGCGAGAATCGAGTACAGCTTGCTCGGCACAACGACGCCCTCGAGACCGCGGCGCACGGTGACGATGTGAATGTCGCCAGCCATCATCACGTGGGGAATCTCGTCAACCGGCCGGAAGGGCAGGAAGCGAACATTCGGCGAATTGGCGGCTGAGGCGGCTAGCGCGTCCCGGTTCGCGCCTCCTCCTACGAACACCAGCCCCGTGTTTTCGTTGCGGAGAATCTCCGCGGCAGTGAGCAGCGTCTTCCAGGCACCGTAGAAACCGAGATTGCCCGCATGGACGGCGACGAAATCGAAGCCACAGCGGAGTTCCTGGACGACAGGGTCGGACTGCTCCGGCATTGCGGCCGGGAACGAAGTGCCGTTACGGACGACGATGACTCGGTCAGGTGCGGCGCCTTTGGCGAGAATGCGGTCGCGCATATCATCTCCCAAGACGATCACGCGGGCGGCCTGCTTGACGGCGCGGCGATGCATTCTTTCCCAGCGATCGACCCAAGCGCTGGGGCGGACGATTTGGCCGCCGACGGCCATTTCCGGATACATGTCCTGAATGTTGTAAACGAAGGGACGGCCGAGCCGGCGCGCGACGAATGCACCCGCGATTCCGGCAACGGGAGGGTCGGTCATCGCGAGGACGACGTCCGGACGCAGCGCAACGGCGCGCGGAACGGCAAGCGCGAGATACGTGAGGTAATTCGAAACGCGGCGGCGCATGCGGTGGCGCGGATACGCCGTGGAACCGACGCGCTCGACGACCACGCCATTGCGCGTATCGCGGCGAAGAAACGCGAACGGATAATACTCATCGGGATCGTAGGATGGGCGGCCGGCGACGACGGTGACTTTGTGGCGCTGCGCGAGAGTTTCGGCTACCTGCGCCGCGATCTTCGCGGTCGCGGAAGTGTCGGGCGGATAGTATTCGTTGAAGAGCAGGATGTGCATGCGTTCTACTTGGCCGGCCTCGCAAGGCGCTCGCCAGGATCATCGCCAGCACCGGTGCCAGCAAGCGCGGCGGCGGATTTCTTCTCCAGGATCGAATTGCCCATCACGAGCACGTCCATCTGCGTGCGGCGGAAACATTCGAGCGCCTCTTCGGGGCGGCAGACGATCGGCTCGTTGTCGTTGAACGAAGTGTTCAGCACGACGGGGACTCCGGTGAGATCGCCGACCTTGCGCAGAAGCTTCCAATAAAGAGGATTGGCCGAGCGGCTGACGGTTTGCAAGCGCGCGGTGCCGTCGACGTGCGTGGACGCGGGAATCACCGCGCGCTTTTCGGCGCGCACGGGATACGCGAAGGTCATGAACGGCGAAGGATGCGTCTGCTCGAAGAATTCGCCGACGGCTTCCTCGATGATCGAGGGCGCGAAGGGACGAAAGATTTCGCGGTGCTTGATGCGGCGATTCAAAATGTCCTTCATTTCGGGGCGGCGCGGGTCGGCCAGGATGCTGCGATTGCCGAGCGCGCGCGGGCCCCACTCGGCGGCGCCTTGATACCAGCCGACGATTTTCCCCGCGGCGATGTGGCGCGCGGTGGATTCTACAAGAGAGGACTCGTCAAGGTCCGCGAGTTCCGCTTCACCGGATGACGCAGCGCTCGCGGCGACCCGATTGATCTCCGTGGAGGAATATTCGGGACCCCAATAGGCATGGTCCATGGTGAATTCGCGCGGGCGTCCGAGGATTTGATGATGCACGGCGAAAGCCGCGCCAACGGAAAGACCCGCGTCGCCAGCGGCGGGCTGGACGAAGACGCGCTCGAAGGACGTGGTGGAGAAGATTTTTCCGTTCGCGAGGCAATTGAAAGCGACTCCGCCCGCGAGGCAAAGCGATTTCTGGCGGCTCTCGCGAGCGAGGCCGTTCCAGCAGGAGACGAGAACTTCCTCGATCGCGGCTTGCATGCTCGCGGCGAGGTTGTAATGACGCTGGGTGAGCGGCTCGTCGGCTTGGCGAGCCGGGCCGAGGCGCTTCTCAAGATACGGCGAGAAAAGGCGGCCGAGCACCGGCGTGCTGGTCGCGTCGCGCCAGGTCATTTCTGAGCCTTGCGATTGATGAATGAAATATTCGAGGCCCAGACGGAAGGAGTGCGGGCCGTGCGCGCGGACGATGTGGCGAAACTCGTCGAGAAATTCCGGCTGGCCGTAGGCGGCGAGGCCCATCACTTTGTATTCGTCGCCGAACTTCCAGAAGCCGAGATATTGCGTTAGCGCCGTGTAGTACATGCCGAGCGAGTGCGGGAAAGCGACTTCGCCGAGGACGCGCATGTTCGGGCCTTCGCCCGTGGCGCACATGAAGCTGGCGAAGTCGCCGAGGCCGTCGGCCGAGAGAACTGCGGCGGTTTCGAACGGCGAGACGAAAAACGCGCTGGCCATGTGGGCGCGGTGGTGCTCGATGCGATGGAACTGCGCGCGAATCGAGTCGGGCGCGACCTCGAATGCGCTCGCGAGATCCTCGCGGACGCCGGCAAACTTCCGCATGACGCGCAGGCGATCGAGCGCGAAGCGCGGCATACGCATGGCGAAGCGAAGCTTGGTGCCGAGGCGGGCGTACGGGTCGCGGGGGATGGCGATGTGGTCGACTTCGGCGAGTTTCACGCCGGCCCGATCGAGGCAAAATTGAATCGCGCGAGCGGGGAGGCCCGCGGCGTACTTCACGCGGTTAAGGCGCTCTTCCTCGACTGCGGCGATCAAGCGGCCGTCGACGACGATGGCCGCGGCGGCGTTGGCGTGGTAGGCGTTAACTCCCAGAATTATCATCGTGTGTTGGATGCTGCGAGTCTGGCCTCCGCTATCTTTTCATCCTCAAGATATCGCAACTGCAGCGGACTTTGGCCCGTCGGCGCTTATCGGCGCGCTGACCGTGGTATTGCGTTTGACCCATTCGTTCAGCACGTACAGGCTCCAGGGGCGCGACCACGTGGTGCGGCCCGCGAGATAGTCGTTCCACATTCGCTGCGCGAATTCTCGACCGAGATGTGGTTCGAGCGCCGGCGACCAGTCCGCGACTCCCGCTGCCACTCGCTTGCCGAGAGCGCCGCGCAGCCAATTCTCCCATGGAAACGTGAATGTGCGTTTGCGCTGCGTGAGAATTTCTTCCGGGAACAGATCGCCGAGGGCTGCAATCAGCAGCGATTTGGGACGCAGGGTTGGGCGCTTCGCTTTTTCGGGCAGCGACAGGACGTAGTCGACGAGCGGCGCGTCAAGAAACGGGACGCGGACTTCCAGCGAGTGGCACATGCTCATCGAGTCCGTATCGCGCAGCAGCGTGTTCAGCATGTAGGAACGCAGCTCAAGCCAGGAGACCGCGGTGAAGGTATCCATCGAGCGCGTGCGGGCGGCGGAATCGGAGAGATGCCGCCACGAAAGCGAATTCTTCCACGTCGCAAACTTTTCGGAAAGGGCGGATGCGATCGATTCGGGCGCGAAGAGCAGGCGCGTGAAGAAATAGGGATGGGGCAGGGCGTTCGGCCAGCGAACGGCAGCGAGCGCCTTGCGAGAAGCGTCGGGTGAAGCACCGCCAATGCTCGTTCGTGCGAGCACGCCGGCGATGAAACCGCGAACCGGGCTTGGCAACCATCGTGCCATGGCGACTGCACGGGCAACTTTCGGCGTCGAGTCAAATGTGCCGTAGCCGCCAAAGAGTTCGTCGCTGCCGAGGCCGGAGAGCGCGACTTTCAGGCCAGCCTGGCGAGCTGCCCAGGAGACGAAGTAAGTGTTGATGCCGTCCATGCTGGGCTGATCGAAGCCGGAGATGGCTTCGTCGAGGCGCGAGAGAACTTCCTGATCGGAGAGCGTGAGCTGGCAATGATCGGTTTTCAGACGAGCGGCGGTGCGGGAGGCGATTTCGGCTTCGCTGAATTCCGCGTCCGCGTCGGCGAACGCGACGGTGAAGGTATGGATTCCAGCGCGAGCGCGGCTGGCGAGCGCCGCGATGGCGGTGGAATCGAGCCCGCTGCTGAGGAACACGCCGACGGGAACGTCGGCGATGAGATGAGACTCGACCGCTTTCTCAAGCAGAGCGCGAGTCGTTTTCGCGGGAGTGGCCTGGTATTCGGCGACGGGCGGCGGGGCGTCCCAGTAGCGGACCGGCGCCGGCATCGCGGTCGGGACCTCGGCAGTGACGCTCATCGAGTGACCCGGCGGAAGCGAGGAGACGCCGTCGATCAGCGTTTGCGGCTCGCAAACGGAACCGAAAAGCAGATAGCCGGGAATCGCCGCGGGCGAAATGCGCGCGGGAACCAGGCCGCTGGCGAGGATCGCGCGGACTTCGGAGGAGAATACGAGTTTGCCGCCGACGAGTGCGTAGTAGAGCGGCTTGATGCCCATGCGATCGCGCGCCAGAAAAACGCGCGACGGGCGGCCTGCGCGGCCCTGGGGCATTTCGACGATGGCGAACGCGAACATTCCGTGGAGGCGTTCGACGCATCGCTCGCCCCAGGCCTCGTAGGCGTGCACGACCACTTCCGTATCCGAGCGCGTGCGAAAACGGTGGCCAGCAGATTCGAGTTCCGCGCGGAGCTCGCGGAAATTGTAGACCTCGCCGTTGTAAACGATCGCGAGCGTGCCGGCTTCGTTCCAAACCGGCTGGCTGCCGCCGGGCAGATCAACAATGCTGAGCCGGCGCATGCCGGCGGCGATCGGCGGGGCAAGCAGAATCCCTTCTTCATCGGGGCCGCGATGGAGCATGGCGGCCATCATGCGGCGGACGATGGGCTCGCTCGCTTCGCGCGATTCGATCCCGATGACGCCGCAGATTCCGCACATCAGAGCCCTGCTTCCTTGAACGATATGCGCGCGATGGCGGCCCAATCGGCCTCGCCCATGCCTTGCGCCGTGGCTGCGAGCATGCGGTCTCGAATCAGGCTCGCGAGCGGCAGGGGCACGGCCGCGTCTTCGGCGGCGGCGAGAACGAGGCGATTGTCTTTCATGCCCAAGGCCATGCGAAAACCGACCGGCTCGAAATTATCGGCCGCGACCATCGCGCCATAGGTGCGGTAGATGGGGGCGTTGAACAGCGATCCAACGAGCACTTCGAGAAATTTATTCGGATCGACGCCGGACTTGCGGATCAGGGCGAACGCTTCGCCGAGGCTTTCGATGACGACGGTGATCAGGAAATTCCCGGTGACTTTGACGAGATTCGCAGCGGGAGGCTCGTCGCCGACAATGAATGTCTTCTGCCCCATGGCATCGAAGAGCGGCTGGCAGCGCGCGATTTGATCCGCGGGGCCGGCCGCGGCAATCACGAGCTTCGCGGCCTCCGCCGCGTCGGGCCGGCCGAAGACGGGCGCAGCAACGAAGTGCTGGTTCTTTGCGCGATGCGCTTCAACGAGACGGCGAGAGAGATCGACGCTCATCGTGCTCATGGCGACGTGCACGGCTCCCGGCGCCAGAGAATCGATCGCGGCGTTCGCGCCCAGGACGATGCTTTCAACCGCGGCGTCGTTCGCGACCATGGTGATAATCGCATCGGCGCCGGACGCGGCCTGGCCGGGCGTGCGCGCGACTTTGGCGCCGAGCGTCGCGAGATCTTCGGCGCGGCTTTGCGTTTTGTTGTAGACCGTGAGCGCGTGGCCCGCCTTGATCAGGTTGCGAGCCATGGCCGAGCCCATATTGCCCAAGCCCAGGAAGCCGACGTTCATTTCCGATGATCCTCTGCTTTCTTCAATTCCTAGCCGTTCGCACGGTGCCTTCTTCGTGGCTCGATTCCGGCCGCCAGCCGAGTTCGGAGAGAATGCGGCTGCCGGAGCGCACGAGCTCCGCCTTCACGCGATCGAGATCGGCGAACAGCAGCTTGCCGTCGCGTTTGCGCCACTCGCCGGCGATCATCACGGAATCGATGTTCGCGAGGTTGGCTTGCATGACCACGGTCGCGACGGGATCGTGCACCGGCCAGAGATTCAGCGCATCGGCGCGAATGAAGACGAGGTCGGCCTGCTTGCCCGGCGAAATCGAACCGAGGCGATCCTGCATGCCGAGCATTCGCGCGCCTTCGACCGTAATCCACGACAGGGCTTCACGAACCGTGATCGTCGCAGTTGCCGGAATGCCTCCGGTGGCGACCCGGCACTCGGCGTTGTCGAGCGCGCGTTGATGTTCGAGCGCCATGCGGGCAACGGTGAGCATGTCACCGGAAATCACGCTCTCGAGATCGACGCCCAGCGACGGAGCAGCGCCCAGCTTGCGCAGGCGGCCGGTGATCGGATGGCCGTGGCCCTGCGCCATTTCATTTTCGGGCGCGACGGAAAATGTCACCCCGAGCTTGACGAATCGCGCCAGGCGATCGTCCGAGAGATCGTTGCCGTGCACGATGTTCACGTAGTCGCCAACCAGTCCTTCGCGTTCGAGCACGTCCCATCCGCCGGGCGTTTTTGCCGGGCCGCCGCCCTGATGCATCGACGCGACCAGGCCGAGTTCTCGCGCGAGGCGGAAATCGTGCAGCGACACGTCGAGCGTCGAATAGTGCGGTCCAAGGATCGCCAGGCCGAGCGTGAGCAGCTGGTCGCGCGAGGCAAACGGTCCGCGCATCAGGCGTTCGACTTCGCCGCGAGGATGCGGAATTTCGGAGAAATGCGGCTCGCCGGGCTTGGGATCGGGCTTCGGCGAACCATGAAAAAAGGCGCCGCGGATGCCGGATTCGCGCAGGCCTTCGATGCCCGCGTCCGTATGCGCAGGCGTGGGATTATTGTGGCACCAGTCAACCAGAGTCGTGGTGCCGCAATTCATCTGGTTCAACGCGCCGGCGAGCGTGCCGATGCGAATGTCTTCGGTCTTGAAGCGAGTGGCGAGGCCGGCGTGAACCCAGCGGAAATATTCGAGCAGCGTCCAGTTCGCGGAGATCGCGCGCAGGCCGGTCTGCCAGGTGTGCATGTGCGCGTTGATCAGGCCGGGAATCAGGATGAAGGCTCGGCCGTCGAAGATTTCAGCGTCCGGCGCGTGGATCCGCGAGCCGACCGCGGCGACGCGATCGCCTTCGATCAAAACATCTCCGGGGCGCAGATCGCCTTGCTGGCGATCCATGGTGATGACCGTGGCATTTTGAACCAGGAGTCTGCGCATCAGCCTCTTAGATTCCAGCGTACGTCTGCCGCCGGATAAATTCTCCGCTGCCCGCCTTACCGACGAATTTTCCGTTTTCAATGACGGTCCGGCCGCGCGAAAGGACGCTTTTCGGCAGTCCCTTGACGCGAATGCCTTCGAACATGGAGTAGTCGACGCGCATGTGATGCGTCGAAGCGCTGATCACCTGCTCGGCGTTCGTGTCGAAGATGACGAGGTCTGCGTCCGATCCGACGGCGATCGTGCCTTTGCGCGGATATAGCCCGAAAAGTTTCGCGGGCGCCGCGGCAACGAGCTGCACGAAGCGGTTCGGAGAGAATCGCCCGCCGTGCACGCCGCCGGTGTAGATGAGGCTCAGCCGGTGCTCGATGCCGGGGCCGCCATTGGGAATCTTGGTGAAGTCGTCCTTGCCAAGCTCCTTCTGCTCCTTGAAGCAGAACGGGCAATGGTCGGTGGAGACGACCTGAAGCGTGTCGTGCGCGAGGCCCTGCCACAATTTTTCCTGGTGCCATTTCTCGCGCAGCGGCGGCGTGAAGACGTATTTGGCGCCTTCGAATCCGGGTGCGTCCATGTGTTCGAGCGACAGGTACAGATATTGAGGACAGGTCTCCGCATATGCCGGCAAGCCGCGGTCGCGGGCTTCGCGGACCTTCTCGAGCGCGTCGTTGCACGAGAGATGCACGATGTAAACGGGCGAGCCGGCCATTTCCGCCAGAGCAATGGCGCGCGAGGTCGCTTCGCCTTCGGCTGTGGTGGGGCGCGTGAGCGCGTGGTATTTCGGCGTGCGCTTGCCTTCGGCGAGGGCTTTGCGCACGATGACGTCGATCACGCCGCCGTTTTCGGCGTGCATGCAGATCAGACCGCCGTGCTTCGCGGCTTGCGACATGGCGCGAAAAATCGTGGCGTCGTCCACCATCAGCACGCCGGGGTAAGCCATGAACAATTTGAAGCTCGAGACGCCTTCACGAATCAGCGCTCCCATTTCGTCGAGCTGCGCATCGCCGAGGTCGGTGATGATGCAGTGAAAGGCGTAGTCGATCGCGGCTTTGCGGTCGGCTTTCTTCATCCAGGTCTCGAACGCCTGCCGGAGGCTCTGGCCTTTTTGCTGGATGGCGAAATCGATCAGCGTGGTCGTGCCGCCGAACGCCGCGGCGATTGTGCCGGATTCGAAATCGTCGGCGCTGGTGGTGCCGCCAAACGGCATGTCGAGGTGCGTGTGCGCATCGATGCCGCCGGGCATCACGAGCAGGCCTGCGGCGTCGATCACCTTGCCGGCGTTCTCGACAGGCAGCGACTGTGAAATCGTGGCGATCTTGCCGTTCACAATGCCGATGTCGCTCGGGTAGGTGTCCGTGGCGGTGACGACGGTGCCGTTCCTGATGACGGTGTCAAAACGCATCACGCCTCCCGAAAATGCGCGCTCAGGCATCTTAGGGCATTCGCGAAAGGCGGCGCAAGGCGCGCGAGCGGCTCGCACCAAGCCGATGTGTCGGGCCGGTTGTGGAAACTGAACCGAACGCGCCGGACGAATGCTAGAATGTCGCCTCAGCTGCCGCTGGGCACACCCCGGAAGCAAGTCCCAACCAGGGCCGTGCAATTCGGAGATTCCGACCGGATTCCCTATGCCGCTTCGCGACACGGCGCCGAAGCTTTCCCCGGAGCAATACGAGAAGAACTTCGCCGAAATTGCGCCCGCGATGACGCCGCGGCAGGCCGCGATTGAGGCGGCGCGATGCCTTTACTGCTTCGACGCGCCGTGCACGATCGCGTGCCCCACGCACATCGATGTTCCCGCGTTTATCAAGAAGATTTCGACCGGCAATCTGCGCGGATCGGCGCGCGAAATTTTGTCCGCGAATATCTTGGGGCACAGCTGCGGGCGCGTCTGCCCCACGGAGGCGCTGTGCGAAGGCGCCTGCGTGATGCACGAGAAGGGCGAGTCCGCGATCGCAATTGGGCGCCTGCAACGTTACGCCGTGGATTACGTGCTCGAGGGCAAAATCGAGCTCTTTCGCGCGGGCGCACCGAATGGAAAGCGCATTGCCTGCGTCGGCTCGGGGCCTGCGTCGCTCGCCTGCGCGGCCGATCTTGCGAAATGGGGATACGACGTCACGATTTTCGACCGCAATGAACTGCCCGGCGGCTTGAACAGCCACGGAATCGCCGCATACAAATCGCGCGCGACCGATGCAGTGCGCGAAGCGGATCTGATCAAGCAGCTGGGCGTGAAGTTCCGGCAGGAAACGGAAGTGGGCCTCGATATTTCTTTCCGCGAGCTTGAAAAACAAGTCGATGCGATTTTTCTCGGCGTGGGGCTCGGCGAGACGTTGGAGCTGAATCTGCCGGGCGAAGACTTGTACGGTGTGTACGGAGCGATTGAGTTCATCGAACAGACAAAGATGCAGCCATTCCGCGACGTGGAGGTGGGACGTCGGGTGGCGTGCATCGGTGCGGGCAACACGGCCATTGACGTCGTCACCGCGGCCCGGCGGCTGGGCGCTGAAATCGTCTATCTGGTCTACCGGCGCGGCGAGCCCGAAATGCCTGCCTTCGCGTACGAATACCAGCTGGCCAAGCAGGATGCGGTCAGTTTTCTCTGGCAGACGCAGCCGGTGCGCGTGCTCGGACGCGCCGGCTACGTCTGTGGGCTCGAATGCGTCAGGACGCAGCTCGGCGCGCCGGATGCGAATGGACGGCGGAGTCCGGTGCCGGTGGCGGGCACGGAATTCACAATCGATGTGGATATGGTGGTGCGCGCCGTGGGGCAGAAGCCGGTGACGGAATTTCTGAGGGCCATCCCGGGAGTGGAAATCAATAAGGACGGCACGGTGAAGATCAACGACCTGCATCAAACGGGCCACCCGAAATATTTCGCCGGCGGCGACTGCACGAACGGCGGGAAAGAAGTGGTGGACGCGGTTGCCGAGGGCATGTCCGCGGCGCGCGGCCTGGACACGTGTCTGGGCGCGCCGCGTGGCTAAGTCGAGGGGCGAACGATGGCTGATCTGAGCGTGAAATTTGCGGGGATTACCAGCCCGAACCCGTTCTGGCTGGCGTCGGGTCCGCCGTCGAATACCGGTGGGCAAGTGATGCGCGCGTTCGACGCGGGATGGGGCGGCGCGGTCTGGAAGACGATCGGCGAGCCGATCGTGAATACCAGCTCGCGGTACGGCGCGATCGACCTGAACGGCGTGAAGATGATGGGCCTGAACAACATCGAGCTGATCAGCGACCGGCCGAGCGAAACGAATTTTCGGGAAATTTATGAAGTGAAGAAGCGGTATCCGAAGAATCTGGTGATCGCGTCGCTGATGGTCGAATCGCGGCGTGAATCGTGGCACGCCATGGTGCGGCGCGCGGAAGACGCCGGGGCGGACGCGCTCGAGCTGAATTTCGGCTGCCCGCACGGGATGAGCGAGCGCGGCATGGGCGCGGCCGTGGGCCAGGTGCCCGAATACACGGAAATGATTACCGCGTGGGTGAAGGAAGTGGCGCGGATTCCGGTAATCGTGAAACTTACGCCGAATGTGACGAGCGTTTCGCACATTGCCGCGGCGGCCGAACGCGGGGGAGCGGATGCCGTCAGCCTGATCAACACGATTAATTCGCTGATGGGCGTGGACTTGGGGACCTTTTCGCCGCGGCCCGTGGTCGGCGGGAAATCCTCGCACGGCGGCTACTGCGGACCGGCGGTGAAACCGGTCGCGCTGCATCTGCTTTCGACCGTGGCAAAAACTTCGCGGCTGCCGATCAGCGGTATAGGGGGCATCGGCTATTGGAGCGACGCCGCGGAGCATATCGCGCTGGGGGCATCGACCGTGCAGGTGTGCACCGCCGCGATGCATTACGGTTTCCGGATTGTGGAAGATATGATCGACGGGCTTTCGCAATACATGGATCAACGCGGGTTCCGGTCGATCGAGGACTTTCGCGGGCGCGCATTGCCGAACGTGAAAGACTGGGGCGACCTGGACCTGAACTACAAGGTGGTCGCGAAGATCAACGAGGAGCTGTGCATCGGCTGCCAGCTGTGCTACGTGGCGTGCGAGGACGGCGCGCACCAGTGCATCGAGCCATACAAGGAATCATCGAAGAAAAATGCCGGCGGGTTCGGCGTGCACGTGCCGCGGATCATCGAGGAAGAGTGCGTCGGGTGCAATTTGTGCGCGCTAGTATGCCCGGTGCACAATTGCATCACCATGCAGGAGATTGACACGGGCGAGGCGCCGATGAGTTGGAACGACCGCGTGCGGCAGTCGAACGCGACGCCATCGCTCCCGTTTCCGAGCGGCGATTAGTTTCGTAGCGCCGCTTTACCCAGAGCGCATTTCGCGAAGGGCATCCTGCCGGCGTTTTTCTGGAGAGCCGGTAAGGTTCACGATCGTTCAGCCGCGGAGCGGCGACCGTAATTAGCCCGGCACGGAGTGCAGCGGAGTGCCGGAAGGGAGGCGGAACAAAGGAGCCCAAGTCCCGGAGGGACGATTGAAAGCCGGTTCGGTGCGGCGCGGGGGCCTTCTAGCGTCCAATGCCAGGCTTACCCGCTGTAAGCGCCCAATACGCGAGAAAACTCACCCCGAAGCCGACGAACCAGGCGTAGTCGTAGAGCACGCGCACCGGCGCGTAGACCAACCCCACGAACGCGACCGCCGATCCCGCGACGAGCGCGAGAATCGCCTTCCAATTCACCCCGCTGGAATATTCGTATACCCCGCCTCGGCGATAGAGATCTGCGGGAACCAGCACTTTCTTGCGCCGAACGAAATAATCGCAGATCAGAATGCCCGCGACCGGCCCCAGAAATCCGGAATAGCCGACCAGCCATCCGGAAACGTAATTCCCATAACTGGCCAGTAGCTTCCACGGCTGCATGGCCACCCCGATCAGGCAGGTGAGAATCCCGCCGATGCGGAAGCTGATTCTCCGCGGCCAAAGATTCGAGAAATCGTTCGCGGGCGAGACCACGTTCGCGGCAACGTTCACGTTGAGCGTGGCCATCAGCAGCGCAATCATCGCGACGACCACCGCGAGCGGATTCCCCAGGCGCGAAAGAACCGCGACCGGATCCCAGATCGCCTGGCCGAAAAGCACGACTGTCGCCGAAGTCACCGCAATTCCGATGAAGGAATAAAACGTCATCGTCGTCGGCAGGCCGAGCGCCTGGCCCAGCATCTGCTCGCGCTGCCCGCGGGCGTAGCGCGTGAAATCGGGAATGTTCAGCGCCACGGTGGCCCAGAACGCCACGACCCCGGTGAGCGACGGAACGAAGAAGCGGAAGAATTCGCCAAAGGTCTGAAATTTCGAGGGGGTCGCGAGCATCGGTCCGAACCCGCCGGCCTTCGCGCGCGCCCAGAGCAGCAGCGCCAAACCGATCAGCAGCAAAAACGGCGCGGTGATCCCTTGCAGGAAACGGATCGTCTGGATGCCGCGCACGATCACCACCAAATTCAGCAGCCAGAAAAACGCGAAACAGACCGGCACGCCCCAGCTGACGCCCTTCAACGCCGGGTCCAGCGCGACCACCATGGCGTAGATCGCTTCGCCGCCGATCCAGGTCTGAATCCCGAACCATCCGCAGGCGACGAGCGCGCGCAGCATCGCGGGCACGTTGGCGCCCAGCACGCCGAACGCCGACCGCGCGAATATCGGAAACGGAATCCCATACTCCGCGCCCGCGTGCGCGTTCAAGAGCATTGGAATCAGTACCAGCACGTTGCCGAGAAATACGGTGAAGATCGCCTGCTTCCAGCTCATGCCGCCGGCGATCATCGAGCTCGCGAGTAGATAGGTGGGAATATTCACGCTCATGGCGATCCACAGCGCGGCGTAGTTGTAAGTGCCCCAGACGCGCCGCTCTACCGGCACCGGCGCGAGGTCTTCGTTATAAAGTGAACTCGTGCGTACGGACTGCGCGTCGAAAGCATCGGCTGAGGGCGCGCCGGCGGGAGGAAGGGCCGTTTCGCTCATCGTGGGGCGATCGTCATTCGCAAATCATTTCTTCGGCGGCGCATAGTCGATGTAGACTGCCTTCAGCTCCGTATAGAAATCGATCGCCACGCGGCCCATCTCGCGCAGTCCCACGCCGGTCGCCTTCATCCCTCCAAACGGCATCTGCGCCTCGCTCGCGACCGTCGGCGCGTTCACGTGCGTCATGCCGGTTTCGATCCTGTCGATGAACTCGAACATTTTTCGCGCGTCGTTCGTGTAGATCGAGCTCGACAAACCGTATTTCACGGAATTGGCCACGCGAACGGCCTCGTCGAAATCCGCCACACGGATCACGGAAAGCACCGGCCCGAAAATCTCCTCCTGCGCGATCGCGCTGTCCCAAGCCACGTGATCGAGCACCGTCGGCGCCACGAAGTAGCCGTCATCGAACCCCGCGCCGGACATTCGCGCCCCGCCCAGCAGCACGCGCCCCTCTTTCTTGCCGATTTCGAGATAACGCAGAACTGTTTTGAGCTGCTGCTCGTCGACAAGCGGGCCAACGTCCACATCCGCGTCGAGTCCGTTGCCGACCTTCAGCTTGCGCGCGCGCTCGACGACCATTTCGACGAATCGGTCCGCGATCGCATCTTCCACAACGACCCGGCTCGTCGCCGTGCAGCGCTGCCCGCTCGAACCAAACGCGCCCATAACCGCCGATTCCATGGCCAGCGCCAAATCAGCGTCCCGCAGCACGACCACCGGATTTTTCCCGCCCATCTCGCACTGGCACTTTTTCATCTGCCGCGCCGCAAGCGAATAAATCAGGCCGCCCACTTCATTCGATCCCGTGAACGAAATCGCGCGAACTTTGCGATCCTGCAGAAGCTCGTCTCCGACTTCTTCGCCCAGGCCGAGAACCATGTTCAACACGCCCGCCGGCGCGCCCGCTTCCTGAAAAATCTCGCAGACCTTGGCCGCGCACTCCGGCGTCAGTTCCGCGGGCTTGAGCACCACGGTGTTCCCGGCCACCAGCGCCGGCGCCGCTTTCCACACCGGAATCGCCACCGGGAAATTCCATGGCGTGATCGCGCCCACCACGCCCAGCGGCTGCTTTATCGTGTAGGCGATATTCTTCGCGCCTTCGCTCGGAATGGTTTCGCCGCCCATCCGCCTGCCCTCGCCCGCGGTGAATTCGAGGACATTGATCGACCGCTGCACTTCGACGAGCGCTTCTTTCAGCGTTTTCCCTTCTTCGCGGCACAGCGTGCGCGCCAGCGCCTCCTTCTGTTTTTCCATCAGCGCCGCGGCCCGCGCCAGTATCCGTCCGCGCGCGGGCGCGGGAGTGTCGCGCCAGCCGGGAAACGCGGCTTTCGCGGCAGCCACCGCTTCGCGAACCTCTTCGCGCGTCGAAAGCGGCGCGACGCTCGTCACTTCCTTCAAATTGGCGGGATTGCGGCGCTCGATCGTCTGTCCTGAGCGGGATTCAACCCAGCGGCCATTGATGAAATTGCGGCAAAGCGGGGTAGTGGCTGTGGCGGTCGTCATCGGCGAGTCCTCAATCCGCGGCCTGCACCGCGCCGGGCTGCAGCGTCCGCACGATCTCGTCGTAACTTTCCGGCCGGCGGTCGCGATAGAACTGCCAGGTGGCGCGCACTTCCTTGATCTCGTCGAAATCGAGGTCCGCTACGACCAGCTCATCCTTATCGCGGCTGGCCTGTGCCACGATTTTCCCGCGCGGATTGCAGAAGTAGCTCTTGCCGTAAAACTCGCCGATGCTCCACGGCTTTTCCGTGCCCACGCGATTGATCGCCGCGACAAAATACTGATTCGCCACCGCGTGCGCGGGCTGCTCGAGTTCCCAGAGATATTCCGAGAGGCCGGCAACCGTCGCGGAGGGATTGAAGACGATCTCGGCGCCGTTCAATCCGAGAATCCGGGCGCCTTCGGGAAAATGGCGATCGTAACAAATGTAAACGCCGACTTTGCCGAAGCGCGTCTGGAAAACAGGATACCCCGCATTGCCCGGCGTGAAATAAAACTTCTCCCAGAACCCCGGATGGCAGTGCGGAATATGGTGCTTGCGATATTTCCCGAGGTAAGTTCCGTCCGCGTCGAATACGGCGGCGGTGTTGTAAAACACTCCGGCCATTTCTACTTCATAGATCGGAACCACGATCACCATCTTGTATTTCTTCGCCAGCTTCTGCATGCGCGCGAGCGTTGGGCCGCCCGGCACGCTCTCGGTGAGCTCGTACCACTTCGCATTCTGTTCCGCGCAAAAGTACGGGCCGTAGAAAAGCTCCTGCAAGCCGAGAATTTGCACGTCCTTTTTTGCCGCGTTCGCGATCATCTTCTCGTGCTTCGCGATCATCTTCTCCTTGATGTCCGCCAGCGAATACTTTTCGGGCGACCATTCGCAAGTTGTTTGGATAACACCACAACGCACGATCCGCGGCATGGGAAACCTCCTGAGCCTTCGAGGCAGCCAGTCTACTATCCGCCCGGAAGGCCGACAAGGCTGCGATAACGGAAGTCAAGCGGCGTTCGCTCGTCGACGAAATTCATCGCGGTCGGCCGCTTGCCGCAACGTGTGAGCTGCGCGGAAGTACAGGTTTTTGGCAACCTGTACTTCCGCTAAACTTTCGGCCAGCTGCGCCCGAAAGCTCGCTCGTGCTAGCCTGCTCCGGTAGCTCGAAAAAGAAATTCCGGCTACACGCGAAGCCCCGCTTCGCCGGCTCTCCTGGCGAGAGCCGTACTGCTCTTTGACAACTGACGATCCGATCAGGATCGGCATCCCGAGCTCGTCGCCGCGGCGACGAGCCGAGGGATCTCTCCGTGCGCCCTCTGGTGGAAGCGTAGGCCTTCAGGCCCACGAATCACGCGCTCACAAGACTCCGGGCTTTACAGGCTGCGGAAAAAGGGCGCTTTTTAGGGGGTCGGAGCTTCAGCTCCGACATAAAGGGCTTGCACTCAATGCGCTTCAGCGCCTGAGGACATTCTTCACTGCCTTTTTCCGCAGCCTGTTCAGCCATGGCTGGTTTTGGCTCAAATTTCAGCGCATTTCTAATCGACAACCACGCCGGATAGAAACGGCCGCAACCCACTGAAAACAAACGATCGGTGCACGTTCTAATCGACAATGAATCGGGGGGGGGGTAGCGATCGGGACTTTTGCACTGCGTCGGGATACTTGTAACCGGCATCCGCAGTCGCAAGTCGCGCTTCACCGCTCACCGGATTAACCGACACACCATGCAAAGTAATTTCACGCGTAACTCGCTGAAAACAAAGGAAAGCGATACCAACAAAGTGACACACAAAACGAAGGCCCTAGCGGCGGCTGCCGTGTGGTTCTTGTTATTGGCGCTGCGCCTGCCGCTCGCGGCCCAGGTCATCGACGTCGACCACGGGCCGAATACGCCTGCCCAGCAAGGGAAGCACTACGTTGTTCTCGTTTCGCTCGATGGCTTCCGCTACGACTACGCGGCAAAATACGGCGCACCGAATCTCACGCGTATCGCCGCTGAAGGAGCCAGCGCGCCGGAGGGTATGATTCCCTCGTTTCCTTCGCTCACTTTTCCAAACCACCTCGCGATCGTCACCGGCCTTTATCCCGAGCACCACGGGATCGTCGAAAACAATTTCTACGATCCGGCGCGCAAGGAGAAGTACGCGTACAACAATCCCGGCCCCGTGCAGGATGGGAGCTGGTATGGCGGCGTGCCGCTGTGGGTCCTGGCCGAAAGGCAGGGCATGCGCAGCGCGTGCTTCTTCTGGCCCGGCTCTGAGGCGGAGATCGATGGCATGCGGCCGTCGCATTACATCTACTACGACAAAAGCGTTCCCGACGAGCAGCGCATCGAGCAGGTGATCGCGTGGCTCAAGCTGCCCGCTGCCGAGCGGCCGCACTTCATCACGCTGTATTACTCGGAGCCGGATAGCGCCGGGCACGAGACCGGTCCCGATAGCCCGCAGACCGCCGAAGCTGTTCGCCACGTGGATGGATTGATCGGGACACTCGCCGCCGACCTGAAGGCGCTCAGGCTCCCGGTGGACCTGATTGTCGTCTCCGATCACGGCATGGCTGCGGTCGAAGGAAATTGGATCGACCTCGATAAATTCATCGACCTTTCACAGTTCGTGACGGACGCCGCGCTGCTTTACGCGCCCAGCGAGGACGCCGCGGCGCGCGCGTATCGGCAGCTGCGCGGCGCGAGCGACAAATTCGTTGTCTATCGCCGCGCGGATGTGCCTGCCCATCTTCACTTCAGCGAAAATGCCCGCAGCGGCGATCCGGTGGTGATCCCGACCGGGCCCTACATGATTCGCGCACACGCGTCCGAAACACCGGAGATCGTCCAGCCGAAGGTGAAGGGCGAGCACGGTTACGACCCGAGCCAAATGAAGTCGATGCGCGCCATTTTTTATGCAACGGGACCGGACATTCGCTCCAGCATCAAGGTTCCGCCGTTCGAAAATGTCGATGTGTATCCGTTCGTTGCCAAAATTCTGGGCCTGAAGTTCGGCGCGATTGACGGGCACCCGGAAACCCTGCGGAAGATTCTGCGGCAACCGTTCTCAGGGACCGGCTCAAAGCAGGCAAGCAAGCGAACGGCAGCGGAAAATCGCGCGGCAAACTGATCAGTGCGCTGTGTCGAAGAAGGCGTGAAATGCTCGGCGAATCTGCTGGCGAACGCGCACCGGCCGGACTCCGAGACGCCTTTCCCCGTACCAGCGCAATCCAATTCGGACCAGTCCAAGAAGAAATATCAGGATCAGCGCGAAGACTAAGGTGGCCAGCGATTCCCGCTCCATAAGCAAACTGACGGCCGTCGAGCCTTCCCATCCCGGGAGAAGATGATTTAGAACGCCCAGAATTGGAGGAGCTAGCCAGGCCAATCGAGCGACGCGCACGTGAGCTGTGCGATCGAACGTGTAGTTCGGGTCGTAGCCGGGAATGTCGCGCGTCGCGGTGGAGAAAATGGCAGGGTCGCTCAATTGTTCTCTTGTGAGGAGATCGCCATCACTCCCGCGAAAGACAGTCCGGAAAGTCGGATCAACGACGATCCAGCGCCCATCTACCAGGACTTCCGCCACCACGTGCTTGGTCAGCCGGCGAGAGTTGAGCAGGAGAAGGCGCCGCGCCGCCAAGCCGGCGCTGTCGGACAAGTTGATGAACGCATTTGTCGCGGAACCGCATACTCGCAGTAGCGCCGCGTAATTCAGCGTATCGGTGGGATCGCGGTCCGGCGATGACGGATCGGGCCCCGCCTCGCGGCGCGCGGGACCCGTCGACATCCAGTGCAGAATCGCTTCCGCTTTTTCCAGGGTGGGAGCAGAGACCGGAATGATCGCGTCCGAAAATCCCTTCAAGTACTTGCGGGTCGAATATTCCCAAACCGCGGAATAACCAGCCAACAAAAGAGCAAGAATCAAGAGAACATTCCCGGCATACCAAATTGCGCGGAAGAGAGTGCCGGTCGGTTTGCACAATTCCAACTGCGAGGGGTCGAGCGGAGTCCCAGCTGTTGCCAGCGAGCGTGTAGGCGTGTCGAGCGCGCCAGCGCTGATTTTATTAAGGCCGTCCCGCGCGTTCATGCGCCCGCCAATCCCGTAAGCCTAGGACCTCTCGCGAAGAAAACGCGTGACAGATGAGACCTCAATTCCCGCCTGACCTCGACAGACATCTTTCGTAAAGTTTTTCGTTCTCCAATATTGGGCCTGCCCAGGAGAGCGATCGCGCCATTTCGGCGCAACCTTCCTGGTAATGCTGTCGGAGCCGAGGGTTTTCCAATAGGTCCGCAAGCGCGCATTCCAGGTCCTCGCTCTTGTGCGAAACGACCAAGCCTGCATCTTTCACGAAAGGCGCGATCCCGCAAGATTCCGTCACAATAACAGGCGTACCGCACGCTGCCGATTCTGCGGCCGTATTGCCGAAGTTCTCGTTCTGCGAAGGAAGAACAAAGACGTCTGAATCCCGGTAAGCCTGCCACTTGGCCTCGTCGTACAGCGGCCCCACAAAACGCACAGCGTCGCGCAGCCCGAGCTCATCGACCATTTTCTTCAGTCGGGACGCGAAACCATCCCCTTCGCCCGGTCCGGCTAAAACTAATACAGAATCAGCGGCATGGACAGATTTTTCTCTCCAGCGAGCGAATGCCTCGATCAGCAGGTCGGGGCTTTTTTTCGAAACCAAGCGGCCCAAGAATAGGACGAGCTTCGCATCGCCGGGAATCCCCCAGCGCCGGCGAAACTCTCCTCGTTCAGGCAGTCTTTCCGGAACCTCGACTCCGTTTCGCCGGACAACGATCCGAGCGGGCGAGATTTCGCTCTCGATTAATTCTTCCCGCTCCTGATCCGAAGTGGCGATCAAGAACTGGGCACCCGCGATAAAGAGTTTTCCGGGCAACCGGTGATAGAGCCGCTTTAGCCACAGACTGCGAACAATCGGGCGGAACATCCCCATGGGCTCGATGATATACGGGATTCCCTGGTGCCGGCAGGCTGACCCGACCACTGGCCCGAACAGATCGTACAGACCGTAGAAATGAACCACATCAAATTCCCTGTGGAGACTGCGGCTGAATCCTACCACGCGAGGATTAATCGTCAGGGCACGACAATGGGCCAGAGTGTAGAGATAGATGGCTTTGACTCCATCCTGCTCGGATCGCCAGCCCCACTCGTAGCGCTCGAACTTCATGCCATTTTCGCGGCGCTCCGCGAGTCCAAGGTCCGCCGTCAGTATGGTTACGTCGTGACCGCGTTGCGCAAGCCCACGCGCGAGAGCGCGCACCTTAACTACAGGTCCTCCCTTTTCCTGAAAGGGGTAGTAGGCCTGGACTACTTTCAGAATGCGCATGGAGCGGTCGCCTTCATCGCAGGGAACCGAGTTAAACAGGCCCACACTAGGGTAAACTCTTTTCTTTGTGGAGGCTCAACAAATTGGGCGGAGCGGCCGATGCGGAGCATGGAATGAAAAAAGCGCTCGTAACCGGCATTACGGGGCAGGATGGCGCGTATCTTGCAGAATTTCTCCTTGCCAAGGGCTATGAAGTCCACGGCATCAAACGCCGCGCCTCGTCCTTCAACACCGAAAGAATCGATCATCTCTACGAGGACCCCCATCACAAGGGGCGTCATCTTTTCCTGCATTACGGCGACATGACCGATTCGGCGAACCTCGCCCGGATTGTCCAGGAAATTCAGCCACATGAAATCTACAATCTGGCGGCGCAAAGCCACGTCGCGGTTTCGTTCGAGATCCCCGAGTACACCGCCAATGTGGACGCCCTGGGAACCCTCAGGCTCCTCGAAGCGATACGCGCCCAGGGATTAACTTCGGCGCGCTTCTACCAGGCGTCAACCTCGGAGCTATACGGGCTGATCAAGGAAAGCCCGCAATCGGAAACCACTCCGTTTCATCCCCGGTCGCCGTACGCCGTTTCGAAGCTTTTCGCCTACTGGATCACCATCAACTATCGCGAAGCTTACGGGATCTACGCATGCAACGGGATCCTCTTCAACCACGAATCTCCCGTCCGGGGCGAGACCTTCGTTACACGGAAAATCACGCGGGGCCTCGCAAGGATCAAGGTCGGATTGCAGGACTCCCTTTATCTGGGCAACCTCGACGCGAAGCGGGACTGGGGGCACGCGCGGGATTACGTGGAGATGCAATGGCTCATGCTACAACAGGATCAGCCTGATGACTACGTGATTGCGACCGGGGAACAATATTCCGTGAAAGAGTTCGTGAACGCGGTGGCTGAAGAGATGAAGATGAGGATCACCTGGCGCGGGCAGGGCGCCAATCAGGAGGGATTCGACGAGACTGGGCGCAGGATCGTCGCGGTAGACCCGCGCTACTTCCGCCCCGCAGAGGTATCCAGTCTCCAAGGAGACGCAAGTAAAGCGCGGACAAAGCTCGGTTGGAAGCCGAGAATCAGTTTCCGCGAACTGGTGGCGGAGATGGCGGCCGCGGACTTCAAGAATGCGGAACGAGACCTGGTCATGACCAAAAGTGGGCTTCGCGTCTACGAGCGTCAGGAGTAAGTTGTGGATCTCCACGCCAAGATCTATGTTGCCGGCCATCGCGGCTTAGTGGGTTCGGCGCTGGTGCGGCGCCTGCGCGCGGCCGGTTATTCCAATTTGTTGCTTCGCGGGCGCAACGAACTCGATCTCACGGAACAGCAAGCGGTGAGGAACTTCTTTTCGAAGGAACGCCCGGAATACGTGTTCCTTGCGGCGGCCAAGGTTGGCGGGATACTAGCCAACTCCACGTATCCCGCGGACTTTATCTCACAGAACCTGATGATTCAGACGAATGTGATTCACGAGTCGTATCGCTCCGGAGTGAACCGCCTGCTGTTTCTCGGATCGAGCTGCATTTATCCGAAGCTCGCTCCGCAGCCTTTGAAAGAAGAGTACCTGCTTACCGGCCCGCTTGAACCCACTAACCGCCCTTACGCACTGGCGAAGATCGCCGGCATCGAGATGTGCTGGTCCTATAACAGGCAATACCGCACTCGATTTCTGGCGGCGATGCCGACGAATTTGTACGGCCCGGGAGATCACTACGACCTCAGCGATTCCCACGTGATTCCGGGGCTGATTCGGAAGATGCACGAAGCGAAAACCGCCGGAGCGGCGGAGGTAGTGGTGTGGGGAACCGGAAGCCCCCGGAGAGAATTCCTGTACTCTGACGCTGCTGCCGACGCGTGCATATTCCTGCTGAATTTGGCGGACGCCACGCTGAACAAATTAACGGCAGACGATCGCGTCACCCCCATCGTGAACATCGGGTGCGGCGAGGACATAACCATCGCCGAGCTGGCTAAACTGATTGCGGAGGTTGTTGGTTTCAAGGGCCGGCTAACGTTCGACAGTTCCAAACCCGATGGCACGCCGCGCAAGCTGATGGACGTCAGCCGCCTAAAGAGCCTTGGGTGGCTCCCGCCACCGCCGGAATACCTGCGCGAGGGGTTGCAGAACGCATATCGCGATTATCTGGAAACGATCGGGGAAACGAAGATATTGAAGTCGCTGCGGGTGTGATCGGAACGGAAAAGAGGCGTGCGCGTGCGCGCAGCTAGGTGGTTGCCCGGCTTGCCTGCTCCGAACCCGCGAGCTTCTTCCGCCAGAATTTGATCGTGCTCGAAAGCCCCTGCTCCAAACTCGTTTTCGGTTCCCAGCCCAACAGCGATCTCGCTTTGGAAGGGTCGCCATACATGACCTGGATATCGAGCGGGCGGCGAGGAATCGTATTCCAGACGAGCTGGCCGCGGAAGCCGGTCATGTCGCGCAATTTCTCCGCGAGCGCACGCACAGTCACCTTTTCGCCGGTGCAGAAGTTGAAAGCCTGACCGATGCTTCGTTCCGGCTTGTCGAGGCATGCCAAGTAGGCGTCCACGTGGTCGTCGATGTAAAGCAAATCGCGCTCTGGCGTGGGATCTCCCAGCTTGACGATCCCTCCCTGCAACATCTGCACGATCATGCGCTCAACGAGGAAGTCGGCATTGTCACGCCGGCCATAGGTATTGAAAGGACGCAAGACGGTGACGGGAAATTTGTAGGCCTCCCACATGTAAAGGAGATATTTCTCGGCGGCCTGTTTGCTGACCGAATACGGGCTGTTGGGCGACTGGGGGGTGTCTTCTCGCTTGGGCACGGGCCCATTTCCAAACGTTTCCGATGTCGAAGCAAACAGGAAGTGCTTGAAATGCGGCACTGCCCTGCGGCACGATTCGGCAAGATTGATGGTGCCGGACAAATTGGTATCCATCACCTCATTGGGATGGTCGTAGCTGTAGGACACCGGACTAATGGACGCCAGGTGACACACAACTTCGGGCTGGATTTCCTGCACTGCGCTCTCGACAGCAGATTGATCGTGCAGGTCGCATAGAACGACTTTTACTTCCCGCCCGGCGCCCGCTGCGTTGCGCCCCGTGACATAGCGCTGCATCGAGTACAGTTCGTGTCCCCTGATTTCCGCCAGGCGGGCGAGCAACCGGCTGCCGACAAACCCCGTCGCTCCGGTCACCAGAATTCGCATAACTCCTGATTCCTCCGTGAACTGCTGGACGATTGCTTATTGCGTGAGCGCTTCACGCAACCGATCGCAGAATCTTCCAAAGGCGAACTCGCGGGCTACCCATTCCCTTGCCGCCGCTCCCATTTTGCTTGCGCGCGCCGGATCGCTCAACAACTCGACAATCGCGTCCGCGATTTCAACGGGGTTCGACGGATCGACCAGAAAACCGTGTTCGCCCGCGCGAATGAACTCAGCAGGAGCACCAGCCTTCGGACCCACTACGGGTTTGCCGAACGCCATCGCTTCCAAGAAAACGATCCCGAAGCCCTCGCCTCGCGGCACGGGACCTTCCAGTTCCGTCCGCGCGGGCATGGCAAATACCGAGCAACGATCATAACAAACGGCAAGCTCCTCGGGGGAAACAGAGCCCGCAAAATGCAACGATTCGGAAATTCCCAATGCACGTGCCCGCGACTCCAGCCGCTCACGGTCATCGCCGTCTCCCACAATCCAATACTCGGCATCCGGCACGCGGCGCAAGACCAACGGCCATGCTTCAAGCATCACTTCGTGCCCCTTATATCGCTCGGATGCCGCGATTCGTCCAACCGTAAGCACAATCGGCCGACGGGGAGCGGCTGCAGCGGCATTCTCCTTCTCCGGCGTGATACGCGCCCGTGGCAGGGTGGGAGGGAGAATGATGGCAGAGGGCTCGGCGAGCTTATGACGAGTGATTGTGACGTTTAGAGTGAACCGTGTAATGGCTACAAGTTGCGCCGCGGCATTCAACGCCTCCCTCTTCGCCGACGACAAATCACCCCATACTTCAATGCCGTACAAAATCACCCAATACGGTATGCCCATGAATCTTCGGATGAGACGTCCTACGGGCGCCACGCCGACATGCGCGCAAATTACCAGATCCGGACGCCAAGAGATCGCCGCCGCGAAAGCAGAGACTATGAAGCGGATTTTCACTGAAGGACGCAAGGCAGGCGGCCCTCCACTTCGCGACGCGGCGTCTTCGGATACGGCGACCAACCGCACGCAATCGTTGCCCAAAACAGCGCCGAGGGCATCCAATAACACTTTCGTGTAGGTCTGAACGCCCCCAACGCTCTTTACTGAAGGCGCCAGAACAAGAACCTTGCGCCGGGTCGGAAGGTTCTCGTTCATGTAGGTAAGTTTTGGCTGTTCGCTTTCCCAATGCCGGCAACAATCGGGTCGGTTCGAAAATCCGGCGAGATGCGACGGCGGAGCACCTCAGCATAAACCTGATTCAACCGTGCGGCGACCACGCCGGGCGCGTGAAGTCGGTTAAATCGGCGCCTCGCATTTTCCTGGAACATTCTGAGAAGCTCTCGATTCGAAACGATTTGCTCCAAACTTTTGGCAAGGGCACGGGCATCGCCAACCGGGACGACAAATCCGGTTTCCCCGTCCGGGGCGACTTCCGGGAGCGGCTCCAAATCCGAGATGATGGTGGCGCAACCGTGTGCCATCGCCTCAACCGCCGCCAGAGCGTACGTATCGGCACGAGTGGGAAGCACAAAGACATCGGCCTGCTTCATCAGAGCTTTGACATCGACGCTAGGCGAGGAGAAGTGCAGTTGGGCGTCTTTCAGTTCCGCAATCTTTTCTTGCAAGGGCGGGGAGGGGCGGCTGACAACGTCGAGTCGAATAGAGTCAAAACGCTCGCGAAGCGCCTGGTAAGCCTCCAACACCTCCGGCAGTCCCTTTCTTTCGGCGTCTATCCCGACGAACAGCAGCCGAAGCACACCGTCGACGTGAGACGGTTTCACCGGGGCGTCTTTAATGTCGGCAAAAACGGGCCCAGGAACGAAATGAACCTTGTCCTCAAGCTCCGGGCACCAGCTGACAACATTGCGCGCACAGGACTGCGTCGAGATGACGAGGGCGTCGGCTTTGCGCCCCAGCTCGCGATACATCCACGCGACGTCCTCGACGGTCCACTGCCCCAGGTTGTAGCGTTGGTAGTACGCGGCCGGCGAGATGCCTTGCGAGCTCCAGATGATTGGAATTTTGGAGTCCACCGCGGCGGGAAACAGGAGGTGCGAGAAGATCAGATCGATTCCTTCGGTCGATTTGTGGGGAACAAAGAGAAAACGCGAGGCCAGGAATAAACGCCGCCGAACGATTGTAGGCTGCCACGTACGGCACAGCTTCTCAAACGCTTTGCGCAAGAACGCGTTCGATTGACGCGCTCGATTGGGCCGGACCAATTCGTACGCGACGCCTTCTCCGGCCAATCGCCGATAGTCGCGGTAAAGCGTGAAATCGCCGCCGAGCCGATCGAGTTCCGCAGCGGTGATGTTCAGAAGTACGCGCACGCTAGATTGCACCGTTGAGCGGATATGCCTTGAGCAAGCTAAACGGGAACTTCCCGAGCTGAAGGGCGCTGCTGAGCTTGGGCGAACGAAACGCCACGGCAAATCCGGCTCTCGCAAATCCCGTCTCGAATTCCGGAGGATAGGACGGAATATAGATTTCGCGAATGCCGCCGGCCAACAAACCGCTTTGAATCATCGCAGGGTTCAGCGGACCTACCCATTGGGAACGATCCCCGGTCTTATTATCCGGAATGCTGAAGTCGTCTATCGCCAGCAGAAACGAGTCGAGCGTGAGGATTTGTGCCAGTTCTGCCCGGATAGGCCACTTTTCGGCGTCACCCTCCGGATGCGCATCCAGGTAAAAAAATGGCCGCGCTTGCTTGAGATGTCTCTGCCGCTCGGCTTCGGCAGGCAGCCAATGCTCACTTTCGGAATGGGTGATATGAACATCCGACAGACCGGAAGTGACTAGCTTCGCCACCAAACTATTCTTGAGAGAGGCTTCGCAGCTACGGACGGGGACTCGTAATGCATTGCGCGCGCACATGGCAGTGGCTGCGTGGTAGGTTCCCGTTTCGATGAACTCGGTCGGCCCGTACCATTTCGCAAGAGCATATAGAACCCGGAACCGGAGCGCGCTCGTATTGAAGCCCAGGAGTCGGCCGCGCGCGGCCCATTCAAGAGTCGCGTCCAGCGTTTCAAGACCGGCCAGCTCATCGAGGTTTTGGCGGCGGCTGTGCCAGAGATCTATGAATCGGGAACATCGTTTGATCATTTGGGGATGCTCGCAAGCTAGATTGTTGCGCCGCGCTCCACGCTGCAGGCGAGGGTGTCAGCAGCAAAGGCAATCGGAACAAGACTCCAATCAAAAGCCACAAGAAAGCGGCAACGATATAGTCTTGGTACGTCGTGAGACCGACATACGTTAGAGGAAACAACACCACGATTGCATACCACAAGATACAGAAACCGAGCGAAAACATGGGCGTATTACGAAGGCGCTTGACGACGGACCAGCACGCGAGCACGACGGCTGACGTCCATATCAACCAGAGGAGGAATCCCGGAATACCGACTTCGAGAAGCAATTGTCCCCATCCATTCTCGACATTAATTCCGGGAGGTGGAGCATGCAGAAACCGCACAATATACTGAGTGCCGAGCGACGTGGTTCCCAGACCGCGGCCCCACAGGGCGTCTGACGTGGACAAGGCCTTTGCAAACTCGCTGACAGGATAGCCCCAAACGCGCCACTGAAGCTCGGAGCCTTGGCCGTGGAGAGATAGGGTCTCGGTGTAGAAGGCCCAGCGGCTGGCTAATGCAGACGGGAAGAAAATGACGAGACACGCGACGCCCGCGACGCCGAGCAGCAACAAGTTCCGCAACGTTCCTAAGATCCGACGAACCTGATACTTGCGGAGTCTCTGCCCCCAATACATCGCAGGCACCATCACCGCAATGGAAAAACAACCAAAGAGCAAAGCGGTTCGCACGCCTGTGAGAAGAGTAGCGGTGAATACGAGCCCGAAGCAGAGATATACAGCCTTGCTCGAAACCCACTTCTTTTGGATGAAGTAACCGATCGCCCCGAGGCCAAGAATAAACATTAGAATAAGATATGCTGCGAATCTGCCGTCGCTCACAAAAACTGACGTGGGACGATTGAATACGAGACCCGAAACAGGCGCGGTACGATTCAGGTCGCCGAGCTCGCGCAGGTTTTCGTCCAACACCGCGGGATTCAGAAGCTGCTGCCCAAAAATCGCCTGGAGAATACCCAAAAGAGAAACCACTCCGGCAACAGCCAAATTCACCAGAAGAAATCGCCGCAGCTCAAGTTCCGTATGCACTAGTTCGTAACCGATGAACATTAGCGGTACATAGTAAAAATAGAGTTTCAACCCAAGAAGACCGTATATCGGGCTCGGAGTCCGAAGGTTGAAGGCTTCCATCGTCGCCCAGACGAAGAACGCGAGCAAAGGCAACCAAAACCGGGGGCGAAACAGTTTTTCCGCGCGCGGGCCGCGCCGAAGAAAAAACGCGACATACACAATAGCAACGAGAACATCTTTCCCGAAAAAGGAGTAAACGCTATTGCCAAGATATTTTCGAGCGAAGTCCTCAAAGACGACCCATATTAGAAAGAGATATAACCCCAGGCGCCAGCGGGAAAGGATGACCAGAGCCAGCACCACGCCCACCACCACGATGGTGTCGGCGATCTGAGCGCGGAAGTCTCCTTCCAAAATCCAGTTGCCCAGCAACCACGCCAAAACGGGAACCCCTGTAAGCCAAGCCACGGCTTCGAGTTTCCGATTGACTTGGTTGTCGCTACCGAAGCGAATCATAGTAGGCCTAAGGACTTCCGCGCCTCCGGATGAATTATCGCATCCGAAGTTTCAGATTCCAATCGCTCACACACCTAGGTCGATGAAGACAATCGCATTCTTAGCGAACGCTACTGTTTCACCCAGCAGCCACAATATATGTCCCATACCTCAGGCTCTGCCGTTATGTCCTCAAAGGTACAGAATCGTGCTAGTGCGACGCTGTAGAACCTCTCTTCTACAGATGACAGGCCTTCGCAGCGTTTCTTCAACATCTCGTGGCTATAGATGCGGTGGGCATTGAATCCAATCGACGGTTTAGCTCTGGTGATATTCGTCGTAAAGATCAAATGACCGCCCGGCCTGAGAACACGGGCCATTTCCTTCAATGCAGCCTTATCGGCATCCGGGTCGAAGTCATCTCCGTACCGTCCCAAACCCAGATGCTCCAGCGTGCACAAAGACACGACGACATCAAATGTGTTGTCGGGGGACGTTAGCTTCTTGGCGTCGCAAGTCACGACCGTCTCTTTCCCGGATATGGGGCGGCGGCCGCGGACGTCCACTGTCGTGACGTCAAAATGCGACAGCAGACCCAGGACAAACTGCCTGTAAGAACCGATGTCCAGAATCGATTTCGGGTTGAGCGCGGCGATCTGTTGCGCGGCAAATGTGCACTCATGATCCACATAACTCTCTGGATGCTCGCCGGCGTCGTACTGCAAATCCTTGAAAACCCGAAATTCGCTTTGATTCTTGGCGAGCTGCCTTAGATTCCCTTTGTAGGCCGCCATGAAATCAGCCGGCGGCCGGATAAGGCCTCTCATTCGCGAGAGCCGCACGCCAAAGTGAAATAAGAACTCGTTTACGGGATCCAATGAAATCCTTCCTTTATGCCGACGAACCGGCCGGATGTCGCATCTCGGCGAAAACCCTGCCGGCACTGAATTTGAATCAACTCGTGATCACGCTCGCGGCAAACTGCTGCGCGATCTTGCTCCACGAAAAATACTCGGCGCGGGCTCGCGCGCTGCGCCGACGTAATTCTTGCCGGAGGTCGTCTTCGGCCATCACTCGAGCGAGCGCGGCAGCCAACGCCTCACGATCCCCCTCGGGCACGAGTTCGACGCCGGCTTCCGTAACAGGAAAACATGTTTCTGGCCCGGCGTAGGCGACAACCGGAAGGCCGGCGGCGATCCCCGCAATGGCAGTACTGCGGCGGCCGGAAATGTAGCCCCGAACGAACAACATGGCATCAGCCGAGGCAAGAATCCTGGCGATCCTATCGGCCGACTGCAGCCCGAGCACGGAAACTTCGACGTTAACGCCTTCCAGCGCCTTCTTCAGAGGATCCTCGGCCTCGGACGATCCTCGTCCCAGCACTATAAGGCGAAGAGGCGACGTCGATTCAGCCGCGCGCTTCACCGCATACGCGATATCCGACACCTCACCCTGAATCGTTTGCGGGTCCCTGGCCGTGATCCCGAACACCACGAGAGTCGGGGCGGCACCCTCTGCGGCCCTCGGCTTTCCTTCAACCATATCGCTTTCGGGAATGGCCGCGCCGATGGGAATCGTCACAAACTTCGTGCGCAACGAATCCACCTGGGCCCAGGGCATTCGTTCGATCGGCAAGGCTGAGACTGCGCGCTCCGATCGGATCGCCAGGGTGCGCATGACCCAGATCTGAATTTTGGTTCGAACGCGATCTTGAAGGCGGGTCCCGCCGAACGGAATCGTATCGTGGAACACAACACCAACTCGCGCACCCTTGCGGCGGAGGATCGCAAAGGCCGCGAGCGCCCCAAGCGGAAAACCGTGCCGCGACCAGGCGAGCGATGTGTATTGCAACAGCACCCATCGGCCGCGCCAATCGGCGCAGTCGCGTGAAAGCTGCCGCAACGCGCCGATCCATCCTTTCTCAAACCACAGCACCCGCGCCTGGGTCAGCTTAATACCGTGTGGCTGCAACGCTTCGCCCAGAAACTTGCAATAGTCCTGGATTCCGTCCGTCGGGAAGTCACACCGGCCTAGCAATGCGACCGCAGGACGCATTTCAGTCCCTGAGAACATCAGAACCCGGTTTGCCCGCCTCCGTTGCGGTGTAAGGCGCATGCGGCGCCCCGAGATCGCAAGACGATTCGTGTCTACGACGTTGGCTTGTCACGCGGGCGATTTTCTGGCGCCGCACCACGCCATCGGAGTGTTCTTACCTTGCACTTCAAGAACGCATGCGTTCGAGGCTTGTACGGTTCTAACGACGTTCTCCGCTGGAACAGGAGCGCCGTGCCACGTCTTGCTGGCCATCTCAGCGTCAAATCCCAAAAGTTTTGCGCCTAAGCGCGCGACTGGGCGCAAGCCAATGGCCGAAAGCCCATCCAGAAAGCCCCAAGCCGCGTGGCCCTCCCAATTCATGGTGAGTTTCTTCGTCCCTTGAAATTGAAACAGACACATGCCGGAAGGCTTCAGAACGCGAAGCATTTCGCGAATGTAACCGTGCACTAACCACTCGTCGGGCAGGTGCTGCAAAACGAGATAGCTGAAAACGAAGTCGACGGACTCGCTTGGAATCTCGCCAAGATCCACTCCGTTGGCAAGGCTCCACGCGATATTCGTCACCTCGGGCAATGTTTGCTGCGCTCGGTCGAGCATTTGCCTCGAAACGTCCAAAGCGATCACTTTCTGAAAACGGCGCGCAAATGAATGCGTCATGCGGCCGGCTCCGCAGCCCAACTCGATCATCGTCGCGCCTGCGGGCTCAAATCCCTGGCGGCTCAAAAAGGGGGCAACCAGCCGTTGGTAGTCTTCCTCACCTGAATTCAAAAAGTCGGCTCTGCTCCAGTCCCTGCGCCACGACGCGATATAGTAAAAAGCGTCTTTTTCGGCGCGCGCGTCCCAATCCTGCCGCATTAATTCGATTCGACTCATGGAGTCCCGTTGACACTCCTTCGCTTAACAACCACGAGAAAGCGAATCTACTCCACAATCTGCCAGTCGGGGATTATATCGTGATGAGACAAGCGATTCGCGAGTTTCACCCGACCAGCCCGGAAAGACACGCCGTTCGCATCTCTACGGATGAAGTTGATCGGAGCCGACCCGAACATGCGCGCCAGACTTCCTAAGCTTCGATGGTGCATGTCGCCTAACAGATCCGACCATCCCCAGCGTGCGCGACCCGACGATGGAACCTCCTAGCGACTTGAAAAACTGACTCAGAATGTGCGGCCGGGCGACTGGAGAAGAAAGCAGAAAAAGTGCCCGGCGGATGACGTGACCATACAGACTCAAAGAAAGTTTGTAGTCTCCGCGCCGGAAGGCAGTCTCACCTGCCTGGTTATACCGAAATGCTTCAAAGGCTCGCTCTCCCCGTTCCCGAGATTCGGGCGCCAGCTTGTGAACAAACGCGCGTCGGAAGTCCTTCGTTCTCCCCCGAAGACCCGTTCGCGGTGACTGGCCAGCATGGACGCGAATCTCAAGAACTGTGTCGGGAATCATGACGACAGGGCCGAGACCAACCAAGCGAAGCCAGAATTCGTGATCTTCGGCGAGAGTCATCTCAGTGTTCCACCCACCTATCGCGATTAGCGATGACTTCCGAATCAAAGCTTCTCCCTGTCCCGGGATGAGCCCAAAGAGAATCTCGGGCCAGATCACGCGCTTTACCCGCCGACGAGAAAGAGTGAACTTCTGGCGCGGACCGTCATCATCGAAATACATCCGCGCTCCGACGCAAGCGATCGCGTCAGGCGACTTCTCAAGTTCGGCAGACAGCGAAGCCAGTGCGTATGCCTGGAGCCGGTCATCGTCGTCCAGAAACATGACCAGCTCGCCTCTCGCTCTTTCAATCCCGCGATTGCGAGCAGTCGAGCGCTCGCAACGCTGCTCCAGACGAACAACTTGAATGCGCGGCTCGCGCTGCGAGCTGAGCCATTCCCATGTGCCATCGGTCGAAGCGTCGTCGATGACGATCGCTTCCCAGTCGGTGTAAGTTTGTGCCTGTAAGCTTGCAAGAGCACCCTGGAGCAGCGCCAGGCGGTTTCGAGTCGGAATGACAACGCTAACCATCATTCAGAATCCTCAGGAAATTGCATAGCGCTGTAACGCAACCTCACCCGGTCTGATCAGGGGCAGCTATCAGCCATCCGTAGCCGGCGGCGCTAGGGTCTTCCGTCTGCCGTTCGACATGGTACGCCTCGCGGTTCAACCAGTCTAGAAGCTGCGGAAGAGTCCGGTGATACTCAAGAAATAGCGACGGTCGGAATCGTCTGATCGTCTTTTGTGCACCCGAGAGCACGGACAGCTCTGCCCCTTCGACATCTACCTTGATCCAATCGACAGCGTTTACATTCATCTCATCAGCCAAATCGTCTAGCGGCACGGCAGGGAGGGTGCCCGAACCGGAATCCCCCGCGCCAACCGAGTGAAGCGCCAGCAGTTCGGAACTCACGGAGCGCAAGCGAGTGCGCTCTGACCAGCACGCGACCGGGAAAACGCGCACGTTTTGGACACAATTCAACTCGAGATTCCGTTTCAATACTTCCAAGCTGCGCGGATGGGGTTCTATGGCAGCGATAATGCCCGCAGGCCCGACAAGCCGGGCAGCGGTAACCGAGTAGCGGCCATGGTGAGCACCCACGTCAATCAACGCCATTCCGGGCCGGAGCGAATCCAAAAGCCACGCTTGTGGCTCCGATCCGTCTCCTTCCATTGAGATGACGGTGCTCAAATCCTCGATCGCGTACCAGACGCGCAGCCGAGGGCTCCACTTTACGCAACCCGTAAGAGAGAACGGCCACTTCAGCCAGTCCATGACAACTCGGGGCCTGCTCTGGAAGATGCGGCAGGACGAATACTTAAGCGCCAAAATGCTCTTATTTGCGAAAACCTTCAATGATGTTGTCGGCGAGTCTCCCCGGCTGTTCACGACGAATGCAGCCCAATGCCTTACCGAGCGAAGAGCAATCACCGTGTCTCCTCCACCGGTGCTGGCATCGAACGAGGCTCAAACTCACACGCGATGTTCAAAACGCTCCCAAATTCGTCGGCTGCGTTCGTAAGTGGCTGGGTGCCGACCGCTAAGGGCGGCCAAGCGGGCCACGGATCCGACCACCTATGTCCGTCGTAGATGCTCATTCGCCATCGATAGGAACCGGGCAGGAGGGGGAGCATCGGCATCCGATGCACAAATTCGTAAACTCCAGCGCCTAGGTCGTAGAGGGTCCAATTCGAATGCCACACCACGCGTCCTCGGTCATTCTCCAAAAGCAGACCATAAATCCCTCGGTGAATCCGTTCGGGCAACCGCACTAGAACGCTGAAGGAGACGGGCCCAAAGTGCCGGAGACTATGCATTGAAGCGTCGCTCGCTCCCAAAAGTCTCCATGAAGCAAAATTGATCGCGGCCGAGCTACCATTTTGGTGTGTTGCTTCCAATAAAGTTCGGCTGCGCTCCGCAAGTCCGATCTCATATACGGCAATCACATCCGCAGCCGACCCATCGCCAACGATGTTCCCCTGGTCAACCCAAATCACGCGCTCGCACAGCCTGCGAATCTGGCTCATCTGATGGCTCACGAAGATGATCGTGCGTCCGCCCTTCGACACTTCGCTCATTTTGCCCAGGCATTTTTTTTGGAACTCAATGTCGCCCACGGCCAACACTTCGTCGACGAGCAGAATCTCCGGATCCAAATGCGCGGCCACGGCAAACGCCAGCCTCATCTGCATTCCGGTGCTGAAATGCTTCAGCGGCGAGTCGAGAAAGCGCTCCACTTCGGCAAACGCCACGATTTGGTCGAATTTGCGGTTGATCTCCGCGCGCTTCATCCCCAGAATCGCGCCGCTCAAGTAGACGTTTTCACGCCCGGTCAACTCGGGGTGAAAGCCGGTGCCGACTTCGAGCAGGCTCCCGACGCGCCCGCGCACCTCAGCCCAGCCACTCGTGGGCTTCGTGATGCGCGAAAGCACCTTCAGCAGCGTCGACTTGCCCGCGCCGTTGCGTCCGATCAGGCCGACGACCTCGCCCTGCTTGACGTCGAACGACACATCGCGAAGCGCCCACAAGAAGTCCTTCTGGCGCTTCTCGCTGCGACGGAACGGAGCCGCGATTGTCCGCGTGATCAGATCTCGCAGCGCGAGGTAGCGCTCGCGTTCGCCCACGCGATAGCGCTTGCCCAGCCCCTGCGCGCGGATAACCGCCTCGGTCATCTCCCCCAATCCCCAAACCGCAGTCGGCGCAGTTCACACCACATCGGCAACCGTCGTCTCCATCTTCTGGAAATAGGCGACACCGCCGAGCAGAATCGCGGCGACCGCAAGCGAAGAAAACACCAGCATTCTTCCCGGCGCCTCGCCGCTTCCGGCCAGCGACCAGCGAAATCCCTCGATCACGCCCGCCATCGGGTTCAACCCGTAAAGCCATCGCCACTTCCCGGGCACCAGCGAGCTCGGATACGCCACCGGCGATGCGAACATCCAAAATTGCACCAGAAACGGAACCACGTATCTCACGTCACGATAGATCGCGTTCAACGCCGAAAGCCAGAGTCCCACACCCAGCGCCGTAAGCACCGCCAATAGCAAGAACGCGGGCAGCCACAGCATCGTCGCGTGCGGCCGGATCCCGTAATAGACCATCATGGCCGCGAACATCAGAAACGACACGCCGAAGTCCACCAGACCCGCTAAGACCGATGAAAGCGGCAACGTCAGCCGCGGAAAATACACCTTCGTGATCACTCGCTGGTTTTCGACGATCGCGTTCGTAGCGTTTTGCAGCGCTGCCGCGAAATACAGCCACGGCAGCAACGCGCTGTAATAGAAAATCGGGTACGGCAGCCCCCCGGATGGAATATGCGCCAGCCTCCCGAAAAAAAGGCTGAACACGAGCATCGTCAGAAACGGCTGGAGTACCGCCCAGGCCACTCCGATCGCCGTCTGCTTGTAGCGAATCTTTATGTCCCGCCACACAAAGAAGTACAGCAGCTCTCGAAAATCCCAAAGTTCGGCGAATGGAATCGCCCACCAGCGGCTCGGCGGCGCGATGCGAAGCACCGGAACGCTTTTCAAGGCGTCTGGTTCGGCGGTCGTGACCACTGTGCTCACTGCGTCCCTCGTTGTGCCCCAGCCTTGAGCTGCCTTACGTCTTCCTCTTCGATTTGATCCATCAATTGGCGCCTGCTGGCGAGGTAACTCTTCGCCATGTGAATTGCTTCGCTCGGAACAACCGCATATTGATTATATGCCGCCTCGCGCCAGGAAATGGGACCGCGCGCGGGAATCAAATGCGTGCCCCACTGGAAAATGAGCCCCAAGTTCCAGAGCGCCAATACTGCCGTGGCGCTCGCGGAGACAATTACGGCCCGGCGCTCCATCCAGATTCGATCGAGCCAGTCGAAGAATGCAGCCAGGCCCAACACGAACATCGGGGTGAGCGAGACGAAGAACCGGTTGCCGAAAGAGGAGAGTCCGTCCCAGTTCTGATAGCAACCCATCGCGTATAGGAATACAACGAAGACAACGATAAGATATGTCGCGACAACTCGATCAATTCGTCGCAACAGAAATAGCCCCGCCACCGCCAGAATCAAAATCGGTGTCCAGCTGAAAAGACCATGATCGGCGGAAAACGCAACTTTCAGAAATGCCGGGGATCGCCAATACCAGCTTTCCCTATAACCTAAATTCAAATAGCCGCCATAAATCAGCTTCTTCGTGATCAAGGTCGGCGTGAAAACCACAAACACAACAGCCCCGAAAGCGAGGTTTCTCGTCAACAGCCGGCCAATCGTCTGAGTTGAACTGCCGCGCAAACCTTCGCAATATGCCGCCATTGATTCAACTGCCGGCAGTAGCAGCACGATCGCGCTCAAATAATAGACATCCATCATCAAGCCGCCGATAGCTCCGAGAAGCGCCCATTGCGCCAATGTTCGCTCTGAACGCGTGTGAAGCCAGTACGACAAAAACACGGCCACCATAAAAGCCGAGTGGGCATGGGACCACGAAGGGTTGAAGTACATATACACGGGCAGCGAGCTTGCGAGCCATATTCCCAAAGTGGCCAGAAATGCCCAGCGCTCGGAAACGTATTTTCGGGCCAACGCAAACGAGATGACGAGCGCCAGAAAACCATAAACGGCTGTTCCGAACGCCATCGCCACTCGATAGGGCTTCGAGAATCCGTCCGCAGGAGTCCTCCCGCCGAAGCTGTCGTATATCAGCACACCCGCGTGCGTCAGAACAAGAAACGGGGACCACAGAATCGCCGGACCGACGGAAAAGTGATTATCCAAATGGCCAGTCGGCGTGTATTCCGCGGCATTCAGGTTCCCCTCCGCATCAATTCGGCCCATTCGAAAACTGGCATTGGCTGCCTGCCAGTCCTTGGTGAAGTCCAGCCGATGTTCGATGAGCATGGAGCGCGCGAAAGCGTAGTATCCAACGCCGTCACCGCGAATCCATGGGTTGCTCAGCGGGAGGGAGAGCAGGAACAGAACCCCCAGCAAAACTTCGTATCTCGTGAACCTACGCAAGCGAGTTCCGCGTCCTCACCTGTTCGATCGTTAGTGCGAAAGGTGAGGTTGCCAATCTGTCGGCGATTTTCGTCACGTTGCTGAGGGCTCTGATGGACTTGCCGTCATGGAAGCATGCTCCTTCCGCAGTATCGCGATGATCGAAAGCGGCGGAAGCGGCAACCATGAGTCAACCAGCCGAAAGATCGGCGTCAGTATATTCAGCATTCGGATCTGACCGAGCCCAAATGTTCTCCGATGCAGGATCCGGCCATTTAGCCACCAGGCCGGCACGCCCGGCCGGTTAAATTTCAGCACCTGCTCCACGCGAAAACCAGCTTTTTCAGCCACGCCGACCAGCTGTTCCTTCGTGTAGCGCCGGAAATGCCCCAGCACTTCATCCAAGGTGCCATAAAGCCCCGGGCCGAAGGGCACCAGGATGATGGCGCGGCCATCCGCCTCCAGCGCCTTCCATATATTTCGAAGCGCCTGTACGTCGTCCTCGACATGCTCGACCACGTTGAGGCAAACAATCGTGTCGAACTTTTGTCCCTGCGGAAACGATTCCGCCTCCATCGCGTTTGTGCGCGCCACGCGCATATACGGGCGGGTCGCGCGCAGCGTGAGCAGGTAATCCAGGTAGTGCGGATTGATGTCAGTTGCCCAATACGTGGATCGCGGCATCAGATGAACGGACATGTTTCCCGTGCCCGCCCCGATCTCCAGAACGCGCTCGCCAACGTACGGTCGTACCACGTCGGCCATCCAGCGCGTAAATCGCGGCGCCCGGTTCAGTCGCTCCAGTATCTCGCCGCCCTGTTGATCCTCGGCGAATATGCGATCGGACGCGGCGTAGTGAAGGATCGCCCAGAGAGCGCGGAAGCCGTCTCTCCAAGTGATCTTCTTGCCCTCGCCGTATGTCCGTCCGGAATAGTTGATCGGGACTTCGAAGATTCGCGCGCCGCGTTTGGCCAGTTTGATGGCCAGTTCCGGCTCGACGTCGAACGTGGAGCTCTCGAGCGGAATGCTCTTGAGCAGATTCGACCTCACCATCTTGTAGCAGGTCTCCATGTCGGTGAGGTTCAGATCGCAAACCAGATCGCACAGAAACGTCAGGAACTTGTTTCCGAGCGCATGCCGAAAAAAAAGTGCGCGCTTATAGCCCCCGGAAAGAAAGCGCGAACCGAAAACAGCATCCGCGTCTTCATAGAGAAACACCTCAACCATCTTCAGAAGGTCGGCCGGGTGATATTCGAGGTCGGCATCGTGGATGACTACGAGATCCGTGTCGACATGGGTGAGCCCGGTCCGAATGGCAGCGCCCTTGCCGGAATTCTTGTCGTGGCGCATGAAAAGCCACGAGAACTTCGGATCGCTTCGCGATTCGCGCTGCTCGCGGAACCGCGCAATCGCCTCGGCGGTGCCGTCCGACGAGCCGTCGTCCACCACGATCACTTTGATGCGTTTAAGAAGCGACGATTCGCCAAGCACGTCGAGCCGCGCCAGGCTCGCTTCGACCAGGAATCGCTCGTTGTAAACCGGAACGAGAACAGACAACGTCGTGCTGGTTCGCTTCTCTTCGAGCCCTTCACCGACACCCCGACTCGCCTGGTTTGTTGCTTGGGATGACAGCGCATGTTCCGCACGATGAATCGGTGGCATTGCGCCCGTTCTCTCTTTGGCTGGCAGTCGATAAACGCGCTAGTGAGTTATCCTAACCTAACTTCCCGGCTTAGCACACAGTGCGATCGCCATTCTGTGGCGGCCAGCACCAGAATCCGTATCAGACCGACGCGGTTGCCGATGAAATATGGCCAGCAGCCGGCGTCACTTCGACTTCATCCCTCTTTTGGAAGTGAGCGACCACTCGATCGACGATCTCCGTGAGCGGCGTCCTCGGCCGGAAACCCGTGAGCCTCTGCAGTTTGTCGAGCGACGGCACGCGGCGGAGCATATCCTCGAATCCTGGCTCGTACGCCTGATCGTAGGGAATGTGCGTGATCGGCGAGTCGCTCCTGGTCCGCTGTTTCACCACATGCGCGAGCCCCTCGATCGTGATTTCCTCGTCGGTGCCGATGTTGACCACTTCTCCAACGGCGCGGTCGGTCGCAATCAGGCGCTGGACCGCCTCAACCGTGTCCCGCACGTCGCAGAAACACCGCGACTGTCGTCCCGTTCCGAAGATCGTAATGGGCTTTCCATCGAGCGCTTGCCGCACGAAATTCGGCAGCACCATCCCGTAACGTCCGATCTGTCGCGGCCCGACGGTATTGAAAAAACGCACCACTAGCACCGGCTGCTTGCGTTCACGCCAATATGACAAAGCCAAAAATTCATCGAGTGCCTTGGACGCAGCGTAACTCCATCGGCTCATCGTCGTCGCGCCAAGCACCAGGTCTGCGTCCTCGTGAAACGGTACCTTTTCGCTCTTCCCGTAAACCTCCGACGTCGAGGCCGTCACCACCAGCTTCTTCTTCTTTGACGCTGCGTCGAGCACCAGTTGTGTGCCGTAGACATTCGTTTCGAGCGTGCGCACCGGGCTTTCGACGATCAGGCGCACGCCCACGGCTGCCGCAAGATGGAACACCACATCCGACTCATCGACAAGTTCCGCCAAAAGCTGCTTGTTCGTGATCGAATCAAAGAAGTAATGAAATCGCTCGTGCGTTTTCAGGTGACGGATGTTTTCCACGCTGCCGGTCGAAAGATCGTCAAGCACGAACACTTCATCGCCGCGTTTCAGCAGCGCTTCCGACAAATGCGAGCCGATGAATCCAGCCCCACCCGTTATCAAGTGACGCACAATTGCCTCCTAGTCCGCGGAACTGTCCGCGTCGTCCGGCGGTGGCGGAAACTGCGGGGTCTTGCCAACCACGTCTTCCCCGTAGCCATAGCCGTACGCGTAGGGATAGTAGCGGTACGAGTAGTAGTAATCCGGGGCACTGGAGTCCACGGCGTTCAGCACCACGCCCAGCAGGCGGCTCTTCACAGCGGCAAGCAGATCCCTGCTGCGTGTGAATGCTTCTTTCGGCGTCTCTCCGCTGCGCACAACCAGCAGCACGCCGTCCGTCTGCGCCGAAAGGATCACGGCGTCTGTTGCAGCCATGATCGGGGGCGAATCGATCACCACGAATTTAAATCGGCGACGCGCTTCGGCGATCGCCTCCTGCATGCGATGCGAGGATAAGAGATCGGCCGGGCTTGGCGGCACTGGTCCCGTCGTCAGCACGGAAAGGTTGCTGATCGTGGGATGCGGCAGAATCGCCTCTTCCAAAGTGCAAACGCCCGCCAGATATGAGCTCAACCCCAGGTCTTTGCCGATCGTGAGATTCATCGCGCGGCGAATTCCCGGCTTGCGAAGGTCGGAATCCATCAGCAGCGTGCGATCTCCCAGCTGCGCGAGCGTAACCGCCAGGTTCACTGCCGCGGTCGTTTTCCCTTCGCGCGGCAGCGCGCTCGTCACCAGGATCACCTGCGGTGGATGTTCCGCCTGCGAAAGCAGCAGTGAAGTCCGGAGAGCACGGAAGGCTTCGGAGATTTGCGACTTCGGCTGAAGATACGACAACAACTCCACACGCGGGTTCGTTCCGGCCTGCGGCACAGGGTTGCGCGCCGGCCAAGCCAACCGGCTAGTGTGGCCATTCAGACTACCAGGCAGCGACGGCACTACCGCAAGAGACGGAAGGCCTGTCAGCGTCTCGATATCGTCCGGAGATTTCACGGTGTTGTCCAGATATTCGCGGAAAATCGCCAGGCCGACTCCGCCTATCATGCCAACCAGAAACGCCAGCAGGATGTTGCGGGCCTTTTGCGGCCGCGACGGCGTTGTCGGCACGAGCGCCGGATCGACCACGCGAATGTTGCTGGATCGAAGCCCCGCGGAAATCGTCGCTTCCTTTAGTTTCTGCAGCAATCCGTCATAGAGCTGCTTGTTCGCTTCGGCATCGTGCTGGAGGATGTGGTACTGAACGAGCTTTTCGGCAAGGTCGTTGGCTTCGGCCTTCTGCTTGTCGAGCGCTCCCTGCAGAATGGCGACGTGGCTTTGCGCTGTGGTGTATTCCTCCTGGATGCTTTCCACCATCGTCTTCTGCGCATTCGCTAAATCGTCGGCAACTTCCTTCTGTTGTGCAGCAAGCCTCTGCACCTTCGGATAGTTCGGCCCGAATTGGCTCAATGCGTCGCTGTACTGGTTATCGACGTCGGACTTCCGTTTGATCAAGTCCTGGATCACCGAGTTTTCGCGCGCGGCGGGCAACGCGTCGACGTTGCCCGAAACGGCCATGCGGTACAGGGCCTCTTTCTCCGCCAACCCGGTTTGGGCCTCCGTCACCGCTTTGCTTAAGTCCGCAAGCTTCTGAGTCGTGATGTCTTGCTTC
This sequence comes from uncultured Acidobacteriota bacterium, assembly GCA_963769415.1. GTDB lineage: Bacteria > Acidobacteriota > Terriglobia > Acidiferrales > UBA7541 > Palsa-295. The sequence continues at coordinate 227,390 of CAVYLM010000002.1, forward strand.
TCATCAATTTGCCAGATCTGATTTTCGCGCTCGTATGCCAGGCGCGCATCCTCTGACTTCTCCACCTTGATCCGAAGTTCCTCGAGCTCAGACGACAGCCAGCTGGACGCCTGGGTCGTGGCGTCGTATTTGCTGCGAAAGTTCTGCTCGATGTAATTCTGTAAGTGTGCGTTTACGATCTGAGCCGCGAGCTGCGGATCCTCGGCGTCAAATCCCACCTCGATCAACCGGCTGTTCGGAACGCGCTTTACGCTGAGACTTCCCAGGAAAGCGCCGAGAATCGCTGGTCGCTTGGCGCCGGCGCCCTCTTTGAGTCCGGCCCCCGGCGCGCTTCCGCCGAACTCCGGAAAGCGCGCGAGGTCCAGTGATTTAATGGTCTGAAACGCGAGCGTTTCGCTTTCGAGAATCTTCGTCTGCGTCTCGAGGTAGTTGTCCATGTCGACGTATTCGTCGTACGAGGCCCCGTCCTGGAAGGGTAGTGTATTCTGCGAGGATTCCTTGTCCACTTCGACGCGCGCCGCCGCCTCGTACACGGGCTTCATCTTGAACGACGCAATCGTTACCACGGTAACCACGGTAAGCAGAAACGTGACAATCAACCACTGATGCTTCCGTAGGATAAGTAGATAATCGAGCAGGTGCGGCTCGCGCGGCATCTGCTCCCAGGGAAGAACGCTGGGCGGCGGGATTACCGTCAGCGACTCGGTTGCCTTCCGCTCTCGTATTGCGAATCTCGATGCATCTTCCATCGGCCCCACTGGGTTCACCCCGCAACCAGAATTAGGTGCATCCGCCGGCGCGCCAGCCTAAGGAATACGGTAAATAGCAAGTCCAGATCCGATCCCGATGGCCGCCTCGGTGCCTTTGGCAAGTGCCTTCAGGCCGCGGCTGTCGGGGATATACAGGATATCGTTGGACTTCATGGCTACGTCATCTTCTTTGTGATTTTCGATGGCTTTCACGTGGACCGGGATCTGATCCCTATTCCCCGTCGCAGGATTCGTGCGCATGATCACTGCCGCATTGGGCTTTGCAAACGTGGTCAATCCATGCGCCAGGGCCAGCGCTTTGAGGACTGTGATTTGCTCACCATGGCTCTGCAGCACGTATCCGCCCGGCTGTGCCACGCCAAATCCCAGCACGTAGACGATTCCAGCCCGTGGAACGCTCACGACATCGCCGCCGTAAATTGGAATGTTGTAGACGGTGTTACCCGACTCAAGCAAATCCTGCAGTCGAATGGTAATCATTTGCTGCTCTTTGCCAGTATTGTCCGTCGCGCTGATGATCTCGGCCTTCGGCGTATCGGAATGAGTCGGCCGTGTGATGATCACCATGCTTCCTGCGTCATCGGTGATCCCACCGGCGGCAGATAGCACTTCGAGCAGCGACGTCGGGCGCATCACCTGATAAACCATGGTGTGCTGCACGGCGCCGACAATGGAAACCGGCTGGCTGGTCTGCTCTCTGACAAAGACAGAAACCTGAGGATGCGACACCAGTCCGTTCTCGATAAGCAGCCGCTCGAGTTTTTCTTCCAACTGGAAAGGCGTCAAGCCAGCTGCGGCGATCTTTCCCGGCACGAGCGGATAGCTGATGTCTCCGGCATCACCCACGCGAACATCGCGGGAAAGTTCGGGCACGTCGAAAACATCAATGTGAAGAAGGTCGCCGCTTCCGACGGGCTCATCCACCGGATGAGCCTGCGCAAGACTGGCAAGCTGCTGAATCTTCTCGTTGGTCTGTTGCGGGGTTTGTTCCGTGGCCTGGCCGTAGGCTGCGTGCAAGGTGCAGACCGCCAAGATTGCCAAAATCCAAAAAGGCTTCGCCCTCAGCCAGTCCGTGACCCCGCGGACTGTGCAAATCATCGCTAGAGATGACCCCGCAAGAACTATGGCTTAGCGGACCCACCATGTCAACGGGCAGATTTCGCATCAGTAAGGCAACCTTTTCAGTATTATCGCCTCATCTCGTTCACAAATTTACGTGCCCGGTACGACACTCGTAACACTTTCCGCCCGGCGCCGATTCCGTGGTTCCGCGGCGTCGGGCGGTATCGCCGGCGCTGTGACAAGATAGGCTTGCAACAGAAACAGCAGCGCATTCGCTGGAATCTGCAGGTTGAAATCGACAAAACTGTGCAGGAGCAGGCCCGAAACCGCCATAATCGCTCCGGCGTGAAGCCCGCGCGAAAAATGCCCCTGCTCGGCAAGGAAGTTCCTCCGCCCTTGCCGGTAGAGTGTCCACAAGAACATCGCTCCGCAAATCCCGCCGAGCAAACCAGTCTCGGCCAAGCCCTCGATGTAATCGTTGTGGACGTGGTCGATCACCTTGCCGTCGTACGCAGTTTCATACGCAGGGAAAACGTCGATGAGCGTCCCCAGGCCGCAGCCCTTGATTGGATGGTCCTGAAAAATGTGCGCTGCTCCTCGAAACATCGACGCTCGCCGCCCGAGCGAAACGTCGTGAACGGTCGTTCCAGCAAACCTCTCGATTGCCTTGCTCGTGCCCACCCACGCGACTACGGCAATCCCAATCAGCGCCACCATCGCCGCCGCAGTCGCTCTCTGGCCCTGCAGCGCCCTTCGGCTGCGCGCCAGCAGCACCAGAATTACAATTTCCAGCCCGAATCCGATAATGCCCGCTCGCGAAGCCGAAAGAATGATCGCGCTCACGGGAACAATGGTCAGCAACGTCGCCAGCGGAAAAAGATCTCGCTTCACGCCGCGAAACGCCAGCAGCGCCAGCCCCGTCGGCACCGTGAGTTCCACAAATCCTGCAAAGTGATTGCGATTCACGTACGGCCCGAAGGGTTCGCCCTCGATCTTCAGGTCGCTGATCCAGTAAATCTCCGAGCTCGACGTAAAGTGCTGGATGATCCCCAGCAGCGAGACCGCGAACCCAAACGCCATCACGAACCACGCCAGCTTCTGCAGGTCTTTCCGGCCGCGAAATGCCTGGGCGGCCAGAAACAACACCAGGAAATACGCCGCCAGCTTCAACAGCATCGTGCGGGTCAGGTAGGGATACGCGCTCCCGTGAAATAGAAGCTGCAGCAGCCCGATCAGCAGCAATCCCAGCAAACTCACATGGAGATAATTCCAGTAGATCTTCGCGCTCGGACTCCGCCACGTCACCACCGCCCACCACACAAATAGCAGCGCCGCCGCCATCTCCATGATGGAAACGGACCACACCTCCACCGCGCCCAGCGCTAGCACGCTGAACGCGATCAGCAGGCAAATCCCGATGCGCAGCAAGGTCATGGCGACGCCTGACCGCTTGGAGCGCCCAGAGGCGTGATCGAAACATCCGCGATCCACACCGTTCCCTCCAGCTTGTTTTCGAAGAGCCTGCTGGGTGCGCGAAATAACTGAACCAACACAAAATGAGTGTCGGCCCCGGTATCGAAATCCGCCTCCACGGAAGTCCACGGATGCGAGCCGGTAAAATTCTCGGTCTGCACGCTCACCGCGCCGTTGTGATTCGGATCGGTAAGGTTGAATCGCATGCCGCTCTCCGTTGTGATTTCCTCCGTACGCATGTAGGCGTGAAAATGATAGCGGCGCCCCGGCTCAACCGGCACGAATTGCGCGGGCGCGCCAAGCGGGAGATTCGTGCCGCCGTTGAAATCCACGCGGATCGCGCGCGAGCCATTCGGGCCCGGCTCAGGGTCGACGGTCATTCCCGCATCGATTAGCGGCGTCCATCGCCAATCGAGTCCGCCTTCGGCAAAATCGCGGGCAAAATTTCCGTTCCAGACCAGATTGCCTTTCGCTGGTTCGTCGTGCGGCAAGCCGGCCGCGGCAAGCGCCTCTCGCCATACGACGCTCGCATCGCCTGCGCGATCCTCTCGGATCAGTTCCTCGAAGAACGGGAAACCGCGCGAAAGTGGAAACGGCTTTCTCAAATCCACGAGACGCCTCCACACCGCGAGGCCCGGCTGCGCCTGCTCGATCGACGCGAAGAAATCCAGCGCCAGCAGATACGCCTCCGAATTCGCCGGCAACACATTGTTGAGAAGCTCGTCGACGTCTTCGCTCGAACGCCACGTCCGCGACGTCACCAGCGTCAGCAGCGTCGGATCGGCGCTGGCGGCTCGCCTCAACTCGGCGTACGCTTCGGGATATTCCTGTTCGCGCAGCAAAAAATTTCCGAAGTGAAATGCGACCTCCGCCGACGCCGGGTACGCGGACTTGGCTCGCAGGTAGGCGTCGCGCGCTCGCGCATCGTCGCCCGATGCCTCGTACGCGCTCGCCAGATCCATCCAGTAATGCGCGGAACGCGGGTCGGCGCCGACGGCCTTCCAATAATCCGCGATGGCGCCGGGCAGATCGGAATTCACGAAGTCCCACTGCCGCATGCGGCCAAGCCGGTCCCATGCCGAACCGTCGCCGGGTATCAGCGCGGCCCCGCGCTCCATCGTTTTAAGTTTGTCGGAATCGAGCCGGTGGTTGGCGAGCCAGATTCTGCCCGCCTCAAAGATCAACAGCGCGGCGACGATCAGCGATACGGCGAGGACGATGCGCCGCCGACCGGCATCTTCGAGCGAAGATTCCATCCAGCGGTAATCTGCTATGAGCCTTGCCCCTTTCGCAAGGGTAATTTGGCGATGGGCGCAGGAGGGATCCTAAGTTCTTCTGCTGCTAGTGCCAAGCAGTGCGGGTCATCTCCGGGGAAACGTGCGCCAGAAGCTTCAGCCCGGAAAACTTCAACGGGGCGCGGCTAGTCGTCACCTCTCGCCGAAGCGATAGATAATCCCAAACGACACCCGCTTGCTGCTCTGATTCGGAATATTGTTGCCCAGGAATTTCGCGCTGCCGTAGTCGAACTGAACCACGCGCACCGCCCAGTGCGATTTAAGGCTCAAATCGAGCCCTCCGCCCGCTTGCCACGCGTGCACGACCTTCGCGCCCGAGTTTCCCGGATAGCCCGCAAATTCCGGCACCGACGTCGCCAGAATCCCCGCGCCATAATTGAAGTGTCCGAACGGATCGAGCTTGTGATGGCCCAGCGGGTAGATCTTCGGCCCAGCCAGCGCCGTGAAAACGTGCAGGCTCTCCGGCGGCAGACCGGGTAGTTTCAAATTCCCGCTCACACCCAGAAATTCACCCTCAAGCCCCACCCACTTGTAAAAATTATAGACGTACGATCCGTACCCGCCGATCATCCCGATCGAAGTCGCGTTCGGGCCGTAGTAGGTGCGGTATGTAACCCCGCCGGATATTTCATGCCTCGGCGTAGGATACGTGTGCTTCACCTTCGCTGGCTCGGTCGGCGCTGTCGGCGCTGTCGGCGCCTGCTCTTCCTGCGGCGCCTGCGTATCCTGCGCCACGGCAGGATGAATAAACAGCGCGAGCAACGCAAACAGCCCCACCAGCTTCGTCATCAACCAAATCCTCCTCAACCCGCAATCGCAAATCGACGCGGGAAGTGTCTTCGCTTGGAGGCGCTCCGCGCCCGTCGGGTTGGCCCGCCGAAGTCCCTTGACACACGTTTTCAATCGAAGATTTCGCCGCATGGGAATATGTCAGAAGAGAGCCTCGGAGGAAAGAAAAAAGGCCGGACGCTCGCGCACCCGGCCCTTGGAATTGAGTCAAAGTGAGGCTAGAACCGGAATATCACTCCGCCCTTGTACTTGAAGTTGTTTTGAACGGGGTTACCAAAATTGTTCGTCTGCTCGTAGTCGAACTGCGCTAGGCGAATCGCGATGCGGTGCGTCAGACTAAAGTCGACGCCGCCGCCGATCGCAAAGGCGAACTTGTTATTCGATACGCTCGTTCCGGGTATCGGGTTCCCGAGAGAGTCGACTGATTCTAAAGTCGGGAATATAAGCGTCGAGTCTCCAAACAAGGCGTGCGCGAACGGCGTAATCCTGTGATGGCCTATTGGATAGACCTGCGGCCCAGCCAGAAACGTGAAGTGACGATATTCAAAGGTCGCTGCATTCGTCCCTTGAAAGCCTTCGTCGACATCCAAGTCAAGTCCCAGCCAGTTCGTGAAGTTGTAGTCCGCCGTCGCGAACCAGCCGATCTCGTTTTGGCGCGGTGATTCCGGCAAGTTATAATTCCGGTACATGAAGCCGCCCCCGACCTCAATCTTCGGGTAACCCTCGGATTGCGCCATGGCCGGCAAGGTTGAGAACGCAAATAGTGCTAGTGCCCCCAGTATTCTCTTCATCTTGATACTCCCTCCTGGATATTCTGTGCCGCAGCGCGCCTTTGGCCAGCAGCTGCACCGGCATCAACCGTCCCATTCTGGCACGTACTAAGAAGTTCCCGAATGGAAATCAGTTGCCTGTGTTCCAAACTGTGCAAGGTTCGACCGCTTGCCCGAACGCATTATCACAATTAGCGCGTACACCGGAAGGAACGGCCTGCGAGCGGGTAGTGGCCTGTATGAACTACTGGGGGGGGGCCTGACGAGTCAGAGCCACGCGGCATCGCGAGTTGCGGGTTTATCGCCAGATTGATGGGGAGGGGAAACCATCAACTTTGGCGGGCAGCGTGTTCCGCTTGCTTAGCGCGTTTTGGGAAATCGAATGCGAATGGTGAGGCTGGGCGTCCTCTTCAATGGCCGGGGAGGAACACCGCTCCCTCTCGGCGTCTGGTTCTCCACCGCGTAGAGCGAAAAGCCTGCTACTGATGCAGCCGCCACTCCGATTATGGTCCACCTCGATTTGCCTTCAAAAAACTGATGCTTTCCCTGAGCCAAAACTTGCCGAGGTGCCATCAGCAGCAAGCCCAGAACCGAAAGTAACATGTACCTTCGTATAGAATTCATCTTGTCTCTCCCTTCATCGCACTTCGTTCATTACCTGCGTTTCGACTGACGTCGCCGATAAACAACTACATCGACAGACATTTCTTCCGCTTTACTTTCTGGAATATTTCAGAGTTTGCGACGCGCGACCGCGCTTCCGACCTCGTGCGCGGCAGAGACTCAGATTGGGAATTGCCCCTGCTGGAGATTCCCGGGATGGGATCGCGACAAATCGGCGCTTATTGAAGGATTCTTGTCGGGTTATAAAGTGCCGTTATCTAGCGGTTGCCCGGATGGATCGCTCGGTTTGATGACCCTCCGGGAATTCCGCATCGCTCCTCGATCAAATCGCACAGCACTTCGATCTTGGATCCCTCTTGATTCGGTCGTAGCCGCCACACCGGCACCCGTGCCACCAACCGTCCCAAAAACTCGAACTCGCGCGCGCGCATCTCTTTTTCCAGCAGATTGGTGCCGTATGAGTTGGCAATCAGCGCCACCAGGCTCTCGCGCGATGGCGGCATCTCGATGAATGGCGCAGCCACGTCGGAACTTCTCTCTCCCAACAGACAGATCGCGCCGAGCGGCATCGGCCGCTCCTGAAATTCCAGATTGTTCTCGGAAAGCGACATCCGCCCCTTGTCCCAACTTGCCGCAAACCCTGGAATCGTCTTTGCCGCGCCGTAGAGCATCTCGACTGACTCCGGCCAAAGGCAGACGTAAGGATGAGCCGGAAGCACGAAAAAGTCTCCGTCGCGCTCCTCTATCGCTACGATGTCGTCCGAGACAATCGCGTGGCCGCGTCGTCCGAGTGCGGTCGCCGTCGTGGATTTTCCCGCGCCCGGTGGTCCCGCAAACGCCACTGCGTGATCGCCAAAAGCGGCGGCGCTTGCGTGCAAACATGTGACTCCGCGTAACCTGAGCAGCACCCCGAAGATCGGCCCCAGCAAATAAACCGCCGCATCTGTGATCGTAAGACTTTCGGGCCAGGCGCTCCACACGGCCGTGCCGTCGCGCTCGAACCAGAACCGAATTCCATCGACGTAGTCCATGCGAAGAAATTTCCCGCCCGCCGTGCGCCAGATTCGAAATGCCGGCTCGCCGCGTTCATCCGTTTCGGAACTTACGTAGTACAGTTCCTCACGGCCGGCTTCGCTCTGGTCCGAACCGGGAGGCTTCATGGCGAGATGAATTTCAACATCCGCCATGGAGAACTGCTTGTCCGACGGGACTAATCCAGGGATCGGCGTGTTCGAGCGAAATGAGAGGCCGAACGCAGAATAGAAAACTTGGCCGCCGTCCGGCATGGGATTTACGAGACCGACTCGCGCGGAAAAACTTCGAGCGTCGTAACCCGGCATACCATTTCACACCGAAACTGGACTCGTCGGAGAGGTATCAACTGCGGATATCTTGCGGTGGGACGGAAACTGCGCATCAGAATGCGCCGGTAAGACTTACACGTGCGTCCCTTTGTTCCTCGGAAAACGTCCGCCGTCGGGGTTCGCACCGGTGGTATGCGTTTTTGTCAGCTCACTAACCTTCCCGTAAACCGTCAGTTCGGGGACGGAATACGGCTTCTTGGGCTCGCTGCTTGCTGGTTTAGCCACTGTGAGCCTCCGCATAATCGTTATACCGGACTCGCCGCTCGGACTGCAACCAAAAGTTCAGGCAAAGCGGTCGAATCGTTGAGTTTATGTCTTCGGACCTGATTTCACCATTAAGCATCGGAACCTCCGCTGGCTTCACGAACCGGCTGATCTGCTCGGTCCAGCAAGCATGATTCACCCAGGCAGTCTCCGGCCGCTTCAGCGATTCCTTCAGCGGGTCGCCCGCCAGCATTGTCTTTGGCCTCAGCCGGACGCCTTCCGGCAAATGCCCCGTGATCGCAGCTCGCAGCAGCGACTTTTGAAACGTCCACGGGAACGGCGGCAGCGCAAGAACGTAATCCACGATCCTCAAGTCGAGGAATGGATGCCTCACTTCGAGCGCGCAGCGCGTCACGCCCGGGTCCTGCAGCTCGAGCGAGTTCGCCCATCGCGGATGCAGCAGCGATGCGTGCGCCGCCGGCCTGTTTGGATGGGACGGCGTCGCACGATCCACGCTGAACTCGTGCCACCGATCTTCTAAGTTCATCCGTTTCACGAGTTCTGGCTCCAGCCAACCCGGAAATCCCGCGCTGCCGTCGCGTTTCCCGGCTAATGCTCGTAAACGCCGGCGAATGCCGGGCCAGATCGGCGGCCGGGCAGCCAGATAGCGAAGGGTCTCCCTGGCCGCATGGGTCCACTCGCCGCTCCGCAGCAAATTCCGGACGTAGGGCGCCATCTCGGGAATCATCAGATTGTCCATGCCTTCGCCTTCAAGCACGACCCGGCACTCCGCCGCGACCATTCGAGATTGGTGAAACATCCCCGCAAAAAAGGGATCGTCCACAGGTTCGGGCCAACGCACCTCGCCATTTTCCCAGCGCTCGAACGGCTGCAACGCGTCCACCGGCAAGTAGCGAATCGGTATTCGCAGGAACTCCGCGACTTCGCGCGCGAAGTCGCCATCCCGGTCGGGAATCAGCGAATCGTACGTTACCGTGAACGCGCGCAGATCGATCGTCTCGCCCGCTTCCCGTGAAATCTCGCGAGCGGTCGCCGCAATCGACGACGAATCGAGACCGCCGCTCAACAGGATTCCGGCGCGCGGTGTCCGCAGCCGGTCCGCCACCGCCGCCCGCATCAGCTCCTGAAAGTGTTCAACGTATTCGTCGGGCTTTTGATAGCGAATGTGGCCGTCGGTCGGCGCGCTCCAGTAGCGTCGCGCCCGCACCTCCGCCGCGCTGACACTAAGACAATGTGCCGGCGCCAACCGGCGGATGTCGCGATACGCGGTCGTGGTCTGATCGCAATTCAGCCCGAAGAGCAGGAAATCCGCGAGCGCCTCGTCGTTCAAATCCTCCGAAACATCCGGATGCAGCCGCACGCAATCGAGTGTATTGCTGAAAATAAATGTGTCGCCAAGTTCTGCGTAATAGAACGGCTTCACACCGAAATGATCGCGCGCGCAAAACAGCGTCTTCCATCGCGCGTCCCAGATCGCAAACGCAAAGTCGCCGCGCAAATGTTCCACGCAATTCTCGCCCCAGGCGGCGTACGCATGCAGGATGAGTTCGGCATCCGGCGCGATTTGACGAACCTTGCGTCCGGCTTTCGCGAGCGCCGCCAGCAGCTCCGCGCGGCAATCGATCCGCGCGTCGGCGGCAATCGTAAACTGTGCTTCGAGGCTTAGGGGCTGCCGTTCGGCGAGAGATTCATTCGTGGTGCGCAAAAGCGTGTGGCCGAAACCAACCTGTCCCTCCGCCCAGACTTCGCGCGCGTCCGGGCCGCGGAAAGAAAGAAAATGCGTGAGTGACCGCAGCAGCGGGCGATCCACCAGCGCGCCGTCGCGCCCGAAAATTCCCACGATGCCGCTCACGGCGTCACGTCCATCGATAGGATTGAACCGTCGAAGGGCGCGAAGTGCAGGTGAGCTTCGCCGGAATCGTTTAGGACCACATTCCCCATTTCCACCCAGGCGTGCGCTTCAAAGCGGCCGGCCTCTTTTCGAGCGCCGACTCGCAGATCTGCTGAGATCCCACGCCTGCTAAGCTGCCACCAGAGCACGAGAGACTGCTCCAGACAGCTCGCGTGCCAAATCAGATGCCGCGACACGCCCTCCTGGATGCGTGCAATCTTTTGGGCCACAGCCATTTCCGGCGACCCTGAGCCCGGCGAGATCCCTCGAGACGAAAACCGCACCAGTGCCGCCTGCCAACGCCGAAATCCGGCCAGCCGGAGTCCGATTTGCGTTGCGGCAAGCGCCGCCGCCGCCTGGATCGCGAGCAGACGGTCATCTCTATCGAGCCGCCGGTATGCCCGCCAGGTCCTCATCACGTTCTTCAACCCTTTACCTCACGGAAAGTCCCGGCCGATCGCCGCCGGTAAAAACCTAAATTGCTGGTCGCCGAGCGAGTTAGATGCACTGAGATGCGAAATAGGAACGCAACGCCGACAGCTATCCGCCTGCTCCCGCCGCGCTCCGGACTTGTATCAGCCCTTCGCTTCTCATCTTCTCGAGCAATTCCAGCAAATCGCGCTCGCAACGCCCTGCCTCGACCTCGTATTCGTCGACCAGGGCATCTCGAAGCTCGCCGACGCTCTTCGGCTGTTGCAGCAGGTTCCAGACGCGCGCGCCAATGGGGTTTAGCCCGTAGTACACGGTGTTCTTCAGATTCAGGATGGCGGCTTCGTCCCCAAGCGGGCAGGACACCTGCTCGGGCGCAACGCTTACGATTGACTGAACGGAGAGGGCTTCCATCTCAGTCGGCACGATTCCTCAGGGTGAATAAGTATGCCGCAGGGCCTCGACGACGAACGGCATTCGATAAGCCGAACTCTCGCGCTTCCAATCGATTTCAGTGGACCCGGTGTATTCTACCGGGACTCATCGGCCGCCGCAACGGTACGGTGGGACAGGTATGAAGCGAATCATTTCAGTCACGGGCGCGGTTCTCTTGCTTTTCGCTGTCCTGGCGGCCAGTGCGCAGACCGATGACGCCTACCGCCGGCTCGCGCGCGACATTCTCAAGCAGCTCATCGAAATCAACACGACCGATTCGTCCGGCAGCACCACCGCGGCCGCCGAAGCTGTGTCGCAGCGCCTGCGCGAGGCTGGATTTCCGGCCGGCGACGTGCAGGTCCTCGGCCCAAATCCGCGCAAAGGAAACGTGGTCGCCCGCTTGCGCGGCACCGGAGCGCATCGCCCGATCCTTTTGATCGGCCACATCGACGTTGTCGAAGCGCGCCGCGAGGATTGGTCGGTCGACCCGTTCCAGTTTCTCGAGCGCGATGGCTACTTCTACGGCCGCGGCACGCAGGACATGAAATCCGCCGACGCGATCCTCGTCGCAACCCTGATCCGTTTCCACAAGGAAGATTTCCATCCCGATCGCGACATCATTCTCGCGCTCACTGCCGACGAAGAAACGGGCAGCTCCAACGGCGTCGAATGGCTGCTGCGCAATCATCGCGATCTGATCGATGCCGAATTTGCGTTCAATCCCGATGGCGGCGGGGTCTACACGCGCGGCGGAAAGCCCGTGATGATGTCCGTCGACGCGACCGAAAAGCTCTACGCCGATTATCAGCTCGAAGTGAAAAACCCCGGTGGCCATAGCTCGCTGCCCGTCCCGGACAACGCCATCTACCATCTCACCGACGGCCTCGCTCGTCTCGAGCACTATCAATTTCCGTTCGAGCTCAGCGAAATCACGCGCGCCTATTTCCGGCAAGATGGCCACGATCGAAACCGGCCAGGCCGCCGCGGACATGAAGGCGATCGCGAAAAATCCGCCGGACCGTTCGGCAATCGCGCGGCTCGACGCCGATCCGCTCTCGCACGCCACCATGCATACCACCTGCGTCGCCACGCGGCTCGACGCCGGCCACGCCAACAACGCGCTGCCGCAAACCGCGCGCGCCGTCGTCAACTGCCGCATCCTTCCGGGCCACAGCGCCGAAGAAATCCGCCTAAACCTGATTCAGGTGCTCGCCGATCCTAAAATCACCGTGCGATACATCAACGACGCCGGCGAAATCTCGGACACAGCGCCCACCCAGCTTTCCGGCGCGCCAGTCACGCTCAAGCCCGAGGTCATGCGACCACTCGAAAGGGTAGCCAGGGAAATGTGGCCGGGAATTCCCGTGATCCCCACGATGGCCACCGGCGCATCCGACGGCGTGTTCACCAACGGCGCCGGGATTCCGACCTACGCGATCTCCGGGCTTGCCGTGGATTTCGACGACGTGCGCGCCCACGGCCGCGACGAGCGGCTGCGCGTCGATTCCTTCTTCGGCGGCGTTGATTTCTACGGCCGCTTCCTGAAAGCACTCTGCTCGCCGCAATGATCCGCGCGTAAAATCAGGACTCGATGAGTTTCGCTCGCCGCATCCTCGTCAAAGCGTCCGAAAGCCGCTGGCTGCGCGAACACGCGCCGCACTTCCGCTTCGTGCGCGTCGCCGCCGCGCGATTCATGCCCGGCGAAAAAGTGGACGACGCGCTGGCCGCCGCCGAATCGCTGGCCGAAACCGGCATCACGGCTTTGCTCACGCAGCTCGGCGAAAACGTCACCGAGCGCGCCGAGGCCGAAGCCGTTACCGCGCACTATCTCGATCTGCTCGGCCACATCCGCGATGCGAACCTGCACGCGGAAGTGTCCGTGAAGCTGACGCAGCTCGGCCTCGATCTCGACAGGGAATTCTGCTTCGCAAATCTCGTAAAGCTGATCGAGCGATCGGCGGCGATTTCTTCTGGCACTGCGCCGAGAGCGCTCTGGATCGACATGGAGCAGAGCGCGTACGTCGACCGCACGCTCGAGCTTTACGCTCTGGCGCGCATGGCGCACGCGAACGTGGGCGTGTGCGTGCAGGCGTATCTGCACCGCACCGCGAAAGACGTCGAGTCGCTGACCAAAATGGGCGCGGCCGTGCGGCTGGTGAAAGGCGCGTACAGCGAACCGCCCGAAATCGCCTTCGCCAAGAAAGAGGACGTGGACGAAAACTTCTTCCGGCTGGCGCAAACGCTGCTCGGTCCTGACGCGCGGCGCGCGGGAGCGCGCGCCGTGATGGCGACTCACGACCGCGCGCTGATCGCCCGCATCAGCGATTGGGCCGCGGCGCAATCGATCGCGCGCAACGAGCTCGAATTCGCCATGCTCTTCGGCATCCAGCGCGCGGAACAGTTGCGGCTGGCGCGCGAAGGCTACCGCAGCGGCGTGCTCATTTCCTACGGCTCGTTCTGGTTCCCCTGGTTCATGCGCCGGCTCGCCGAGCGCCCCGCGAACGTCTGGTTCCTGGTGCGCAACCTCTTTCCCAGCTAACCGATGATCGAAATTGCGGCCAGCGATCGCGTCTTTATTCTTACCGGGGCTGGCATCAGCGCCGAAAGCGGACTGCCCACGTTTCGCGGCGAAGGCGGAATCTGGCGCGAGCGCCGCGCCGAAGAGATCGCCACGCCGGGCGCCTGGAAGAAAAATCCGCAGTTCGTTTGGGACTTTTACTCGATGCGCAGGCGGCGCGCCGCGGAGGTGAAGCCGAATCCCGGGCACTTCGCGCTCGCCGCGCTGGAGCGCGCTCTGGGCGACCGGCTCTTTCTGTGCACGCAGAACGTGGACAATCTTCACGAGCAGGCCGGTTCGCGCAACGCGGTCCACATGCACGGCGAACTTTTCAAGAGCCGCTGCGAAAGCTGCGCGCGTCCGCCGTTTGAAGACGCGAAAACGTACGAGCCGCCGGCGCCGCCACCGCGCTGCGAATGTGGATCGCTGATTCGCCCGCATGTTTGCTGGTTCGGCGAAGTGCCGTATCACACGGATCGAATCTTCGGCGCGCTCCGCGAATGCACGGTATTCGTGGCGGTCGGCACGTCGGGCGTGGTCGAGCCGGCGGCGAGTTTTGCCGCTCACGCCCGCGGCCGCGCGCGAACCTATTACGTCGGCCCCGAGGAGCCCGCGAACCGTTCGGCCTTCGGCGAACTTTTTCTCGAACAATCCGGTGAAGCGCTGCTGCGGATTTTTGGCATTTGACGCTCGGTTACCCCCCGATCTTCTGTCGATTAGAAGTGGCACCGATCTTTTCTTTTCAGTGGGTTACGGCGATTTCTATTCGGCGTGGTTGTCGATTAGAAATGCGCTGAAATTTGTGGCCGGGAGGAGCCAGGCCTCACCACAATGACGCCAATCGGGAGATTGGCGGTCCCAGGAGCTACTGGGTGCGTTCGTCTTTCTCGACTTTGCCGTCGCGGACGCGAATGACGCGGTGGGCGTGGGTGGCGATGTCGGGCTCGTGGGTAACGAGGATGATGGTGTTGCCGCCCTGGTGCAGGCGTGCAAAGAGCGCCATGATTTCCTCGCCGGTGCCGGAGTCGAGGTTGCCGGTCGGCTCGTCGGCGAGCAGGATCGAGGGATGGTTCACCAGGGCGCGGGCGATGGCCACGCGCTGGCGCTGGCCGCCGGAGAGCTCGTTGGGCTTGTGCATCATGCGATCGGTCAAATCCACCTGCGCGAGAGCTTTCTTCGCGCGGTCGATGCGTTCGGCGGCGGGAGTGCCATTGTAAATCATGGGCAGCTCGACGTTGTGCAGAGCCGTGGCGCGCGCGAGCAAGTTGAAAGTCTGGAAGACGAAACCGATTTCGCGATTGCGAATGGCGGCGAGCTCGTCGTCGTCGAGCTGGCTCACGAGGCGCCCGGCGAGCCAGTAATTTCCCTTCGTGGGCGTATCGAGGCAGCCGATCAGGTTCATCAGCGTGGATTTTCCCGAGCCGGATGGGCCCATGATCGCGACGTACTCACCCTTGCGGATCACGATGTTGACGCCGCGCAGCGCGTGCAGCTGCTCGGTGCCCATCTCGTAGGTCTTCCAGAGATCCTCAGTCTGGATGACGATGCCGGCGTCCACCAGATCCTGGCGAAAGCTCTGCGGCTCGACTGCTTCGACGGCCATGGGCATTGCGCTCCTCGAACGGTACGGTGTTAGCTGCTGGAGGACGATGATTCGTCCGACTTGGGCGCGGAATTATCGATCTTCACGGACGCGCCGGGCTTCAGCGTGCGCAGCGCTTTGTAGCTGCCAGTGACGATCACGTCGCCTTCGTTCACGCCGCTGGTGATTTCGATGTCGGTGGTGCCGCTGATTCCGGTTTGCACCGGCACGAACTGCGCCTTGCCGTTGCGGACAACGAAGACGCCCTGAATGTCCTGCTTCGCGGCGGCCGAGGCTTCGGAGTTGGAAGCGGCAAGCGTCACGTTGCTGTTGCTGCTCGCGCCGTTCTTGGCTTCGTCCAACTCTTTCTGCGAACGCTCGGCGAGCGCCTGGATGGGAATGCTCATCACGTTCTGTTTCTGCGCGGTCTGAATCTTGGCGGTTGCGGAAAGTCCGGGACGCAAAGTATCGGGCGGACTGTCGAGCGTGACGACGACTTTGAAATCGCGCGCTTCCTGGGTGTTGGCGGTTGTGGAGGTCATCGAGGCCGCGCCGGAGGTGCGCAAGATCGCGAGCTCGCCGACCTCCGACACGTGGCCTTTGAAGATTTTGTTCGGGATCGCGTCGATGGTCACGTCGACCGGCTCGCCGTTCTTGACGCTTACGATGTCCGTCTCGTCGACTTTCACTTCCGCGGTGACCACGCTCATGTCCGAAATCGTCATGATCGAACTGCCCGCCGTGCCCTGAATTCCCGGCACCACGTTTTCTCCCACACGAACGGCAATGTAACTCACGATTCCGTCGATGGGCGCGGTGTAGGTGGTCTTGCGCAACACGTCCTGCGTGTGCCGGAGCATGGCGCGGCTCTGATCCAGATTGGAGCGCGCCTGTTCACGCGCAGCCTTCGCTTGGTCGACGTTGGCCTGAGCGGAAAGCGCCGCCGCGGAGGAGCTGTCGTACGCCGCTTTGGCCGAATCGAAATCCTGCTTGGAGATCAGCTGCTCCTTGAAGGACATCTGGGCGCGCTGCCAATCGAGCTTGGCTTTCTCGAAATCGGCCTGGCGCTGGGACTGCGTGGCCACGGCGGCGTCATAGCTCGAAGCTGAGGCCTGCATGCCTGCCGCGGCGGCGTCGATGGTGGCCTGCTGGGCCTGGACGTCCGCGCCGGGCTGGATGTTTTCGAGATGGAGGAGGACGTCGCCCTTCTTGACGTGGTCGCCCTCTTTGACCACGATGTCAGTAATCTTCCCGATACCCTCGCCGAGCACGTTGGTGTAGGTCTTTGGCCGGATTTCACCGGAGGCGGTTACCAGCGAGACCAGATCCTGGCGCGCGACACGGCCGGTCTGCACCACGACGACGTTCTGGTTCGCCTTGTAGACGCTAAACCAGACGATGCCCAACACGACGATGAGCGCGCCTACGCCTATAACTGCTTTCTGCCAGATCTTCATCGATTGACCCTTAGTCGATTGCCCTGTGATTTGGGGCCGTGGTTGACAAGCTTGCCCGTCACTTGGTACATACGCTTGGACGGAACAGAATGTTTCTCGGCTCGGCGGCAGTGAGCTAATTATTTCCGAAACTCAGGACCGGGCTAGAGGAGCCTAGACCACGCCGGTCGACCAGGGCTCCCAGCAAACACCATTCCACGCTCAAGTTCACCAGGACGTTTCACCCATATTCTAGTTGGTTTTCGGCCCAGCCGGAAAAGAAAAAACGGACTGCTCACAGGATCAGGGTGGCCCCATCCCCCCTTCCCGGGGGCAAGGCAACCCGGCGAAGGGCGCGGTATTCCAAGCGGGGAGAGACAGCCGGCTTTGACAACGAGGGGAAACACATATTGACCTGTCCTTAGGGACAGGTTAGCATCTCTCATCGAAAAGAAGGGTGCCACTATGGATCGGTCTGTCAGGACGCTCCTGCTGTCTATCGCGGCGGGAGCATTGGTTCTCTCACCAGTAGCCTACGTTCGAGCCTCGCAAGACCAAGACCAGCAAAGCCAGCCAGCCCAGCAGGACGAACAGGCCAAGAAACCTTCGAAGAAGTCCTCCAAAGAGAAGGCCAAGAGCGACAACCAGCTGAAAAAGGAGCTGGAATCGCCATACCGAAAATGGCTGGACGAGGACGTCGTCTACATTATCTCGCCGGAAGAGCGCCACTCGTTTCTGCACCTGGCGACCAATGAGGAGCGGGAGCAGTTCATCGAGGCGTTCTGGCAGCGGCGCAACCCGGACCCCGATTCGCCGGAGAATACATTTAAGGAAGAGCACTACCGCCGGATCGCGTATGCCAACGAGCACTATGCTTCGGGCATCCCCGGCTGGAAGACCGACCGCGGCAAGATTTACATCATGTGGGGCCCCCCGGATGAGGTCGATTCGCATCCGACCGGCGGAAACTGGGACCGCCCAATGGATCAGGGGGGCGGGTCAACGACCACGTATCCCTGGGAGACCTGGCGCTACCGGCACCTGGACGGCGAGGGGCTGGGCGAGAACGTCGAACTCGAGTTCGTAGACCCAACTTCGACGGGCGAATACCACCTCACCATGGACCCCAGCGAAAAGGACGCCCTGCTGATGGTTCCGGGCGCGGGCTTGACGATGGCTGAGTCGATGGGAATGGCCAGCAAGTCCCAGCGATTTATGAATACTGACGGCACGCACATGGCCGAAGGCGAAATGGGCGCAAATACCCAGAGCGCGGAAGACAACGAATTCAGCCGGCTGGAACTTATGGCCTCGATCATGAGGCCGCCTCCGGTGAAGTTTAAGGATCTCGAGGCTATCTCGACCGCGCGGCTGGTGCGCGATCAGCTGAAATTCGACTACCGCTTCGACTTTCTGCGGATCACGTCGGATACCGTGCTCGTGCCCATTACCGTGCAGATCCCGGTGCGCCAGCTGCAGTACCTTCAAAAAGACGGCGTGGATTCAGCGTCGCTCAACGTGTTTGCCCGAATCACGACGTTGAGCGGGCGGATCGTGCAGACGTTTGAGGATACGCTGCGCGCCGATTTCCCTGTGGCGTTGCTGCAGAAGTCGCTCGGCACGTCGCGGATTTATCAGAAGGCCGTGCCGCTGAGCCCCGGACTCTACCGGCTGGACGTGGTCGTGAAAGATGTGAACAGCGGCAACGTGGGAGTGGTGAACACGCGCCTGGCCGTGCCGCGTTTCCAGGATGACGAGCTGAGCAGCAGCTCCCTGATTCTGGCGGACGACATCCAGCGCGTCTCCACAGGGGACATCGGCCTCGGTCAATTCGTTCTGGGCGATGTGAAAGTGCGGCCGCGGATGGACCAGACGTTTGCGGTAAACGACAGCATCGGCGTCTTCCTCCAGGTTTATAACCTGAAGGTGGACGACAAGACGCATAAAGCGGATGCCTCGGTCGAGTATCGCGTAACGAAAGAGAAAGAGACGCAGCCTACGCTGACATTCAGCATTCCGGCGGATAAAGTGCCCCAGCACGGCGAGGAGATGACGCTCGAGAATCGCATCACGCTAGCGTCACTGCCCCCGGGCAAATATCAACTCGCAATCGCAGTCACGGACAATCTTACAAAGCAGACGATTACGCCAACAACGGACTTCACGGTAAAGCCGGCGCCAGGCGGTTCCGCGCCCCCAGCGCCAGCGGCTGCACCAGCATCCGCGCCCGCAGCCAACCCGCAAGGGAGGTGAAGCAGTTGAATCTCCGAGCGATTCGTGTCCTGGGCCTCGGATGCGTGGTGTGCCTGCTCGCGCTATCGATGGCGGCGGCGCCGAACGGCGCGAGCAAGATTTCCGGCGTGGTGGTCGATCCGGCCGGGACTCCCCAGATGGGCGCGACCATTCTGGTCTCGTCCGAGCAGCTTGGCGGCGGGTCGCCAGTCGAGCTTCGCACCAACGATCGCGGGCGATTTTCAACGGCGGCGCTGCCTGCGGGACTTTACTCGATTCGCGTGACGCTCGCCGGATACCTGCCTGCGATCGAGCAGCACGTCGAGGTGAATACCGAGCACGCCACGCTGCTGCAGATCGTCCTCGGTACCGTGTTTTCCTCGTTTGAGAAATTGCGCCGCGGGCCCGATCAGCCCGTGAATACGGATGATTGGACCTGGGTGTTGCGCACGTCCGCGGCGACGCGTCCGGTGCTCCGCTGGCAGGATGATTCCGCGGCGAACGATGCGTCCGGGCTGACGTATTCGAGCGATTCTTCCGGCGGGCAACAGCCGCGCGCGCGTCTCGAGCTGACGTCCGGCGCGGATCATCCGGGATCGATTGGCGCTCTGGCGGCTTCTCCGGGCACATCCTTTGCTTACGATCTGGGGTTGGGCGGCCACGCTCAGTTCGTGATGGCCGGCGAGTATGGCGAGGAAGACGGCGCGTCTTCAGGCAGCTTTGCAGGCGAGTGGCTGCCCACGGGCACGATGGGAGCCGGACCGGTTACGACGATTTTGGTTCGCGAGTCGCGGCTGGGGCCCGCCGGGCCCATGTTCCGCGGTCTGCGGCTTTCGCATGAGGATGCGCTCGCGCTTGGGGATATGCTGAGCATTCGCTACGGCGCGGACTACGTGGTGGCGGGATTCAACGGCACAGCGTCCGCTCTTCGGCCGCGAGCTGAAATGGCTCTGCAGATCTCGCCGTCATGGCAGGCATCCGCGATCGTCGCGACGCACCCGTGGCAGGAACCGTCGCGGTCGGCGGATGCGATGGAATCCGCGCTCGATTCGCTGGACGCCTTCCCGACGCTGCTGATTCGCGGCGGGCGTCCCGTGCTGGCCGACGGACTGCATGAAGAGCTTGCGATCGATCACGCGCTGAGCCCGCGCGCGGATTTGATCGCGTCGGTGTTTCACGATCTTTCGTCGCACACCGCGGTGATCGGGCGCGGCGGAGCGGGCAGCCCCGATTTTCTGCAGGATTATTTCTCCGACGCGTTTGCCTATGACGGTGGCTCGACCAGTTCGGGCGGCGCGCGGCTGGTTTTCCGCGACAAAGTTACAAACAACGTGACGACGACGGTCGTCTATGCGTACGCGGGCGCGCTCGCCCCGAACGGCGTGGTTTCGGCCGACCTTCGCGACGAATTGGCCACCCGCTACCGCCATAGCCTGGGGGCTGCGGTGACGACGACGGTCCCGCGCTTCGGCACGAAGTTCACCGCGAGCTACAAGTGGCTCAGCGGGACGGCCGTTTCGCGCCAGGATCCTTACGGCGAGTCGCTTTACCACATTGATCCGTACCTCAGCATGGAAATCCGGCAGCCTCTTCCCTACGTTTTTTCCGGGCGCATGGAAGTTCAGGCCGATTTGGGGAACCTGCTCGCGCAGGGCTACGTCCCGATTTCGTCGGGAGACGGGTCCGTAGTCCTCGTTCCTTCCTACCGGTATTTTCGCGGGGGCTTGAGCCT
The DNA here is from genome assembly GCA_963769415.1 of uncultured Acidobacteriota bacterium. GTDB lineage: Bacteria > Acidobacteriota > Terriglobia > Acidiferrales > UBA7541 > Palsa-295. The sequence goes on from CAVYLM010000002.1 coordinate 248,056, forward strand.
CCAGTTCTGAGTCTTTTGGTTGTTACTGGAATTGGGAACACCCTTCCACAAATGGAATCCGATTCTAACCCCGCATGTTACGCCAATGTAACACACGACAAATGAGGGACTTAGCGCATCTATAATTAATGATTCGCTGGAAGTCCGCGTGCTGGCATAAAATGCAAAGGGTTGGGTATAAGGGTAGGGTGGTTGGATGAACGACCGTCTTCGACTACGTCTTGGGGCTGTCACCCTTGCGCTGCTCACGCTCGCAGCGGTGATCTTTGCTGTCCTGAACTTTCAGCAGCGCTCCCGGTACGTGGTGCCAGACGACGGGATTACGTGGGTCGATACTTCCTCTGGCGTGATGGCCTGGCACGTTGCGCCCGGCGCGCCCGGGGACAGCGCCGGAATCAAGCAGGGCGACTACGTCGAGACGGTTCGCGCGACCCCGATTCACCGCGCCGTTGACGTCACCAAGTTGATCTTCCGCGCCGGGCCCTGGACCGAGGTGAAATACCAGAATCCGCCGGGGCGGCGAGTCGTTTGAAGTGCCGCTGGTCACCGCGCCGCAGGACAATCCATTCGAGATCGAGAATTACCTGCGCGTCACCGCGCTGCTTTATCTCTTCATCGGGCTTTTTATTTTCGCGCGCCGGTGGAATGCGCCGCGAGCGATTCATTTCTACGTTTTCTGCCTCGTCTCGTTCATCCTTTACAGCTTTCATTACAGCGGGAAGCTGAACTCGTTCGACTGGACGATTTACTGGGGCAACGTTGTCGCGCTCTTGCTGCAACCGGCGCTGCTGGTGCACTTCGCGCTGGTGTTTCCCCTCGCGCCACCGGGCGCTCTGGACAAAGTTGGTGGGCGTCTACATCGTGCCGCTGGCGCTGCTGATGGTCCACATTTCCGTGGCCACCGCGTCGCTCGATTTTCTGCCGGCGATCAGCAGCCGCGAAACGCTCGACACGATCGAGCTGGCCTACCTGGGACTGTATTTCCTGCTCGCGGCCGGAATTTTCCTGGCCAGCTATCTGCGCGCGCCGAGCGGCATCCTGCGGCAGCAACTGAAATGGGTGACTGGCGGGGCGTTCGCGGGCATTCTGCCATTTTTGCTGCTGTACATCCTGCCGCGCTTCGCGAGCACCGTGCCGCAATCGTGGATGAAGTTCTCGGTCTTCTCGCTGGCGCTGATCCCGCTGTGCTTCGGCTACGCCATCATTCGCTACCGGCTGATGGACGTGGACATCATTTTCAAGCGCGGGCTGGCGTACACGTTCGCGACCGGCGCCGTGGTGGCGATCTATTTTTCGGCGATCGCGCTGGTCGGCGAGTTGTACGCACACGACGCTGACCGCCGGGCCCGCGGGCGCGGTGATCGCCATCGTGGCCGCGGCGTTTCTGATCCAGCCGCTGCGCGATTGGGTGCAGGCACGGCTCGATCATTTCTTCTACCGCGACCGGCTCGACTATCGCCGCACGCTGATTGAATTCGGCCGCGCGCTGGCGAATGAAGTGCGCCTCGAGCCGCTGCTCGGATCGGTGCTGGACCGCATTTCGCAGACGCTGCTGGTCGACCGCCTCGCCGTGTTTCTGGAAGACTCCGCGAATCCTGGCCATTTCGTGCTTACGCGCTCGATGGGGCTGCGCCCGTCGGGGCCGCTCGACCTGAGTTTTCTCGATGCCGAGCGGCCGGCTCTCCAGCGCGGATGCCTGTTCTTCGAATCAGCGAAGGCCGCTACCGAAGAGAGCGAATCGGTCCGCCGTACGATCGAGGAACTCGACCTGAACTACTTCATCGCCTGCCGCTTCCACGACCACACGCCCGCGGTGATCGGCTTGGGCAAGACGGTGGATGGCGACTATCTTTCGAGCGACGACCTCGAGCTGCTTTCCACCATCGCCGGCTACGTGGCGATCGCCATCGAAAACGCGCGCCTCTACGAATCGCTCGAACAGAAGGCGCTGCAGATCGAGCGGCTGAAGGATTTCAGCGAAAATATCGTGGAATCGCTGCGCATTGGCGTGCTGACGGTCGATATCGAGAACCGCGTCGAATCATGGAATCCGCAGCTTGAAAATCTGCTCGAAATTTCGCGCGCCGACGCCCTGCGCAAGAAGATCGACGAAGTGCTGCCGCGCGATCTGGCCGACGAAATCGTGGCGCACGCCGCGAGCGAACACGTCTCCGGCATCTACCGCTTCCGTCTGAACACGCGCAGCAACAGGCATCTGGTGATCAACGCGTCGATCGCGCCGCTGCTGGCCAAGAACGGCGCGCGGCTCGGCCGGCTGGTCCTGCTCGACGACATTACCCAGCGCGTGCGGCTGGAAGATCAAATGGTCCAGACCGAGAAATTGACCTCGCTCGGACTGCTGGCCGCCGGCGTGGCGCACGAGGTGAACACGCCGCTCGCTGTGATTTCCAACTACATCCAGATGCTCGCGAAGCAGATACCCGCGGACGATCCGCGGCAGAAGACGATCGAGCGGATCGTGAAACAGACGTTCCGCGCGAGCGAAATCGTCAACAATTTGCTCAATTTTTCGCGCACTGGCGGCACCGAGCCCGTGCAAGTGGATTTGAACTCCGTGCTCGAAGAAACGCTGACGCTGGTGCAGCATCCGTTCAAGACCGCGCAGGTCAACGTGGTGAAGAATTACGCGGAGCGGCTGCCGGCGATTCTCGGCTCGACCACGCGGCTGCAGCAGGTGTTCTTGAACCTTTTCATGAACGCGCGCGACGCCATGCCGGGCGGCGGCATGCTCGAAGTGCGCACCGGCGCACGAAACGGGTCGGTGGAAGTCGAAGTGACTGATACCGGCGCGGGAATTCCGCCCGAGCATCTGAATCGGATTTTCGATCCCTTCTTCACCACAAAAGCCACCGGACGCGGCACCGGGCTAGGCCTCTCCGTGAGCTACGGGATCATCAAAGAACATGCCGGCAAAGTGGACGTGCGCTCGACGCCCGGGAAGGGCACGTCGTTCCGGCTGGAGTTCCCGGTTGCCAGGAAAGCGGTTCATGCCTAGAGGATCGATACTCGTCGTCGACGATGAGCTGGAGATTCGGGAGGGCCTCGAGGCCCTGCTGAAGTCGGAGAATTTCGACGTCACGGTTGCGGAGACCGGCCAGGCCGGCCTGCAGAAGCTCGAGGAAAAGCCCTTCGACCTGATGCTGCTCGACGTGAGCCTGCCCGATCGCAACGGCATCGAGCTGCTGCGCGAAATTCGCCGGCGCGATCCCAACCTGGCGATCATTCTGATCACCGCCTACGGCTCGATCGACATGGCGCGCGAGGCATTCAAGGGCGGCGCGCTGGATTACATCACCAAGCCCTGGTCCAACGACGAGCTGATCGCGCAGATTTCGCTGGCCATCGAAGGCCGGCGGCTGCGCGAAGAAAACCTGCACCTGAAGCGCGCGCTAAAACAGCGCTACAATTTCCCCAACATCGTCGGCAAGAGCGAAAAAATGCTCGCCTTGCTCGACCTGGTCACCCAGGTCGCGCCGTCGCGTTCGACGGTGCTGCTTTCCGGCGAAAGCGGCACGGGCAAGGAAGTGATCGCCAAGGCGATCCATGCCGCGTCCACGCGCGCGGACAAGGCGTTCATCCCGATCAACACCGGCTCGATTCCCGTGGACCTGCTCGAATCGCAGCTCTTCGGCCACGTGAAGGGCGCCTTCACGAGCGCGGTCGCGTCAAAGAAGGGCCTTTTCGAAGTCGCGGACCAGGGCACGATTTTCTTCGACGAGATTTCAACCATCAGCCCGGAGACGCAGGCGAAGCTCCTGCGCGTGATTCAGGAGCGCGAATTCATGCGCCTGGGCGGCACGGAAACGATCAAAGTTGACGTGCGCATACTGGCCGCCTCGAATGAAGACCTGCGCAAGCTGGTGCGCGAGGGCCGCTTCCGAGAGGACCTGTTCCACCGGCTGAACGTGATTTCGATCCAGCTGCCGCCGCTGCGCGAGCGCAAGGAAGACATCCCGCTGCTCGTGGCGCACTTCCTGGGGCAGTTCTGCCGCGACAACGGCAAGCCGCTGCGCAGCTTCACCACCGGCGCGATGAAGCTGCTGATGGATTACGACTGGCCCGGAAATATTCGCGAGCTTGAGAACGCGGTCGAGCGCGCCGTGGTGCTATCGACGCAGGAATTCATGGACGCGGAGCTGCTGCCGGAAAGCGTGCGCACGCGCGAAATCGTCAAGGGCGTGCGGCTGCAGCTCGCCGAATTCCTGCCGCCGCTGCCGGGAGAGATTGGCTCGCACGGCTCGGCGCCTCCGCCGTCGCTCTTCGAAATTCTCGAGGAAGTCGAGCGCCGCATCATCGTGGACATGCTCGAGCGCACGAATTGGAACCAGACCGAGGCGGCCGAGCGGTTCCAGATTCCGCTCTCGACGCTGAACCAGAAGATCAAGCGGCTTCGGATCGAGACGCGCCGGCGTCCGGGCGCTCCGCGCGGCGGTCCGGGCAGCATGGCTTACGGCGAAGACGCCGCCGAATTCGCCGCCGGCAAATAGCCGGGCTTCGCAGTTGAACCTCAGGAGTTCTTCCGCGATCGATAGTCCTGCTCGGGGTGATGCGTCTCGCGCTGGTGTATTTGCCGCTTCATTTCATATAGCGCGCGGTCGGCGGCGCCCAGGAGTTCGTCCCTGCTCTCGCCATCGAGCGGATACGCGGCAGCGCGATCAGGAAACGAGCGGACGACCGGCGATACTTTCCAGGATTCGATAGGGCGCGAAGTCCGGCGCTACCAATGCCTTGGGGGGAACTAGAAACGTCTGCTCGAGCGCGTACTGGCCGGACATCGCGGCATGCGCGACGCCGTCGGTGAACACCAGCCACGTCGAAAGCGGCGGAAATTCCAGCCGCTGCTTCGGGCAATTCTTCTGGAATTCGGAATTTTCCTTGAGGTAATCGTGGAAGCCGAGCATGAACATGTCGTACGGAGTGCGGCCCATCCCGCGAAAACCGAGCTTTTCGCCCCAGTCCTGCACCGTTCGGCTCACCCACGAATCTTCTGCGATCCGCTCGATGCCCGCGTCCTTCGCATATTGCCGCGCGAGGACTTCGAAGCCGTCGGTGATATTCCAGATGCGCGGCTTCGCGGGATTCAGATTCGTGAAAACGCGCAAGATGCGTCCGCCGCGCGTCGGCCGGCTCGGGAACGCGTCCACATGCAGCAGGTCGTTGCGCTTGTGCAGCGGCAGCCCGCGGCGTTCTTCTTCGAACGGGCGAAAACTCGAAAAATCGACGGTCCATTTTCCGGCGTAGGGGAGCAGGAACTTTTTCAGGAAGTCGATCAGCTGCGTGCTGTAGTTCCGCAGGATCGCGTGCACGCGCTCGACCGTGGCCGCGTCGCCCGTCACGCCGCGGAGGATGTCCTCGCCCGGGCGGTAGGAGACGTTTTTATGCATGCGCAGCTCGGCCCATTCCTGCGCCACCAGAAAATCGCGATCGTCGCGCGGCAGATCGTAGGGAAGCTCGCGGAAAAAGAGAACCTGCCCGCGCTCGAGCAACTCGCACCACGTGCGCGACCTCGCCTCGCGCTGCTCCGGGCGCGTCCATCCGCCCGCCAGCTTGTAGTCCTCGACTGCGATCCAGGGCAAATTCGCTAGGCTCCGTCGCTTACGGTTCTATCAGGATTTGGCTGCTGCCGGCGAGCGATATCCGCGCGGCATGAGCGCGGCGTCCAGTCCCTCGGCGCGCGAAAGGTCCACGGCGTCGAGTTTCGTCTCCCGCAGGATCGCCGTTCTCAGTATCGCGCCTTCGAAATTCGCCCCGTCCACGTTCGCGTCTCTAAAATTGGCGGCCACGAAATCCGCGCGCCGCAGGATCGCCTGGGGAAGGCTCGCGCGAAAGAATTCCGCTCCGCCCGCCTGCGCCGCGGTCAGGTCCGCGCCGTTCAAATGCGCCTCGGTGAAATCGGCCTTGCGCAGGTCAGCGCGTGCCAATTTTGCCTTGCTCAAATCGGCTGACGCCAGCTTCGCCTCGCGCAGATTGGCGCCTTCGAGATTCGCGCCCTGTAGATCCGCGTAGGCCAAATTCGCTTTGCCGAGATCGGCGCGCGAAAGATCGGCGCCGGCGAGATCGGCGCGCATGCCGCCTTCGCCGCCGCGCACGAATTTCGCGTGCGTCTCCAGAATGTCCGAAAGCTTCTTGCCGTTGATGCGGATTTTCTGCGGCGCTCGCAGTCCTCCGCCTTTTCCACCAAAGAGACTCATATTCACCCGCGGGATGAGATGCCTTCTCACTCGCATTTTACTAAAGACGGCGGCGCTCTGCATCCTCAACCAGTGTGCCACTCCGCGGCGCGTGTGCTAGTTTAAATACGATGAGCCACGTTGCAACCCGGCCGCTTTCCCGCGGCGCAATTCTGGCGCTGCTGGCATTCCTGCTGGCCGCGCCGCGGCTCGCCTCGCAGCAGGAACCGGGCGCGACGAACGAGGAAACGGTCGCGAGTCTCGCAGCGGGACGGGTGGTCATCGCCGTGGTGAAGGGCGCGATCCTGATCGGCACAATCGAGAATCCCATCGAGGCCGACACGCACCCGCCGACCCCCGTGCCTATCGGCAGCGAGCGCGTGGGAGTGATTCTCGGCACGGTTCGCTGGTCCTCGCCATCGCAGGGCCGCGAAATCGCGCGCCTCGACGAGGATTTGCCGCACCTGCGCAGCACGGCGGTCACGCAGACGCCGCATCTCGCCACCGAACCGGTCGGCTCCGAGGCTTCGGACCTCGAAGTGGTCGGCCGCGGCCTGCTCGATCGACTGAGCGATGTCGCGCGGAATCTCCACAGCAAGGTGGACATGCCCAAAAACGAACCGCTCGCCGAGCTGATCGTCGCGGACTATTTCTCCGGCTACGGCCCGGAAGTCTGGCAACTCGCCTACGGAATCAAGCAGCAGGAGGAAACGCCGGGATATTTCACGACGCGCGTTCTGCTGCCGAGTTACGTGCAATTCTGGCCGCCCGAAAAGGGCCAGCCGCGCACGCTGATCGAATTTGCCTACCCGCCGGAAAATGCGCCGGCGACTTTGCTCGATCTGCTGAAGCAGAAAGATCCGCGGCTGCAAGGGCTGCTCGCGTCCGATCCCCAAATGGCGGGCGTTGCGCGGCTTCTGCTTTCGGGCGAAAGCAACAAAATCCTCGTTGCCGATGCCACGCAGTTCCTGCGCGCCGCGCTCGATGCCATCGCGCCGCCGAGCACTCGCGAGACGATGGCCGTCATCGGCGAAGAAACCGGCTTCGCCTGGATTCTCCCGCCGCCGCACGAGCAGCCGCTGCCGGGCCTCGCCCCCGCGCGCCCGCCTGACGCGCCTTCGCTGCTTCATCCCACGCAGTAGCGGCGCCTATTTCATTTCCGCGATTTGCTTTTGCAGGCGGGCGTTCTTTTCCGCCACGGACTTCGCCAAATCTTCCTTGTGCGCCACGAGCTTCCGCGCGATCTCCGCATCGCCCAGCGCCAAAATCTCCGCCGCGAAAATCGCCGCGTTCACCGCGCCGGCTTTATCGATCGCCATCGTCGCCACGGGAATTCCGCCGGGCATCTGCACCGTCGCCAGCAGCGCGTCGAGGCCCTGCAGCGTGCCCGACGCCATCGGCACGCCGATCACCGGCAGCGTGGTATTCGCGGCCATCACTCCAGCCAGGTGCGCCGCCGCCCCCGCCGCGGCGATCACTACTTTCAGCCCGCGCTTCACGGCCGTGGTCGCATATTCATGCGCGCGCGCCGGCGTGCGATGCGCGGAGAGCACTTCCATCTCGTACGCGATCCCGAATTTCGCCAGCGTCTTCCCCGCTTCGCTCATCACCGGGAAATCCGAATCCGATCCCATCACGATTCCGACCACCGGTGCCTGATTTCCCTTCGCCACGCGTCCCGTCTCCTCGCTCTTTAGGGGGGCGGAGCTTTAGCTCCGACATTCCGTTGCCAGACGCTCGGGGCTTTAGCCCCTGAGGTTCCCGCATCCTTGGAATTCAGCCCTTAAACTTTTTCGCCGCTTTCGCGCCGATGTCCTTGCGATAATGCGCGCCCGCGATCTTGATCTTGCGCACGGCTTCGTACGCCACCTTCCGCGCTCTTGTGAGATTCTCGCCCTTCGCGCTGACCACCAGCACTCTACCACCGTTCGTGTAGCAGGTCGCTCCGCTGCCGCGCGTGCCCGCATGGAAGATCACGGCGCCCGGCACCTTCGCTGCTTCGTCCAATCCCCGAATCTCGACGCCCGTCTCCGGATCGCCCGGATAGCCTTTCGATGCGATCACCACGCACACGCTCGCGCCCGGATGCCACTTCGCCTCGAAATTCCCCAGATCGCCGCTCGCCGCCAGCATGCACGCCTTCGCCAGATCGAAGTCCGCGCGCAATAACACCGCTTCCGTTTCCGGATCGCCCAGCCGGCAGTTGTATTCCAAAACCTTCGGCCCATCTGGCGTGATCATCAGCCCGAAATAAAGAAACCCGCGATACGGCATGCCGTCCGCGCGCAACCCGTCGAGCGTCGGCTGCACGATCTTCTCGATAATTTCCCTTTCGAGCGCCGCCGGCAAAATCTCGTCGATCGAATAGACTCCCATTCCGCCGGTGTTCGGACCCTTGTCGTTGTCGAACGCGCGCTTGTGGTCCCGCGCCGGCGCCAGGCGAATGAAATTCGTGCCGTCGGTCAAAATAATGTAGGACAGCTCTTCGCCCTCGAGCGCTTCCTCCATCATCACGCGCGAACCCGCCTCGCCGAATTCGCGCTTCACCATCGCGCGCTCCACGAACTCCGTCGCCTCATCCGCGGACGACGTCACCAGCACGCCCTTGCCCGCGCACAACCCGTCCGCCTTGATCACCAGCGGCCAATCGGTCGAATCAAACGCGGTGAACGCCTCGAGCGCCTCGATGTACACGCCGTAGACGTCCGCGGTCGGGATGTTGTGCTGCTGCATGAAGCGCTTCGAGAAAACTTTGCTGCCCTCGAGCTGCGCCGCCTTCTCGCCCGGTCCCAGCAGCCGCAGCCCGCGCCGCTCGAATTCGTCCGCGATTCCTAGCACCAGCGGCATCTCCGGCCCCACGATCGTCAAATCCGCGCCCAGCCGCTGCGCCAGGTCCGCCGCCGCGCTCACGTCCTTCACGTCGAGCGGCACGCACTCCGCATCCGCCGCGATGCCGCCGTTGCCCGGCGCGCACCACACCTTTTCCACCGACGGGCTCTGCGCCAGTTTCCACACGATCGCGTGCTCGCGTCCGCCGCCGCCGATCACCAGTATCTTCATGATTTCCCGCCGCGAAGTGTAAAGAACAGAGCACGATACGGCGCAGGGTCCGGCGCTGTCAACCCTGCTCCCTGCGAACGCGCATTAAACTTTGAATGGTCTCGAAAATAAGAACTCCCAGGTCGACGATTAAGTCGAGCCTGGGAGGTTCAGTCTGGAAATCCGCTTTGTGTTGGCCGATGAGCGGCGACGCTTACTTTTTCGCCTGCCACAGCTCCACGAATCCGCCGACATCGGGGTCACGCACGATCACCGCACGTCCGTCCGCCACTTTCACGATTCCGCCATCGGAGACCGTGATCGCGCCGGCCGCCTTCACCTTCGCGTACATCGCGTCGATATCGGTCACCTCAAATCCGACGTAATTGACGTTGATGTCCGCGAAGTGCTCGTCGGGTACCGTAGTCCCGGGCTCCCCGATCAGTTCGAGCCGGACGTTCTTTTCGGTGCCGGCCTGCCGGAACCAGCCGTTCATCATGTTCATGCGGGGAGCGGCGCGCCCGCCTCCCGGCCCGCCCGCAGCAGCACCCGCCGGAGGCGCCGGAGGTGCTAAGGGCGCGAGCGGAGGATAATCTCCGCCGAGCACGCCCTCATAGAAGCCCACGGCCTTGGCCATGTCCTTCACGTCGAGACCGATATGGTTGAAGCCGATCTGCTTGCCAAGCCGGTCGATATTCTGCGCCGTCGCTGTGGAATTCGAAACCTTCGGTCCTTCGGGCGGAGCTCCCGGGGCCGGCTTCATGATCGCAAAGAACTCCACGAACCAGCCGTCGGGATCCTGTACGAACGCAAAACGCATCGGCCCATTCGTTCCGCCCTGCCCGGGCATATTCATGGGCACATCCTTGAACATGCCGACGGCCTTGAGCTTGTCGACATCGATCTTGCAATCGTCCATCACGGTGAGGTCCAGGTGGCCGGAGAGCAGATCGCCCAATCCGAGACTGCTCCAATTCTTGCGGTCGATGCCGCGGTATTCCGTGAAAATCAGGTCGAACGGCTTGTCGGAGACCGAACTGAGCGTTTCCATCACGGCCTGGCGCGACTCGGCGCCGGGTGTGTTGCCGAGCTTGTTGAGCGTCTTATCAACGTGCCAGTCCGTCTTGGTTTTTACGTGAAAATCGATCTGCTCGTAAAACTTGATCGTATTATCCAGATTCGACACCTGGTGGCCGTCGAACGCCACGCCCAGCACCAGCGGATTGCCGGTGTCTGGCGAAGCCGCGTGCGTTCGCGCCATTCCCACGCTCGCGATCGCGATCACCGCCGCGCCGGCCGCAATCATCGTGCCGATATTGCGGCCAACAAACGAATTCACTTTCTTCGTGAACATCGATCTCCCCCTCTTGTTCTTTCTGAAGCCGCGACCGCCCTCATCGCGCTTCCGTCCGGAAACGGTCGGATGCCACCCGCATCCTTGTAGAGGCGGGTTTCAAACCCGCCCTCACGTCCGCCTTCACCATTTCTCCAGCCGATGGATTCTACACCTAGCAGACGTATGGTGCGGAATCTGGTTTCAGGGTCCTGGTTTTCTCTGCGCCCTCTGCGCCTCTGCGGTGAGTTCCGTATCCCTATTCACTGCTCGCAAAACGCGACCGCTTGCCCTGAGGGCGCAAAGATGCTTTGATCTCACCTGATGCACTGGGACTTCGCGCTCATCCTGCTCTTTTTCGCCACAGCCGTGCCGCTGCTCGGCCGTCGCCGCGTGCGCCAGTTGATGCGGATGCCCGAAACGACCAGGCGCGATCGCCTCACGCTTTACGCCTCCACGGTCGCATTTCAATGGTTCTCGGTCGCCGTGATTCTCTGGCGCGTGTCCGCGCACCAGATCGACTTGGCGGGTCTCGGGCTTGCCATTCCCCGGCCCGGGCTCACGGCAATCGTCACGATTCTGCTGGCTGCGCTGGTTCTCGCGAATCAACTTGCCAGCCTTCGCCGGATTGCGACGCACCCGGAGACCGTTCAGGGCATCCTCCCGCAAATCGCGCTGAAAATTTTCCCGCAAGATTCGGCCGAGCGCGTGGCGTTCTTCGCCCTCGTTCTTACGGTCGCCGTCTGCGAGGAGCTGATCTATCGCGGCTTCGCCCAGCGTGTGTTTGGAGACTGGTCCGGAGACGCCATGCTGGCGGCAATCGCCGGCTCCGCAGCCATGTTTGCGCTCGCTCACCTGTATCAGGGTGCGCGGGGGATAATAACTACATTCGTAGTAGGACTACTCTTTGCGTCGATCCGGGCGTGGACAGGTAGCCTGTTGGCCCCGCTAGTTGCTCATTTCATTGCGGATATTACCGCCGGATTCCTTGCGCCACCCCGGCTGCGCACCGCGATGATGAGCAACATCGCACAAGTGACCGAGCCGGCCGCGCCGCCCATTCAATAGACTACTACAATAGTAATATGGAACTATCGAATTCGAGGATCGAAGAGGCGCTACAAGTTTACGGCTGCGGCTCGCTCCCGGGTCTAACGGGCCAAATCCGAACGTATATCGATCTTCTGCTGACATGGAATCGCAAGATCTCGCTTACCACGGTCACGGATCCCGAGGAAATCGTCAAATTCCACTTCGGAGAAAGTCTTTTCGCGTTGTCCCAGATGAAATTTGAGAAAAGTCGGCTCGCCGACGTTGGAACCGGTGCCGGTTTCCCTGGGTTGCCGCTCGCAATGGCGGTTCCTGATCTGGAAGTCACGCTGATCGAGTCGAACATCAAGAAGTGCGCGTTTCTCGCCGAGGTGATTCGTCAACTGCGCCTGTCGAATACCGTGATTTTCCAAGGTCGAATGGAGTCTTTTCCTTCCGGCGGCCCGGCTTTCCATTACGTATGCGCCCGTGCCTTGGGCCAGTTCGAAGAGTTGCTTGCGTGGGCAGGGACGCACTTGGATCGTGGCGGAAAACTGCTCCTCTGGCTCGGCGAATCGGACTCCAAAGCCTTGGCAGATCGTTCTGGCTGGAGTTGGGGCACCGCTCAGCTAATCCCGGGATCTTCTCGCCGTAACCTCCTGATAGGCTCCCCAAAGGTTTGATCCCTTGCGCAGGTTGAAATTGTTCCACGTGGAACAATTTCTGCGATGTCTCGATGCCGCAGAAACATGGGCCGAGTTAGCCAGCTCCCTTTCGAGAACGGCGTAACGTAAGTGTTTGCGGACAAGACGCCCTTTAGGGGTTCGGAGCTTCCAGCTCCGATATAGAGATGCCTGGTTCGATGCGCTTTAGCGCCCGAGGACACTCTTCATCGCCTGCTGAGCTTGGTAAGGAGTCAGCAGTCGGGGAGGGGCAAGGACCTGCATCGCCTCGGAATTCCCAAGTAATTTCAGTCGCTCCATCACTCCAGATTGTTCCACGTGGAACATTTTCATTAGCCGGCCTCAAAAAATGTTCCACGTGGAACATTTTCTTCGCTGTGAGGCATTTTCGCGTGATTTTCGCCCGAATCTTCTTGCGCCTCATGAAAAATCTCTGATACATTCGCGCTTTGCAGGGGGGGAATTCGCTTGGCTCGTGTTATCGCCATCGCAAACCAAAAAGGCGGTGTCGGCAAGACAACCACTGCCGTCAACTTGGCCGCCTCGCTCGCGTCGTCGGAAAAGCGCACCCTGATCATCGATTCAGACCCCCAAGGCAATGCGACAAGCGCCCTTGGATTCGCCAAAGATCCGGCCCGCCGCACGCTCTATCAGGCCTTGATCCTCGGCGAGCCGATCGATCGCGTTACGATCGACGCCCAAATCGATCTGCTAGAATTAATCCCCGCAGACAAAAACCTCGTAGGAGCCGCAGTCGAGCTGATATCGATGGAGAATCGCGAATACCGGCTCAAGCAGGTGATCGAGCCGCTTCGCGAGAAATACGACTTCATCCTGATCGACTGCCCTCCCTCACTCGACATATTGACCGTCAACGCGCTCGCGGCCAGCGACGCGGTCCTCGTCCCGGTCCAGTGCGAGTTCCTGGCGCTCGAGGGGGTGTCGGAGCTCCTCGACACACTCGCTCGCCTGCGCCGCGCGATCAATCCTTCGCTCGCCATTGAAGGAATCCTTCTGACGATGTACGACGACCGCACCACCCTTTCAAAGCAGGTCGCCGCAGATCTACGCAGCTTCTTCGGAGGGCAAGTTTTCGAGAGCGTCATTCCGAGGAATGTACGCCTGGCCGAGGCACCCAGCCACGGCATGCCCGTGATTTTCTACGACATACATAGTAAAGGTGCCGAAAGCTATATCCAACTAGCCAGGGAGGTTATCGCCAATGCCCAGAAACGCCTTGGGTCGGGGACTGAGCGCATTGATCAGGGAACCGGAGCCGCAGCCGCAGCAGCCGCCGGTGCCGGTGGCAGCGACAGTGGGAGCGGGAGCAGCGGCGGCAGCGCCGGCTCTGGCCCCGAGTGATGTCTTCGCGCACGTCGATATCGACCTGATCGATCCGAGTCCGTTCCAACCGCGCACGCGGTTTCGGGAAGAGGCGCTCGAGGAACTGGCGCGGTCGATTCGCGTGAGCGGCATCGTGCAGCCGCTGGTTGTGCGGCGGATGGGGCATCGGTATCAGCTGATCGCCGGCGAACGCCGCTGGCGAGCGGCGCAGCGGGCGGCGATCCCGCGCGTGCCCGCGATCGTGCGCGACGTGCGCGACGAGATGGCGCTCGAAATGACGCTCGTCGAGAACCTTCAGCGCGAGGACCTGAATCCGGTCGAGCAGGCGCGCGCATTCCAGCGGCTCACCGACGAATTTCACCTGACGCAGGAAGAGGCCGCGGAGCGCACCGGGAAAGATCGCGCGACGATCGCGAACTCCGTCCGCATATTGCGACTGGAAGATCCCATTCTCGATTTGATCGAGGAAGGAAAAATCTCCGCCGGGCACGCGCGCGCGCTGCTCTCGGTGGATGAGCCTAAAGAGCGCCTAGAACTGGCGCGCAAGAGCGCTCGCGGCGGCATGACCGTTCGACAACTGGAACGCCACGTGGCGCGGCATGCACGGCCAAAACCCGCGACGGCCGCGTTCTCGCCGGACCCGAACACGAAATGGGCGATCGAGGAATTGCAGCGTAAATTCGGCACAAAAGTGGCGATCCACCCGCTGCGGCCCGGCCATCCGGGCCAGTTGGCGTTTGAGTACTACGATGCCGGGGATTTGACCCGCCTGTACGACCAACTAATGCGAGAATAGGGACAGGGCATCAGGGGATTCGCATGGGTTGGTTCGACCGCAAAAAACACGATCCGAGTGAGTGGACAGGTTTCCTCGAGCAAGGCGTCAAGCTCGAAGGGAAGCTCGAAACATCCGGCACGTTTCGCATCGATTCCGCGATGAAGGGGACGCTTTCGTCCGACGACACGCTGGTGCTCGGCGAGCATGCGTCCGTTGAAGGAACCATCATCGGCAACTGCGTGCTGATCGCAGGCCGGTTTGACGGCACCATCCGGGCGCGCGGCCGCGTGGAAATCCAGCCGAACGCGATTGTCACCGGCGAGATTCACAGCCCGTGCCTGGTCATCGAACCCGGCGCGATCTTCGATGGGCAGTGCCACATGCTCGCGCCGAGCGAGGCCGCCAAGCCCGTGACGATCCCAATCCGCTCCGCCGCCGGCCAGAATTCCCGCTGAGCAAACCGCCAATTCCTTCGAAAGCGTCGGTTTTGAATGTCCATCCTGCGCAATGAAGCCTCGTCCGAATAGGGCCCTTGAATCCGCATTCTGAACATTTTTTGATCAGATTTGGCCGTTTTCTGCGCTCGAAAACCCTTGCGAGATCCAAGACTGACACTACAACGCTAGTAGTTCTGACCTGTAGCCGATCGCTCCAGTTCGGTGAGCGCATCAGAAAAACGCCGACGGGACGCCGGCGCTACTCGACGACGATGCGGAGGAATTTCTTCTTGCCGGCGCGGAGGAGGTACTCACGGCCCGCCTTCGACAGATCGACCTCGTACTTCACGTCCGTCACTCGCTGGCCGTCGATCTCAACGGCACCCTGTTTGACGAGGCGGTCAGCCTCGCTACGCGAATCGACGACCTTGGACTCCGCCAGTATCGAGGTCAAGCGATAGGGCCACGTCCGCTTGGGGATCGGATATATGCGGGCTTCTTCTGGCGCCTGGCGGTCGCGGAAGACGCGCTGGAATTCGTCTTTTGCCTTGTTTGCGGCGTCCTCACCGTGGAATCCGGCAATGATCACGTGCGCCAATTGCATTTTGGCGCTCATGGGATGCATGGTTCCCGCGCGGACCTCCTCGCGCAGCCGCAGGACTTCGCGCGTGCCAAAATCCGTGAGCAACTCGTAGTAGGACCACATCAGCTCGTCGCTGACGGACATGAGTTTGCCGAACATTTGGCCGGGAGCCTCAGTGATGCCGACGTAGTTGCCGAGGCTTTTCGACATTTTGCGCTCGCCATCGAGGCCGACGAGGATGGGCATGGTAAGCACGACCTCGGGCACCTGGCCGAATTCGCGCTGGATTTCGCGGTGGACGAGCATGTTGAATTTCTGTTCGGTGGCGCCGAGCTCGACATCGGATTCAAGTTTGACCGCGTCATAGGCCGTCAGGAGCGGGTAGAGCAGCTCGTGGACGGAGATGGGCAGGTTCTTGTCGAGGCGCGAGCGAAAATCCTCGCGTTCGAGCATGCGCGCGAGGCGGTAGTGGCCGCAGAGGCGGACGACGTCGTAGCTCGACATTTTGCCGAGCCATTCGCTGTTGTAGCGGACTTCTGTTTTGTCGCGGTCGAGGATTTTGTAAACCTGCGCGAGATAGGTTTGCGCGTTGGCGTCGACCTGCTCGCGGGTGAGCGGCGGGCGCGTCTCGGACACGCCCGTGGGGTCGCCGATCATGGCGGAAAAATCGCCGATCAGGAAGACGGCCGTGTGGCCCATGTCCTGAAAGTGTTTCAGCTTGCGAAGAACGACGGTGTGGCCGAGGTGAAGGTCGGGCGCGGTGGGATCGACGCCGAGATAGGCGCGCAGCGGCTTGCCGGTTTTGGCCGACTGCTCGAGCTTGGCCTTTAGGTCTTCATCGCGGATAGTTTCCGCGGAGCCTTTCTTCAGGTAGGCAAGCTGCTCGTCCACGGATTTGAATTTTCCAGACGTCACCCAAATCTTCTCCGATGCAGATAGAAACGAGTCAGTCTAAAGGCTGTGGCGTTTGGAGTCAAAGAATCGGTGGGGTGAGGGATGGCGATCCCCAAAAGTACCCCACCCTACGCGCATATATCCGACCTTGATGTCCTAATCGTATCTGACGGTGAAGGGCGGCTCAAACGAGGCGGGCTCGACCTAGTCTATGTCTCGCGCGAAGCGTTATCGTCACCACGTTGGTTGAACTCAGAACTTGCCGGTCACATTTCACACTACGGTGTATGGCTCAAAGGCGATGGCGAATGGCGAGCAAACGTATCCGTTTCTGATGACGCCTCAGAGGAGAAGGAAAGACGTGTGCGGTCGCTGTTGTGTAGCTTGGCTCAATCATGGAGCCGCCTCCACCCATGCTTCCAGCGGAAGTACCGTGTGACTATTCGTCGTGAATTGCAGCGCATGTTGCTCTTGCGAAACGCAGTCGCAGTACCGCCCACTCCGTGTCTGGATTCGCAGTGGCAAAGCCGACCAGATAGCGCGGCGCTACTCAACCTCACCGAATTCTTCCACGCCAAACTCACCGGGCGAGAAATCTTGACTGAGCTTCTCCGGTCGTAACGGCGCCACGGGAGATTGGCGCTCCTGGGCGAAGGTGGCCGGGGCTGAAGCCCGACGTTGCCAGGCGGTTCTTTCGCGGGCTTAGAAAGCCCGCGCTTCCACCATCGGAATCGCCGTGGTCACGCCGGTGCGAGTGGATATCATCGTGCCAAGCATCTGGGCGAGGGCGCCCGCCTAAAAGGCGGACGCTACAAAACCACACCGCCACCTTCACCCGGCGAAGATCCGGTCAATCGTCCCTCCGGGACTTGGGGCAGGTACTGCGCGGTGGCCCCGGCACTGCGTGCCGGGCTCATGACAATCGCCGCTCCGCGGCTGAGGAAAGAGCGAAGCGGCCCGCCCTGAAAAGGCGGTGCCGGGCTGAAGAACCCGGCGCTACGTTTGAACCTTGAGCGCACCGATCTGACGACCGGAGCACGGCAACGGGAAGAGGCGACCGCTACGAGTGCTCGGAGGCGACAGACGCGGCGCAGCGAGGGTGCGGGGGGCATGCGACCACGCGCAGATCATCAGAGCACATACGCAGTTTCAGGAATGATGGGGACACACGAATGGCGTCCTCGTTTTCCGGGCTGCGAAACCCTGGTAGGTGGACGCCTCTTGTCCCCGGCTGCGGGGACTTGGTGAAACCCAAGAGGGTCAGCTATTCCTTTGGGCTTTCGTCCATCCGCAGCGGCTTCACGCCTTCGAGCTTCTTCGCCTTCCGCAGTTTCGCGGTCGCCTTTTTTGCTTTCTTGGCTGCCATTAACTTTCTTCCTCTCCCCGATTGCAGCGCGAGCCGGCGCTACGTTTGAACCTTAAAATCAGGCGTGGGCGCGACGCGCAGACTGCTTGAGCCAGTCCGCGGAGCGCAGCTGGCCGAATCGCGCGCCTTCGTCGGTAACCAGCGAGCGCTCGCTCAATTCGTCCACCACGAATTTCAGCGCTCAGCCAAGCCGGTTCACGGGCGTTGAATCAGCTCGAGGCGGTTACCGGCCGGATCGATGGCGATGCCGATGACGATGCCGGTGTTTCCGAAGGCACGAGGATCGCCGGCCATCGAGCCGCCAGCCGCCTTAACGGCGGCGACTGTCGCCGTCATGTCCTTTACGTTCAGGATTACGTGCGCAATCGGGTCCCTCAGGTCGTCGGAATCGCGATGCGTGATCACGATCGGCTCGCTTTTGTTGGCCTTTGCGGCGTCGGTCGTCGCGCCGAAGTTCACGAAGATCTCCGCTCCTCCGGGCACGTTGATCCGATTGACCTCAAACATGCCGAACGCGGCCTCGTAGAACTTCGCCAATGCAGCAGTGTCTTGCGCGCCAACTCGCACCGAGTTCAGCGTCACCTGCGCGTGTGCGGCGCTCGCGAGCAGCAGCACGGCGGTTACGGCCACCACAGTCGTGCAAATTCTCTTCATCTCAGTCTCCAGTGGCGCGCCTCATTCACGATAGACCGCGCCGGGATCAACAGTTCACCTGTCCGTCGCCAAAACTCTGATCAGCGGTGAAATCGTATCCGCCAAAGCCTCAAAGTTCAACCAGGTTCAATAGGTTTCAAGTTCGTTCCATTATCCACCTGTCCGTTCGCGGAGGCCGAATGGCCTCACGCCGACTTCGCCCGCCTGCGGGCCGGCTGCGTCGAGGTGAGCTACATAAAACCGCGGAAGCGCCGGAGTCCTCGACGTTGCGCCGAATGGATTTGATCGTGCCAAGCATCTGCGCAAAGGCGCCCGCCTTCCCGGTCTTTGAGCCGGACCGCACAAATCGCGGACACGTTCGATTCCAGCGTGGGCGAAATCTCAGTGCAAGAAGGCGGCCTACGAAACCAGCTGCGAAAGCGTTTTACGTCGCGGCAAATGGGCCTCGTTCACGCCAAGAAACTATGCCGGGCACAGCATGCTGTGCCCCTACAAAACCGGACGGCGAAAAGCAGATCCCTCACCCCCGCGAAGATCGCGGGGATTCGGGATGACAACGCCCGCCTGAAAGGTGATTGGATAAGGGCGTCGGCTCCTTCGAGCGAGTAGACTTGGCGCTGCTAGACGACCAAGGCTCGGAGGGAAGGAGCCGAGCGATGAAGATTATAGGATGCGATTTTCACACGCGCCAGCAGCAGATCGCGATGCTGGACACCGCGACGGGAGAGTTGGTCGAGCGGCAGTTGCAGCACGAGAACGGCGAGGCAAGGAGGTTTTACGAGCAGTTGCCGAAGCCGATTCGCGTGGGGATCGAAGCGACCGGGTACACGCAGTGGTTCGAGCGGATGCTGGCGGAACTGGGGCACGAATTGTGGGTCGGCGATGCGGCCAAGATTCGCGCCTCCGTGGTGCGCAAGCAGAAGACCGACAAGCGGGACGCGGTGCACATTCTGGATTTGCTGGCACAGGATCGGTTTCCACGAATCTGGATGCCAACGCCGGCCGAGCGGGACTTGCGGCAACTGGTGTTGCATCGCGTGAAGCTGGTGCAGATGAGAACGAAGGTGATGAACCAGCTGCACGCGATGGCCATGGGCCAGGGGCTTTGCCGGAAGAAGAAGCTGTGGAGCAAGGCAGGGCGTCAGGAACTGGAAGCGTTGCCGTTGGGGCCGTGGGCGGCGCGGCGGCGCCAAGAGCTGCTGGCGATGCTGGACCAGTGGGAGAAGCCGATTGCGGAACTGGATCGCGCGGTCCAGGAGCAAGCGGGGGCTCACGGCCAGGCGGTTCGACTGATGACGCATCCCGGCGTGGGACCGGTGACTTCGCTGGCCTTCGTGCTGACGCTGGGGACGGTCGATCGTTTTCCGCGGGGCCGTCAGGTGAGCAGTTATCTGGGGCTGGACCCGCGCACACAGCGCTCGGCCGATCGTGTGCGGGGCGGGCCGATCAGCAAGCAGGGCAGCTCGACGACGCGCTGGTTGCTGGTCGAAGCCGGACAGACGGCGGCACGGTTGGATCCGGAACTGCGGCGGGTGTATCAACGATTGAAGTTCCGTCGCGGGAGTCAGATTGCCAAGGTGGCCGTGGCACGCCGCCTGGCGGTGAGGTTGTACTGGATGCTGCGCACGCAGGCCAATTACGGAGAGCTGATGGCGCGGCTGGTTCGCATGCGGGGTAGCTCGGGTAGCGGCCTGATGGAGATGAGTCCATCGCGAAGGTGAATGAGCGCCCTGCCTCCTCGGGAAGCCGGGGAGTTTGAAAACAATCCTGGTGGAAAGACCGAATAGATGGCTGATGGAACCAATCGTTCCATCGCACGATTGAAAAAGCGAGCCTTGGTCGGCTGATGCAAAAGCAAAAGATTTCTGGCGAGAAAAAAGAAAGAACCGGACCGGGCAAATTCCCAGTCCCTGATCAGAACCACACGTGTGTATTGACAACGCCGACGCCCTTATAGACGGCCGCTACGAAACCAACTGCAAAAGCAGATCCATCACCCGGCGAAGATCGCGGGGATTCGGGATGACAGCACCTTTTACTGCGTCAGTAGGACGCGGCGGCCATCGATGCGGTAGCGGCCTTCGAGGACGATGCGCACGGCTTCGGTGTAGATGTGGTGCTCTTCTTTCAAAACGCGGGCGGCGAGCGTGTCGGGGGTGTCGTTGTCTTCGATCGGGACGACGGCTTGGATGATGATCGGGCCGGCGTCGAGGGTTTCGTCCACGAAATGCACGGTTGCGCCTGAGAATTTCGCGCCGTGCTCGATGGCCTGGCGGTGCGGTTCGAGTCCCGGGAACGCGGGCAGAAGCGACGGATGAATATTCAGGATACGCTGCGGAAATTCCTTCACGAAATACGGGGAAAGCAGGCGCATGTAGCCGGCGAGACAGACGAGGTCGACATTTTTCTCGCGTAGCGCGGCGACCACCTGGCGGTCGTAGGCTTCGCGCTCGAGGCCTATAGAAGGGATCACGCGCGCATGGATTCCGCGGGCGCGGGCTTTGTCGATTCCGGGCGCGTTGTCGCGATTGCAGATGACGATGGAAATGTCGGCGTCGGGAATGCGGCCGGCTTCGACGCTGGCCGCGAGCGCGTCGAAATTGGAGCCGCGCCCGGAAAGCAGCACGCCAATGTGCTTTTTCATGAGCAAGCGAAATTAGCATAGATCGAGGAATCGGAGAAAGGTGGGGAAAGTCCAAGGCTCACCGCGGAGGGCACCGAGAAGGCACAGAGAGCACGGAGAAAACCCAAGATGACTCACCGCAGAGACCCGCCTGCCTGCGGGCAGGCGCAGAGGCCGCTGAGAAATGCGCACGAACGAAGATAGATGAGCGGCGTTCTGAGACGAAAGGCGCCAATCGGGACTTGCCCGACGATTCGGCAGGCGGGGATTGGCGATCCCACGCGAAGGCAGCCCGCCTGAAGGCGGGCGCTACATCAGAGACGAATTTCGGACGAGGTTATGGGCGACGCGAAGCCAAGAAACGACGCCGGGCATCCGCCGCGGCGGATGCCCCCTATGAAGAACCAGCAGCGGCGCGCAGACATTACGAAGATTTAATTTGCCTGTCGGAAAACCAGGGACTAGAGTCGTCGGCATGCGCTTTGGCGTTCGAGTCGGTTTGCTGCTCGCCCTAGGCTTCGCTTCTCCCCTTTTCACGAACGCGCAGGCACCTGCTACGCCCGCGCCACAAGCCAGGAAAACGTTCGTCGGTTCGTCGGTTTGCAAGGCGTGCCATCCGGACGTTTACTCGACGTGGGAAAAGACGCGGATGGCGAACGTGGTGCGCGATCCGAAGACGCATCCGGAGGCGGTGCTGGGGGATTTCTCGAAGCCCGATCCGGTGCGGACGTTTGACCTGAGCCAGGTGGCGTTTGTGTACGGCAGCCGTTGGAAGCAGCGGTATTGGGCGCGGCAGGGCGACGATTATTACGTGCTGCCGGCACAGTGGGACATCAAGCATCAGAAGTGGCTGCCATTCCACGTGGAGAAAAACGCAGACTGGTGGGCCCCGCTTTATCCGGAGGCCAACACCGAGCGGCCGACGGGCCCGCTGTGCGACGGCTGCCATTCGGTGAACTACGATCTGGCGACGAAGAAGCCGACGGAGTGGAACGTCGGCTGCGAGAAATGCCACGGCCCGGGCAGCGAGCACGCTGCGGCGCCGCGCAAAGACAACATCGTAAATCCCGCGAAGCTCGATTACGTGCGCGCGAACGATGTGTGCATCCAGTGCCACAGCCAGGGGCGGCCGAAGGGGAATCCGATCGGGGGAAAATACTACGATTGGGCGGTCGGCTATTTGCCGGGCGAGCGGCTGGCGGATCACTGGCAGCTGGAAGAGCAGAAATTCGGCGTGAAGGACTTTTACTATTTCCAGGATGGGACCGCGCACAAGAACCGCATGCAGGGCAACGATTTCAGCCAGTCGGTGATGTACCACCGCGGCGTGCGGTGCTTCGATTGCCACGACGTGCACAGCGACCGATACGAATCGGATCTGGTCGCGCCCGTGGCGAACAACGATCTCTGCCTGCGCTGCCACGGGCCGGACACGATTCCCGGGCCGCACATGCCGATCGCCGAGCACACGCATCATGCGGCGACGAGCGAAGGCAGCCGGTGCATCGCCTGCCACATGCCGCAGATCGAGGTGACGCTGGGCGATCAGTTCGTCGCGGCGCACACGTTCCGGTTCATTTCGCCCGAGCTGACCAAGCAGTTCGCGATTCCGAATCCGTGCAATTCGTGCCATGCGGATAAGAGCCCGGATTGGGCGCTCGAGCAGCTGCGCGGGTGGCAGACGGTTTCGCCGTGGCGCGTGGCGCCTTAGTCGCTTGACAGGATCGCTCCGCGCAAGGCATCTTCTTTCGCACCCAGTAACCTCCCGGAGGATTCACCATGCCGCGTTTCCGCTCGCTTCCGCTGATGTCTGCCGCCACGTTCGCGGCTTTGTTCTTCAATGCTTGTTCTCAGCCGCAGCCGGCCGCGCCCGATAACCGAGCGGCTGATGCAGCCGCGGTTCAAAAAGCCGATGCCGATTGGTCCGCGGCCGCGCAAGCAAAACAGGCCGACGCGTGGGTCGCATTTTATGCCGACGACGCAGTCGTGCTGCCGCCAAACGACAAGATGGTCACGAACAAAGACGCTATCCGAAAAACGATTACGGATTTGCTCGCGCTGCCGGGTCTTTCTGTGAGCTGGCAGACGACGAAAGCGGAGGCCGCGCGTTCCGGCGATCTCGCGTATACGTATGGCGCCTATGAACTGACGTCGAACGATGCCAAAGGCAGGCCTACGACCGACCATGGTAAGTACTCCGAGGTCTGGAAGAAGCAAGCCGACGGGAGCTGGAAGTGTATTGTCGATATGTGGAGTTCGGATTTGCCAGTGGCGCCGGCGCCTGCTCCGAGGATGAAGCATCGCGTGGCAAAGAGTTCCAGAAGGAGACACCATGCCAGGTAAACGCTCTGTTTGGCCGATGACTATCGCGAGTTTTGCGGTTGCGCTGATCGCAGGATGCTCGCAAGCGCCGGCGCCGGCCCCGGTGGATACGCGCAAAGCGGACGAGGCGGCGATCACGGCGGCCGGCAACGCGCTGGCACAGGCCGCCGAAGCCAAGGACATCGAGAAGTGCATGTCGTTCTACGTGGACGATCCGGTGTTGTTCGTGCCAGGCACGCCCGCCGCGATCGGCAAGGACGCGGTGCGGAAGGCCTTTCAGGGATTCCTCGCGGCGCCGGCGCTGAAGCTTGAGACGAGCGGACTGATCATCGACGTGGCGCAATCCGGCGATTTGGCTTTTGAACGCGGCAGCTATTCGAACACGATCACAGACGCGAAAGGGAAGACAACGACCGAAGCCGGCAAGCTGGCGCTGGTGTGGAAGAAGCAGGCCGACGGATCGTGGAAGATCGCGGCGGACACGAACGCGAGCGACAAGTGAGTAATTCAGGCGGGGAGACCATGTTCCTAAAAGCCGCAGACCCCGTAAGGCGCGTCCGTAGGGAGCTTCAGCGGCTGAAGCCGTTCTCTGCTGGCCCGACTTATGTCGCGGCTGAAGCCGCGACCCACAAACCGGATTCATCAACCATCAGATCGGGAGCTGGCCGGTGTAGACGACGCGGGCTTTTGCGCGGCTGGCGCGCTCGATGCGGCCGATGAGGTAGAACTTTTCGCGGCGGCGCCTCAGTTCCGCTTCCACGCGCGAAATATTTTTCGCCGGAACCACCAGGATCATTCCCACGCCGAGATTAAAGGTTTTCAGCAGCTCGTCGCGCTCCATGCGCCCGATCCGCGCGAGGTAGCGGAAAATCGGCAGCACGGGCCATGAGCCCAGTTCGACGGTGGCTTGAACGTTGGGCGGCAGCGCGCGCGGCAAATTGCCGGTGATGCCGCCGCCGGTGATGTGCGCCATCGTGGAGACCCATCCGCGCGCGAGGATATTTTTCAGCAACGGCCAGTAGGAGCGGTGCGGTTTCAGGAGCTCAGCGCCGATTTTGTTCTTCACTTCGGCGACGTAGCTGTTCGCATTGAGTTTCGCGACGCCGAAGACGAGTTTGCGCGCGAGGGAGTAGCCGTTGGTGTGCAGGCCGCTCGAAGGCAGCGCGAGGAGCAGGTCGCCGGGACGCACCCGGCGCGGGTCGAGAATTTTCTTTTTCTCGACGGCGCCGACGATAAATCCCGCGAGGTCGTAGTCGCCAGGAGCGTAGAGATCCGGCATTTCCGCGGTTTCGCCGCCGATCAGCGAGCAGCCGGCTTGCTTCGCGGCGCGGCTCAGGCCTTCGATCACCTGCTCGAGCACGCGGGTGTCGAGCTTGCCCATGGCGATGTAGTCGAGGAAGAAAAGGGGCTCGGCGCCCTGCGTGAGGATGTCGTTGACGCAGTGGTTCAGGATGTCGGCGCCGACCGTGGAGTGAATGCCCGCCGCGACCGCGACTTTCAGCTTGGTGCCGACGCCGTCGCAGCTGGCGACGAGCACGGCGTCGCGCCAGCGGTTGCGGTCGAGCTGAAAGAGAGAACCGAAGCCGCCGATGGGCGCGAGGACGCCGCGGCGAAAAGTTTTTCCGGCCATGGCGGCGATGCGCCGCTTGGCTTCGTCCGCAACCGTGATGTTGACGCCGGCATCGGCGTAGCGCATGAGAGAGACTCGTTCCCGAAAAGAACTGCGCCCGCCTACAGGCAGGCGCTGCACAACCCGTCGCCGACGCACGGGCGAGGCGGATGGGCAGCACAACGCCAAGAAACTTTGCCGGGCATCCGCCGCGGCGGATGCCCCTACAAAAACGGCGGGCCGCTTCGTGAATTTTACAGCGTATGGAACAGGCGCTTCCAGCGAATCCGGCCGGGATGGAAGAACACGCTGGCGTACGTTTCAAATCTTTGCACGGCGAAACCGGGTCCCCAGACGTCGTCGGGATCCGGCGCGTCGATCGACATATAAATGACCAGCGGCGTGCCGATGATGTTCGCGCGGGGGACGAAGCCCCAGAAGCGGCTGTCGCGCGAATTGTCGCGGTTGTCGCCCATCATGAAATATTCGCCCGGCGGCACGACGATTTCGCCATTGACCACATGGTTCGGAAAGTCCTCGGTCCACTCGTGCGTGACGCCGCCTTCGAGCAACGAGATGCTGGTCGGCGGATAATTTTCCACGGGAGTGCTGTCCGCGCCGAAGGCGTGCTTCGTGTAGGGCTCGACGAGACGCACGCCATTGACGTAGACCGCGCCTTCGACGATTTTCACGTGGTCGCCGGGCAGACCGATGCAGCGCTTGATGAAATCGGGATTGCCCTCTTCGGGCAGCGGCGCGCGAAACACGATGATTTCCTGCCGCTTTGGATTGCGCCAGAGCGGCTCGTGGATATCGGTGAACGGAACGCCTGCGTCGAAGCCGAAGCGGCTGACGATCAGGTGATCGCCGACAAGCACGGTGTCTTCCATCGAGCCGCTGGGAATCACGCGGGCCTGCACCATGGTTCCTTCGATCAGCAGGAACGCGACGATCACCCAGAACCATGAAACGACCTCGCGCCAGATACGCTCGTTGGCGGTGAGCTCGGCGGGCTTCCGCTTCTCGACCGCGGGCGCTTCCGCCGTCTCAGCTTTCACGATGAGCCTCCACTTCCAATTGCACCAGCTCGGTCGGATAGCTGCCGGTGTAGCACGCGGTGCAGAATTTCCCTTCCGTATCCTCGACGGCTTCGCGAAGAGCCGCGAGAGAAAGATAGCCGAGCGAATCCGCGCCGAGGAATTTGCGGATTTGCTCGACGGAATTGTGCGAGGCGATGAGCTCCTCGCGGCGTGGCGTATCGACGCCGTAGTAGCAGGGAGAAATCGTCGGCGGGCAGCTGATGCGCATGTGAACTTCGGTGGCGCCGGCTTCGCGCACCATGCGGACGATTTTGCGGCTGGTGGTGCCGCGTACGATGGAGTCGTCGACAAGGATCACGCGCTGGCCTTCGAGCATGCGGCGGACGGGATTCAGCTTGAGCTTGACGCCGAAATCGCGGATGGCCTGCTCGGGTTCGATGAAGGTGCGGCCGACGTAGTGATTGCGTATCAGCCCCATGCGAAACGGGATTCCCGATTCCGCCGCGTAACCGATGGCCGCGGGGACGCCGGAGTCCGGCACGGGAGCAACGATATCCGCCGCAACGGGATACTCGCGCGCGAGCAGGCGGCCCAGGCGCTCGCGGCTCTGGTTCACCGGCCTGCCGAAGACGACGCTATCGGGCCGCGAAAAATAGACGTGCTCGAAGATGCAGTATTGATGCGGCTTTTCGGGAGCGAAGCGAATCGATTCGATGCCGCTGCGCGAAATGCGGACCATTTCGCCCGGCTCAACCTCGCGAACGTATTCGGCATCGATCAGATCGAACGCGCAGCTTTCCGAGCCCGCGACCCAGGCGCCGTCGATGCGGCCAAGAATCAGAGGGCGGAATCCGCGCGGATCGCGGATGGCGTACATTTCGTCGGTGGTGAGCAGCAGGAGCGAGTAGGCGCCTTCGACCTGGTTCAGAGCTTCGGCGAGCGCGCCGGGAAGATTGCGTGCGTTGCTGCGCGCGATCAAGTGGACGATCACTTCGGTATCGCTGGTGGTCTGGAAAATCGCGGCGCGATGCTCGAGTTTGCGGCGCAGCTCGAGCGCGTTGGTCAGGTTGCCGTTGTGGCCCAGCGCGAGCTTGCCCTTGTTGAAATCGATGGCGATGGGCTGCGCGTTGATCAGGGTCGTATCGCCGGCGGTCGAGTAGCGCGTGTGGCCGATAGCCGCCGAGCCGGGCAGGCGCTCGATCACTTCCGGCGTGAAAATTTCCTGCACGTGGCCGAGGCTCCGGTGCAGATGCAGGTCGGCGCCGTCGGAGGAGGCGATGCCCGCCGATTCCTGCCCGCGGTGCTGGAGCGCGTAGAGGCCTAGATAGGTGAGCTTCGCCGCCTCGGGATGGCCGAAGACGCCGAACACGCCGCAGTGATCGTGGAAACGATCGTCCGCGATTTGGATGAGCTTGCTCAAGATGCGCTCTCGATGGCACGGGCCAGCGAATCGCTCCACGCTTGCCGAAACGAAGCCGTCTTGCCCTGGATCACAGCAGCCCCATTCAATTGGATGCGAAATTCGCCGCGCGTGACACGACCGATTTGGCTGACCTGAATACCATATTGTGCCGCAATCGACTGGACGCGGGCAAGCGAGGCGGGGGCAGCGGAAATGACGGCGCGCGCGCCGGTCTCGCCGAAGAGTTCCACCTCGGCAGGAACTTCAGGGGCTAAAGCCCCTTCTTGCTTGGCGCTGCTTATGTCGCGGCTAAAGCCGCGACCCACAAGGCTCACATCCGCGGAAAGGCCGTCGCTGGCGAAGCAGGATTCCGCGAGCGTGACGGCGAGGCCGCCGTCGCTGACGTCATGAGCGGACAGGATCGCGCGCTCGGCGGCGAGTTTCACCAGGCAATCGATCAGTCGCTTCTCCGCGGCGAGATCGATTGCCGGGGGCGCGCCGGCGACGATTCCGCGGATTGCTTTCGCGTACTCCGAGGAAGAAAAAGTGCCGACCTGAAGGTCGGCGCTACGAAAGCCCTCCGGATCCGCACCATCGAGGAGAAGAATGACATCGCCTTCGTGGCGGAATCCGGAGGCGACGGCGAAATCCGCGTCTTCCATGAGCCCGAGCACGCCCAGGATCGGCGTGGGATAGATCGGCTTGCCGAGCGTTTCGTTGTAGAAGCTGACGTTGCCGCCGGTGATGGGCGTGTCGAGGGCGCGGCAGGCCTCGGCGATGCCGTCGATCGCTTCAGTGAACTGCCACATCACTTCCGGCTTTTCGGGATTGCCGAAATTCAGGCAATTCGTCGCGGCGATGGGACGCGCGCCGGTGCAGGCGACGTTGCGGGCAGCTTCCGCGACGGCATGCATCGCGCCGAGCCGAGGCGAAAGATAGCTCCAGCGGCCGTTGCCGTCGGTTTTGATGGCGATAGCGCGCTTGGATTCTTTCAGCCGCACGACAGCTGCGTCGCCAGCGCCCGGGCCGACGCGAGTGTTCGTGCGCACCATCGAATCATATTGCTCGGTGACCCAATTTTTCGACGCGATTGCGGGCGATGCGAGCAGCCCACGAAACTTTTCAGTGAGGTTGGCGCCCGCGGGCGCCAATTCGAATGCCGGCGTAGTCGCCGCCGGAGCCACTTTCGGCGCGGCGATCGGGCGCTCGTAGCGCGGCCCTTCTTCGGCGATCGCGTGCGCCGGAATCTCCGCGGCGACCTGGCCATGATTCAGAACGCGCAGTTTCCCATCGTCCGTAACGCGCCCGATTTCGACCGCGTCGAGGCCCCACTTGTGGAAGACGTCGAAGACTTCCCGCTCGCGGCCACGCTCCGCGACCAGCAGCATGCGCTCCTGCGATTCGCTGAGCATGATTTCGTACGGCGTCATGCCGGTTTCGCGCTGCGGCACGCGCGCGAGGTCGATTTCGATTCCCGCCCCGCCGCGCGAGGCCATTTCAGAGCTCGAGCTGGTCAGGCCGGCAGCACCCATGTCCTGAATCGCGACGATCGCGCCGGTGCGCATCGCTTCGAGGCATGCCTCGAGCAGCAGCTTTTCCATGAACGGGTCGCCGACCTGCACGTTGGGCCGCTTCTGCCGCGATTCCTCGCTGAATTCGGCCGACGCCAGCAGCGATGCGCCGTGAATTCCGTCCCGGCCGGTTTTCGCGCCGACATAGATAACGGGATTCCCCGCGCCATGCGCGCGCGCGAAGAAAAGCTCGTCGCGGCGCGCGATGCCAAGCGCGAGCGCGTTGACCAGCGGATTCTTCGAATAGCAGGGCTCGAACATCACCTCCCCACCGACGGTGGGGACGCCGAAGCAGTTGCCGTAGAAGGCGATGCCGCGAACGACGCCGTCGACAATGCGGCGATTTTGGGCGATCTCTTTCGTGGTCGCATTGCCGGCTGCTTTGCCCGCCTCGATCGGCCCAAACCTGAGCGAATCAAGCACTGCGATCGGGCGCGCGCCCATGGTGAAAATGTCGCGGAGGATTCCGCCGACGCCGGTGGCCGCGCCCTGGAACGGCTCGACGAAGCTCGGATGATTGTGCGACTCGATCTTGAAAACGGCGACAAGGCCGTCGCCGATGTCAACCACGCCCGCGTTTTCGCCCGGCCCCTGCACAACGTGCGTGCCGCGCGTCGGCAGTTTTTTCAGGTGCACGCGCGAGGATTTGTAGGAGCAGTGCTCGCTCCACATGACGCTGAAAATTCCCAGCTCGGTGAGGTTCGGGTCGCGGCCCAGGATCTTTTGCGTGCGCGCGTATTCGTCGGGAGTGAGGCCGTGTTCGGCGGCGATCTGCGGTGTGACTTTAATGTCGGTATCGATCATCGCCACGATGAAGGGCGTCGGAGCGGAAATTCTCGCAGCAAATTACGCGGAGCGCAAGCGGCGGTTCTGGTTGCGGGCAAGTGCGCAAGAGAGATTCTTCGACTGCGTGACCGGACGTGCCGCAAGAGCGGCACGGGAAATCAAATCCGGCCACTCCGCTCAGAATGACGGCTGTCTGTCAGGCGGAGACGCGCTCGGCCGTACGCCGCGTGAGGCTTTCGACCATCGAGCGCAGGATCACGAGGCCGTCGGTAGAGCCGAGCGGCAATTCGACGGCGCGTTCCGGGTGCGGCATCAGTCCGACGACGTTGCGCTCGCGATTGCAAAGGCCGGCGATCGCGGCGAGCGCGCCGTTCGGATTGGCGTCGAAATCGTCCGGGCCGGCGTCGCGGCCGTCCGGGTGGACGTAGCGGAAGACGATCTGTCTATTGCGTTCGAGCTCCGCGAGCGTGGCCGCGTCGCAGAAATAGTTCCCTTCCATGTGCGCAATGGGAATTTTCAGGATTTGTCCGGGCCGCGCCGCGCAGGTGAACGGCGTGTCGGTATTTTCGACGCGGATGTGGACCTGCCTGCACAGGAATCGCAGGCGCTTGTTGCGCAGCATCGCGCCGGGCAGCAGGCCCGCCTCGAGAAGAATTTGGAAGCCGTTGCAGATGCCGAGCACCAGCCCTCCCGAGCGGGCGAACGCGCCGACGGCCTTCATCACCGGTGAAAATCGCGCGATGGCGCCGGTGCGCAGGTAGTCGCCGTAGGCGAAACCGCCGGGAAGAATGATCGCGTCGAAACCGGAGACGTGCTCGGATTGGTGCCAGATGAATTCGACCGGCTCGCCGATTACCGAGCCGATGGCGTGATAGGCGTCGTCATCGCAATTTGAACCGGGAAATTGCACCACGCCGAATTTCATGCCGAGATTTTAGCACAACGCCATTCTTTACACTTACAGCAAGGTCATCGATGCCGAAGCAATAGACCAAGGGCAGTTAGGGCGGTCGTGAGAAACAACCCCAGCAGTTTTACGAGAAAATCTCTTTCGCCCTTGGCCTTTATGTATGCCGGAGTATCGGGCGGATTTCTCTTCAACGTTCGGCCTAAATTTTTCCAAAGCATGTTCTCGTTTCCTCCTTCCCGAGAGGACGAGCCTCTCGCCTTCATTGATGGCATGGATCAACGAGAAAAGCAAAAAGGTTCCCATAAAGAGTCGGTCTCCACCGATATCCGGCGGACTCACCGGGGATGACAATAGCGGCTGGCGAGTGCCTATTGCGCGGGCGATTGCTCGTAGGGGTAGCCGGGCTTAACCCAGTCGGTGTAGAAGTTCGTGGGGATCAGCAGCGCGCGCACGTGCGTGAAGCCCATGTCGCGCAGCGCGACGAATGCGGGACGCAGATTCGGGCAGCGTTCCATGGGGCAGCAGCCGCAGTAGATCACGATGTTTGTCGAACGCGGCACGGGCTGCGCCCATTTCTTCAGGTCGGCGATGCCTTCGGGCGTGCTGCCGGCGCCGTGATAGAGCGCTCCGAGAATGTGGCCACCGAGGTAGAGCGCGTGCGGAGCAACGCAGACCACGGTCGGCTTGTCGGCAGGTTTCGAGCCGGCGAGTTCTTTGGCGAAGGCGGCGGGCTGCACGGTTTGCGCCGCGGTCCAGGGATCGGTGGGCGCGTCACCGGCGGCTGCGAAGATCGAATGCGCGGCGATTGTGGCGAGCGCGGCGACCAGCAGCAGCGAAATCCCGCGGAGCAATTTTCTTTTCGCGTCAGAAGTAAGAGCGTACATACGCAACCTCCGAACCATCGTTCGCATTCGCGCCAGCTTGCGTCAGCGCTTGCGCCGCGATATTGGCTTTGATCGGCGCCTACGCACGAGCTTAGCACTCCGGCGGGCGCGCTTCGAAGATTTCGCCGGTTTCTTTGCGACGGCCAACTCGCGTCTGCGCTTTTTCGCCCAGCCGAGCTTGTTGACTTGGCGACCACGGGCGAGCGCCAGCGCGTCGGGCGGAACATTTTCCGTGATCACAGAGCCCGCCGCGATATAGGCGCCGTCGCCGATGCGTACGGGCGCGACGAGCGCCGTATCGCTGCCGATAAAAACGCCTTTGCCGATCTTTGTCTCATGCTTCGCTACGCCGTCGTAATTGCAGGTGATGGTGCCCGCGCCGATATTGGAGCCGGGGCCGATGGTCGCGTCGCCCAGGTAGCTCAAGTGCTGGGCTTTGGCGCCCTCGTGCACCACGGATTTCTTAATTTCGACGAAATTGCCGATGTGTGCGCCTGCGCGAATGTCCGCTCCAGGCCGCAGCCGCGCGAACGGTCCCACGTGCGCGCCGGGACCAATGCGCGAATCGATGGCGTTGGTGTGCGGGCCGACGATCGCGCCATCAGCCACGCGCGTGTTGTGGAGGATGCATCCGGCGCGAATCTGGCAGCGCGCGCCGATGCGCGTATCGCCAAGCAACTGGACGCCCGGCTCGATCACGGTGTCCGCGCCGGCGGTGACGCCAGGGTCGATCACAACCGTCTCGGGGAAGTAAATCGTGACGCCGGAATTCATCAGCTCCGCGGCCTTGCGCGCGCGCAGGACGCGGTCGGCGCCGGCTAGATCGGCGCGCGTGTTGCAGCCGAGGACTTCGTTGGCGTCCGGGGCTATCTGCGCGAGCACGCGTTCGTTGCGCGCGCGGAGCATGGCGATCGCGTCGGTCAGGTACAGCTCGCGGTGCACATTTCCCGGGCGCAGCGACGTGAGGCACGGCCAGAGCTTTTCGAGCGTGAAGCAATAGATCGCGGAGTTCACTTCGCGGATGGCGCGCTGTTCCGGCGTCAGGGCGCTGTCCTCGACGATCGCGAGGACGCGGCCTTCGGCGTCGCGCACGATCCGGCCGTACGTGCCGGGGTCGGGAAGCTCGGCGCTGAGAATCGTGGCGGCCGCTTCGCCGCGGCGATGCGTGTCGAGCAGCGCGGCGAGAGTTTCGGTACGGAGCAGCGGCGCATCGCCCGGAAGCACGATTGCGAGCTTCGCGCTTTTGCGAATCGCGCGGCGGGCCACTTGCATGGCATGACCGGTGCCTCGCTGGGGATTTTGCAGAATCGTCTGCGCGCCGAGGCTTTCGGCGAGCGCCGCCACTTCATCGGCCTGGTGCCCGACGACGACGAGCGTCTGCGCGGCTTTCAGCGGCTGGCACGCCCGAATGACGGTTTCGAGCAGCGGCCGCCCGCCCGCGCGATGCAGGACCTTGGCGAGGTCGGAGCGCAGGCGCGTTCCTTTTCCCGCCGCCAAAATGACGATGGAAGTATCGCTGGCAGGCATGAACGAAATCATTGTCGCTCCGGGCGCAGCCGGACGCAATGGAAACGGCGGCGGTGCGTCCGTTTCCTGCCAACTGCCAGCCGCGAACCGCCAGATTGTGCAACCCGCGATGCATCGCCATCATCGAAGCCTCCAGTTCGTTCTAATGGACGTCATCAAAGCAGGCCGAGGAGGGCAATTGCGACACGTAATCAGCGTATTCATCATTTCCGTTGCATGCGTTTTGACGGCGACGCCTGGCGCCGCGCAGAACTCGGACACCGTTAGCGACTCGTCCGCAAGAACGTTCATAGTTTCCGCCAAGAAGTATGAGTTCGCGCCGAGCGAAATCCGCGTGAAGGTGGGCGAGCGCGTGCGGCTGAAGGTGCATTCCGTCGACGAAACTCACGGTATCAAACTGACCCTTTACCCCGAAGGCAGCACGGACAAGACGATCGTGGGTCTAAAATTCGATCACCCCGAAGACAACGGCAAAGTTGAGAAGAACGTCGATCAGGTGCTGGAATTTGTCGCCGTGAAGCCGGGGACATACGAATTCAAATGCGCGAAGGTCTGCGGCATGCACCACGGGAAGATGAAGGGCGAGTTGATTGTGGAGGAGTAGTGGGCGGCGCGCAATCAAGACGCAGGGGCGAGCTGGTCGGATCCGTTGACAATGCCGCGCCGAAAGGATAGCTAGTAGGTCAATTCCCGCGAAGCGAAAGCGGGGCCGGAGGGCGGCAATGATCTGCTCGCTGTGCGCGGCGGAAAATCCGATTAATGGGCGCTACTGCGTGAAATGCGGCGCGCTTCTTCAGGGCCAGCGAGCGATGCCGCCGCAGGCGTCCTACGAGAGCGCGCTCGGCGTGCCCTACATTGGGCCGGCGCAAACCAGCGGAAAAGCAATCGGCAGCCTGATTTGCGGGCTATTCTTTTTCTTTTTCCCCAGCTCGATCGCCGCGATCATTTTGGGACATCGATCGCTCGGAGAAATTCGCAGGTCCGGCGGGCGGCTGACAGGCCGGGGCATGGCGACGACAGGATTAGTGCTTGGCTACGCCGGAATCTCCGTAATCCCAATCATGCTTATCGCCGCCATCGCAATTCCGAATCTGCTGCATGCGAAAATCGCGGCGAACGAGGTGTCGGCGATCGGATCGATGCGGACGATCATTACTGCGGAAACCACATTCAACGACTCGTACGCCAACGGCTTCGCACCGAGTCTGGAGACCTTGGGCGGAGCCGGAGGCGGCCAGGACACCTGCGATCGTGCCGGATTGATCGACAACGTGCTGGCATCCGGCCAAAAGAACGGCTACAGGTTCAGGTACGTGCCAACCGGCCAACCGGTTTTTCGCGAAGGCGCGAAGGAGCGCGGCTGCACTCGCGCTGGCACTGAAACCTTCGAAATCTACGCGGATCCGATCACAAGAGAGACAACGGGTCGGCGAAGTTTCTTTGCAGATCAAACGGGAGGGATTCGCTACAGCACGGAGGGCCCCGCAAATGCAGCCAGTCCTATGCTGCGGCGACTGCGGTAGGTTAGTCGGCCTGAACTCCGGCGTCGAGTGAATCGGTCGAGGATGCGTATTCAGCGGAGCCGCCCGCTGCGCGAGCTACGGTGGTTTCCTTCCAGAGCGAGCGGTCCTCCAACAAGCGCGTGACGAGCTGCGTATGTAGCGCATGCCCGGCTTTGTGCGCCACGATCCGCGCCTGCAGCGGCCGGCCGACGAGCGCCAGATCGCCGATCAGGTCGAGCGCTTTGTGCCGGCCGAATTCGTCGGCAAACCGCAGCGGGCCGTTCAGGATCGAGTTGTCATCCATCACGATCGCGTTGGCAAGCGACCCACCGCGAATCAGGCCCATCTTTTGCAGCGCGAGCAGTTCTTTCACGAACGTAAACGTGCGCGCCGGCGCCAGCTCGCGACTGAACGATTCTCGCGTGACGGACATTTCAATCTCCTGCGGGCCAGCGCATGGATGGTGATAGTCGACGAAGCAGTGGATGTTGAAATCATCGGCGGGGTAAATTCCGATGCGGCGATCTCCATCGGCGAATTCGAGCGGCTTGACAACTTGGATGTAATGCCGCGGGCGCCGCAAGCGGCGCGTGCCGGCTTGAGCAAGCATCTCGATGAAGGGGCGCGAGGAGCCGTCGAGGATGGGCAGCTCGAGCGCATTGATCTCGACGAAAATGTTGTCGATGCCGCAGCAATAGAGCGCGGCGAGCAGATGCTCTGTGGTTGAAATCAGGACACCCTGCTTCATCAGACTGGTCGCGTAGCTCACGCGGGCGACGTTGGCGACGTGCGCGGCGATTTCGAAATTGTCGAGATCGACGCGGCGAAAAACGATGCCGGTGTCGGCAGGCGCGGGCACGAGGCGTACCCGGCTTTCAACGGCCGTGTGAAGCCCAATCCCCTCGATTTCAACGGGGCGCTGGATGGTAACCTGGTTTGGCATTTGGCAGATGCCTTCTATTGGCACGTTCGGGGCCGGGAGCGTCTGATTTTAGCCCTGTATTTTCAATGGCTTAAAGAGCCATAAATGGCGGATACGGAAAAGCGTTGTAATTGTACAACAGTCAGGCCCTTTCTAGCGTGGTTCTAATCGAACAGATGTCTTCTCGGCAAAATGGTCTAACGGGTATCCTGCGAAGAGCGCCTGACAATTGCATGGGAGGCTGGCGATTGTTTCACGGGGTCTGCGCGCGTAAAATCAGATTCAGTCTCGACCGAGAAAAATGGCTTCGCCGTTCAACATTCTACCGAATGACCCCGCGCCGCCGCTGGGCGGACAGGCGCGCCCGCCCTGGCTGAAGGTGCGATTTTCGGGTGGCCAGAATTTCCGCGCCCTCGACGGGATCATGCGTACGCTCGGGCTGCATACCGTCTGCGAAAGCGCGCGCTGCCCAAATATGGGCGAGTGCTGGGAGCATCGCACGGCCACATTCATGATCTTGGGAGACATCTGCACGCGCGCGTGCGGATTTTGTGCCGTGCCGAGCGGCAAACCTGCCGGACCACCGGAAGAAGACGAGCCCGGGCGCGTCGCCGAAGCCGTCGCGCGGATGAGGCTGCGCTATGCCGTGGTCACATCGGTGAATCGCGACGATCAAAAGGACGGAGGCGCGGCGATCTTCGCGCGCACGATCATGGAGATCCGCGAGCGCATGCCCGATTGCAAAGTGGAAGTGCTGATTCCCGATTTTCGCGGCGACTGGAACGCGCTGGGTCTGGTGATGGCCGCGCGGCCGGACGTGCTGAATCACAACATGGAAACGGTGCCGCGACTCTATCGCCGCGTGCGCAAGGGCGCGGTGTACGAGCGGTCACTTGAGCTGTTGCGGCGTGCGCGCGAAATGGCGCCGGATGTGCCGACGAAGACCGGAATGATGCTGGGGCTCGGCGAGACACGCGAAGAAGTGCTCGCCGCGATGGAACAAATCGCCGCGCAGGGCACGCACATCCTCACGCTCGGCCAGTACATGCAGCCGACGCGCGAACATCTGCCGATCGAGCGCTACGTGCATCCGGACGAATTCGCGGAATTCAAACGGCTAGGCGAGCAGATGGGATTCAAGCACGTCGAGGCCGGGCCGCTGGTGCGTTCGTCGTATCACGCCTTCGAGCAGGAAGAAGCCGCGCGCACGTAGCGTGTTCGCGGGCTAGGCGCCCTCATCCGTCGCCGCAGCTACGCGCAGCAACAACCCGCCGCCGCTGCGCACATTCACATCGCCCTTTTCCGACCGAAGAGTGATTTCTCCGATCGGGTCAGTCTGACCCGCGCGCGCAATAACCAGATGCGGCAAACCGTAAGTTCCGCAAGCATCGGACGAAAACAGCCACAATGCTTGTGGACGGTCACCCGTGCCGTCGCCACGGCAGCCGCGGCCGGGATTCGAGTCGAGGCGGCTGATGACGCCGTTCGCAACGGGTTTACCCACGCGACCGTACTTCCCTTCCACCGGGCCTCCACCGCGATACACGACGTCGCCGCCGATTTGAACCGTCGTCCAGGCGCCTTCGGAAGTTCCGCGGTCCGCGCCCATCAGCGGAACTTGCGCGTGTTGAACTTCCATGAACGAAGCGACCGCGCGCAAATGCAGGGTGAGGCGAATGTTCTCATGAGGAAGCCGCAGGGTATCGAATCGAATGGAAATGCTGCCACCGTCGCCGCCCGATGCGGGCTGCACGCTCGTCACTTTGCCGAACAGCATCGCGCCCGCGCGGATTTTGGCGAATGACGGCAGCGGAACATCCTGCATGACTCTCGCGCTGATCAGTTGGCCGGGCTTCGCGCTCTTCGACGACAGTGTCGTATTCAGGCGGACGGGCAGAACGGTACCGTCGGGAACGACTGTTCCCGCGTCAACACTGGCCGCGACAAACAGCAGCGCAACGAGAACCGCCGGCCTAAGCGCCCGGATCATGGCAAGTCAACTCTACTCCAATTCGATGCGCGGAGGCGAGCATGCGGGGGTTTTGGGGAGCCTAGTGCAGCGTGGCAAGAAACGAGTTCGCGACGTCCCGCGCGCGAGCTGCGCAGGCGGAATCGGGAACCTGCGCATTCTGCGCGGCGTGAAAATAGTCGGCGGCCTTCGCGTTGCGGCCCAGTTCCGCGTTCAGGTTGCCCGCGAGCAGCAGAAAAACCGGATTGTGCGGATAGCGCGTCGCGAGCGGTTCGGTGATCGCGAGCGCGTCCTCATAGCGCTCGTCATACGAGCGCAAATTTCGGGCCAGATAAAATCGCGAATCGACGGACATAAAAGCGCCGCGCTCGATTCCAACGCGCATCTGGCGAATTCCCTCCTGCTTGTTGCCCCCCGGAAGGCCCATGAAGAAGCGGAGCACCTTCGCGATCGCCGAAAGGGTGTCGATGTAATAGTTGTAGAGTCCGATTCCGGCAGTGGCGTCGGCCATATCTGGATCAAGCTGCAGCGCGCGAACGCATTCGGAGCGGCCCGCCAAGCCGGCGTGCGCGATGTTGCGCTTCTCATCGCGCAGGGAATACAGCCGCGCCTTCAGGGCGTAGCCGAGCCCGGCGTAAACATGCATCTCAGCCGTGTCGGATTTATCGATCTGCGCGCGGGCCAGGTCGATAGCTTTATCGGCCAGCGCAAAGTACGCTGCGTCTTCGGGCTTCTTGTCGCGGTGCCAGGCGTCGAACTGCCCCCATTTGATTTCGCACGCCTCGCAGTAGGTCTTCCACCAAAGAGCTTCGCCTTCGAGCAGAAAACCGACCGGGCTTTGCGGGTCGGCGCGCTCGATCTCGCGCGCAACCGCGATTCCCGCGTCCGGATCGCCGCTATAGATGCGGTCGAGAGCCTGCTGCGCCTGAGGCGAAAGCGTGAGTCCGCCGGCGTGCGCGGGCGCAACGGCGGACGGCGAGAACAACAGCAACGCGAAGAGTATCAGGGTCGCCGTGACGTATCCTCGCATGAACTCTCCTGCAAAGTAGAGATAATGGAGTCAGGTTCTGACATCTGCCATTCAATCCATTACTTTACGCGCTTCAGCCAGCCCGCGAGCCACGCCGCGGTAACGTACATCGCGAAGCATTCCAGCGCAAAAGGAATGAATCCGAGATAGCCAGGCGCGGGCATTTCGAAAATCTTCAGCTGCTGAAACATCGGAAACGTGTAGTGCCACTTCGCGCCCGCCCATTCGTTCCAAAATTCCCAGAGCCATCCGCAAATCCAGCCGGACGCAAGGAAACCGTAGAAGCGCCGCGCGAAGCCATCCGACAGGTCGCCCAGGAACGAAGGCAGCCGTAGGCGGCGATTCAGCGGATCGAGCAGCAAAACGAATCCGATCCAAACCAGCGCGAAAAGATACGCCGCGATGTGGCGTGGCGCCGCCAGCGGCACTATCAAACACGCCGCGCCGCAAATCATCATCGCATTCTCGGCGCCGCGCGACATTTTCCAGGGCTTGATCGGCACGACGGACATCAGCCCCTGCACGAGGTCGGCTGTCTCGAAAATCGCCGGCGTAATGGTCGCAAACGACCACGCGTAGCCGGGAAGCGCCATGAACCAATCGTGCGGCACTCCGACGTACGTCCAGTTTCGGAGGCGCACGTTGTAAGCCTCAAAGATCAGCCACAGCGGAATCGAAAGAGCCGCCATCTGCGCAAGAACTTTCGGCGCGTCGTGCAACCGCGAGCGGCCGGTAAGAGCAAACACGGCAGCGTCGGCGATCAGAATGTAGGCGCTCCAGGCAATCGGCGTAATGAACGTGGCCACCGGCTCTACGCCAAGAAAAAGCAGCAGCTCGGCGCACGCGAGCGTGATCAGTCCGAGCCAGCCGTACGCGGGAAACTCGCGGCGCCTGCGCAGGCGGAAGTATTGAACGACGAGAGCGCCGGCCGTCGCAGCCGTGATGCCGAGGCCGATCGCAAGCGGGAGTGGAGCGAGGAGGGCGAGCGCGTCCATAAGCCTCGCCCCGTATGGTAGCGCAAATGCCCGCAGTTTTCGGCGGGCCGCGCGGCGTTTCTTGCTATGCTCGGCGTGCTTTTTTCCACGGAAATTGACATGAGCGCGCAGGAAAAACTCGAACGCGGCCTCGGGCTGCTCGAAGCGACCTCCCTGAACATGACGTTCATGGTCGGCATCGGCCCGTTCGTCGTGATTCCGATCGTGATCAAATCGATGGGCGGCACGGGTAGCTTGCTCGCGTGGGTAGCGGGCGCGGCGCTGGCGCTTTGCGACGGCTGCATCTGGTCGGAGCTCGGCGCGGCCATGCCGCAGGCCGGCGGCAGCTACGTCTATTTGCGCGAAGCCTACGGCGCCGAGCGGTGGGGGCGGCTGCTCTCGTTTCTCTTCATCTGGCAGACGCTGTTTCAGGGCCCGCTGAGCATCGCCTCGGGCGCGCTGGGGTTCGCCGATTACTCGACGTATCTCACGGGCAAGTCGAGCCGCCTGGCCGCGGCGGTGGCGATTCTCGGCTCACACAGCAAGAATGCGATTGCGGCGGCGGTCGTCTTGCTCGTCGTCGCGCTTCTCTACCGTCGCATCACCGAGATCGGGAAAATTTCGATCGTCTTCAGCGCCATCGTAATCGCCACAATCCTTTGGATCATCTGGGGCGGCGCGACGCATTTCGATTCGCAGCGCGTGTTCGATTTCTCCGGCACGCGGTGGGATTCATCGTGGCTGCTTTTCGCCGCCCTGGGCCACGGCACCGTGCAGACGGTGTACAGCTACCTCGGCTACTACAACGTCTGCAACCTCGGCGGCGAAATGAAGAACCCTGAGAAAAACATCCCGCGCGCGATTTTCATTTCGATTGTGGGCATCACCGTGCTGTACCTCGCGATGCAGACGAGCATCTTGAGCGTGATCCCCTGGCGTGAAGGAGCGGAATCGAAATTCATCGCCAGCACATTCATCGAGCGGCTGTACGGCAGCCAGTGGGCCACCCTCGCCACGGCGCTGATCCTGGCCACGGCGATGGGCAGCGTCTTCGCGGCGATGCTGGGATATTCGCGGGTGCCCTACGCCGCGGCAGCCGATGGAAACTTCCTCTCGGTGTTCGCGCGCGTACATCCGACCAAGCATTTTCCGTATGTATCGCTGCTGGCGCTGGGCGGCGCGGCGCTCATCTTCTGCCTGGCGCTGAGCCTTGGGCAGGCGATTCGCTCCATCCTGGCGATGCGCTGCATCATCCAATTCATCGGCCAGGGCGTGGGACTCGTCCTGCTGCGCCGCCGCTGGGGAAGCGCGCGGCTGCCGTTTCGAATGTGGCTGTACCCCGTGCCGGTCGTGATCGCGATTATTGGCTGGGCAGGGCTTTTCGTTGCCACAGGCAAGCGGCCGATGCTGGCCTCGCTCGCTGCTGCGGCGGCGGGTATTCTTGTATATTTGGTCCGCGCGCG
The DNA here is from genome assembly GCA_963769415.1 of uncultured Acidobacteriota bacterium. GTDB lineage: Bacteria > Acidobacteriota > Terriglobia > Acidiferrales > UBA7541 > Palsa-295. The sequence continues at coordinate 288,921 of CAVYLM010000002.1, forward strand.
ATGGATGCGCCAGTGGCCCTTTCAGGAGATCGCTTGATGCTTCGAGGTCGAGTGCGAAGGAATTGGATTGTGGCGGCGATCTTTCTCGTGGCCGCGGCAGCGCGAATGGCCGCGATTCCGGCCGCTTCGGCGCAAACGCTTGCGGACACCGTGCAGGCGATCAGCAAAGCGCGCGTCACAACTCGAATCCTCTACGTCACCGCGCACCCCGACGATGAAACGGCCGGCCTGCTCGCGTACCTTTCGCGCGGGCTTTACGCCGATGTCGCCGTGCTGACGATCACCCGCGGTCAGGGCGGACAGAATGCGATCGGCCCCGAACAGGATGGCCCGCTGGGGGTCGTGCGCACCACCGAATTGCTGGCGGCAGACTCGCGCTACGGCACGCATCAATTTTTCACGCGCGCGGTCGACCCGGGATTCTCGAAAAGCCCGGACCGAACCATGAAGATCTGGGGCGACCAGATTCCGCTCGAAGACATGGTCCGCGTGATCCGCATGTACCGGCCGCAGGTGGTGATCAACGGCTGGGGCGGCGTGCATTTCGGCCACGGACAGCATCAGGCCAGCGGGCTTCTGACGCCGCAAGCCGTCGCCGACGCCGCAGATCCATCAAAATTCCCCGATCAAATTGCCGATGGCCTTCCCGCCTGGAAAGTCTCGCTCGAGCTCCGCCCCGGAAGCTTCGGATTTGGCCCCAATGCGACGAGGACAGCGCCGGGCGGCGTAACGCTGCCGGTCAACGACGTGTCGCCGCTGTGGGGACAGAGTTACGTCGAGATGGGCATGGATGGCCACGCGCAGCACCGCTCGCAGGGCACGCCGTCGTTCTTCGGCAATCCATTTTTCCGCCGCCCGCCCACGCTGATCGTCGAGCACGGACAGGACGGTGGCGGCGGGTTCGACACGAAAGCGCTCGCGGAGTCGATTTCGTCGCTGGCCGATCGCTACGCGCAGTGGCAAACCGCGATGGCCCCGACGCTCGCGGCAGCGGACCAGGATCTCGCGACGGCCTCGAAATCAGCGCTGGAGCTCGATCGTACGGCCGCGGCAAGCTCGCTCGCGAAGGCCGGCAAGGAAATCGCCGGATTGCGGCAGAAGATTGCAAGCGCAGGCGGCGCCGATGGCGCAGCCGCCCTGTGGGATCTCGATCAGATCACCAAGCGAATCGACGCGGCGCTGGTGGATGACATCGCGCTGCCGGTGGACACGCAGGCTAGCCGGCATGAGCTCGTGGCGGACGAGGATTTCAAAGTCGACGTCAATTTCCTCGACAAGCCGGCGACGCCCGCGAAATGGACCGTCGACAAATCGAGTTTGCGATTGCCCGAAGGCTGGAGCGCGAAGCTCGACGACGCCGACGCGCAGGGCCGGAATTATCACTTCACGGTTTCGGTGCCCACCGGAGCGAAGCCGCCGCATTCGCCCGCCGACGCGGTCCTGCCGTTTCCGCCGGCGCTCGTGACGCTCGCTCTCCGGATGAGCGTCGACGACTACGACTTCACTTTGGAAAAAGCCGTCGAATCGGCCGAGGCCCAAACGACTGCCCTCGTGGTCTATCCGCTCGAGCTTGTTCCGGCGGTCACCATGACGGTCGAGCCCGCGCAAGTGATGGTCCCGGAAAAGCGCGCGGCTGCGCCGGTCGATCTGCTCGCGCGCGTGCGCTATCACGGCACGAAGCCTGCGACGGTCTCGATCGGCCTCGACGCGCCCGAGAATTGGAGCGTCGCGCCGGTTGCACCGCTCGACTTCAAGCAGGCCGGCGACCAGTTGGTGCGCTACGCCGTGAAGTCCCCCGAAAAAATCGCGCCGGGAGCTTACGCACTCCATCCCTACGCGAAGCTCGGCGATGAGACCTTTCGCACCTCCGTCGAGCCGATTCCCACGCTGCCGACTCGCAACTGGAGCCAGCCGGACGACGTGACCGTCCACGTGCTCGAGCTCACCGTGCCCGCCGGACTGCACATCGGCTACATCGCGGGCGAAAACGACGTGCTGCCCGAAACTTTGCGCCAAGTCGGAATCCAGGTCGATCTTCTCGATGAAGTGACCCTCGCCTTCGGTGATTTGAGCCGCTACGACGCCATCGTCGTTGGCATCCGCGCCTACGAGCTTCGCCCCGACGCCATGGCCGCGAATCCGCGTCTGCTCGATTACGTCCAGAACGGCGGCACGCTGCTCGTCCTATACGAGCGCGATTTCGCCTGGGCGCGCCTGCTGCCCGCGCCGTTCAAAGCGGAGATGCTCTCGCCAAACTCCGCCGTCCGCGTGACCGACCAGAACTCCCCGGTACGTTTTCTCGCGCCCGATAGTCCCCTGCTGAATTCCCCGAACAAAATCACGCTCGACGATTTCAAGGGCTGGGAACAGGAGCGCGGCCTCTATTTCTGGAGCACCTGGGATCCGCGCTATCAGGCCGTGCTCGGCCTCACCGATCCGGGCGAGCAGGAAGCAACCGGCGGGCTGGTCTATGCGCGCGACGGCAAGGGCGTCTACATCTACACGGGCCTGTCATTTTTCCGCGAACTGCCGGACGGAGTGCCCGGCGCGTATCGCTTGTTCGTGAACCTGCTGAGCCAGACGCTTCATTCCACGCCACGCCATTAATCGCGCGCTAGTGTGCGCCGTTGGGACACACGGCACGACTTCCGCTTGCCGGTCGTTTTTCGCTTCGTGCTATGCTCCCACCCGGACCAACAGGAGGCGAATGGAATGAAGCTCATGAAATCCGCGCGCTGGCGCCGGCTCGTCGGCGTGCTGGCGGCCATTCTTGTCCTCGTTCTGTGCTCCAACGCCGCCGTGGCGCAAAAGAACAAGAAGGGCAAATCAAAGTCGGACCAGCAGCAGGACGACGCGAACGTGGTGCCGGTAGTGCTGGGCTCGGACGCCGATCAAATCGATCACGACATCGGCGAGATGTTGGCCGCATTCCAGATCGGCAACGTCGAAATGATGCACAAGTATTATGCGGACAACGTGACGTTCGTCAGCGGCGGGTACGAGCCGCCGGTCGTCGGCTGGCAGAATTACGTGCCTCTTTATCAGCGGCAGATCGCCTCATTCCAGTCCATGCAGATCATCCGGCGAAACACGATCGTTTTCCCGCACGGAGACGTGGCCTGGGCCATGTATCAGTGGGAGTTTTCTTCGCTGTACGACGGAAAGCCCTACGCAGTTCGCGGCCAGACAACGCTGATCTTCAATAAAATCGGTGCGAACTGGCTTATCGTGCACAACCACACATCGGAAGTCTTGCCCGAAACGGTCCAGGCGCAGCCGCCCGCGGCAACCCAGCAGGCGCCCGCCCCGGCCAAGCACTAGCGCCAGTCAGCGCGAGAAACGTGCGGCTAATCAAAAACTCTGGATGCTGTGATAGACCCAGAACCCGCCCATCGACACCAGCAGCAGCCCGGACAGCACCATCAGCGCCGCGATCGGACGCCCGAGCTTTTCGATTCGATTGACGAGCGCCGCCTGATCTCGTGCCATGGAATCTCCCGCTGCGTCGAGAAAAATCTGATCTTCCTCGCGGTTCTCGAGCGCGCTGCGGTAAATCCACATGCATACGAGAGTGGCTGTAATGACACCCCAAGCCAGAAGCAGCATCTGAAATGTTCCCATGCGAACCTCCCCTGCCCGCGGGTCTTGGGGACTGCTGGCCGGATAGCAGCCGGCCCGTGCGGGCCCATCGGCTCTAGTTTGGCGGGATTATAGCACCAACGCGTGCGGAGGGTGTCAAGCCCGGGTTTGTGGGAGCGCCAATCTTCACCCGCCGCCTTGTGGGCGAGTCCCGATTGGGGCAGTTGCCCCCGTAGGGGCGCAGCTAGCGCCGTTCGTCGGGAAACGAGACCCCCCAGAAATTGCGGCTAGGGTAAAGAATCTCGACGCCCAGCTCGAACGGGCCGTGCTCCTTGCGGTCCCGGACCGAAATGACGCGGAACTCGCGCTTCTCTTGCGAAAGGCCGTGCAGCACCTCGATGCGCGACCCCAGCTCCGGCAGAAAAGGCAGGCGCAGCAGCGCGCCCGGTGCGGCTGACGGAAATCGCCTCGGCGGAAGCGTCGCGCGCTTCGCCATCGCTTTCACGGCAAAGAACTGTTACGGGGATGCGGGTGCGAACGCGGCTCGATCGGCGGCGCTCCAGCATTGCGCGGACAGTTGCCATGGTGCCCTCCTCTCGCTCACGACCGCTGGAATTACTGTATGAATGGCGGGGCTGCGGGTCAATGGTACTCCGCCCGGCCGTGCTTCGTTGACAAACCATCGGCCGCGCGGCAATATGGATTCGCCTCGCTTTGCCGCACGAAATGCCCAAGTGGCGGAATTGGCAGACGCGCTAGCTTCAGGAGCTAGTTCTCGCAAGGGAGTGGAGGTTCGAGTCCTCTCTTGGGCACCAAGTTCTACTAAGCTTTGAGTTTAAGCTTAGCGACTGTCTTCAGCAGACTCTCGGCGTAAAGCGCCCCTTCCGGCGTGTCCTCGTGCTTGAAATACACAAAGACGTCGCCACTGCGAGCGGCTTCGCTGACCTTCTTCGAAATCGACTTGCGCGACGCGGCGGAATACTCGGCCATTCGCAGCCGAAAGTACCGGAAGTTCGCGGTGGCAATCTCTGGCGTCACGAGCTTCTCGCTCTGCGCCTCACATAGCGCGACGTTCGCGCGCCCCAACCGGTCGAAGACCTCGTCGGTGAACCAGGACGGGTGCCGAAATTCAATGGCGAAGCGCGTCTCGCGCGGAAGCGTGTCGAGGAATCCGTCAAGCCGCTCCAGATCGCATTTCAAATAGGGTGGAAGCTGAAATAGCACCGGCCCGAGTTTCCCGGCCGCGTGCAAAGGCTCAAGCGATGCGACGAAATCCGCCGTCGCTGTGGCGACATCTTTCAGCCGCTTCACGTGCGTGATCGTCTGATTCGCCTTCACTGCGAATTTGAATTTCGCGGGCGTCACTTCGATCCATCCCGCGAGGAGTTTCTTGGTAACCCAGCGGCGAAACGTGTAATTCAGTTCCACCGAATTCAGCCGCGTCGCGTAGTAGCCGAGAAATTTTGCGGACGCAAGCTTCGCGGGATAGAACTCGGGCTTCCAGCTCGCGTAGGCCCATCCTGACGTCCCTGCAAAGATTTTCCCGGCCGGCATTCCTCGGTCAGTCCCCCGTCGCGCCGCGCCATTTATCCGTCGCGAGCGCGGAAGTCTATAACACAAGCTTCGATGATTTTGCGATAGTATCCGGCTCGTGCTCGCAGTCTCGCGTGGCCGGAGGTGACGTAAAATGTCCGCACTCAACGCCGTAATGGCGATCGCCGCGGCGCCGCAGGTAAGCTTCCCGCAGAGCCCGGCCGTCGCCGAGCAGATCGCCTTGCGCTGGCTGCACATCGTCGCCGGCATCATCTGGATCGGCACGCTCTACTTCAACAATCTCGTCGTGACGCCCGCGTTCAAACTCCTCGATCCGCCCGTGCGCGCAAAGATCTACCCGTCGCTCATGTCGCGAGCGATGTGGTGGTTCCGCTGGTCCGCGCTCGTCACCGTGATCGCCGGCCTGCGCTATTTCTGGATGATCCTCGCCGCGGACGCGCGCAACGCCGGCAACTCCTCCCTCGCCTTCAAGTGGTTCGGCGAATGGCTGCTGGTCTGGCTCGTGGCCTTCGCGCTGATCTGGCCGTTTCAGCTCCCGCACAAAGGAATCCTCGACAGCCCCTGGCTGCGCGCCATCGCCATCGGCGCAATCGCGATCGCCGCGTCGTGGCTCGCGCTCGTCGTGAACGCGAATCCGCAATCCTCCAACGCGCACCTCTCCATCTCCGTCGGCGGCGGTATGGGCTTGCTGATGCTCCTCAACGCCTGGGGCATCATCTGGCGCGCGCAAAAGCGCCTCATCGCCTGGATGCGCGCGGCCGCGGAGCAAGGCGCGCCGATGCCGCCCGAAACCGCCCACCTCGCGCGCTGGGCGTTTCTCGCATCGCGCGCGGGCTTCTGGTTCTCTTTCCCGATGCTTTTCTTCATGTCCGCCGCGGACCACTACCCGTTCCTCAGCGGCATCACCGGATAGAAATGCCCGCCGGTGGAAGCGCGGGGCTTTTTATCCTGAGCGAAGCCGAAGGGCAGCCCCGCGAATGCGCATTGAAAGGGCTTTACAGTTTGCGGAAAAAGGCGCCTTTTAGGGGGGTCGGAGCTTCTAGCTCCGACATAAATCGCCTGCGCTCAATGCGCTTTAGCGCCTGAGGATTCTCTCCATCCGCCTTTTTCCGCAGCCTCTTTAGCCCTGGGCCCCGAGCCGACCGATGTACCCCTCCGTTACCGTATTTCGTCTACCATATAACCGCTGGAGGCCGCCATGAAGACGATCCTGCGATGGACCCTGTCGATCCTGCTGCCCGCGCTGTTAGTCGCCCAGCCCGCAACCGCCTATAACTATCCACTCTCTTCCGAAGCAATCCGCGAGGCATATTTCCTCGGCTCCGGCGACCCGAATAAAAGGCAGGCCTTCTATGAGAAATATACGAAGCGGTATCCCACCCCCAAGACGGGACAATACGTCGGCTTGATCGAATTCAAGACACCTTATCTGCTCATTGCCGAGCGCGTGTCGCAAAATGTGTCGAATTATTTCGCGCAGGATGCGGAGCAGGAGTTCCTCGGCAAGCCGGCTGTCTGCGACGTCCGCGTCGAAGTCTATTTTTGGAACCCGAACGGCCTGATCGCCCGCGTTCAAACGGACTATGCCGTGCGACTGAAGCAAAACGACAAAGAGATTCCGCTCAAGGCCAAGTGGACTGAATCCCTCGTATCCGGTTCGTCGGCGCCCGTGGACGTCGGAGTCGCATTTAACAACGAATACGACGCGGACAAGGTCGATACCGATTTGCCGGCGACCGTCGAGGTCCTCTCTCCGGATGGCAAAAACATCGTCGAAACGTTCGACCTCGCCAGCCTCCGCTAACCGTCGCGCGGATCCGCTCGCCTTGCGGGTCGCCCCTTCAGGGGCGACATGAAGGTGCGCGCGTAGCGCGCTTTCCTTTGCGCTGGTTCTCTCGCAGCATGTATTTCGGTTTGCGGCGCTTCGGATCCGGCTTGCGCTAAGGGACTTATATAGTCAGGAGCCTTAGCCAGCGCCTCACCGGTCCGGGCTTCCCTGCCCCTCGATGAAATGAAACGCGTCATCCACCGCGCGGGCCGCGGCGTGCGAGCCCTTGGCGTCGGTCGTAAACAAAGGTCGCCGCCGCGCCGAAAACCTCGTCGGATCAAACGTCCCGCGCTTGGTGTGAAACACCCACACAAACTCATACCGCGCCTTGTCCAGTTCGGAAACCGACTGCAGCGCGGTATCCATCGTGCTGATCGGATTGAAATCGGAGAATCCGTTGCGGTCCGTGTGCACCGTCACGGGCATCGAGGAATTGTACGTATCTGAATCGTGCGCGAACAGAATCACGAAATCCACGTGCGCCAGATCGGGCGCCGGGCAAATGCTCGCGTACTGCTTCCGTCGGCTTTCGACCATCCACCGGTATTGCGTTGGCGCCAGCCCGTACGCGGCGAAAAATATCCGGCACGAGGGATCGGCGCTTTCGTTTTCCGGCTTCGCGTCGGGATATTCCTCGAGATCGGGATCGCGCGCCGGCTCGTTGATCGTGATGTCCGCCTTGGGCGACGCGTTCGCGGACGTGTCCATCATCGCCGCGCTCGCGGGCGCCACGATTGCTTTTGCCGGCACCACCATCGCCGCGTTGACGCTCGGCTGCGGTGCGGTGATCGTCGATTTCGCGGATTGCGTCGGCACGGGCGCGGGTTTCGCCGGAGCTTTCGTCGGCGCTGGCGGTTCCGCGACCACGGTCGGCATCGCTGATTTCTCGCGTAGCTTCGCATGCGTTGGCGTTGCCACCGCGGACGCAGGCTTCACTTCGGCCTCCGCATGCGCGCCGCTCGTCGACGCCACAGCGGCATTCGCAGGCGCGGTAGCTGCGGAGGCTTTCTCCGCATTCGACGCGGCGCTCGGAGCGGCAACCGGCGCGCTGGGCGACGCAACCGCCGGTGGCGGCATCGTGTTCGCCCGCGGCGCGGGGCTCGAAGCTGCGCGCGCAGCCAGGCTCGCCACCGGCTTGTCGGCGTCGTCGGGCGGCAGCGCCGGCAAATCCGGGAACGCCGCGTCGGGAACGTAGCCCTCCACTCCGCTCGCCGTGCGGATCTTCACGTACCCGCGCACGCGCGACAAAATCTCCACCGCCTCGCCGCACTTCAGCCGCGTTTCCACGTCGAAGCTGTTCAGCGATTCATAGACCCACACGCGGTCCTGGTTGGGCCCGCATTTCACCGCGCCGATATCCGACGCGAACGCAGGTACGGCGGAGGCAAGCGACAAGGCAAAGATAAATAGAAGTGACCGAGCCACGGCAACCCTCCTGAACACCCCCGGAAAGAAGCGCCGAAAATCGGCCCTAAAACTATGCGCCGATGGAGTGAAAGGAGGCTACTGGACGAAAGGCCAAAATTAGTTCAGGACAAGAGAAAGCGAATCGCCGTTTTTTCTTCGTCAGGTGGGGTTCCGTGCGGTTTTATGTAGCTCAGGCTTGCCCTGACGAAGGAACGGGTCGTTCCGGCGATTTGTGTCGGGACGGCCTGAGGCTTTTCGGTCCTTGCCAAATGCCTGGGTGGCGCCTCGCCTGCTCGCCCGCCCCTCGTCGCCGGTTATGTATCGCCCACCTTCAGGTGGGCATCTTTGCCTTGTCTTCGTAGGGGCACAGCATGCTGTGCCCGGCAAACGATCTTGCCTCTGCCATGCCATTTACTCCGCGTAGCAACCCTTCGTCATCCTGAGCGGAGTCTCGCGCCTTTTGCGGGACGCGGTCGAAGGATCTCTCTTCGCGTGACGATATCGCCGGGCAGCGTTCGCCCGCCGCCGGTTGTGTAGCGCCCACCTTCAGGTGGGCATCTTTGCCTTGTCTTCGTAGGGGCACAGCATGCTGTGCCCGGCAAACGATCTTGCCTCTGCCATGCCATTTACTCCGCGTAGCACCCTTCGTCATCTGAGCGGAGTCTCGCGCATTTTGCGAGACGCAGTCGAAGGATCTCTCTTCGCGTGAAAATGCCGCCAAGGACTAAATCGAAGCGAGCGCTGCTGCTTACGATCTCCACCGCAACATCACCGGCCCCGCCACCGGATGCCGCATCGGCTCACGCGTCCGCCGCGATTCGAGCAGCGCCGCCTTCAACTCGAAATACCACCGCGCCGGCCGGTCCGCGTCGTCCACCAGCATCATGCGGTCCTCGTATTTCAACCCGAGCCCCTGCTTCTCGATCACTTCCGTATCCTGCCGGATAAACCGCGGCCCCAGCACGTGAATGATGAACGGAACCAGCGGAAACCACGGCAAAATATTCCACGCCGCCACGAAATCCAGCCGGCAAAGATCGCGCTTCACCGGCGTAACCGTCGTGCGGCTCGAAAGCCAGTATTTCCCCGCGCGAATCTGCTCGAACCGCTGGTTCGGCAGCACGAAATCGATCGTCGTCGTCGCCGGCTCGCCGGTGATCAGCTTCAGCAGCTTGTACGGCGCGCTGTTCGCCGAGGGCGCGTGCGCGCTCATCCGGAATCCGTTGGGGATCGGCTCGAACTGCTTCGCCTTGTCGCGAATGCTGCGCCGCGTCCGCCACCACCACGCCTGGTGCACGAACGGCCCGTGCGCCGGGTCCATCAGCCCGATGATGCCGTTGTCCACGCTGCACGGCAGATCGGCCGCCAGCCGCGCGATTTTGTAACGCGGGCTGAACGTCGGCAGCTCCGGCGCCGGTGGAATCGCCGAAAAATTCGTAGGGGTGGAAGCGCGGGGTTTCTTGTCCTGAGCGGAGCCGAAGGGTAACCCCGCGGAAAGGCTCTCTATTCCTTCCGGGGTTTTAACCCCGGAAGCCTCGGCCCTGGTTTCTTCCGCCGCGTCTGAATCTGCCGCGGCTTTCGTAACCGCGCGCCCCTCGGGATTGCTCATGAACGCCCAGATGTACCCGTCGCGCTCCTCGCACGGAAAGCTCCCGCAGGAAATCCGCTCGCATTTCAGCTTCGAATCGGCGGTCAGCGAAGGAATGTGCCGGCACTGCCCCGTGTGCGCGTCGAATTGCCAACCGTGATACGCGCATTCGACCGCCGCGCCATCAAAGCGCCCGAACGACAGCGGAAACGCGCGATGCGGGCATACGTCGCGCAGCGCAAACGGTTTCCCCTCCGCATCGCGCCCGATCACCAGCGGCACGTCGAGCAGCAAGGCCCGCTCGAGCTTGCGCCCGCGCACCCGCCCGCTCGGCAGCGCCGGATACCAGAATCCCCACAGCATTTCGCTCGTGGAATCGCGCGGTTTCTCGGCAGCGGCGCTCGCCGGATTGCTCAATTGCGGCGCAGTAGTCTCACTCATCAGCGGGCGCTTATCGTAGTACATTCGCGGTGCCAGCGGCAAAGGTTGGTCTCGGAGCAGTGTCCGCTCGTCCGACTTTCTTTCCACCAATGGGTTGCAAAAGTCGCAGTGTGCATCGAGACGAGACCCGGAGGCGAACCGCATTCGACGACGGTTGGAAACGAAACGGTTGCGCCTAACGGCGGTGACGTTCAGCGCACTACCTCTATCGCGGCGGGCTCCGTCCATTGCGACTTCACGGTTTCCCAGGAGTTTTGAGGCGGCTCTGTTTCGGCTAGTCAACTCTTCTTCGCAATTTCTGGCAGCTCTCCCAAACGCCGCAACAACGGCACCACTGTCAGTCCCTGAACGAACACGGAAAAGGCGACCACCGCAAAACTGACGGTGATAATTTCTTCTCGCCTTGGCACAGCGGCGGGAAGGCCAAGGGCCAGAGCTAGGGCAAGCGCACCGCGCAGCCCACCCCAAAAAAGAATGTGTTGATATCGCAAGCTAACCCGTGAGGATGAGCGTGCAAATGGTAAAAGCGTCAGATAGACGGCCGCTGCGCGACCGGCCATCACGAGTAGGATAGCTGCCAGTGCCGTCCGCCAAACTTGCGGCAAGTTCACCTTGGTTCCATTCATGCCGATCAGCAGGAATACGAAGGAGTTGGCAACAAATGCCGCATATTCCCAGAACGACTCGATCGCATCTTTCCCTCGCGGGGAGAGGGCGCCGAGTGGACCCACATTCCCGAGGATCAATCCGGCTGCTAATGTCGCAAGCACGCCCGAGAACTCAAAGTGTTCTGCAAGAAGAAAAGAGCCATACGCCCCCACGGTCGTAAGCGTGATTTCCACCAGATGGTCATCGGTCCTCCCGGCCAGCAATAAGACCGCGATAGCAACCGCCGCGCCACAAAGAATCCCGCCTCCCATCGTCAGGAGCGGTGCGTTGGCAATCTGAAGCGCGGTAGTGCTTTTGCCCAGCACGAATGCAACCGCGACGGTGAACGCGACGGCTGCCGTCCCGTCATTGAAAAGGCTCTCGGCTTCCAGGAGAAACCGCAAGCGTCCCCGCGCACCCGCGTCCTTCAGCATCGCGATCACGGACACCGGGTCAGTTGCGGCAATCAGCACGCTGAATAGAAGCGCGCTCGGCCATTCCCAATTCACAAGGTAGCGCAACCCTAGCGCGGTAATGCATGCGGACAGTAGAACTCCTACGGTGGCCATCGCGAGAATCACGGAATAACTTTTACGCAACTCTTGCCAGTCGATGTGCAGTGCAGCCTCGAAGATTAGTGGAGGCAGAAGAATCGTGAAGATGAGTTCCCGGGAAAATCGTATTTGCGGTGAGGCATGCAATAGGGAAAGAGCGAGACCAGCAACAACAAGGCCAACGCTATAAGGCATACGGAATCGTCTCGCCAACATCGCGACGATAGCGGCGACCAGCAGGAGAAGTTCAATTGTTCCGACGCTCAGGTCCATTTTCTCGGAACCTTCGATTGACCATAGCCCAAATGCCTCAAAATTCTGACACACTCGCCGGAAACTAACCCAAGGCCTGCTTCAGCGAGGCTTTCGATCGCGCCCTAGCCGCACAGCCAGGGGAGCTCGCTCTTGTGCGCGAGCGCCAGCAAATCCATCGTCATCGCCACCGCGCAGTGCACGCACACGCCGCCCCAGATCGACTTCGTCTTCCAGGCCAGATACCCGAGCACCAGGCCTGCGACCACCGACGCGGCCGCCTCCGGCAGCAGCTTCGTGAAATGCAGCATCATGTACGGCATTACCGCCACGGGCACCGCGAAAATTCCCATGTGCCGCCCGAGCCCGCCGACCAGAAATCCGCGGAAGAAAAATTCCAGCGCGATGAATTGCCCGGCGTACATGCCTTCCCACATGAGGAGATCAGCCCATGACCGGCCCGCCTGCCCGTACATCGGATAAAACGCAGTGAACGACGGCGAGAGCGACACGATCCAGATCACCGGCAGCACCGCGCCGTACAGGCCCACGTAAACCCAGAAATGTTCGCGAAATCCGCGGAACCCGAGATTGCAATCGCGCAGCCGATTCCCCGGAAGCACCGCCATCAGCAACGCCGGCAGCGCGAGAAAACCGATCAGGATCGACCCGACCCACCACGCTTTCACGCGCAACACCCAGTAAGGATCGAGGACGCCACCCCGCGGCGGGAAAAACGCCATGTAGGTCTGCTCGCTGCCGCCGTATTGCATGATCAGCAGCCCGAGGCATGCCGTCGCGACGATCGCGACAACCGGCCCAAACCCCGGCGCGGCAGCCGCGTCCTCAAGCGGACGCAGCTCGGTCGGTTGCGCATCATTCGGTGGGGAAATGGCGCTGGTGCTCGCGCGTGTGTCGGACATTTGCACAGGATTTGCGCGCCGGTCGTGTTTCTTGCGCGACATCCGCGGAAAATTCGCGCGCCGCGACACGCCCGTCGCTCGCACGGCGCTCAAATCAGCGCGGCTTGCGCTTCGGTGATGCTCGGATAGATTTCGAACAGCGGATCGACGCCGGTGATCTGCAGAATATTCTTCACGCGGTGATTCAGCCCCACGAGGACCAGCTTTCGCCCGGCCTTCTGGCAGGAAACATACGCCCGCACCAGCGTTCCGACGGCCATCGAATCGAGCGACGGAGTTTCGGTGAGATCGATAATCAGCCGCGGCGCCGTCGCTGCGGCCATCGCTTCCTGAAACTGCGGCGCCGTCGTAAACGTGATCGCGCCTTTTACATTGAGAATCTGCACGGTCGCAAGCGACCCAGGCCGCTGGGTCACTTCAAATGGCTGGGCTGGCATGCGCTGCATTCTAGCTAAAACGCCTGGGCAAAAACAGCGAACTCTATTTTCAGGCGAAGACGCATCGAATTCGCGGGCAAGTACGAAGGTACCGAAACGATTGAATCGCGTAGGCTATCGACGCTGCCCGCCGCGGCGAGCAGAATGACTGTGGATTCGGGGCATGTGCCCCGAGTTGCTGCACCTCCATCACCCCCAATGCCCACGAGAGGCCGGTCCCCCCACCGGCCTCTCCCCCTTTTTGCGCCTCCATTCGAAACGAGAACTCTGAGTTCACCGCGCGAGGAAAAGGCCCGGACGGCCCCGACGGTTCAGAGCCGTTCGGGCCCGGTCTGCCTCTGCCTGCTCGACAAGGGCTGCAACGGGGACGAAACCGTCCCGGTCTTACCGGGACGATTCAGCCGCTGCCGTGGGGTGAATTCAGCGCGGGCGCCGCGCCGGGCGATAGCTCGCCAGCGGACGCGGACGCATGCGAAATCGCGGCGCGAGCGGAGGCGGCACGTTGTGAAGCGGAGCGCCGCAATTACTGCAGATTTCCTGCGGCGCGTCCTGCACGCGGAGCCAGTGGCCGCGCGCGGGACATTCCGGAGTCAAACACTGCACCGTCCAGCCGGGCAGATATTGCATCCTCTTGCCTCGCAGTTCGTCAGTCGAGTTTGTGGAACAGGAAAACGCCCCGAAACCGAGCGAATTGTGCTCCGGGGCGTCTAGTGTGTCAAGCGAAATATATACTATTAGTAGGGGTAGCTTTCCAAGGCGAAGCAGGCGCGTTTCCGTGCATTTCTTCCGGAAATTTCTCAGTCCGGGTGGCTGGATTCGGGATTGTACGGCTGCTGAACGGGCTGGCCCTGCGTGGAATCGTCTTGCGGCGGCGGCGCGGCTTGCGTCGCCTGCGCGGAGTTGTCCGACTTGGCCTGGGCCTGCGCGGATTTTTCCTGCGCGGCGGCGGCAGCCGCGGCCTTGTTCGCTTCGTCGACTTTCGCTTGCGCGGCGGCGAGCAGCTTTTCGGCTTCCGCGACGGCTGCGGCTTTTGCGTCGATGTCGGATTTTTCGGCATCGAGCGAGGCGGCGCCGGCTCTGTCCATGGAATGGTTCGGGTTGCTCAGGTAGGTCTGCTGGTCGAGGGCGTATTTGCGCTGCGCGACGTCGAGATCGGCCTTCAAATCGGCCAGGCGCTGCTTCGCGGAGGCGAGATCCGCGTTCATGCCCGCAATTTCCGCGGCGGTCGGCGCGGGTTTCTCTTCGACAGTCTGCGCGGTCGTGTTGCTAGCGGTCGTCGTCTCGGCGGTCGAGCCGGCTGCGGCCTGCTCCTGTCCGACGACGTTCACGGGGCCGCTCGGCAGGTGGTCGTTGTCGTAGACGCGGGCGGCTTTGGGCTGGTCTTTTTTCTGCTGCTGCGCGCGGCGCGCGGCGGCGACGACGGAATTGTCCTGCTGGTCCTGCGCCATCGCGGAGCCGGCGGCCAGCGGCGTCAGCAAGAAAACCGTGAATGCCCAGCGTGCGATTCTCATCGTGCTTTTACCTCGTCGAAAGCGCGATCCACAGCACCATAGTAGTCGCGGCGCGCGGCGCGTGGCAAACAGCGTCGGCCGCGGCGTCGAAAGAGGCACCTGTCCGCGGCGACAGGCGAAAGCAGTGATTGGTGATTCGTGAGTGGTGATTGGTGGAAGGGGCTGCACGATGTTTGTAGTGGCAGGCGAAAATGCGCTTCGGCACCCCCCCGGTTTTGTGTCGAATAGAATGTACACCGATTGTTTGTTTTCAGGGGTTTACGACGATTTCTATTCGGCTTGAGTGTCGAATAGAAATGCGCTGAAAAGCTCGCGACTGCGCGCCCTAAACGGATGCGTACCAGGTCGTGCCTGGCGCAACGGCTTCGCATCTGTCTCGTCCTTTCACGATCAGGTCCAGGCGGACCGGACCTGAGGGGGTCCGCCGCGGCGGACGGCCCCAGCTCACGCTAGCACGACGTCAAGAGGAATTGTGAAGCTGAGCCTGTGGACTCTAGTTCTTGAGGCCGGGAGCCGGACGCTAGAGGCTGCAACAACACAAGCGACAAGACGCACCCTTCTGGAGAGAAGCTGTGAAGAAACCTGTTGGGTTTTCATTGAGGGAGTCGGAGCGTGAATTGTTTTTTGTGGATCGCTGTGGCGGATCACTGAGATTTGTTCTTCCGCTTTTCTTTCCTAGCTTGCGGCGGCGGTGTCTAGCTTCTTCAAGCGGATCCATTGCTGCAGGTTGTAGGTAAGGCAGGCCCAGAGCATCTCCATTTGGACTTTGGCTAGGCCCCGCACGTGAAACTGCCGCAGGCCCAGCTTGCTTTTGATCCACGCGTGACAAAACTCCACCACCGGGCCGCGGCGGCGATATTGCGCCCGCGCCTCCACGCTGGCCATCTTTTCCCGGAAGGCGACGACCGCCGCACTCTCTTCCCATCGCAATAGCCCGCGTCTTTGACTCTGATTTTCCGGGCAACACTCTGGTTTGCGCGCGCAGGGTTGGCAGTCGCTGAATCGGGCCTCGTACCGATAGGCCACCAGCCCCCGTTTCTTCTTGTTGTTATGGCGCCCTTGGGGCCGCAGCCATTTGCCCTCCGGGCAACGATAGCGATTCGTCTCCGACTGATAGGCGAAAGCGCTCGGCGGAAGGCGCTGCGGCGCCGTCGCCCCGCTCGCCGTCTTCTCCATGCTTCCCAGAAAATCGACCCCTCGCCCGGCCATCTTCTCGATATTGTCTCGCGTGGTGTAGCCGCCGTCGGCCACCATCTGCTGCGGCTTTTTCTTCAGCCGCTCTTCCACGCGATCCACCGCAGGCAGTAACTGTGCGCTGTCGTTGGCCTCTTGCGTCACCGCCACTCCCACAATCAGCCCGTGCGCCCCATCGGCCGAAATCTGCGCGTTGTAGCTGAGCGCCAGCCCTCCATCGGACTGCTTCATCACTCGTGCCTGTGGATCGCCGGTGCTCACCCGCGCCCCGCTCTTGGCTTTCTCTCCCTGCTTGGCCGCCTGTAACTTCTCCATCTCCTCCAATGCGTTCTCCAGTCGTTCCTGTCGCTCTTGCCGCGCTCTCGCCCGCGCTTGTTTTGTTTTCCGATTGCTCTCTTCGTTCCGCGGATCGCCCATCTCCGCCACGCGCTGCCGGGCCCGCTCCAGATGTTCCCGTATCGTTCCTTCGCGGTGATAACTCCGGATGCTCGCCAACGCTTTGATCTTTGTCCCGTCCTGCATCACCTGCTCCAGAGTCACCAACCCTTCCTTGCTGAGCGCCGCCAATACCTGCGTAAACAGTTCGTCCAACTCTTTCCGTTTCTCCACCCGGAAATCCGCCAGCGTGTGGTAGTTCACTTCCTGCAATCCGGTCAGCCATTGGAAGGCTGGGTCGTACTCGCAGCGCCGCGCCACTTCCCGCGCCGAGCCAATCCCCCGGCTGTAGGCGTACACCCACAAACTGATCAGCAATTGCGGATCAAACGCCGGCCGTCCCCCTTCCTCCGCGCTGCTCTCGATCGCTCGATAAAATGGACTCAGGTCCAAGCGCCCAACCAGCTCCCAGATGGCCCGCGCCGGATGGTCGTCGCCGATGAGCTTCTCCACATCCACCGCGCGCCAGCTCATCTGCTGCCGGTTCACGTAGCGGATCAACGGCTGCTTGCTGCTCGTATTTTCTTGGCTCATGCCGCGAGCTTACGGCAGACTTCTCATTTGGCAAAACGGAAATTCAGGAGGTTTCTTCACAGCTTCGAGAGCGAAGAGTGCGGCACCCTGCTATGTAGCCCGAGGCTTCGACGATCTGCGGTGTGATCGGTTCACGCTTCTCGTAAGGATGCGCCACCCGCCAAGAGAGCATGGTGGTGCAGGGCTCCGTCGGACGCCCTCGAACCCCGCAGGCGGCGGGTGGTCCAGGAGGCGTGGATCTACCGCTGTGGGTTGTTTTGTTCGGGCGCCAATCACTTCACGGCGATGGCGGGTGGCTTGCCGTTGGGCACGATCTGGAAGATCAAAAGCTTTGCGGGCTGCGTTTCGCTCAAGTTGCGGAGCATGCGATGGACATGCATGGTGGGCTCGAAGAAGACGTCGCCTGCAGCATAGGTTTTCGGCGGGTCCGGCTCGACCTGGTTTTCGATGCTTCCTTCCAGGATGTACGCGAAGACGGGACCGGAGTGCTGGTGTACGGTAAACGCGCGCGGCGGCGAGGAAGGCGTGTGAGGGGGAACGTTAAGGATGAGCAGGCTGGCCACGGACTCGGGCATGGCTTCGAGAGGTTCCTGGATCAGAGGCGGCACCGTCGGGGGGCGCGTGGAGGAGTCGTGGCCCTGGGAATCCTGCTGCGGCGGCGCTTGAGCGGCGAGAAGCTCCGCCGAGACTCCCGAGAAGAGACCGGCGAAAGCCACGCTCATGACTTTATTCAATTCGCGGCGAGTGATCATGGATGAGATCCTCCTTGGCAAACGGTCATCATGTTCGGGTGCAGGTCATCGTCCGTTTTTTGGCTAGGGGCCATCAAGTCATCTCATGAATCCTTGCGCTTGGGAACTCGGCCTACCTCAGGGGCTAAAGCCCCTTTTCTTGCGGAGTCTTTTGTCGGAGCTAAAGCTCCGACCCCCTAAAAACCACTTCTGAAATGGGCCCAATAGGCTCTAGTTCTTCGGCTCGTCTTTTGGCTGGTTTGCCGGACGATACACATTCGTCTTCGGGTGGAACTCCGACCATGCGAACCAGAACTCCGGCTCGAGGATGAGCGACTTCAGTTGAGAGCCCTTGAGCGGTCCCGAAAGGCAGAGCCCGTATGCGTTCCACAAGGAATGAGTTTCGAGGTCCAGGAGCTGGTCGGCCTCCTGATTCGCCGGCTGGAAACGCAGAATCCTGCCCTTCCACTGGGCCACGAACGCCGTGGTGGTGTCCGACGCGAGCTGATGGATAATCAGGACGGGTTTGCCGCCGATGCGTTGGTTGACGACGCGCACGGTTCGCAGAGCGGAGAGCGGAAATGCCATCTCCGATTTTCCAACCTCAAGGCCGAGCACCAGCTCGCGCGGGCGCAGGCGATCGTCGTGGCCGAACGCCTCCTTTGGATCCGGTCCGACGCCCGAGATTCCCCGGTTGATGAATTTGTTCATGTTCGGCATGATTTCCGCGTAGCCGGGTTCGGGTTTCAGCACGAGCGTGTTCGGATGCTGTTTATTCCATTCGCCCCAAGTGGTCATCAAGAACGGATAGATCGCGAGGCGCGTGCCTTTCAGCGGTCCGGAAGTGGCGGTAGAGACCGACTGTTGCCAGTGACTGCCCGTTTCGCGGTCCTTGAATACTTCGTTCCCACCGACATCGCCGTCCGTATCGAAATGGAGTGCTTGCCCTTTCGCTTCAGCCCTGAACACGAGGGCTGTGTTGCAGTACCCTCACCAGGTGATGGCGATGGGCCCGTCCGCCATCTGGTCCTGTACAACGCCGTGCTGCGCAAGAAGCGCGGCTGGATAAGCCTTGGCAACGTCGCCGCTCGAAACACCGATCAGCAGGTCGCCGGAGGACATAAAGGTCGCCTCTGATGCGGGAACGAACTGGGGGTGGTCAACGGTGGTATACGGCATCCCCTGCGGTGAGGTACCCTCCGCGAACGCTGGACGGCAGCCAAAAATGCCGGCAACGGCCGCAACAATCACCAAGCTCTGAGCGTATTTTAGTCTCATGGAGTTCTCTCCAATCGGCTTCCGGTCACTCGACTTGATTCATATCGCACGGATGCGCAGACGATGAGAAGAGCCAAGACCGGACAAAATAACCGAGCCATGGTGAATTCCAGCGACGGCTCCGAGCGAATGCGCCTGAAACTCGATCGTCACAGCCGGACACCCTTCTACCGGCAGATCTATCAGCGTTTTCGCGATGCGATTGCGCAAGGGATTTTGCGCCCGGGCGAACGGCTGCCCTCCTCCCGCAGCCTGGCGAGCCAGCTTTCCACCTCGCGCGGAACGATTGATTTGGCGTACAGCCTTCTTTCTGTTGACGGGCTCGTGGTAAGCCAAGGGGCCGCGGGGACTGCGGTGGCCCGGGCGGCCAGATCCCTTAAGCCTCCTCCAAAATCGCCCAACGCAGCCAAGCGCCGCTGGGACGAGCCCACGGCCGAGATACTTGCGTGCAAACCGTTTCAAATGGGGCTGCCGGCTCTGGACGCGTTTCCGCGAAAACTTTGGTCGCGGCTTGCGATCCGGCATGCTCGCGCCATCAAAGTGCACGAATTGGGTTCGCCGAGCGCGGCGGGATACGAGCCCTTGCGCGAAGCGGTCCGTTCTTACCTTGCAGTCTCTCGCGGAATTCTTTGCTCGATGGAGCAGGTGATCATTACGTCCGGTTTCCAGGCTGCGCTGGGGATGATCACCCGGGCTTTTCTTAGACCTGATGACGAGGTTTGGTTCGAGGACCCCGGCTATTTCATGACCCGATTGGGAATGGAAGCTGCGGGCGCCAAGCTGGTGCCGGTGCCCGTGGACAATGAAGGGCTGGACGTTTCAGCGGCAATGGCGCGGTCGCCGCGAGCCCGATTCGCATACGTCACGCCGTCGCACCAGGCTCCGCTGGGCGTGGCTCTAAGCCCGCAGCGGCGACTGGATCTATTGTCCTGGGCGGCAAGCGCAGACACCTGGGTTATAGAGGACGACTACGACAGCGAATTCCGCTATGGCAGTCCGCCGCTGCCGGCATTGAAGAGCCTGGATGAGGCTGGGCGCGTGATCTACGTTGGAACGTTCAGTAAGGTGCTGTTCCCCGGCTTGCGACTCGGTTACGTGGTCGTCCCAGAATCACAGATCGATCGACTGGGCCGCATCTACCAGACGTTGTACCGGGATCGGCCGATATTCAACCAGGCGATTACGGCCGACTTCATGGTGGAAGGACACTTCGCGCGACATATCCGGCGGATGCGCAGATTGTATTCGGAACGCCGCGCGGCGCTCGCGGCGGCGCTGGCGGAAGTCTTCGACGGCGAAATGAGCGTGCAACTTCAAGCGGGCGGCATGCACCTGCTGGCGCGCGTCGCGGGATGCAAGAACGACCGCGATCTCGTTGCGCGTGCCAATGCGCGGGGCCTCGCGCCGGCGGCGTTGTCGCCGTGGGTCATCGAGTGCGAGGACCGTCAGGGGCTTTTGCTGAGTTTTACCAACATCCCGCAGGAAGCTGCCGTGGAAATGGCAATGCGGCTTAGACGGGCGTTCAATGGTGACTGAGTTCCATGCGTGGCCGGAGTGGGGATGCGCCCGCCGGGCCGGGACTGGGCGCCGGAGCCTAAGAACTCGGCTGGCGCGCAAGAAGTCAACACGCGTTGAGTTTGTCAACAAAGGTGCAGGCCGAGACGGATGGCCCGCGACGCCGAAGGCCGCGCGGAAGCTGCATTTATAGGGCCTGCGGCGAGGATTGGCACCAGCCAGAGCCGATGCTGGATTTTGGTCATCGGTTTGCATAGAGTATGGCAACTCCAGATTCAACCGGAGCAAAAAGGAGACGATGCATGGCCAAGACCAAGCTGAAAGCCCCGAAGAAGATCAAGTCCACGAAACCCTTGCGGGCCGATAAGTGGTAACAGTCGGCCGATAGTAACTTTTGGAATGTCGCCGAGACCGCCCCAGACCGCGGTCTCGGTGTTCGTCCGTGCCGCATGTCCCCAGTGGCCCGAAAGTCGCGCCCGATCAATTCCCGGCTAGCGCGGTTTCCACTGCGCATTCGCCGCTCTCGAATCCAGGGCCTCGGAGTGTTCGCAGCCGGAGTAATCCCCCCGCGGAAATACGTGATCGAGTATGGCGGCCGGCGTATCCACATCCGCGACGAGGAGCGCGAACTTCTGAAGCCGGGCCGGCCGAACCGGATTCTCACCGCGCGCTTGAACCGGTGCTGGATCATCGACGCGTTTGTCGGGGGAAGCGGAGCCGAGTACATCAACCATAGTTGCGATCCGAATCTCTTCGTGCGCAAAACGCGGGAACACATCTTCCTGGTAAGCCGGCGACGCATCGCGAAGGGCGAAGAACTGACCGTGGACTACAAGCTGCGCCCGAAGAAACCGAGATATGCATGCCGTTGCGGGACGGCGAAGTGCCGGGGATTTATGAATCGGCCGTAGCGCGGCGCTGCGGGCGAATCATGCGCCGGCGAATTTCACGAGCATTTTGCCGGTGTTGTCGCCGCTGAGGACGCCGATGAGGGCGCGCGGGGCGTTTTCGAAGCCGGTGATGATTTCTTCGCGGTATTTCAGCTTGCCTTCGCGCAGCCAGGTGGCCATTTGGGCGACGCCTTCGGGGTGGCGGTCCGCCCACTGCGTGACGAGGAAGCCTTCGGCGCGCGCCTGCTTCGTGAGCAGGTGCATGTAGGGACGCACGCCGAGCTCGGGCTTGGCGGAATTGTATTGCGAGATCTGGCCGCAGATGGAAATGCGCGCGTGCACGTTGAGCAGCGGCAGCACGGCGTCGGTGACGGCGCCGCCGACGTTGTCGAAGTAGCAGTCGATGCCGCCGGGGCAAAGTTCGTTGAGCTTCGCGACGTAGTCCTGCGTGGTTTTGTAGTTGAACGCGGCGTCGAAGCCGAGTTCGCCGGTGAGCCACGCGACTTTTGAATCCGTGCCGGCGATTCCGACCGCGCGGCATCCCTTGATTTTCGCGATCTGGCCGACGAGCGAGCCGACCGCGCCCGCCGCGCCGGAAACGACGACGGTTTCGCCGGGCTTCGGCCGGCAAATTTCGAGAAAGCCGAAGTAGGCGGTCATGCCCGGCATGCCGAGGATGCCGAGGGCGGTTGAAATCGGCGCGATGGCGGGATCGAGTTTGTGCACGCCGGCGCCGTCGGAAACGAAGTATTCCTGCCAGCCCCAGAAGCCGGCGACCGCGTCGCCCGCGCGGAATTGCGGATGGCGCGATTCGACCACTTCGCCCACGGTGCCGCCGATCATCAGCTGGCCGACGTCGACCGGGTCGGCGTAGGTGCGGATGCCGTTCATGCGGCCGCGCATGTAGGGATCGACGGAGAGGAACTTAGTGCGCAGGAGAATTTGTCCGTCGGCGAGCGAGGGGATCGGCGCTTCGACGAGGCGGAAGTCGGATTCTTTCGGCATTCCCGCCGGGCGCGCGGCGAGTAGGAATTGACGGTTGATGGTCGGAAGCGGGCTTGCGGTGCTGGCGGTCATGATGGGGGATTATGCCAGAGAGAAGCGCGAGCGGGCGAACGGGTCCTGAAAAAGCACCCGCCCTTAGAAAGCGAGGGGGCACCCCGCTCGGCAGACGAGCTGCGGCGCGGAAAAAGTCAACGGTTGTTGAGTTTGTCAACGCGGTCGTAGGCCGAGCGAATACCCTGTGACGCCGGGGATTGCGCGGAAACCGCGTTTTTCCCGCCTGTGGACGTGGTTGGCCGCGGCGGAAACCCTGTGCTGGATTTTGGCGATTCGTTTGCATAGAGTATGGCAACTCCAGATTCACCCGGAGCAAAAGTCGGAGTAGGAATCATGATCGCTCACAACCCCCTCCACGGATCCGGACAAGCGGGATTCCCGCATCCGGCTCTTGCCTTAGGTGAGGACGCCTATTCGACGCAGGGGATAGGGATGACAGACAGAAGGCAGAGGAAGCCAACGAGTGATGAGGCGCCGCATGCGATCCCAAAGTACGCGGCCTTTGTGGCTGCGCCGCGACAGCGCGCGATGCCAGAGCCGCGCCACTTGGAACCGAAAGAGGTACAACGCCGGTTGGTTCATGGGCACCCCGTAGTAGCGAATGTGTCCACGCACCACTGCTTGCAACCACTTGCCTACTTCGGGGATGGGTTCATGCATCCGTCGCTGAAGCTCGGCTTTCACCTCGTTCAGTTTCGTCTGCAACCTTTTACGTATCGTTTGCCGCAGCACCGTGAACCGTCCGTTGCTCCTCTTCTTCACGCAGATGTGCGTAAATCCAAGAAAGTTGAACGTCTCCGGTTTCCCTTCTCCACGCCACTGCCGTTGGTCGATCGCATACGGACCGAACTCCAGCAGTCGCGTTTTCTCGGGATGCAGCTCCAGGTTGAACTTTCGCATTCGTTCCGTAAGTTCCGCCCGAAACTGATTGGCATCCGCTTTGCTGTTAAATCCAACCACGATGTCATCCGCGAATCGCACCACGATCACATCGCCGTGCGCCCGCTTTTGACGCCACGCTTGGACCCACAGATCGAATACGTAATGAAGATAGACGTTCGCCAAAAGCGGCGAAGCACTGCCGCCCTGGGGCGTCCCTTCCTCCACTCGTATTCGCTTCCCATCCTCCAGCACGCCGGCCTTCAGCCATTTCTGGATGAGCCGCACGACGCGCCGGTCCGCAATCCGGTGCTTGACGAACTTCACCAGCCATTCGTGAGAAACTCCATCGAAAAAGCCTTTGATGTCCAGATCGAGCACCCAGTTCACTTTTCTCGTCAGCAGTCCCGTGTACAGTGCGTCCAGCGCCTGGTGCTGGCTTCGCCCTGGCCGGAACCCGTACGAGAAGCCAAGAAAATCCGTTTCGTAGATAGCATTCAACACCTCGACCGCCGCACGCTGGACGATTTTGTCTTCCAGCGCCGTGACTCCGAGCGGTCTTTGCCGCCCATCGGCCTTGGGGATATACACTCTACGCACCGGCTTCGCTCGATACGCTCCGCGCTTCAGCCTTTCGGAAAGATCTTGGAGATTCCTCTCCAGTTCCTCGCCGTAGTGCCGCCACGTCTCCCCGTCCACGCCCGGCGCAGCTTCCTTCTTCAACGAGAAGTAGGCCCTGCGCAGCGTTTCCAGGTTGTAGATGTGGTGCAGGAGCGCTGTGAACCGCAACTTCTTATCCTTTCCTGCTGCTTGACGTACCCGCTCCAGCGCACTCGGCGCGTCTTTCCGGCTCGGTGTCCGGGACGCGTTTTGCTGTGGCAGGTTCCCTTTGGCCAGGCCTCTTCCCTCCATCCCCTCCGCGGCCGGTTGTCCGGCTTTGTTCGGAGACTTCTCAGGTACTACAGGTCTGTCCGACTTCCCAGGTCCGTTCGTCATCGGCGTACGTCCTTGGACTTCCCGACACGTCCCACGGCAACTGCGACCGTGGGCGGACTTGGGATCTCCCGGTTCCCGCGCAAGGTGTCTGCGTACGTGCACGGGGTCTCTGACCGCGCGGGACTCTGCAACGCCTCGCGATATCGGCGTTCCAGATGGAGCCTTCCGCTTCTCCTTACAGCGTCGGCGTCCCGGAGGAAGGAACTTACGCGGCTGAATACCCGGCCCGCACGTTCCCCTGTCAACGCTTCGACGCTGCCCTTGCGAGCAGCTCCGCATGACTCGGGGCCGATGTGGGTCGCTACTTCACATTCGTATGACTTTTGCATTCACTACACCTCGCCGGTTTAACCGGCGCACAAGGAGACGATGCATGGCCAAGACCAAGCTGAAGGCCCCGAAGAAGATCAAGTCCACGAAACCCTTGAAAGCCCAGAAATGGTAGCAGTCAACCAATAGAACTTCCGGGATGTCGCCGAGGCCGCCCCAGACGGCGGTCTCGGTGTTCGTCCGTGCCGCATGTCCCCAGTGGCCCGAAAGTCGCGCCCGATCAATTCCCGGTTAGCCCGGTTTCCGCTCCGTATCCGTCGCTCTCGAATCCAGGGCCTCGGAGTCTTCGCAGCCGGAGTAATCCCCCCGCGGAAATACGTGATCGAGTATGGCGGCCGGCGTATTCACGTCCGCGACGAGGAGCGCGAACTTCTGAAGCCGGGCCGGCCGAACCGGATTCTCACCGCGCGCTTGAACCAGTGCTGGATCATCGATGCGTTTGTCGGGGGAAGCGGAGCCGAGTACATCAACCATAGTTGCGATCCGAATCTCTTCGTGCGCAAAACGCGGAAGCGCATCTTCCTGGTAAGCCGGCGACGCATCGCGAAAGGCGAAGAACTGACCGTGGACTACAAGCTGCGCCCGAGGAAACCGAGATATGCATGCCGTTGCGGGACGGCGCAGTGCCGGGGATTTATGAATCAGGCCTAGCAGGCCGCGGAAAAAGGCAGTGAAGAGTGTCCTCAGGCGCTGAAGCGCATTGAGTGCAAGCCCTTTATGTCGGAGCTGAAGCTCCGACCCCCTAAAAAGCGCCCTTTCCCCGCAAACTGCTAGAGGGTCAGTTGCTTCCGTGCCGAGGATTGCAGATTGCGGGCGCTAACAGATCCTTCGCCAGCACGAATTCGCCTGCCTTCGGATGATAATCCTGGTCAGATTGTCAGATACTCGCGCGCGACGTCTGATGGGGCAACGGGAGGAATAATGAAGAAGCTCACGCCGATCGTGTTCATCTTGGGAATCTGCGCGTTCGCGATGTTTTTCCATGTGCCGGCGGCCGCGGCGCAGGCGCCTCCGGGACCGATCGTTCCCGCGCAGCAGCAACCGCCGGCGCAGGGCACGCCGGAGGCACGCGAGGCGCAAGCGTCGGCGAAAATCGTGACGGCGTACACGCTGCCGCCCGATCTTTACGAGAATACGAAGCGCCTTGAAAAGATCAAGCTGGCGTTTTTCACGCTGAGCCCGATTTACGGCTTGATCGTACTGTGGCTATTTCTACGGTGGAAGCTCGGGCCGAAATACCGCAACTGGGCTGAAGGCGTATCGCTGAACTTTGTGGCGCAGGTGCTGATCTTTGCGCCGCTGTTCGTGCTGACGCTCGACATTTCCAGCCTGCCGCTCGATATCTACCGGCACTGGATCACGCGCAGCTACGGCCTTTCGGTACAAGGATGGGGATCGTGGGCATGGGATTGGACGAAGGGCGAGCTGGTCAGCGCGATCACGGGATTTGTGTTCATCCTGATTCTCTACGCCGTGATTCGGAAAAGCCCGCGGCTCTGGTGGTTTTATTTCTGGCTGGCGTCGCTGCCGGTGATCGCGCTGCTGATTTTTCTGCAGCCGGTGGTGATCGATCCGCTGTTCCACAAATTCGAGCCGATGCAGCAGAAGAATCCCGCGCTGACGGCCGCGCTCGAACAGATGATCCAGCGCGCGGGGCAGGATATTCCGCCCGAGCGCATCTACTGGATGAACGCGTCGGAGAAAGTGAACGAGCTGAACGCGTATGTGACCGGGATCGGCGCTTCGAAGCGCATGGTCGTGTGGGACACCATGCTGGCGAAGATGAACACGCCGCAAGTGGTCGCCGTGTGCGGGCACGAGATGGGGCACTACGTGCTGAATCACATCCCGAAGGGATTGACGATCGCGGCGATCGGGTCGCTGATTCTCTTTTATCTGGGCTACCGGTTGATCGGCGGTTTTTTGGCATGGCGCGGAGCGGCGTGGGAGATTCGGTCGCTCGGCGACCTGGCGTCGCTGCCGACGCTTCTGCTGCTCAGCGTCGCATCGTTTATTTTGACGCCGGTGACGAATGGACTGAGCCGCTACTTCGAGCATCAGGCGGATCAATACGCGCTCGAGGTGACGCACGGGCTGACGCCGGATTCGGGGCAGGTGGCGGCGCAGACGTTTCAGATTCTTGGCGAGGTGGATCTGGATTATCCCGATCCGGGGCCGGTGGATGTGTGGTTGACGTATGACCATCCGGCGACGCGGGATCGGGTGAGGTTTAGTTTGACGTACGATCCTTGGGCGCATGGCGGGACGGGAGAATTCGTGCACTAATCTCCGGTTCGAGCCTGCGATGATTACGTTCGCACCCGCGAGCACCTGACAAAAACAAACAAAACTTGCTGCGAAAGGAACAGCGCGGCTAAACAGGCTGCGGAAAAAGGCGGTGAAGGGTGTCCTCAGGCGCTGAAGCGCATTGAGTGCAAGTCCTTTATGTCGGAGCTGAAGCTCCGCCCCCCTAAAAGGCGCCCTTTCCCCGCAAACTGTAAAGCCGCGACCCACAAGGCTCTTCCGGACCAACTTTGGAGAATATTCGAAGCTCGGATGCGGCGGAGCAAGCTCCGGCGCAGAACAGCGGCGGCAAGCCGCCGCACTCCACACGGGCCGAGGCGAAGGGCAGCGTCGAGGCAAGCATCCGTGCAAAAGCGCCAATCGGGAGATTGGCGGTCCCAGGGCTACGCGCGGGCGTGGATGGTCATTTGGATGGCGTGGCGGGGGCGGAGGGTGATGAGCGGCTCGGGCACGACCTCGACTCCCGGCACCAGGCGGAATTTGAATTTTTGCGCCAGCGTGGCGATTACGATAGCGGCTTCGAGCAGCGCGAACCCTTCGCCGATGCAGCGGCGCGGCCCAAGCGAAAACGGGAAATAGGCGCCGGGCGGCAGGCGGTCCTGCAAACCGTCGAGCCAGCGTTCGGGACGAAACGCTTCGGGATCGTCGTAGAAGCGCGCGTCGCGATGCGTGATCCATTGCGAAATTATCACGGTTGAGCCGACGTGCATGTCGTACCCGCCGATTTCGCACGGCTCCATCGTTTCGCGCGCCAGGATGTACGCCGGCGGATAGAGGCGCAGCACTTCGTTCATCACCGCGCGCAAATAAGGCAGGCGCGGAAAATCTTCCGCGCTCGGCGCACGACCGCCGAGGACGCCGTGCAATTCTTCGTGCAGGCGCGCTTCGACGGCGGGGTTTTGGCTGAGCGCGTACCAGGTCCAGCCGAGCATCTGCGCCGTGGTTTCATGGCCGGCGAGGAACAGCGTCATCGTTTCGTCGTGGAGCTGCTGCAGCGTCATCTGGCTGCCGTCTTCGTCCATCGCGCCCATGAGCAGCGCGAGCAAATCGTCGTGATGGTTCGAATTTCCCTCCGCGCGGCGCTCGTTGATGATGCGGTAGACGAGCGAGTCGATGAATCCGAGCTCGCGATCGGCGCGGCGGTTGGCGGGCGTCGGCCAGGTTTCGGGAATGCGAATCGGCAGGCGGTTGCGGCGCAGCGAATAGCGCATCAGGAAGGACAGAGACTGCCCGACCTGCTTCGCTTCGCCCGGCAGCGTGGTGCCGAAAAGCGTTTTCACGGCGATGTCGAGCGTCAGCGCGGTCATTTCCTGCGAGATGTTGCGATGGTCGCCGTCGCGCCAGCCGCGGACGTGATTTTCCGCTAGCTCCAGCATCGTGGCGCCGTATCCAGCCAGGCGGCTGCGGTGAAACGCGGGCTGGGCGAGACGGCGCTGGCGGCGCCAGAATTCGCCTTCGCTGATCAGCAGACCCTGGCCCAGAATGCGCGAGGTGATGCGGCGCGTCAGTTCGCTCTTGTGGAATTTGCTCTGCTGGATCACGAGCACCTGGTTGATCAGGTCGGGGCGATTGACCAGCGTGCGTTCCTGCATCATCACATGGAAGCGGACCACGTCGCCGTAATCGCGGACCATCCGGCGCATGCCCGCGAGCGGATCTTTGCGCAGCGCGAGCGCCATGCCAACGATGGGCGCGCCCTTCGGTCCCGGCGGAGTGCGGTGTCCGTTGCGAGAGATTTTCATGATTCGAGCGGCCTCCATTCTACCGCCCCGCCGCCGCTTTGGATCATCCCTCGACGCTCGGCTCGATGCGCGGCGGGAAATGGGCGCCGGAATTGGGTAAGATGCGTCCTCTCAGCCTTTGGCGCATCTAATCGGATCATGAACATGCAGCCGCCGGAATGGCTCCTTCAAATGGAAGACATCCTCGAGACGCTGAACGAGGGTGTGATGATCCTCGACGACTGCCGCAAGATTCTTTTCGTCAATTCGTGCCTGGAGGAGATGTTCGGATTCCGGGCGTCGGAAGTGGTCGGCCACGCGTGCTCGGATTTTTATACCGAGGAAGAGTACAACGTCATCCTGAAGCAGATCGAAAAACGAAGCATCACGGGACAGAACCGCTTCGAGTTCGTGCTGCCGCTGAAGGACGGAAAGCGGCTGCCGGTGATCATCAGTTCGCGAAATTTCGAGGATCCGGATGGGATGCAGTTTGCGGTGGTGACCTTCACGGACATTTCGGAGCAGAAGAACGCCGAGGCGCAGCTGCGGCAGGCGAACGAAAAACTCGAGAAGCGGCAGGCGGAAATCGAAGAGGATCTGCTGCTGGCCGCGCGCGTGCAGCAGAGCCTTGCGCCGCAGTCGCTGGTGTGGGGCGGAATGCGCGTGGACGCGTATTACCATCCGGTGCGCACCATCGGCGGCGACTTCGGGCTGGTGAGTCCACGCGACGATCGCCACCTGAATCTGCTGGTGTGCGACGTTTCGGGGCACGGCATCGGGTCGGCGCTGGTGGCGAATCGGATCTACAGCGAGGCGATGTCGCAGTTGAATGGCGGCGCGCCGCTCGCGGAGATGCTGCGGCATCTGAACCGTTTCACGATGCAGGATTTCGGCAGCTCGGCGCTGCTTTTCACGCTCGCGGCGGCGCGGATCGACGTCGGCGGACGGCGGATGATTTTCGCGGGCGCGGGGCACCCGCCGGGAATGATCGTGACGCCCGGGGAGGAGCCGCGCCTGCTCGAATCGCGCAGCATGGTGCTGGGCGGCCTGCCGGACGCCGTGGGCACTGAAGCGTCGCTCGAAGTGGATCTGAATCCCGGGGACCGCGTGGTCCTTTACACGGACGGAATCAGCGAAGTGTTCGACACGCGCGGCGAGATGCTCGGCACCGAAGGCGTGCAGAAAATCGTGCGCGAGACGGCGATGCTCCCGTTCGGCGACATGCAGCAGGCGATGCTGAACCGGGTGGCGGCCTGGCGCGACGGCGCTCCCACCGACGACATGTCGCTGGTGCTGCTCGAAGTGCTCTAACAGTTTGCGGAAAAAGGGCGCTTTTTAGGGGTTCGGAGCTTCAGCTCCGACATAAAGGGCTTGCACTCAATGCGCTTCAGCGCCTGAGGACACTCTTCACTGCCTTTTTCCGCAGCCTGCTAAGCTGTTGCTCGCAAAGAAAACGCCGGCCGAAATCGAGCGCGGATATTCACGTCGGCGCGGCGAATCGTGTACACTTCCTCCGTTTTGAATCCTTCATGGACCCTGTAACTCACGGAATCACGGGCGCGCTCCTCGGCAAGGCATTTTTTTCGAAGAGGGAGGAGCGAGTAGCCATTTTTGCCGCGACGCTCGGCGCGATTTTCCCGGATATCGACATGGCGGCGGAGTTTGCTACGCGCGATCCGCTGAGCATCATCAAATACCATCGCGCGATCACGCATTCGTTCGTCGGACTGCCGGTCTTCGCGGTGTTGCTCGCGCTGCTGACGCGACTGCTGCTCCCATGGGTCAAGCGGCGCTGGCCGCGGTTTCAGGATTGGGAAGCGCCTCCGCTCTGGCTGCTGTCCGTGATTTACGGCGTGGGAATCGCGAGCCACATCGTGCTCGACGGGATGACGTCGTTCGGCACGCGGATGTGGTTTCCGCTGTCGACCCGGCGGGTGGCGTGGGACCTGCTGTTCATCGTCGACTTCAGTTTCATGTCGATCATCCTGGTTCCGCAGGTGATTCCGTGGATCTGCCGGTTCCCGGAGAGAAGGCGTGCGCGGGCGCTGCGCATGTGGGTGCTTTTTAGCATTGGCGCGGTGATTTTCTGGCTACTCGCGCGCGGGGCGGCGTATCCGTTTCATCTGTGGATCGTGGCGCTGGCGAGCGCAATGTTCGCGGCGCTGTTCTTCGTGCCTGCCAGTGGAGGCCTGGGCTCGGGCTTGACGCGCGCGCACTGGTCGCAGATCGGAGCGTTCGCGGCGCTCGTCTATCTTTTCGCGTGCTCCGTGGCGCATCACAAGGCGATCCTGCAGGCCAAAGCATTTGCCGATCGCAATCACATCGATATCGTCCGCATCGGCGCGCTGCCGATTCCGCCGTCGTGGCTCGATTGGGGCGAGGCGGTGCGTTCGCCGGATGTGCTTTTTGAAACTCAGGTCGATTTGCGACAGCCCGGGCCGCCCGTCTTCAATTTCGTCCCCGATTCGCCGCCCGACGAGTACATCGCACGCGCGTTTCAGCTTCCGACCGTAAAGCTCTACTGGAGTTTCGCGCGGTTCCCGTCGATCCAGAGCTTCAGGGATGGCGACCAGCAGGTGGTCGAGCTGGGCGAGAACCGTTTTCAAAGCGGGCGCCGGCGGGGGCCGCAGCCGTTTACCTACGAAGTGATTTTCGGCGCAGACGGCGACGTGGTCGAGGAAGGGTGGCTCACGAACGGAATGCTGCAAAGCCGCATGAGACGCCTGGTGCCGCAACCGACTTTGCCGCACAAGCCCACGAAGAAATCGTCGTGAAGGTATTGATCTTCAGCGACATTCACGGCGACCTGCGCGCGCTGGCGCGCATCGTGGCCCAGCCAGCGGACGTTTACATCTGCGCGGGCGATCTCGCCACCTTTCGGAAAGGGCTCGACAAGTGCGGCAAGATGCTCGAAACGCTGGGCGAAAAACTCTGGGTGCTGCCGGGAAATCACGAGACGCACGACGATATTCGGGAATTCTGCCGGCGGTTCGGCTTCGTCGATTTTCACCGGCGCGTGCTGCAAACGAAATCGACGCCGTGGGCCGGCCTGGGCTATAGCAACATCACGCCGTTCAAGACGCCGGGGGAGTACAGCGAGGAAGAAATCACCGAATCGCTCGCGGCGTTCGACGGAATCGCGGGCTTGAATCTAGTGGTGCATTTCCCGCCCTACAACACGCGGCTCGACGAATTTGCTCCCGGAAAACATGCGGGCAGCCCGGCGCTGCGCGCGTGGGTCGAGCGCGAGCAGCCGCACTATCTTTTCTGCGGGCACATCCACGAGACCGCCGGGCTGTCCGACCAACTCGGCGCAACGCAGTGCATCAACGTCGGCAAAGAAGGGTACTTACTTGAGGTTTAGCAGCGCGCAAGAGGAGTTTGTCATTCCGAAGTCCCGACGCTTTTCAGTCGGGCGAGGAATCTCTCTTCGTGTGAAGCGTTCGCCATCCGGTCGATCCAAGAGAGAGCCCTCAGGCGTAAACGCCTTCGGGATGACAACACTGAATGGATGCAACGGGACCGCGGCTATCTCTTACCCGGAGAAGTCGCTGGATAGATGACAAGCTGGCGGCGGTCGCCGACGCCTTCGCTTTCGGTGCGCACGCCGGGCGCGCCCGTCAGTTCCAGATGGACGATGCGGCGCTCGCGCGAGGACATCGGATTGAATTGAAAGGGCTGGCCGGTTTCGCGGACGCGCTGCGCGGCCACGCGCGCCGAAAGCTTTAATTCCGCCAGGCGCGTGGCGCGATAATCGCCGCAATCGAAGCGCACGCGGTCGTGCAGCCGCGGATCGAGCCGCAGCCAGCGATGCGCAACGTGCTCGAGCGCCAGCAACAGCTCCGCGTTCTTCTCCAGCAGCAAATCCCGATCGGCGCCGCTGAACATCACGACCGCTTCCGATTCGTTGCCGGTCGTCGACGTTATCTCGAATTGCAGCTCGAGCCCCATCTCGCGCACCGCGATTTCGAGGTATCGCCTCAGTTCCGCGACGGCGCGCTCGACGTCGAGCGGCGGCGGGGGCGCGGAATGCTCGCGGCGCGGGAAATTCCGGCGAGGCGGCCGGTTCTGAGATGGCGGTCGATGGCCGTTCATTGTTGTTTTTTCTTCTTGTTCTTAAATGGGCTGTTCGACGGCAGCGGCCGCGTGCGGTTCAGATAATACTGCTGGCCCACGCCGATAATATTGCTCGTGAACATATAGAGGTTCAGACCGCTCGCATACCTGAAAAAGATCACCACGAAAGTCAGGGGCATGAGCCGCATCATTTTCTGCTGCGCTGGATCGATGGCCGCCGATTGCGGCGTCATGGCCATGGAAATGTACATCGTGATCGCCATGGCAACCGGCAGAATGTAGAACGGATCCTTCACCGAGAGATCGTGGATCCACAACATCCACGGTGCGTGGCGCAGCTCGATCGCGCCCGTCAGCACGCGCCACAGCGCCCACCAGATCGGCATTTGCAGCAGCATCGGCAGGCAACCGCCCAGCGACGAAAAGGGGCTGATTCCGTGCCGCTGCTGAAGCGCCAGCATTTCCTCCTGCATGCCCTTCTTGCGCGGGTCCGTCATCGAGTATTTCTTGTACTTGTCCTGGATCTGGCGCATTTCCGGGGCGATTTTCTGCATCTCCTGCATCGAGCGCCAGCTTTTCATCTTCAGCGGAAACACGGCGGTGTTGATCACCAGCGTCAGCACGACGATGGCCCAGCCCCAGTTCGGGATGTAGTGGTGCAGCCATTGCAGCGTGAAAAGCAGCGCCTTCGAAATCGTGCCCAGCCAGCCGAAGTTGATCAGGCCTTCGAGCGACGGCTGCAGCCTGCCGAGCAGCGCCAAATCCTTCGGGCCGACGTACACGCGCGCTTTCAGCGGGCCCGCCAAGGTTGCTCCCACCGCGATTTCAGCGGCGGGATCGGCGGCGGGCTGGTTGTCGCTCCCCGTGTAGTGATGCCACTGCGTCCAATGCCACAGCGCGAGATCGCTGCCGTCGGGAATGAACGCGGCGGTGAAAAATTGGTCCATGATCCCGGTGAATTGCAGCGGGCCGGATTGCTCGAAAGGCTGAATTTGATTTCCGGAGACGCCGAGCTTCTTGTATTGCAGCAGATTCAGGCTGTCGCCGAGCTTGTAGAAGACGGTGACAAGCTGCGACGCCTGATATACAGCCTTGTCGCCAAATCCGCCGCGCCATGCGACCGCCGGCGAAAGGGGGCGGCCATCGAGCGACGCCGACACATCGAGCGACATCTGGTAGTCCTGCGCGAACTTCAGTTTCTTGGTGACGTCGAGGTGGCCGTCGCTCCAGTGAAACGTGATTTCCGCCGGAGCGTGCAGATTTTCGGAACCGGGGGTGACCTCATACAGAGCGGTGTTGGCCCGCGTTTCCAGTTGCGGATCGGAGAGCATCAGCGAAAGCGGCCAGCCCAGCTCCTGCGCCGCGTCGGGATTCACCAGATCGAGCGGCTGCGGCGTTTTCTGACCGTCGAAGTAGTTCTTCAGCTTCCAGCTGCGAACCACGGCGCCGTGGTTCGAAAGTTCGACGCGATACAGCGAGCTTTCGACGACAATGTTCTTCTCCGCGGTCGCCTGCACCACCCGAATATTGCCAGCGACGGCGGGCGCGGCGCCCGTCTGCGTGCCGGCCGTCCCAGCAGACGGCTGCGCGGAACCTGCGCCGGAATCCTGGGCTGGAACGGTCTTTCCCGCGACGGGGCCTGTTTTCTGCGGCGGCGGAGCAGGCGGCTGGAAGAACTTCATCCAGATAAACGTAATCGCGATCACGACGACTACGAAAATCACTCCCCGCGTCTGGTCGGACATCTCCTTCACTGCGGTTCACCCTGCGCTTGCGGCAGACACTCGGCCGCATCGGATGAAATCTCGTCCGGCACGGGATCGAATCCGCCCTTGGTGAAGGGGTTGCAACGCAGCAGGCGCCGGAGCGCCAGTGAGATTCCGTGCCGCGCGCCGTGGTGCGCGATGGCCTCGGCCGCGTAGTTCGAGCACGAGGGGTAAAACCGGCAGGCGCCTCCCAAAAACGGCGAAAGGAACGTGATGTAGAAGCGAACCAGCAGAAGCAGCAGCCACGTCGCGGCCGACTTCCCGCGCTCGGCGTATCCGCTCGCGGCGCCCGTAATATCCGCCCGGCTCACGGCGCCGGCGGGCGAGGCAACAGCTTCAGCAGCTCCTGCGTCAGGGCCGAAAAATCCGCCGTGGCCGCCGAGCTGCGCGGGTGAATGACGATGTCCCATCCTGGGGAAATCTCCTGTCGGTGCAACCTCAGAATCTCGCGCAGCCGCCGCCGGATGCGATTGCGCCGGACCGCGCTGCCCAGCGCCTTCTTGATGCTCCAGCCAAACCGGCTGAGCTCGAGGCCGTTGGGGCGAACGAAAATCGTGAACTCGCGGCTCGACCCGCGCCGCCCCTCGCGGTAGACGGCGTCGTATTCGGCGCGCCGCGCCACGCGGCATTCGCGCGGCAGGCCGAGCGCCCGCACATCAGACTCGCGTGAGGCTGTGGCGTCCCTTTTTGCGGCGTGACGCAAGGACTTTCCGTCCACCCTGGCTCTTCATGCGTTTGCGGAAGCCGTGCTTTTTATGACGGCGGCGCACATGGGGCTGAAACGTACGTTTCGGCAACGATCTTTCTCCTCTGTTAGTTTCGCGGGCTGGCCTGCATTAGCGGCGGAGTTGAACCATCGGATGCCCCTTGCGGACCCAAGCGAATTACGTAGTGTATGCGACCGGCGCAGCACGGTCAAGGAAGCCTGCGCGCTCAGATTAGAATCGCTCCGTGGAGCTGCCGGGCCAGTGAGGCGTAGCTCTGCGCGCGAGACTGCCGGCGAAATACAGGCGCAAACAGGCCCTCCAAAACGTAGCCTAGTCCGAGCACTTCTCGGAACAGCGAGACGAACGCAGGATTCAGGCCGCGCCGCTCTCAGGCGCGGCTTTTGTTTTATTTCGCGGGCGTCATACACGCCGACTTCTCGCCGTTCCCTTATCTCCCGCCAGCGATCGACGCGATCTCCGCAAACACGGCGAGGAATCAGAGAGTTCACTGCGGTCAGCCGCAGCTCCCGCCGCACTGAGCCCGATTAGAATCCGGTAGCGCCGAACGCCTGCTTCACGTGGGGTTTCAAGAGGTACAGCGCTATCCAGACGTTAACCCCGACGAGGATCAGCCGCCAAACGACGAGCAACGGATGGAAATGGAACATGGCGCTCAGAACGCCGATGGCGTTCAGAAACGCGCCCAGGCCGCTGAGGATAATCACCAGAATCCGCGCCCAATTCTGCAGCTTCAGCATGCCCGTGCCAATGACGGCGTACAACGCGGCAAAGCCGAGGAAAACGATCCCGAGGATTGCGCCTCCGATTCCTGCGATCATCCCCATCCCGGGACGCATGGCCATATTCGCCACCATCGCCCCGCCGAGAAACACCAACAGCGCGGCGAGGACAAGCATACCCGCCCCGATGAAAGCCAAAACCGCCAGAATTGTCACGCCCGAGGGCCGCTCCATGTGCTCTCCTCCTATGCGCGCTAAATCCTTTCGGCTCAGGCTACACAAGCCAAGCAAGCCGCCAGCTTGTCGCCAGGCCGGATTTCGCGCGACGGTACGCCAAGCCCCCGGCGCGGTCAAGCGGAAAGAAAACTCAACCGGCAACGTGAGTTCGATGTAAACTCCCCCAAGTCACATCTGCGATTGACCCGGTGCGGTGGGTGCCGGGCCGTCCGTGGGAGTTCCGAATGCGTGCGCCATCGGCAAGGCCCTTGCGAATATCTGCCGTCATTTTCGGCGGGTGTCTGCTGGCTTGGGCGACCGGAGCACGATGGACCACGGCGCGTGCGCAGTCCTCTCAATCGCCGACGGCTCCCGCGCGGACTTCGCCGGATAACGCGACGCAAACGCAGCAACCGCAACCGGAAGCAGCCTCGACTCCCGCCCCGCCGGCTCCCTCGAACTCCGATGCCGCGGAAATGACCATGCAGGAATCGTCGGTTCCCTTGCGCATGCTCGTGAATCTGGTTCCGCTGCGCGTGATCGTCCGCGACGCCAAAGGCAACGCCATCTCCACGCTGCGCAAGGAAGACTTTCAGCTGTTTCAGGACGGCAAGCCGCAGGTCATCTCGAATTTCTCGGTCGTGCTGCCGCCGGCCGCGCATGCGGGCACAGCCGCAAATTCCGCGCCGCCAGCCGCGGCCCAGCCCGGCGCGCCTGCGCCCGCGTTTCTGCCGCCTTCGCGCTTCGTCGTGCTGCTTTTTGACGACGCGCACATCAACATTCAGGATGCGGTGCAATCCCGCATCGCCGCCACGAAGTATGTCGACGCTTCGCTTGCTCCCACCGACCGCGCCGCCGTTTACACCATGTCCGGCCAGTTTCAAGTGGACTTCACGGAAGATCGCGCCAAGCTCCACACGTCGCTCATCAGCATCCAGCCTCGCGCCGTAACCGCGTCCTCGGCAATGACCGACGATGAGTGTCCGCCGATGGACTTGTACGAGGCCGATGACATTGAGAACCAATACGACGACCAGGCCATCGCCGTCGCCACGCAGGACGCTCTGAACTGTATCAGCGCTCAAAACTCGAACTCGCAAGGTGGCGGCCCCACCCCCAGCCAGATCACCTCGGCCCGGGCGCTCGCCGAGGCCGCCGCGCGGCGCAAGGTGGAGGAGGGCGAAGAGGAAACCGAAGCCGTCTTCCGCCGCCTGCGGGAGATCATGACGCGCATGGCGGCTTTGCCGGGGCAGCGAAATATCGTCCTCATCTCTCCCGGGTTCATCTACCCGAACCTCGAGGTCGAGTATTCAGACCTGATCGACCGCGCCATCCGCGACAACATCTTCATCAACACGCTCGACGCGCGCGGCCTGTACGTCCCCGATCTGAACGGCGACATCAGTCAGGCGACCTACGACCCGAATCCGGCCGCTGCCGGAATCCGCACGAGCTACCGGCTCGAAGGCCAGCGGCGGCAAACCGACACGTTGATAAACTTTGCATTGGACACGGGCGGATCGTCCTTCCACGATAACAACGATCTCCTCCGCGGCCTGCGCGAAGTAGCCTCGGCGCCCGATGCTTACTACTATCTCGCGTACGTTCCGACGAATCTGAAGTTCGACGGGCATTTTCACTCGCTGAAGGTCACGCTCCTTGCCAAGAACAAGTACTCGATCCAGGCGCGCCGCGGTTATTTCGCGCCGAAGCACGGCGAAACACCCGAGGAGGTCGCCCGCCACGATATCGACGACGCCGTATTTTCGCAGGAAGAGCGCCACGGAATGCCCATCGGCCTCCAGACGCAGTTTTACAAAACCGACGCGACCGACGCGAAGCTCGCCGTGCTGGCCCACGTGGATCTCGCGCGCGTGCACTTCGAAAAATCCGGCGGACGCAACGTCGACGATCTCACCGTGGTCGCCGCCATCTTCGATCGTGACGGCAATTTCCTCACCGGCACGCAGCGCGTCGTTTCCATGCATCTCCGCGATGAGACGTTCCAGAAATTGAGCCATTCCGGCGTGACCGTGAAAACCAGCTTCGATTTGAAACCCGGCGATTACGTGGTCCGCCTCGTTGTCCGCGATGCCAACGCTGCGGTGCTCTCCGCCGAAAACGGTGTCGTCGAGATTCCGTACTGAGGTCGTGTGAAGGAAGGTGAATCATGAAGCTCCGGCAGATTCCAGCGTTTCTCGCCGTGTCGCTCCTCGCGCTCGCTTTGCAGACGCCCAGCCGCGCGCAGCAGGACGCCGCTCCCGCTCCTGATGCGCAGCCACCTGCCGCACAAGCGCCCGCCGCTTCCGCGAACTCGACCTCCGTCCTGCGCGCCGAATCAAGGGTCGTGCGCGTCGACGTGGTCGTCACCGACAAGAAGGGCAACTACATTCACGACCTCACCGCCAAGGATTTTCACGTCTTCGACAACAACCAGGAGCAGCCCATCGTCAATTTTTCCTACGGCGCCGCGACGACCGTCACGGGCGCTCCCGAGCGCCGCTACCTGGTCCTGTTTTTTGACGACTCCACGATGGAAATGGCCGACCAGATTCGCGCCCGCGACGCTGCGCAGAAGTTCATCGAGGCGAACGTCGGGCCCGACCGCGTCATGGCTGTCGTCGATTTCACCGGCTCGTTGCGCGTGATACAGAATTTCACGGCCGATGCCGTGCGCCTCAAGCAAGCCGCCAAAAATATGAAGCCCTCCGCGGTCGCTCCCAATGGCGACCCCACGCTCGCCGAAGCTTCCCTGCCTTCCGGTCTCGCCGGCGCGCCCGCGCTGCCTGATTCCGTGGCCGATTTTGGAGTGCACACGCTGCTGCTTGGAATCCGCAGCCTCGCGAAGAATCTCACGAACGTCCCGGGCCGCAAGAGCGTCGTGCTCTTCACCGATGGGTTTCCGCTGACCGTCGAAGCCGAAGCGGAACTGACGGCCACGATATCCGCCTGCAATCAGGCGAACGTCGCCATCTATCCGCTCGACGTGCGCGGCCTGATCGCCGTCGCGCCCAGCGGCCCTTCGCCGGCCACGCAGCTGCGCCGCGATGACGGCTCGACAGCCGGCGCGCGCGTCGTCTCGCGCAGCACAAATGAGAGTTCGCCGGCCGCGCAACCGCGTCTCGTTCTTGCTGCGTATCCGATTCCCGCGGCCGAGCCGCCCGATCCTCCGCAGCGCGGCGGTGGTGGAGGGGGCGGCGGCCGTGGAGGCGGGGGCGGCGGAGGTGGTGTGGGGGGCGGCGGTGGACACGGCGGCGTGCCCGGAGGCGGGGCACCGGGAGGTGGTTCGCCGGGAGGTGGCAGAGGTGGCGCGCCCGGAGGCGGGACGCCGGGAGCACCGGGCGGCGGCCGAGGCTCGGGTGGCGGCGTAGGCACTCCGCCCATGATGGGCTATCCCGGGATGCAGCCCGGCGTCGATCCTTCCACGATCATGCCCACGCTGCCGGAAACCGGCTCGACGAATCAGCAGGTGCTCTACGAACTCGCCGACGGCACCGGCGGATTTCCCATCGTCAACAGCAACGACATTTTCGGCGGCCTTTCCAAGATCGCGCACGAACAGGACGAATACTATTTCATCGGCTACACGCCGCCGGACGCCCCGCAGGGCTCGTGCCACGCCTTGCGCGTGAAAATGGATCACGGCGGGATGCACGTCCGCTCGCGCAGCGGATATTGCACCGCGAAATCGAAAGACATGCTCGCGGGCAAGCCCGCCGGATCGGAGCTGGAGGCTCGCGCGTCCGGCGCGGACAAAGGCACGATCGCCGGCACGCTGCAGGCGCCTTATTTCTACACCTCGCCCAACGAGGCGCGCGTCAACGTCGCGATGGAGTTTCCCTCCAGCTCGATCGATTTCTCGAAGGACAAGGGCCAATACCACGCCGACATGAAAGTGCTCGGCATCGCGTATCGGCCCGACGGCTCCGTCGGCGCGCGGTTCAGCGACGACCTGCCTCTCGATGTCGAAAAGGACGAATTGAAGCAGTTCATGCAGAAGCCCATGCTCTATTCGAACCAGTTCGAGATCGCGCCGGGGAAGTATCGCCTCGAAGTGGTTCTCTCCGCCGGCGGCCAGGGCTTCGGAAAATTTGAAGTGCCTCTGACCATCGATCCTTACGACGGCAAATCATTCAGCCTCAGTGCTCTTGCTCTTAGCAACCAGTTCACCTCCGTGCAGGGCCTCGGCGGAACCGTGGCCGCGGACTTGCTCTCCGATCTCACGCCGCTGATCGTGAACGACGTCGAGATCATTCCCTCGCCAGACAATCGTTTCAAGAAAACCGATACAGTGGCTCTGTACGCGCAGGTTTACGATCCGCATCTGCTCGAAGACAAACCTCCGGCCGTGCATATCGCGTTCAACATCGTAAATATGAAAACCGGCGAAACCCTGATCAGCTCGCGGGGCGTCAACCCCATCTCTTCCATCGAAAAAGGGAACACGGTCGTGCCTCTCGGTCTGAGGATTCCGATTAACGAGCTGCCGCCGGGTTCTTATCGGATCGACCTGCAGGCCACGGACGAGAGCGGCGCGCGTTCGAGAATTCGCTCGGTGGGATTCGACGCCGAATAATTCCGAGCCGCGATTCCCAGAATCGCGCGAATCGAGTCCGGCGCGTACAAGACGAAAACGCAACACTAGCAGTTTGCGGAAAAAGGGCGCTTTTTAGGGGGTCGGAGCTTCAGCTCCGACATAATGGGCTTGCACTCAATGCGCTTCAGCGCCTGAGGACACTCTTCACTGCCTTTTTCCGCAGCCTGCTAGACGAGGGCAACAACGCAAACGCTGTCATCCCGAAGGCGGACGCAGTTCAGTCCGCCGAGGGATCTTCTTGGATCGACCGGGTGGCGAACGGGTCACACGAAAGCCTCAGTTCGAGTTTTTCACTTAGCTGCCATGCACCCTCTGATACGATGAGTATCGATCCGGAGGAAAAGTTCCTTGGCCAAATCGCGCCCGTCGAAATCGAAAACTGCGAAGTCCCGCGCCCCGAGAAAATCGGCGGTGGCGGACCGTCGCCTGAAAGTTGCCCTCGTCGGTTTCGGCACCGTGGGCCGGTCCGTGGCGAAAATTCTGTCCCTCGAGCCCGGCGGCCCGATCGTGCTCACGCACATTTTCAATCGCGGCATCAAGAAGAAAAAGATCAACTCGCTGCCCGCGAACATCAAGTGGACC
This sequence comes from uncultured Acidobacteriota bacterium, assembly GCA_963769415.1. Taxonomy (GTDB): domain Bacteria; phylum Acidobacteriota; class Terriglobia; order Acidiferrales; family UBA7541; genus Palsa-295. The sequence goes on from CAVYLM010000002.1 coordinate 330,194, forward strand.
GAAAATATCGACGACGTGCTCTCCTCCGACGCGGACGTGGTCGTCGAGCTGATCGGCGGCCTCGAACCCGCCGGCGAATGGGTGCGCAAGGCGCTGCGCGCCGGCAAGTCCGTCGTCACCGCGAACAAGCTGCTGATTTCCGAGCATGGTCCGGAGTTGCTCGACCTTGCGCGCAAGATGGGCAAGCGCCTGGAATTCGGCGCATCCGTCGCGGGAGGCATTCCCGCGATCATCGGCATTCAGGAAGGACTCGCCGGGGACCGCCTTTTCAAAATCGCGGGCATTCTCAACGGCACCTGCAATTTCATCCTCACGAAAATGGAAAAGGACGGCGCCAGCTTCGACGCTGCGCTGAAAGAGGCGCAGTCGCTCGGCTATGCCGAGGCCAATCCCAGCGCGGACGTGGACGGCATGGACGCGCGCGCGAAGCTTCTGATCCTCACGCAGGCCGGACTGCGCCTGCGCGTCAGCAGCAAGCAGATTCCCTGCCGCTCGATCAGCTCCGTCGCCGCCGTCGATTTCATGTACGCCGCCGGCCTCGACTGCACCATCCGCCAGATTTCCGTGGCGGAAAAGCTGACGAACAAAGGCGTGCGTCTCGCCGCCGCCGTGCAGCCCGCGCTGATTCCCGCCGCGTCGCTGATGGCCCACGCGCAGGGCAGCCAGAACATCGTCACGGCCACCGGCGAATTCGGCGGCAAGATGATTTTTTCGGGTTACGGCGCGGGCGGCGATCCCACCGCCGTCGCCGTGATTTCCGATCTCTACGCGATCGTGCGCAGCGCCGGCGCGCCGCAGGAGGTGCTGCCGGGCGCGGCGGAGGTGCCCGATTCGGTGAACGGCGATTTCACCGTGCCGCACTATCTGCGCTTCGTGGTGCGCGACCGCCCCGGCATCGTCGCCGCGATCGCCGCGATCCTGTCGAAATACGAACTCAGCCTCGACGCGCTGCTGCAAAAACCCGGCTTCCCGCATTCCGCGCTGCCGTTCGTGATGACGCTCGAAGCCTGCGACAGCGCCGTGCTCGAACGCGCCCTCGCCGAAATCGCGCGCCTCGATTTCCACGTCGAGCCGCCTCTCTGCCTCCCAATTTTTCTCGATTGAAATTCCCCCACCAACCGCCCCCGGTGATATAGTGGGCGCCATTTACCGGGCCATGAAGTCCATATTCCATTAGCAGAAGGAGTCTGTCATGGCTACCCCTGCCCCGGCCGCGCCTCCTCCCCGCTTGCGCAGCGATCGCCAGGCCATGCTTGTGATCCACGGCATCGGCGAACAAAATCCCTACGAGACACTCGATAGCTTCGCGCGCGGTGTCTTCACGCATTTCACTGAAACCCGCGGCTTGAACGCGAAGCTTTGCCCCATCGCAATTGCACATAAGGACTGGACGCAGGTCGGCATGCGCATCGGCTTTTTCCCTCCCGATGCCACGCCGCCGGACTGCCCGCCGCCCGGCGCCGCGCAAGATCCCGCCGCCAAGCCTCCGCAATTCATCGATCTCTTCGAGTATTACTGGGCGCCGGAAACCGAGGACAAATTGAGCGCCGCCCAGACGCTGAAGTGGGTGCTGCGGACCGACTTCGAGCCGCTACGATATTTTGCCGATGACCTGGAGCTCCAGATGCGGCTGCCGGGTGCCACGAAAATGGGCGTCCTTCGAGGGTCTCTGGACATCTTCATGCGTGAGCTCCGCCGCCTCGTTTTCCTATACGTGCCGCTCATGGCGGGCATCGCCGCTCTTCTTGGGTGGTTGTCCAATCCAGCCAGATCGTGGACCAGCGCGCTGAAGACCCTCACGCCGCAAGTGCTGAAGTTCCTCACGCCTGCGCATGTCGGCATTTTGCTGCTTTATTTTCTTGGCTTTCTAATGATTTGGTTTGGACTGCAGGAATTAGCGGAGTGGAAGCGGCATCCCGGAGATGCCATCGATGATCTCTCGGACACGATTTGGCTGGCCGGCGACGTCCTGTTCGCCGTCCTGTTTCTGGCAGCGGCGCTGTGGATCGATTTTCATTTTAGGCTCTACGTCGGTTTCGACGCTCTCGCCGGAATTTTTGGATATGGCCGCTGGACACCGATCGTGGGCGCTGCGGTCGCCACGATCGTCTCCTACGCCCTTACTGCGTACGTCGCCGACGTCGCCGTTTACACTGACATGGACGCGAAATCGAAGAACTACGCGGCGCGCAACGCCATTCTGGCCGGCTCGACTGCCGCGCTTAGGCTGTTGCTCGCGTGCGGCGAATATGATCGCGTGATCGTCGCCGGCCATTCGCTCGGTAGCGTTATCGCCTACGACTCGATCAACGAGTTGATCGAGCAAGTCAACGCGGCTCCCGGGCCGCCATGGGACACGCCCAATCCGGACTTGTCCGCGGCGCAGCTCCAAAGACTGAAAGGGCTCGTCACTTTCGGCTCGCCGCTCGACAAGGTTTTCTATTTCTTCCGCGAGCGTGTGAAGCGCGACCAGTCCGTCCGCGCCCAGATCCTGGCCATGCTACATTCATTCCGCAGGGTCGGCGCCGGGCGCAACTACGGCAAATTCCGCTTCAACTATTCGTTCAAGCAGCTCGACAACTGTCCCGATCCGATTGTGTGGCTCAATGCTTGGGCGTTCATGGACCCGGTGAGCTCGGAGCTGAAGTTTTATCGCCCGGACCACCAGCGTCAGTTTCATTACGCCGTGCCTGTGCTCGCGCATCTGAGCTACTGGGCCGACCAGTGCTTTTACGAGTACTTCTGCGGGAGGCTGCTGTAGCGAGGCAAGCCCAAGCGGCCGCTAGGCGCTTCAGCGATCATGGAAGAACATGAACAGCGTTTGCAGGGCCCGCTCGTCTGCCGCGCGCACGAGTTCATACGCAGCCACAATCGCGCGCCGCGCCTTTTGAAACTCCTCGCGGCACGCCCGAGCAAATCGCTCGATTAACATGCGCGCAATGATACGGGCGGGCTCGCGCGCAGGCAATCGGACATCGCAGCCACGTTGTCACCGCGGCAATGCGCCTTACGCGGCCGCCGGCCCGCCTAGGCGGCGACGGGCTTGCCCAGGAAGCGCGGCGCGAACTCTTCCTTCACGAATGTTTCATATGAAGTCGGCGTGGAATTTTCCTTCGAGCGTTTTTCGAGCGCGGCCATGTGCCCCGCGTTCATCGCGTCACTCATCTGAATCATCAGGTCGGCTGTGCTCTTCGACGCGCCCATTTGAGTAAGCGCCTCGACGACCTGCTCGTTCGGCACGCGCATGTACGAAAGATGCGGCCTGCCGATCGCCCGGCCGATAATCCCCGCCACTTCCGCCATGCTGATGTCGCGCTCCCCGAGCAGCTCCTGCGTTTGCGCGCCGCTAAAATCGAGCCGCGCCAGCCGCTCCGCTGCGAAAGCCGCGATATCGCGCGTCGCGATCATGGGGATTTCCAATTCGGGCCGCAGCGAACCCGCCGTCACGCCCAGGAGCTTGATGATGCCGATTTGCGCGAGCGTGTTCTCCATGAAATATCCGGCGCGCACGTGCAGCACGTTCAAGCCGGGAATCTGATTCAGTTTTTCTTCCATGATGTGCAGCCCGACTACGGGGCCTGTCTTTTCGTTCTTGTCCGCACCGAAGCTGCTGAGCGAAACGACATGCTTCACGCGCGATTCCGCCAGCGCGGCGGCGATCGCGGCGGCGATGTGGTCCTGGTGCGCGCGATAATTCTCCGCGTCCATCTTCGGCGGAATCATCGCGTAGACGCCCTCGGCTCCTGCAAACGCCTTCGCCAGCGCCGCCGCGTCCGCGAGGTCGCAAACAAACGGCTCCGCCCCGCGCGCGGCCAGCGGCTGCAAGCGCTCCTCGCTGCGACCGATCGCGCGAACTTTCTTCCCACGCGACAACAAATATCCCGCGACCACGTGCCCGCTGTTTCCCGTTGCTCCCGTGACGACGTACATGGATGTCTCCTTTTATACCGACATCGATCGGATGAAGTTTTATTGGACCAGGATTCTCGAATCTACGCGACAGTTTGTGGTCTTTTCGAGGGACGGCTGAAGGCCAGGCAAATTGATCTTGGCCCCGCGTGCGCGCCGAGTCAAGCTCGTTGCGACCGCAAAATCCTTATCGGCGGGCGGAGTACGCGCTGGACGCGCCGGGCCTGTCCGCCGTGGCGGACGCGACTTTGAACTGCTTGCTCAGCGCCAATCCCTGCTGCTGGTAGGACGATCCGATGGCCTGGCCGTAGAGCTTGTCGGGCACGCTGGCCATTTTGTGGTACATCAGCCGGCCCACTACCTGGCTGTCTTCCAGCAGGATGGGCACTTCGTGCGCGCGCACTTCGAGCACCGCTTTCGTGCCTTTAATTTCTCCGGCCTGCCCGTAGCCGAATCCGGGATCGAAAAATCCCGCGTAGTGCACGCTGAATTCGCCGATCGAAGGATCGAACTGCGTCATCTCCGCGGCCCAATTCGAAGGCACGCTGATCCGCTCGCGCGACGCGAGAATATAAAAATCGCCGGGATCCAGCACCAGCCGCTGCGACGCCGGCGCCGCGATCGCTTCCCAGAACTGCGCCGCATCGTGCGCGCCCGCCTTGCTCAGGTCGACGGCCCGGCAATTCCGCTTGGCCTTGTACGCCACCACGCTCCCGGGGCCGCTCCCCACGAGGTCGATCGACATCAACAGCCCCGCGTCCAGGATCGCTTTCGCCGGCGCGTCGCCATTTTCATAGTAGACGAGCCCCTCCGTCTTCTCGAATCGTTGCAGCGCGTTGTCCGTCGCCGGCGGCGGATTGCCGCGCACGAATCGCAACTGGTTCAGTTTTGCGCCCGCGCTCAGGATGATCGGAAACGTGCGTGAGACGACCTGAACGTACAGCTTGCCCTTGTATCCCTTCGGGACTTGCTCGAACTGGAGTTCGTGAGCTTCGAAGGTGTTGCCGCCCTCGGTCACCAGGCGCGTGAAAATATCCAGCCGGCCTGTCGTGCTCTTGGGATTCGCCGCGCCGCCGATGTCGAACGGCAGGGCCAGCTGCTCCACCACCGGAATCACGAACACGGCGTCCCGCTCGAGCAGCGTCGGTTTCGTCAAATCGTATTCCGCGAGCTTCAAATCCTGGATCTTCGCTTCGATCGACGACGCGTTGCTCGGCAGAAAACTTGCCTGCACGCGATACGCGATGTTTCCCAGCCGCAGGTCCATCGACGCAGGTTGGATTTGGGACTCATCGAAGCCTTCGCCAATTCGAATCTTCTGGTTGCGTATCAGCTCTCGAATCTCGATGGACGAAAGAATGCCCGTCTGGCGCGGCTCGGGCCACTCTGCTTTCGGAAATAGTCCGCGTGATCCCACCACTTTGCTGGTCCCCATGGCCATGCATTCTCGCAGCGCCCCGCGCGTTCCGCAAGCTCTTGCATCGTCTTCTCTGCGGCCTCCGCGTCTCTGCGGTGGATCCTGGTTTCTCTGTGAACTCTGTGCCTGCTCCGTGTCCTCTGTGGTTCGGTAGTTGTTTTTCGTGTGTTTGACCGCTCCCATCGCGTCGCCTAAAATGAACCCGCCCGCCGGGAAAGGGAAACTTCCATGAGCCCAACGCTTGCCGAAAAAGCCCTGAAATTCCGCGCCCTGCACAAACTCCCCGCGAAAGTCGGCGCGTCTATCGAGCCCGCCGGACCCGGAGCCTTCATCATCCCCAATCCCTGGGACGCCGGCAGCGCCCGCATTCTCGCCGGACTCGGCTTCGAGGCCCTCGCGACCACCAGCGCCGGCTTCGCCTTCACCCTTGGCCGCCGCGACGGCATGGTCACGCGCGACGAAGCGATCGCCCACTGCCGCCTCATCGCCGACGCCACCGATCTGCCCGTCGCCGCGGACCTTGAAAACTGTTTCGGCGACGATCCCAGGACCGTCGCGGAAACGATTCGCCTCGCGGCTGCCACGGGAATCGTCGGCGCCTCGGTCGAAGACGCCTCCGGCGACGACAGCCGCCCGATCTACGATCACGGCCTCGCCGTCGAGCGCGTAGCCGCGGCAGCCGAAGCTGTCCGCTCGCTGCCGTTTCCCTTCACGCTCACCGCGCGCGCCGAAAATTTCCTGCACGGCCGCCACGACCTCGACGACACGCTTCTCCGCCTGCGCGCCTATGCCGAAGCCGGCGCCGAAGTCCTCTACGCGCCCGGCCTCGGTTCTTCGGTCGTGCCCGGAGTGGCGGGCATCGGCGCCATCAAACAGGTCTGCGCCACGCTCGCCCCGCGCCCGGTCAACGTCCTCGCCGGCATCAAGGGTTTTACATCTTCGGTCGACGATCTGGCGGCAGCCGGCGTGCGCCGCATCAGCCTCGGCGGCGCGCTCGCCCGCGTCGCGCTGGCCGGCCTGCTCTCCGCCGCCCGCGAAATGAAGGACCGCGGCACCTTCTCCTTCGTCGACCACGCCGCCCCCACCTCCGAAGTCGCGTCGTACATGGTCGCACCCAAAAACCGCGCCGGCGCCGCCTAGCTCTTGGAGTTGGTTTGGGTGGCACAGACACTCTTGTCTGTGCTCGTGCGAGGTACAGACCGGGGACATTCCTGACAGATTGGACCGGGGAGATTCCTGACACTGCGAGTTAGCGGGGCGTGTAGAAGCAAGACATGCCCTGGAAAGCGAGCAGTGTGGTGGACGAGAGGATGCGGTTCGTTTTGGAGTATGAGCGTGGTCTGCATACGATGACGGACTTATGTGCGATCTACGACATCGCGCGGGAGACCGGCTACTATTGGCTGCGGCGATACGAGCAGGGAGGGCTGGAGGCGCTACGAGACCGAGGTCGGGCGCCCCAGCGTCACCCGAACCAGACGTCGAAGCGGGTTGAGGAAGCGGTGTTGGAGCTGCGGCGTGCGCACATGAGCTGGGGGCCGCGGAAACTGAAACGGGTGTTGGAGCGGGAAGCTCCCAACAGAGCGTGGCCGGCGGCGAGCACGATCGGCGCGATGGTGGCGCGGGAGGGGCTGGTGGTGCCGCGCAAGAAGCGGCGACGGACGCCGCCTTACACCGAACCGTTTGCCTCGGCCGACGCGCCCAACCGGGTGTGGTGCGCCGATTTCAAAGGCTGGTTTGAAACGCAAGACGGGAAGCGGGTGGATCCGTTGACGATCAGCGACGCGTGCAGCCGTTACCTGTTGCGTTGCCAGCAGGTGGAAAAGACCAACACGGAGCAGGTGCGAGCGATCTTCGAGGCGGCGTTTCGCGAGTGCGGTCTGCCCCAAGCGATTCGCACCGATAACGGTGCGCCGTTTGCATCGCGGGCGATCGCTGGATTGTCACGGCTGGCGGTGTGGTGGATGAAGCTGGGGATCGTGCCGGAGCGGATCGCCGCCGGACATCCGGAACAGAACGGGCGGCACGAGCGGATGCATCGCACGCTGAAACAGGAAACGGCTTCGCCGCCAGCGGCCGACCCACGGGCACAGCAGCGGGCCTTCGACCGCTTTCGCCGCGAATACAACGAGGAGCGGCCCCATGAAGCGCTGGGGCAGCAAACACCGGGTTCGGTGTACCGGCGGTCGGGACGATCCTATCCGGCGCGCGTTCCCGAGCCGGAGTATGGCAGCGCCTTCCAGGTGCGGCGCGTGGCGGAGCGGGGCCAGTTTCGCTGGAAGGGCGAGCACGTGTTTTTGAGCGAGGCGCTGACGGAGGAGCCGATCGGCTTGTTGCCGCTGGACGATCGGTTCTATACCGTTTACTTTACGAGATTCCCGATTGCGTGCTTCGACAGCCACGCACGGGTGATCGTGCCGCAGTTCAAAGGAAAGGATTTCTCCGGGGCTGGGGCAAGGGAAGGGGAAGCTTCCCCTTCCCTTGCATCCCTTCCCCTCGACGCATCCGAGGAAAAAGTGTCAGGGATGTCCCCGGTCTGAAGTGTCAGGAATCTTCCCGGCTGGACAGCGAGCGCCGACTATCTTCCGGGCACCGCCTTGCTCGCTCTTCTCAATGCCATTAACCGCACGAATCTACTTCTCCGGAATCGCGCAGTACAGCGCATCGCTCCCCACATCGAACACCCGGTTCCACCGCGCGCGATAATTTTCCTGCGCCGCGTCGGCCGCCAGCTCGATCAGCTGCTCTTCAGTAAAATGCCGCCGCAGTTCGGCGTACAGCTCGTCGCTCACGTTCGCTGGAGCCCCGCTCAGCGCATCCGCCAGCTGGAGCAGCGCCTGTTCGGGTGCTGCAAACTTTTCTAAATCGCCCCGCAGCAGCGCAGCGATCTCATCGTCGCTCAAGCCTTGCATTCTGCCTCCGGCAGAATTGATGTCGATTCAAAACGGGCACCCCACGCGCGCCGCCGTCCGCAGCTGCACGACCGACCGCCACCTCCGCGACACCTTCGCCTTCTGCCCCAGCAGAATCTCCAAAATGATTCCCGCCCAGAACACGCGCGGCACCCGCGCCTGAATCTTCTGCGGCGTCAGATCCTTCCCCAGCAGCTTGCGGACTCGCTTGAACACCCGCCGCATCAGAAACGAAGTTCTCTTCGGATCCACGCCTTCAATTCTCGCCATGAAATCACCTCCAACGATTTCCGCCCCTAATCTATCTGATTGGCAAGAAGTCCACAGGGATTCCCTACTTGCAACGTCCACGCGCCCTGTTAGGCTGGTCGCGACGATATGGTGTGGATCGACAAACTCGGAATTGACGGCGCGGGGCCAGGCAGCACGGCGCCTCAACCAGCGCGGCACGGCGCCGACGCCCGCAGGGCAAAGGTGGACCCACAGTCGATTCCTAATCGCCAAAGTCCGGAGTTTGTGTCGCTCCTAACTCGCAGAAAACAAAAGCCGGCGACCATGCCTAATCGCCAAAGAATCGGGATTGCCTGTTTGACCGTCTTTTGCGCGCCACTTAGAATGAAAACGGACGGCGAGGCCCAATGTTCGAAACCCTAACTGAAAAGCTGCAGCGCGCGTTCAAGAACCTGCGCGGGCAGGGCAAGCTGACCGCGGAGCATCTCGACGCGGCGCTCGGCGAAATCCGCGAGGCGCTGCTCGAAGGCGACGTCAACCTGGGCGTCGCGGACGAATTCATCGCGCACGTGCGCGAAAAGGCGCTGGGCACGGACGTGCTGCTGCAGCTTTCGCCCGACCAGCAAGTGGTCAAAATCGTGCGCGACGAGCTGGCCGAGCTGCTGGGACGCGAGGTGCGTCCGCAATTCAGCTCGCGGCCGCCGTCGGTCTGGCTGATCTGCGGCCTGCAAGGCTCCGGTAAGACGACGTCGACGGGCAAGCTCGGCAAATGGCTCGCGGAACACGGGCACCGGCCGATCGTCGTCTCGACCGACGTCTACCGCCCCGCAGCGCGCGAGCAACTTGCGCAAGTGGCCAAGGCCACCGGCACGCCGATCTGGCCCGGCGCGGGCACGGACAAGCCGCTCGAAATCGTGCGCGGCGCACTGCGCGAGGCGAAGCTTTCCGCGTGCGATGTGATCCTGGTGGACACCGCCGGCCGCCTGCACATCGACGACGAACTGATGACCGAACTGCAGATGCTGAAGCGCGAGCTGAACCCGACGGAGATTCTGTTCGTGGCGGACGCGATGATCGGGCAGGACGCGGTGCGGTCGGCGGGCGAATTTCACAAGCGGCTGGGCGTCACCGGCGTGGTCCTCACGAAAATGGACGGCGACGCGCGCGGCGGTGCGGCGCTTTCGATCCGCAAAGTGACGGGCGCGCCCGTGAAGTTCGTGGGCGTGGGCGAAAAATACGACGCGCTCGAACCGTTCGTGCCGGACCGCATCGTGGGGCGGATCCTGGGCATGGGCGACGTGCTCGGCCTGATCGAAAAAGCGCAGAAGAATATCGATGAGAAAAAGGCGCGCGAAATGGAGCGCAAGCTGCGCGAAAACGAGTTCACGCTCGAGGATTTTCGCGACCAGCTGCAGCAGATCCGCAAAATGGGCTCGATGGAGCAGCTGATGGGCATGCTGCCGAAGGTCGGGCCGTTCGCGAAAATCCCCAAGGACGCGCAAATCGACGAAAAAATGCTGAAGTCCACCGAAGCGATCATCAATTCCATGACCGCCGCCGAGCGCGCCAACGACAACCTCATCGACGGCAAGCGGCGCAAGCGCATCGCGCGCGGCAGCGGCACCACCGTGCAGGAAGTGAATCAGGTGCTGAAGCAGTATTCCGACATGCGGCGGATGATGAAGCAGTACGGCAGCATGGCGAAGATGAAAATGCGCGGGCTGGGCAAATTCGCCGGATTGAAATGACGCCTAACAGGGGTTGTCATCTTGGATCGACCGGGCGGCGAACGCCTCACACGAAGAGAGATTCCTCGGCCCGATGGACGGCTCGGGCCTTCGGAATGACAATGTTTCGTAGATTCGCGTCGCGCGGCGCTTACGGGAGTTTCAGCGGGCGCTCGGTCCACTGGACGTCCCAGTAGCGGCCGAATTTGCGGCCGACCTCGGTGTAAATTCCGACCGGCTTGAATCCGCAGCGAGCGTGCAGCGCGGCGCTGGCGTCGTTGGGCAGCGTGTAGCCGGCGACGATGCGGTTGATGTCTTCGTCCTTAATGGCGTCGAATAGCGCGCCATAGAGTCGCGAGCCGAGGCGTTTGCCGATGGCCTGCTGGTCGCAGTAGATGGTGGTTTCGACGGTCGTCTCGTAGGCGGCCTTGGGGCGGAATCGCATCGTTCCCGCGTAGCCGAGCACGCGGCCGTTTTCTTCCGCGACCATCAGGCGGTGGCGGCCGGTCGCGCCGAATTGATCGAACCACGCGGCGCGCTTCTCGACGGTGTAGGGCTCGACGTCGAAGGTGACCGGCGTGTGGATCACGTAGTAGTTGTAGATTTCCGTGAGCCGCGGCAGATCGCCGCGCGCGGCGGGGCGAATCGAAATGTCAGGCATGTCAGCCTCTCGCGGAAATGATAGCTGCAATCCGACCCCGTGTATCCGGCCACATTGGCCTGCGAAAGGTGGCATTGCGCGATTGAGGCAGACAGTTGACTCGGCGCCAAGCATCTGGGCAAAAACGCCAATCGGGAGATTGGCGCTCCCAGGAATAGCGATTGGTGAATCGGGGCGCGTCCGCTATACTAGTGGGATTCAATTGGGGAGGAATTTCTAGTGTTGACGATACGCCTTGCCAGAATCGGCAAGAAGAAGCGCCCTTACTATCGTGTGGTCGTGACGGAGAAGACGCGGCCGCGCAACGGCCGTTTTGTGGAGATTGTCGGGACATACGATCCGCTCAAAAAGCCCGCCGCGGTGAAACTCGAGCACGACCGGGTGCAGTACTGGCTCGGCAAGGGCGCCCAGCCCAGCGACACCGTACGGAGCCTGATCCGCAGCAACCCGAAGCCCGCCTGACGCGTCTACCACAGAAGGCCCTGTTCGTACTACTTGTACACGCTCGAGCGCGTTTCTCCGCTGGGCACGGCAGGCTGTGGAGGAATCGTAATGAGGGAACTTGTGGAAGCCATCGCGAAGGCTCTCGTAGATCATCCCGACGAAGTGGTCGTGAATGCAGTGGACGGTGAGCAGGTAACGGTTCTGGAACTGAGGGTGCATCCTGATGATCTGGGCAAAGTGATCGGGCGGCAGGGGCGAACGGCGAAATCGATCCGAACGCTGCTGGGCGCCGCCGGGATGAAATTGCGGAAAAGGTTTACACTCGAAATTCTGGAATAAGTGGACACGCAGCAACCACAAGAAACCGACAGAGTCACCGTGGCGCGCGTCCTGCGACCGCATGGGCGGCGCGGTGAAGTGGCCTGCGAAATCCTCTCGGACTTCCCCCAGCGGTTCAAAGACCTGAAATTTGTGGAATTGCGCGGTGAGCGCCGCGATGGTCATAACGATGACGCGCGGCGCGTGGCCGTGCGTTCGTGCTGGCTGAGCAAGAGCCGCGGCGGCCAGGCGATATTTCTCTTCGAAGGGTCCGATTCGATTTCCGATGCCGAAAAACTTGTCGGGCTCGACGTGCAGATTCCGCTCGCCGAGCGCATGCCGCTGCCCGGCGGCAGCTATTACATCGCGGATCTCGTCGGCTGCGAAGTGCGCGAGGCGGGCCCGCTTGACGGCGAAGCAGGCGCGACGATCGGGCGGGTGAGCGACGTGCAGACGACTGGCGAAGGGATTGCCGGGACGCCGATTCTGGTGGTCGATTCGCCGCGCGGCGAGCTGCTGATTCCGCTGGCGCAGGATATTTGCAGGCGCGTGGACACCGCGGCGCGCGCGATCGAAGTGGTGCTTCCCGAAGGCCTCCGCGATTTGAACGCGTAGGACTCGTTTCTCATCGATTTCCGACCTGGGGTAGGATTAGCGCAATGCGTTTCGACATCATCACCATATTTCCGGAGTTTTTCGGCGGGCCGCTCGACTACGGGATCGTGCGGCGGGCGCGCGAGGCGCGGCTGGTCGAAGTGGGCATCCACGACCTGCGCGATTTCACGCACGACCGGCATCGCACGGTCGACGACCGTCCGTTTGGCGGCGGCGAGGGAATGGTGATGAAACCGGAGCCGGTGTTTGAGGCGGTCGAGCGGCTGGTTTATCGCGGCCACGCGCAAGCTGGCGCGGGCGTTCCGGCGGGCACGGGGATTGTGCTGCTTTCGGCGGCGGGAAAAATGTTCCGGCAGGAAACGGCGCGGCGGCTGGCGCAGCTCGAGCAGATCGTATTGATCTGCGGGCGTTATGAGGGAGTGGATGAGCGCGTGGCCGAGCATCTGGCGACCGATGAGCTTTCGATCGGCGATTTCGTCCTGTCGGGCGGCGAACTGCCGGCGGCGATGATCGTGGAGGCGGTGACGAGGCTGGTTCCGGGCGCGCTGGGGAACGAGGATTCGACGGTGAACGAGTCGTTCAGCGCGGAGGGAGCTTCAGGGGCTAAAGCCCCTGATGAAGTAACGGCTGAATTGTCGCCGGTGAACCGGCGACCCACAAATCTCGTGCCCGGAAAAAATGGGCGCGGGATTCTGGATTATCCGCATTACACGCGGCCGCAGACATTTCGCGGATGGGATGTGCCGGAAGTGCTGGTCGGCGGGAACCACGAGGAGATTCGCCGCTGGCGCCGCGAAAAGGCGCTCGAAAAGACGCGGCGCAATCGCCCGGATTTGCTGGGAGCCGACGAATGAACGCCAGGCCACCTCTAACAGTTTGCGGAAAAAGGGCGCTTTTTAGGGGGTCGGAGCTTCAGCTCCGACATAAAGGGCTTGCACTCAATGCGCTTCAGCGTCTGAGGACACTCTTCACTGCCTTTTCCCGTAGCCTGCTAAGAGCTGCTTTATGACTTTGGGCGATTGACTCCGCAGAACTATTCAGCTAAAAGATGTGGCCTCTCAGGATCAGCATCGACGGGTGGGGTCCAGCTAGTCCAGCGGGGATTTCCAACAGGGGGATGAAATTGAAAAGCAAACGGTGGTCGGCTGCTCGATCGTTTGTGATTGCGGCGATGTGCGCGGCGGCGTGCGCGATGATTTTCGCGGCGGCGGCCTCGCCTGCCAAGGCGCAGGCGGCGAAAGCTGCCGCGGCGAAGCCGGCGTGCGATCGCACCTGCCTGGAAGGCGTCGCGAGCAAGTATCTCGACGCCATGGTGGCGCACGATCCGTCGAAGGCGCCGCTGGCGGCGGACGTGAAGTACGCGCAGGACAACGTGCCGCTGAAAATCGGCCAGGCGCTGTGGGCCACGGCCAGCGCGCGCGGAAAATACATCCATTACTTCGCCGATCCCGAGCAGGGCGACGTGGGATTCATCGGAGTCGTGTATGAGAACGGCGTGGGCGCGATTCTGATCGTCCGGCTCAAGGTACAGAACGGGCAGATCACCGAGGCCGAGCAGTTCATCGCGCACGATCCGCGCGGCGCGGCGAATTACGAAAAAATGGGCGCGCCCGATCCGCTCTGGCTGCAGCCGGTGCCGATGGACCAGCGTGAGACGCGAGCGGCGCTCGATCAGGCCGCGTGGATGTACTACGAGGGGCTACAGCTCAACGACGGCCAGGGCATCTACGCATTCACTCCGGATTGCGATCGCATCGAGGACGCCACGCGGACGACGAACCAGCCGCGCCCGCAGAATTACGGCCACTCGGACCTGGACATCAGCGACTTCACCACGATGAATTGCACCGACCAGTACAAGCTCGGCTTTCTCGGCTTCACCACGGGATGCCGGCACCGGCGATTTCTGGTGACGGACGTGGAGCGCGGCGCCGTGCTCGCCAACGCTTTCCTCGATTTCGACGGGACGATCACGGAAGCGCGCCTGACCGACGGGCGCGTGTGGAAAGTGCCGCCGTATTTCATGACGCCGCGGACGAACCAGTCGAATGAGGCCTACCGGATCGAAAAAGGAAGCATCCGGCTGATCGAAATGACGATGTACGAGATTCCCTTCAACATGGAGCCCGCGTTTTAGGCCGGGACGAGACCAGACGATGACAAACATGGCGATCAAAACACTGATTCGAGTTTCGATGCTCGCTGTGATGTTCGCGGCGATCTGCGGCATGGCTTCACAGGCAACTGCCGCGCCGGACGAAGGGAAGAACCTCACGAGGGCGCCCTATCCGCTTGCGCCCGCTCTGCCGGGAGAATGCAACCGCGAGTGTCTCTACCAGTTCGTCGACAAATATTTCGACGCGATGCTCTCACGCTGCGCGTGCAATCTAGCGGTGGCGCCGGAAGCGAAGTACACGGAAAACGAGCTGGCGGTGAAACTGGGCGAAGGGATGTGGAAGACGTTCTCCGGGCGTGGCACGTATCGCGTGTATCTGGCCGATCCGGCGAGCGGCGAGGCGGGGTATTACGGTGACATTACCGAGGATAACGGCTTGCTCGTGGGCATGATCGCGCTGCGGATGAAGGTAAAGGATCATCGCGTCACCGAACTGGAAACAATCACGGTGCGCGAGCAGAAGCGGCCGAAGGGCGGCCTCGGGCTTAATACCGCCGGCATTATGACGCCGCACATGTTCGATGAGCTCGATCCCAGGGGATTGATTTCGCCGGATGCGGCGCTGCTCGCGCCGCTCGGCACGGCGGAAACGCGAGATCAGCTTGTGGGCGCGACGAAGGGCTACTTCGACGCGTACGCGCAAGGCAAAGGCTCCGCCGCGGCGTTCGCGGCGCAGTGCGCGCGCCGGGAGAATGGCTTCGCGGCAACGAACAATCCGGACGGTCCGGCGCCGGACAAGGCACAGCCGTCGTTTCACGTGTTCAGCGAGGGCTGCGCGGGGGAGCTCGACCGCGGATTCTTCAGCGGTTTTACGAAAGTTCGGGACGCGCGGCCGCTGGTAGTGGACGAGAAGCAGGGGCTGGTGCTGAATCTCGCGTTTTTCGACAACGAAGGCGATGTGAAGTCGGTTTCAGTCGCGGGCGTCGGCAACATCACCGTCCCCGCGGAGTATCAGCGCGCGTTCACGTTCATGGCGCCCCAGCTTTTCAAAATCGAAGGCGGCAAGATCCGCGAGATCGAGGGGCTTTCGTCGGCCGTGCCCTTCGGGATGCGCCCGGCAGCGTGGTAAACGAGTCCCGTTGCTGCGTCAATCGTCCCTCCGGGACTTGAGACGTTTTCTTCTCTTGATCCCGGCACTGCGCTTCGCTTCGTGCCGGGCTAATTACAATCGCGCCTCCGGCGCTTCGGCCGCGTCCACGGCGGCGCAATTTCGGGTAGGCATATGCCTGCGATTTCGATATAATTCGAGATTGTGCGTAGTGTGCTGGCCCCACCTGAGCGGGTCTGCCGGGAATAATTGACATGAAGCCGATCGTCGCAAAGGTACAGGCGTCCCAAATTCGCAAAGACCACCCCGTTTTCCGCCCCGGGGACACGGTGCGCGTGAACGTCCGCCTGAAGGAAGGCGAGGGCGACAAGGAACGCATCCAGCCGTTTGAGGGCGTGGTAATGAGCCGCCGCGGCGAGCTGAGCGGCGAGAGCTTCACGGTGCGCCGCGTGAGTTTCGGAGTCGGCGTCGAGAGGATTTTCCCGGTTCATTCGCCGATGATCGGGTCGATCGAGGTGGTGCAGCAGGGCCGCGTCCGCCGCGCGAAGCTGAATTACCTGCGCGCGCGCAAGGGCAAGGCCGCGCGAATCAAGCGCGTCGAAAGGGCGGCGACCGTTGCGCCCGTGGCGAGCGGCTCGAAAGAATAGTCAGACTGGGATTTGAAAATGTTGGCCCGCATCGGTTTTGCCGGTGCGGGCCTTTTTGTTTGCGCCGAGCGTCAAAGTCCTTCTGGTCTTGTGTCGCTGCGCTTATCGGCAGGGCGCCGCACGCCTCCAGCGATTGGCGCGTGGCGGAAGATGAAAAATTCCTCACGAAGCGAGCGGGCCGGCGAAATGCGTGTGTTAGAATTTCCGCCGATGGCAAGGCTCTGCTCGGCACGGTACGAGCGCGACGCGCGACAGCGCGGCTGGATGCGCATCGCTGGACTCGACGAAGCGGGCCGAGGCTCGCTGTTCGGTCCCGTGGTGGCGGGCGCGGTGATTCTCAATCCGCGGCGGCGCATCGTCGGGCTGGATGATTCCAAGAAATTGCCGCCGGAGCGGCGCGCGGAGCTGGCGGAACGCATTCGCGAGCACGCGCTGGCGTGGGCCGTGGCGGAAATCGACGCGAGCCGGATCGACGCGTGGAATATCTATCAGGCGAGCCGGCAAGCGATGGTCGCGGCGATCTCGCGGCTGGACCCGCTGCCGGATTACCTGCTGCTCGACGCGATCGAACTCGATTTGCCGATCGAGCAAAAGGCCCTGATTCACGGCGACGCGCGGTCGGTGTCGATCGCGGCGGCATCGATCCTGGCGAAAGTGGACCGCGACCGGCGCATGGAAGAGTTCGACCAGATGTACCCGCAGTACGGGCTGGCGCAGAACAAGGGCTACGGCACGCCGGACCACCTGGACGCGCTCCGGCGGCACGGGCCGACGCCGCTGCACCGGTTTTCGTACGCGCCGGTTCGCGAGGCCCGCTGCTGGGCCACGGGCGCGGAGCAGGCGCCGCTGCCGCTCGATGTTCCCGCCACCGCATTCGGCGACTGAGCCAATTTCAATTCCACGCGAGAGGAATCAGCGATGATCAAGGTCGGCGTGTTCTACCCGAATAATCCCGGCAGCAGATTCGACATGAAGTACTACCTCGAGAAACACATTCCCATGATCAAGCAGAAGATCGGGCCGGCGCTCAAGAGCGTGGCGGTCGAGCAGGGCCTGGCCGGCGGCCAGCCGGGCGCGCCGATGACCTACGTGGCCATCGGCCACCTGACGTTCGATTCGGTCGAGGCGTTTCAACAGACCTTTGGCCCGAATGCGCCGGCGATCATGAGCGATATACCGAATTACACGGACATTCAGCCGATCGTGCAAATCAGCGAAGTGAAGATGTGAAGCTGGCAGCGCGTCATCCTGAGCGCAGCGTCCCGACGCAGTTTCTTCCTGCCGAAGGCAGGTCGGGACGCGGAGTCGAAGGATCTCTCTTCGTGTGAGGGCGTCGCCCGACGGTACATCTAACAATTTGCGGAAAAAGGGCGCTTTTTAGGGGGTCGGAGCTTCAGCTCCGACACAAAGGGCTTGCACTCAATGCGCTTCAGCGCCGGAGGACACTCTTCACTGCCTTTTTCCGCAGCCTGCTAAGAGAGATTCTTGACTGCGTGACCTGACGGCCCGCAGGAGCGGGCCAAGGAAAAATGTCGGGTCACTCCGCTCAGAATGACCGCGTCGGGGGCGAAGCCTTTCGCCGGCCGAAAAGCGCCGAGTAGTACCCGAGTACTGCCTAAGGCCTCTCTCCCTGTTATCCCCTTCGGCACTGACCTCGTCTCGCTTCATAGACCCTGGTTTTCCGCGCGTGCTAACCTTTCTCGTTGGCCAACCCTTCTCGCCAGATGTACGGTCCGGGATAGGCGCGGCCTGGGGAACGCGGGACCATCCATGGCCTTCAACAAAAATAAGGCGCTCGAAAGCGCGCTGAAATTCCTCAACCAGGGCAAGGTCGCCCAGGCCATCGGCGAATACCAGCAAATCCTGCGGCACGATCCCAAAGACCAGGCGACATTGATGACCGTCGGCGATCTGTTCGCGCGCCAGGGCGATATGCCGCAGGCCATCGAATATTTCGAGCGGCTCGCGCAGGTCTATCTGAACGACGGATTCAACAGCAAGGCCATCGCGATTTACAAGAAAATCGCCAAGCTCGCGCCGGCGGAGCTTGCGCCGCTCGAGCGGCTCGCCGATTTGTACGTGCAGCAGGGCGTGCTGAGCGAGGCGCGGCCGCTGTTCCTGCAAATCGCCGAAGTTCACCTGAAGGCGAATCGCGCGCCGAAAGCCGTCGAAGTGCTGAACCGGCTGCTGGAAGTCGAGCCGGAAAATCCGCGCGTGCAGATGCGGCTGGCGGAGCTTTACAACGTGATGGGCCAGAAGAAGGAAGCGGCCCAGACGTATCTGAATTACGCGCACCGGCTGTTCGACCGCGGCGAGGGCGAGGAAGCGGAGAAGCTGATCGAGCGCTCGCTGGGCGTGGACGCTTCGAGCGCGCCGGCGATCCTGCTGAAGGCCAAAATTCTGGCGATGGGGCAAAAGAACGACCAGGCCATCGCGCTGCTGGAGGACCATCCGGAGGCCGATGCGGGCGGCGAGGTAACCGACCTGCTGCTGGAACTCGAACTGAAAGCGGGCCACCTGGATAAGGCCGCGGCGCGCGCGTGGAAGCAGTTGGCGCGAGGAAGCGAGCATTCCAAACCGCTGCAAACCGTGATCGAAACGCTGATCGCGAACGGCCAGGCGAAAAAAACGCTGCCGCTGCTCAGCCAGTTGCGCGATCCGATGATCGAGGCAAGCGAACAGGACAAGTTCGTGAAGCTGCTCACGAGCGCCATCGAGAAACTCCCGGGCCATACCGACGCGCTGGAAATGCTCGCCGACTTCAGCCGCCACACCAGCGACCCGTTCCATCTGAACGCCGCGCTCAGCCAGCTGGTTGACGCATACGCCGCGTCGGGAGACCAGGCGCGCGCCGAACATCTGATGAAAGAGCTGATCGACCGCAATAAGGGTGACGAGCGGCTCATCGATCGTTACAACCAGCTCCGCAAGGGCGGGAAGCGTGAAGCAGCGCCGTCCGCCGCGGCGGACAAACCGGAGCCGGAACCCGTCGCCGAGATTGCCCGCCTCGAAGAAGCTCCGTTGGAACAGGGCGCGGCGAAAGCGAGCTTGATGGAATCCGCGCCGGAAGTTGCGACGCGTCCCGCCGACGAAGGATACGACGAAGAGACGCAGCGATATATCGCGCAGGCGCTCACGGATGTCGACCTTTTCTCGAGCTACGGTTTGACTCAGAAAGCGACCACGCTGCTCGAAAACGTGCTGACGCGCGCTCCGCGCCACACGCCGACCCTCGAGCGGCTGCTCGATCTTTATCTCGGAGCGGGCAACGACCGCCGCACCGCCGAACTGGCCGCGCAACTCGAGCATATCCATCGCGAGCGGCAGGACACGGTCAATACCGAGCGTTTCGCCGAACTGCGGCAAAGATTCCAGAACCTGGCGGGCAGCACGGCCGAGGAATTGCCGGTCGTCAAGATGCCCGCGCCCGTGGCGATGGCCTCTCAGGAGATGGCGGCGATCGAACTCGGTCCCGTGGTTCGGCCCGAACCCGCCGCGCAGGCGCCGGTCGAATTCGAAATTCCGCTCGCGACATTCGAGGCAGAGCCTGCGGCCGCCGAACCGGCGGTTGCGTCCACCGAGCCGCTCGATCCAATCGTGGCCCCGGAACCCTTCGCGGCGTCGGTCCCAACCGAGGAAGTGGACCTTTCCGACGAATGGGAAGCGATGGTGCAGGAAGTGGCCGAGCCGGCGGCGGCTGCCGCTCCCGCGCCGCAGGAACTCGCTGTTCCCGAACCGGTGCAGCAACAAGCAGCCGAAGAAGAGCGGATCGAAATCGAAGAGCCCTCGGCAGAGGTCACGCCGATCGAAGTGGCCAAGGGCCTGCCCGCCGTGGCGGGCGAGCCCGCGCAGTTCGAAGCTGAGTTTGAGATTCCGGAGGCGACGATCGTCCCGGAGACGATCGAGGCGACTCCGGAACCGGAGCCGGTCGAAATCGTCGAGCTGGCGGCGAGCGCCGAGCCTGCGCTCGATCCTGCGTTTGAAATTATCGAGGAAGCCGCTGCGTCTGTCCCGGCAGCCGAGCCTGAACCCGCGCCCGCCGGCAACGTCGAATTCGAGCTGGAGTTGACGCCCGAGCCCGCCGCGGCGGGCAAGAACGGCGCGGCGACGACCGAGGAGTTCCTGAGCGAACTGGCCTCCGAAGTCGAAGACATGGAAACGCCGGTGGCTGCGCCGAAAGCGGCCGCGCCGCCACCCGTGCCTCCGGTGGTATCCGAGCCGGCGCCCGCGCCGACCACGCGAGAGCCTGAACCAGCTGGCCGAAGTCTTCCAGGAATTCCGCAGCGAATTCGGCGAGATGGACGAAGGGGAAGACGAGGATCTCGAGACGCACTACAACCTCGGCATCGCCTACCGCGAAATGGGCCTGCTCGACGAAGCCATCGGAGAATTCCAGAAGGTGGCGAAAGCCGTGCAGAAGGGCAAGCCATTCCCGTATTCGATGAACTGCGCCACGCTGCTGGCGCTTTCGTTCATGGACAAGGGCGAAGCGAAGATTGCGTCGCTGTGGTATCAGCGGGCGCTGGACATCCCGGGCCTCGATCAGGAGGCGGTGATGGCGCTGCGCTACGATCTCGCCCTGGCGCTCGACCTGGCCGGCGAAGCCGACGCGGCCCTCGACAGCTTCCGCCAGGTCTACGCCATGAATATCGACTACCGCGACGTCGCCGACCGTATCGCCACCCTCCAGAAGCACTAGTTCCCTCTTCTCGTCTCGGCAGAGCCATCGTCATCCTGAGCGGAGTGACCGGATTCGGTGTGCCGTCCCGCAGTCGAAGGATCTCTCTTCGAGCGGCCAGATGGCTAGAGCGCATGAGCTTCGTAAGAACAAAGAAAATAAGAGCCCCAAGCCGCGGAGCGGCGATTGTAATTAGCCCGGCACGGAGCGGAGCGCAGCGCAGTGCCGGGAACAAAGAAAATAGGAGCCGTAAGTCCCGGAGGGACGGTTGAGATTCTCCTTAAGGACACTGCTTTTATAAGGGCGCCGTTGTGCTGGCTGTTTAGGGGGTCGGAGCTTCAGCTCCGACATAGATCACCTGCGTTGAATGGCGCTTTAGCGCCTGACACATCCCGCGGGAATGTAGCCATCTTCTTCACCTGCCCGAAGCCCGGCAAGAAACCCGCGTGCACGCCTCACGATGGTTGCGAGTCCAACGAGAATCTCCCATAATCCTTATTCGACGATGAGCCGGCTCGCGCGCATCATCATTCTCCTGTGCTGGCTCACGCTCGGGCTGGCGTTGATTCTCGTGCCGTGGTCGGACTTCTGGGAAACGAATTACTTCCTCTACCAGTATCCGGCGCTGGGCTTTTTTCTGAAGAATCACTACATGCGCGGCGCGATTTCCGGTCTGGGATTCATGAACATCCTGATGTCGCTCGAGAGCTTCCGGCGCCGTTCGGATTCCGCCGCAAGCCGCACGTAAGAAACCTCCGTGAGACCCATCGTCTGTTACGTCACGAGCCGGGAAGCACTCGGCACTGAGAAACCCGGCGAAAAGCTGCTCGCAAAAATCCGAGCCGCTGCGGCGGCCGGCGTGGATTGGGTGCAGATCCGCGAGCGCGAGATGACGGCGCGCGAATTGCTGGCGCTCACCAAAGCGGCGATTGCCGCGGCGAGCGGCGTGGTGTCCGTCGTGGTGAACGACCGGCTCGACGTGGCGCTGGCGGCCGGAGCGGCGGGAGTGCATCTGGGCGCAAACTCGGTGCCGGCCAGCGAAGCGGTTCGCTGGCTGCGCGCGAATCATGCGCCGGCGGACTTCTTGGTCGGAGTTTCGTGCCACAGTCTCGAAGAGGCGCGGCAGGCGCAAGAGGCGGGGGCAAGCTATGTGTTTTTCGGTCCGGTCTTCGAAACGCCCGCGAAGAAGAAATTTGGCCCGCCGCAGGGAGTCGCGAAACTCGGCGAAGTTTGCCGCAGCCTGCGCATTCCGGTGATCGCGATCGGCGGGATCAATGAAGCGAACGCAGTGGAATGTTTGCAGGCGGGAGCATCCGGAATCGCGGCGATCCGGATGTTCCAGGAAATGGGCGAAGACGAACTTAGAGCCGTGCTCGGGCGAATTCGCGGCGGCATTTTCTAATCGACACCCATGCCGAATAGAAACGCCCGTAACCCGCTGAAAACAAACGATGGGTGCACATTCTAATCGACACAAAATCGGGGGGTGCCGACGCGTTCTTCGGGGATATCAGGCGCTCAGCCAGCGGCCGACGGGCTGCAAACTTTCCACGTGGTCGCAGACCACTTTGAGCACCGCGGTGATGGGAATCGCGAGAATCAGTCCCATCGCGCCCCACATCCAGCCCCAGAACAGGAGCGCCACCGTCAGCGCCAGCGCGTTCAACCGCACGCGCCAGCCCACCAGCGCGGGAATCAGCAAGTTCGCCGTGACGATGTGGAAAAACGTGAGCATCAGGAAGATGCCGATGAATGGAGTGACCGTGTGGTATTGCTTCAGCCCAACCAGCAGCGGCGGAACCCACGACATGATCACGCCGAGGTACGGAACCAGATTGCAGATGCCGGAGACGAGACCCGTGAGGAACGGGAAGTCCAGACCCAGGCCCCAGAAGAACAGCCAGCTCGCGATGATCAGGATCAGGCCGACGAGAGCGGTTCCCATCAGGTAGCTGCGCAAAACCTGGGTGACTTCCGCAAGCGCATCGCGGACGGCGGTGCGTTCGCCCGGCGCAAAAAGTTGCATGGTCGCGTGCCACACCTGGCGCTTCGCGGCGAGCATGAAAAACAGCAGGAACGGAACAAACGTCGCGGCCAGGATAAATTCGTAGAGCGAATTGAGCCGGCCGACGAGCACGTCGCGCAGCGTGTGCGATTCGCCGACGGTCACGATGCGCTCGCCGGTGCGCGGCGTCGGCTCGATTTCCGAGACGTGCTTTTCGACGGACTCCAGCCTCGATTCGACTGCCTGCGTCGCGGCCTGCAAGGGGGCGCGATATTTCGGCCAGTCGGCGCCGAATTGATCCGCGCGATCGATCAGCGAATATCCCATCACGGCCAGGATCGCCACCGTCAAAAGCACCACGATCAGCGAGCCGAGCGCGCGCGGAACGCGAACGCGCTCCAGCCAGGTGACCACGGGATCCAGGAAGTAGGCCATCAGCACGGCGACGAGCAGCGTGACCAGGATGGTCGACGCCCAGTAGCAGAATGCGATCACGATTCCCGCCGCGATGATGCGCGAGCTGACGGAACTCCTGGAAATCACTTTGGTTTCCTCGACCGGCATGCGCGTACGATAACACAGCTCTTCGCGGCTTACACACGGGTGCTGCAGCGCGCGGGCGCGATGGTAACGCTTTCGGCGAATCGCGCGAGAGAGCCCGCCGCGAGCCGCGCGCGCTCGATGCTAGAATCGATTGCCTGCTCGCCCCAGGCGAGGAAAATCCAGCTACATGGCAAAACAACTTTTCGGCACGGACGGCATGCGCGGAATTCCGGGCACGTATCCGCTGGATGACGCGACGCTCGAGCGGCTCGGTTTCATGCTCGGCGAGTACTTGCGCACGCATGCGCCGGCCAAGGAGTCGCGGCCGCGCGTTTTGATCGGACGCGATACGCGCGAATCCGGGCCCCACATTGCGGAGCTGATCGCCCGAGGGCTGTGCTCCGCCGGAGCGAGGCCGGTTTCCGCCGGGGTGCTGACCACGCCGGGCGTGGCCTGGCTGGTGAGCCGCGAGGGATTTTCAGCCGGCGTGGTGATCTCCGCGTCGCACAATCCCTATCACGACAACGGCGTGAAGCTGATCTCCGCGTCGGGCATGAAATTTCCCGATGCGGTCGAGGCTGAAATCGAGGATGCGATTCTGGCGCCGGGCGGCACGGGCCGCGGCGCGACGGGTGGCGCGGGGAAATTCAACGACAGCGGCGACGAAAAGCTGCACGAAGACTATCTGGGCGGGTTGCGGCAAGCGCTGCTGCCCGGCGCGAAGCTCGCCGGGATGAAGATCGTGCTCGATTGCGCGAATGGCGCGGCCAGCGCGCTGGGGCCGCAGCTTTTCCGATCGCTTGGCGCAAGCGTGACGGCGATCCACAACACGCCGGATGGGCGAAATATCAATCGCGAATGCGGCTCGCTGCACCCGGAAAAGATGCAGCAGGCGGTGCTCCAGGCGGGCGCCGCGCTGGGCGTGGCGTTCGACGGCGACGCCGACCGCGCCATCTTTGCGACGGCGTCGGGGAAACCCGTGAACGGCGACGGCGTGCTCCTGGCCGTCGGGCGCTATCTGAAATCGACGGGCGCGCTGAAAGGGCCCGCGATCGTCGGCACCACGATGGCGAATCTGGGCCTGGAACGCGCGCTCGAGAAATCCGGGTTGAAATTGACGCGCACGGACGTGGGCGATCGGTACGTACTCGAGGAGATGCAGCGGTCGGGCGCGAATTTCGGCGGCGAGCAGTCTGGCCACATCCTCTTCCTCGACGACGCGACGACCGGGGACGGCATGCTGACGGCGGTGAAGATGGCTTCGCTGGTTTCGATCGCGGGGCCGCTCGAGTCGCTGGTGGCCGACTTGAAGATTTTTCCCCAGAAGATCGTCAACGTGAAGGTGCGGTCGAAGCCGGCGCTGGATTCGCTGCCGGAGGTGACGCGGGCGCTCAAGGATGCGGAGTGCGCGCTCGGCAAATCGGGCCGCGTGGTGCTGCGCTACTCGGGCACCGAGCCACTGGCGCGCGTGATGGTCGAGGCCGAGCGCGAAGCGGACGTCGCGCGCTGGACCGAAACGCTGGCCGCCGCGCTAAAGTCCTCCATCGGCGTGTGAAAATTTCCCGGCACGCGATCGATAGGTGCATGGTGCTCGCGTTTGCAGCCGCCGCGTTCTTCCAAAGAATGTAGAAAGCAGGACGTTTGGTTTTCATAAACTGGATTCATTATTCATTCGAGTATGCAGTTCGCCTCCCGCTGCGGTGTAACTAATTGCAAGTACGAGAGATAGCTTTGCTCGGAAATGCGAGCGAAGGTGGCACGCTGCGTGCACATCAACCGCCCGGCTGTCTCTTATCCCGGGGTGGGCCGGTTTCGCCGCGCCGAAATCGGAACTTGGGGAAGAGCAAGACGGGGGCCCGGGTGGGCCCCCTTTTTATTTGCCTCGATTCGCCTGAATTCCCCTCGCCGTAAACTGCGCTGCCATTGCCGCGGTTACTTGCCTGTGTTGTAATACGCGCAGTTTTCTCCGCCGCGATGCGGCCTTATGGAATCCAGCCTAGCACTTGTCGAGCTACTGGTGGTGGTCGTGCTGCTCGTCGGGCCGATCCTGGCGATTGTGGCATTCGTACGCGTCAACCGCCTGCAAGGCCTGGTCGATCAAGTACCGAAGCTGACTTCGCGAATCTTCGATCTCGAGCGGAAGATTTCCGCGCTCGAGAAGGCGCTGCAAACGGGCGTGTCGGCGAGCGCGAAACCCGTTGAAGCGCCAACGCCGCGCGAAGCGATTTCGCAGCCGGCTGTTTCGACGCCACCTCCCGTCCCGGCTTCGCCGGCACTGCCGCAACCGAGGGTGTCGCCGCCCGCGGCTCCTCCTGCGTCGGAGCCAAGCCGACCGATGGCGCCGGCTCAGCCGGTGTTTCAGGCTAGCGTTCTCTCGGAATCCCGCGCGCACGGCGACTCGGACGTCGAAACGATGATCGCGGGACATTGGTTCTATTACGTCGGCATCCTGGCGCTGGCTCTGGCGGTCGCGTTTTTCCTGAAATACGCGTTCGACAACAACTGGATCGGGCCGACCGGCCGCGTGGCGCTGGGAATTCTGGCGGGGAGCGCGATGTTCCCGCTGAGCCAGTGGATCCTAGGCCGCGGGTACAAATATTTCTCCGAAGGAATCGCCGGGCTGGGCGCGGCGATTCTCTACCTTTCGATCTGGGCTGGCTGGCACTACTACCTGCTTTTCGGCCAGACGCCGGCGTTCGTGATGATGATCGTGGTCACGGCGGTGACGACGGCCGTGGCCATCGGCAGAGACACGCAGCGCATCGCGGTGCTGGCGTTGATCGGCGGCGTGCTGACGCCGACGCTGGTGAGCACCGGCATGAACGCGGAAGTGGTGCTCTTCACGTATCTGGCCGTGCTCGCGGCGGCGATGCTGGTGATCGCGTGGAAGCGAGACTGGAAGGTCGTGCCGCCGCTGTTGTTTGCGTCGACGATCTTCTACTTCTGGGGCTGGTGGGGCGACTTTTACACCCCAGACGAGCTGGCGCGGACTTTGCTCTTCGCCACGATCTTCTTCGTGGTGTTCGCGGCGCTGCCGGCGGTTCAAAGTCTGCGCGAGGGCGCGCTGCCCGGCATTCTGGAAGTGGTCCTCGTGGGCGCCAACGCGTTTCAATATTTGATCGCGCTGCGCCAGATGCTGTGGCCGGTGCATCGCTGGGGATTGACGCTGGCCGTGCTGGTGCTGGCGGCCGCGCACTTGCTGGCCGAGCGCGCGCTGCCGGAAAAGAGCGCTCGAGCGAAAGCACAGGCGCAAACGACGCGCCTGCTCTACGCCGGGCTGGCGCTGGTGTTCGCGACGCTGGCGATCCCGATTCGGCTGGACGGCCACTGGATCACGCTGGCGTGGGCGGCGGAAGCGCTGGTGCTGGTCTGGTGCGGGCTGCGCGTCTCGATGCTGGCCCTGCGCGTGCCGGGACTACTGATGTTCCTGATCGTGGCGATGCGGCTGCTGGTATTGGAGATCCACGTGGGACCATCGCCGACGTTTCTGCTGAACGCGCGATTTCTCACGATGGCGTTTTGCGCCGCGGCGGCGGCCGCTGCGTTCGCGTTCGCGCGGCGCGCGCCGGTCGACATCCAGCCACCCGAATCGCACATCTATTTCGGCCTGGCGATCGCGGCGAACGTGTGCTTTCTTGTGGCGCTGTCGCGCGAATTGTGGGAACTGTTCTGGCGCATGCCGTCGCTCGGAATCGATCGCCAGCTCGCGGCCCAGCTCGGGCTTTCGATGCTCTGGGTGGTGTACGCGCTGGCGCAGATCGTGCCGGGATTCAGATGGAAATCGGCGGCGCTGCGCTGGCAGGGGCTGGCGCTGATGGGCCTGACGATCGTGAAGGTTTTCATATTTGATCTGTCTTTCCTGGCGCGCTTTTACCGCATCGTTTCGTTTTTCGCGCTGGGATTGGTGCTGCTCGCGGTGTCGTTTTTCTATCAAAAGATGTCGGCGGCTGCGAAGCAGAAGACCTGAGGACCATGGCGAACAAAGGTGCATCCCGGAAATGGATCGTTGGCGCGGCGCTGCTTGCCCTCGCCGCCACGCTGGCCGCGGCCCCGCTGCCGAAGGCGTGGACCAACTGGCGCTATTCGCGGCCAATCGAACTGCCCGCGACGGATTCCGTGAAGCTGGCGGGGCTGAGTCTGCCGCAGGACGTGTATCTCCACGCGCAAACGTCGCTGCCCGATCTTCGCATCATCGATGACGCGGGAAACGAAGTGCCCTACGCGCGCTACTCGCGGGTGGGCTCTACGCTCTCCAAGGACCTGCCGACGGAAGTGCTCGAGAACAGCTTCTCCCACGGCAATTACACCCAGCTGGTGCTCAACGTGGGCGCGTCCGCGCCGTTCCACAACGCCGTCGAGATCCGTACGGCCGAATCGGATTTCATCGAATGGGTTTCGGTTGAGGCGAGCGACGACGGCCACGAGTGGCGGAGCGTCGCCGACCGCGCGCCGATTTTCCGGTTCCGGCAGCAGAGCCGCGAAGGCACGCAGACGGCGCGCTACTCGCCGAACAACGCGCGCTATCTGCGCATTCGCGTGCTCGACGGCGACAAGAAATTCCCGATCGATTCGGCGCAGGTTTTCTCCAACACGGTAGAGGCGCCGGAGCGGTCGTTCCTGGACGAAAACATCGTGGATGACCCAACCGGGCGCGCTGGAGAGAATTCCTGGCGCGTCGATCTCGGCACGCCGGCGCTGGGGGTGCAGGAAGTGCGCTTCGCGGTGAACCCGGCGGAGTTCATCCGCGCCGTCCAAATTTCGACAAGCGCCGACGGCATCACGTGGACGCAGGTGGCGCGCGGCGAAATCTACCGTTTCCGGCGCGACAGCACCGCCGAAGAGCATCTGCGCGTGGATGTGCCGGGCGACGTGACGGCCCGCTACTGGCGCATCACCGTGGTGAACGGAAACGACGCGCCGCTGCCCGGAGTGATTCCGTCGCTCTACATCACGCCGGTGCACATGGTGTTCGAGCAACAGCCCGGGCGCGGTTACCGGCTGATTTATGGACAGCCTCGCGCGGCGGCGCCGCAATACGATCTGTCGCGACGGATCACGTCCGAACAGGAAGACGTGGCTGTGGTGGGCCAGCTGGGCGCGGAGGAAGAAACGTCGAATTATTCGGACCCGCGGCCGTGGACGGAGAAGAATCGCTACATGATGTGGATCGTGATGGGCATTGCGGTGCTGCTGCTGGGCTATTCGGCGATCCGGTCGCTGCGGAAGAATTCCGCGCCGGCATCGTGATGTGAATTGTCATCCCGAGAGCGAACGCAGTTCAGTTCGCCGACGGAGCTCTCTTGGGCTGACTGCGCGGCGAATGCCACACACGAAGAGAGATTCCTCGCCCGATTGAACGGCGTCGGGCTTCGGAATGACACACTTTAGTAGGCCGCCAACAAAAAAGGGCGTCCGCCGCGGCGGACGCCCTTTTATTTCGGCCGATGAGATTCAGCTCAGCTGCAGCCGGAGGTCGAGCCGCAGTTCGAGCACTTGTAGCAGCTGCCGTTGGGCGTCATCAACATGCCGCACTCGGAGCAGTACGGCGCGTCTTCGATCGCCGCGCGCGCGCGCGCGGTGGTTTCGGTTTCAGCGACGCGGCCGGCGGCGGGAGCGGCAGCCTCCGGCGTCGCTGCGACGACGGCGACCGTCGCCGGCGCTTCGGCGATCGAGCCATCGTTATCGAGATAATCCGGCGAGATGAATTTTCCGCCGAGCCAGCGGCCAAGGTAATCGACCACCGACTTCGCGTAGCGAATCCGCGGATTGCCCGTGTAGCCGGAAGGCTCGAAGCGCGAGTTGACGAATTTGTCGACCAGCGCGCGGAGCGGGACGCCGTACTGCAGCGAAATCGAAACCGACAGCGCGAAGGCATCCATGATGCCGGAAAGCGTGGAGCCTTCCTTCGCCATCTTGATGAAGATTTCGCCGGGATGGCCGTCCGCGTACATGCCGACGGTGATGTAGCCCTCATGGCCGCCGACGGAGAATTTGTGCGTGATCGAGTTGCGCTCCGGAGGCAGCTTGCGGCGCTTGGTGCCCTGGAAAAGTTCCTGCTGCAGGGCGGGAGCTTCGGTTGGGGCGACTACCGGCGCGGCAGCGGGTGCAACAGCGGGAGCCGCGGCTTTTTCTTCTTCCTTCTTGCCGGCGGCGGAAAGCGGCTGCGAGCGCTTCGAATTGTCGCGGTAGATGGCCACGGCCTTGAGCCCGAGCTTCCAGGACTCCGTGTACGCGTCCATGATGTCTTCGACGGTCGATTCCTCCGGCATGTTGATCGTCTTGCTGATGGCGCCGGAAAGGAACGGCTGCGCGGCGGCCATCATGCGCAGGTGCCCGCGCCAGGCGATCGAGCGCCCGCCGCCCATCGGCGCAAGCGAGCAATCGAAAACCGGCAGGTGCTCGGGCTTGAGTCCCGGCGCGCCTTCGATTTTGCCTTCCGCATCGACGTAATCGACAATCTTGGCGACGTCCTCGGGCGCGTAGCCAAGCCGCATGAGCGCCTGCGGGACGGTGTTGTTGACGATCTTGATCACGCCGCCGCCGACGAGCCGCTTCTGCTTCACCAGCGCGAGATCGGGCTCGATGCCGGTGGTGTCGCAATCCATCATGAAGCCGATGGTGCCGGTGGGCGCGAGAACGGAAACCTGGGAATTCTTGTAGCCGAACTTTTCGCCGAGATCGAGCGCGGCGTCCCAGGATTCCTGCGCCGCGTGGAGCAGCGACGGCTGGACGTTTTCTTCCTTGATCGGCCGGAGCGAATCGCGATGCATGCGGATCACGCCGAGCATGGCCTCGCGGTTGCGCGGGTAGCCGCCGAACGGACCCATGCGCTCGGCGACGCGCGCCGACTGCGCGTAGGATTCGCCGGTCATCAGCGCGGTGATGGCGCCGCAGAAATCGCGGCCGGCGTCGGAGTCGTAGGGAAGCGCGAGCGACATCAGCAGCGCGCCCAGGTTGGCGTAGCCGATGCCGAGCGGGCGATAGTCGTGCGAATTGATTCTGATTTTCTCCGTCGGGTAGCTGGCGTTATCGACCAGGATCTCCTGCGCGGTGATGGTGATGTCCACCGCGTGGCGGAATCCGTCGCTATCGAATTGGCCGTTGGAGCCGAGGAATTTCAGAAGGTTCAGCGAAGCCAGGTTGCAGGCCGTGTCGTCGAGGAACATGTACTCCGAGCACGGGTTCGACGCGTTGATGCGGTCGGTGGACTTGCAGGTGTGCCAGCGGTTGATGGTCGTGTCGTACTGCATGCCGGGATCGCCGCACTGCCAGGCGGATTCGGCCATCATTTTCAGCAGATCCTTGGCGCGATACTTCTCGGCCGGCTCGCCGTCGTTGACGTTGTGCGTCCACCAGTCGCGATCTTCCTCGGCGGCGCGCATGTAGTCGTCCGTGACGCGCACGGAATGGTTCGCGTTCTGGAAGAAAACGGAGGAATACGCTTCGCCGTCGATCGAGGAGTTGTAACCCTGCTCGATCAGCACGTGCGCCTTGCGCTCTTCCTTCGTCTTGCTCTCGATAAACTCCACGATGTCCGGATGATCGACGTTGAGGATCACCATCTTGGCGGCGCGGCGCGTCTTGCCGCCGCTCTTGATCACGCCGGCGAACGCGTCGAAGCCCTTCATGAAGCTGACGGGGCCGGAGGCGATGCCTCCGCCGGAAAGCAATTCGTGGCTGCCGCGGAGAGTGGAGAAGTTCGTGCCCGTGCCGGAGCCCCACTTGAACAGCATGCCCTCGGTTTTCGCGAGGTTCATGATCGAGTCCATGTTGTCCTGGACCGAGTTGATGAAGCAGGCGGAGCACTGAGGCTTGGCCTGCACGCCGACGTTGAACCAGACCGGCGAATTGAATGCCATCTTCTGCTCGACGAGGAGGTGGGTCAGCTCGTCGTGGAACGCATGCTTCGCTTCCGCGCTGGCGAAGTAGCCGCCTTCGACGCCCCAGCGAACGATCGTGTCCGCCACGCGACCGATCAGCTGGCGGATCGAGGTCTCGCGCTCGGGGGTGTTGAGCTTGCCGTGAAAATATTTCGACGTGACGATGTTCGTCGCCGTCTGCGACCAGGATTTGGGAACTTCGACATCTTCCTGCCGGAAGATCACCTGGCCTTTGTCGTTGCCGATCATCGCGGTGCGGCGTTCCCATTCGACCGCGTCGAATGGATTCACCTTCCCGTCGGTGAACCGGCGCATGAATTCCAAACCGGTTGCGCGTTTAGTGGTTTTTTCCGTCTGGAGATTTGAATTCAGGACCATCCGAGTATCTGCCATCGTCTGCCTCCGCGCGGCAGTCGTGCCTGCCTTCGGAAGGCAGGCCGCCGAGTATTTAATCGAGACGCCAGCCGGGTGAGGACGCTAGGTCCATTATACCCCCAACCGGGCCCGAGGTTTTGTTGCGTGTATCAGCGATACACGAGATGAAGGGAAACCAGCCACGCGGACCGCTTCGACCCCCGAATAAGTCCGCCCCCCTGGCTGAAAAGCGGGAAAAGCGCAGCTAAGCCGCGCAAAATGAGGCGCGGTCTGAGGCGCGTCCTTCGAGCTATTCAGTTGAACCCGGTTTGGCTGTCGCGAGGAGGCCGTCGGCGCTGCAGCTGGCGACCAGGTCACGCTTTTGTTGCCGAGTCTGGGTGCGAAGTATCGGAGGTTGTGGAAAAGTTGTCAAGCGTTAATTGGCGTCAAACCACAAAATCTTCGGGTTCGAGTGTCGTAATTGTCTACCGGTAGTGGTGTGACCGCCGGCTTCCACTACGAGGGCGATGCTTGCATTCAAAGCAACTGCGCGCAATTGATTCGCGCGCGTCACGTGAAAAAGAACTAATAATAAGTGCCATGAGTGCGCCGGCCATCGAAATTCAGGGACTCACCAAGGATTTTCCAGTCGGATTCTGGCGCCCGAAAATGCGGCGCGCGCTGGAGAATTTGACGTTTCAGGTGGAAGAGGGCGAAGTCTTCGGGTTTCTGGGCCCAAATGGCGCCGGCAAAACCACCACGATCAAGCTCCTGATGGGACTGATCTTCCCCACCAGCGGCACGGCGCGCGTGCGAGGGCGCTCGATCGGCGATATCGAAATGCACCGCGAAGTCGGCTACCTGCCCGAGCAGCCGTATTTCTACGATTACCTGACCGCGCGCGAACTGCTCGATTATTACGCGCGGTTCGCGAACTACAGCACGGCCGAGCGCCGCGAACGCGTGGGACAATTTCTCGATCGTGTGGGATTGGCTGCCGCCGCCGACGTTCAACTGCGCAAATTTTCCAAGGGCATGCTGCAGCGCGCCGGAATCGCGCAGGCGATCCTGCACGATCCTCCGGTGGTGATTCTGGATGAGCCGATGTCCGGGCTTGATCCGGTGGGGCGACGCGAAGTGCGCGACATCATGCTCGATCTGAAGAAGCAGGGGCGAACCGTTTTTTTCTCGACGCACATTCTTTCGGACGCGGAGATGCTGTGCGATCGCGTGGCGGTGCTGGCGCGCGGCAGGCTGCAGGGGGTGGGCGCGCCGCGGGAAATCGTCACCATGAAGTCGCAGTCGATGGAAATTTTGTTCGAGACGCGCGAGGGCCGCGCGCTGCCGGCCGCGCTGGCCGAGCACGCCACGCGAATCGGCGGGCGCACGAGCATCACCGCGGCGGAGGAGCAGCTCTATGCGACGCTCGAACAACTGCGCGGATGCGAGGCGCGGATCCTCTCCGTATCGCCGGTCCACCCAACGCTCGAGGATTACTTCTTTCAACTGGTCGGCGCCCCGTCCGGCTCGCGCGGCATCGAGGAGATTTCGCGATGAACGCCACGGTGGGGCCGGTTGCGCTGAACACGTTCCGCGAAGCGGTGCGCGATCGCGTGCTTTACAACCTGGTGCTTTTTGCGCTGCTGATGATGGGCGCGGCGATTCTGGTGGGCCAGATTTCGATCGGGATCGAGCAGTTGGTGATCGTCAACCTGGGGCTTTCGGCGATTTCGTTCTTCGGCCTGGTGATGGCGATCTTCATCGGCGTCGGCCTGGTCTACAAAGAGATCGAGAAACGGACGCTCTATAGCCTGCTGGCAAAGCCGATTCACCGGTGGCAATTTCTGGTCGGGAAATACGCGGGCCTGCTGCTGACGCTCGCGGTCAACACCGCATTCATGACGCTCGGTCTCGCCGCGGCGTTTTTCTACGTGGGCGGGCGCGTGGCGCGAGCGGACGTTTCCATTTTGATTGCGATTTATTTCATCCTTCTCGAGTTCGCGCTGGTGACGGCGCTGGCCTTGTTCTTTTCGTGCTTCTCGAGCCCGATGCTTTCGACTCTGTTCACGCTGGGGATCTATATCGCCGGCGTCTTCGCAAACGATATTCGATCGATCGGCGAATTCACGCGGAATCCGACGCTGCTGGCGGTCACGCGGGTGGTCTATTTTCTGGTCCCGAACTTTCACAACTTCAACGCGATCGCCGCAGCGGGGCACGGAGACGCGGTTCCGTTCTCGCTCGTCTGGCAGAACACGCTTTACGCCGCGCTCTACGTCGCGTTGCTCTTGATCGCGGCGGCAGCCGTGTTTTCCCGCCGCAATCTGAAATGAGCTCCGCGAGCCAAAATCGAGCGCTTTGGACCGCCGTGCTGGGCATTCCGCTGCTTTTCGCGGCCATCGCGGCGCTCCAAATGAAGATCGACGCCAGTGCGCGAGCGTTCAACGAGAAAAGCGGCGAACTGTTGCTTCGTTCAGGCGCCGCGGTTCGACGCATGAGCCTTGGATACGATTCGCTGGCGGCCGACGTCTACTGGACGCGCGCGGTGCAGTATTACGGCAGCCGCGCCGGCATCAAAGGCGCGGAGTTCGATCAGCTGGCCCCGCTTCTCGATATCGCCACCACGCTCGATCCAAAACTGGTTGTCGCGTATCGTTTCGGCGCCATTTTTCTTTCCGAGCCGCCGCCAGCCGGAGCAGGGCGCACCGATCTCGCCGTTCAGCTGGTGAAACACGGGATCGCCGCGAACCCGGACAACTATTTCCTCGCCGGCGATCTCGGTTTCCTCTACTACTGGGGGTTGAAGGACTATCCCGCCGCGGCGCATGCGTATCTCGAAGGGAGCAACATCCCGAATGCGCCGTCGTGGTTGAAAATTATGGCGGCGCTCGTCGCGCAACGAGGCGGATCGCTTGAAACCTCGCGGATGATCTGGACGGAAATTTACAACTCGACTCAGGATAAGACCATCCGCGAAAGAGCGATGAACACGCTGCGCGGGCTGCGGGCTCTCGAAGATGAAGAGCAGCTCGACGCCCTCGCGCAGCAATACAAGGGCCGCTTTGGACGCTTCCCTGCTTCGGCCAACGATCTGCGCGACGCCGGCCTCGTGCGCGGCAACCCGGTCGATCCCGAGGGCTATCCGTACGTCTTCGGGCCGGATGGAAGGGCGCGGCTCGACCCGCAGAGCCCCGTGACGATCCCGAAGAGGTTGCAGCTTCCGGGCGAACCAGCTGAGTAGCCGCTCAAAACAGCTACAATTGAAGGCTACAACCGATGGCTGGTGGTGCGAATCCCACCAAGGGACGCATGAGGATCTCCAGGCTCTCACCCATTTTGATCTTGGTCGCCCTGCCGGTATTTTCACAGCCGAGCTGGCAAGCGCCGGACTCCGCGCCGCCGCGGGCTGCAATGGAGGCACAGGCGCCTTCGGCCGAAGAGGTCCGCGCGCGCACCAAGACTCTTTTGGCCGGCCAACACCGGGACGATGATACGCTCGAGATCTACGAGAGAATCGAGCGGCACATCGACCGCACCGGCGGGGCGAACCCTCGCACGATCGACGACAAGACCTACCGCGTGGTCCCCACGGGCGTAGGCAACCAGAAAATTCTGCTGCACGAAGAGGGAAAACCCACGGATTCGTCCGCGTACGCGCGCCAGCTGCGGACGCTGGAAGACACGCTCGAGACGATGGCGAATCCCGACGACCCGCGCGCGAAAGCGGCCTACGCCAAATACCAGAAACGGATGCGCGAGCGAGCGCAGTTCGTGGATGCCGCCAGCGATGCATACATTCCCAAATGGGCGGAGCGCGAAAACCGGAACGGGCGCGATTGTGACGTCGTCGAGCTCAATCCCAATCCGAAATTCCAGCCGCGCTCGATGTTCCAGGATGCCCTGGCCCACACCACGGCGAAACTCTGGATCGATCGCGCTTCCCAGCAAATCGTTCACGGGGAAGCCCACGTGACGAGCGATATCTCATTCGGCGCGGGCATCCTGGGAAAACTCTATCGCGGCAGCGTGGTTTCCATGGATCAGGCCGAGATCGCGCCGGGCGTCTGGCTGCCGATTCGGTACCAATACGATTACGCCGGCCGGAAATTTCTGTTTACCTTCGACCAGCACCAGGTCATCGAAGTGAGCCACTATCGCCGCATCGGCCCTCCGAAAGAAGCGCTGCAGGTCGTTCAAAACGAGCTTTCGAGCGGAAAAACTTTCACCGACGATCCGTAACTTCGGCAGCCTCCGTTGCAGACTGCTGGCCCGTTCGCAATCGGACAATCGCGGCGGAAGAATGAGTGACGCCTTTGCTGCCGCCGGTGTCTAATTAAGAGAGACTCTCCTCCCTCGAAGGAGGCTTTATGTTCCGCGGCGCCATATTGCTCATCACAACCGGGATATTGGCCCTTGGCACGGGCGTACCGCTGTTCGCGCAGAACACCGCGGCGAATGGCCAAAACTCGACGACGCCGGCTGCGGCGCCCGCGGCCGCCAGCCAAACTTCCTCGACCGACAAGAAGGACTCGACAGCCCAGACGCCCGCGGCGAAACCGAAGAAGGTTTGGACCAACGACGACATGGGCGACCTGCACCAGAATTCGACGGTTTCCGTAGTCGGCAAGCAGAAAAGGAACACGCAGCCGAACTACGACTATTCGCCGCCGCCCGGCCAGACCGAGTCCATGGTGAAGATGTACCGCCAGCAGATCGATCAGCTTCAGGCGCAAGCGGACGCAATCGACAAGCAGATCTCGAATCTCCAGGATGCCAAGAGCGGAAAGACGGTCGATTCGACGCGCAAGTACGATCCGTGGGGCGGAAAACAGGGCGACTGGGACTCGCAGATCGCACAGCTTCAGAAAAACAAAGACAACATTTTGAAGCAGATCGATTCGGTCGAAACGCAGATCCGAAAACTCAACCCATAATTCCTGGCCGCGCCGGACCGGCCCCAAGCCCAACGAAGACCGGACGCAGCGCGGCTGCCTGCAACACATCCAACGCGGCTAACGCGCCGCGGCCGCCAATTCATTCGCGGTGAAACCTGTCGTTCAATGTTAGGCCAGTGATTTTTCCCCGTCAACGAGACGGCCCGGCCGGTCTCGATCGGTTTTGCTTCGCCGCAACTACGCTGAACCGCGGGACAGGTGACGGATTCTGAAAAGCGCTTCCTGAAATCGCGGGCGGCCACTGCGGCTCGGACTAGAATGAAAATACGAGGTGCCACGCATGAAGCCGATACAGCGATCCGCGTTCTTCGTGCTCCTGATTGCCGCCCTGGGATTTGCCGCAACCGCAGGCGCCAAGGGCCCGATTGGAAATATCGTGGGGACGGTCGTGGATTCGAAGGGCAACCCGGTGGCCGACGCCACCGTGACGATGCAAAGTTCCGATGGCAAACATCCGTATGCGACGCATACCGATTCGACCGGGCATTTCTCGTTCACGCGCTACGAAACGGGGCTATACGACTTGCGAGCCTATTCCAAAGGCATGTTTTCCGACTGGGCGAAGCATATCTGGGTTCGCTCGAAGAAGACCGTGGAAGTGACGCTGAGAATGCCGCCGCCCGCGGACGAATCCGTGACCGTGACAAAGTGATTTCCCGAGCCGGTACTAAAACCCCGGTACCGCAAAAAGGCACCTTCCGAGCCATAGGTTTAGTCCAGGCAATTGCCGGAAAATCGACACGCGGGTTGGGAGCTGCGTTGCGGGGACGACGGTTCCGAATGGAGCCGTAGCACGCTGACCAACCCGTCTATTTTCTCGCCTGAGCCCCCCGATTCATTGTCGATTAGAATGTGCACCGATCGTTTGTTTTCAGCGGGTTACGGACGTTTCTATTCGGCGTGATTGTCGATTAGAAATCTGGTGCGACCTGTACTTTCGCGCAGGGGAGGCTATTTAAAGGTCGCGGTGACGGTGTTGTCCTGCACCGCAGCGAACGTGCAGGTGGTACTCGTGGCGACGCAACTGGTCCCCACAACGCTTCCCGACCAGGACACGAACGTCGACGTCCCTGTCCCCAAGGTCGTCGGGGTAGCGGTAAGAGTGATGGAACTGCCGCTAAGATAGCGCGCGGTGCAGGTTCCCGACACGACGACAGGGGAACCATTTGTTCCAGCCGTTTCCGAGCAACTGATCTGGCCAGTGTTGTCGGTTACCGTCCCCGAGCCCGCGTTGTTCGTTTCGGCCAGCGTGACGGCGAGATTGAAGGTAAGGGAGGCATTGGCGAGAAACACGTCTTCGAGCGCGTTGGAATCGTTGGGCACCAGGTTACTGGCGAACGAAATGAAACTGACCGTTTCGCCGTCGCCGCTGACGGAAGGCGCGACGCTTTTGCCGTCGGCCGGCGGAGGAGCCGTGCCCGCGGGCTGGCTGGCCAGAATCGTGTAGGTCACGCAACCTGTGGTGGTGGTCGTCGAGGTTGCGGGGACGTTGAGGCAGGGATTGCGGACGAAGATATTTTCAATCCCGTTTTCGACGTTGCTCGTCAGATTGGACGCCAGCGACGCAAAGGCAATGGACTGGCCGGTAAGGCAAGAGGTCGTGGTCGTGGTGCCGCACTGGCTGATGCTCGGCGCCTCGCTCGTCCCGTTCGCCTGCGTCGTGCCGTCGGGCGTGGAAACGAGGTGAATGGACGGCGTGCAAGTCGGAGGATTGGTGACCGCGACACCGGTGCACGTGTCGCGCAAATATATTTCCTGCGTTGGACCAACGCCCGGGATCAGGTTTTGCGCCGTGGAAGCAAAAGCAACCAGGCGGCCCTCCTGCGAAATCGTGGGCTGAGCGCTGGCATTGTCGGCCGGTGTGACGCCGTCGGGCGTGGAAATCAGGCTGGTCACCGGCGCGCAGGTGTTGCTGGCCGAGCCGATGGTGGTGACGCAGGTGCTGCGCTCGAAAATTTCGCTCAGGCCGCTCGGATTCGATCCCGGGACGAGGTTCGTGGCGGTGGAAACGAACGCGACGAACAGCCCGGTGTTCGCGATGGCGGGATGAGAGCTCGCGCCGTTGCCCGCGGCGCTTCCGTCCGGCGAGACGGAAACCAGATAGGTGGCCGGGGTACAACCGCCGAGCGTGAGCGGCGGCACGACCGTGCAGGTATCGTGGATGAAGACTTGCGGCGTCAAGCCGTCGAATCCGCCGGCGGGCGGCGTGGTGACGAGGTTCGTCGCTAGCGAGACAAACGCGACGTAGCGGCCATCGGCGCTGATCACCGGGTTGTAGCTATCTCCGTTGCCGGGACTCGAACCGTCGGCTGAAATCGAGGCCAGCGCAGTCGTGGGCGTACCGGCTGTGCAGGATGCGGTCGTGCACGGATTTTCCCAATAGACCTGGCGCGTCACACCCGGCACCACCACGTAGTTCACCAAGTTGCTGGCAGTGGACGTGTAGGCCACGTGCGTACCGGCGTTATCGATCGTCGGTTCGGAACTGGCGCCATTGGCGACGGCGCCGTTGGGAGCAATGGTTACAAGCGTCGTCTTAGGAATGCAGCTGGATGCGCCGCCGATCTTGACGGCATTGCTGAAGCACGTATCGCGCAGAAAGATGGAACTGGAATTGATCAGCGGCGTGATGACCAGGTTGGTGGAATTCGACGCGAAGGCAATGAACTGGCCCGACTGGCTGGCGGACGGTCCGGCGGTTGTGAGGGTGGGCGTTCCGCCGCCGGGGCAGGTGGCGCCGCAGATGCCGTTATTGGCCTGCGTTCCATCCGGCGCGAGATCGACGATCAAGGGCAAGCCCGACAGCTCCGTCGCATTCACGGAGAATGGGACGACGTTCGAGGTGCCGCCGCCGGCGCCGCCATCGGCCGGGTTGACGACTTGCAGCTGGAGGACGCCGGCGGTGGCAAAGTCCCCCGCAGTCAAGGTAGCCAGAATTCCAGTCGAATTACCGAATGTCGTGGTGCGCGCGGCGCCGTTGACGGTGACCACCGAATCCGGCACGAAGCCCGTTCCCGTAAGCGCCAGAGACGAACCGACGCTTCCGGCAAGGGTCGCCGTCGGAGCCAACGCCGAAAGGAACGGCACGGGGTTCTTCACCGGCAGGAAAACAAAATTCGAGCTGCCGCCGCCGGGCGCAGGATTGACGACCGCGATTTGCAGTTTACCCGCGGTCGAGATATCGGTTGAAAACACGGAGGCTTGAAGCTGCGTCGTGCTCTGAAAGCCGGTGGGCCGGATGTTGCCGTTCACCGTGACCGTCGAACCCGAAACAAAGTTGCTGCCACCGACGGTCAGCGTGAAAGAATTTCCGCCGGTCGTAGCCGCGATCGGCGAGATCGAGGTGATTTGCGGGACGTTGCTAGTAACCGGGTCGATTATGAACGGGAGCATAATGGTGACGCCTCCGCCGGGAGGCGCGGTTTCCACCTCAACCTGGGCGGTTCCAGCGTTCGTGATAAGCGTCTGAGGGATTTGAGCCTGCAACTCACCGGTGCTGACAAAGAGGGTGATGACGGCGGCGGGATTACTATTCGCATTGGTCGTCCAGAAGACTATGGAGCTGGGCGTGAAGTTCGCGCCGTCCACTTCAAGCGTAAAGGACGGCTGACCCGCGAAAATACGGTTCGGTTTAAGGCCCAGGATCTTCGGCGCGGGCGAGTTGATCTGCTGCTGGCAGGAAGCGAGCAGCACAATCAACACACAAACCAATGACCCCAAGAAGAGGCGAGCTATGCCACGCAAATTTCCCACTCCTGAGTCCGCAGGGCGAGCCGGCGGGTTAAGCGCAATCGTAGAGACTACTAGAGATGGCCTGATCGGGCAATCGGGATGCCTCGGGAGCCTGATGGGCGGAGGCAGGGAGTGGAGACTCGAGGGCCGGCGCGCAGGCGCCCCATGGCGAGGCCGGGAAGAACCGGGGAGGGCCCCAAGAAGCGCGCCGATTGTGGACCTCGGGTCCATGGGCCG
The DNA here is from genome assembly GCA_963769415.1 of uncultured Acidobacteriota bacterium. Lineage (GTDB taxonomy): Bacteria > Acidobacteriota > Terriglobia > Acidiferrales > UBA7541 > Palsa-295. The sequence continues at coordinate 370,683 of CAVYLM010000002.1, forward strand.
ATGCTAGGCGAAGAAGAATGTCAAGAGTGTGGTGGGCGCCTGTGGACTTTTTCCGGGCGTGCACGGAACAATCAACGCCGGGACGAATGGGCGGAACCATTCGACCGCGAGTCTTACGCACCTACTTCGGCAGAGTGGGATTCAAAGCTGAGGAGCAGGCCACGACGGGCGATCCGGATCGGCCGCACAGCGATGTGTCATCAGACGAAGAGAGATCCTTCGACTGCGTCCCGCAAATTGCGCGGGACTCCGCTCAGGATGACGGGGCTAAAGCGGAAGAGCGCCCGCGCGACTAATGTTTGGCCGGCGAGAATGACAGGTTTTTTGAGAAGAACGGCAGGACGTGATTCTCCAGGCGATCCTGAATCCCGCTGATGTGGTTGCCGTCGTAGGTTTCATAGGTATGCGCGATGCCGAAAAGAGTCATGCGCTCCTCGAGCTCCTGATTGCTGGCCATGAGCCCGTCCTTCGTGCCGACGTCGATGGCGATCGCGTGGAGCTGCTTCAGATTGGCGACGTATTGGGCGAGCATCGCGAGCGGAGCGTTCGCGTCCCACGCGGCTTCAACCTCCGGCTGGATTTTCCCGCCGACCGTCGGGAGATCGAGGAACAGCGGAGGATTCTTGGGATCGGGCGACCACGCGGCGGCGGACGCGATCATGGCGCGCGTGCCGAAGTCCGCTTTGGCGAGATCGGCGGCGCTGTGAATGGCTTCGGCTTTTGCGGTTGCATCAGGCGGCGGATTCGAATTGGGGATCAGGCAGCAGGCGCTCATCGCATAGATGCTGGAATAGACGTCCGGATACCGCATACCCAAGCGGACCGTGCCGTAGCCGCCCATCGAATGGCCGGCGAGGCCGCGGCTCATGCGATCGGGAATGGTGCGGTAGTGGGAATCGACGTACGAAACCAGATCGCGCGTGAGAAACGCCTCCCAATTCCCCGTGGTCACCGAATTCGAATACATGCTGCCCATGTAAACGGTGTAAGCGCTGGGCATCACGATAATCATTTCTTTCGCCGAGCCGCCGGCCAGCGCGCCGTCGATTGCTTTGGGCGCGTCGACGAAGACGTGCTTTTCGCCGAACCAGTTGATGTCGTTGTCCATGTATCCGTGCAGGATGTAGAGGACCGGGTAGCGCTGGTGCTTGTGGACTTTGTAGCTCGGAGGAAGATACACGGAGACGTCGCGGTCGGCTGAATCGCCTTCGAGGTTGCCTTCGAGCGAGGCGCCGTGGACCTTGACGCGTTCGACGGTGCCGTGAGCTACCGGCGGCGCGGTTTGGGAGCGCGAGACCGGGGATGCTGCGACAACGAGCACGCAGAGGAATCCGAAACGCACAATCGCTTGCCATCGCTCGCGCGAGCCGCGGGACTTCATTCTTGTACCCCCGAATCGAAATTCATTTCTGTGCCTCCGAATCAGAGAACGGCGTAATAGGTGAAGATCGTGTAGTCGGGATTCGCGTGGCGCTTGCCCGTGCCCACGATCACGGTGCGCGTGAGCCAGTCGTGCGGGCCCACGGGCGTGTCGAATACCGGCGTGCAGCGGAAATAGAACTCGCGGTCGCCGCCCCAGGTCGGGTCGTTGCGATCGATCGGCTTTCCGTCGATGGGATAGAGATAGCCGGTGTTGTTGATGTAGATCATGGTGCCGTCGGAAGCCTGGAGCATGTAGTGGGCGTTCAGGCGGCCGTTGCCGGCGTAGTCAGCGCCGCTGTGCGGCACGACTTTCCCTTGAAGGCGCGGACCTTCGATCACGCCGGAGACTGCGGGCACGTACGCGCGGCGGCCATTCGGCGTGGCGAACGAGACGCGTTCGCTGAAATCGATGCGGATCTGGAAAACGTACTCGAGCTTGATCTGCGCGATCTCGCCGAGAGTTTTCGCGCCGGACTCCGGGCCGCCTGCCGCCGGCGCGGTATTTTGAGTTTCGGCGCGAGCGGGAGCGGGCAGCAGGCCGAAGAGGCTCTCTGCGAGAACGGCGCCGCCGAGGACGGAGCCTTTCAGCATGGAACGGCGGTCGATGGGATTTCGAACTTTCATTTGAGTCAACCTCCCTTGATCCTGAGACGCGCGGTGCCAAGCATCCACGCAAAATCGCCAATCAGGAGACTGGCGGTCCCAAGCTACTTCACGCATTCGAAGCTGGCGGCGTCCTCGGGATTTCCCTGCCCTTTGTACTGCGCGTGCCTGGGATAGGCGCAGAGCGGGCGGCTGCGGCCCGGAAACGCTTTGCCCGTGGCGACGACGGAATCGGGCGCTTTGCCGTTTTCGACCCAATCGACCGTCGCGCCGAGCAGATCGAATTTGTCGAGGGTGGCGGGCCCGCCGCCGCAGTGGTTCATTCCCGGGACAAAATAAAAACGGCTCGAATTCATCACCTGGTCGAGGCCGCCGTTCGCGTCGGCCATTTTTTCGTAATAAGCCAGCGTGTCGAACGGGCTGAAAACCGGATCGCTGGTGCCGTGGTAAAAGACGATTTTCCCGCCGTGGCCGAAAAACGAGCTGAGATTCGTCCAGGTCGTGTCCGTCAAAGTTTCATTTTCGTTGGCGCGGACTCCGGCGACCAGTGTGTCGATGTCCACGTCGGACGGCTGCTCGACGGCGGCCAAAACATTGGGCCCGCGATTCGGAAGGAAGCTGCCGAATGGCCCGCCGGAGCCTTGCAGGTAGCCGGTGTCCCAGGGCCACGCGGCATAGACCTCGTTGCCGTGAGAATCCCTGGGGCCCGCGAACGCTTTCTGCAGCGCGCCGACCTGCTGCGAGGTGAGGCAGGACTCCGTCTTCGCGCCCTTGCACTGAAGCACGGCGGGATCGTAGCGGCAGGCCTGGGGATTGAAGATCATGCCGTCCTTCAGGCCGTCTTTTTCGTCGCAGGTTTTCATGATCGAGTCGGCGAGAAGTTTCTTGTCGCCGTCGGAGAAGTCTTTCGTGGGATCCGGCTTGCCGGACGGGCCCTTCGGCGCGATCTTGGCGAACGCGGCGCGGGCGTGCGCGAGCCCGATATTCGAATAGCCGGTGCGCATCGCGGGATCGCCGGAGATAATTCCGTCGAAGTAGGTGGGGTAACGCTGCGACATCAGCATGCCTTCGCGTCCGCCGGTCGAGCAGCCATCGTAGTAGGAGCGCTTCGCGGGCCGGCCGTAATACTGCGCGATGATTTCCTTCGAGAGCAGGGTCACGCGGCCGACGGCGATGTAGGCGAAGTCGAGGCTCGCGAGCTGATCTTTCATGAAGGCGGGATCAAACACCGCGCCTTTGTGACCCGTGTCGGTCGAAACGACCGCGAAGCCGCGCGCGAGAGCCGGATTGTCCGCCGCAGCCTGCGCGCCGAGCGGCGGGTTGACGGCGCCGTTCAAGCCGCCACCGCCCTGAAACAGGAATCGCCCGTTCCAGTTGTCGGGCAGCGCGATTTCGAATCCGATCGCGTAGGGCTTGCCGTCGACACTGGTGCGCGGATCGATCGCGCCATCGGCGCGACAATAGGATGGGATCGGGACTGGAATCGTGTCGGGGCCGAACCCGGCCCGGACCGTTCCCGGGGGCGCGGTCGGGACTTCTTCCGCCTTGGTGATCTGCACGTTCGTACCGGCAATTTTAAGGTTCACCAGGTCGGCGCATTTCTGCGCAGGAGCGATGGCGCCGGATGCCTGTCCGTACGCCGAAGATGTGATTGCCAGGAGCGGGAAGAGAACGACTGCAAGGACTGCGGAACTGCGGATGTGCTTCATGTGATCGCGGCCTCCCGCCAAGACAGGGCAAGATACGGGCTCTGCACGTCCCCCTGACGCGGCCAAACCCACGCCATTGTAGTCGCCGGGCGGTCGGATGCAAGCGGATGTTGGAATGCGGGCGGAGGCGTTCAGGCGTGCGGACTAGTGAGCGGAATTGGGAGGAAGGTGCGCGGCCCAGTCTTGCTGCGCGAATTCGACGCCCCAGAAATGCGGGCTCGGCGAGAGAAATTCCACGCCGATGCGCGTGCCTCTCTCGGACGTGTCGCCGAGATAGACGACGCGGCAGTCCTGCTCTTCCTCGGTGGCGGGATTGATGAGGACGAGTTCGGAACCGAGATCGATCTCCTCGCTCAAATAGAGCAAGCCGCCGTGCGCGTTGATCACGATGGTCTGGCTCTTGGCACGGAACTTGTGGCCCTGATGGTCCGTGCCCTTCGCCTGCACCGGGATGCGCGTGAAGACGCGGGAACTGCGGCGCTCGCTGCTGGTGGTCGTCTCGGTCATTTCTTGTCCATCGTGCAATGGGGCGGCATCGGAGTCAAACTAACGGCGCATGGAGCGTGCCCAAAGAAGCAGTCGTAAAAGTGTGTTGAAATGGCTCACGCTTGGGTACTATGGCAGGACTGCCACGGCGCGGAAAATGCGCGCTCATCGGCAGGCCGGCCGGGCGGCGCTGGAATCTAATTCCCCGGGGGCCAGGGAGCTTGCATGGATCTGATCGGCTATATCGACTCGAAGCGCGACGAACACTTGAACGAGTTGAAGGAGCTGCTGCGAATCCCCAGCGTCAGCACCAAGAGCGAGCACAAGCCCGATATCGAACGGGCCGCGCGCTGGGTGGCCGATAAGCTGCGAGCCGCGGGCCTTGAAAACATCGAAATCGTCCCGACCAAGTTGCATCCGCTGGTTTACGGCGAATCGCTGCACGCGCCGGGCAAGCCGACGGTCCTTTTCTACGGACACTACGACGTGCAGCCGGCCGAACCGCTCGATCTCTGGACGTCGCCCGCATTCGAACCGACCGTGCGCGACGGAAACATCTACGGCCGCGGCACGGCCGACGACAAGGGCCAGGTCCACATCCATATCAAGGCGCTTGAGGCGCTGCGCAATACCTACGGGAAGCTGCCGATCAACGTGAAGGTGATGATCGAGGGCGAAGAAGAAGTCGGCAGCGTGAATTTGTGGGATTTCGTGAAATCGAACCAGCAGAAGCTGAAGGCGGACGCGCTGATCGTTTCCGATACATCCATGCTCGCCAAGGGGGTGCCCTCGATCACCTACGGCCTGCGCGGATTGAATTACTACCAGGTCGAGATCACCGGGCCGGCGCAGGATTTGCACTCCGGAGTCTTTGGCGGTGCCGTTCCAAATCCGATCACGATCCTCGCGGAGATGATCGCAAAGCTGCACGACCGGAACTTCCAAGTGGCCATTCCCGGGTTTTACGACGATGTCGCCACCGTATCGCGGCAGGAGCGCAAAGCGCTGAATTCGCTGCCGTGGAAGGAAAAGGAATTCCGCAAGACGGTGGGCGCGGCAGGGCTAGCCGGCGAAAAAGGCTACACCATCGTCGAACAGCTGTGGATCCGGCCCGACGCTCGAGTTGAACGGAATCTGGGGCGGGTACCTCGGCGAGGGCGCGAAGACGGTGATCCCATCGAAAGCGTACGCGAAGATCTCCACGCGCCTGGTGCCGAACCAGGATCCCGCGAAGATAGCCAAGCTGGTCGAACGGCAAATCCGAAAGCTGCTTCCCAAAACGGTCCAGTGCAAGTTCGAAGTGCTGAGCACGGGCAAACCCTGGGTCGCGCCATACACGCACCCGATTTTCCAGAAAGCGATTCATTCGCTTGAGGCGGGGTTCGGGAAGAAGGCGGTATTTATCCGCGAAGGCGGCTCGATTCCCTTTGTCACGCAAATGCACGACACGTTCAAGGTACCCTGCGTGCTTCTCGGGTTCGGGCTGCCGGACGAAAACGCGCACGCTCCGGACGAGCACCTCGCGCTGGAAAATTATTTCGGCGGGATCAAATCGATCGCTTTGCTGTACGAGCAGCTGGCGACGCTCTAGCTCGCCGCGTCCATTTTGGCGCACCGCGACAAAAATGCCGATTTTCCGGGCCTTTTCCGACGTTTCTGCTTGCGTTCGCGTGGAATGACGGCTATAGTTCGCGGCTGGCATCCGGGAAGCCGGGGCCAAACAGCATCTACACTGAGGAGGAAATAGAATTCGATGGCCACCCCGTTGAGCAAGTCAAAGATCATCGCCCACATGGCTGACAAGGTCAGCACCCCGGACAAGCCGGTCTCGAAGAAGCAGGTGGCGGCCTTTTTCGACGAGTTCTTCAAGCTCGCGGTGAAGGAAGCCAAGGGTTCAGGCAAGTTCGTCATTCCGGGCATCGGTCGCGCGGTGAAGGCGCACCGCAAGGCGCGGATGGGCCGCAACCCAGCCACGGGCGAAGCGATTAAGATCAAGGCCAAGACTGTGGTCCGCCTGCGCGCGGCCAAGGCGTTCAAAGACGCCGTGCTGAAGTAGTTCGGCCCGGGCGCATTGAGCCAAAGGATTCGCGGCGAAACCCCCACGTCCCTGTCGCCTTCACGGGCGGATGGGACGCTTGGGGGTTTTGTCTTCTGCCCTCTTCTCTTTTGATCTTCCAAAGCCAGTAGCATGAACGAATATTCAGGCCTGCTTACCGATCTCTACGAGCTGACCATGGCGGCGGGGTATTTCCAGACCCGCTTCGATGGAACCGCGACGTTTGAGCTTTTCGTCCGTCATCTTCCTCCGCACCGGAACTTCCTGGTCGCCGCCGGTCTCGAACAGGCGCTCGAGTATCTTGAGAACGTGCGTTTCTCGCCCGAGGAAGTCGATTACCTGCGACGCCACCGCGCGTTTGGCCACATCCAGAAGGAATTCTTCGAATATCTGGCAGGCTTTCGGTTCACGGGCGACGTGTGGGCAATGCCCGAAGGCACGCTGGCATTTCCGGGCGAGCCGTTGATGCGCGTGACGGCTCCGGCGATCGAGTCGCAGATCATGGAGACCTACCTTCTGGCGACGCTCAGCTATCAGACGATGATCGCGAGCAAGGCCGCGCGCATCTTCATGGCCGCGCAGGGGCGCCAGGTCGTTGACTTCAGCGCACGCCGCGCGCACGGTGGCCACGCGAGCCTGCTATCCGCGCGCGCCGCTGAAATCGGCGGTTGCCACGGCACTTCCAACACGCTTGCCGGCCCGGCTTTCGGGATTGAGACGTATGGCACCCAGGCGCATTCCTGGGTGATGGCGCACAAGGACGAAGCGGAAGCGTTCAGCCATTTTCTCGACGCGTTTCCCGAAGGCTCCGTTCTGCTGGTGGACACGTACAACGTGCGCAACGCCGTGAAGACGATCATCAGGTTGAAGCGCAAGCCCGGCGGCATCCGGCTGGACAGCGGAGATTTGGCGGCGGACAGCATCTGGGCGCGCCGCGCGCTCGACCGGGCCGGTTGGAACGACGTGAAGATTTTCGCGTCGGGCGATCTGGACGAATACAAGATCGGGCAACTGCTTCGCAAGGGCGCCAAGATCGACGCATTCGGCGTGGGAACGGCGCTAGGCACTCCGGGCGATGCGCCGCATCTGAACCTGATCTATAAGCTGACCGAGGTCGAGCGAGGTGGCAAGGTGCGCGAAGCGGCGAAGTTCAGCCGCGCCAAGGCTACCTATCCCGGCCGCAAGCAGGTGTTCCGCTATTCCAACGCGCGCGGCGAATTTGCGAGCGACAAGATCGCGCTCGAAGACGAGCGGCCGAATGGCGGCGAGCCGCTGTTGGTGCAGGTAATGCGCGGCGGCCGCCGAATCGCGCCGGCTGAGCCGATCAACGCGCTCCGCGACCGCTGCATGGCCAGCCTCGAACGGCTCCCCCGACGCTTTCGCCAAATCCATCGAAGCGCCAAGTATCCGGTCCACTACAGCGAGCGCCTCACCGCGTTGCAGGAGAAGGTCCGCCAGCGCATCCGCCGCTTTGCGGTAAAATAGGGTTGCGGGGCAGGGACCCGCGATCAATGGCGCCGCGAAGAATCTTCTGGGAAGTGGACGCGCAGGCCGATTTCATGCTGCCGGGAGGGAAGTTGTACGCTCCGGGCGCTGAGAAGCTCATTCCCAACATCAAGCGCCTCGTCTCCGCGGCCGTCGAATCGGGCTCGTTGCTGGTTTCGAGCGGCGACGCGCATCCCGAAGGCGATCCGGAATTCCAGAAATTCCCGCCGCACTGCCTCGCTGGATCCCCGGGTGCGCGGATTATTCCCGAAGGACTCGCGGCCAAGCACTGCACGATTCCGAACGACGCATTGCGCCCGTTGCCGAATGATGTGCTGAGTTTCCCGCAGGTGATCTTCGAGAAACAGACGCTCGACGTGTTCGACAATCCGCATGCGGCCGAGCTGGTCGATCGATTGCCGGCGGATGCGGAGTACGTGGTGTTCGGCGTGGTGACGGAATATTGCGTGAAATGCGCCGCGAAGGGTTTGCTCGCGCGCCATCGCAAGGTGGCGGTCGTGAAGGATGCGATTGAAGCGCTGGATGCCGCAGCCGGGCGCGCCACGGTCGAAGAATTGCAGTCGCTCGGCGCGCGGCTGATTTCAACCGACGAGGCAGTCGCTTCCGTGACTGCAAAAGCCCAGCCGGCGTCGAGCTAGGTATTCTCCACCAAATTCTGGAGGTTCTTTTCAAACGGCGCCCGCGCCACGCCGCGTTCGGTGATGATCGCCGCGATTAGCCGCGCCGGCGTCACGTCAAACGCCGGATGCGCCGCGCGAACGTCCGGCGAGATGCGCATACCACCGAGGTGGGTCACTTCCTCTTCCGAGCGCTCCTCGATCGGGATGTGATCTCCATCGGGAATCGAAAGGTCGAGCGTCGAAATCGGCGCGGCCACGTAAAACGGCACGTTGTTTTCGCGCGCCAGCACCGCCATACCGTACGTGCCGATCTTATTCGCCGTGTCGCCGTTGCGCGCAATCCGGTCCGCGCCGACGACCACCGCTGAAACGCCGCCGGTTTTCAGGAAGTGGCCGACCATGTTGTCCGTGATCAGCGTCAACGGGATGTGGTCCTCGTGCAGCTCCCATGCGGTGAGCCGGGCGCCCTGTAAATAAGGACGCGTCTCGGGAACAAGCACGTCGATCCTCTGTCCTGCTTCGATCGCCATGCGAATCACGCCGAGCGCCGTGCCGATTCCGCCGGTCGCCAGCGCGCCGGCATTGCACTGCGTCATCACGCGGCCGGTGCGCGGCAGCAGCTCCGCGCCGAATTTGCCGATGCGCTCATCGGCCCTGCGCCGCTCTTCGTGCAGATCCTGCGCTTCCTTTACCAGCGAGGCGCGGATTGCGTTCAAATTGTCCGCGCCGTTTTTCCCGGCGGCCGCCGCCAGTTCCTCAAATCGCTTCTTGAACCGGTCGATGGCCCAGAAAAGGTCCACAGCCGTTGGGCGCGTGCGCGCGAGCGTGTCGCAAATGATTGCAAATTCGGCGCGCAGCTCGGGAAGCGTTTTCGCCTTCGACCGCTCGACGCCGAGCGCCACACCCATGCCCGCCGCCACGCCGATCGCCGGCGCGCCGCGAATCACCATGTCCTTGATCGCCTTCGCAACCTCACGGTAATCCGTGTAGGTGTGGTAGACCACGTCGGCCGGCAGCCGGCGCTGGTCGAGCATTACCACGCCTTCGGATGTCCATCGGATCGGCTCAACGCTGCGCAAACGTTTTCTCCCTCAAGGCCTCAACAGATGAGCGCCGCACACTTCGCGCGCACCACCGGCCGCTCATTCTAACTGATTCCACGACGCGCCAGGCGCTAATGCCGCGGCGAAAGGAGCCGCAGCCACTGCGAGATGATCACCACCGCAAACGAAATGAAGAAATTGTAGCTGAGGTGCAGAAGATAGCTGGCGAGCACGGTCTTCGTGGCAGCGCGCGCGTACGTAAGAACGATCCCCACCAGCACCAGCATCGAAATCTGCACCCAGCCGCCCCACAACTGCGGCGCGTGAAGCAGGCCGAAAAGAATTCCGGTGCCGAGAACGCCCACCGTCACGCCGTAGCTTCGCGCCACGACCGGGTAGATGTACCCGCGAAAAATCGTTTCCTCGATCACCGGCGCGACGAGAACCGCCATCAGCATAAGGAGCAGCGCCGTCCGCCGGTCCTGAAACAGCACCTGCACCGGCAATTTCGCCTTCGTGCCGAATCGAATCGATACCAGCTCGACCAACAGCGCCAGCATAAATCCGCCCACGATGAAGCCGAGATACCGCAGCGCCCGCGGAAGCTGGCCCGGCTCAAATGCGCGCCAGCCGATGGTGCGCCAGAACGGCGCTTGGAAATTCACGCGAACTTGCGCGATCAGATAGCCGAGCAGGACTAGGAACAGCAGCGCTTGATGGATGACGCTGAGGAGTCCCAATGCGCTCGGCGAGGCCTTGATCTGGGCGGCTGTCATTCCGAACATGGCGAACACTCGGACGAGTGCCCGCGTAAGCAAGGCACTCGAAGCTAGCCCGAGAACTCCGAAAAGCAGCAGGTCGAGCCAACCCCACGGGGCCCGAAGGTCCTGAGGCAGCGCGATGGCCGTCTGGGCTGGGGCCTGCGCCGATTCGCCGGTGTCCGGCGGCGGCGGCGGAAACGAACTGTCTTCGATTGTCATGAGTTATTAGAAGTCATCCAGCCATCGCATGAATGCTAAGGGCGAGGAGTGAACCATGCCTCGCGGTCAATCGTCCCTCCGGGACTTGCGGTCCTTTTGCTTCCTGTTCCCGGCACTCCGCTGCGCTCCGTGCCGGGCTAATCACAATCGCCGCTCCGCGGCTGAACGACATTGTCACATCGACTCTGAAGTCCCACGCATGAGCCGCAAGACGAAAAACCTAGCTGTGTGACAACTGCAAAAGCGAACCTCAGGGGCTAAAGCCCCAGCGCTCCTAGGCGGCTTGATGTCGGAGCTGAAGCTCCGACCCCCTAAAAGGCGCTTCCCGACAGGAGCGGCCGGGAACCCCTGAGCTACATAAACAGAATCAGGCGTGCAGCGCGCGCGCCAGAATCTGGCCCGTGTACGATTTCTTCACACGGGAAACTTGCTCGGGAGTGCCCTGCGCCACGACGCGCCCGCCGGCCTCGCCGCCTTCGGGCCCGAGATCGATGATCCAGTCCGCTTGCTTGATCACGTCGAGATTGTGCTCGATGATCAGCACGGTGTTGCCCAGCGAGACCAGGCGATTGAGCACATCGAGCAGTTTCTTCACGTCGTCGAAATGCAGGCCCGTCGTGGGCTCGTCGAGAATGTACAACGTCCGGCCTGTCTGCCGCCGCGAAAGTTCGCGCGCGAGTTTCGTGCGCTGCGCCTCGCCGCCGGAAAGGGTCGTCGCCGACTGGCCCAGCTGCACGTAGCCAAGCCCTACATCCACCAGCGTTTGCAGCTTCTGCTGGATCGCCGGAATATTTTCGAGAATTTTCAGCGCCTCTTCGATCGGCCGATCGAGCAGGTCGGAAATCGAGCAGCCTTTGTAACGCACCGCGAGCGTTTCGGCGTTGTAGCGCTTCCCGCGGCACACTTCGCACGTGACGTACACGTCCGGCAGAAAATTCATTTCGATTCGCCGCTGGCCGTCGCCCTGGCACGCCTCGCAGCGCCCGCCCTTCACGTTGAAGCTGAATCGCCCCGGTTTGTAGCCGCGTTCGCGCGATTCGGGCAGCATGGCGTAGAGCTCGCGGATCGGCGCGAACACTCCGGTATAGGTCGCCGGATTCGAGCGCGGCGTGCGCCCGATGGGCGCCTGGTCGATCTGCACGACTTTGTCGATATGCTCGGCGCCGGAAAGCGCGCGGTGCGCCGCGGGCTTTTCCATCGAGCGATAGAGTTTCGCGGCGAGCGCGCGGTATAAGATATCGTTCACCAGCGTGGATTTCCCCGAGCCAGAAACGCCCGTGACCACGGACAGCAAACCGAGCGGGATCGTCACGTCAATGTTCTTCAGATTGTTGCCGTGCGCGCCCAGAATCGTCAGCGCCTTCCCGTTCATGCTGCGGCGTTCGGCCGGCACGCCGATGGACATTTTGCCGGAAAGATATTGCCCCGTGAGCGAGTCCGGATTCGCGGCGATTTCCTCCGGCGCGCCCGCAGCGACCAGATGCCCGCCGGCTTTTCCCGCGCCGGGGCCAAGGTCCACCACGTAATTCGCGCGGCGAATCGTTTCCTCGTCGTGCTCGACCACGAGCACCGTGTTTCCGAGATCGCGCAGAGTTTCAAGCGTCGAAAGCAGCCGGCCGTTGTCGCGCGCGTGCAGCCCGATAGAAGGCTCGTCGAGCACGTAGAGGACTCCGCGGAGGCGCGAGCCGATTTGCGTGGCGAGGCGGATGCGCTGCGCCTCGCCACCCGAAAGCGTGGCCGCCGAACGCGCCAGCGTCAGATAGCCCAGGCCCACGTTGAGCAGGAAATCGATCCGCTCGGCAACTTCCCCGAGCGGACGCCCCGCGATCTTTCGCTGCCGCAGAGTCAGCTTGCCGCGAATCTTGTCCACCGCCGGACGCGCTTCGCTGAGCGCCAGCGCCGTGAAATCCGCGATGGAAAGTCCCGCGATTTTCACCGCGAGGCTTTCCGGCCGCAGCCGCCGTTCGTTGCACGCGGCGCACGGCGCGGGCGACATGTACTGCGTCAGCCATTCGCGGTACGTATCGGAATTCGATTCCGCCAGGCTGCTTTCCAGGTGGCCGATCACGCCCTGAAAATTCAGCCCCTTCGCCGATGGGTTGTCCTCGGGATTCCCTTGCAAGATCAGGTTCTGCGCCTTGCGCGACAAAGTCTCGAAGGGCGCGTCCAGATCGAATCCGTGCGCCGCCGCGGCGAGCCGCAGCGTGCGCTGCAGATACGCGGAACCCGAGCCCGGTCCCAAGCCGCCTTCGAAAAGCGGCTTGGTCCAATCCACGATCACCTTCGCCGGATCGAAATCGTATTTCGATCCCAGCCCGTGGCATTCCGTGCATGCGCCGTACGGCGAGTTAAAACTGAACGAGCGCGGCTCGAGCTGCGGCACGGAAATTCCGCAGTCGGGGCACGCGAGTTTTTCCGAGTACACGTGCTCCTCGCCGCCGACCACGGCGATCGTCACCAGCCCGCCCGTGAGCTTCAGCGCGGTTTCAATCGATTGCTCCAGCCGCTGCGCGATTCCGGTTTTCAGCAGCAGCCGGTCGACCACAATTTCGATGGTGTGATTTTTCCGCCGGTCGAGCGCCAGCGGCTCGTCGATATTCACCAGGTCGCCGTCGACGCGCGCGCGGACGTAGCCTTCCTTCGCGTACTTCTCGAGTTCCTTTTTGTACTCGCCCTTGCGCCCACGGACCACCGGCGCGAGCACCATGATGCGGTCGTCCGGCTTCAGCGCCATCACCGCCTGCACGATCTGCTCGGTCGATTGCCGCGCGATGGCCTTCCCGCATTTCGGGCAGTGCGGCGTGCCGATGGCGCTATAGACCACGCGCAGGTAGTCGTAAATTTCCGTGATCGTGCCCACGGTCGAACGCGGCGAACGCGTGGTCGTCTTCTGCTCGATGGCGATCGACGGCGAAAGCCCCTCGACCGAATCCACCTCCGGCCGCTCCATTTGATCCAGGAACTGCCGCGCGTAGGCCGATAGCGACTCCACGTACCGCCGCTGGCCCTCGGCGTAAAGCGTATCGAACGCCAGCGAGGACTTGCCCGAGCCGGAAAGCCCGGTGATCACGGTGAGCGTATTCCGCGGGATTTCGAGGCTGATGTTTTTCAGGTTGTGCTGCCGGGCGCCCCGGATGACGATTTTCTTCAGGCCCATATGGCTCAAGTGCCCCCGCACAGAGAGGCTCGCTCCACACTGGGTAGAATGGGCCCAGTGTAATTGATCAACATAGCAAGGCCACCGAACGCGGTCAAGTTGACGCCGCAGGACTAAAAAAAGACGGGCTTAGCCACAGATGAACACAGATAAACATAGATGTCGGGGAAGAACTAAAGACCTGCGAGGAGACGGCGGTTTCAATAGCGGGCGGCTGCGTGTTCGCCCCAGTTTTACGAACTACGATTCACGTAAGGGACAGAGAAGGACAGCGAAAACTTGCGCGGGCCAGAGAGTACTATCGAAATTTTACTGGCCCTTGGGAGTTTCTTACGCGGGACTCGGGAAACCACGGCGTTTGATTTCAGCATCTTAGCTTTGGTTTTTGCCGTGCACTGTAGAAGCGCGTCAGGGGGAGGAAAGCCGAGGATCCCTTCGGGGATTGAGGGCTGGGCCGGCTTCCTTCCCCCGGCCACCACCGCCGTCCATAACTTCTGCCTACCCCTTCCGATGTGCGGCGGGGTGCGCGTGTTCACCCGCTGTTCGCCTCGGGTCCTCGCCAGAAATTTTCCGCCTGCGCATTCCCGCGAGCGCCCGATTCGTGTAAATTTAGATTAGAATCTTTGTCCCCAGAGTTGGGGCGTGGTCCAATCGGTAGGGCACCTCACTGTTAATGAGGACGGTGTTGGTTCGAGTCCAACCGCCCCAGCCAACTCTCTTCGAGCAACGCGATGCCGGGCGACCCCGCTAGTCCTTGATAATCGGGAATCCCGCCTCGGTCCAGCCGCGCCAGCCGCCGTCCATCGAAATCACGTTGCGGTAGCCCATCTTCTGGAGGTTGTCCGCCGCGAGCGCCGAGCGAAACCCGCCGCCGCAATACAGCACCACGGTCGCTTCTTTGTCCGGGACGGTTTTCTCGATGTCGCGCTCGATCACGCCCTTGCCCAGGTGGATTGCACCGGGAATATGCCCGCGCGCCCATTCCGAATCCTCGCGCGTGTCCACGACGATAATCTTCTCGCCCGCGTCGAGCCGCTTTTTCGTCTCGCGGAAATCTTCTTCCTTGACGCGCGACTTCGCATCCCGCACCAGCTTCAGAAAACCTTCTGGATGATCCGGAGCCATTCACTCACCTCGTGGGTTTGAGTAAGTACGGAAAACTCTATCACGGAGAAGCCGCAAAGTTTATCGAGACGAATCCTCACTTCATGTCGCGCCAGTTCGGACCAGCTTTCGTCTCGACCACCAGCGGAACGCGCAGCGTGTGCACGCCCTCCATCACTTCCTTCACCAGCTTCTTCAGCGGCGTCAGCTCGTTCTCCGGCGCCTCGAACAGCAGCTCGTCGTGCACCTGCAAAATCATGCGCGACTCGAATCCTTCCGCGAGCCGCTTATCGAGCTCGATCATCGCCAGCTTGATCAGGTCCGCGGCGGCGCCCTGCATCGGCGTGTTCATCGCCGTGCGCTCGGCGAAGTTGCGCAGGTTCGGCTGCGGCGAGTTGATCTCCGGAATCGGCCGCGTGCGCCCAAAAAGCGTCCTTGTGAATCCGGACTTCCGAACCTCCGCGATCTGTGCGTCGAGGTATTTTTTCACCCCGTTGTAACGCTCGAAATAGGTAGCGATGAATTTCGCGGCTTCTTTCGTATCGATGCCAAGCTCCTGCGCCAGCCCGAACGCGGAGAGTCCATAAATCACGCCGAAGTTGATCACTTTCGCGACGCGGCGATGCTCGCGGGTCTGAGCCAGCGGCCCGACGCCGAACACCTCCTGCGCCGTGCGCGAATGGATGTCTTCGCCGTTGCGAAACGCGTCGATCAGCACCGGATCTTCGGATAGATGCGCCAGAATCCGCAGCTCGATCTGGGAATAGTCCGCCGACAGCAGCACGCGTCCCGGCGGCGCCACAAACGCGGCGCGGATTTCGCGCCCAAGCTCCGTGCGCACGGGAATATTTTGCAGATTGGGATTCGACGAGCTCAGGCGCCCCGTCGCCGTTCCCGTCTGGCTGAGCTGCGTGTGCAGGCGGCCGGTCACGGGATGGATCAGCTTGGGCAAAGCGTCGGCATAGGTGGACTTCACCTTCGCTAGCTCGCGATGTTCCAGAATTTTCTTCGGCAGCTCGTGAATCAGCGCGAGCTCTTCCAGCACCTCCGCCGCCGTCGAGCGCACTTTCGTGCGGCTCTTGCGCGGCGGCTGCAGGCTTAGCCTGTCGAACAGAACCTCCGCGAGCTGCTGCGTCGACTTCACGTTGAATTCGAATCCTGCGAGCTCGTAAATCCGCTTTTCGAGCGCGGTGATTTCCTCCTGCGCCTTCGCCGAGATCTTCTCCAGCTCTCGCGGATCAATTCCGACGCCCACCGCCTCCATCCGCGCGAGCACCGGCGCGAGCGGAAGATCCATTTGTTCGTAAATCTCCGCCAGACCCTGTTTCTCAACCTCCGCGCGCAACACTGGCGCGAGCCGCAGTAAAAGATCCGCGTGCTCGCCGGACGCGCCGGAAAGCGTGCGGTTCATATGCCGCAGCACGACTTCCGCGAATGCATGGTTCGCTGTCGTCGGCCGCAAAAGATAGGAATAGAGAATCGTCGCATGCCGGATTCCGGCAACGGCTTTCGCGCCGCTCGTGGAATCGGGCCCCGCATCCGGCGCGGCCAGCAGGTGAAACAGCTTGGGATCGTGCACCACTTTCGGCCGCTTCGGGTCCGCGAGCCATTCCTTCATCGCCGCGAGCGCGTGATTGTCCGCGTCGTTCGCGAGCGCGCGACCCGAATCCGCCATGGCGGAAACCTCAATGCCGGCCACGCGCGTGCCGAATCCCTCGTCGTCCAGATCTTCCGAATCGAGCGCCAGCCACACGGCGGTTTCCTGCCCGCGCGGAACCGCGTCCAGAAACGTCCGCAGCGCAGCCGGAGAATCCAGCGCAGCGTAATCGGTCTTGCGGTCGTCCGCCGGCGCAGGCGCGGACGTTGCAAGATCCTTCAGCAGCGACGTAAACCCGAGCTCCGCATAGAGCGCGCGCAGCGCCGCTGGGTCCGGCTCGCAGATTTGCAGCTTATCCAGCGCGAGAGGCACCGGCGCATCCGTCGGGATCGTCGCCAGCTGCTTACTCAGGCGCACGAACTCCGCATTTTTCTCAAGCGCCTCTCGGTAGCTCGACCGCTTCACTTCCGCCGCGCGCGCGATGGCTTCCTCCGCGCTGCCGAACTGCTGAATCAGCTGCTTCGCGCCCACATCGCCGATTCCCGCCTTTCGCCGCTCGCCTGGCGCCGGCTTGTCATTCGGATCGCGTGCGCCGGGGATATTGTCAATCGTGTCGCCCATCAGGGCCATCACGTCCGCCACCTTGCTCGGCGGCACGCCCATGATTTCCTCGACTTTCTTCTCGTCGATGATCAGGTCGCCCTTCGCCGGATTCAGCATCTTCACGCGCCCGCCAACCAGCTGCATCAAATCCTTGTCGCTGGTGACGATCACGACGTCGATATCCTCGTTCGCCGCCTGCTTCGCCAGCGCGCCGATTACGTCGTCCGCCTCATAGCCGGGATACTCGAGAATCGAAAACCGCATCGCATCGCAGTACCGCCGCACGAGCGGTATCTGCACCGCCAGGTCGTCCGGCATGGGCGGGCGATGCGCCTTGTACTGCTCGAAAATCTTGTCGCGGAAGGTCGGCGCCGGGAAGTCGAATACCACCGCCAGATAGTCCGGACGGAGGTCCTTGCTCTGAAGCAGCCTCCGCATCATAGTGGCAAAGAGGTATGGCACCTTGGTGGGGATGCCGGTCGAGGTCTGTAGCCGGTCCATGGGCGCGAAAAAGGCCCGGAAGATATATCCCATGGCATCAACAAGAAACAGGCGCTTCGTTGGTTTAGCGGACACGTTTTGGTTTCAGGGCCGTCTAAGTGGCGGAGCCGCGATCGTTGACCGCTTAAGCGGCGAGCGCCCGAGTATATCAAACCGCGCGACCAGCTTCTCGGCGCCCGGCCCGGCCCGGCCCCGGCGGTAGCCGTATGATACGCAGACAAGTAACTTGATTTGTGATAGTTGTGAAATATTCAGAGGCCGCCCAGCGTATTAATCGATGGACAGACAGAAGACCACCGGGACGATGACCGACGCCGATCTGGCACAGCTGCTGTCCCAAGTCCGGGCGGGCGACAACGACGCTTGGGGCGAGATGTATCGCCGATACGCGCCGGCGATCTTCAGATTTTGCCGCAGGCTGCTTCCGGCGCGCGAGGATGCGGAAGACGCGACAACGGAAATCTTCATGAAGGTGCGCCAGAAACTCGGGACCTACGATTCCTCGCGGCCGTTCACCGCGTGGCTCTATAAAGTGGCGAGCAATCACTGCTGGGACATGCTGCGCCGCCGCCGCATTCGCCAGGATCTCGAAACCGGCGATCTCGACACTCTGCCGCTCGAGCATCCCGATCCGAGCCAGCTCGAGCGCCTCCAGGCTGAACACACGAGCAAAGAGGTGCGCGGCGGTCTCGCGCGACTGCCTGACCGCGCGCGCATGGCGCTCGTCCTGCGCTACTACGCGGACATGAGTTACGAGGAAATTGCCGACACGCTCGGAGTGCGCCGCGCGTTCGTCGGTGTTTTGCTGCTGCGCGCGCGGCATCAATTGCGCGACGCGCTCACCGAAGGCGGCGCAAAATTCCAGGCTTCCGCAGGGGGTGCGTGATGACTCAGGGTAATGGTCATTTCGATGAGATGACCGGGCTTCTATATCTCGAGGGCCAGCTCGACGCCGCGCACGCAAGCGACGTTGCCGCTCACCTGAGCTCGTGCGCTGCGTGCCGCGATCTTCTCCATGCGCTCGAAACCGAAGGCGTCTGGCTGCGCGAGGCGTTGACCGCGGACGACGAATCGATTCCCGCGCGCGTGATCGCCGCCCCCGAAAAGAGCTCCGCACATTGGGGCTGGTGGGCCGCTTTCGGCCTCGTTGCCTTTGGCGCTTACACGATTTGGACCGGCTTCGTTCAGCCCTGGCTGACGCAGGCCTCGAACGCCGGCTTCACGCAGGAAAATGCTCTTACCGTTCTGTTTTTTACGGGCGCCTTCTGGAAAGGATGGGACGCAATGCGTACCTTGATGGAAGTCATGGCTGTGGGCACTCTGGCCTTCGTCGCAATCTGGCTGTTGCGGAGGCAGTGGCAACGCTTCACGGCGATCGCGTTCGTGATGGGCGCCCTGGCTTGCGCCCTGGCGATCCCGCAGACGGTGGCGGCCCAGCAAATGCACATCGAAGACGTGCACAGCCGTCAGCCCGTGTACACGCTTCCCGCCGGGCAAGAGGTGAAGACCGATCTCCGCGTGGTGGCCGATCGCACGCAGATCGATGGTGACGTCGACGGCGATCTCATCGTCATGTCCCAATACCTAACGGTGAACGGTCACGTGAAAGGGGACATCCTCGGTTTCGGGCAGGAAATTCGCATCAATGGCCCGGTCGACGGCAACGTCCGTCTATGGTGCCAGGCGGTTTCGCTAAATTCCACGGTCGCGAAAAACGTGATGGTGTGGTCGCAGGCTGTTGAGCTCGATACGAAAGCCAAGGTCGGCGGCACCATGACCGTCGGCACCCAGGTCGCGCAATTGAACGGCGAAGTCGATGGCGACGTGCTCGTGGCAGCCGAAGTTGTCGGAATCAATGGCTCAATGGGCCACGACATTTCGATCCACGCGGACCGCTTCAACATCGGCCCCACGGCCGAAGTCAAAGGCCAGTCGAAATACGAAGGCCGCAGCGCTGCGGAAGTTTCCCCCGGCGCGAAACTCGCCAGCCCGCTCGTCTTCACCTATGCGAAGCGCGGCCCCAATTACAGCCAGGGCGCGTATTACTACCATCGCTTGTGGCTCTGGGGCGCGAGCTTCTTGCTGGCGCTCGTGATCATCTTTGTGGCGCCGACGTTTTTCTTCGACGTCACGCAGGCGTGCAAGAGAATCGCGCCCGCGATGGGTTTTGGCGCGCTGTTCCTCTTCGCCACTCCGATCGCCGCGATCATCGTCTGCGCGACCATCGTCGGACTGAGCGTGGGTATTCCGGTGCTGCTGCTCTACGCGATCGCCGTCTACTCAGCGAAGATTTTCGTGGGTGCCTGGCTCGGCGAAAAGATCCTCGGCGCAAGCTTGGGAATCGGTCCGGCGATCGGGCGCGTGGCGCTGGGGCTGCTGATTCTCCGCGGCATCGGCATGATTCCGTTTGTGGGCGGCTTGGTCGGCTTGTTCATCGTGCCGATCTGGGGACTCGGCGCCATCGTGCTGGTGCTGCACCGCAGAATCGCGCCGCACGCAGTCGCGGTCGCTGCCGCCGCTTGAGGCGGTTGGAAGTTTAGGAACGCGGCGAAGATTATTGAGGGGCCCGGCAAAGATAGGAAGGGTAAGACGGGGGCTTACTCGTACCGCAGCGCTTCCACAGGGTTCAACCGCGCCGCCTTCCACGCCGGATACACGCCGAAGAACACGCCGATCAGGCTCGCCACCGTCACGCCGGCCGCCACCAGGTTGAACGACACCGACGCCGGGAACGACGAGAACGCCAGCCGAATCGCCAGCACGATCCCCGACCCCAGCAGCACCCCGACGGTTCCTCCCAGCGCAGCCAGCGTCACAGCTTCGAGCAAAAACTGCGTCAGGATATTCGCCTGCCGCGCGCCGATCGCCTTGCGCACGCCGATCTCGCGCGTGCGCTCGGTCACGCTGACCAGCATGATGTTCATCACGCCGATGCCGCCCACCAGCAGCGCCACCGATCCCACGGCGATCATCACGATGAAAATTCCGCCGGAAATCTCCTTCCAGAAATCGACGAAGGTATCCGTGGTCAGAACCACGAAGTCGTCATCTTTATTCGACGGCAGCTTGCGCATCCGTCTCAGGTACTCGCGCGCTTCGTCCACCACGAGCGGCAAATTTTCGGTCGAATCCGCCTTGGCGAACAGCACGAAGTCCTTGAACTCCGGATGCAATTTCCGCATCGTCGAAAACGGAACGAGCGCGATGTTGTCTTGAGGGTTCTCCCCGGTTCCAAGCGCTTGTTTCTGTTCTTTCAAGGTGCCCACAACCGTAAAGACCTGCCCTTCGAGCAATACTTCCTGGCCGATGGGATCTTCCCCATTCGGAAAGAGCGTCTTCTCGGTGATATGCCCCAGCACAACCACCGGCGAACGATGCTCTTCATCGGTGTCGTTGAAATAGCGGCCTTTGGTCAGCTCGAAGTCGGAGATCTTCGCGATGTCCGGCGTGTCGCCTTCCAGAATCGCGTTCTTGGCGCGGAGATTCCCGCGACGCAGTTCGCTCGACCCCGCGCCGACCTCGTAATTCGCGATCTGAGCGTCGGTAGCCGCGGCGACAACGTGCGGCAGGCGAGCCAGCCCCTCCGTCCATTCCGCTTTCAATTCCTTGCGCTGCAGCACCTCGGGCGAAAGCCGTCCCAGGGTGGCCCACGAAAACCGGTAGCAGATGATCGTGCTCGACCCGAGCTGCTGAATGTTGTTCAGCACGTTCGCGTTCAACCCGTTGATCACCGCCCCGATCACGATAATCGTGGTCACGCCGATCATGATCCCCAGCACCGTCAGCGCCGAACGCATCGGATTGCGACGCAACACGTCCAGCGCCAGCAGGATCGCTTCCTTCAATTCGCTGAGTTTGCCTTCTCTGCTCACTCTTGCTTCCTTATTCCTGTCTCAGAGCCACCACGGGATCGAGCCGCGCCGCCTTCGTCGCCGGATACACGCCGAAGAACAGCCCCACGCCCGTCGCCACGATCAATCCCATCAGCACCGACCAGATCTGCACCGAGCTAGGCAGCGACGTCGTCAGGCTCACGATCTCCGCCAGCACGATCCCGAAAATCACGCCGCAGATCCCGCCGATCAATGCGATCGTGGACGACTCGATCAAGAACTGCGTCCGGATATCCGCCTGCCGCGCGCCCAGCGATTTCCGCAGCCCGATCTCGCGCGTCCGCTCCGTCACGCTTACCAGCATGATGTTCATGATCACGATCCCGCCCACGATCAGCGAAATCGACGCAATCCCGATCGTCACGCCAAAAAATGTGCCGCTGATGCTGCTCCAAATGGAAAGAAACGACCCGTTCGTCTCCATCGCAAAATCGTCCGGATCGCGGTACGCCACGTGGCGCCGCCCGCGCACCAGCAGCCGCACCTCGTCCATCGTGCGGTCGAGCGCGCCCGTGCCGTCCGCCTTCACCCACAACCGCACCGAATCGTCGCTCGCGTACATTCGCTGATAGGTCGTCAGCGGCAAAATCACCCAGTTGTCCTGCGACTGCCCCATCACCGACCCGCGTTTTTTCCCCACGCCGACGATTTCGCACTCCGACGTATCCACGCGCAGCTCCTTGCCCAGCGGGTCCACTCCCGGCAGCAGCTTGTCGACCACGTCGAATCCCACGTCGCACACCGGCGCGCCCCGCGCCACGTCGAGCGCCGTGATGTAGCGTCCCTGCGCAAGCTCGCGCGCGTTGATTTCAGGCATCTCGTGCGTAAATCCGATCACTTGCGTGTCGCTCAGGTCATTGGTGCCGTATTTGACCTGCCCGCGCTTCCCCAGTTGCCCGCCCACGGCGACGCAGCTCTTGCACGCGTCGCGCAGCCAGAGGTAGTCGTCGTAGTGGAATTTGCGCCGCTTCTGCGCGTCCGCCCATTGGCTGATATCCGTGATGATCGAAGGCGACCGGTTGATCATGAAGACGTCCGCGCCCAGCCCGACCACTTTCTCCGCCACGTACTTGTTCAGCCCGCTCACCAGGCTCACCACCGCGATCACGGACGTCACCCCGATCACCACGCCCAGCAGCGTCAGCACGCTGCGCATCTTGTGCATCCAGAGGTTGGTCGTGGCAATGCGCACCGCTTCGCCCAGCGACATGGATGTGGAGAGTTTCCGGGGCATAGGCATAAATGTGCCTGATCGGCTCGCCCTTATTATACGCACGCAGCACGCCCGAAGTTGCAGCCGCGGGCTAATCCGTCGTAGGGGCGCTGCTTTACCCAGAGGTACGAAGGGTTGCTGCGCCCTCGGGTGCGTCATCCTCTGTGAGAGGAAGCCGCGCCCGAACGGTAGCGCCTGGTATCGAACTCGAAGCCCCTCCAAACAAAAAGGCGCCCCGGCCGCAGCCGGGACGCCTTCGAATTACAGCCGCGTTGCCTGCCCGCGGGTTAAAACGTCAGCTTCGCTTGGATCTGAGCCATCCGCATGTCGGTTGCGGCTGCCGCGAATGCCCCATACGGTGACGTCGGGGGTTGCGCTGTGAAGAATGCTGCGCCAAGCGGCAGCGCAGGCGTGGTGCTGGGCCATGGGGCTCCAATGTTAGTGTGATTAAATACGTTGTACGCGTTTAAGCCCAGTTCGAGGGTCAATTTGTCTTCGCTGATCAGCTCGAATCTCTTACGCAGGCTGAAGTCTCCGCCAAAGAAACCTGCACTGCGGAAGGCGTTGCGACCAACGACGTCTCCCGTGAAGCTTGTCGGCGTCGCGAAATCCGCTCCGGAGAAGCAAGTGCCCCCGCCAGCTAGCCACGCCAGGCACGCGCGACCGTTCGAAAAATCCCTTTGCGTGAAGGCCGAGACGGGCTGGAGGAGTATCTGGCCGTGATTCATGTTTCCGTCCGCGGCAAGGGTGTTTATGGCAGCCCCATCCAGAACGCTGAATGGGAACCCCGTGTGGAAGAAGAAGGTACCCGAGATCTGCCACCCACCGATGGCGGCGTTCACAAGACGACTCTCAGATCTGAACGGCAGACGATAGATGTAGTCGGCGCTCAGAACGTGCCGCGCATCGTAGTCCGCGGGTCCGTAGCCAGCGTTGGGATTGAACGGGTTGACTTGGTAGCCGATGCTCGTGATTACGCTGAACGGGGTGCTGCCGGTTCCGCCATTTGACACCACATCCAAGGAATGGGCATACGAGTAGTTAAATCGCGCGCTCAATCCGTGCCAATCATTCTGCTGCACCGAAATGGTGAGACCGTTGTAGTTCGAGTGGCCGTTGTTGGTGAGGAACAATACGCTTCCGACGCGTGGGTCGGGCGCCGTTGCGGGGAGCCCGGTTTTCGTGAGGCCCATCCCGGTGCAGTTCGCGTCGCAGAACGCGTTCAGGTACGGGTTTTGGAGCAGTTCGTCGAAACCGTAGTTGCCCACGTAATTGATGGAGAATGCCAGGCTGTGCGTAAAGCTGTGCTGGATCTCCAAGTTCCATTCAACGTACTTAGGATTGAGGATCTTCGACGCAGCCGAATTGTAGTTCGGAACGAGGGCTGGTCCGGGTCCCTCCGGTCCGGGCGCAAAGCAAGCGGTCGGATTGGCAAGACCTTCGTATGCGGCAATTAGGGATGGAAGGTTTCCGCCCGCCGCGTAGTTTGAGGCGAACGCAGCGTTGCACTGCTGAACGACTACCGGACCGCTGTTTGGAAATACAGAAGTGCCTGGAGTTCCCCTGTCAAACGCCACCGTTGCCGTGCCGGGATTGATACCCCAGACGTTGGTTTCGGGAAAGTTCGTCGTGAACGAGTCGAGCACCACGCCGGGATACAGATCGGAAAACATACCGATGCCGGTGCGGATAACCGTGTTCCGGTCAAGCGGACTCCATGCTACGCCGATCCGCGGTTCGAAAACGACCTTTTCGACATTCAAAATGCTTGTCGAGCCGACTCCGAACGACTGGTTGTACGGTATATCGGCCCCATGCGCGAGGTCATTGAACGGGCTGGATGGCAACGTGGCGCATCCGTTCTGGCAGGCGCCGCCCGAATTACGCTCCGCCCGAAGGCCCAAGGTAAGCTTGAGTTTCGAGTTCACACGATACTCATCCTGGAAATACAAGCCGAAGCTGTAGATGGCGATCGGCTGATCCACCTTCTGCGAGAAGTTGAACAAGGCGGAACCTGGGGTAGTCGCTGCCGCAGGTGAGATCTGGTCGTTCGCGAAGCCGAGCATAGAGGTTTCGATAACCGGATATTTGGTTAACGTAGCTGCGGTGAAATCGCTCACGTCGTCACGGCGGAAGTTTATGCCCATCTTGAACGCGTGATTCCCGCGCAGAACTGAAAGATCATCCACCACACCCCATTGAGTGACGTTGCGGCCCTGTGGGAAAAGGAACCCCCCAACGAAGCCATTTGGACTTCCGGAGCCCGTACCAAGAGCGGTAATGGATCCGGACGTGGCTGTATTGCCGTCCAGGAAGACTAGGTTGCCGGGAAAAAGGGAAAGAGCGTTAGCTGGGTTTAGGTTTCCGAAAATTGCCGAATAGTAGAGCACCGACCCGATGAAGCTGTTGACCACCGTCGGGCTGAACACGTGCGTAAAGTTCAGCTGGCCCTCATCCTGCGGCTGAATGCTTGAGTCGGAAAAAGTCGAGTTGATCGGGTCCGAGTATGTTGGTTGGACACCCCGATCAAACTTCACGCGACCAAACAGCTTATTGTTGTCATTGAAGTCATAATCCACGCGACCGATCAGCAGCCATTCCTTGTTGCCGTTGGAGATCGAGTTTACCCAAGATTCAGTGCAGTCGGTTTCGTCGGGTCCGATCGCCGCGGTAATATCGCCGCACGAACCCGGATCGAGAACCGCCTTGCTGATGCCTCCCGCGGCGTTGTAAAGGTTGAAGATGTTCTTATAGAAGGCGACTGTCTTGGGATCTTGGGGGATATTGCCTAGGACGTAGGTTTGGAATGCAGGTGATGGGACAACAACATTGGCCGTCGAGCCGAAAATGTAACGTATACCTTCAGTGTCGACAGAGAAGAAAGCTTTGTCCTTGATTATGGGACCGCCAAGGGAAGCCGCCCACTGGTTGTTGTTCTCGAACGGCCTTGAGCCACCCAAGAGTTTGTTGACCGGATCGTTGGCATTGAGAGCGCGGCCCGTCCAATCATAGATCATATTGCCGTGGAAGCTATCCGAGCCCGACTTAGTCGTGTAGTCGACCTGGGTGCCCGCCTGACGGCCGTATTGCACGGTGTAGGCATTGCTCGTGACGGCGAATTCCTGAATGTCGTTGTTACCCAGAAGGAGGTTACTGGAGCCCGTATTGTTCAGGTTCAGGAAGGGATCGTTGTAATCGTTTCCATTGATGGTAAAGAGGTTCGCGGTGGCGGGTAGGCCGAAAGCGCTGAAATTGCCGTATCCTCCCAAGGTCGAATTGTTCATTACCACGCCGGGTGAGATTTGAGCGACGTAAGTGATGTCATTCCCGGGATTCGGAACATTTTGGACCTGTTCCTGACTAAAGGTTGTCGAGATGTTGGCATCTTCCGTCTGGATGAGAGGAGCCGCGCCCGTTACTTCAATGGTCGACGATGCCTGGCCAAGCTCCAGCTTCACGTCAACCGTAACGGTCTGGCTGACCTTAATCTCCACGGATTGCACGGTTTTCTTGAACCCGGCGTGTTCAATCGTAAGGGTATAAGTTCCCGGTTTTAGCAGCGAGAATTGATAGATCCCGCCGGAGCCCGACATAGCCGTCGAAACCTCGCCAGTCGTCGCGCTCTTCAAGGTGATAGCGGCATCCACGACTGCAGCGTCCGTCGGGTCAGTTACCGTTCCTGCAACCGCACCCGTTACGATCGTCTGTGCGCGAGCTAGCAGCGGGATTGCCGCCAGCAGTGCGATCACGGCAAAAACAAAATTGAACTTGCGATTCATATTCTTGCCTCCTAAAGATTCGGCGCTTTGGCAGGTCTAAAAAGAACTGAGAAACTCTAACTTGATGCTTCGCCCCAACTTATGACACACGCCTAGGCCGCACTAAGGGCAAGTTTGAGTCCATTGGTATAAAGGCATAACTACTGTGAAATGAGATATATGCATTTTCACCAAAAACGGTAGCTCGACATGAATACATTTTTGCATATCCGTAATTTGGAACACAGATAAGCATTCTCCCTAAGCTCTATCAGACAATCGTTTCGCATCTTGGGAATTGGCCGAAGTTCATATCCGTACTGTGCCGTATGGCCCCGTGATCAATCATCAAGAAGAGTCCGACCCACTGCGGCTGATAACTCCGCTTCGATCATCGGCATCCTAACTTCTCCCAGCTCGAAGTTGCCCTGGCAAGCCTTGCGGCTTGTTCGGCGGCCGGGGTTAGGTTCCGAATCAGGCGCAAAACCCCGCCGATAACTAAATTCCCCATAGGAGGCAGTGTTGATGGTACGAAAATTGTCTTTGCTGGCTGGGTTGGTGCTCCTTGTGTCGCTCTCCGCGCACGCGCAGGGCTTGGGCGACAAGGTCGAACTATTTGGCGGCTACACCTACATGCGGACGGATTCGCCCGATTCGAATCTGAACGGCTGGGAACTCTCCGGCCAGTACAAGATGGCGCCGTTTTTCGGCGCCGTGGCAGACTTTGACGGGCACTACGGCTCCCCGTTCGGCCCTAGCACGTCATTCAACACGTTCCTGTTCGGCCCGCAGGTTTCGTTTCCCGCCCGCGTTTCGCCATTCGCGCACGTCCTTTTCGGCGGCGCGCACGTGAGCGAGGGCGGCTTTTCCGACACTTCGTTCGCCATGGCGATCGGCGCGGGAATTGACGCGCAGATCGCCGGCCCGTTTCACTGGCGGATCATCCAGGGCGATTACCTGCCCACGTGGTTCGGCGGCATGCGCGAAGACAACGTGAGACTCTCAACCGGAATCGTCATCCACTTCTAGCAGTTTGCGGAAAAAGGGCGCTTTTTAGGGGGTCGGAGCTTCAGCTCCGACATAAAGGGCTTGCACTCAATGCGCTTCAGCGCCTGAGGACACTCTTCACTGCCTTTTTCCGCAGCCTGCTAGGCAATCAGGGCAGCGGAAATTCAGGAGCGGCCGCCGCGCTACAAATTTACGCGGTCGCGCCGTTCCTGAATTCCGTTTCAGTCTGAATTCAAAATAAAATTCACGGTGATCTGCGTTTCGACTTCAACCGCTTGCCCATTGAGCGTCGTCGGCCGGTAACGCCATTGCAGCACTGCGGCGCGCGCGGCCTGCGCCAGCATCAGGTTTCCACTGATTGTCACCAGCTCGTGCACCTCGCCGTCCGTCCCGATGCGCGCGCGCAATACAACAGTTCCCGCCAGATGGATCGCCTTGGCGGGTGCCGGATATTCCGGCTGCACGCGATGAACGAGCATCGCTTCCATGACCTCTGCCGGCCGCACAATGGTTCTTGTTCGCGTCGGCGGCTGCGGCGGCCGGGCAATCTCGATCGGCCTTCCATCGTCGAATCCCCCCGGTATTCCCGGTTCGTCGATCCCGATGACACTCGGCGGCTCGGGACCAGGATCCATATCGATGCGCTGCGGAATCACGGGCGGCTGAGTCAGCGGTCGCACGCCGAAGTTCGGCCGGATCGAAGCGGGGTGCTCGCCGTGATGCACCACCGGGTGACGATCTCCGTGGTAAAGCGGCATCGAAGTCGCGGAGAGTGGTGAGGGCAGCACTCCGAGCGTGAGGAGCGGCCAGAGGATCAGGCCCGCAACCACCACCGCTTCGAATGCGATCGAAGCGGCGAGCGCCTTGCGGCGCAAACGCCGCGCGCGCGTCTTGGACGCCGCGTCGCTATCGACCATGCACTGCGAAAGATTCCCGAGCTCGCTCATGGACACACACCTCCAGTCTTCGCCTGCGCACACCTGGAAGATCGGTCGGCCATCCCGGATGCTTCCGCCGGGAGACAAGTGCCGCTCGAAGGGCCTGACAGCGAAGTTCGCGCGATCTCTAACTCGCATAGACACCGAACGCGCCCGCGAGTTCCCGGCGCGATCGATCACCGCGCGGCAAAATGCCCGTAAACTGCTGATAGCACGATGGTAAGCGGCATTTCAAATTGGTGCATCACTCTTGCGCATTCGTGCGTCTAAATACGTGTAGGCGCCCGATTTAGGGCTTACTTACTGAGGGTCATCATGAACCGTACTTCTACCGAAACAGTGGGTGTTCGCTTCACCGGATGGGCCGCGCTGAACCGCGACCCGCTCGAGGATACCGTCGAGTACGTGTGCCCGCACTGCGGGACGCATGGCACCAAGCAGGCTCGCCGGCCGCGGTCCGAGTATCACTTCACCGACGGATTCGTGCAGGACGTGCAGGGCGAAATGAGCCG
The DNA here is from genome assembly GCA_963769415.1 of uncultured Acidobacteriota bacterium. Classification (GTDB taxonomy): domain Bacteria; phylum Acidobacteriota; class Terriglobia; order Acidiferrales; family UBA7541; genus Palsa-295. Next base: position 399,392 of record CAVYLM010000002.1, read on the forward strand.
CTGCGCGGGCTGCAAGCGTTCGCTGCGGGTTTCTCCAGTAGTTCTGGTGCACGACCGTAACGAAGAGCGGCGTTTTCACGCTGTCTTCGAAGTGGACACGAACATCTCCAAGAACTAACCTCGCCCAGCGGGGATTGCCGGACGCTAAGGCTCCTGTGGGTTAGTGTGCGCGGACGAGCCCTACACAACTTCCGGCGCGAGGTGGTGCCTCTCCATGTCCTTGCGCACGTGATCGAAGGCTTCGTCCACGGTGTCGGCGAACTGGAGCATCTTGTACTCGCGCTCGCTCACGGTTCCGGTCCGGACCATGTGCCGCCAGTCGATCACCTTGTGCCAGTATTTTCGGCCGTAGATCAGAATCAGGTGGTGCGAGTCGATCTTCCCAGTCTGCAGCAGCGTGAGCACTTCCCAGAGCTCGTCCATGGTGCCGAATCCGCCGGGAAACACGATCAGGGCCTTGGCCATCTGCGCGAACCACAGCTTGCGCATGAAGAAATAATGGAAGCAGAAATTCAGCTCGGGGCTGATGTACGGATTCGGCCGCTGCTCGTGCGGCAGCTGGATGCTTAGCCCGACCGAATAGCCGCCCGCTTCGGCGGCGCCGCGGTTCGCCGCTTCCATGATTCCCGGCCCGCCGCCCGAGCAGATCAGAAAGCGCTTCGGGTTTGAGCCCAGCGTCATCGACCAGCTGGTGATGCGGCGCGAAAGCTCGCGCGCCTCTTCGTAGTAGCGCGACATCCCGACGATCGACTTCGCGGCGATGAGCTTCGTGCGCCAATGCCTGTCGCGCTTGCCGCGCGCGGCTTTCTGCAATCGCTTGAGCTGCGCCAGAGCCTTATCGCGCGGCTGGATGCGCGCCGAACCGAACATCACGATCGTATCCGCCACGCTCGCATGGCGCAGACGGTTGATCGGGTCGATGTATTCGGCCAGGATCCGCAGCGGCCGCGCCACGCGGCTTTCCATGAAAATCGGATCCTGATACGCCAGCTTCGACATGGGCAGATGCCCGAAACGCTTCATGATTCCCTCGCAAGTTATCCGGCAACCATTCTAGCTTGGCTTTTTCTTCGCGTGCGCTGCGATCGCTGGCAGGCGTCCGTGAATGTAACGCCTTGGCGCGACGCGAAAGCCTTTTCCTGGCTGCCGGCGGCGGGCGCCGCGAAGGGTCAGGCGAAACGGACAGCAGAAAGTTCAGGCAAAAGGATAGGACCCTGAGGCCAGTTCTAGAACTGGACCCAGGTACATAAACCTCATGCCCACCTGAAGGTGGGCGCTACACAACATGCGGCGTTCAGGATGCGCCGCGAACGCTTCCGGCAGGTTTCGTGTCTTCGGCGAGCAGCTCGCGGGCGGTGAAGATCGAGCGGTAGTTGTATTTCGCGCGGAGGGCATCGGAGCCGCCCTCTTCGCGATCGACCAGGCTGATCACGGCGACCACTTCGCAGCCTTCGCGCTCGGCGGCGGCTATGGCTTCCTGCGTGGAGCCGCCGGTGGTGCAGACGTCGTCGACAATCGCGACGCGCTTGCCCCGCGTTTGTTCCATTCCTTCAATCTGCTTCTTGCGGCCGTGGCCCTTCGCTTCCTTGCGGACCAGGAACCCTTGCACCGGCCGCTTCTCGATCGCGCTCACCACAATCGCGGCGGACACCACGGGATCGGCGCCCATGCTGAGCCCGCCGATCGCATCCGGCTTCAAGCCCATTTCGTCGAGCAGCTCGAGGACGCAATAGCCGGTCAGCCGCGCGCCTTCGGCGTCGAGCGTGGTCAGGCGGCAGTCGAGGTAGTAGTTGCTCTTCTTGCCGGAGGCCAGCGTGAAGTCGCCGCGCCTGATCGATTTCGCGCGCAGCAGATTCGCGAGCTGTTCTTTGTGGCTCATCGGAATCGCTCCAAAACTAATACTCGAAGAGAGATTCTTCGACTGCGTGACCGGACGTCCCGCTCTTGCGGGACGAAAGGCAAAGACGTCCGGCCACTCCGCTCAGAATGACGGACTCGGCGGTGCTGCATCACTTCTTCTCCGGCTCGGCGGCCGGTTCTTCCTCGAGGATGGCAGCGGCGGCGGCGATGCGGTCGCCTTCGTCGAGGCGGAGGAGGCGGACGCCCTGGGTGGAGCGGCCAGCTTCGCGGATTTCGCCGGAGTGGACGCGAATCACTTTGCCGTGGCCGGTGATGATCATGACGTCGGAGTCCTCGCGGACCTGAAGAGCGGCGACCACGGGGCCGTTGCGGTCGGTCGATTTCAAGTTGATGACGCCCTTGCCGCCGCGCGAAGTGACGCGGTATTCGGCGAGCGGGGTGCGCTTGCCGTAGCCCTTTTCGGCGACGGTGAGCATGAGCGACGTGAGCGATTCGCGGATCTGGTCGCTTTCGAGCTCGTCGAGATTCTGCGTGCTGGTCTTGTACTCCTTCTGGATGATCCCGAAATCGACCTGGACGGCGTCCATGGAGACGACGAAGTCTCCCTTGGCGAGATCCATGCCGTTGACGCCGCCGGCAGCGCGGCCCATCGGGCGGACTTCGGTTTCGCGGAACAGGATGGCCTGGCCGTCGTGGCTCGCGAGGAAGACCATCTGCTTGCCGTCGGTGAGTTTCGCCCCGATCAGCTCGTTATTTGCGTCGAGATTGATGGCGATGATGCCGGAGGAACGCGGGTTTGAAAATTCCGCGAGCTCGGTCTTTTTCACCGTGCCGTCCTTGGTTGCGAGCAGGACGTAGCGGCCGGCCTCTTCGAGATTGCGCGTGGGGACGATGGCTTTGAGCGTTTCGCCTTCCTGGAAGCGGACGAGATTCGCGAGCGCCTTTCCGCGCGTGGCCGCGGCGGCTTCGGGAATTTCATAGACCTTCAGCCAGTAGACGCGGCCTTTGGACGTGAACAGCAGGATGTAGCTGTGCGCGGAGGCGGTGAAGAAGTGCTCGACGAAATCGTCCTCGCGCGTCTTGGCGCCGATGCGGCCCTTGCCGCCGCGGGATTGGTGGCGGTAGGTGTCGACCGAGGTGCGCTTCACGTAGCCCGCGTGGCTGACGGTGATGGCCATTTCCTCGTCTTTGATCAGGTCCTCGAGCTTGATCTCCTCGACGCGATCGACGATTTGCGTGCGGCGCTCGTCGCCGTAGGATTTCACGACTTCGCGCAGCTCGGCGACGATGACGGCTTTCAGCTTTTTGTCGCTGGCGAGGATTTCCTCGAGTTCGGCGATGCGCTCGCGGATCTGGGCGAGTTCCTTGAGGATTTCATCGACCGAAAGCTGCGTGAGGCGGTGCAACTGCAATTCAAGGATCGCGTCGATCTGGATATAGCTGAGGCCGAGGCCTTCGCCCGAGCCAGCGGCCGTGATGGCGTATTTCTTGGCGTCGAGTTTCACGCCCTTGATCGCGGTTTCTTTACCGCCGACCATGACGCGCACGGTCTTGTTCTCGAAGAACTCGTGCAAATTCTCGCGGGCGTTGGCGCGGCTGGATGATCCGCGGATGATCTTGATGACGTCGTCGATGTTATCGAGCGCGATGCGGTAGCCAAGCAAAATGTGCTCGCGCTCGCGGGCCTTGCGCAGGTCGTACTGCGTGCGGCGGCGGACCACGTCGATGCGGTGCTCGATGAAGAGGCGCAGCAAATCGAGCAGCCCCAGCTCGCGCGGCTGGCCGGCGACGATGGCGAGCAGGATCATGCCGAACGATTCCTGCATCTGGGTCATCTTGAAAAGCTTGTTGAGGATGATCTGCGGCTCCTCGTCGCGCTTCACTTCGATGACGATGCGCATGCCGTCGCGATCGCTTTCGTCGCGAATGTCGGCGATACCTTCGATTTTCTTGTTCTGGATCAGCTCGGCGATGTGCTCGATGAGGCGCGCTTTATTGACCTGGTAGGGCAGCTCGGTGACGACGATGTCCTCGCGGTCCTTGCCGCGCTGCTCGATGGCGGCCTTGGCGCGCACCTGGAAGCTGCCGCGGCCGGTTTTATAGGCCTGCTCGATGCCCTCGCGGCCGTAGATGTAGCCGCCGGTGGGAAAATCCGGGCCGGGAACGAGCTTCATCACCTGCTTCAGCGTTGTTTCCGGATTCTCGATCAGCGTAATCGCCGCTTCGATGGTTTCCTTCAGGTTGTGCGGCGGAATGTTGGTGGCCATGCCGACGGCGATGCCGGAGGAGCCGTTGACGAGCAGGCTGGGAATGCGCGTGGGCAGGACGACGGGCTCGTGTTCGCTTTCGTCGAAATTCGGAATGAAGTCGACGGTTTCCTTTTCGATGTCCGCGAGCATTTCTTCCGCGATTTTCGAAAGGCGCGCTTCGGTGTAACGCATGGCCGCCGGAGGATCGCCGTCGACGGAGCCGAAGTTTCCCTGGCCGTCGACGAGCGGATAACGCATGTTGAAATCCTGGGCCATGCGCACCAGCGCGTCGTACACCGGCGAATCGCCGTGCGGATGGAACTTGCCGAGGACTTCGCCGACGATCTTGGCGCACTTGCGGTAGGCCTTCGTCGAAGTGAGGCCGAGCTCGTACATGCCGAAGAGGATGCGGCGGTGGACGGGCTTGAGGCCGTCGCGCACGTCGGGAAGAGCGCGCCCGATGATTACGCTCATGGCGTAATCCAGGTACGACTTCTTCATTTCCGATTCGATATCAACCGGAGTCAGGATCTGCTGGTTTAGCTCGTCAGCCATTAGAACCCCTCAGAGAATGGTGAAAAAACGGGTCCGGAGACCCCCCGATCTACTGTCGAGTAGAATGTGCACCGATCGTTTAGTTTCAATGAGTTACGGCGATTTCTACTCGGCATCACTGTCGAGTAGAAATGGCAGCTTTTTCGGCCTGCAGCCGGGCGGCTTTTGGGCCGCCGATCCGGTGCGCCGAGTTCGGTCAGAGTGCTCATCGCGTCCAGACTAGTTGGGCATGTCAAGCAGGAGAAGGAGCTACGCCTGTGGACTTTGCGTTGACCTCGAAACAGGGTGATCAATCGTCCCTCCGGGACTTGCAACTCTTTTCTCCCCTTCCCCGGCACTGCGCTGCGCTCCGTGCCGGGCTAATTACAATCGCCGCTCCGCGGCTTGGCTCGTCACGAAGGACCCCCGGGTTAGATATCGAGGTTCACTACTTCCAGGGCGTTTTCTTCTATGAATTTGCGGCGCTCTTCCACGTTTTCGCCCATTAGGGTGGAGAAGATGGTTTCGGCGGCGACCGCGTCCTCGAGGCGCACCTTCAGCAGGGTGCGCGTCTCGGCGTTCATGGTGGTTTCCCAGAGCTGGTCGGGATTCATTTCGCCGAGGCCCTTGAAACGCGTGATGGTGAATTCCTTTTTGGCGTCTTCGAGGACGTAGTTCAGCACGCCGACGGAATCTTCCTTCACGACTTTGTCGCCATTGTGGGTGATGGTGAAGGGCGGCTTGTCGCTTTCGCCGATGGCCTGATGGAGAGCGCGCAGGCGCTTGAAGTCGGCCGTAGAGGCGAGGGCCCAGTTGATGCGGCGTTCAGCGCCATTGGTGAGCACGAGTTCGTTCAGGCTGTGCTCTTCGTCCCAAGCGATGTTGGTTTCGAGCTTCAGCTTGGCTTTTTCGATCGCTTTCGCGAGTTCCTGGAGTTTCTTCTTGTCGGCGAAGTCGGTTTTCTTGTCGAGCTCGCTTTCGGCGAGCAGTTCGACGAGCTTCGGCTCGCGCAGGCGGCGGCCGAGCTTCGCGGTGATCTGCTCGAGCTCCTGAACGTTGAGCAGGAACTGCGTGAGGTCGCCGCCTTCGAGCGCCTTGCCGGTCTTGCCCTTGACGACGTGCTCTTCGGTGGCGCGCTTCATCAGCTCGCGCGAAAATTCGCGCTCGTCGCGGATGTAGCGGTCCATCTTGCCGCGCTTGACGCGGTAGAGCGGCGGCTGGGCGATGTAGATGTGCTCTTTTTCGATCAGCTCGCGCATGTGGCGGAAGAAGAAGGTGAGCAGCAGGGTGCGGATGTGGCTGCCGTCGACGTCCGCGTCGGTCATGAGAATCACTTTGTGGTAGCGGAGCTTCGAGGCGTCGAAATCGTCCTTGCCGATGCCGGTGCCAAGCGCGGTGATGATGCAGCGGATTTCTTCGTGGCCGAGCATTTTGTCGTAGCGCGCCTTTTCGACGTTGAGGATCTTGCCCTTGAGCGGCAGGATGGCCTGGTAGCGGCGATCGCGGCCGCCCTTGGCGGAGCCGCCGGCGGATTCACCCTCGACGATGAAGAGCTCGCAGCGCGCGGGATCGCGTTCCTGGCAATCGGCGAGCTTTCCGGGCAGGCCGCAGGAATCGAGCGCGGATTTGCGGCGCGTGAGCTCGCGCGCCTTGCGGGCGGCCTCGCGGGCGCGGGCGGCGTCGATGCACTTGCCGATGATTTTTCGCGCGATGGAGGAGTGCTTGTCGAAATATTCGCCGAGCTTTTCGTTGACGAGCGATTCGACGAGGCCCTTGATGTCGCTATTGAGCTTGCCCTTGGTCTGGCCTTCGAACTGCGGCTGCGGAAGTTTCACGGAAACGACGGCGACGAGGCCTTCGCGGACGTCGTCGCCATTGATCGTGACTTCGTCCTTCTGCTCTTTGAGCATGCCGAAGGAGTTCGCGTAGTAGTTGATCGTGCGCGTGAGCGAGGAGCGGAAGCCGGCGAGGTGCGTGCCGCCGTCGACGGTGTTGATGGTGTTGGCGAAGGCGAAAATATTTTCGGCGTAGCTGTCGTTGTATTGGATCGCGATTTCCATGTCGACGTGCTCGCGCTTGCCTTCCATGTAGATCGGCGAATCGTGCAGGACGCCTTTGCCGCGGTTGAGGTGCTTGACGAATTCGGCGATGCCGCCCGTGAAGCGGAATTCGGTTTTCTTGTTGGAGCGCTCGTCCTCGAGGGTGATTTTCAGGCCTTTGTTGAGGAAGGCGAGCTCGCGGAGGCGCTGCGAGAGCGTGTCGTAGGAGTAGTTGACGGTGGTGAAGATCGACGGATCGGCGTGGAAGGTGATTTTCGTGCCGGTCTTGCGGGTCTTGCCGGAGGCTTTGAGCTTCGACGTGGGAATGCCCTTCTCGTAGGACTGCTCCCAGACTTCGCCTTCGCGCCAGATTTCGAGATCGAGCCAGTCCGAGAGCGCGTTGACGACGGAGACGCCGACGCCGTGGAGGCCGCCGGAAACTTTGTAGGTGTCGCTATCGAATTTTCCGCCAGCGTGGAGAACGGTCATGACGACTTCGGCGGCGGGCTTTTTTTCGGTGGCGTGCATGTCGACGGGGATGCCGCGGCCGTTGTCGATCACGGTGACGCTGTTGTCGTCGTGCACGATGACGTTGATTTCGTCGCAATAGCCGGCCATCGCTTCGTCCACGGAATTGTCGGCGACTTCCCAGACGAGATGGTGCAGGCCCATTTCGCCGGTCGAGCCGATGTACATCGCGGGACGCTTGCGGACGGCTTCGAGACCGCCGAGAACTTTGATCGAAGTCGCGTCGTACTTGTGGCCGCCGGCGGCGGGCTTGGCGGGCGAAGAGTCTTTGTCAGCCATGAATCGTGCGTCTCCTCAGACGAAGGCCTCAGGTCTTTCCGGCAACAGAGCCGGAACGCAAGAAGCGCGGCGGACCTGGATGGTGCTCATTCATTTTCGGGAAGGCGGTCGCGCGGAATGTGCTCGACACTTTCCCCGCCAACATGCGGCGGGTTGACCTTGCCCATTGGCCCCGCTCGATCGAACTGCGTCGTCGAGCCGGGACTCGAAGGGTGTTTCCGGGCTCCATCCCGTCCGATTCCGAAATCTCGGGCGGACGCGGCGGAGCCGCTTTTCTGCCCGCTTGCGCGGGCGCTCGTCGGCTGCGTCCTGCCGATTTGGCGGGCTAGTTCTGGCGGCTAGCTGGCCCGGCTGGGGCGCAAATTTCGAGCGAACAAAGTGCCGTTCAGGAGGAATCTGTAACAAAGGAATTTTACCGGATGCGGGGGGAATTCACAAGGCGATTCTCCGACTGCGACCGTAGCATATCCGTTGATATATCAATGGGTTGCGGGCGCGCCGCCAGGGTAAATTCCCGGCATTCCCAGCTCTCGGACGCCGCGGTTGTAACGAAGCTTTCTCGCGTGGAGAACGTCCAATAAAGGCGTACGCTGGTGGCACATTTTCGGGAGGTCCGCAGCGATGAAGCGCTCTTGGAATGCAAATATTTGGGTGGGATTTGTTTTGGTTCTCATCGGCGCGATCAGCTACCCGCTATTTTTCGCGCGCTTCCCGGCGACGCGGGATTTTCCGTGGGCAAATTTGGCGATCCTCGCTCTCGCTTTGGTTTTGCTTGGCGTGGGGCTCGCGCGCGCTTTTCGGCGGCCGGATTTGTATCGCGGAAAAATCTTCGGCCGCGTTCTGGGAATCGCAGCGGCCGCGATCGCGGTATTTTTCTGCTACGGAGTTTTCTATGCGACCCGGCAAATTCCCGCGTCGCACGGAGCGCCACAGGTCGGGCAGGCCGCACCGGATTTCACGCTGCCGGATTTGAAGAACGTCCCCGTGAATTTGTCGGGCGTGCTGAGTTCGCCGTTCGCGCCGAACGGCGCTATCGGAGCGGCGATCGGATCGGAGAGGACTGCGGCGGCGGTGCTGATTTTCTATCGAGGATATTGGTGACCGTTCTGCAACTCCGAGTTGCGGAGTTTCGAGAAGGCGCTGCCGGAATTCGATTCCCGAAAAATTCGAGTGATCGCCATCAGCGTGGATTCGCCCGCGGAATCGGAGAAGCTGCGCGAGTCGCAGGGTTACACGTTTCCGATACTTTCCGATTCGAGAGATGAAGTGATCCGGCGGTGGGACCTGGTCCACCCGCATGGCGGAATCGACGGCGCGGACATCGCGCGGCCAGCGGAGTTCCTAATCGATGCGTCGGGGAGAATTCGATGGGTGAATCTTACAGAAGATTTCCGCGTGCGGGCGCGGCCGCAGCAGGTGCTGCAGGCATTTGATGGAATGAACGCGGAGAGGCGATCGGGCCAGTAGAAAAACGCAAATCACTCAAGCGTAGCCGAGGTCTGATCGAACTTTGCCAGGAGTGATCTTATTTTATTCTCCGCAAAGTTCTGACAGTCGGAATAGAGTTTTGTCAGCAGGGACGGGAGCGTGTTGGCGAGAATCGGGAGAATCTTTTCAAAATCCGGAAATCCAAGACGAAAGCGGCGAATTCTGTCCAAGTTGCTAGCCATCTGCGTTTTCCGTTCTGCATCGTCTTCCCAGACTTTTTTCCAATACAAACAGGTGAGACATGTTGGAGGACATCGGGTGCCATCATGGGATAGGAATGATTCCCAACCGGTGCGCGCAAGAGTGAGGACCTTGAGCGAATCGTCCCGGCGCTTTTCACTGTTGCACATCCTGCAGGCCACGAGCACGTTGCCTGGGACGTGGAGACCTGCCCGATAGCGATTCATGCCGTCGAGATGTTCGATGACAGGCACGATATCCGCCAAGTCGCGAGAACAATATGGGCACCGGTTATTGAAGGTTGTTCGAGCAAGCTGTTCGTATTCTTCACTATCAACCTTGATTCCCCACTTCCCGCTGACTCTTCGGCTCAACTCGTGCAGGAACATGCTCACTAGCTTGTTGGCGACATCGGACTTGGCTCGCCGCGTCGCTGATCGAAGTTGGGAGGTTGGGTCTTTCACCTCTCGTCTCCAAGCAACCAAGCGACTGGGACGCCTAAAGCCTTCGCGAGAGCTTTGAGTTCGTAGTCCAGTACGCGGCGGTGGTTGTTTTCAATCTTTGCGATTGCAGCCCTATCCAACTGGATCCCGAGCCGGGCGAGCTTGCCCGACAGGGCGTCTTGTGTGAGGGCGGGCGAGAGGCTTTGTCGCGCCTCGGCCACGCGTTCGCCAACAATATTCTTGCGTGACGTTTTCTTGGGCACGCGCGAAAGACTACTCTTTGCACTGGTTGAAAATGTTCTAGATTAGAACGCCAATCAAAGTGGCCATCTGCGTGCTGCGTTTGAGACGGGGAGGAAACCAAGATGTCGTCGAATCGGTTAAGTAGCAAGCCGAGACGCGAGAATCTTAGCTGGCCTGGGTTAAGAGCTAAGGACCGCTTGAGCAGAGTCGTAACGCAATGGGTTAAGGAACGTAAGGAGGAAAAAGGAAATGAAGACTGGGCCCGTGATCAGATCGCACGTGTGCTGGATTGGGTTCCACCTGAAACAGTGATGAAACTGCTCTACCGTGAGGCTCGGCGCCGAAAGAAATCGATTCCGATGTCGCCCAGTTTCACCGCGAGTCGAGTGATCGCTCGTCAAATCCTCATGGGCATGACGACATAGCGGTAGCGGCTGGATTCGTCGCCGAGGGGGCGGAACTGGCCGGCGGATTGTTCGTCCTTGAGCTCGAAGCTGATGGGGCCGTCGGCCGCGGCGGCGAGAAAATCGAGCAGGTACTGCGCGTTGAAGCCGATGGAGATCGGGTCGCCCTTGTAATCCTTTTCGATGGCTTCCTTCGCTTCGCCGTATTCGGGGCTGGACGCGGAAATTTCCAGGCCTTCCTTGGCGAGCATAAATTTCACGGCGTGGGAGCGTTGATCCGCGAGTTGCGAAACGCGGCGGAGCGCGTCCTGAAGCTCGCTGCGCTCGAGAACGACCGTCTTGTTCACGTCGCGCGGAAGGACCGCTTCGTAATTCGGGAATTGGCCGGTGAGCTTGCGGCAGGTGAGCAGGCGGCCGCCGAACTGGAAGAAGAGATGGCTTTCGTCCTGCGCGAATTCGACCAAGGAGTCGTCGCCTGATTCGGCGGCGAGGCGCTGGACTTCGTTCATAGCCTTTTTCGGGACCAGCACGCGCGTTTCGGTCGAAAGGCCTTCGAATTTGTGGTCGGTTTCGACCATGGCCAAGCGGTGGCCGTCGGTTGCGACCATCGTGAGCGACGTTGGCTTTACCACGAGCAGCGCGCCATTCAGCGTGTAGCGCGATTCTTCGAGCGAAATCGCAAAGGTGGTCTTGGCGATCACGCCAGCTAACAGCTTCGCGGGAATTTTCACCAGCGCGTGTGGAAACTCCGGGAGCTGCGGGAAATTGTCCTTCGACATGCCGACGAGCTTGTAATTCCGGCGATCGCAGGTGATCTGCACCCAGTGATTTTCGAGAAGCTTGAAACGAATTTCTTCATCGGGCAGCAGGCGCACCAGCTCGAGCAGCTTCTTTGCTGGAATCGTGCCAGCGCCATCCTTTTTGACCTTGGCTTCGCAAGACGTGCGAATGCTGAGCTCGAGATCGGTGGCGGTGATGGTGAGGCGGTTGCCCTTGGCCTCGCACAGAAGATTGGACAGGATGGGAATGGTGGTCTTGCGCTCAACCACGCCCTGCGTCAACGAAAGCTCTTCGAGCAGATCGAATTTCTTTACGCTGAATTCCATCTCGTGTGCGGTCCTTACGCTGGTTTCTGGGCTCATCGTCGTAGTACGGCTACTGTACTTCTTTTTGTAATTACTATAAATAAAAAACCGTCGTCACCGCCGCATCTGTGGATCTGCGGAAAAGCCACTTAAGCTACTTCATTTAATGCGCTTACGGTACTGCACGTACTGTGAGAATCCGGGTGGCGCGGTGCAAAAACCGGCTGCGATCAACGCCCGGTTCGAGAAACATTCCACCTTGCACAATTCATTCACAGGCGATTCACAGCTTACCCACGCATTCGAACCCCGGAGAACGATCATCTGGACCGGAGAACCCAAGGCTATAGCCCGGCTAAGCGCCGGCCGTTTTTTCGTGGGCCTGAAGGCCCACGCTTTCACCATGGAGACCCGCGCTTCCACAACTTTCTAACCGAACGAATCCAGTAGCTTGTTGATCGTCTTGTTCAAATCTTTGTCGGTCTGGCGGAGCAGCTCGATCTTGTTGATCGAGTGCAGCACGGTCGTATGGTGCTTGCCGCCGAACTGCTTGCCGATCTCGGGCAGCGACGCGGAAGTGAGCTGCTTGACCAGGAACATGGCGACCTGGCGCGGGTAGGAAATGACTTTGGAGTTGCTGCGAATCTTCAGATCCTGCGCGCGAAGGCCGAAGACCTCGCCGACAGCTTTTTGAATCTGCTCGATGGTGACTTTCTTTTCCTGCGTCTCAATGATGTTCTTCAGCACCCGCTGCGCGGTGGGCAGATCGATTTCCGCTCCGGTGAGCGAGGCAAACGCCATCAGGCGGATCAGTGCGCCTTCGAGCTCGCGAATGTTCGATTTGATCGAGCGGGCAATGAATCCGGCGACGTCGTCCGGCAGTTGCACGCGCTCGTTTTCCGCCTGCTTCTGAAGAATGGCGATTTTCGTTTCCAGGTCCGGCATCTGGATATCGGCGATCAGGCCCCATTCGAAGCGAGAGCGCAGGCGTTCCTCGATGGCGGAGATTTCCTTCGGCGGGCAATCGGACGAGATCACGATCTGCTTCTGCTGATCGTAGAGGGCGTTGAACGTGTGGAAGAATTCCTCCTGGGTGCGCTCCGCGCGGGCGATGAACTGAATATCGTCCACCATCAACACGTCCATATTGCGGAAGCGATCGCGGAAGGCCGGCATGCGCTCGAAGCGGATCGACGCGATCACTTCGTTGGTGAATTTTTCGGCGCTGATGTACGTGAGGCGCAGGGCCGGGTTGCGGCGCTTCAGTGTATGGCCGATGGCCTGCATCAGGTGCGTCTTGCCGAGCCCCACACCGCCGTAGAGGAAAAGCGGGTTATAGGATTTCGAGGGCTGCTCGGCGACGGCCACGGCCGCGGCATGCGCGAACTGGTTCGAGGCTCCGACGATAAACTTGTCGAACGTGTAGCGCGGGTTGAGCTGGTTGGCGGAGGAATCAAAATCCAGCCTGGCTTGCGGCGAAACGGTGGCCGGGGCCAGAACCGCAGGCTCCGATTCCACGCAGACGAACTCGAGGTTCAGCCCCGACCGGCCGATTTCCACCAGTACCGCCTGCAGGAGCTCGCCATACGTCTCGGTCAAACGCTTGCAAAACAAGCGCGTAGGCACGCGGACGACCAAGCGGTTCTCCTCAACGCGCTCCTGCCGGGTGGGTTTGAACCAAGTGGCGTAACTATGTGGATTTACGCGACGTTCAGCGTGCTGAAGGATTTTGTCCCAAAGATTCATCTAGCCGATAGACTCCCAAGCGATTTCCACATAAGTGGAAATGCTGTGGAAACTCTGCCTCAGTGCCACAGTGGCACGCGATAATTTCGTCTTTTGCGCGCAACGCAGCAAGACCGCGCCCCGGTCCGGCTACATTGCTTAACGATTGTTGTTGGGTTACGTCCGTGTCATTTAGGCGAGCGGGGATTCTAGGAAAATGAAACGCGATGAGCAAGAGAAAATTTCACGAAATGGAGTTGCGCGCTCCACAAATCATGCACAGTTTTTCCACAAGCGACTTTCGGGTGAAAATTCTCCGGGAATTTCCATTTCGCGCAGCAAATCCGGGCCCGGCCGCGAAATGCGATCGAAAAGTGCGCGCATAGTTTTCCACAGGTACAGTTTCAACAGGAGCTGTGCAGATCACCGCGCGGCGGCGGGAGACATTCTCTCGGGCAGATCGAAATCGAAAATTCCCATGGGATCGCACGCGACAAGGATGCGGTTGCGCTCGATCAAGATCGCGCTGGCTTCGATGGGCGCGCCGTCCTTTGTGGACGTGCGATAGGCGGCGCGGCGGTTGCCGTCTCTGTCGAAATGCACAAGCTCGTCGCCGACGGCGGCCCAGACGTCCTGGCTGATGGGATCGGCGGCGAGGGCGCGAATCGCCGGCTTCATCGAGGCGGGAGTGGCGCCTTGCTCGATGACGATCGAAGTGCGTGGTTTCGCCTCGCCCTGCGGGGTGAAGTCGGACACAGGAACGGAAGCTTCGTAGGTGGCGTAGCCGAAGCGGTCGTAGCGCCGGAGCGTGAGGTTCTGCAAGCCATTGAATACGCAGTAGATATGTCCAGCTGCGCCGTCGTAGATCCTCGGGGGAACCGGGGATGGATTTCGACTGGATTCCCCCGATTCGGGTAGAGGGTCGGCAAAGCTGCGCGTGAATTTTCCCTGCGAGTCGAAGATGCGTACGAGTTTCGATGCACGCAAACCAGCGACGGCGAAATCTCCGCCGGAAAGAGCGACAACGGATGTGGGAGCGGCGACCGCGATCGTGGCGTCGAGCGAGCCGTCCGGTTCGAAAATTTTCACGGCGTTGGCGCCGCGGTCGGCAACGAAAAGGCGGCCCTTCGCGTCCACGTCGATGTCTTGCGCGTAGACGATCTTCGCGCCGCGCGAATTCGCGTTGGGAATTTGGCCGATGCGTTTGCCGTCGGCCTGAAAAATCGAAATGGTCGTCGCGGGGTCGGCGAGCACGTAGTAGCGGCCGCTCGAATCGCTTTTGATCGCGGCGACTCCGGGACCGATTTCGGGAAAGACGCGTGCGCGCGCGAGAAGCTCGCGGTGAAAATCCTGATCTCGCGCGGGCGCTGGCGCAGCGGCGCGTGAAAAATTCCGCGGCGTCGCAGCCGCAAAGGCCAAAATGGCGATACCTATGCCGATTTGTAGGCGGCGAAGCATGGGCTGGGCAATTCTACCGGCTTCAGGTGGCAAGAGATGCGAGCGAACGCGCCCGCGTTGCTTGCGCGGCACCTGACCGGTGGCACAGGTGCGCGCGACTGATAATTAATCGATGCGGAAGTTGAGGCGGTCGATCGATCGGGCGCGGCCGGTGGATTCGTCGACATCGACCAGAACGGCGTTCATCTGGATATCGCCCTCGGCGACGACGAACCGCGCGGGCATGGCGTCGAGGAATCTCTGGAGCACGCCTTTTTTGTCCATGCCGATCACGGAATCGTGCGGGCCGGTCATGCCGACGTCGGTGATGTAAGCCGTGCCGCCGGGCAGCACGTGATAGTCGGCGGTGGCGACGTGCGTATGCGTGCCGACCACGGCGGACACTTTGCCGTCGAGATACCAACCCATGGCCTGCTTTTCCGAAGTGGCTTCGGCGTGCATGTCCACGAGAATCACTTTCACGTCAGGCGGAATCTTCGAGAGCTCGCGCGTGGCCGTGCGGAAGGGATCCTCGATCGGCGTCATGTAGGTGCGCCCCTGCAGATTCAGGACGGCGTAGCCCGCGCCGTTTTTCGCGCGGCCGACATAGAGGCCGCTGCCCGGCGAGCCGTCGGGGAAATTCGCCGGCCGCAACAGGCGCGGCTCATGCGGGAAAAAATCCATAATCTCCCGGCGGTCCCAGATGTGATTGCCGCCGGAGATCACTTCGATGCCGCAGGCGAGCAGATCCTGGGCAATGCGCGGCGTGATGCCGAAGCCCGAGGCGGAATTTTCGCCGTTGGCGATGCAGAGATCGATCTCGCGCTGGGCGAGGATGTCCGCGAGCCGGTCGTGAACGATCTTGCGGCCGGGAGAACCTACGATGTCGCCGATGAATAGGATTTTCAGGTCAGGAACTTTCGCGAGAATCTACGCTGATACATCCAGATCGAAACAAAAAGCCTCCGAGAACTCCAGATTGCGACGGCGGTCGAACCCTTCGCTCGTTCGCCGCGGCGAACTCGCTCAGGGTCCCAATCCTAGTCGGATTGGGAGGAGCGGTCCACTCGGCCGTGCGTTGCTAGGCCCTGAACCCCTTGAATAGGTGGGTGCCCGGCGCCCGCTTTAAGGCCCTTCCACACCGGCGAGCCGGCGGGAAATGCACAAGGGCGGGACGACGCAGACTCCCTGGGATCCAGCATTGGTTCAAAAGGCTTTCGCAACGTCACCTGCTTCGCAGGCCATCTCCGGAAATATTGTAGCAGGAATATTCGACGCGACGTTTCGGTGCGAACGCGTGCCATGCGAGACATGCAATCAGGCGGCGCGGCTCAGCGAAGCGCGCTTTCGCTGGCGCCGAGGCTCTTGATGTACGAGATGATCTGCCAGCGGCGCTGCTCCGGGATGCCGGCCCATGGCGGCATGCCGTGCGCGAGGTTCCCGCTGCGCAGGAACCAGGCAAGCTCGCCGGGCGTGGCGTTCTGCACGCCGCCTACGTGCAGATTCGCGGCGCGGCCGCGGCCGAGCGCGTCGTCGCCATGGCATTCCGCGCAGTGCTGCCGGAAAAGTTTCTCGCCGGCGGCGATGGCATCCGGCTGCGAATCGTACGGATTTTTCAGCGTCGCGCCATTTGGCGGGAGCTTTCGCGATCACCAGGAAGACGCCGCGGCTATCGAGATCGCGGTCATGATCGGCGCCGCCAGCGGCAGCGGCCAGCGACGCGAAAACGAGCAGAGCGGTGATCATCAGCGATCTCATTGGAAAAGGCCCCTCAGCTTGCGGCCAAAGCCAGCGATTTCGTAGGACATGCCCCAGCGCAACAAAAAGCGATGGCTGTTGTCGTTGAGCCCGAACCCGGGCGAGATGGAAAACGTGACGCCGCTGGGCAGCTGCCACGCGGCGATCGGCGCGACGTAGTGCGACGTGCCCGACAAGAGAAAGCGCCTCCACCGTTCCGAGGCCGCCGTACATTTCCGCGCCCAGAATCATGTTCTCGCGGCAGAAATTGCAGGGCTGCGGGGTCGCTTCCAGGCGCAGCGGTCGGCTCACCCCGACCGCGTAGCCGAATTCCCACGGCTCGTGGCCGAGATTTTTTTCGCCGATGAAATTTTCGGAGATGTTCCAGCCCCTGAAATCGCTCGAAAGGATCAGCTTGGTTTCGATTTCATGCGCGTGCGCGCGGTTCGCTTCGGAGTTGGGTTCGGCGGCGTCGAACTGATTGTCCGTACCCACCACTTCCTTCAGCGTTTTGTCCGCGTCGGTGGTGTTTTCGAACTCAATGTAGAGCACCGGGTTGATCCAGTGCTCGTGCATCAGTGGGCGGAAGCGGTTTTCCCAGCGCGTGCCGGTGAAGACGGTCGCGTCCGGGCCGCCGAAGGTGTGCTGCGAGTCGATATAGAACTCGGTGGTCCACCAGGCGGTCACGCCGTACTCGAGTTCGACCCATGGCGCGATGAAGTCGGCGCCGGCCTTCTGCGTTCCGTAAATCGAGTAGGTCTCGACCTCGAGGTTGCCGGGCTCTTCCAGGTGATGCGAGTAGGCGACGAAGTAGGGAGTCTCCTGCGCGGCGGCGCGCGACGGAAACGCCAGCGTCGCGGCCACGACGAACAGCAGCAACGGAGAAACGACGCGACTTCGTGCCCGAAGAGCAGCTGACCGGCTGCTGGGAAGTCGTCTCAAGCAGTTCATGGTTCTGGGTGCCACCTTTCTAGTTGCTAGTGATTATCAACTGAAAGGAGGCTACTCTGCGTCCCGGAAGCCAGTCAAATCCATTTGCAATCTGGTATCAACTGGAACTGATACCGACCTCGGTTTGTTTCACATAGTGAAATACTTATTTAAGGAGTAAGACAACCGATCAAACGCGATTAGACTTGGAGGACGTCGCCTTCCCGCGCGACGGCGCGATAGAGAACGGGATCAACGAAGATCGCGATGAATAGCCGCGAGATAAGCCCGGCGACGATTACGATGGCGAACGGTTTCTGCGTGTCGGAACCGACGCCGGTGGAAAGCGCAGCGGGCAGCAGACCCAGGCAGGCGACCAGCGCGGTCATCATGATCGGGCGCAGGCGCAGCAAGGCCGCTTCGCGCGTCGCCGTGCGGATGTCTTTGCCCTCCTGCCGCAGCTTATTGATGAAGGAAACCAGAATGACGGCGGTTTCGACCGATACGCCCATCAGCGCAACCAGCCCGAGCACCGACGATACGCTGAATGGCGTCCCGGTGAGCTTCAGCGCGATCAGCGCGCCGACCGGTTCGGTGATTACCACGCCGAACGCGATCGCCAGCGGGAATTTGAAATTGCCGTAGAGCGCGAACAGGATCATGAAAATCAGCAGCAGCGCCAGCGGCCCGACGATTTCCATCTGGTGCTTGGCTTCGAGCAACTGGCTGTACTCGCCGCCCCAATCGAGACGGTAACCGGAGGGCAGCGAGCGCTGGACGTCCGCAATGGCGCGCTGGCCGTCGGTGACCGCGCCTTGCAGGTCGCGCCCCTCGATGCTGAACTGCACGCCGATATATCGCGAGTTGTTTTCGCGGTAGATGAACGAGGCGCCGCTCGCTTCGTGAATGTTCGCGAGTTCGCTCAGCGGAATTTGCTGGCCGCCCGGCGTGCCGACGAGCAGGTTGCCGATCTCCGTCGCGTTCTGCCGGAACTCGGGCCGCATGCGCACGACGAGGTCGAAGAGTTTCTCGCCTTGAATCACCTGCGTGGCCGCTTGCCCGCCGACGGCGGCCTGGACCACCCCCTCAACGTCCGCCACGTTGATGCCGTAGCGCGCGATCTTGTCGCGGTCCGTATCGATGATCAGGCTGGGCTGGCCGAGCTCGCGGACCACGGTGAGCTCGCTGAAGCCGGGAACCTGCGAAAGCCGCCGCTTGATCTCGATCGCGCGGTCCTGCAGCACGTTCAAATCCGGCCCGTAGATTTTCACCGCGAGCGAGCTTTTCAAGCCGGTGAGCGCTTCATCCACGGCGTCTTCGGCTGGCTGCGTGAAATTGAAAATCACGCCGGGGAAGGCCGCGAGCTGCTTTTGGAGGTCCTCGGTCAGTTCTTTTTTGTCGCGGATCGGGCCTTTTTTCCACGACGAATCGTTGTAGGGCTTCAGGCCCACGTAGAATTCATCGTTGAAGAAACCGGTCGGATCGGTGCCGTCGTCGGGGCGGCCGAGTTCCGAGCCGACGTCCGTGACCATCGGATACTTCATCAAAATGTTGCGCACCTGCGGGCTGAATTTCGCGGCTTCCTCGTAGGAGATCGTGTACGGCATCGTGGCGCGGACCCACAGCGCGCCCTCGTCGAGATGCGGCATGAACTCGCCGCCGATGAATGGAATCAGCAGCAGCGTGGCGCCGAAAATCGCCACGGCAATCGCGAGCGTGGTCTTCGGACGATCGAGACACCAGTCGAGCCGCGCCGCGTATTTCCGCCGCACCCACTCGAACGGCTTGTTCACAACTTCGTGCACGCCCTTGCGGAACCAGTACGCGCACATCACCGGCACGAACGTCAGCGTGAGGATCAGCGCGCCCACCAGCGCGATCGACATTGTGTCCGCCATCGGGTGGAACAGTTTTCCGGAAGGCCCGCTGAGCGCGTAAATCGGAAGGTATCCGGCGATGATCACGGCGACGGAGTAGAAAATGGGCCGGTCCACGTCCTTCGCCGCCGCGAGAATCACTTCCTGAAGGTCGTACTCCTTGCCCTCGCGCAGCCCGAGCTCGCGGAAGATGTTTTCGACCATCACCAGTGTGCCATCGATGATGATGCCGAAGTCGATCGCGCCGATCGAAAGTAGGTTGGCGGCCACGCCGCGCGCGTGCAGGAAAATGAAAGCGAAAAGCAGCGCCACGGGAATCGTGAGCGCGACAATCACCGCGGCGCGGAAGCTCACCAGGAAGCAGATCAGCACGATCAGCACGAGAATCATGCCGCGCACCAGGTTGTTTTCCACCGTATCCGTGGTCACGCGGACCAGATCGCTGCGGTCATAAAACGGAACCACTTTCACGTCCGGCGGCAGGATGCTTTCGTTGAGTTGCTTCGTCTTCGCTTCGACGCCCTTCAGCACGTTCTGCGTCTGCTCGCCGGTGAGCATCAGGATGACGCCTTCGACCGCGTCGTCATTCTTGTTGAAGCCGAACTGACCCAGGCGCGGCGCGTTGCCGATGGTCACGTCACCGATGTCGCGGATGCGCACCGGCACGCCGTTCTGCGAGCCGACCACCACGTTGCCGATGTCTTGCGTGTCGCGCAGCAGGCCGAGCCCGCGCACGTAGTAGAACTGCCCGCCCTGCGAATAAAATCCGCCGCCGGTGTTCGCGTTGTTCACCGAGAGCTGCTGGATCACCTGCGGAACCGGGATGTGATAGCCGTAAAGCCGCGCCGGATCGAGCAGCACCTGGTACTGCATCACCGTGCCGCCGAAGCCGGAATCGTCCGCGACGCCGGGGACCTGTTTGTATTCGCGCTCGATTACCCAGTCTTCGAAAGTCTTCAGTTCCTGCGGCGAGCGGTCCGGGCTCTGGATCACGTAGCGGTAGACGAGGCCCGAAGGGCTCGAAAGAGGCGAGAGAGTCGGCGTCACGCCGGACGGATAGGTCACTTCGCTCAGCCGCTGGAACACGAGCTGGCGCGCGAAATAGTTGTCGGTGTCTTCCTTGAACGTGAGAATGACGTCGGAAAGTCCGTAGAGCGAAATCGAGCGCTGCACGTCCAGCTTCGGCACGCCGTTCATTTCGATTTCGGTCGGCAGCGTGACGAGCCGCTCGATTTCCTCCGCCGCGTGGCCGGGCCACTGCGTGATGATTTCCACCATCGGCGGCGAAAGGTCGGGATACGCGTCCACGGGCATGTGCTGGAACGAGACGCCGCCGCCCACGGCGAACAAAACCGTCAGCATCAGGATCAGGAACCGCTGCCGCAGCGCGAATTGGACGATGCGATGGATCATTGTGGTTCAAGCCACGCGTTCATTGCTGAAACGAATTCGCGAATTGCAAAAACAGGCCGCCGTCGCCGACCACTTTGTCGCCCGGCGAGAGGCCCTTGAGTATCTGCGTCCGGCCGTTCTGGCTATCGCCGATTTCAACCTGCCGCCGGCCGAACTGATTCGATCCCTCGGCCACGTACACGAACGGCTGGTTTTCATCGTCGCGCAGGACGGCGGAATCGGGCACGCTGATCGCGTTTGCGATAACGCCCGCTGTCACGGTGACGGTGCAATACATGTCGCGTTTCAGTTTTTCGCCCGGGTTATCGACCACGATGCGCGCCTGGAGCGTGCGCGTGTTGGGATCGAGCGCCGCCGAAACGTACGAAATCTTCCCGTGGAACGAGTCGGGATACGCATCGGTGGTCACGACCACGCCGTCGCCTTGCTTCACGTTCGCAAGATCAGCCTGGTAAACGTTCGCGAGCACCCATACCGTGCTCATGTCCGAAATCGTGAACGCCTGCGTCTGGCCCGCCTGCATCACCTGCCCCGGCGCGACGAGCCGCTCGACCACTTCGCCGCTCATCGGGGCGATCACCGGAATCTGCGCGGACGATGGCGCCTTCTCGAGATCTTCCGGATTCTTGATGCCGAGGATCTTCATGCCCTGCTCGGACGCGTTCAGGTCGGCCTGCGCCTGGTTGCGATCGGATTCCGCCTGCAGCAGGTCGCGCTCGGCGATGGCGTGGTGGTCGTAGAGGTCCTTCGCGCGGTCGTAGTTCTTGTCAGCCACGCGAAACGTGTCGTGCGCCTTCAAGTACGTGTCGAGCAGCTGGGAATAGTCGGGGCTCGAGACTTCGAGCATCGGCTCGCCCTGCCGCACGTGCTGCCCGGGCACCACGAGAATCCGGCTCACCGGCCCGCCGACCTGCGTGATCACCGGCGTGGTCTTGAACGCGTTGTAGGCCACCGCGCCCGTGAGCCGCAGCGTGCGCGCGATTTTTCGCCGGCGCAATCGTGACGACCTGCACGTGCGACACCTGGTCCTGCGGAATGGTGAAAAGCTGCGGCGTCGCCGATTTCGACGCCTGCGAGGAGTACGACGTCATTTGGCTCGCGCCGCGTTCGCCGCTGCAACCCGTCAGCACGGCTCCTGCGAAAATAAATGCAGCGCCTAGCTCCAGCGCGTGCCGACCTCTGATGGATTGGCGCGTGATCATGGCAGGCTCCTCGTGCCCACGGCTTCGCGCAGCTGCTCGAGCGCGAGCAGGTACGCCGCGAGCGACTGGCGGTACGCGAGCTGCGTCGCGCGATAGCTGCGCTCGGCGTCCAGAAAATCGAGCAGGCTCGCGGCGCCGCGCTTGTAGGCGTACTCGCTGATGTCGCGGTCCTGCTTGCGCGTCGTCGAGATAGCCCGAGCGATAGAGCTGAATGATCTGGTCGTTCGTCTGCACGCCCTCGTAGGCGTCGTCGACGTCGGTGAGCACCTGGTCGCTCGCGGCCTTCTCCTGCTCCTGCGCCTGCGTGATGGCGAATTTCGTGCGCGCGATTTCGCCCTGGTTGCGGTCGAAAATCGGAATCTGGATGCTTCCGAACAAGCGAAACCAGGTTGAGATCGTAGATGTGCGTGTAGTTGATCTGGCCGGTGACGTCACGCTTGCCGTTTGCCTTGGCGAGCTCGTACTGGCTGTTCGCGGCGGTGACGCCCTGCTGTGCGGCGCGCAGGTCCGGCCGCGTGGCCAGGGCCTTCATTTGCGAGATCTTCTTCGTTCGCCCTGAGCGGGACGTAGTCGAACGGCCCGGCCACGTCGTAACCCGGCGGCACGGAATCGCGGCCGAGCAGCTGCCGCAAATCCGAAAGCGCCTGCACCTTCGCCACCTCGGCTTGCTTTTCATCGCTCTGGAATTGAAGCAGCTGGAGCTTGATCTTCAGGTAATCATCCTCGCTGATGTCGCCCGCGCGATAGCGCTCCTTGCTGATGTCCACCGAGTTCTGAAAGCTCTTCAGGTTCTCCCGCGCCAGATCGAGCGCGGATTCGGCGAGCTGCACGTTGGTGAAAAGCTGCGCCACCTGAAACGTCAGCGTGCGCTCGTTGTCGGCCACGGTCGAGCGGGCGACGGCGGTCTGGTCCTTCGCCGCAGCCAGCCGGTGCTGGCGCTTTTTCCCGCGCTCGAAGAGATAGCTGATGCCGAGATCGTACTGCGCCGAATTGTCGACGTAGTTCGCGTCGAACTGGTCCCAGTTGAAGACTGGGAGGAACAGCGCGTCGCCCATCAGTACGGGGTTCGGGCGCAGATTCGCCGTCGTTTCCTGCGCCTCGCTCTGGTCGATCGTGGTGCGCGCGGCCTGTAGCGTGTGATTGTGCGCCAGCGCCATCTGGATTGCGTCGTCGAGCGTGATCTTCACCGGGCCTTGCGTCGATGAAAGCGGTGCGGCGGGCGCCTGCGCGCGCGCGGGCGAAGCGGCGAGCGAAAGAGCTGCCGCCAAAACGGAAAATGCCGTGCAACTGGTTCGTATACGCATGAAATAAAACCTCAGCTAACGAATCAAAACGTGAATGGAATGCGCCGCGCGTGCGGCACGGGACGATGCGAGAGTCTTACGCGGTTGGAGGAGCGCGCGCGGGAACGCGACGAATGGCGGGACTCGGCGCGAGGCCGGCGGCCCGTGGTTCAGCAGCAGGCGCGACAAGTGCGAACGTCGGCGCATGATTCGCCGCCGCGGGCGTGTCGATCGGCTGGTGGCTCAGGTGGCAGATCGGGCAGGTAGTGTCGGCCGCGCCGTCGTGGTGGTGCCAGACGACGCTGGTGACCGTCATGCCGACCAGCAGCAGCGCGAGCAGCGCTACCGGGACGACCCACAATCGCATTGAAGTTCGCCTGAGCATGCCCAGAAACACCTGCCAAAAGCCCAATTCCAATCATATAGCAGACGCGGGCCACGTCAAATGGGTTGCGCGCGATGTGTCGCTAGAAACAGGAGTAGGCAACGGGCACGCGGGCAGGAGGCCGTCATTCTGAGCGAAGTGCCCCGGCGTTTTGGATTTTCATTCTTTGCGTCGTTGGCAAAGAATGCCGGGGCACGCAGTCGAAGAATCTCTCTTCGATCTTGCAACGGGCGATACCTCGGCTTGGGGCTTAATTCGATTGCTCGAGGGCCTTTTCGACCAGCGCCACGCATTTTTCGACGCGCTTGCGCAGCGGGCCTTCGATTTGCTGCTGGCGATCGCGCAGGGTGAACAGTTCGTCGGCGATATTCAGCGACGCAAGCACGGCGACCTTCAGCGAATCGACCATTTTCGTGGCTGTGGCGATTTCGCGCATCTTGGTATCGACGTACGCGGCGACCTCCTGCAGATACTCCTCGTTGCCATCCGCGTTGACGTTGTACGACTGGTCGTAAATTTCGATTTTCATGCGCGCTCCCGTGGTTGGTGTCGCCGGGCAGCCGCCATTGTCGGCCATCGCGGCCCGCCGCGCAACCGCCTTTGCCACCGCACGTTTTTTTAGGGGGTCGGACCTTCAGGTCCGACAAAAGCGGCACACACAAGGCCGGGGCTTTAGCCCCTGAAGGCTTGAATCAGCTGGCGCGAAGGGTGGCGCCGAGCTTCGTTTCCAGCGCGGAGACGATGCGCGAGGAAAAATCGTTGATCTGCGCGTCGGTGAAGGTGGTTTCCCCGCTCTGGAACGTGACGCGGATCATCAGCGAGAATTTGCCCGCGGGCATCTTGCCGCCGCGGAAGAGGTCCGCGGGCTCGATGCTGCGCAGCTCCGGAATCGCAAGCGCGCGAATCGTGTCCGCCACCTGCGCGAACGCCACGCCGTCGGACAGCACGAGCGAAAAATCGCGCTCGACCGCCGGGAAACGCGGAATCGGCTCGAACTTTCGCGTCGCGCGTGCGGACTCGATGCCCGCAAGCAGCGGCTCAAGCCGCAATTCCGCCACGAAAATGTCCTGGCGCAGCTTCAGTTGATCGGCGACACGCGTGGCGAGCTGACCCGCCACGCCAAGACTGGTGCTTCCGGCTGAAACCTGGCCTGCGCGACCAACCGCGAGCCAAGCCGGTCCGCCCGCCTGCCACGAAAATCCTCCGGCGAGAGCGCCGAGGCTGTCGAGGTCGCCCTTCAAATCCGCGAAGCCGAATTCGCGCGCGGCCTCGTGAATCGTTTTCTCGCGCGCCTGGCCCGTGGCGCCCAGTGTCAGGACGCGTGTTTCAACCGGCTCGCCATTGCGCATCATGTACGTTTTGCCGACTTCGAAAAGCCGCAGGTTGCGCTGTCCGCGATTCAGGTTCCATTCGAGCGCGCCGATCATGCTGACGATGCCATTCGAGCGCATGATCGAGGCGTCTTCAGCCAAGGGATTACCAATCACCGCGGGCAAAACTCCCTCCGCCCGGAAAATCTCGTCGCGACGCGCATCGACCAGCGGAATCGCCACAATTTCCTGGTAGCCCAGCGCGACCACGCGCTCGCGCAACCGGTCGTGCGCCGGGGCGTGCGGCAGCCGATGCGCGGGCAGCTTTGCCGGAGGCAGCCGCGGCGGAAACTTGTCGTAGCCGTAGTGCCGCGCCACTTCCTCGATCAGGTCGATCCCGCGCGATGCGTCGGCGCGCCACGAAGGCTGCGTGCATTTCCAGACGGCCAGCAGCGACCCCGCTGTGCCCCGGTGCGCGTCCGTGCGCTGCGGATGAAACCCGAGCGCGCCCAAGATTTCCTCGATGTCGCGGTCGGGCACGTCCGCGCCCATCACGCGCAGCAGCTCCTTACGCGAAAGCTCGATCGCCGGCGCCACTGTGCGGCCGGGATATACGTCCACCACGCCCTGCAGAATGTCGCCGCCGCCCAGCTGCTGGATCAGCTCCGCGGCACGCCGCGAAGCCATCTCCGCCATTTCCGGGTCGGCACCGCGCTCGAATCGGTAGGAAGCCTCGGTGCGCAGCCCCAGCGCCTTTGACGCGCGCCGCACGCTGACAGGATCGAACCACGCGGCTTCGAGCAGCAGGTTGCGGCTCGCAAATCCGATTTCGCTTTCCACGCCGCCCATCACTCCGCCGATGCCCACCGCGCGCGCTCCGTCCGCGATCACGCACATGTCTTTCGCCAGCGTGCGCTCGGCGCCGTCGAGCGTGCGCAGCTTCTCGCCCGCCCGCGCGCCCCGCACCACGATCCGCGGGCCGCTGAGCTTGTCGAGATCGTAGGCGTGCATCGGCTGGCCCAGCTCGAACATCACGTAGTTCGTCACGTCCACCACGTTGTTGATCGACTTCTGGCCGATCGCTTCCATGCGCTGGCGCAGCCAGTCGGGCGACGGCTGCACTTTCACGCCGCGCATGATTCGCGCCGTGAATCGCCCGCAAAGCTCCGGCGCTTCGATTTCGACCCGCGTCGCGTCCCCGGCTTTCTGCGACGATTCCTTCAGCTTCGGTGCCAGCGGCTTCACCGGCAGCCGGTAAATCGCGGCCACTTCGCGCGCCAGACCGTAGTGCCCCAGGCAATCGGGACGGTTCGCGGTCACTTCGACGTCGAACACCGGACCCGCCGCCGATCCCTCGATCGAATCCACGGCCATTCCCGCCAGCGAAAGCCGCGAGCGCAGCTCCGCCGCCGGCGCCGTCGCGTCCACGAACTCCTTCAGCCAGTTGTAGACGATCTTCATCTTTTCTTTGTGGGTCGGAGCTTCAGCTCCGACATTAAAATCGTCGCGCGCAGCGCGTACCTTTGCGCTGCTCCTCTCGCAGCAAGTCCTCTTGTCGACTCAGCCGACCTCGGGAGCCCCGGTTCGCGCGTGCAATTGCCCGTAGTACACGTGCGTCGCGTACTCAAACCGCACGCGGCCGTCTTCCGCGCGCGCGTCAAAAATC
Organism: uncultured Acidobacteriota bacterium; assembly: GCA_963769415.1. Lineage (GTDB taxonomy): Bacteria > Acidobacteriota > Terriglobia > Acidiferrales > UBA7541 > Palsa-295. The sequence continues at coordinate 425,689 of CAVYLM010000002.1, forward strand.
CTCTGTAGTTCCGTCAGCATCGGCGCATGATTCGGATGCCCCGGCGCCGGCGAATACGACGAGCTCAGCAACCGTCCGCGCAGCGCGTCAAAATCCATGCGCTGCTCGTTCGCAAACGCGCGATGCCGAAAATTTCCCGCGCCGAAAAACTGCGCCATGCGCTGCGGCTCGGGATAGGTCTCCGAAACCGTCTTGTAGTCTGTGCCGTACGTCCGCAGCAGCCGTTCGTACGCTTCGGCAAACGGCCCCAAATCCTTCTTGCGCTCGTTCCAGATCACGCCGACCCAGCCGCCCGGCCTCAGGATGCGCGCAAATTCCGCGCACGCCGCCGGCGGATCGAACCAGTGATACGCCTGCCCGGCCATCACGAAATCGACGCTCGCATCCGGCAGCATGGTCGCTTCGGCCGAGGCCGCGACGCTGCGGAATTTCGGGTACCCGGCGAGAAATTCCTCGCCCGCCTCGCGCATCGCCGCATTCGGCTCGACGCCGTAGACGAAATTCCCGTTATCCAGAAACAGCTTGGTCAGAATTCCCGTGCCCGAGCCGACGTCCGCGATCGCAGATTCCGGCGTGAGCCCGCATTCGTCCCGCAGCAGGTCCAGAACCGCGCGCGGGTATCCCGGCCGGTAGCGGACGTAATCCGCCACGCGGTTTGAAAACCGCTCTTTCGAGCCGGTGTGGGTCGCGTTGATCATAGCGATCAACCACCCTCCTGCAGCTTCGCTAGCAACATGCTCACCCGGTCGCGAGACAGTCCCGTTCTGCCAGCAATTGCAACGAGACTCATACCCTCTTGCTTCAGCTGCCATATTTCCTTGGCGAGCCGTTGCTCTTCAATTGGCCGGATGTCGACTTCAAAAATGTTCTCTGCTTGACTAAGAATTTCATTCACTGGCAGCTGGCCCAAGTCCTTGCCTACTATTTTTGCTAGTAAGTACTTACGAGGTCCCCAGCCCTTGGTCCTGCCAAACTCTGGGTGGTGAGCCAGCTTATCCGCCCAAGCTTGATCTTCCTCGGAAAGTGCGGACTCAGACTCATCCTCAGAAGTCTCTGACGCAATAAGCTCGCCAAACTCTTCATGCCAGTCCGTTTCTTGATGGAAGACATGAAATACACGATCGAAGAAGAAGCCAGCACGAACCGAGGCCACGCATCCGATGTAGCGTTCAAATTTCCTGACGCTTTCGTTGTGTTCGGAGACAGACGAATCATCGTTCTCAAGATCGTCGATCACCGCCTCGTCGAGGTCGTCTTGGCCAAAGACTACCCAGCTAACGTAGAGGATCTTTACCCCAAGCGTCTTGGCCAAAGCGATGAACTTTGCCGGGTCGGGCTCAGTCTCAGGGTCCCAATTGATCTCTGGAATCGAATCCGAAGGATAGGCCCCGTAAAACGTCTCGAGACCTTGTTTCTCGATCGAATCGAGCAAACTTTCCTTTGCTCTTAGCAAGTCATCTTTCTTCATTTCGTCGCACTCGATCACATCACCGCGAATTCATCACGGAAATTGCCGCAGAAACCGCACGTCGTTCTGCGTGAGCACGGGCAATTCGCTGATGCCGTACTTCATCATCGCCAGCCGGTCGACGCCCATGCCGAACGCGAAGCCCGAAAGTTTTTCCGGGTCGTAGTTCACGAAGCCGTAAACGGCGGGATCCACCATGCCCGAGCCGAAAAGCTCGATCCAGCCGGAAAATTTGCAGACGCGGCAGCCGTCGCCGCCGCAGACGTGGCAGCTCGCGTCCACTTCCGCCGATGGCTCGGTGAACGGAAAATAGCTGGGGCGCAGGCGCGTCTTCGCCTTCGGCCCCAGAAACTCGCGGACGAAATATTCGACCGTGCCCTTGAATTCGCAGAAGGTGATGTCCGTATCGACCGCGAGGCCTTCGATCTGGTGGAACATGTAGCCGTGCGTCGCGTCGGGATTATCGCGGCGATAGACTTTGCCCGGCACAATAATGCGCACCGGCGGCTTTTCCTTCTCCATGGTGCGGATCTGCATCGGCGAGGTGTGCGTGCGCAGCAGATGGCCTGCCTTGGACCCTTCGATGTAAAACGTGTCCATGTTGTCGCGCGCGGGATGGTGCTCGGGAATGTTGAGCGCCTCGAAATTGTAATAGGGGGTCTCGATTTCCGGCCCCTCGACCACGCGGAAGCCGATCGAGAGAAAAATCCGCTCGAGTTCTTCGTAGGTTTGCCGGATCAGGTGCCGCGTTCCGATCGCGCGCTCGACGCCGGGAAGCGAAAGATCGATCTGATCGCGCGCCGCGGCGCTTTGCTCCGCCGCCGCTTCCAGCTCTTTGCGCTTTGCTTCGAGCGTCTCTTCGACGAATGCTCTAAGTGCGTTTAGCTCTTGTCCGACAATCTTTTTGAGCTCCGGCGGCGCCGGCTTCAACCAATTGTCAGCCAAGCCTGACAAAACACCGGACTTTCGGCCGAGCCAGTGATCTCGCGTATCCTTCCAAGAGACCTGGTGGGGGATCTTCTGAACGTAATGGTAGAGGAAGTCCGCGCGGATGTCCGCGAATTTCGAAACGACAATGTGTGGGTCGCAGAACGATAGCTCACTCAATGTTTGTTCGTAAATCGGTTTATCCGCCATGATCTTCTTCGCTCGCGCGGGGCCTCGCCCGACCCGGCCACTCCTCGCCGTGGTTATCCAATGAACGCGGGACGCCAGCTAGGTTACCAAGAACGCCACCAACAGATGTCGGGAAGCGCCTAGGCGGTGGGCCTCGGCGCGGCTGGCGCGGTCATGTGCTGCTTCGCCGAACTGACCAGCGCGGCAAATCCTTCGGCGTCGCGCACGGCCATGTCCGCCATGATCTTGCGGTCGACGTCGATGCCGGCGGCCTTGAGGCCGTGAATCAGCTGGCTGTACGAAACGCCGTTGGCGCGCGCGGCGGCGCCGATGCGCTGGATCCACAGCGTGCGGTAATCGCGCTTGCGCGTGCGCCGGTCGCGATAGGTGTAGCGCAGCGAGCGGTTCACCGCCTCTTTCGCCGACCGGAACAGCTTGCCCTTGGTAAGGAAAAACCCCTTCGCGTGCTTCAGCAGCTTTTTGCGCCGCGCACGACGCTTCGTACCGCGTTTCACTCGAGCCATGGTTTCGTTCTCCTATGATGACTGCGAAAAAAGCCAGTGGTTACGCGGAGAAGGGCCGCAAGCGCATCCTCGGATCGGAAAAACACCCGAACGCGCACTGCAAGCATCTCCGCGGCGTGTTCGTTGAACTCCCGTTATGCCTTGAAGGGCACGGGAGAAAAGGGAGCCGACAACTCGGCTCACCATCCCTTCGAAAGCCGAAGCAGTCGAAGGCCGAGCCGGCAGGCCCGCCGCGGCGGGTTACGCTCTGCCTGGCACGGAAAAAATCCTTGGGAACTACAGCCCGTAGGGCAGCGCGAGCCGAATGTTGTGCTCGTCCGCCGGGCTCACCTCAATCTTGTTGAGGAGTTTGCGCATGCGCCGCGGCTTCTTGGTGCCCGAGCAGGTGACGCTTGCCCGAATGCCAGCGCATGATTTTCCCGGTGGAAGTCATCTTGAAGCGCTTGGCCGCGCCGCGATGCGTCTTCAACTTCATTTTCTTGTTCTTCTTCACAATTCCCTCTTCGATCTGAAAATCTCAGGACTGCCCGCTCGCGGATTACGCCGGCCGCGCCGGCGCCGCGCGCCCCGCCCTTTTTCGGCGCGAGCAGCGCGAGCAGGATGTTGGCTTCCATGCGCGGGCCGAATTCCACCAGCGCGTGGTCCGTAATTTCCTTCAGCAGCCGCTCCATCTTCGCGCGGCCCACGTCCTGGTGCGCCATTTCGCGGCCGCGATGGAAAATCATGGCCTTCACTTTGTGGCCCTCGCCGAGGAACCGGATGATCTGGTTCTTGCGCACCTGGAAATCGTGCTCGGCGGTGGAAGGCCGGAACTTCACTTCCTTGATGTGCGAGCTTTTCTGGTGCTTCTTGGCTTCGTGGGCTTTCTTGCTCAGCTCGTATTGGAACTTGCCGTAATCGACCAGCTTGCAGACCGGCGGCACGGCATTTGGCGAAATTTCGACGACATCCAAGCCGGCTTCCCTCGCCGCCTTCATTGCGTCGAACAGGGTCATCACGCCCAGCTGATTCCCCGCTTCATCGACCACGCGAACTTCCCGAGCGCGAATGCGCTCGTTGACCCGAAGGCCAGGAGGACCACCACGTTCTGCGATAAAACCACCTCCCGGGCGCGAAATCCTGTTTCGCCGCCCGATCTTTACCACCGCCCCGCAGCGTGCTAGAACCCGCCGTGGAGCGACAGGGCAGAAATTATAGCACGCAATCAGAGCCTCGCCGCAAGTGAACAGCTTGCGCTCTGCCAACGAGATGAGTACCCTACCGCGATGCTCACTGTTGTTGCCTCTATCGTTATTGCCATCTGGGGATTTCAGGCGCCTGCCGAGTCCGCACCCGCCGCCGGCGTAAGCGTAAAAAGAGAGTCTCTCACAGCCTCCGAGATTTCCGCGCTGCAGGCGAGCGCGGGAAAGGGCGACATTTCCGCGGAGTTGAAACTCGCGCGAGCGTACAGCGTTGGCGATGGCGTCGTGAAAAGCGGGGAAACAGCGGTGGAGTGGTATCGCAAGGCCGCTGACAGCGGTAATCCGGAAGCGCAAAACGCTATGGGAATCATCTACATGACCGGCGATGGCGTAGTCCGCGACAAACTGCTGGCTGTGGCTTGGTACCGCAAAGCCGCTCGCCAGGGCTATGCGGACGCGATGTTCAATCTGGGCACCGCCTACTACAACGGTGACGGGGTTGGAGTCGACGACGCCAACGCGTTTGCCTGGTTCACGCTGGCAAAGGAAGCCGGCAATCCAAACGCGGCGAAGGCGCTCGAAAACACCGCTGGCGATCGCAAGCCGTGGACCGAAGCGGATGGCTACAAACACATCGCCGAGCTCTACGGCCCGGGCGGTCTCCTCGGTGCAAACCCCACATCCGCGGCTCGATGGTGGCTGTTGTCCGCCCAAGGCGGAGACACAGAAGCGCAGGTGATGACTGCCGACAACTTTCTCAATGGCCACGGCGTTCCTCAAAATCTCGCCGCGGGTCGGCACTGGTGCGAGGAGGCTGCCAAGGTCCAGGACTTTCGTTCCTTTTATTGCCTGGGCGAAATCTATCGGCGCGGACTCGGCGTGAAGCCGAACTACACGCTGGCGAGGAGCTGGTACGAACGCTCCGCGCGCCAGAGGAGCGCGGTATCGATCCGAGCGCTCGCCGAAATGGACGCCGCAGGTCAGGGCGGCAAGCGCGATCTGGAAAGCGCCAGCGTCCGGTATGCATCGCTGGTGGTCAGCATCGGAGACAAGGGCGACGCGATCCGGCTCGCTGCGCTCAAAAGCCAGATTCCGCCGAAACGATGGAAAGAAGTCGAAAAGCAACTGACCGCGATGCATATCGACCCGGAAAAGCTGGACCAGACGTTGAAATCCGCCGGCGCCCAGTAACCCCGCTCCCTATTCTCCGTTCGCCCTGGACACCGAACCCGCGCAGGCGGCGAGGGCTTTGTGCGTGGCGTTGGCCCATTTGGGGAAGGCGCGCGATTCGACGTACTCCATCACTTCGGAATCGCCGCCACCGACCGATTCGTGGAACTGGTACATGATCGGGTGCTCGTCCTCGGCGTCATCGTCGCGCGGGCGGACGAAGGCGATGTTTTCGAAGGCTTTGTACTGCTCGGCTACCGCCGGGCATTGCGTGGCGGTGAAATTCCGGACCTGAACCTTTAGATCCTGCTTCAGCTGATCGTAGCTGCGCGCGGGATCCTTGGCGTGCAGCGCCACGAGCTGCTGGTACAGCGGCGCGCCCTGCGCTTCGCGGAGAATTCCGCGGATCGCGCGCGAGTTGTCGGTGTTTTCGAGCAGTACGGAAAATTCCGGCACGTCGTTGACGCCGTCGCGGTGCGCGCGGGCCGCGATGAAATCGCCCTCAGCGTGATTGATGGGGAAAAACTCGTCGAACGCGGCGATGAAATTCTTGTCCGCCCAGCGGAGATCGTCCGCCGCCTGCGGGCGCGCGGACCAGCCGAGAAGTGCGACTCCGGCGAGGAGCGCGGCGAATCTTGCGGCGGCGTTCTTCATCGAGTGGTTCGCATTCCCGTTACTGCGTCGCGTGCGAATCGACTTCGGCCTTCAGGTCGGCGATGAATTGCTCGACCGGGCGCGGGCCGAGGTCGCTTTTGGTGCGGTGGCGCACGCCAACCGTGCCCGCTTCGGCTTCCCTGCCTCCGAGGACCAGCATGTAGGGAATTTTTTGGAGCTGGGCGTCGCGGATCTTGGCCTGCAATTTTTCGTTGCGATCATCGAGATGGACGCGGAAGCCGGCGTCCTTGAGCTGCTGGGTGATCTTGTGGGCGTAGTCGATGGTCTTTTCGCTGAGCGGGAGCACGGATACTTGCACAGGCGCGAGCCAAGCCGGGAACGCGCCGGCATAGTGCTCGATCAGCACGCCGAAAAAGCGCTCGACCGAGCCCCACAGCGCGCGATGGACCATCAGCGGCCGATGGCGCGCGCCGTCCTCACCGACGTATTCGAGCTGGAAACGGCCGGGCAAGTTGAAATCGAACTGCACGGTGGTGAGCTGCCAGGGGCGGCCGATAGCGTCGACGAGTTTTACATCGATCTTCGGGCCCGTAAAATGCAGCCTCGCCGGTGATGTATTTGTACGGGACCTTCATTCGGTCCAGTGTGTTCTTCAGCGCGGACTCCGCGCGCTGCCAGTCCTCGGGCGTGCCGGCGTAAATTTCCGGGTGCGCGGGATCGCCGGCGGAAAGCTCGACGACGTACTCGTTGAAACCGAAAACGCGCAGGACTTCCCAGGCGAACTCGATGCAGTCCTGCACTTCTTTCTCGATCTGCTCGGGCATGCAGAAAATGTGCGCGTCGTCCTGCGTGAATCCGCGGACGCGCATCAGGCCGTGGAGCACGCCCGACCGCTCGTAGCGATAGACGGTGCCAAGCTCGGCGAGCCGCACGGGAAGCTCGCGATAGCTGCGCAGGTGCGATTTGAAAATCAAAATGTGGCCCGGGCAGTTCATGGGCTTGAGCTGGTAGTCGGCTTTTTCCACTTCGACCGCACCGAACATGTTCTCGCGATAGAAATTCGCGTGGCCGCTGGTCTTCCAGAGGTCGAGCCGCATGATGTGCGGCGTGTAGACGAGATCGTAGCCGCGCTTGGTCAGCTCCGCGCGCAGCCAGTCCTCCATGATCCGGCGGATGGCGCCGCCCTTGGGATGCCAGAAGATCAGGCCGGGGCCGGCTTCGTCCTGAATGCTGAAAAGATCGAGCTCGGCGCCGAGGCGGCGATGGTCGCGGCGCTTGGCTTCCTCGAGCTTGTGCAGGTAATCGTCGAGTTCTTTCTGCTCGACGAAGCACGCGCCGTAAATCCGCTGCATCTGCGGATTTTTTTCGTCGCCTTTCCAGTAGGCGCCGGCGACGTTCATCAATTTGAACGCCTTGATGCGCCCGGTCGAGGGAATGTGCGGGCCGCGGCAGAAATCGATGAATTTCCCGGTGGTGTAAAACGAAACCATCGGCTCGACGGCCTTTTCCTCGACCAGCTCGCATTTGAACTGCTGGTTCGATTTGCGGTACAGCTCGAGGGCTTCGGGCTTGGGAATCAGCTTGCGCTCGTTTGGAACGTCGCGTGCGGCAACCTCGCGCATCTTGGCCTCGATTTTTGCGAGGTCATCGGGAGTGAACGGCTGCTCGCGCACGAATTCGTAGAAAAATCCGGTGTCGATCGGCGGGCCGACGCCGAGCTTCACGTCGGGATATAGCTCGAGCACGGCGGCGGCGAGCAGATGCGCGGCGGAGTGGCGAAACACCTGCACCGCGTCGGGATCTTTCGCGGTGAGGATCGAAAGCTTGACGCTGTGGTCGAGCGGCTTCGAGAGATCGACCAGCTCGCCGTCGGCGCGCGCGACGAGCGCGTCCTTCGCCAGGCGCGGGCCGATCTGGGCGGCAATCTGCGCGGCGGATGTTCCACGTGGAACATCGCGAGTCGAGCCGTCCGGCAGCGTGATTTGGATGTTGTCCATGTCGTTTTTCGGGCTAGATCGGGAGGTTGAAAAGCGGCTGGAGACCCCCCCGATTTATTGTCGAGTAGAATGTGCGCCGATCGTTTGTTTTCAGCGAGTTACGGTGATTTCTATTCGGCGTGGTTGTCGAGTAGAAACGCACGGGAATTCCCCCTGCCGGGCGGGTCCCCCGGCTCACTCGCCGCGGCGGATTCGCGCGGCGACCGACTCTCACTTTCGAACCTTTCATCGCGATCATAAGCGCCAATTACCGTAGCACGATCGTGGGGCGTTTTCACCGGGTAGTTGGTGTGGACTACTACTCGAATTCGGGGAATCGTCCGGGATGCATCGACCGGCGCCCGCACACGGACGGAACTCGACGACATGCTGCAAGAAGGGCAGCGCAAAGGTGCGCGCTCCGCGCGGAATTGTTTTATGTCAGGGCTGAAGCCTTGACCCACAAAACACTCGGAGGTGCGCCGCGGTGGAACGCCATTACTTAGGCGAAACGAAACAAAAAAAGCGGGGGCGTGTGGCGCGGGTGCGTGCGATACTTCCGGTGCTGTTCCGAGGAGACGACGAACATGGCGAAGAATCGACTGAAGTACGCGGCCAAGAAGATCGGCGCGGCCATCGGCAAGGCGGACCGCACGGCGCACAAAGTAGCGCGGGCGGGCGTGATCGCCAAGGGCGAGCTCGACGACATTTCGAAGCAGGTCGACGCGCTGAAGAAGCAGCTGGTGAAGACGTCGAAGAAGCTGAAGAAGGCGCTGGCGTAGCTCCTCGCAGTTCGGCACCAGCGCGCCCGCACTGGTGTCTGAATCCTCAAGCCGCGAGATGAAGCGCACGCGCCCAACGCGCCGGGCCCTACAGATCGCGGTGGTTTGTCTCTTCGCGGTGGCGGTCGCAACCGCGCGGCCACACTCTCGCGCCGCCGCTTCACCCGCCGCATCATCCTCCCGCACCGACCTCGCGCAGCTTGTAAGCACGCTTCACGCGAAGGCCCAAGGGCTCGGAAACAGCTCGGGCATGCGCCTCGCGTTTCAATCATTTACGGCCGCGCACGGGCTGCCTCCCGATGGCGTTCACTATTCGGACTTCGTGATGGTGCGACTGCTATACGAAGCGACGCGCGACGCGGGCTTTTGGAATACGCACTGGGAGATCACGGACAAGCCGCCGAACTCGGACAATGTATGGCGGCAGTGGCAGAGCGTTCGCCACCCGTCGCTGCTGGCGCCGACGGCCACCGCGGAGTGCGACGAGCTTTCGGCGCTGTACGCGTTTCTGGCGAAGCGCGAGGGAGTGAATGGCGTCGGATTATTCTGGCCGTATCCGAACCACACGGTCGCGGTGTGGGTGTTGAAACCGGCGAGCGGGCCGGTAATTCGCGTGGTCGTGCCGACGTCACAGATCTTTTTGCAAGAGACCGACGATTTCGACACCCGCAGCTTCAATCCGTGGACGCAGAAGGCGATCTATGACTACACGCGGCGCGATGCGCCGGATTCGTTCGAGATCCCCAAGCCGCTGTTCGATTTTTTTCTGCGACAGATCGACCGGTATGCCGGCGCGTCCAACGCGGCGCTCCAGGGACTTCGCTACCGGCGCGAAGGAGTGTTTTTGCGGTCGTGGTCGCCCGAACAGGCGGCTCACTGGGCGGACAAGCAACGAGCTGCGCTCGGAGCGGCGGCGCTGGCCGAAGACTCGGCGGCTTTCTGGAATTTCGCGGCGGATATGAGATCGGAGAATTTGCAGCGATAAGAACCGAACCAGACACGTCGGGTTGAGGTCGCGGCGCGGAGGGTGAGCACAACGGCCGCATTCGACGGCAATATCTAGTACATCAAATTGGCGCCGAAATCCGGGATGCCTCCCCCCTTCACCATCGCCGTCCAGGCCTGCAATTGGCTGCCGCCCATTTTCCAGAATTTCGAGCAGGACTCTAGATAGCTCAGGACTGTCTCGCGTTCGCCCTTTTCGAGGAGCTCCTTCGCCAGCGTCATGTTTGGACCGAAGGAATCCAGCTGCGGAGATCCCGGAGTCGCTCCGGCAGCCAGAAGGTACTGCTTGGCGCCGGAAATATCTCCGCGCTGCAGCGCGACCCGCCCGAGGACGATATTGCCTTTGTGCAGAGCGTTGCCATAGTTCCAATCGCCCTTGAATTGCGGGGCGAGCTGGAGAAGTTCGGAAGCATATTGCTGCGCCTTTGCGAGGTCTCCCGCTTCGTAGGCCTCGACCGCGACTTCCCCCAACTCGTTGAATCGATCATTCCCTGCTGAACCGTCGAGCGCGCGCTCCTGGATCGAGAACGCCTTGGCGGCCAACGCCGTTTTCTGTTCCGGGGATTCCGCTACCAGGCGCTCTTGCATGTACGATTGGGCCAATAGGGACGCCGCCGTATTGTCGCCGGGATTGAGTCGCAAAGACTTTTCGAGCAGTTCACGTCCGAGTGCCCGGTCCCACAACGACACGAATTGAGCAGCGTTGTGGATGATCTGCGGGCTGTCCGGATGGCTTTCGACTTGCGCCTGCCACAGCTGCTTGCCGTGCTGATATCCCTCGGTGCTTCCCGAAGATCCGATGGGCAGAATGCCCGCTTCGGGAGAGCCGGCGAGATCGGACTCCGGATGGTGCTCAATCAGCCAGAACACGTGCCCTTCCCGCTTTTCCTCCAAGTCCGAAGACCTCGACGTAAGAGCGGCCACGAAGTAGTAGCTGATTAACTTTTCCCGCGCGGCCAGGTTATCCGGATTCGACTTCAGTCCTTCTTCGAGTGCTTGAGCTTCCTGGGCGGTGATCGGCGGCCGCGGGGCAGGCATCCCGGAAGGTTCCTGAGGCCAAACTGGGGAAACCCGGACCAGGAGACTGCAGAACAACAGCAGGAGAACTGTCCGAGAGTTTGCGCGATAGCGGCTCATGGTTTTCCCTCCCGCCGATTTGTAGCGTAACCCAGGCTGTACGTATCGTCGAACTATACTCGCAGGTGAATCGCGGCGGCAAGCCGCCACACACATGGGTGCTGTCCCAATTTGAAATTCAAAGGACTTAGCAGCCGTATCGCACTTTGGGTTCTGCTAGGTGGTTTTGTTGTATTCGTCGGGACCGCGAAGGGTGAAAAACGGATCGCGTCCAGGAATCCACGTTCCGAACTGATAGCAAATTCTAGTTTCGTGATCGAGTTTAGATCGAAAAGTATCTTCGTATCGAATAATCCCGCACAACCACAAACGTTTAGTGTTGTTAACGAGAATGTCGTTCAATTCCGCCTGTTTAATAATTCCACCGTTGTTTTGAAGCACCGCGAATTGTGGAGCAAATTCTCCGGGAGGGATAATAGACGGATTGAACTTGATTCCGGCCATGTCGTAAACATCAGCATTTGGCACGGCGTCGGCCTCAGTAATGTACAAGCCAAATTTCCAAGCGGTCATTTTCGCTACGGTTTTCCCGTAGTTCTTGAAATCAAAGAACGCTGTGCTCTTTCTTGCTTGTTGAATCTCAAGTGGAACCAAATATTCCCTTTCGACATGCGCCACCAGAGAAGGTTGCGGAGGAAAATCGGAGATTTGGCAATTCACCGATGACTTGTTTAGCGCCGAAGCTGAAAAGCTCACGGACGTAGATGAATTGGAGCGTGAATTTCTCTCGCTTGAAAAAATTCAAAGCAAATTGATTTCGTCCCTGTGGGTATTTGACCCATCGGAAACTTTCGAAAAGAATTTCAAAGCGTTCCGAAAAGAATTACACGCAATCAGGAGAAGGCGCGAAAAAGCCCTTATTAAAGAATCGAAACGACGTTTGGAAAAATTTAAGAAGGGTGTTTCTTTGCCCACCTAGCTTTGACTGCTTTCCTCGCAGACTCGCTCCGCTGTTCTGGCGTCATAGCCGCTGCTCTGGCGGGACCGCCTTTTTTCCCGCCCTTCTTACCTAGCTTTGCGAGGTACGCCCGCATTTCCGGTGGAACCTTTGCCTTGCTTAGCACTAGAAGCACCACGTCGAAGAGCACAAGCTCGCCCGTGGCCGAGTTCGCAAAAACCTGTCCGAAAGTACAGATTTCGGGCAGTCTGTACTGAAATTGAACTTTCGACCAGCTGCGCATGATCACCGCCTGGTGCTAGCCTCCTCCGGTAGCCTGAAGAAGGAATTAAACGCTGCAAGCGAAGCTGGCCTTCGGTGCGCTCTCAACGAGAGCGCCTTGCTCTTTGACAACTGAATAACCCGGGAGCGTCAATCTCCCGATTGACGTCGTTCATGTAGCTCGCCTCTTCAGAGGCGGGGCTGTTGGGCCCAGTTCTGTGTTTCCACGATTCGCCGCAAGAAAGCCTCAGGTCTGAAGACCTAAGCTACATTTCATGCAGAAATCGTAACGAAACACACCGAACAAAGTGACACACCATGCAAAGTAATTTCACGCGTAAGTTACTGAAAACAAAGAAAAGGTGCACACACAAAGTGACACACTTTTTCGAGGGCCGGCGCTATGCGATCTGGCCGTGGAAGGGGTCGGCGCCGATGGTGCCGATGAGTTCGTCGAGGTAGGCGGGGGAGCTGACGCGGGCGAGTTGGGCGCGGGCCAGGGCTGAGCGACTGTCGAAGTCGATGTCGTCCTGCGGCGGGAATTCCTGTTCGGCGGCGCGGAATTGTTCGAGGGCGCGGACGTGGCGGAGCCAGAGCGCGATGTCGCGCTGCTGCTTGGCGCGCAGGCGCTCGGCGTACCAGTCGCTGGCGAGCAGCGCGTCGCGCGTGAACATGCCGCGAACTTCCGGGTGGTCCACTCCCATGCCGTAATACGAGCCGCGCGCCATGATTTCGAGCAGCGCGCGCAGCGGCGGGCACGCGGCCTCGAAGCTGCCGTCCTCGAAATAGTTCAGCGCGACGCGGCGCTGCGATTCGACGATCGCGTCGATGCCCGCGGCGAACATCGCCTCATCCTGCAATTCCGGACGCAACATCTCGATGGGGAAAACGGAATCGGGCGTTTCGAAAATACGGCCGAGGTGGTGGTCGACGAACGCCATGGTGATGCGGTAGCCGAGGCGGCTGGCGAGCACGACGCGCCCCTGGAAAGTGAAGTCCTCGATCTTTTCGAGAAAACCGCCGTCGATCAGGTGGCGCGGATCGCGTTCGTGCGTGCGCATGCGGCACCAGATTTCGGGGACGAGCAGGCTGATGTCGTGATCGACGCGAAAATGCGGGCCGACGTAACCGGCGGAGGTGGTGAAGCCGGTGTCGCCGGTGAGAATGGCGGAGACGAGCGCGTTGTTGAGATCGACGACGGGCCAGAGCGCGTTGAACGGACCCTTCGTGAGCGCGCCCTCGCTGCCGAAGCCGGTGGTCGCGGGAGATTTGCCCGTTAGGCTCGAGATGCACTCCATGAAAAGCTCTGGCAGCTCCTGATAGTGGATCGGGGCGTAGACGGCGAGCGGCGGGATGCCGGCCGCGGCGTCGGGCGGGCTGTTCTTGCGTCCGGCGAGGACGGCGTTGACCGGAAAATGCACGGGCCGCGACGCGGGAATATCGCGTTCGAGGCGAGCGGCGATGCGCGCGAGCCAGGCCGCGCGCGGCGAGACGAGGTCCGGGCGCTTTTGCAGGTAGCGCGGATTGAGCGACGGCTTCCCGTTGACCATGCGCGGATGCGACGAAGCGGCGACGAACGCGTCGTCATTGCTCGCGGAGCCGATCGAGGCGAAATCCTCGAGCAAGCGCTGCATCGGCTTGGTGTAGCGGTCGAAATTGACGATGTGATCGACGAGAGCGCGGGCCTGTTCGCCGGTGAGCGGCTCGTAATTCGATAAAAACGTGTCGGGGCTGGCGATGTCGGCTTCGGCCTGGCGATCGACGCCGGGATGTATGGCGTCGTCGGGGCGCTGGAACAAGAGCGTCTCGCAATTCACGACAAGCTTGACGCTTTCGCTTTTGAATTCGCGGTCGAGGTCGTTGAGGCTCGAGCGCGGCAGGACGACGGACGCGGTGATGTCGTCCTCGACCTGAACTTTTTCCGCGGGGCAGAAATCAGGGCGCAGTCTGTAAATGCGCCAGGCGCCGTCGCGATCGTGGCCGACGCGGAGGTAGTTGCTGATGAGCGGCTCGCTATCGAGCTTGAGCTCGTTGCCGAGGAAGCCGTCGATGCGGTCGACGGTGAAATGCTCGCGCCAGTTGTCGCCCCATTCGGGCCGGTAGTAGCGCTTCACGGTGAAAAGCAGCTGCCGCGTGGATTGCGGCAGGTTGCGGATCCATTCGTTGTGCTCGTCGGTGTACTGGGGTGAAGTGGTGAAGAGGCGAATCACCGAGCCCATGGTGCGGTCGGGGCTGAGGATCGGGCGGTTGGAGCGCGGGTCGGACGGGCGCGATTTGTAGACGCGCGAGAAATCGCGCCGGAAGATTTCGGCGACTTTGTCCATGTCCTCGCGGTAGTCGCGGACGTAAACCGGGCCGTTGAGCAGCGCGTGGGCGATGGATTTCGAGATTTCGGACTTGCCTCCGCCGGAGACGGTGCAGGGTTTGTGGCAGAGCGTGCCGCGCGGGCGCGAGCCGACCAGGCGCCAGGCCGCGCCGTAGGGTTGCTTTTCGAGATGCACGCGGAAGCCCGATGGCATCACGTAGACGTTCGCGGGGTGCAGCGTGAGTTGATGCGCGTGGCCGTTGTGATTCCAGCGGACCAGGCCGTCGCGCAGAGTAAAAACGGAATCTTCGGGCAGGTAGTAGACGTCCGGGTAGCGGCGATCGACGGCGTAACCCTGGGGGCGCCGCTCGACGAGCTCGCCGAGGATGGCCATGCCCTGTTCGAACGCGGCTTTCTTGAGGCTGACGGTGCGGCCGGCGTTAAACTCCGTGCCGAGGACGTAGGTGGCGAAGGCGATCGCGCCGCCGGCGTGCTCCTCCTCGGCCAAGCCGAAGAGATTCGCCGCGTAGCTGATCTGGGTCTTCACTTCCTTCTTGCAGTAGCCGTAGTAATTGTCCGCGATGATCGTGACCATCACGCCGCGATGATCGCGGGCGCAGATCTTGAAGGCCTGCCCGTCGTTGTACAACTCGTCGGGGTCGGACCAGCACATGCCATCGAGGCGCTGGCGGGCAGTTACCTGGCTCGCGTGCGGCAGGCCGAGCGCGGATTTCTTCATGCCGACCAGATGCGGCGCGAGAATCACGCAGCCGGTGTGGCCGGTCCAGTGCGCGACGTCGAGGGCGGCGTCGTTTTCCGGCAGATGCGGGTCGCCGCCATTGCCGAAAATCGATTCGACAAAATCGAGGTTGCTGACCAGGCTGCCGGGGGCGAAGAAGCGGGTTTCCATCGTGCGCGGCGGGTCAACGCCGGTGGCGGGGCAGACGAGAGGGCGCAACAGCAACGAAACGAACAGACGCGCCGGTTCCGGCTGGCCGGCGGTGAAAGGCACGGCGAGCACGTCGCGCGGGGGGCGAAGCGCCGCAGCCAGCAGCGCTGCGAAAGTGCGCTTGGGAACGGCCTGCTTGTCGGCGGGAATCGGGAAGCCGCCATCGGCGATGTGGAAGACGCCGCGCGTGGTGCGGCGGTCGCTCGAAGGATTGTGCAGCACGCCCTGCGGGACGCGATAGGAGCGCAGGTAGGGAGACGAGAAGCTGTTGGCGTCCGGCGGGAGCGACATGGCGCGGGCCAGTCCAGGACGATCGAGGACGAAGGTGCTGGCGGGCAGGCGCGGGATCGCAGTTTCGGCGCCGCAATCGGTGAGATAGGCGTCAAGAAACGACTGGATGCGCGCGTCGGCTGGACACAGGTGCGAGCCGAGGAGGCGTTCCTTTTCGTAATGGTTGCGCAGGAGCGGCCGGGCGATTTGCAGGAAGCGGGCTTCGACGAACGAGCTGGAGGCCGGCTGGCCGAGCGCGGCGAGCTTCAACTGGAGATACTGGATTAAGTCGAGGTCGAGCACAGCTTGAGGTGCGGCCATTCCACCGTCCCGGCCCCCCACCGTCAAGTCTTGGTGATGCGTTCGCCGTTGGAGGAAGTTTACCAAAACGGCGGGGATCGCGACAGGCGGCACTCGTTCTTGACGCTTATATGTCTATTAGTATAATTATATCAGGATGAACGAGGCGATGAAGCCTGTCCGGTGGGTCGGGACGTCGCTGCGGGACCTGCGGTCCTTCCCTGCTCCTGCAAGGAGCGAAATTGGACATGCGCTGTTCGCGGCTCAGCAGGGGGAGACGGACCCGGCCGCAAAGCCGCTGAAAGGATTCGGAGGGGCTGGGGTGCTGGAGATCGTGGCTTCTCATCAGGGGAACACGTGGCGAGCCGTCTACACGGTGCGCTTTCGGGACGCGATTTACGTCCTGCATGTGTTTCAGAAGAAGTCGAAGAAGGGCATCGCGACACCGGCTAGGGGAATCGATTTGATTCGCAGACGGCTGGCCGAGGCTGAGCAAGATTACGAGGAAAGGTAGTGACCAAAGTGAGATCAAGGGCCAAAGGGGATCGGAAGACGCGGTCCCGGGTAACTGAAGGCAGCGGGAATGTGTTCGCGGACCTCGATCTGCCAAACCCGGAGCAGGAGCTGGTGAAAGCACAGCTTACGCTGCAGATTCACGCGATTCTTCGCGATAGCGGAATGACACAGGCCGAGATCGCCAAGATCCTGGGCGTGCGACAGCCGCAGGTTTCACTGCTCATGCGCAACCGGGCGGGCAGCTTCTCCGTCGGGCGGCTGATGGAATTTCTCACGGCGCTTCGACGGGATGTGGAGATCACGGTAAAACCGAGCCGGAAGCCGCACGGGGAACTTTCAGTAGTGTCGGTATAGCCCGGCGATCGCCGACTGACCGATCGACGAAGGATCTCTCACCCCTGTGGGTTCGGAATGACATGCACTGGAATGCCCGATGCGTAGGCGACATCACGCCAAGCATCGGTGCCGGGCGTAGCACTGCTACGCCCCTACGGCCGAGAGCACCGAACGGGTCAGGGGATGATGACGCCGGGGAGGCCGCGGAAGTGGGTGTTGGCGGTGACGAGCTGGGCGTGGCAGACGCGGGCGGTGGCGTAGACGATGGCGTCGGTGCCGGTGAGGCGATGGTCGAGGCTGGCGTTGGCGGCGGCGAGGGCGACGGTCTCGTCGAGGGGGACGACGCGGCGGAGGAGCGCCTGCGAGGCGAACCGGTCCGCTAGCGCGCGACCGCGATGCTTCGCGAGGTGGCGATAGACTTCGTAGATGACCACCGAGGGCACGATGACCGAGGATTCGCCTTCGAGGTAATGCCCGAAGGCCGCTGCCTTGGAATCTTCGGTCAGGTATTCGAGCCAGCCGGTGGAATCTACAAGGTAGAGATCAGAACCGCTCCGTGTGGTCACGATATTCGTCTTTCCATCTGAGGCCCTTGGCGATGCCGCGCAGCTCCTTGATCGAGCGGCGCGGGACCAGGCGCAGCGCGCCGTCGAGCGCGTACATGAGCAATTCCTGGCCGGGCTCGATGCGGAGCTCTTCGCGGAGCGCCTTGGGGATCACAACTTGAAATTTGGGAGAGACGCGGACCTTTGCTTTCTCCATGAGTGAAAACCCCCGAGAATCGTATCGATTGCTGTTCGGTATGTCAATATGATGATCGATGGCACTATTGTAATACCGCGACCCGCGTAGCGATCGGCATCGAGTTCAAAGTACGCGTGTTAGCAGCGAGATGCGCGCGGGCGAAAAGGAATGCTACTTTCGTAGCAATTGGAAAAATCGTGCGCAATTTTGTTTTCTGTCGGCGCGTCGACATCGTGAATTGCGCGGGGAATATTTTCACGGATGATGCAGCGACCGGTCGAAGAGAGATTCATCGCGCTTAGCAGGCTGCGGAAAAAGGCAGTGAGGAGTGTCCTCAGGCGCTGAAGCGCATTGAGTGCAAGCCCTCTATGTCGGAGCTGAAGCTCCGACCCCCTAAAAAGCGCCCTTTTTCCGCAAACTGCTAGAAGCGCGCGATGTAAAACCGTGCTTTGACTGCGTGCCCGGACATCCCGGCGTCGCCGGGACGAAATTCAAAGGCGTCCGGCCACTCCGCTCAGAATGGCGAAGCTGTGGTAATGGCGTGGAAGATGCCAAGCATCTGCGCCGGGCATCCACCGCGGCGGATGCCCCTACAACCCCGGCACCCCCGCGCGGAATTCGGATGTTGCAATTGCCGGGTCGCAACATCTAAATTGGCGGCGCTAGGGAAGCTATTTGCGACGAACGGAGGCGCGAAATGAAATTTCTGATCGGGGTGATTGTAGGGCTGCTGATCCTGCCGCTGGGGTTCGTGCTGTACGTGGCGAGCGGGCGAATGCCCGCGGCGGCAACCGATCCGCCCATGCCAGGGGAGGCGTTCATCGCAGGCTTTGCTCTGCATGCACGGATTCGTCGCGAGGCGCCGAAGCGCGACGTTTCCGGCTACTCCACGGCGGACCTGAAGGCTGGGGCTGACGTATACCAGAAAGACTGCGCCGTCTGCCACGGTTTGCCGGGGCAAGAGACACCAGCCATTGGGAAAGGGGAGTTTCCCCCGCCCCCGCAGCTTTTTACGGTGGACGGAAGGGTAATCGACGATCCGGCGGGTGTCACTTATTGGAGGGTCAAGAACGGCGTACGGCTGACGGGCATGCCCGCGTTCGGTTCCTCCCTCGACGAACAGCAGATGTGGCAGGTGACGGCATTGGTGGCGCGCGCGGACAAGCTGCCGCCCGAAGCGCTGGATGCCTTGAAGCCGACGCCACCGATGATTCTGGTTACTGCAGGAGCTGCGGCACCGGCAGAGAAACAACCGGAGGCGAAGCCGAAGAAGTGAGCTGAATTCCGATTCGGGTCGCGATACTCGCTCAAGGTGACAATCCTAGCCGGACTGTCAAAAGTCGACGTGGAGACGAAGGCCGGGGACGGTGACGGGGCCGCGGTCCTGGTTGTAACCGGGATTATTGATGTGCTGGATGTCGAAGGACGCGAAAAAGCCCCGCCAGAGGTGCGCGGTGTAGAAACCCTCGAATATTTTCTCCGGGCCGTAGGTCAGGCCGCCGTCGCCGAGCAGGAAACCCAGGCCGCCGAGCGCGAGATATTGTCGATGCGCGGCCACGATTCCGTTGGCCACGAATGCGACGCCGGCGCGATCGTTGCGCCGGTGCCACGGGGTGCCCTTCGAAAATCCTCCCAGCTCAAGCGTGCGATCGACTTCGGTGTAGGCGAATGATTCGTTGCGGCCGTCGCTCCAGCCAAGGCGGCCGAAAACGCCCACGTCGTCGGTGATCGACTGCTCGAAATTCAACTCGAAACCATACCGGTGGCGGCCCTGGCGGCGCGTGGCGATGATGTCGGGCGGCGAACTGCGGTCGCTTGCCAGAAAATCGGCGATGGCCTCGCGATAGTTCCCCATATCGGCGTGATTCAGGTAGCCGAGCAAGCGGACGGTGCCCTGGCGGTGGGCAATCAGGCCACCGGTGGCATCCAGTTCGAGATTTTCCGCGCGGGCGCGAGCGATATCGGCGTCGAGGTGGATGCCGTTGGCGACTTTCGGCATCAGCACTTCCCCGAACCGTGCAGTAAACCAGTGATCGTCGTATTCCAGGATCAGGCCGTCGGTGTATCCGCGGGTATTCGCGGCGTAGTCGTAGGCGCCGTCGTTGTCGACGGTCCAGTTCAGGAATTGCAGGTGGCTGTCGGTGCCCCACTGGTTGAGATCGAAGAAATCGGCCATGCCGAATTTGCCGACGCGGAATTCGATGCGCCGCACGGGAACGGAAGTGGCGAGATGGAACTGGTCGCGCGGCTCGGTGACGGTTTCGGATGAGAGCGGGATGATCTGGCGCAGCATCGCGCGCGCGAGATAAGGCGTCGCGCCGAGCGTTGGATTGCGGACCACGTCGAGGTTGACGAATCCGGCGAGACCGAAGGCGGCGCCGATGCCGTGACCGCCGGCACTTTCGGCGTCGAGGAAAACTTCCGTGGTGGAAGTGAGCTCGTAGCCGAGAAAGAGCGTGTAGACCTTCGACGTATCGTTTTCCGCCGCGGCCGGGAGGCTGTTCTTGCCGCTGTATTTTGAGCGAAAGGTCGGATGCCACTGGAAAATAATGTTGGCCTGGCCGGAGATCCAGTAGCGGCTCGTGTCGGAATGCGGGAAGAGCGTGACCGCGTCGGGTTCGGCCGGATCAAATAAGTCCTGCGGCGGCGCTTGTGTTGAAACCTGCCCCGGCGTCGACTTGGCCGCGACCGAACACACGAGCAGCGCGAATATCGTGGCCAGCACGGATTGGACAAAATGACGCGGCATGTTAGCCGGACATGGAACCACATTCCGCGTTAAGAATGTGTAAAAGCGGGACTTGGATCACGAAACGAAGGTGAAAACCGGCTTGACCACTTTTCCGGCGGTCTGGTCTTCGATCGCGTCGTTGATTTTCTCGAAGGGGTATTTCGTCACCATTTTGTCGAACGGAAACTGGCCGCGCATGTGGAGGTCGACCAGTTTGGGGATGAACACGTCCGGAACGCTATCGCCCTGCACGATGCCGCGAATGGAGATGCCGCGGATCATCACGCGGGACATCTTCGGCGCTTCGGCCGGCACGGCGCAGAAGCCGAAGTGGCCCTTTGCGGCGATCGAATCGATCGCCAGCTGGTTGCTGCCAGCGCGGCCGGTGGTATCGAACGCGTAGCCCACGCCGCCGGGAACGATTTTGAGAATCTCGTCCGCGACATTTACTTGCGGGCCGGCGAGCACGGCATGCGTGGCGCCGAGCTGCCAGGCCATCGTGAGGCGCGACTCGAGCACGTCCACGGCGATAATCGCCGAGCAGCCGCAAACGACCGCGCCCATCACCGCGCTGAGTCCCACGGGACCCACGCCGAAGATTGCGACTATGCTGCCTGCGGGCGCGGCGAGCGAATTCATGACCGCGCCAGCGCCGGTCTGCACACCGCAGCCGAGCACGCCGAGAATTTCGAGCGGCGCGTCCCGGCGCACCGGAATCGTGTTGCGCTCGCGCGTGACGGCGTAGTTGCAGAAAGAAGATTGCCCGAAAAAGTGGCCGTGGATCGGGGTCGCGCCGCTGCGAAACGAGCCGGGCTCGCCCGCGCGGCCGTCGGTAAAATTCAGCGGCGACATTTGGTCGCAATATGCAGGGTTTCCGGCGAGGCACGTGGGGCACGCGCCGCAGGAATCGCCGGTGAGGACAACGTGATCGCCCGGCTTGACCGTGGCGACGCGCGCGCCAACGCGTTCGACGATGCCCGCGCCTTCGTGGCCCAGGACCGCGGGCATCGGCACGCCCATGGCGCCCTCGCGCGCTTTCACGTCGGTGTGGCAAAGTCCGCAGCCGACCATGCGCACGAGAATATTTTCCGGCCCCGGATCGCTCATCTCGAGCTCTTCGAGCGAGAACGAGTGCCGGCCTTCATACGCGACCGCGGCGCGCACTTTCATAAAGTCGTACTGCCCGGCCGTGGGCATCACGAGCTTGCCGACCACCGGCACCGGGAGCGCGCCCTGGTCGAGGACCGCGTCGTGGAATTTCAGCATGTCGAAATTCTTGCCGGCTTTCGCCTGATATTCCTTGCGGACGGCCATCCATTCGCGGAAGCCGACGTAGTACGTGGGCAGCTGCGTCGAGCTGAGCTTCGCGCGCAGAAGTTTTCCGCCGGCTTCGGCCTGCGTTTGAAACGCGTCCTTCATCATCAGGTCCATGGCCTGCTCGTCGGTCATGCCCATGGTCTGCATTTTGACGTCGAGGATCGTATTGGCCAGCAGGCGCAGACGGATCTTGCGCATCATCATGCGGAAGCGCGGATCGTTGTTCAGGAAGCCTTCATCCATCATCACCTGCGCGCCGTATTCCGCCCAGCCTTCGACGTACGCGCCGTTGCCGAAAAGGGCGCGGAGCAGGCGGCGCGATTCGGGCTGGATGCTATTGGCGTGCTCGGCCTGCACGTAATGGCCCGGCAGCGCTTCGTGGAGCGAAAGCCACTGGAGCGTGAATTTGTTGTACTCCCGCAAGCGCGATTCGGTGGCGGACGCGGGCGCCGCAGGATCGATCGGCGTCACCCAGTATTCGGCTTCGGCGTGGGGCTCGAGCGGCGGCGCGCTGTGAAATCCTCCGACGGAATAGATCCCGCGCATGAAGATCGGCGTGGGAATCACCTTCAGGTTGTTGCGCGTGCTGAGCGAGACGATTTTCTTCGCGCGGATGAAATCGATGATGCCGACGAGATCATTCTGGACGGTTTGCTGCAGCTGGTCCGGCTGGCAGTGGTCGTCCGAGATCTTTTGCAGCACTTCGCCGATGATTTTGTTTTCGCGGTCTCGCCCGGTGAGGTCGGAATGATCGCCGTGCGCGGGGAACATCTGGGCGTGCATCGGCAACGCCAAGTCGAGCATTTCGGCGCGCACGTCCTTCAGGTCGCGCTCGGCGTCGGCCAGCAGCGCTTCGGGGGTGACGTCCGTTTCCATCACCAGGCGGAATTTCTGATCGTAGAGATTCCTTGCCGAGGCGCCAGGTGAGCTTCGACGGCCGCTTGCCGAGATCGTCCTTCAGCCACGTGGAGAAATTTTTCAGCGCGGTCAGGGCGGCAGGCGCGACCTGATCGTACTTGGCTTTCAGCGGCGAGCCGGCCGGAATGTCCTTGGCAATGTCGTTCTGGATGAGGTCGATGTTGCCTTCGTTTTCGCCGATCGCCGTGCTGACGAAGATCGGGTCGGCGTCGCTGAGATATTCCTTCACCTGATCGAGCAGCCGCGGAACCTGCTGCATGCGCGAAAGCACGTGGCCGAGCCGCACTTCTTTCGGCGCGTAGCTCTGCGTGAGCGGCAGGAACAGCGCGTTGCCGATCAGCTCGACCGGAACCGTCGGGTTGTGGCGGTAATTGTGAATCTTGTCGAATTCGAGGAGGTTCAGGCCGATCTGGTCGTCGATGAGCTGCCAGTCGGCGGCGTCCTGCGGGCCGAGCGTGGCGAGCGGAGTTTCGGTGCGAAACCGCTCGCGCCAGCTTGCGTAGAACGCGCGCTGCTCGTCCATCGCTTTCAGGCTCATGTCGTCGAGCTGGGCGTCGAGTTCGATTTTCTGGCCCGTCTTCGGGTCGACGTGGATGTGATATCCGGCAGCGGAAGCGCCCATCGGAGAAAGCGCCAGTGAATCTTTCATGAAGCGGTCGCTCAGCTCGGCGAATTTCTTGGAGCCTGACGTGGTTTGCGAATTGGCGGAGCGGTCGGCGGGCGCCGTGCCGGAGGGCAGCAACACCATCAGCGAAACCACCGCGCAAAAGATGGAAATGCCGGATGCCGGCATGAGTGAACCTCCTTGAAATTGCGAATGCTGCGCTAACTGCGGCGCAGCGCGGCGAGAACGCGGTTGGGCGTCAGCGGAAACTCGCGCATGTGCACGCCGGTCGCGTCGAAAAACGCGTTCGCGATCGCGCCCGCGGCGGCGGCCATCACCTCTTCGCCCGCGCCGGTGGATCTTTGATCCAGCCGCTGCACCACGATGGACGTCACCTCGGGGCATTCCTCGAATCGCAGGATCGGGTAGCTGTTCCAGTCGAGGCTGGTGACATTCGTTTTGTTGAACGTCACTTCCTCGAGCAGCATGCGGCTGGCGGTCTGCACCAGCTGGCCGCTGATCTGGTTTTCGATGAACGCCGGGTTCACGGCGAGGCCGGCGTCGATCGCGCCGTACATGTGCGTGATGGTGACTTTTCCGGTTTCTTTATTTACTTCGACTTCAGCCACCGCGCCGCCGTACGACGTGAGATGCGTGCCGAGCCCGATTCCGCGTCCGCGCGCGATTTTCGCGTCGGTCAATTTCGCCGCGGGCGGGCGAGGCTCCCACTTAGCCGCTTTCGCCGCGGCGTCGAGCACGCCCATCCAGCGCTCGTTCGTGATATTGCGCTTGCGGAATTCATAGGCGTCCATGCCGCACACGCGCGCGAGCTCGTCGATGGTCTGCTCGGAAGCGAACGAAAACGACAAGTCGAGCGGCGAGCGCAGCCACGCGCCCTTCAGATATTTCAGCCCCGGCACCTGATGATTCACGAGCCGCACGTTCGCAATGTCGTACATGCCGCCGCAATCGGAGGGGTTCACCTGCTGTGCTGCGCCGAGCCGCCATTCCGCGGCCGGAGTGCCGAGCGCGAGTTGCGCGGAAGTTTCGATCGCGCTCCAGTTGTGGTGCCAGCCGTCATATTGATACGCGACGATCTTGCCGTTGGCGTCGGCCGCCGCGCGGATTTCGCCCACGTGCGCGGGGCCGTAGTTATCCCAGCCGTGCTCGTCCCAGCGCATGAACTGCAATCGCACCGGCTGCCCGGCGAGCTGCGAAAGAATCGCGGCTGCTTGCGCCACGTCGTCGTAGCAGCTATGGCCGTACGTGCCCGAGCCCTCGTAATACTGCACGCGCACCTTTTGTGCCGGCAGGCCGAGGACGCCGGCGAGCGTGTTGCGCGTGCCATAGACATCCTGCGTCGAGCAAATGACCAGCGCGGAGTCGGATTTCACGTCCGCGAGCGCGCCATTCGGGCCGAACCCGGCGTGCGCCTGATACGGCGCATGATAGGTCCCTGAAGCGACGTGCGGCGCCGCGGAAAATGACGCGGCTACGTCGCCGCGCTCGAGCACCACGTGGTCCGTGGTTTTCTCCGCGCGCATCGCGTCGTAGAGCGCGTCGCCGCTGCCCGGCAGCGTGGCGGGCATGTCCCACGTAATTTTCAATTGCTGGGCGGCGCGCACCGCGTCCCATTCGCGCGGCGCCACCACGCCGACGAAATCGCCTTTGCGCACCACGCGCGCTCCCGGAATTCCCGCGATCGAGGATTCGTCGAGGCTCGCCACTTTCGCGCCCGCGCCGTAAACGCCCTGGCCGCGCGGCCGCACCACGCGCCCGTGCACCATGCCGGGCAGCCGCAGGTGCTGCAAGTAAACGTATTTGCCGCTGACTTTTTCCGGAATGTCGTTACGCACCGGGCTTTTGCCGACGAGCTTGTAGTCGCCGACGGCTTTGAGCGGCGCCGTTCCCGTGACCGCGAGATTGAAAGGCTTGTCGCCGACCAGCTCGCCGTACGTGACGGAGCCGGTTTCGCCGGCAATCCCACCGACGCGCACGACGCCCTTCGACACGGTCAGGTGGTCAACGGACACGCCAAGTTTCTTCGACGCGAGCTGCAGCAGCGCCTGGCGCGCCTCGGCCGCCGCGGTGCGAATCGCCGGGCTCCCGCGCGCGATCGACGAGCTTGAGTACGTGCCGCCTTGATTCGGGCGTGATGTTCGTGTCCAGGCGAATCGTGCTGACCTGGCTCATGTCGAGGTCGAGCTCTTCGGCGGCGATTTGCAGCAGCGACGTGGTCGAGCCCTGTCCCAGCTCGACGTAGCCGACGTACACCGTGGCCGTGTTGTCGGAATGAATGGCGAGCCAGGTGTCGATCTGCTTGGGATCGGGCGGACCGGCGGCCGCGCCGCGCGTGGCAGCGGCTGTGCCTTGCGCGGCGAGCGCTTCGGCGGCGAGCAGACCGCGCATGCTGAAACCAATGATCAGTGCGCCGCCCGCTTTGAGAAATTCGCGGCGGGGAAATTCGGCAGCGGGAGGCACAGAAGGAGTCGGAGCGGCGCCGCTCATCGCGCTACCTCGTTTTCTATCGGCGCCGCCGGCGATTGCGGAGCCGCATTCATGGCCGTCTCGGCGATCGCACCGCCGGGCTCAATCTCGAGCACGCGCGAACCGTGCATTTTTTCCGCCGCGCGCCGGATCGCCTTGATCACGCGCGGATAGGTCCCGCAGCGGCACAGGTGCCCGTTCATCGCCGCGCGAATCTGCGCTTCGCTGGGCTGAGGAGTTTTCGCCAGTAGCGCCGCGGCCGTGACGATCATCCCGTTAAAGCAGTAGCCGCACTGCACGGCCTGCTCTTCGACGACCGCTTCCTGCACGGGATGCAGCGCCGGCGCGTGCGCCAATTTTTTCTGGCGCGCGTACCACGCGGGCAAACCCTCGAGCGTGGTTATCGATTTGCCCTCGACGGCGGAGACCGGCGTGACGCACGAGCGGATCTCTTCGCCGTTCACCAGCACCGAGCACGATCCGCACTGTGCCAGGCCGCAGCCGAAGCGCGGCCCTTGCAGGTGCAGCTCGTCTGAAAGCACGTACAGCAGCGGCGTATCAGGCGCCGAGGAGATTTCAATCAGGCGTTCGTTCACACGGATCTTCAACTGGCCGGCCATCGCGCGTCCCCCATTTCCACCGATGTCGCGCTGGAGAGGTTATCACGCCGCGGCGGCTTGCGGCCACGCCCCGGCCATATTTGCCTTCTGCCGCGACGGCGGCAAAATACTCACAGCGCGATGTGGTAGCCTTGCGCCGGAGGTGGGGGCAACGTGGACATCGTCAAAGGCAACATGGGCTGGATCGAAGTGATCGTCGGCCCGATGTTTTCAGGCAAGAGCGAGGAGTTGATCCGGCGCCTGCGCCGCGCGGAAATCGGCAAGCAGCGCGTGCAGATTTTCAAGCCGGTGATCGACCAGCGTTACTCGAAGAACGGCATCGTCTCGCATTCCGGCCTCGAGATTCCTTCCGAGCTGGTCACCAGCAGCAGCGAAATTATGGAGAAAGTCGCGCCGCGCACCGAAGTCGTCGGCATTGACGAGGCGCAGTTTCTCGGCGAAAGCATCGTGGCGGACTGCTCGCGGCTCGCCGAACTCGACAAGCGCGTGATCGTCACCGGGCTCGACACGGATTTCATGGGCCGTCCTTTCGAGCCGATGCCGCGCCTGCTGGCCGTGGCCGAGGAAATCACCAAGCTGCTCGCCATCTGCATGCGCTGCGGAAATCCCGCCGTGCACACGCAGCGCCTGGTCGCTTCGGAGGAGCTGATCGTGGTCGGCGCGAGCGGAATGTACGAGGCGCGCTGCCGCCGCTACTTCGAGCCGCAGCTCGCACAGCAGAAAATCGAAGAGGAAAAGCAGGCCGCCCGCCCCGCCGCGCTTGCCGCCGCACCCGGTGCCGCAAGCTAGCGCCGAGGCAGATTAGCTTTACGCGAGGGCCTTTCGCGTACACACGCCGCAGCATCGGCAGCAAGCGGGAGCTTCTCTAACGGGGTGATCCTAACTGCCGATCGCGACGACGCTATTGTTTGCGCGTTTCCGGCGTGTAGTGAGCCTGCAAATACTTGATGATCAGCGCGGCGGACGCATCGGGGATGGGAGCGCCGAGCGTCTTGCGCATCTTGGTAACTTCAGCTTCCCAGGTAGCCGCGGGCAGCGGCGGCTGCATGGTGATGTAGCGAGTGCTGTGGCAGAGGCTACAAAAGCTCGCGGTTTCGGCGCGGCCCTCTCCTTCCGCCAGTTCAGGGGCATATTGCGGATAGGCCGAGACCTGGTAGACGGAATCGTCGGTGAGTGCGGCGGGAGCGGGCTGCTGGAGCTGGCCGAGCGTGGCGGGTGCGTAACTGCCCTGTTCGACCTGAGCGAAGAGAAGTCCCGCGGCCAGGACGATCACGAACGAGCCGCCGAGAAGCAAGGCGAAGTAGCGTTTCACCAATCGCACGGGAGTTCCTCCTCTCACTCAGCGGCGCCGACGAAGTAGTCCTGCCGCTCGATCCGGTTCCAGAGATAGCCGCCGGGATTCCAGACGGGCTGGTCGGGTTGCGTGTTTCCCGCGCTGTCGGAGGCACGCGCGGCGAGCGTGTAGCGGCCGGGAGCTTTCGGGGTCCAGGTGAATTCCCACGTGCGGAAGGAATAGCGCCCGAGGTCCTCGCCGAGCCGCGCGGGTTGCCAGGTTTTCAGTCCATCGACCGAGACGTCGACCTTCGTCACACCACCATAGCCGCTGAAGGCGATGCCGCGCACCTGAACGGGCATTCCCGCAGGAATTTTCGAATCGCCGTCGGGTGAGATGAGAAACGAGCGCACGGGCATGCGATTGATGGGAATCATCTTGACGGTTCCGGCCTTCACGTCTTCAGGAGTGGTATTCCCCCGCGGCGTGTCCGGGATGCGATAGGCGGTCTTCATCCAGAAGTTGTCGTCCGTTTTGTCCAGGACGCGGATCCAGGTGAGGCATTTCGTCCAGTAGGTGGCGAAATAGCCGGGCACGACCAGGCGGACGGGGAATCCGTTGAGCATCGGGAGCGGCTCGCCGTTCATCGCGTACGCGACAATGCATTCGTCGAGGACGGGATTGTCCAGGTCGAACGACTTCTGGAAAAAGTGCGAGCCGTAACCTTCGGGCCCCGGGCCGCTCTCGAGTCCCTGAAACTGAACTTGCACGGAACCGGTCTTCGGAGCGGCGGCGCGAAGAAGCTCGCGCAACCGCACACCGGTCCATCGGGCGTTGCCCATGGCGCCATTGCCCCACTGGCCTCCGGCCACGCGCGGTTCCAGACGGCTGCGGCTGTTTCCGGAGCATTGATTCACGGCGACGATCGTTGCGGCCGGGAATTTGCGGATGAGGTCGGCCAAGCTGTATGAGACCGGCTTGGCTACGTTTCCTTCGACCTGCAGTCGCCACGTCTTCAAATCCACGGCGTTCGGAATACCGTCCAGATGCCAGCGAACGTAAAAGGCGTGATTGGGAGTGATAGGCGGATTGGAAATAGGACCGCGGCGTCTCCAGCTGGACCCCACGGTCCGTGAGCAGAATCAGAGGCGCCTTCTGCGGCTCGGAGACATACGGTCCCACGGAATTCCAGTAGGGATTTGCCCCCGGGCCGGTGAAGGGAGGCATCGCAGGACGCCCTTCTTGGGCAGCCGCCGCGCGATGCGAGAACGCGCCGAGCGCCAGAGTCCCTCCTGCGGCACCAAGAAGGCTCAGCAGAGCGCGGCGAGAAAGAGCCGAAGCACGTTGCGGGGGACGATTGGCCATCGAAGAACCCCCATCGGGAGGTCAGTACGCCGAGCCCATTATACACGCCTGCGAGATGTCGGCGGCTGAAGAGACAGTCCGAAGGCGACCTTCAGTTTTGTTACCGAAAGCATGGATCCTCTGTAGAGGTAGATGACAGGCTGATCTGCTCCCGAAGTCCGCGCAGGCACCATACGACGCTCGACATCAAAAAATGTCGGGGCCGATCCCTGCCACCAATCGGTCTTGTTGGGACTCTCATGTACTGGGGCACATACCGCAATGAAAGCTGGACCGCCATTTGGTGTCGCCCGCTGTCGAAGCCAAAATCGGAATCCATAGAGAGGGAGACATATCATGTCGTGGCGAAAACTAGCTCTACTAGTATTTGGATTTTGTGTGGTTACTGTTTCATGCGCGCACGCGCAGCGGGTGTTCGAAATCACACCGTTCGGAGGCTCTCGGTTTGGCGGTCAGATCGATGAAAGCAGCGCCATAAGTCCTACTGTGTCCTACGATTACCTTGGGATCAAAAGCAGCTTGGATTATGGCGTCATGGGTGACGTAACCATATGGCCAAACTTTCAGGCTGAATTTATGTTCAACCGCCAGCCAACGGAACTAAGCGGAGTTTGTGTTGCCTGCGGGACGCGCACCGACCTGACTAGCGCAAACCTCGATATGTATCAGTTTGGGTTTCTATACGCGTTCAGGTCGCCCGAGGCAAAGTTGAAACCGTATGTAGTAGGCGGTTTGGGCTTCACTCATTTCTCCGCGAACAACCTCTTGGGTTTCAGCAATCGCTTTTCCTACAACCTTGGGGGTGGCGTGAAATATTTCTTCACCTACCACGTGGGCCTGCGCTTGGAAGCTCGGTGGTCTCCCTCTGAAACCACGACTGGCCTAGCGGAGTACTGCGATCCTTTCTATGGGTGCTACCAATCAACGGCAGCAAATATGGCTCAACAGGGGCAGGTGAATTTGGGGTTAATCTTCCGGTTCAAGTAATTGACCTGCGAACAAACGCGGTTCCTGAGATTCCGCTACCTTCCACTTTGGGCGATCAACTTTGCGACAAGGGCGGTCCATCCAGTCTGATGGCTCGCTCCCAGCCCTTCGCCTGTTTCCCCATGGAAGTACTCATAAAAGAGAATGAGATCTCGCCAATGCGAATCGCTCTGGAAGTATTGATTTTGTGCGTAGAGTGGTCGCCGCCCGTCGGTCCGCTGGAATATCTGTATGAGTCGATGAGAGAGCTCCGCGCCGATCTCTCCGAGCGATTGTCTCTTGCCGGATCCGGCAGGGAATTCCACCTGAAATGAATCACCGTAGAAGTGCTCGTACCGTTGCAGCGCCTCAATGAGTAGGAAATTTAGCGGAAGCCACACAGGCCCACGCCAATTCGAATTTCCTCCAAAAAGACTCGTAGTTGATTCGCCCGGCTCGTAATCCACAACACTCTCCTGACCATCGACGGCAAGCTTGAAAGGGTGGCTAGCGTGATACTTTGAAAGCGATCGGATACCGTGAGGTGAGAGGAATTCGTTTTCGTCGAAGACGTAGCGCAGTACACGTTCGAGCCGTGAACGGTTCACCACTGCGAGCAAAAAGCGCGTGCCTTGCTCAGTGCTTTGGCGCACATCCATGTGTTCCTTGATGGAGGGATGGTGGTCCATAAACCATCTCATCCGTTTGGCGAACCGCGGCAGGCCCAACAGCTGCTCCGAATCGAGCGCCCAAACGGCAAATAGCGGAATAATGCCCACCAAGGAACGAACCTTGATCGGTAGGTGAGTTCCATTCGGCAGACGAACTATGTCGTAATAGAATCCATCCACTTCATCCCACAGACCGATTTCCTCACCTCCCATTTGGTTCATTGCTTCGGTAATGTAAACAAAATGTTCGAAAAACTTGCTAGCCACATTTTCAAAAGCAGGGTCCTCGCGTGCCAGCTCCATGGCCATGGCCAGCATCGTGAGACAGTATCCCGCCATCCAGCTTGTCGCATCGGATTGCTCAATGATGCCTCCAGCCGGGAGGTGCTGCGACCTGTCAAACACACCGATATTGTCGAGGCCAAGAAAGCCGCCCTCGAAAACATTCCGGCCTTCGGGATCCTTCCGGTTTACCCACCACGTGAAATTGAGTAAAAGCTTGTGAAAAATCCGCTCGAGAAAGCCTCTGTCGCCAGTGCCATGCATGCGCCGCTCAATTTGATAAACACGAAGGGCAGCCCAGGCATGGAGCGGAGGATTCACGTCGGAAAAATTCCACTCATAGGCAGGTAACTGACCGCTCGGATGCATGTACCACTCGCGGAGCAATAGGATCAGTTGCTGCTTGGCAAACTCGCAGTCGACGGGCGCCAATGCAACGCAGTGAAAGGCCAAATCCCAAACTGCGTACCAGGGATATTCCCACTTATCTGGCATCGAGATGATATCGGCATTGTAAAGGTGCATCCACTGATGATTTCGGCCACGCCGGCGGCCTGGATCGGGCGATGGCTGGGTCGAATCGCCCTGCAGCCAACGGCGCGCATCGTAGTGGTAACTTTGCTTGTTCCATAAGAGCCCGGCGAACGCCTGGCGCTGTATCAAGCGTAGGTCCTCACTGGCAGTCGGGGAAATTCTCTCGGCGTAGAACTCATCCGCTTCTCTCTGCCGTCGGTCGAACACGGCGTCGAACGCAGGGCCCCACAATTCCTGCGTCGTCGCTGATATTTCCCCGGGATCGCGATCCGTGAACCTGAGACGAGTCACCCAGCTCTCGTTGGGCGGGACTTCGGTTGTGTAGTGCGCCGCTGCTTTCGTTCCCTTCAGGGCTGGGTTAACTGCTGTCATTTCGCCGTCAATCACATAGCGGTGGAACGCGTCCTTTACGAAGGCGGTGCTGTTGTTCTGATCAAAGAGGCGTTTCATGTTTGTTTCGTTTTCCGTGAAAAGCAGTTCGGGCCTGCCCTCCGCAAGAAGCCAGCGTCTTCCGTAGTGGAACTCCGTCGCTTCCATCGCACAGGTTCCAAGGGGGCCCTCGATCCGAGCAACCTGCGGTACCTCGAACTTCTCTCCCCAGGACCAACGGTTCCGGAACCACAGCGTGGGGAGAATATGGAGCGGAGCTGGTTCGGGCCCGCGATTCCACGCTGTGATACGGATAAGGATATCTTCTGCTGTCGCTTTGGCATATTCGACAAACACATCGAAGTAGCGACTCTCACGGAAAATCCCAGTGTCGATCAGTTCGTATTCGGGATCGTGCCGCGTTCGCCTTGCATTCTCAGCAACGAGTTCATCGTACGGAAATCGAGCCTGGGGATATTTATACAGATATTTCAAATAGGAGCTCGTGGGTGTTGCATCGAGGTAGAAGTAGTACTCCTTAACATCCTCCCCGTGGTTGCCCTCTTCGTTCGTGAGGCCAAAAAGTCGTTCCTTGAGAATGGGATCCTTCTCGTTCCACAGGGCGATCGCAAAACAAATATGCTGATGGCGGTCGCAGATTCCTGCGATTCCGTCTTCTCCCCAACGATAGACGCGGGAGCGCGCGTGATCGTGAGAAAAGTAACTCCAAGCATCGCCAGTTGGGCTGTAGTCCTCGCGGACGGTTCCCCATTGTCGCTCAGATAGGTATGGGCCCCACCGCGACCAATGCACTTCGCGATGCGCGCTTTCAAGCTGCCGCCGTTCTTCTGCTGCTGTCCTTGAGTCCCGTGACATGATGCGTGGTCAATCTAGCTATATGTCAGTACAAGCGACGAGACGAACGGTCAATGACGAGAAATGGGCAGCCTTAACCCCAGTGGAAATCCCTAACGCATCTGAGACTGCAATGGACGGATATCCAGCTTCCGCACAGAGTGCATGGCCCCCTGCGACCGGCTCATCATCAGCACCTTAGCTGGCCTCACCGTCATCCTCGTTGATCTTATGTTCTTCGATCTTGTTGTAAAGAAGACGACGATTGATCTGCAGGCGGCTCGCGGCGTCCGTCTTGTTTCCTCCGGCCTCGCGCAGCGCCTTCTCAATGAGACGCCTTTCCAGCTCCGCGAGAGCCTTGTGGAACGGAAGTGACAGCAGTTCCAGGCCGTCACCGTTTGAATTGCTCACATGGGAATCCGTGGCGTTTGCCGGAAAATGACTGGGCATTACCACGCGGCCGCGCGCCATTAGAACGGCTCGTTCGACCATATTCTCGAGTTCCCGCACGTTGCCGGGAAAGGAATAGGTTTGAAGCATCAATATGGCGTCATCGGAAAAGCCAACTGCCGGGAAGCTGTTCTTTTCGCTGTAGATCCGCAGGAAGTGCTCTGCTAACAAAACGATGTCCGACCTGCGCTCTCGAAGAGGCGGTACGGATACGCGGACTACGTTCAAGCGATAGAGCAAGTCTTCTCGAAACAACTGTTCACGAACGCAGGCTTCAAGATCTCGATTTGTCGCGGCTAGAACTCGAAAATCCACTTCAATTGTCTCTGTGCCTCCGACTCGTTCGAACGTATGCTCCTGCAGTACGCGGAGCAATTTGACCTGGAGGCTTGGTGGGAGTTCAGCGATTTCATCGAGAAAGAGGGTGCCGCCTCCAGCCATCTCGAATCTTCCGAGTTTCTTTCCCACGGCCCCTGTGAATGCACCACGCTCGTGGCCGAACAACTCGGACTCCAGCAGGTTCTCTGGAATCGCGGCACAGTTGACGATTACAAAGGGTTTCTCTTTTCGTTGACTGTAGTTATGAATGGCTTCGGCCACCAGCTCCTTGCCTGTGCCGGATTCGCCGCAAATCAGGACGGTCGAGTCGGTTTCCGCGACCTTCCCAACCATTTTGAATACGTCCATCATGGCGCCGCTCGAACCAATGAGCCGGCCAGCCCCGGCAGCATTGCTTCCAGCAACATGGGCTTTCAATTCCGTCAATTCGCGATTCAATGCCGCGTGTGCGAGAGCCCGCTTCGCCGTTAACGCAATTTCTTCGAGATCGAACGGCTTGGTCACAAAATCGTACGCGCCGAGGCGAACCGCCTCGATCGCGCTGTGGCTTGAACCAAAGGCGGTAATGATGATGACCGGGATCGACGAGAGGCGTGGCTCATTTCTCATATGCCGAAGCAGTTCCTCTCCCCCCACTTTCGGCATCTTCCAATCACTGAAGATCAGCGCCGGAATCGCATTACGAAGCAACTCCAGCCCTTCGGCGCCATCCCCAGCCTCCAGAGTCGCGTATCCGCGTTTCCGAAGGATTTCAGCCAGGGTCTTCCTGAGGTTAGCTTCATCGTCGATTATGAGAATCGTCTCGCTCATCCTTTTCGTCGTTTACGCAGGGCGCCTGGCGGTTTCCTCGTTGCGAACGGGAAGAATGATGCGCACGGTTGTCCCGCAGCCTTCGGCACTCGCGACGTTGATCTCACCACCATGTGCTTGCACAAGTTCGTGACAAATCGAGAGCCCTAGTCCGGTTCCGGATGCCTTCGTCGTGAAGAACGGATCAAAAATTCGGCTGACCGCATCGGAGCTAATGCCTTCGCCGGTGTCATTAAATTCCACGCAGACTTCGCTCGATCCCGGGGTTTTCGCTTCCGTTGCGACGTTGACGCATAGTGTGCCCCCGGACTCGGACATGGCATCAATCGCGTTTTGAATTATGTTATCAAACACTTGTGCTATCCGACTTTGATCGACATGCACAAGCCTGGAATCACGATTGAATTTGGCAATGAACTTGACCTTGTGTTGTTTGGCCACCTCGGCAAAATTCCCCAGCCTTTGCTCAACTAGCCGGCCCAAGTTGGTGGGTTCTGCCTGAAGCTGTACCGGTCTGGAAAAACTCAGGAGTCGGTTGACCATTCCATTGAGCCGTTCGACTTCTTGCAGCGCGACTGCGCACGACTCCCTGACCCCGAGGCTCGCCGAATCTTGCTGGCACATCTGCACACGCAAGCGAATCGTCGCAAGAGGATTGCGAACCTCGTGCGCGACTCCGGCGATTAATCTCCCCAGTGCGGCAAGTCGTTCGGCATGTCGCAACCGGTCCTCGATTTGCCGCTCGCTCTCGATTTTCTGCTTCAGGGCAGTCCCCAAACGATTGATTGCCCTCGCAATGTGGCGGATCTCATCGGGGTCGGTGTCGATAGGAATTTCCGATGCCAGGTTGTGCTCCAAACTTTTCAGCCCTCCTTCAATCTTGCGAACGCCATTCTGTAAGCTGTGAACAACGAGCAAAGTGAGAAGGACGCAAGCGAGGGCCGCGATCCCCAAGCCGACAGCAAGGAGATAAGTGTGAAAACGATTCGCCCCGGGGAGGCTTGTCAGGCGCATCATAGTCCACGCACTTCCCACATCGTGCTGTCCATCGCGTATTGGTAGCGCGTCGATGAGGGTAATTTCTTGCCCAGCGGTGAAAACCCGTTCGGAACGACCGCGTGATGACACTGCGTCCCGAGCTACTTGCAGGACGGACGGACGCGCGTCAGATGAAACATCGTCGATACCAGAGTTCGCAATGGTTCCGACACGGGTGGGAAAGGAGTAGCCAACCAACGCATTTCGATCGGAAGAGTAAAAGCCTCCCTCCACGCCCTCTACATTCTGTAAAACGGCCCTGCTGAGATTAACGAGAGAATCTTGCGAGGACTCCGTTTCTGTGCCTTCCAGCAGCTGTGGTCCATGGTTCAGGCGAGCGACTTCGGCTTTATCGTTGTATTCCCGAACCAAACTATGGGTTATTTCTGTGAGATGTCGTTGACCGTCCCTTAGGACCGCCGACTTCGTGTACTGCAGAGCGACAAAGGTCGCGCAAAGCACAGCGAGTAGCAAGACGGCCGCGGTAACGCCCAATAATATGATCTGCCGGCGATAGCTGATTCGCGATAGGGGGAATCTAGACCACAAGAGAATCCTCCTTCAAACCCTTCCGCAGGTCCAGGCTTGGACGCATGCAAAGGGGCGACGTTTTTTGAGGCGAATCCGTCAGCGCACCCTCGAAGTGCCGGGATGAAGCGTGCGAATTTCAAGGAGAACGTTGCTCGTATGGGGCCTAATCCGCATGGGCACTATGATATCAATTCGCGCAATCAGCGGCCTCCCAATGCTGAAATCTGTCAGGCACGAACTAGTTGGAAGCCGAGGCCGGCTGAACCGCACTTTTGTATGACGTAACATTTCCTGCAAAGGTGATCCGCGGAACAGACGGCGGCACCGGCCGCTTGCGCCAACTCCATGGCATCATCCATTGCACCGGTATCAAGAGAACGACGAGCCCAATGGCAGAGGCGCTCGCCCCATGAAGCAAGCCTTTCCACTTGCGCCCGATCCTGGGATGGCAGAGTCCCATTTTCGGTAACCCACCGAACCCGTGCGAGCAGCCGTTCGACTCTATCCAGATCGTGCTGTGCCAGTTCCTTGTCGTTGCGTGCGGAAACATGCTCGGGGGGCGACGCCACGAACTTCAGGTGACCGGTGTTTGAGCGAATGGTTCTCGATATCAAAATCTCAACCAAACGGGAAAGATCACGTGACGCCGCGACGCATTCGCGGGCCCTTTCGAAATCTCGCGCCTCATACCGAGTCAGCGCCTGCACGAAGGTGTGCTCGGCCTCATCCAGATACTCTCTCAAACCAGAGCTCTCCTGATTCGTCATGTTGAGGTACACAAGAATTGCCTGAATGCGATGCAATCCATCATGGGCCCGCTCAATTTCGTCCGCTACATCGCTGGAAGTTGCTAAAGACCGGAGCGCAAAAGCCGTTTCAAAGGCGGGAGCCAGAGGCGTCTCACTACGCGGGGGAGCGTAGGTAGACACCTCTGGACTATGTGGGGTTGGCGGGGCAGGAAGATCAGCGGATTGACCAGTATCCAAATTTGTGATGAACCTGGCGTCCGCGTAAGCTTCGCCAGTTAGGCCCCCCCGCATACGAGCACGAATTTCTACGCGAGAGCCAACAGTGACAACCGCCAACACGCCAGTCGCCTGATCTGAGGGAAAGCGAATAGCCACTGCGATATCTAGCGAGAAGCCGTTTACCTCGCCCGCCGAGTCGTGAAGCAATTCGCAAATCCTGCCAGTGATAACTTGCATCTCTTCACCCTGCAAGAAAACGCCTATCAACGGATGCGACCAACCCATCGAGCGCCAACAAGGGCACACACGATGGAGGCGGTTTACGTTTCACTCGGTCTTTCCTTGTCGAGGTGCCGCTCGACAACCTGGGCCGTACTTGTAAACCGCTCAGACAATTCTCACTCCATGAAGCGGCGTACGAATCGGAAGTACACGTAAAGCAATGCAGCGTATCCGGCCACCACGGAGAATCTAAAGACGTTGTAGCTCGTGATCGGATGCATTGCTTTCAGCGGATCATCTTGCTCCAGGGCTAGCGGCTAGTCGTATTCAAGAAGGCAACTCGAATGCCAGACATAGAAGAAGGCCGCAGGACCAGTAAGGCTTGATCCCGTGGGGTTTAGGTCGAGATTCAATCATCAGGCCGTTCAATAGTTGTAAAGAATCTGCACAATATCAGGTCGGCGCGTGAACATATCGAACGGCCAGAGTCGCAGTCCTGCAATCCGCCCGGCTCAATTGTCGAACCGCGCACAGAATCGCAAGACTGCGGCGCGCTCTCGATCTTTTGGTCAGCGTACTGATTTCGCTTGAACTTCCATGAATCTGTCGAGCCCGTGCGTTGGCATATTTGTGACATCGGTGAGGATGAAGTCCGACTTCGAGATCTTTCTTCGTAATTGGAATCGGAAATGCATCGCTCGGTTCTACTAGAGCGTCTGATGGCGTCATGGGAGGTAGTCTTTGCCTTTCGAGTGTGAGTCCAGGCTTCATCGCGAATCGGATTACGTACTGGATTTAGCAATGAGGGGAGACCCAGCGGCCCTGGATCGGTTGTTCGCTCCCTGCATACCGCGACTCCAGAAGACTGCGGCAAGGTTTCTCCGCAACGCGCAGGATGCGGAAGATGCGCTGCAGGACGGTTTGCTCGCAGCTTTCCGCCACCTAGATCAGTTTCAGGGGCGTGCGCGATTCACCACTTGGATGCATACAATCGTGGCAAATGCTGCGAAGGCGAAGTTGCGGAAGCAAAGGTCCTGGCCGTTTATTTTCTCTCTTGACGAGCCCGGGCCGGAGCATGGGGAGATCCGCCTGGCGGACATGCTTGCTGATCCTCAGACCAATTTGGATGACGAATACGCTCAGGTAGAAGAGTTCCGTCTCCTTGCAACAATTCTAGACGAGCTACCTTCGGCATTACGAGTGGTCGTCTTGTTATGCGACATCGAAGGGCTCAAGCTGAAGGAAGCTGCCGCGCAACTGGGGATTACGATATCCGCCGTGAAGACTCGGCACTCTCGCGCTAACCGTCTGCTTGTGAAAATGGCCAGGAAAGCGGGCGCACATCCGAGGTCAAACGACGATTCCGAGAAACCTGTCGGACGGTTGCGGCATCCGGCTCGTCGAGTTGTAGGAAGCGGCGAACCCTATGAATCTAGCGGATCAAGACAGGGGAGGTCCAAATCAAGGATCCTGTGAGATGCACGACACCGCTTGTTGAAGGTGAGTCCTTATGAAAACTGGCTGTGCCGATTGCCACGAATCTCAGGGCGATGGCTTCCTTTGTTGAAGTAGAGGATGCGCAAATCCCGGACACAGGCCCGGATCGAGGAACTCCAGAAAACGCGTGGAACTAAGATCGGAATGTTGGGATGAATGGGTGGTAGCCACGTTCGAGGGGCGCGCTGCCATGAGCCTGCGGGCGCGCCCTTCGTTGTTTCCCACAGTGTCACTGCGGAAGGGCTCCTTCAATGAGGAACGCAGCTACCAGCAGACACGCAGCAGTGAAATGCAAAATGACCTCATTTTCTTCAATCTTTTGCGCCGCTGGCGTTGGGCAGGGATCGCTCGCCGGCAATATTTCCAACGCAGACGCTTTGCCTCCGTTCACGCGGAACCAAACCTGTGCGCAAGAGTGTGATCAACTCACTGCGGACTACCGCGGAAATCGGCATCGCGCGAACCTTCTCGGCCGTGAGGTTCACCGGATAGTGAAATGAGCGCAAACTCAGCTTGCCGTCCTTCAGGACTGCATATGAAGCAGCTGGCTCACCTGATCTCGGCTGTCCGAGGCTACCGGGGTTTGCGAGCAGCGTGGAACCGACCCTTCTGCCAAAAGACGTATGCCCGTGGGAGACTAGAAGAACATCCGCTCCGGCGCGCCGACATTCACTCTCCCACTGCTCGACCGCAGACGGATAATTCATAAACGGAGGATCTGAGGGCAGACAGTGGCAAAGTCTGCAACGCGTCTTGCCAACCCACACGTCGACCTGCAGAGGCAAACTGCGTAGATATTCCTTATCCTCCTCGCTCAAGACCGCGTCCGTGTACCTCCGCGTCGCCTCGGCCATCTCGCGAAATCGTGGAGAGCAGCGAGCCACCTCACCAAATCCTACGGAGTGATCGTGGTTGCCTCTGACTACATGCGCTGCACGCTTCCGGACAAAACTGATCACCTCCCCTGGCTGCGGTCCGTAGTTCACCAGGTCACCCAGGACCCAGAGTTGGTCGTAGTCCTCTGGTAGGTGCGACAGTGCGTCGTAATTCCCGTGAACGTCTGAAATGACGACGATTTTCATGGCCGACTCCTCAGAACGCCGGTTACGAAACCCATTTCTGCTCGCCTCGCGGGAGAGATGGTAGTTCTCTCCATCTGCACGAAAACACCTCCATGGAGCAACGCAATCGCCAGATCTCAAATAGGCGCAAGATTTGGTAAGCCCTGCGCTTTCTTAGACAGCAAATCATGACTACGCGCGGGGCACTCGATCAGCTTTCGCAAGTGTGAACAAAGCGAACAGGAAACGTGAATGAAGCGAGCGCCGCTTCTCTTTCCAATCGAGGCTTGCGTAAAAGAATGGGCTTTGCAGGCGCAACTGCGGCTCGCGTTTCCTGGCGTCTGAATTGCTGTACCTGAGATGGAGGTTGTCACGGACGCGATCGGTGGCAACCTTCACCATGGGCAACCAGCACCCTGACGAAGATTCGAAGGAGAACACATGGATTTCCGAGCAACTCGTTTGATTTTGTTCGTGGCAGTATTTGCGCTGGCTATGCCTGCGTGGGCAGCACGTGAAGATACGGCCTCAGTGAGTTTCGATCACACAATGATTGTTGCTGGAAAGGCGATTCAACCCGGCAATTACGAGATCAAGGCGAGGCCAAATAACACAACCATCCAGATTTTCCGAAGCGACGACAACAAATTGATCGCCACGGTCGAAGGGACATGGGTGGCTCTCAATTCAAAGCCGCGAGATACGGAAGTCTTGTCCGACAAGGATTACGTTGAGGAGGTCGATTTCGGCGAGAAGACCGAGGCAATTCGCTTCACACGAAAGGAGGGGCCGTAAGATCACGGACAGAGTGTAAATGGGGCGGTGGCCACGATGCATCCCTGGACACCGCCCCTTCCGTCCTAGCCAGGATGAAGAGGGAATCACGTATGACGCTGCCATGGTTGAAAGCAATTACAAGCTTCTTCCTGGCCGCGATTCTATCTGCATACCGCTACACTTTTCTGTTTGTCATCTGCAGGGATCCCCTTCGCTGCAGATTGTAACTTTCGGCGAATTGTCTCAGAATGGGCTTCACTGCCCTGTCCGAAGATGCACGAACCTAGGGCAGTACTGTCACCAAACCGGCCTGCAAGTTACAATGATTGAACGATTTAGTTTTGGAGGGGTGGCCGAGCGGTTGAAGGCGGCGGTCTTGAAAACCGTTAGGCCCGAAAGGGTCTCGTGGGTTCGAATCCCACCCCCTCCGCCAACCAGTCTTAAGATTTCTCTCTGTTCCTGTGATTTTGGTAGAAACCTCGATTTCCCGGGCCAATTGGCGAGAATTCAATGCATCTGAATGCTCTCCCATCGGTTCCAGTCCCCAAACGGCCCAAATTGCTTGCGATCTTCTCCCAAACTAATCGCGAGGTGCACTTCACAGAACAAACAGAACTGCCGGTTCGAATTGACTGCTCTCCGCCACACAGTCTTGAGATTTCTCTCAGTTGACCTTGTACGACCTCAAATGGCCACTTTGTGGCCCGTAATGCGCGAATTTTGCATGGATCAGCGTTCTCCCTTTGTTCTAAAGGCAGAAATGGCCCGCCAATTCCGTTTTTTCTTTGAGGCAGTGCAGGGTGGTTGAGTTCCGCTACGCAAAGTAATGGTCCGTTCGATGTGCACAGGCATCACCGCAGAAGGTTCACAGAGGGGAAGCGCAACCATGCGATCCCGTGGCCCCAGCACCCGGATTTGGCCTATTCCACTCGTCCGAGGTTCCATACGTTTTTGAAAACATAAAGATGCTGGATCGCCCTTGGCAGCCTGGCGATTACAATCTGTCGGAAGAGATGTCCTCGTACTGGTCCAACTTTGCGAAGAGCGGAGATCCGAATGCGGCGAACTTGATGCGCTGGCCGCAATATCGCCCAGACAGCTACACCACCATGGAACTCGGAGAACACATGGGCCCAATTCCCGTGGCCGAACCAGCGAGGTTTCGTTTCTTCATCGAATTCTTGAAGAAATGATGCTCGCTGGGCGCGAGGCATCGCGCGGTTCCGGCCTGTTTTGAGATGCGCAGTACTCTGCACCCGTCATATCGATGTGCGAAAGCCGCGCCTCACGAAGAAACAGCCATCTCCAGGATTTCGCCGAGTTCGCGCAGGACTCGGTGCGGCCGCCTGCCCATGGGCTGCGCGGCCCAGTCCTGCGTTGTTGTGACGCCGGTGGTCACGCCGAAGCCGATTGCTCTGCCGCGCCGCGCCATAATCATTTCCACGAGCGGGTCATCGCCGACCACGCCCACCCTGCGCATGGGAATTCCGAGTTTTCTTGCGACCAGCTTCAACGCGTGCAACGAAGGCTTGCCGGTGAGGATCATGGGAGCGCGCGTTATCTTGCGGACAGCGGCAGTTATGGCATGCGAATAACCCATCGTCTTGCCGCCGGCCGTTGCGAAGAAAGGCACGTCAGAAGCGACGTAAAGCTCGGCGCCATTCCAAATCGCTTTGCAGGCCGCTTCGATATCCTTCATGCCGCAGTCTGGGTGCCAGCCGATATAGACTGCCTGGACGTCATCGGCGCGATCCTGACCGGTGAAGACAACCTCGATGCCAGCCTCCTCCAGCGCCCGGCCGACTCCCGGCAGGCCGAGGACGAGGGCGCGCTTTACGCCACGTTTCGGCATCAAGTCCGCTGTCACGGTATTAGGAGTCAGCAAAGCCTCGTCGGCAATGGGCAAGCCCAGGGCGCGGAGTTTCGGCGCTTGCTCGGCCACCGGATACGCGGTGCCGTTTGTGAGCACGACGAACGGAATGCCGCGAGCTTGCAGCTCGCGCAGAATCTCGACGGCGCCCGGCAGCAGACGGTAGCCGCCGAGCGAACGGTCGCTGAGGATCAATGTGCCGTCGAGGTCGAACATGAATCCTTCGACAGGCCCCAACGGCTCGTTCCAGCCGTTGTCAGAAGAATCCATGCTCACGCCTCCACCGGGGCAGCCTGGCCGCGCAGCTCAAGCTTGAAGCTGCCCTTCTCGATCGACAGGTAAGTAATGTCGCGCCGGGCAGTCAATTGACGAACTAGACTCATCACGGGAGCCATATCAGGATCATATGTTTGTTGCGCAGGGCCGGCCGCCTTCATCGCGTCGACTTGGCCAGCGGGCATTGTGGCTCGAAGGAGAAATTCCTCATCGCTTAGTTCCGGGCCGATGCGCTGGCGCAATTCGCGCAGAGGCGGCATGCCCGGCTGTTGGCGCAACTCGCGCGTTCGAGGCAGAGATTCAATGCGATCCATCACCTCCGGTGCGATCGGGATATTGGGCCGCCCGAATTTTCCCAGGGCATAGCGGATGATTTCGTCGGGAATGGTGGCGTAGCGCTCTTTTCCGGTGACGTTCAGAACCGCTTGCGTGATCAACATCTGCGCGAAAGGAGTCATTACGATCGGCCAGCCAAGCTCCTGGCGCACGCGGTCCAACTCCTCGATCACCGCACCTTCCAGATGGGAGACTCTGGTTTCGGCGAGGTGGCGGCGCATGGTGCCAATCGTTCCGCCCGGCAGTTGGTGGTGGAGATAGCCGGCATCGAACGGCTGAGGGCAGCCTGCGGGAAGTCCTTCGGCTTCAGCAAGGCGCGTGAAGTAACGGCCAACTTCGGCGAGCGCCTGGTCGTCGATGTCCACCTGATGCCCAAGAGCGCGAAGATTGGA
Organism: uncultured Acidobacteriota bacterium; assembly: GCA_963769415.1. Classification (GTDB taxonomy): domain Bacteria; phylum Acidobacteriota; class Terriglobia; order Acidiferrales; family UBA7541; genus Palsa-295. Next base: position 468,801 of record CAVYLM010000002.1, read on the forward strand.
AACCACGCGCTCCGACGGCGGATTCGAGATTCCATCTGCAGCAGCGCCGGAAGCACACTGAACAGCGCTGACACCCCACTCGGGTGCATCCATGTAAGTCAACTCCCCGATGCCTATGGTGCAGTGCGAATGGAGTTCGAGCGGCTTATCGCCGATTGCGGCCTTTACGGCTGGAATGAGCGTGCGAGCGCGCAGCGGTGTCAAAAGGCCGCCCATATCCTTGATGTATAGCGCGTCCACATCGGGGCTTTCTGCAAGGGTGCGGGCGCGGTCGATGTAGTGCGCATCGTCGTGAATGGGACTCAGCGTAAAGACCAGGGCGCCAATGACGTACTTACCCCCGGCTGCTTTGATCGTGCGCGCGCAGGCGACATTTGAATCGGCATCGTTCATCGGATCGGCCAGCGCGAACCGGCGCAGCCCGTTGTCGATGAGAGTCTTGAACGCGAGCGCCATGAACTCAGGGCTGGCAGTTTCCCAGGAAATAAAACGAAAGCCGGTGGAGAGGAACTGCAGCGGCGTTTTCGGCATGGCTTTGGCCATGAGGCGAATGCGTTCCCAGGGATCTTCCTTCTTATAACGGACGGCAACACCCATGTGGGTCGAGGTGGTGAAGTCGATGGCCTTGAAGCCGACGCGATCCATGGCGGGCGCGATAGTCAGGCTCCTGGCTGTATCGACACCGAGAGCCGACCAGAGACACTGGTTGCCATCGCGCAGGGAGGTCTCGACGAGTTGGACATTAGCCATGCGCTCGAACCTCCTGTGCGAGGCGCCGCCGCTCGAGGAAGCGCGGCAGGTAGGACGTGTCAACTCCGCCTCTCTTGAATTCCAGATCGGTCAGGACGTCTGCGTGGAATGCAAGATTCGTGGCGACGCCCTCGATGTGGGTTGCAGCGAGTGCGCGACGCATCCGTTCGAGTGCCGTGGGACGATCGGCGGCGTGAACAATAATCTTGGCCATCAGCGAATCATAATAAGGCGGGATGCGGGAGCCGGAAGCAATATGAGTATCGACGCGCACGCCGTCGCCTGACGGCCACACGGCTTTCCGAACCGTGCCGGGACTCGGATGGAAGTCGCGCGCCGGATCTTCCGCATTGATCCTGCACTCAATTGCGCAACCTTCTCTTTTGACATCGTCTTGCTTCAAGCGCAGGCCACGGCCGTTGGCGATGGCGATCTGCTCGGCTACCAAGTCTATGCCGGTTACCGCTTCCGTGACCGGGTGTTCGACTTGAATTCGTGCATTCATTTCCAGGAAGTAGAAAGCATCACGCTCCAGGTCCACGAGGAATTCGACGGTGCCCGCGCTACGGTACGAAAGCCTTTCGGCAAACCGCACGGCTGCCGCATGGAGGCGTTCGCGCAAGTCCGCGGAAAGGCTCGGGGCGGGCGTTTCCTCGATCAGTTTCTGATAGCGGCGCTGGACGGAGCAGTCTCGCTCGCCCAGATGAACCACGCGACCGTTCCCGTCACCGAGGATCTGGACTTCCACGTGGCGACCGCGTTCCACGAATCGTTCGAGGTAAACCCGCGCGTCGCCGAACGCAGAACCCGCTTCCGCTCCGGCGAGCTCCATGGCCGAGGGTATGTCCTCCAGACGGTCCACTCGCTTCATGCCGCGACCGCCGCCACCGCCCACTGCTTTGATCAACAGCGGCGGGCCGATTTCTCGTCCGAGCACCATGGCCTCGCGCGCGGTTTCGACGGCGCCACCGGGTGCGGTCGGGACGCCGGCCGTCTCGGCCTCGGCGCGGGCGCGCAATTTATCACCGACGGCCTCGATCTGAGCCGCGGTTGGACCAATGAAAATCACATCTTCCTGCTCGCAGACCCTGGCGAGAACCGGGCGCTCGGAAAGAAATCCATAACCCGGGTGGATCGCATCCGCCTTCACGCCGAGCGCCGCCTGGACGATGGTGTCTACTCGCAAATAGCTGTCCGCAGGCCGGGCGGGCCCAATGCAGAGGGTGCGGTCCGCAAGCCGAGCAGGCAGCGAATCCAGATCGGCCTCGGATGCAGCCAGCACCGTTTCAATGCCCAGCGCTTTGCAAGTGCGGATCACGCGGAGGGCAATTTCGCCGCGATTGGCGATGAGGATGCGGCGGATCGCCATCGCTAGACTCCGGGTCGCACGCGCAGCAGAATCTCGTCGTATTCGACCAGCGCCCCGTTTTCCGCCAGTATCTCGACCACTTCGCCCCTTACTCCCGCGCGCACGGAATTCATCAGCTTCATCACTTCGATGATGCCGATGACCGTATCTTCCGCAACCTTTGAGCCCACTTCGACGAAGGGCGGCTCGCCGGGCTTGGGCGCGCGATAGAAAATTCCGAGCAGCGGAGAGGCGACTTCGGCGAGACCCGGCTCGGACGGCGGTTTGGCTTTTGGAGGAGCTGGCTGCACCGGCAGCGGCTCGGCTGAGAGTTGCGGTGCCGGGGCGGGAGCTAAGGGCTCTCGGACGGGCGCGGCCGAGCCGCGTTGCAGGTTCAGCTTCACGCCATTTATTTCGAGCGACAGGCTGTCGAAACTCGATTGTTCAAGCAACCGCATGATCTCCGCCACGTCCTTAGCGGTGAGAGTCATCGGCGGCCTCCGAAGATCTTCATGACGTGTTGGAGCGGGTTCTGCGCAGGTTCAGCGACGGGTGCCCGGTCCTTGGAGGACCAAACCGTCTCTGGCCGACTCTGCAGTAACAGGAGCTCGCCGGAGTGATCGATTGCCCACTCGATGTCCTGTGGCCGGCCGTAGTGGCGCTCCACCTTGCGTGCGATGTCCCGTAGCGCTGCAATCTCCTCGTCGCTAAGGCAGGGCACCCGCCGGAGGTGCTCTGGAGTCTCGACCTCGCTGACGCCGCCCCCCGCCGCAGGCAGATGTTGGACGTGCTTATCAGAAATGTTGCGTACAGAGATTTCACCTGTGATCTTGGCGATCACGAACCGGTCCGGTGTGACTTCACCGCTCACAACAGCCGAGCCGAGGCCCCATGCGCCTTCGATGGTGATTACGGAACGGTCGCCCGTCAGCGGGCTCCGAGTGAACATCACTCCCGCTGTTCGCGCATTGACCATCCGCTGAATTACGACGGCCATTGCCACACCGGATTCAGGCAGACCATGCTTGCGGCGATAGGCCATCGAGGGAACGGAATACAGGCTTGCCCAGCACGAGCGCACATATTTCAATGTCGCTTGTGCGCCTATTGTCCACAAATACGTGTCCTGAAGTCCTGCAAAACTGGCGTCTACCGCGTCCTCAGTGGTGGCCGACGAGCGCACTGCCAATGGCCAATCGAGGTCTGCGCCACAAAGCTCCATGTGCGCTGCGAGAATCTCAGAATTCACGTCGTCTGGCAGCGGTGCGTTTTCCAGCCGCACGCGCAAATGTTCGGAAAGAATGGTGATCTCTTCGAGTTCGTTGGCACCCAGAGCCTCCACCTTCGGCCGGATTGGCTCTTCCTTCTCCAGCGCACTTAGAAAGCGCTCGAACGCGGCTGTGCGTACGACGAAGCCGGGTGGCACGGGAATACTGGCGCGCGTCAGTTCGCCCAATGAACCGCCTTTGCCCCCTACAGTGGGGCGGTCGGACAGGCCGACGTCCGAGAACCAGCCGATGGTCTCTGAAGAGTGCACGTAATCTATTCTACTCGAGAAGGGTTACTACGCCCCGGCCACCGTCGACCCGGATACGCTGGCCGTCCTTAATCTTCTGAGTGCCAGTGCCTGTGCCCACCACAGCTGGCAGGCCATACTCTCGCGCCACGATTGCCGCGTGGCTCATCGAGCCGCCTATGTCAGATACTGCTGCGGAGATGTTCTGGAAAACTGGGGCCCAGCTTGGATTGGTGACCTGGCAGACCAGTATGTCCCCTTTGCGCAAGCGACCAATCTCCTCCGCCGACTTCACGACGCGGGCTATACCCTCAACCACGCCATTCGAGGCGGCGAAGCCCTTGATCTCGTTGGAATCCGGCTCCTCGCCTGCCGTCAGCCACGCATCGAGATTCTCGCGGGTAATGCCCCACAGCATGACAATAGCGGGGTCGTCAATGACATCGGGAACCGGTCCGAGCGCCGGCGCAGTTTCGTGCTTGGCCCATTCCGCGATGGCCGCCTTGCGCTCTCGAACAATGGCAGGCCAGCGCGAAATACCGCGCGGAGGCGAACCGTTCGACCAGGAAGTCATAAGGTCGACGAGTGCCGCCTCGAGTTCGTAGTGGGTCAGATGGAATACGTCTTCGGCATCGGGGAAGAAACCGCTCTTAGCGAGGATGCCGCCGAACTCCCGAATCTTATTAAAGAACAGATTCGTGTACCAATGTTCGCAATAGAACTTATGCCCCTCGACATACGGGAAGACGCGGTGCGCCAACTCGATCATCTGGTCGTAGGCGGCGCGCTCTTCGTCGGTTTCCAAAAGCTCGCGGTAGTCGGCAATCAGCTGCTTGCGCTCAGCGATGAGCTTGTCCGTTTGCCGTTCGAGGCGCTCGCCCTTTTTCGCATTCGCGATGTAGCCGGGCAGTGCGGCGAAAGGCATCGACAAATCGTCGTTCCATGAGCGGTGGTAATGGTAGAAGCCGTCGCCAACATTGATGTTGAACCACGGATAGCGCGCGACCGCAAGCTCCTTCAGCCACGCCAACCCGGGCTTGCCGGCTCTTTCCAGTGACTTGATGATCTCATCAGGCGAGACGCCTTCTTTGAACTGATTATCGACGCCCAATTCGATGGCGCATTTGGCAAGACGCCTGAGTTCGTCATCCGGACGGAAGATTTCCGCCTCTATGCCTGCTACCATGCGCGCTACTGTCTGATCGCTGATTTCCGGAAATGCCTTCTTGCAAAAATCGAAAAAGGCCAAGTAAGCGCCATATCCGAGTAGAAGAAACTCGAAATGGTGGTGCCACATCCGAAAGTAACCCTCAAGCGTCTTCTGATATGTTTCGAGAAGGTAATGGTTGGAGGCGATGCCGCGGCCGGAATGGACGTGCTCCAAAGGCTCGAACTCCGGTAGGTCAGGTTTCGGCAGAGCCTCGGCGTCCCGAATCAACGCCATCATCTTGTTCTTCCATTGGGCGAAGAGCCGCTCCCAGTTTGCATAGTAATAGAAGGCGCGACGCTGAAATTCTTCTGTGCGTCTCGCAATCTCGGCCGGATCGGTCACGGCGTTACCGCCGATGTAAACGCGGCCATTGATGATCCGGCAGTCGATGCCAAGCGTCGTCGGAAGGCAATGTATCCGCGTGTTGGCCGAGCCCAAGGCGCAGTAGGCGGCCTCGGCCGTGATCATGTCGAAGACGCACATCGGCTCGGGAAAGTGCATGGAGTTGTAGAACCAGAACCGCTCATCGTCTTCCTTGCTGAACTGCATGTAGTAAGGATATGCGGCTTGCGCGCCCTCCGTTCCCGCGATCACCTTCAACGAACTGGGAAGCGGAAAGCCCTTTGCTTTCGCGGTTGAGTTCATTTAGTTAGTCATTCCCCTGCTAGTTGCGCCCGGCGGTGGTCAATGTCGCTCGGGGACTCGTTTGATTCGCCTAGCTCGTTCCCGGGCAGCTGATAATCTGATCGTATCCGACCTGGCCGCCAGCCACAACAACGTGAAACCGTCAGGTCTTCTAAGCGGCCGGGACGCGCCCGGCGGGCTTAAGCGTGTGATTCTAGCGGTTCGACATTGTCGTTGTCAAAACAACGGCCTGATAGCGGGCGCTGGAAAGGCTGCGGACTCATGTTGTCTTGACAACTAGAGTGCGTTTTGGTGTACTCAGTGCCGTCTCCCAACAGGGTGATGCGCTAAGGCAGATTTAGCCAGGGAGCGCTTACCGAGTCTGCCAGGAGCCATTGTCATGGCCACGTTATTGCGTTCGGCGGTGTTGAATCCGGAAGGATACCGCACAGTCAGAGCCGCCGGCGAGGAAAGAGACAGCCGGAGCTGGTCGCTCTCCTCCATGGCGCCGCGCCTGGACAGCCTCAATGGCAAGACTGTCTACCTGGTTGACACCGGATTCGGGGGAAGCGGCAAATTTTTGGATCAGGTGCAGGCCTGGTTTGCCGAGCATATGCCCTCTGTGAAAACCGTGCGTCGGCGAAAAACAGGCAGCATCTTTCGGGACGATACCAAGGATCTCTGGACGGAAATCAAGGAAAGAGGACAGGCCGCGATCCTTGGCGTCGCGGGTTGACCCGGTTGCGCAGCGGCGGTCGCCGCTTGCTCCCGCACACTCGAACAAGAATACGGAATCCCGACAGCGCCGGTCTCCACTTTCGAATTTGCCAACGTAGTAGCAGATGATCGCCGCTTCCACGGCGTTCCCCTGCGCTTCATTTACACTCCGCATCCAGTCGTGGGCATGCCTCCTTCTGTTCTTCGCGGCTACATCGAAGGGAAAGATCCGGGAACGCAGCGGGCCGTTATCGAAGAGGTCATCGAGGCTATCACAAAGCCCGTCAGCGAAGACGAGTTCACCGGGGACTTCGCGCCAGTGTCACGGACCGGTGTCAGGCAAACGGTGCTTGAGCCTGATACGGAAGACAACTTGCAGCGCCTGTTTTACGAGCGGGACTGGACCGATGGGCTGCCCATCATCCTTCCCACGGAAGAACGCGTTGCTGAAATGCTCGCCGGCACAAACCGCGCACCGGATGAAGTTGTCGCGGAAATCTTCCTGCATGACACACAGGAATATCTCAAGTTTACGGTCGAGATGGTGGCCATCATCGGCGTAATGGCCGGAGCGAGGCCGGAGCACTTGCCTGTTCTCCTTGCCGTCGCTTCCACCGGACATCCGTCCATTCCAGGTTCTACGACGCCGTTCGCTTGCATGCTGCTTGTGAACGGACCCATCCGCAACGAGATCGAAATGAATTCAGGGATTGGAGCCTTTAGTCCCCGCAATCTCGCAAATTCTGTAATCGGGCGCGCCTGGACGCTTCTGACAATCAACTGGGGTTACATGCGGCTCAGGAAACAGTTCTGGACTTCGCAAGGCAATCCCATCGGCTACAACAATATGTGTGTCGCGGAGAACGAGGAAAGAAGCGCCTGGGAACCCTTTCACGCACAGAAAAAGTTCCGCCCGGAAGAAAGTATTGTCAGCCTGTTCCGCGGATGGAGCTTCGTAAACAACGTTGTCGGGTCCTCCCACCGATCGGTGGGCAAGGACATGCTGCTTCAATTGGGTGCACTGCCAGGGCTGTTTTCCGCGGCAACGTTGATACTGGATCCGCTCGTGGCGCGACACCTCAAGGAAAACGAAGGCTTCCAAACCAAGCTGGATTTCTGCCGCTGGCTTTCAGAGAACTTCAAAATGCCTGCCGGGCAGTTTTGGGGCACGGATTTGATCCACATGATGATGGCTCCGCTCGCGGATCAGGGCGTTGAACCATACGCGTCCTGGAAGAAGCTGCCTGAGGACGCGCTCATCGCGCCATACGACAAGCCCGAGAACATCAACATCGTCGTCGTGGGCGGCGAAACGAGCCCCATGTGGAAGGTCGCGGATTTCGCCTACGCAGTGAGCGCTTCGGTGGACAAGTGGCGCGCAAAACCTGTTACGGATGGCTGCGCCGATGGAAGCTGTGGACTTCCGGATGAGCCGTGAAACAGAATGCGCGCCGAGCAAACAAGTCGAGGAGGTAAATGACCATGGATCGACGAAAGATGTTGGCCTTGCTGGGCGCCAGCCCGGCGCTGGTGGCGGGCGCACCTTCCTACGCGCGGACTGCTCCAGCGAGCACTCTGGACGCGGGAGCATCCGTAGTGACGGACAGGATGATCACGGCTCTGAATCCAGCCATCACGCCGCAATTGGCGCCGAGAATACCTCTCGCACCTCGGCTCGACAAATTGGACGGCAAAACAATCTACCTGGTGGATTTCGACTGGGGAGGCATGGGGCAGAACGACGGCATCCTTGACGAAATGCAGGCGTGGTTTGCCGAGCACATGCCCACCGTCAGGACGATCATCAAGTTAAAGAAGGGGAATTTCGTCACGGACGATCCTGCGCTGTGGAAAGAGATCGCCGACGCCAAGGGAGACGGCGTCGTCCTCGGCGTTGCGGGTTGACATGGCTGCGTCGGAGCCGTGAGCTCCGAAGCGGGAGAGATCGAGCAGAAGTACCGCATACCCGTTGTCGCCGCTGCGGGTTCGAACGTGGTGTCATTTGGGATCGGCGCAAACGCCACATACAACACAGGCATGCCCATTCGCTACGTCGGGGTTCCGTTCCCCTTCTCCGGCCAGCCACGGTCAGTGCTCAAGGGGTATATCGAAGGGAAGGACACGGTGAGCGGCAAGCCGATGATGCAGGCAATCGTTGACGGTCTCACCAAACCTCTCACCGATCAGGAAAAGATGTCTGGGATTTCTTCGGAGGCGGCGCCCGAACCGAGACTGCTTCAGGCAGACACGGAAGATAATCTGCAGCGCCTGTTCAAGGAAAAAGGCTGGACCGACTACAACCCGGTCATCATCCCGACGCAGGAGCGAGTGGCTACGATGCTGAAAGGTACGAGGCATAAGCCGGATGAGATCGTGAAATCCGCTGCCGGAACATTCGGGACGCGTCGTCCGTTTACGGTGGAAAAGGTCGCCGTGCTTGCGGTCATGGCGGGCGCCAAGCCTGAATATTTCCCGGTTATCCTTGCGTTGGCCAGCATGGTGCCGTATCAGGACTCCACAACCTCAATCGCGCAGATGATCGTGGTGAACGGGCCGATACGCAAAGAGATCGGGATGAATTCCGGTCTGGGCGCATTGGGTCCGGACAATGAAGCAAACTCCGTCATTGGCCGATCCATGACGCTCATACACAAAGTCATCCAGGGTTACCAGGAGGGCGTGACCGGTTTCGCTTCGCTCAGCAACCCTCTGCGATACGACAATCTTTGCATTGCCGAGAATGAAGAGGCCCTCCCGGAAGGATGGCTGCCTCTTCATGTCCAGATGGGCCACAAACCCACCGACAGCATCGTGACGATCTTCACCGGCTGGAATTTTATTAACAGTACCGGCTGGACCGAGCAGCATTACACGCCTCAAATGTTAATGCGTGACTATATGTCTGCACTGTCCGGAATGAGCGCCACGCTCATCATGGACCCCACGGTTGCGGATCTGCTCAAGGACGTGCAGGGCTTCAAGACAAAGGCCATGCTCGCCGAGTGGCTCTCCCAGAATGTCGAGAAAACCGCCCAATCGTATTGGGGGAATTCGATCGTATCCAGTATGCTGGGTCCCCTCGGGGCCCAGGGGCTTGAGCCCTACGCCAGCTGGAAAAAACTCCCCGGCGACTCGATGATCAAACCGTTCACGAACCCGAACAGCATACGCTCAGTCGTTGTCGGCGGAAAGACGGCGAGCGTTTGGTTCGCGACTGACTTCATGCCGGAAAAGAACTCGTCGATCGATACCTGGCGGTAGAAATGAGGCCGCCTGACTCGTTCCTTCGACGCGATCTCTAATCCGCTGCCGTCACTGGTTGGGCGCTTGGTGCGGCCTCAGGAATGCCGCTGGTGCCGTCTTTGCACGTTATCGGTACAGGCATCCGAAGCGGCCGCGCGTCGCCATGAAATTCTCACCTGCACGTGCGTCGCCGAAATTGATGCTCATCAGCGTCCACGCCCGGCCGATCGCGGAATTCGCCAGATTGAACGGGCTCAGCGCCGCTGTGCCGCAGTTCATCCCGATCTCGTTGCGAATCGGCTGCGGCGGGCCAAGTGATGCAGGAGCAGTGTGCTTCTTTGCTCGCAAGGAACAGAGGGGCTTTTGTGCGACCGACAAAATCTAACGGCGAGGGATCGTACGACTCTTTTGTTGGATCGCGAACTGAAACATTTCTTCGGCTCGAGCCGAGAGCAAATCGAGCACTCGTTCTACGTCGCGAGTTCGCTGTCCCTGCAACAACTGACGCTGATACTCCTGCGCGACGGGCGCGATCTCGCGTAAGAGCGACTCACCCTGCTTGGTCAGGGAGAGTAACGAAGCCCGGTTATCGGATGGATGCGACGTTTTGGTGATCAACTTTCGGCGCATCAACCCTCTCAGCGACCGACTGATCCAGGCTTTGTCAATGTGCGTTCTGCGGCTCACCTCGTTCACCGAAATCGGCTGGTAGGCGCCCAGCATTACCAGGATCCGCAAATCCGTGGGCTTCACTCCAAATCGATCTTTGAACGTGAGTGTGCCGATACGAAGAATCAGTTCAGAAAGACGCACGATACGCACGGAGACCAGCCGGATAAGCGCGTCTATATGGGGAGCGTGCTCGCGGCGGCGGCGAACTCTGCGACCGGCTTCAAGGGCTTTCGGGTATGGCATCGGCTGCGGGCTACCACCGCTCATCGATATATGTCTCCCGGAATGCTTCGATGCGAGTATAGAGGAGTCCCTTCGCCGGCCCAAGCGGCGAACTGAAGTAGCAGCGCCGTGCCCTTTTCGGATCCACTCCGCATCGTAACCATCGAGGTGCGTCGAGATATCTCGGAAGCTTCTGAAGTGGAATCCGAGGGTCCGGGCGCCCCCGGGCGAGATTCGCATAGTTGAAACGTTCGGCGCATCCTATGATGATGTCTTGACAACAATCATCCGGCACGAGTATATACCAGTTCGGCTCCAGAGATGCCCGCGGGGTTGCACGGGCGGCGAAATGTCTCACTCCCAACCAGCCACGTTCAGTAGTGAGTGAGTTTCATTTTATCTGAGACAGTTCCCGCGCAATCAATCGGGAGGAGGAAGGGACTATGGATAGGCGAAAAATGTTGGCGATGTTGGGTTTGAGTCCGGCACTGGTGGCGGGCTCCCCAGCCTACGCACGCACAGCCGTGAAGGCCGTGCCGGATTCTTCGGCGGGCGACGGTCTGATTACGGTCTTGAACCCGGGGATACCAAACAAGTTGGCAACACGGTACCCTCTGGCGCCTCCGCTCGATAACCTGGAGAACAAGACGCGCCTGGCAAATAGGAGCTCGGCTAAGAGCCAATCACGGGATCGTGAAGCGCGGAAAAGTCCGTACCGTGCATTTTGGTATGGCGCGGGCGTGTCGGTGGACAATGAGAAGTAGAATTGAGTTGAATGACAGTTTTGCGGGGCGCAAGCCTCGCGCCCTTCACCGAAGGAGTCGCAACTATGAAGCGTCAATTCGCGGCCGTCGTCTTGTTCGGATTAGTGCTGCTCGTATCTGACGGGCTATCTTCCCGCGTTCTGCACGGGGAATCAAAAGTTGTGGCTTCCGCAAGCGCGAGCCAGGAAAAGTCAGCGCAAGCGAAAGAAGCGGAGCCGTTTCCCCAGGTACCGCGCATCACGGCCGAGGAGGTCCAGCGTTTGGCGAAGGACAACGGAAAAGTGGTGCTAGTGGATACTGACGCCCCAGAGGCTTACGAAGCCGAGCACATATCAGGTGCTGTGAATATCCCCTACGATCCAACTCGCGATACACATGAACAGGATCAGTCTCTCAGCGCACTTCCCGGCGACAGGCTGATCGTCTTCTACTGCAATTGTTCCCACGAGGAAGACAGTGCGCCGATGGTGATGGAGATGTGGGAGCTAGGCTACGACCACGACAAGGTCAAGGCTTTGAAGGGCGGACTGGCCCGTTGGGAACATTTGAAGTTTCCACTCGCCGGCTCGGACGTGAATCCGTCCGGGCCCACAAAGCCCGGAAATCAGCTCTGACGGGCTACAATCCACCGAGGACTACGACGGCAACGAGGGAATCATGCCACGTGAAGTGAGAAGATCATCGGTGCGGGAGTCGGTGCGGCCGCTTGAGACGCCTGGCAGTTGAACAAATGCCACGAAAATCGCGATAAATGACGGCAAAACCAAGGGGCCGCAAAGCCGAGAGTCTTTGGCGGATTCTGAGAGCATCTCACTGTGAACGTATTGGACCGAGAATTGGGCCTGTCTGGTCAGGAAATCCCTGTAAATGTCCCTGTTAGCAGGGAGAATGGTTCGCATCTGACTGCATCCTCCGCCATACAATTTTTCAGCGTCCGAATACACTCAAACGTCGTCGGCCGGCATACTCCAAGAGAACTGCCATGCGACTCCGAGCCGCAGCTTTGATTGCCGCATTGGCGCTGAAGTCCTCGCGCACTCCCAAGGCGGCCATCTTGATCGAACGAGGAGCCGATACCTGACTCTCGCCACACCTCAGGAAATCGCGCGCTTCAGGAACGCGTCGATCCGCGCGTTCGCTTCCGGTGCCTGCGGCAGCGGGAAAGCGTTGAACGCGTGCGGCGCGCCGGGATAAATCGCGAGCTCCGCCTCGTTCCCCGCCGCGATCCAGCGCGAATACATGAACAGCGTGTCGTCCAGCAGCGGATCGATCGTGCCGACGCTGAAAATCGCGCGCGGCATGTTCTTCAGGTCCGCGTACAGCGCCGAAACATCCGGATTGCGCGGATCGACGCCTTTCGGCAGATACGCCTCGCAGAACTTCTTGATGCTCAGCTTCCCCACCAGAATGCCGCGGTCCGGCGACAGCATCTGGCTCGGCGTCATCGACGAATCATAATTTCCGTACGCCAGGTTCGCCGCGCGGAAGCCGGTGTAGCCGTGCCGGTCGCGCATGCGCAGCAGAACCGAAGCCGAAAGCGTCGCGCCCGCGGACTCGCCGCCAATCGCCATCACTTCCGTGCCGAATTCCTTCTTTCCGTTCTTGATCAGCCACAGCGCCACTGACTCGCCGTCGTCCCACGCCGCCGGATACGGATTTTCCGGCGCCAGCCGATATTCCACGCTCGCGCACGCCATGCCCGTGCTGCCGGCGACGCGCTCCATCATCATGTCCTGCGATATCGCCGAGCCCAGCACCAGCCCGCCGCCGTGAAAGTGCAGGTAGATTCCCTTCGCGTGCTCAGGAGCCACCACGCGCAGCGCCACTTTGTGCCCGCCCTTCCCTTCGATTTCGATCGTGCGCCCGCGCGGGGATTTTTCCGGCGGAGGAAATGGCCCGCGCCCGCTTGCCGCCGCCTCGCGAAACGCCGGCGCGCCGATGTCCCACCAGTCCGGCCCGCCCGAGAGCGCCTTGCGAAATGCCTCGTTCGCGGCGGCCACTTCGGCCGGAATCGCCTCGGGCCGGAACACCTTCGGGTCGAGCGGATTGCTCTTCGCTGCGGCTGCTTCGCTCATGGTTTCACTCCTTCTGTTGCCCTTCTGTCGCGGTGCCGCGCGAGTATACCACCGCGCGCCAGCGTCGGCCCCGCGCCAGGCCCCGTCTTCCCGCTTGGAAACGATGGCGCCGATGGAGCGGCGGCAGTGGTTTCTCCTTGTGGGTCGCCCCTTTCAGGGGCGACATAGGCAGCTCAAGAGAGAGAAGGGGCTTCAGCCCCTGAAGCTCCCGACCGCTGTCCGTTCGCCCGCAAAAGTCCACAGGCGAACTCCCTTGCGCCCGTGCTTGCACGTACTAATATGGTCGCGTGAAAAACGAAAATCAGTCCGCCGCATCTGGCGGTACAGACCACCCGGTACCAACGAGCAACCGCACTCGCGGGCTTATTGTTCCCGCTCGCCACGAAGTTGCCTTCGTAGGGGCACGATATATCGTGTCCGGCGCAGATGCTTGGCGCGATGTCAGCCATCTGTCTCGATCGCACGTCGGCGCCGGTCTTCTGGGATCGCCAGACTTGTCCCGAGTACGCCGAGGGATCTCCGGATTGGCGCGTTTGCGGCACCCAAATGCTTGCTGCGGTCACGCCATTTCTAATCGACACTCGCGCCGAATAGAAATCGCCGTAACCCACACAAAACAAACGATCGGTGCACTTTCTAATCGACACAAAACCCACCCCCCCTCCGGACCACTTTTTCGCCCGAATTTCCGCCCTCCCGTCGGCCAAAAGTCGCTGCGGCGCGCACCCATCCTGGCCATTTTCCTAGCCCTGCTTTCGGTTATTTGCGCTAGTCCCGCGCCCGCGCAAACCGCCGCCCAGCCAAGAGTCCCGGGCGATCTTGCCAGCGACCTGAAGGAATTCGTCGAGACGCCCTCCGTCTCCGGCTACGAACAGGCGCTCTCCGAAAAAATTCGCGCGAAACTCGTGGCGTTTCATCCCGTCGTCGACAATCTCGGCGACGTCATCGTCACCATCGGCAGCGGCGCGCCGCATCGCCTGATCGTCACGCCGATCGACGAGCCCGGCTTCGTCGTCAGCGGCATCACCGCCGACGGCTACCTGCGCCTCCAGCGCCTCCCGCAATCCGGTCTCCCGCCGATCTTCAACTCGCTCTATTCAGCGCAGCCCGTCAAAGTTCGCACCGCCAATGGCAAATGGATCGATGGCGTCGTCGCCGGAATCTCCGTCCATCTCCACCGCGCGGACGAAACCACGCCAAGCCCTCGCGACATCGAGAATATGTACGTCGACATCGGCGCCACGTCCGCCGCCGAAGTCCGCGCTGCCGGCGTCGACATCCTCAGCCCCGTCGCGATCGACCGCCAACTGCTGAGCCTCGCCAACAGTGAATTCGCCGGCACGTCGATCGGTGACAAGTTCGGCTCTGCAGCGCTCGTCGATCTCCTGCGCGGCATCGACTCCGTACAGCTCAAGGGCACTCTGACGGTTGCATTCGTGGCTCAACAACGCGTCGGTGGGCGCGGCCTTGACCGGATACTTAGAACCACACAGCCGGACGAAATGATTTACGTGGGCCGGCTATTGCCGGGAGGAAAAGTCTCTGGGATGGAAGGTGTGCATCGGGCTCCCCGCCGTGAACCCGGCAGCGGCGTCCTGATCGGGCTCGACAAGTCGAGCGGCGAGCTTTCCGGAATCGCCGCGGATCTGAAACAACTTGCTGACGCAAACAAGCTTCCGCTCGTAACCGACTATTCCGCCGATATCACTCCGGTGAGCTATCTCCCGCCTCCGGCATTTCCCACAAAATGGACTCACATCGGCATCGCGACGTCGTGGCCAGACGCACCCTCGGAAATCATCGATCAGGCCGATTTGAAATCATTGATCGCGCTGCTTCAGGCGTGCTTTCAGCGGCCGACGAATCCCGAGGCCCGGGCGCACTTTGGCGATCCCATACTAGTTCTGCGACAGTTATATCCGCAGAGCCTCGAAATACTGACCAGGTTGGTCGAGACCTACGGAGCAAGCGGTCACGAAGAGACGGTGCGGCAGAACGTGATGAAATACTTGCCGAGGTGGGCGAAGCCCGAAACTGACGCTGACGGGAATCTGATCCTGCACGTCGGCACCGCGCCTGCCGGGACGAGGACTCCGAAAATTCTCGTCGTCGCGCACATGGACGAAATTGGTTTTTCCGTGAAATCGATCTCGGACGACGGTCAAGCCTGGTAGTCGAGACTCTGGGCGGCATGGACTTGAGCTTTTACGAAGGTCATCCGGTGCTGGTGCACGCGTCGAGCGACGACCGCGACGGGATCATGGAATTGCCGCACGGCTGGGACGAGCAGAATTTCAAGTGGCCCGCCGAATCCGACCAGACCATCCGCGTCGACGTCGGCGCACGCAGTCCTGAAGAAGTCGCCAAACTCGGAATCAAGGTCGGCGACTCGATCACGATTCCAAAGGAATATCGCCCGCTGCTCGGCACGCGCGCCAACGGCCGCAGCTTCGACGATCGCGTCGGCGATACCGCGCTGATTTCCGCCGTCTGGGCGCTCGGCGGCCCACTCAAGGACCGCGACGTCACCTTCGTCTGGTCCACGGGCGAAGAAATCGGCCTCGTCGGCGCCGGCAAACTCGCCACGCGCCTTGCCGCCGAAGGCCGCGCGCCCGACTACGTCTTCGCCGTCGACACGCTCGTCAGCTCCGATTCGCCGCTCGAATCCAAACGCTTCGCCGACGCCGAAATCGGCAAGGGTTTCGCCATTCGCGCGGTGGACAGCTCCAACATCGCCCCGCACGATCTTGTCGAGAAAGTCGAAAAACTCGCGCGCGCCAATCAAGATCCCCGTGCAACTCGGCGTCACCGGCGGCGGCAACGACGGCGCGACGTTCGTTCCCTTCGGCGCGGTCGATATCGCGCTCGGCTGGCCGCTGCGCTATTCGCATTCGCCCGCCGAAGTGATCGACACGCGCGACGTGGACGCGCTCGCGCGCATCATTGCCGTGATCGCGAGGAGCTGGTGACGCATGAAGCGCGCGACGGTTTGCTATAATCGCGCGCCATGACCGAGCCGGCTTTCAAGGCCCCGCGCTACATCGTCGTCGAAGGGCCCATCCGCGTCGGCAAATCGACGCTCGCGCGGGCGCTGGCCGAGCAGCTTGCACGCGCGCCGCATTTTCGACGTCGAGGACAATCCCTTCCTCGCCGATTTTTACGACGAAAAGCCCGGCGCGGCTTTTCGCGCGCAGATGTATTTCCTCTACGAGCGCCATCGCCGGCTCGCCGAGACCCGCCCGCGAGGATGCAGCCGCTCCGATCGTCGGCGATTTTCTCTTCGAGAAGGACAAAATTTTCGCGTACATGAATCTGGACAACGAAGAGTTGAAGTCTTTACGAAAAGTACTTCGCCATGCTCGCTCCGTCCGTCCCCGCGCCCGACCTGGTGATCTATCTCCACGCCACGCCGGAGGTGCTGCAAAAGCGCGTCTCGAAAAAGGGCGATCCAGCCGAGAAGCAGATTTCGCAGGAATATCTACAGGCGGTGGCCGACGCGTACGGCCACTTCTTCTTCCGCTACTCCGCGTCCAATCTTCTGGTGGTGGATACCACGGAGATCGATTTCGTCGAGCGTAACAGCGATCTGCAGGAGCTTTTGCGGCGCGTGCGCCAGCCGGTAAAGGGCACGCAGTATTTCCTGCCATTGGGCCAGAGCTGATGCGCGCTTTGAACCAAAGCACGTGTCATCCCGAATCCGCCGCGGCGGATGAGGGATCTCTCTTGATGTGAAGCGTTCGAACGGGAAACCCTTCGGTCGCCGCGGCGACCTCAGGGTCATTTTTCGCTCCGCGAATTGCAGACCCTTCGCCTAAAGCACTCAGGGTCATTTTTTCGCTGCGCGAAAAAATGAGGGGATCCAGGGCGAGTACATTCGCTTCGTCCAGAACGACGAAGCGAATTGCGGGGACCCGCCCCGGATTACAGCGCGGATAAAACTCGTCTCCGCCGCGCCGCGCGCATTACGCGGCCTGCGACGGACCCGTCAAACGGTGGCGCAACTTTCCCGAGCGTCCGGTTCACCGGATGGCTGCGGTGCAGGAAGTTCACGACCGGGTCGCGGCGGGTGCCGATTTTCTGGAGCGCGCGGCGAATGCGGAAATCGCGTCCCGCCGAAATCAGTCCTTTTTCAAGAGTGGCGATCGCTTCCGACGTCCGGCCGGACTGCTGGTACACCTCGGCCAGGTTCAGATAGAGCTGGGCGTGATTGTGTCTCATCCCCAGGGCTTCCTGGCAAAGGGCTTCCCCGTCGCCAAAGCGCTTCTCGGCGACCGCAGCCAGCAATCCCGTGTAGGAGAGATAAAAGGGATTCTTCGGGGCGACTCCCAGGGCGCGACGAGCGTGTTGCAGGGCATCGGTCGTATGGCCGTCGCGCAGATGCTTGAGGCATTCCTTGAAATCCGACATGCCGGCGTCGGCCGGCGACGTGGTGCCAATCCAGTGGGACATGAGGCTCCTTCCTTTGGCCCCGCGGCCAACCACCACTGCAGGGCGGTAAGGAAAAGTACCGTGAGCCTCGGCGGAGGGAAATAGAGCGTAAGGACAGATTTCGTTCCAGTCCTTTTAGCTGTACGAAGGTACAGGCGAAAAAACGTCAGCCTGTACTAAACCGGAAGCGAAAATGCGGCGAACCCGCGGGCTTGCTAGCCACATGAAAGATCGTTCCACTTTGACAATTATGACCATGATAAAATGACCATGATCCAAGAGGAGGGAGAGCCGTGAAAAACGTCAAAAAGATGGCAGCGGGTGTTTTCAAGGCGAAATGCCTGGCGGTGATGGATGAGGTCCAAGCCAAGCGCGAGACGGTGATCATCACCAAGCGCGGAAAGCCGGTGGCGAAACTGGTCCCGGTGGGCGCCGAAAAAGACGAAATCTTCGGCTTTCTCGCGGGCAAGGGCCGCGTGGTCGGAGACGTTGTGTCCCCGGCCTTTTCCCTGGAGGAATGGGGCGACCTGAAGTGATTCTGGTCGATACGCACGTAGTCGTCTGGCTGGCGTTCGCTGAGGAGAGAATCTCGCGGAAGGCCAGGGCTACGATCAATCAGGTGCGCGAAGACGCGGAGGGGCTGGCAATCTCGGACATGTCGCTGCTGGAGCTGGCCCGATTCGGAAGCAGGCGCGGAATCGAACTGGACATCAGCGTGGAATCGTTCCTGCAGGAGGTGGAATCGAAGTTTGTGGTCCTGCCCATGAACCGCCGGGTGTGCGCGAAGGCCATGGCGCTGCCCGCAACCTTCCCCAAGGACCCCGCCGACCGTGTTATCGCCGCGACGGCGCTCGCCGAGGGTCTCGCCTTGATAACAGCGGACGAGCACATCCGCGGCTCAAAAGTCGTTCAGACGATTTGGTAAGGAATGGTGCTCCCGGTGAAGAAATGTCGCTATCGTACGAGGTCGGAGGCGAAGACGAGGCGGATGCCGTGGGATTCGAGGGCGGGCACTCCTTCGGCGAGGGCGGCGATGGTGGCCGGATGCGGGTGGCCGATGGCGATGGCGGAGCCGTCGCGGGCGGCGTCTTTGGCGGCGAGTTCGAGCTGGTCGAGGACGGCTTCCTTCGTGGGCGTGTCATCGAGGAATACTTTGCGCGAGGCGGCGTGGACGCCGGCGGTCTCGGCGGCGGCGAAGGCGACGGTCGCGGCGGTGGTGCGGCTGTCGATGAAGAAAAGGTTGCGTTGGCGCAGGGCCGGCATCAGCGCCTGCATCAGCGGTGCGTCGGCGGTGGCGCGCGAGCCTTCGTGGTTGTTTACGCCGGCGGCGTGCGGGACGGTTTCGAGCATGCCCGCGAGCGTCGCGTTGATTTGATCCACACTCATGCCCACACGCAATTCGACTTGCTCCTGCATCACACCGTCCGGGCCTCCACCTCCAGCTCCCGGCTCCATCGGGAGATGCAGCATGATTTGGTCGCCGCGGCGATGGGCCTCTTCGGCGACTTCGGAGGAAAGCGCGAGATGCGGAAGGATCGAAATCGTGAGCGGGAATGGCAGTGCGAGAAGCGCATCGGCCGAGGAGCGGTCGTGGCCCATGTCGTCGATGATGATGGCGAGCTGCGAATTTTGCCGCGGATGCGCGCGGGCGCGGACGGGCGGTCGGGGACGCGCGGCGAGCGGCGTGACCACGTGAATTTCGTGCGTGCGAATCCCGTCGCGCGAGAAATCGAAACGCAGCACGCCGGCGGTGGAGGATTCCGCTACGTCGAGCTTGTGGCGGCGGGCTATCTCAGAAAAAGCCTGTCGGAGCTGGCCGGCGCGCGCAGGGTCCGCAAGCGAAAAATAGATATTGTCCACGGTGCGCGAAGTTGTGGACACGCCCGTTTGCCGGGTCTGCACTTCCGGGGCAATGGTGATTTCGGACTTGCGCCCGGCGACGCGCTGCGCGGTGGATACGACCTCGTTGGTGACGGCGCGAAGCTCGGTTTTCGAGAGGGATTTCTTCGCGCAGCCGATCAGGCAGAAGATTGCGACGGTGAAGAATGCGAGGACGGCCGCTGCACCACCCGGGCGGCCGAAGAGAGATCCTTCGACTGCGTGGCCCGACCTGCCTGACCGGCAGGCAGGCCCGCCTGCGGCGGGAAGAAGAACCATCGGGCCACTCCGCTCAGGATGACGATCCTGCCGGATCGTCAGAGATCCCTGCCTATCCGGCAGGCGGGCCTCAGCGGGCTGAACTGCGCCCGTTTTCGGGATGACAGCGATGAGAGGAAACCGCGCGGCAAAACGACCGCGCGCATCGGTCACGTTCGGCTAGGCGGCTTTCCGCGCGGCGTCGGCGTCCTGCAATATCTCGATGGCTTTTTTCACGTCGGGATCGGTTGGCGAGCTCGATGGAGGCGGCAGAAGCTGGTCGGCCGACGTGACATCTTCGAGCGACGGGCGCACCTCGCGCGTGGGCGTGACGCCGTCAACGGGAATTTCCTTGCCGCCGGGCGTGTAGTAATTCGCGAGCGTGAGGATCAGCGCGGAGCCGTCGTCGAGCTGAATGAGTTTCTGCTGCGAAGCCGTGCCGTAGGTGCGAATGCCGATGGTCTCGCCGCGGTGATTATCCGCGATCGCGCTGGCAAGAATTTCCGCTGGGCCGGCCGTGCTGGTATCGATCAGCACGGTCATCGGCTGGCTCCAGGCGACTTTCGCCGCGTCGGCCGAGGAAACCACGGGCGACACGGTCTGGCCCTTCAGCGTGGTGATGGTGCCGGAGGAAAGGAAAAGCTGCGCGGTCGAGATTCCCTCGGCATCGTCGCCCAGCGCGCAATCGCGCAGATCGAGGATCAGCTTGTGCGCGCCCTGATGTTCGAGCTGGACGAGCTCGTCGCGAATCTGCCTGGTTTCGCCGGGCTGAAATTCCGGAATGCGGACGTAGGCGATGTCGCCATTGAGCCTGTCTTCGACCAGCTTGGGCGCGGGCAGCTTCGCGAGCGTGATTTCCATGTCCTGCGGCTCGGTCTTGCCGCGGCGGATCACGGAAAGCTTTACGGTGGTTCCCGGGTCGCCGCTGAGCAGAAGCTGCGCCTGCTCGATGGCCATCTGGCCAGTGGTAAAGCCGGCGATTTTTTCGAGCACGTCGCCGAGCTGAAGGCCCGCTTTCTGGCCCGGGCTGTCGGGCAGCGCGGAGATCACGCTGATGTATCCGAAACGCTTGGTGAGCGCGAGGCCGGCTTCGGCCCTGGGGCTCGCGGCGGACTTTTGCTTGTAATCGGTGTATTCGAGCGGGCTCATGTAGCTCGATTGCGGGTCGAGCGAATCGAACAGGCCGTGCAGGGCGCCGGCGGTCACCTGGTGCAGGTTCGGCTCGTCGACGTATTCGCGCTGGATGCGGTCGAGCACTTCGCTATAGACCGCGAGCGCGCGATAGGCTTTGTCGTCCGCCGATTTCCCGCGGACGTACCCGACGGTGACGAAGACGAGGACCGCGACCGACAGCACAACGACAAATTTCTTTGTGATGGAACTCATGCCCGATCCTTTTCCCGGGTGGCGCGCCCCGCGCCGACGGGAGCCTTCATTATACATCGGGGGCGAAAAATCGCGGAATCTGGGGGGAAGAGTTGCCAACGCAGGCGAGCAGCGCTGTAATTCGGATGATTTGTAAGTTGCCCTGTCTGACGCGTCTTGCAAGTCTACTCATTAAGGAACTTCAGGGGCTGAAGCCCCTTGTCCGTCGGTGCCGCTCATGTCGCCCGTAAACGGGCGACCCACAAACCCAACAACCGGTCCTGGTCACTTGTGGGCGTAGCGGCGGTGGGTGGCGTGGACTTCGACGGGCTCGAGGTCGGCGAGCGGCGAGGCCGCGGTGATGTAGGTTTGCGACATGCGGTCCTGCCAGGTGAAGCGGTCCTCGTCCCAGACGGCCCAGACGAATCCGAGCATCAGCGTCGCTCCGGAGAGCAGGTAGCCGAAATTGCGCCACAGGAGCTGGCGCGAGTCGGGCAGGCTGCCGTCGAGTCGCACGACGGTAAGGCCGACCAGCTGCATTCCGGGCGTCGAGCCGGCGAGCACTGTGAAGAGGAAGAAGTAGACGGCGTAGAAAAGGTACGCCACCGTGAGATAGACGATCGCGTCGGTCTTCGCGAACGTGAGCTGTCCGCCGAGCGAATGGAACAGGCCCGCGAACCCCGCGCAGGTGAGAGCCAGAAACAGCCCATCGAGAAAGCCGGCCCAGCGGCGTTCGCCAAGCGAAGCGACGGGGACCAGCGCCGTTTGCGGGCGGGCGCGGTCCTCGGGGGAACTCGAAAAATTCAGCTCGGGCTGGATGCAGATATCGACGCGGTCGGGCGTGCGGCTGCGCTGCGGCGGCCGAGGAGGACGCGGGCGCTCGCGCAATTCCAACTCGACTGCTTCGATATCAGGCACAGCGGAAGCCTGCTGGAAGGGCAGGCCCGACTGCGAGTCATCCGGACGCGTGTAACCGCGCCGCGCGCGGTACTGCTCGAGGCGGCGCGAAACTTCCATGCGCCATTCGGGTTCGGGCGTTTCGTCGACTGAGCCGGCGGCAACTGCTACAGGCTCGGAGACTTTTCCGTTTTGGCGGCTTTCGGCCGCATCGACTGCGCAGAAAGAACAGCTTTCGGAGTCGTCAAGCAGAAGGGCGCCACACTTCGAGCAGATACGTATCACTGGTCCGTTTTGCGCTGCGGAAGATCCAGTGGAACTCGCAAATCATATCACGAGCGGGCGGCCGCGGCGCGCGATCGGTTGAGGGCTTGTGTGGCGGATGAGACAACAGGGGGAGGAGAGGGAGTCTTGGACGGAGCCGGCGGGGCATCTTCCGGCCGCTGATTGCGGGGCCGGGAGGCGCGTGTTAGGCTCAGCTTTCTTTTTTTGCATTTCCCAGGCGATGCTCAAGGCGACCCTCTCGAAATCTGTCCGCACACCGGCGCTCTGCGCGGTGCTCGTCGCGTTTTTCATTGTGACGCCGCAGACGCTCTGGGGCCAGGCTCCGCCCCCGCAGAAGACGAAACCTCGCCTTCCCGGGATGACCAGCGGAGGCGAAGCGACCCTCGAAGCGGACCAGCAGCGGCAGGTCGGAAAAGTTTTTTACGCCGATGGGCACGTCGACGTGCGCTACCAGGAAGCGCGGCTGCGCGCCGATCACGTCGAATACGACAACGAAGCGCAGGTCGTGGTCGCCCGGGGCAACGTGCAGCTCGATTACATGACGCAGCACGTCGAAGCCGACGACGCGCGCTACGAGCTTCGCACCGGCCGCGGGACGTTTCATCACGTCCACGGGACGTTCGCCATGCAGCGCCATCCGATACCCACGCTGTTGATCAGCCCCAATCCTTTATATTTCGAGGCTGAAGAAGCCGACCGCCTGAACGAAAACACCTACCGCATCCGCAAGGGCTGGCTGACGGTTTGCAAGCCGGGCAAGCCTGTCTGGAAATTTTATGCGCCGGCGGCGACGGTGAAGCTGAAGCAATCGGTGCGGATCGAAAACGGCAACTTTCGCGTGTATTCGGTGCCCATCCTTTATTTGCCGTATGCCACGGTGCCCGCCGAGCAGCGCCGCGATTCCGGATTCCTGGTTCCCGAGCTGGGCAACACGTCGCAAAAAGGATTCGTGCTGGGCGATTCGGTTTACTGGGCTCCGCTGGACTGGCTGGACCTTACGCTGGGCGCGGCCGATTACACCAAGCGCGGCTGGAGCCAGAAGGGCGACTTCCGCATGAAGCCGTGGGAGGGCGCGTCGTTCGACGCGAACTACTACGGAGTGATCGATCGCGGCTTGCAGGTGGGGGACCAGCCGCCCGCGCCGCAAGGCGGGCACGAGGCGAAGCTGCTGTTCACGTCGATGTTGCCGGGAGGCTGGCGCGCGGTGGCCGATCTGGACCAGCTGACGTCGCTGACGTTTCGGCTGGCGTGGTCCGAGACGTTCAAGGAAGCCGTCAATTCCGAGGTGCGCAACACCGCGTTTCTGACCAACAATTTCGACGGCTTCAGCGTGAATTTCGCGGCGCAGAGCTACCGCAACTACCTGTCGGCCACGCCGCAGAGCTCCATCGTGATACGCAGCGCTCCCGAAACGCGCTTCAGTTCGGTGGACCAGAATTTCTTCAACAAGCTGCCGTTCTATTTTTCGTTCGACGCGTTCACCGGAGCGAACTATCGCGCCGACGGTGTGACGCCGTTCGCTACGCCGGGTTTCGTCGAGCGCAGCGAATTTGCGCCGACGGTGACGCTGCCGCTGCATTGGGGCGATTGGCTGAGCGTTACGCCGAGCTTCACGTTCCGCTCGACCTACTACGGCGGGCAGCTGCGAAACGGGAATTTTCTTGATCAGGGACTTTTCCGCGACACGGAAGAATTTTCGATCGACCTGCGGCTGCCGGTTTTCGAGCGCGTGTACGACCGCGGCGATACGAAGTGGAAACACGCGATCGAGCCGTACGTGGACTACCGGCTGGTCAACGGCGTGAACGATTTCGGGCGCTTTTTGCGATTCGACGAGGACGACACGCTGACGGACACGAACGAGATCGAGTACGGAGTCACGCAGCGGCTTTACCGGCGCGTTGGCTCGGGCGACACCGAGGAATTCATCACTTGGCACATCGCGCAGAAATATTTCTTCGATCCCACGTTCGGCGGCGCGCTGGTGCCCGGGCAAACGAATGTGTTTCAGACGCTCGAGGCGCTCACGCCGTTTGCGTTCGCCGACGTGGCGCGGCGGTTTTCGCCGATCGTGAGCGACGTGACGATCCAGCCGGGCAAGCGTTGGGATACGCAATTCATCGTGAATTACGACGCACAGCGCAACCGGCTCACGGCGATCGGCACGCTCCTGAAGCTGAAGCCGTACAAGGAGTCGTTCATCACGCTGGCGCATTTTTCGACGCTGAATCTGCCGCTGGATCCCGTGCCGCCTCCGCCGAATTTTCAGCAGCGCTCGAATCAGGTGCGCACGCTTTTCGGCTACGGAGAGCCGAATCGGCGCGGATTCAACGTCACGTTCGGCGCGAGCTACGATTTCCAGCAGAACGCGTTTCAGAACCAGATCGTCGAGGTTTCCTACAACGGCTCGTGCTGCGGAGTCGGGTTCGAGTACCGCCGGTTTTCGTTCGGCACGATCCGAAACGAGAACCAGTACAGCGTCGTGATCCGCATCGCGAATCTGGGCTCGGCGGGAAACCTGCGGCGCCAGGAAAAGATCTACTAGCGATGACCGCATGAACGCGCATTCCGAATCCGAGTTGGCGTTTTTGTCGATCGAGCAGGCGGCGCGGCTGCTGCGGCGGCGCGACATTTCGCCGGTCGACCTGGCCGAGACGGCGCTGGCGCGCATCGAACGCGCGAGCTCGAATCTCTGCGTCTTTCTCACCGTGCTTGCCGACGAAGCGCGGCGGCAGGCGAAGAAAGCAGAGCGCGAAATTCGCGGCGGCCGCGCGCGCGGCCCGCTGCACGGCATTCCGGTTTCGCTCAAAGACAATTTCGCGACGCGCGGCATTCGCACCACGGCCGGATCGAAAATCCTGGCGCACTGGGTGCCGAATGCGGACAGCGACACGGCCAAATCGCTTGCGCGCGCCGGCGCAATTCTCCTCGGCAAGACGAACATGCACGAGTTCGCCTACGGCATCACCGGCGAGAATCCGCACTACGGCAGCTCGCGCAATCCCTGGGCGCCGGACCGCATGTCGGGCGGGTCGAGCGGCGGATCGGCGGTCGCGGTCGCGACTGGAATGGGATTCGCGTCGGTGGGCACGGACACGGGCGGGTCGATTCGGATTCCGTCGGCGCTGTGTGGGATTGTGGGACTCAAGCCGACATTCGGCCTGGTCAGCACCGCGGGCGTCGTGCCGCTGGGCGTGTCGTTCGATCACGTCGGGCCGATTGCGCGCAATGTGACCGATGCGTGCATTCTGCTCGAAGCTCTGGCTGGCAAATACCCGCGCGGCGAGATTCGGCCTGATTATCGGAAGCTGCGCAAGAACCGGCCGCGGCGGTTTCACGTCGGCTTGCCGAAGGACTTCTTTTTCGAGCGGCTCGACGGCGAAGTGCGGCGGCTGGTCGAAGCGGCGGCGAAGAAATTCGAATCTTTGGGCGCGCGCGTCGAGGAAGTGTCGCTGCCGCGAATGACCCGTGCGGTCGAACAGGCGACCAATATTGTGGTTGCCGAGGCGAGCGCCTACCACGAATCGCAGGGCTATTTCCCGGCGCGCGCCGCCGAATATGGCGACGATGTGCGCGGCCATCTGGAGTACGGACACAAGCTGCTCGCGGTCGATTATCTTCGCGGGATGACCGCGCGCGACGAAGTGGTCGGCGATTTCGAGGCGGCCTTCGATAAGGTTGACGTGATTCTGGCGCCGACTTCGCCGATTGCGGCGCCGCCCGTCGGCGAACAGCAGGTGCGCGTCGAGGGAGAACGCGAAACGGCCACGCGCGCGGAGCTGCTGCGGTTCACGCGCCCCGGCAATATCAGCGGCATGCCGGCGATTTCGATTCCCTGTGGCTTCACGCGCGAAGGCTTGCCGGCGGGGATGCAGCTGCTGGGTCCCAAATGGGGCGAAGCGCGGCTCCTGGCGATCGCGCTCGCGTACGAAGATGCGACCGAATGGCACAAACGCCATCCGAATCTGGGTTGAGCCAAATCGCGAAAACCCCCTACAAACACGGGCGTTTTTCGGTTTCACATGGTGGAATCCATTTTCGGGCGCTACTTCGACAGAACCAAAAAGCGGTGGCGCACGTCCAATCCTTGTGGGAAAATCGCCGAAGTCTTCAGACAGCGACACTGTAATTCCTTAGTCCCAGGGGATATAACGAAAGGAATCCGATGGGTTCGATTGACGTATCTATTTTTGGTGTGTTTGTGGCGGGAATTGTTTCTTTTCTCTCGCCCTGTGTTTTGCCGCTCGTGCCGGGCTACGTTTCGATGCTTTCCGGAGTGGGCGTCGAGCAGCTGAAAGAGGGCAAGGGCTCGACGGGCAAGCTGCTGACCTCCGCGATCGCGTTCGTGGTCGGATTTTCGAGCGTGTTCATCGCGTTTGGCGCGTCGGCCAGCGCGGTCGGCTCGTTCCTGCTGAAGAATAAGCAGATGCTGTCGCCGATCGCGGGCGCGCTCATCGTGCTTTTCGGGCTGCACCTGGTGGGCTGGCTGGTGAAGATTGCGGTGCGCGTCGGGCTGATTGTTGGAGCCGTGCTGGTCGCGATCGGGTTTGCGCTGCTGCTGCGCAGCGGAACGGATTTGACGGTGAGGCCGATTCATTTCTTCGCCGCCTCGCTGATTTTCCTGCTCGGCCCTTCCATGACGCGCTGGCTCAACCGCGACGTGCATCTGCGCAACGTGGGCGGCGGCAGCCAGCCGGGAATGGTGAGTGGATTTCTGCTGGGCTTCGCGTTTGCCTTCGGCTGGACGCCCTGCATCGGGCCGATCCTGGCCAGCGTGCTGGCCGTGGCGGCGACGAAGGAAACGGTCGGCGCGGGAGTGTTGCTGCTGGCGTGCTATTCGGCCGGGCTGGCGATTCCGTTTCTCATCACCGCGGTGGGCATCGGCGGTTTCATGAAGTTCTACCAGAAGTTCCGCCGGCACCTGCACACGGTCGAGGTATTCAGCGGCGTCCTTCTGCTGTTTATCGGGTCGCTGATTTTCGTGAACCGCCTGACCTGGCTTTCGCAGCATCTAACTTTCTTGAACAGGTTCGCACAATAAATCGGGAGCACGGAAATGATTAAGGTTGTAAGGACACTGGCGGTTGCGGCCATCCTGTCGGCCGCTGCATTCGCATTTTCCGGCTGCAAGATGAGCATCCCCACGCAGCCCGCCGGCTCGCTGAAAGACGCGCCGGACGTGACGTTCAAGGATCTGCAGGGCAAGGATGTGACGCTTTCAAGCTACAAGGGCAAAGTCGTGCTCCTGAATTTCTGGGGCACCTGGTGCGAGCCCTGCCAGCATGAAATTCCCATCCTCATCGACATGCAGAACAAGTATGCTTCGCGCGGCTTCACCCTGCTCGGCGCCGCGACCAATGACGAGGTCCCCACGGTCGACAAGTACATCCACACCACGCAGTTCAACGTCGGCGGCAAGGAAACGATGATCGACTATCCCATCGTCATGGGCAGCGACGACATTTCCACCCAATTCGGCGGACTGCTCGGCATGCCCACCAGTTTCCTGATCACCCGCGACGGCAAGATCTACAAGCGGTACATCGGAGCGCTCGATCAAGTTCAGGCGCAGGTTCTGAAGGATGTGGAGAGCCAGCTATGAAAACCATGATGCGGTTCGCGCACGTTTTGGCCCTGTCCGCGATTTTCCTGGTTTCGGCCGCAGGCGCGGCGCGGGCCCAGGAAACGGCCGCGGTGCCTCCCAAGCCGTCGGACATCGTGAGCACGAAGACCTACGTCTCGCTCGATCCCGCGCCGCGCGGCAAGGAATTTCAAGCCGCCGTCGTGGTAAAGATCAACACCGGCTACCACATGAATTCGCACAAGCCGTCGGACAGCTACCTGATTCCGACGACGCTCACGCCGCAGCTCCCGGCGGGCTTCACGATGGCCGGCGAACCCGTCTACCCTGCGGGAAAGAACGAAAAATTCCCCTTCTCGCCCGACAAGCCCCTGAATGTCTACACGGGAAGCGTGACGTTCCGGATGAAATTGACCGCGGACGACAAAGCGGCGCTGGGCAAGACCTCCATTCCGGTGACGCTGCGCTTTCAGGCGTGCAACTTGTCGGCGTGTTTGCCGCCGGTGAAGATTCCGCTGACGCTGGAAGTTTCCGTGGCCGAAGCCGGGAAGTCCGGCAAAGCAGTCAATCCTGAAATCTTCCCGGCCAAGCCCACCAGCTAGCCGGTGAAAGCCCCGGCCTTTAGGCCGGGGGATCGACTTTCATCCATTCTTGGGGCTTCAGCCCCGGATTTCTCGAGTGGACAAGACTGCCCGCCGTCGTCGACGCCGCTGTCGGCGTATCACCAGCGCCGGAGGCGCGATTGTCATTAGCCCGGCACGGAGCGTAGCGCAGTGCCGGGAATAGAGAGACGGAACCGGAAGTCCCGGAGGGACGATTGATCGCTGCCCACGCAACTTCTTCGGCCCGGAATCTCGGCTTACCTTAATCAGCTCGGTTTCACCGCAGGGATCGCCCGCCGCAGCCGCGCGACCACGCGCTCCTGGCCGAGCGCGACCATCGTATCGAATAGCGGCGGAGCCACCGCGCGGCCCACGATGGCAACGCGTGTGGCGTTGATCAGAACGCCGGCCTTCACGCCTTCAGCTGCCGCCACGCCGCGCGATGCCGCGTCGCACGCGTCGTGGTCCCAATCCGGCAGCGCTTCGAGAGCGGCGGCAAGTTTCTCGAGCATCCCCGGCAGGCGCTCGTCTTTCCAGAATTTCTCGCGCGCTTCGGCTTCGTATTCGAAATCGTCGGTGAAAAATGCCCGCGCCCAGGTGGTGAAATCGCCGAGCAGCCGCGTGCGCGGCCGGATCAGATCCACTGTGCGCGCGAACCACACGGGATCGAGGCTCGCCTGCGATCCTTCCCACAGGCCGGCGCGCTTCAGTTCGCCTTCCACGTACGGCAGCACGTACTCGACCGGCGGCTTCTGCAGATATTGCGTGTTGAACCATTCGAGCTTCGGCCGGTCGAATACGGCGTTCGTCCGGCTAACGCCCGCCAGCGTGAAACGATCCACGAGCTCGTGGGTGCGGAGATATTCCGCGTCCTCGCCCGGCGACCATCCGAGCAGCGCGAGAAAATTGCGGAACGCCTCGGGCAAAAATCCCTCGTCCGCGTAGGAGCCCACGCTTGTCGCGCCGTGGCGCTTCGAAAGCCGCGTGCGGTCGGGCCCCAGGATCAGC
Source organism: uncultured Acidobacteriota bacterium (assembly GCA_963769415.1). Lineage (GTDB taxonomy): Bacteria > Acidobacteriota > Terriglobia > Acidiferrales > UBA7541 > Palsa-295. The sequence goes on from CAVYLM010000002.1 coordinate 498,244, forward strand.
GGGACGTGCGCGAAAATCGGCGGCGCGGCGCCCAGCGCGCGGTAAATCAGCGCCTGCTTCGGCGTGTTCGACAAATGGTCCGCGCCACGAATGATATGCGTGATGCGCATGTCGATGTCGTCCACCACCACGCTGAGCTGATACGTGGGCACCCCGTTCGAGCGCAGCAGGACGAAATCCTCGATCTCGACGTTCTGCACCTCGCGCGGGCCGAACACAGCGTCCTCGAACTGCGTCGTGCCCGTGCGCGGCACGCGAAACCGGATCGCGCGCGGCACGCCCGCTTTTTCCTTTTCGGCGCGATCGGCGTCCGAATAATCGCGGCAGGGGCAGGGGATATTTTTCTGCAGCTTGGGGCCCTCGTCGTCGCCTTCGCCCTCCTGCTCCTTGCCCTCGCTTGGCGCGGCATCGCCGCCGGAATATGCCGCGGCCTTGCAGTAGCATGGGAAGGCCGCGCCGCTCGCGAGCAGTTTCTCCGCCGCCGCGCGATAAAGCTCAAGCCGCTGCGACTGAAACACCGGCCCTTCGTCCCATTCGATGCCCAGCCACTTCAGCCCTTCGAGAATTCCGCCCACGAGTTCGGGCCGGTTGCGCTCGACGTCCGTGTCTTCGATCCGCAGCAGCAGCGTGCCGCCCTCGTGGCGCGCGAAGAGCCAGTTAAACAGCGCCGTTCGGGCCCCGCCGACGTGAAGGTAGCCGGTGGGTGACGGCGCAAATCGGACGCGTGGTTTTTCTGACGAAGGCATCTGCGCTCTTTCCTGTTCGCTTTCGAAACGATTCATCTTAGCGGAAGGAATGGCCAAAATCGAGACGCGGCAATGCAATCATGCCAATCACGTCGGTCGCGGGGGCGCGAGTTGGTACCGGGGTACTGTTGACCCACAGGCGCACCCACCTCATAGTTGACACGACGGTAACGGTTTGTTGCCGCGAAACCGGGTGGACACGCCGCACCGGCACTTGCGGATTTTCTGCTATTCTCGGTGAACGAGTGCCCGGACTACGGGTATTGAATTGCCAAGCTATCTGACAATTTCCGGTTTTGTGATGATGGTAAGCACCTTCCTGCTTGCCTGCTATTTCTATTTCATTCACCGGCTAAAACGTCAGAACTATCTGCTTGCGTGGTCGATCGCCTGGCTCTTCCTGTTCGTCCACGTCGTTGCGGGGGGGCTCAGCCATTCTCCCGACGGCACCGCTCTCGATCGCCGCCTTTTCGAACTGAGCCAGTTCTTCATGGCCTCTTCCGCGCTGGCATTTTACTGCGCCGCACGGCTCTATGCCGGGCTCAAAGTTCCCGTCCGCGCGCTCGCGGTCGTGACTGTGGTTTTCGCCGCTTGGCCCGTCGTCAATATCAATCAGATATGGAACGTACCGCCGATCGTGTTGGCGGTCGGTTTCATTCAGCTGTTTGTCGCGTACACGTTTTTGCAGGAGGGACGAAAACAAGAATCGCGCGCGGACGTGCTTATGGCCGTCGCGTTCATCGGCTGGGGACTGCTGGACTTTACCGCGGCGTTTCGCAACTTCCTTCCCATCATGCAGCGTCCCGGCCTGCTGCCCTTGACGTTTTTGCCGCAACTCTTCACCTGCGTGCTGATGGTGATGGCGGTCTATGAGGAAGAGCGCCGGCGCGTGGAGCGCAACATGCTGGCGCTTTCCAGCCTCAACCTAGCGACGTCCAGCGTGGTCGGCGGCGAAATTCAGAAAATGCTGGCGCAGGCGCTCGAGCGCGTGCTCAACGTGGTGCGCATTCCCGTCGGCGCACTCTGCCTGCAGAATGACGAAGGTTCCGAGCCCGCCACCATCATCGTTGTCGGGCTGAACGATTCCTTCGTCGCCTCGCTTCGCGAAGCGAATCTCGAATCCTACCTGGTCAATCTGGTCGCGCGCCTGGGCGGGCTGGTGGTGTTCCGCGATCTCACGCGCGATGCGAACTGGGAAGCGCTTGAGAAGGAGGAATCGTTCCTGCAGGTGCGCCGCGTGCTGCTCTCGCAGGGGCTGCGCACCGTGGTCGGCATCAGCCTGCAGACCAAGGAGCACGTTTTCGGCTCGCTGCTGCTCGGCACTCCCGACAACCGCAATTTCACTCCGGCCGAGCGGCGCCTGCTTCTCGCGCTCGGCCAGCAGATCGGCACTTCGGTTGAGAACAGCTACCTGATCAAGCAGACCGCGCGCCGCAGCGAAGAGCTGCACATCCTCAACGACATCGGCCGCGCGCTCAGCTCCACGCTCGACCTCGACACGCTTCTCGTCCGCATTTATTCCGAAATGCGGCGCGTCCTCGACGTCACCAACTTTTTCATCGCCTTCGATCGCGCGCGAACGCGCGAGATTCGCATGGAAATGGAAGTGATCGAGGGCCAGCAGCTTCCGAAGCGCTCCCGCGCGTCCGGTAATCACATGATCGAGTACATCGTGCGGACGGGGCAGCCGCTTCTGGTGAGCGAAAAGTTCAAAGAGGAAGCGCAGCGCCTTGGCTTCGAACCTCGGCGTAATTTCGGCTCGGTCTGCGCCGTTCCGCTGATTCGCTACGACCGCACCGTCGGCGTCATCGGCGTGCACAGCACGAAGGAGCGCGTCTTCGACGCGGGCCACGTGGAATTTCTGCGCGTGCTGGCGAGCGAAGCCGGCATCGCCATGGAAAACGCGCGGCTCTTCGAGGAAGAGCAGAAGAAATCGCGCCAGCTCACGCTGATCAACAGCGTTTCCAGCCACGCCATCACCACGCTCGATCCCGACGAGATGCTTGCGAAGATTGCCGCGGAGATGGAAAAGCAGCTCGCCGTACGATCACATCGGCATCGCCATCCTCGATTACTCGGCGAAAGAATTGGTCGTGCAGGCCGAATCGGGCGCCCGCCGCGAAGCTGTCGGCCGCCGCATCGTGCTCGGCGAAGGATTGGTTGGACAGGTCGCGCGCAGCAGCCAGACCACTGTTGTCCGCGAGGCCACGCCTTCTTCGCCGCGGCTGGTTCTGCCTGAACTCCGTCGCTGGAGTAGCGCTTCCGGTCACCTATGGCGAACAGTTCCTCGGCGTGCTCTACGTCGAGTCCTCCGACGCCGTGTGAGTTTTCCGATGCCGATGTGACGCTGCTGCGCACTCTGGCCGATCTTTTCGCCGGCGCGCTGCACAACGCGCTCACGTTCCAGAAAGCGCAGGAGCAAGCGATCACCGACGGCCTCACCGGCGTCAAGACGCACCGCTTCCTCATGGAAGCGCTGTCCTCGGAATGGAAGCGCTCCACCCGCGCCAATCGCCCGCTGGCGCTTGTGCTGATGGACCTCGACCGCTTCAAATTCGTCAACGATTTCTACGGCCACCTCGAGGGCGACGTGGTCCTCCAGCGCGTCGGTCACATTCTCGAGCAGAATTGCCGGCGCTCCGACGTCGTCGCGCGTTACGGCGGCGACGAATTCGTGGTCCTCATGCCGGAAACGTCCGTCGAGCAGGCCCGCCAGCTTGCCAACAAGCTGCGCGGCTGGATCGCCTCCGATCCGCTGCTGCGCGACAAGAATATTACGGCGAGTTTCGGCATCGCCGGCTTCCCGGTTCACGGCTCCACTCCTCAGGATCTGATCCAGGTCGCGGATTCTTCGATGTACCTCTCGAAACATCAGGGCGGAAACCTGGTTTCGAGCGCCGAGCAGGGCGATCCGAACGACCGCAAGCGCTGGAAGAAGGATGTGCTTGAGGCCTATCTCGGCGTCACGCTGAAGCGCCTGTTCTCCACCGGCCCCGAGGCGTTTGAGGAAATTTATCGGCGTCTGGAGCAATTCACGCGCTCGCTGCGCGAACAGGGTGGCGATCCCGCCGGCGACACTTTGCCGCCGGCCGTGGTGGAAACCGTTACGTCGCTTGCCTTCGCGATCGATGCCAAGGACCACTACACGCAGGGACACTCGCAGAAAGTTTCCGCTTACGCGGTGATGATCGCGCAATCGCTGGGTCTCACATCCGCCGAACTCGAGGAAATCCGTCTTGCCGGCCTGTTGCACGATATCGGCAAGGTTGGAATCCCCGAGGCCATTCTGAATAAGTCCGGCCCGCTCGACGCGGGCGAGTGGGAGACGATGAAGACCCACACCGACCTCGGCGCGCGGATTCTCGAGCCCCTCGAGCCCATGGTCCGCATTCGCGAAATGGTCCGTCACCACCATGAGTTTTACGACGGCACCGGTTATCCGCTGCGCCTGGAAGGCGATCGGATTCCCTACGGCGCGCGCGTGATCGCCATAGCGGACGCGTACGATACGATCACCTCCGAGCGCACCTACAAGAAAGCGCGCACGCCCGAAGATGCCTTTGCGGAGCTCGAGCGCTGCGCCGCGAACCAGTTCGATCCGGAAATCGTGCGCGTATTCATCGACACGATGCGCCGCGCGCCCCGCCCCACGGTTGAGACGGGTGTCACGGTGAACGCTCGCGGCGATAAAGACGACGACGAGTAAGAGCCGTCGTTTACGAACTTCCGATCCAGACTCCCACCGCGAAGACCAGCGCCCCTCCCACGATCACCTGCACCGCCGATGAAATGAGTTGGGTATCCATGTAGCGGTGGCGCACGTAGCTGATCGCGATCAGCTCGATGCCCACGATGATCGTGGCGGCCAGAATCGCCGCGTGAAAGCTTCCGATCAGGAACGGCAGCGTGTGTCCCAGCCCGCCGATCGCGGTCATCACGCCGGTCACCGTACCGCGAAACACCGGCGCGCCGCGCCCGGTAAGCGAGCCGTCGTCCGAAAGCGCCTCCGTGAAGGCCATGGAGATTCCCGCGCCGAGCGAGGCCGCGAGTCCCACCAGGAACGCATCGCGGCTGTGGTGCGTCGCGAATGCCGCCGCAAAAATCGGCGCGAGGGTGGAAATCGATCCGTCGATCAGGCCTGAAAGTCCCGGCTGCACCACTTGCAGCATGAACATGCGGCGGCTGGTTTTTTCCTCTTCGGTCCTCTCGCCCGTGGCGACCTGCTTTTCCGCGAGCGACTCCGCGAATTCGGAATGCTGCCGCTCGATGTCCGCTAGATCGCCCAGCAGCTTCCGCGTGGATGCGTCCGACACTTTTTTCATCGCGCGGTCGTAAAACCGCCGCGTTTCGAGCTCCATCACCTCCACCTGCTTGCGCACCGCGTTAATTCCCAGCGGGCGCACCAGCCACGTGGGCCGGCGCTCGAGGAATCCCTTCACGTCCTGGCGCCGGATCAGCGGGATGTGGTCGCCGAACCTCTGCCGGTGCATTTCGATCAGCATCTGCCGGTGGCGCGACTCTTCGGCCTGCATTTCGTCGAATGCTTTCGCCGTCGCCGGGAAGGTCTCGCGCAATCCGTCGGCGAAATCGCCGTAGACGCGGCTGTCTTCCTCTTCCAGCTGGATCGCGAGCGCCAGGATTTCCCGCTCGGTGAGGTCCTTGAAGTTCTTCTTGGCCATGTCGGGCGCCCTCGTCGGCGCCGGTGGCGCCCGGCGATTATAACCGGGACTTGTGGCTCCAAATTTTGTGTCGATTGAATTTGCCCAGTGGCCCTGTTTTGAGCGAGATAGAGCGGCGGCAGCCGGCAACTTGTGTCGATTGCATGACGCGCCCGACGGCTTGGCAGCACGGTGAGTTGCGAAGAGCGCGGTTGGGGGACATCCCGATTTATTGTCGAGTAGGATGCGCACCGGTCGTTTGTTTTCATGGAGTTACAGCCAGTTCTACTTTGCACGGTTGTCGAATAGAAATTCTGCGCTGCGGCCCTTCGGCTTCGCTCAGGACGAGTTCGGACAAATTCCGGTTTTGGCGGTACGCGCTCGGCGGACGAATGGCGTCGCGCCGCGCGCAAAGGCGCTGCGGCCAAAAGCTCCACCTGCGGTGAGCTTGCCGAATCCATAAGTTGTTCTCGTTTGGACGCCGTTTGTGTCCCGATGCGTTCGCGGGACCGGCGCCTTCACCCGGTTGGACTGCACCGGGACTCGGATCGTGCCCTCGTCCTGAGGAAGGGCACGCTTTCACGCTACTGGAATTTCGCGCGACTGTCTGCTGGCCGAAAGGACAGGAAAGGTACAGGCGGACGAAATTCTCTCGCGAAATGAAGAACGGGATACGGAAGCATCGCCCAGGCACGGCATCTTGCTCGAGACGCGTGACGAAGGAGCGAGAGGCACCGGGCCAGGGCTGAAGCCCGAGTTCCTTCCTCGTGTCTTTTCGCGGGCCTGAAGGCCCGCGCTTCCACCAGCTTCGAGCCCCCCGCAGGCTGGCCATTTCGGGCTCGACGCATTAGGATGTGTCCACAAACGGACCGGGGGAGCACACATGAGACACATGCTGCTTCGCGAGTGGGCGAGGAAATCCTCGCGGCGTGGATTTCTGCGCGGGAGCGCGGCGACGGTCGCGGCTGTCGCAGTCAGCGGCACGAGCATGTTCGCGGTTGCGGCGGAAGCGTCCGGCCTGACCGCCGACGAATCGCGCGCTTTGCTGAAATTCACGCGCGACCTTTTCCCGCACGACAGGCTGGACGATTCGTTTTACGCCAAGGCCATCGCGCCGCTCCAGGACGAAGCCGCGAAAGACGCCGCCACACGCAAATTGCTTTCCGAAGGCGTCGCCCAGCTCAACGCCGCGACAATCGCCTCTGCTGGGGCCTCCGCTGGCAAGCCATACGCCGACGTCACCGACGAAAGCGTCCGCGTCGCAGCGATCAAGAAGATCGAGGGCGGCGCGTTTTTCACCAAGGTTTATACCGGCACGATGACGCCGCTTTACAACCAGCCCGAACTCTGGCCGGAATTCGGGTACGAAGGGCCGTCGTCCGACAAGGGCGGGTATTTGCATCGCGGATTCAACGACATCAATTGGCTGTGAGAGTGAGAGTGAGAGTGAAAGCAGAAAGCAGAAAGCAGAAAGCAGAAAGCAGATCCCTCACCCCGCGGGGACCGCGGGGATTCGGGATGACACATGAATGACGGGGGCGGTGGATTCGGGATGATAGCAGGGGCAGTGAAGAATTGTCCTCAGGCGCTAAAGCGCGCTGGTCGCAAGCTCTAATGTCGGAGCTGAAGCTCCGACCCCCTAAGAACCAGTTTGGGTGTGAGGTGAAACAGTGCCCGCGAAATTTGATCTGAATGATTCATCGGTGGTGGCGATCGTCGGCTCCGGCGCCGGCGGCGGCACGCTGGCGAACGAACTCACGAAAAAAGGAATCTCCGTCGTCGTCCTCGAGGCCGGGACGCCGCATGGAAATGACCGAATTTCAGAACGATGAAATCGGAATGTTCGGCGCGTTCAGCTGGCTTGACCCGCGCACGGCCTCCGGCTCGTGGTACGTCGCGAAAACCTCGCCCGATCTGCCCGCGTGGATCTGCAAGCTGGTCGGCGGCACAACCGTACACTGGGGCGCCGTCGCGCTGCGATTTCAGGAGCACGAATTCAAGACGCGCACGCGCTATGGGGCGATGGCGGGCGCCAATCTGATGGACTGGCCGATCGACCTCAAGGAGATGGAGCCGTATTACGAGCGCGCCGAGACGCGCATGGGCGTCACCGGCACCCACGGCATTCCGCGCCTGCCCGCCAGCAACCACTGCAAGGTTCTCTTCGCCGGCGCGAAAAAAATCGGCTACACGAAGTATTGGACCACCAACCTGGCTATCAATCCCGTCCCGCGGGACGGCCGCGCCGGCTGCCAGCAGACCGGCTTCTGCGTGCAGGGCTGCACCTTCGGGGCGAAATGGTCGACGCTCTACGTCGATATTCCGCAGGCGGAAGCCACCGGAAAATGCGAAGTGCGCGCCGAATCGCAGGTGCTGCGCATCGAGCACGACGCGAGCGGCAAAGTGACCGGCGTCGTCTACGCCGACCGCACCGGCGCGCTCCAGCGGCAGAAGGCGCGCATCGTCTGCGTTGCGGGGAATTCGATCGAGAGCCCGCGCCTCCTGCTGAATTCGTCTTCGAGCGTGTTCCCGCAGGGCCTGGCGAACTCCTCGGGGCAAGTCGGGCGAAACTACATGCGCCACACCACGTCGCTCGTCTTCGCCGCATTCGAAAAGCCCGTGCACATGTATCGCGGCACCTCGAACGGCGGCATCGTGATGGACGAGGCGCGGCTCGACACGAAGCGCGGATTCGCCGGCGGCTACAATCTCGAAACGCTTCCGCAGGGATTGCCGAGCTTCGCGACAAACCTGATGCCGGGCGAATGGGGGCGCGACCGCGCTTTTTGGGTCGACAACTACGCGAATATCGCGGGCGTGTGGATCATCGGCGAAGACATGGCACGGGAAACGAATCGGGTGACGCTGCATCCCGATCGCAAGGACAAGTACGGCATGCCGATTCCCAACGTCCACGTGGACGACCACGCGAACGACATCGCCATGCAGAACCACGGCTTCCAGCAGGCCGACGCAATCTACAAATCCATCGGCGCGAAGCGCACCTTGCACCGCCTGCCGTTCCCGTCCACGCACAATATGGGCACGAACCGCATGTCGGAAAATCCGCGGGACGGCGTGGTGAATCGCCACGGCCAGTCACACGACGTGAAGAATCTTTTCGTGTCGGACGGCAGCCAGTTCGTATCGAGCGGCGCGGAGAACCCCACGCTGACGATCGTGGCGCTCGCGCTGCGACAATCCGAATACATCGCGGACCAGATGCAGAAGGGCGCGATTTAAGAGAAGAAAAGCAGATTCCTCGCCCAATCCGCCTGCGGGCGAATCCATGCTGCGCCTCTCTGTCTTTCCGCCGGTTTGTATATCAAGGACCCGCCGTGTTCGCGATGCGCGAATGGTTCGACCACGCCAAGAATCGTTGCCGGGCTACGCCCTACGGGGAACACCATTTCCCGTAGATTCAATTATACGGATCAAATCATACCGAACCGTATGCGGCGTGTTTCCAATAAGTTGCAAAGACTGCGAATTGACACTCCTCCGCCCCGGTGCTACCTTGCTTCCCGTTGGTTTGGGTTTTAGCCCTCAGGTTTCGGAGGTGACTCCATGTCATACAAACTCACCGTGAATGGCCAGCCTCATACCGTCGACGTACCTCAAGGCACGCCGCTTCTTTGGGTGATTCGCGACGTCCTGGGCCTTCACGGCACGAAGTACGGCTGCGGCATGGCCCTGTGCGGCTGCTGCACCGTGCACATCAACGGCGAGGCGATGCGCTCGTGCACCACGGCCATCGAGAGCGCCGCGGGAAAGCACGTCACCACGCTCGAAGGCCTCTCCGCGGACGGCACTCATCCCGTTCAGATCGCGTGGCAGGAAATCGACGTCCCGCAATGCGGCTACTGCCAGGCCGGGCAGATGATGTCCGCCTCGGCCCTGCTCGCGAAGAATCCCCATCCCACGGACGCTGACATCGACGCCGCAATGGACGGCAACATCTGCCGCTGCGGCACGTATCTCCGCATTCGCAAAGCCGTTCACAAAGCAGCCGAAATCGCTGCCAAGCAAACGAAAGAGCCCGCTGCCGAAGCTCATTCCTAAAGCGTCGGGCCGGACGAATACGCAAGCTGGAGGTCCCATGGAAACGACACTGGTTAGCCGCCGTTCATTTCTCCGCGCGTCCGCCATCGCCGGCGGCGGCATGCTGCTCGCTTATTACGTCGAGCCGCTGAAAGAAGTCCTGGCCGCCCCGCAGTTCGGGCCGCCCGTCAATCTCCTTCCGTCTTCGTTCATCACCATCGCGCCCGACGGCATCGTCACGCTCATCGCCAAGAATCCCGAAATCGGCCAGGGTGTGAAGGCCATGCTGCCCATGCTGATCGCCGAGGAGCTGGACGTCGACTGGAAGAATGTCCGCATCGAGCAGGCCGACCTGAACGCGGCGAAATACGGTATGCAGATCGCCGGCGGCAGCACGGCCACGCCGCTGAACTGGGAGCCCATGCGCCAGGTGGGCGCCGCCGGCCGCCAGATGCTCATCAGCGCCGCGGCGCAGACGTGGGGTGTGCCCGCATCGGAATGCACCACCACTCCCGGACAGGTGCATCACTCAGCCAGCAAACGCACCGCAAGCTACGGTGAACTCGCCTCCAAGGCAGCTGCGCTCACACCTCCCGACGTGAAGACGTTGAAGATGAAAGATCCGAAGGACTACCGGATCATCGGGCACTCGACCCCGAATCCCGACATCCACAAGATCGCGACCGGGAAGCCCGTCTTCGGCATCGACTTCACCACTTCGGACATGCTTTACGCCAACTACGAAAAGTGCCCGGTGTTCGGCGGCAAAGTCGTCAGCGCCAATCTGGATGAAGTCAAGAAGCAGCCGGGCATTCGTCACGCCTTCATCGTCGAGCCGAGCGCCGACCCGAGCGCGCTGGCCGGCGGCGTCGCGATCGTGGCCGACAGCTGGTATCAGGCGCGCCACGCCCGCGACCACGTTCTAAAAGTAGTCTGGGACGACGGCCCGACCGCCAAGCAGGGCAGCGACACTTACGCGGCCGGCGCGGACGACCTCGCCAAGAAAGATCCCGGCCAGGTTTTGCGCAAGGACGGCGACGTCGACGCCGCTTTTGCCGGCGCCGCCAAGGTCGTCGAAGCCTCCTACTATTATCCGTTCCTCTCGCACGTGCCGCTCGAACCCCAGAACTGTTCCGCCTCCTTCAAGGACGGCAAGCTCGAACTCTGGGCACCCAGCCAGACGCCTGCGAGCGGCGTCGGGCAAACCGCCAAGGCCTGCGGCATCGACCAGAAGGACATCACGCTCCATCTCACGCGCATCGGCGGCGGCTTCGGCCGGCGCCTCACCAACGACTACATGGTCGAGGCCGCGTACATCGCCAAGCAGGTTGGCGTGCCCGTCAAGCTTCTCTGGACACGCGAACAGGACATGGCGCACGACTTCTATCGCCCCGCGGGCTTCCACTTCCTCAAGGGCGCGGTCGACTCCAACGGCAAGCTCGTCGCGTGGCGCAACCATTTCGTCACCTTCGGCGAAAACGGCCGCTTCGCGCAGAGCGCCGGCCTTTCGGGCGAGGAATTTCCGTCGCGCTTCATTCCGAATTTCTCGCAGCTCAGCTCGATGATGCCCAGCGGCGTTCCCATGGGCGCGATGCGCGCTCCCGGCAGCAACGCCATCGCCTTCGTCATGCAGTCGTTCATCGACGAGCTGGCGCACGCCGCCGGAAAAGATCCGCTTCAGTTCCGGCTCGACATGCTGGCCGGGACGCCTCTGCCGCCCGCGGCCCCGCCGCCGGGAACTCCCGTCGCGTTCGCGCCGGTGGCTTTCGACGCCGCTCGCATGACCGGCGTGCTAAAGACCGTCGCCGAGCGCTCCGGCTGGGGCAAGACGCAAGCTGCCCAAGGACACCGCCATGGGCGTCGCATTCCACTTCAGCCATCGCGGTTATTTCGCTGAAGTCGCCCAGGTGCAGGTCATCCAGGGAACCAAGCTCAAGATTCACAAGGTCTGGGTCGTCGGCGACATCGGCAGCCAGGGAGCCATTAATCCGACGGCCGCCGAAAACATCTCGCAGGGCGCCGTGATCGAAGGCATGAGTCACGTGATGGGCTACGAGATCACCATCGACAAGGGCCGCGCCAAGCAGAGCAATTTCCACCAGTACCCGCCTCTGCGCCTCACCCAGGCCCCGCGCGAGATCGACGTTTATTTCCTGAAGACCGACAATCCTCCGACCGGCCTCGGCGAGCCGGCTCTTCCGCCGATGCCGCCGGCTATCACCAACGCGATCTTCGCCGTCACCGGCAAGCGCGTCCGCTCGCTGCCGCTCGCGAACCAGGGCTACAGCTGGGCGTAGTCGCTCGCTTCACCCATCTCCGCACACAGGCGGCGCCGCTTTTCGGCGCCGCTTTTTTTCCTGGCGACGCCGTGCGGGTCCCGGGGTGTATCTCCCCTCGGTTTCGTTACATTATTTCTCGATGAACGCCCCAATCTAAATCGTTTCCCCCGCGTGAATTAATTTCCCGGGCCCGCTCCTGCAACTTCATCCTTCATTAACCCTGCCTTGATTCTTTCCATCTGCTTGCCCGTTAACCTCGCGCGACGTTGTTCCACAAACGGCTGAGCCGTTCACACCGGAGGAAAAGCATGAAGCCAGCGCAGCATCTGTTGAAGTTCTGTGAACGCATGACCCTCGGCGCCTGCATTTTCGCGCTGACGTTGAATCCCATCACTGCGTCCGCCCAATCCCCCAGCCAGGCGAGCGCGCCGAATCATGCCCAACAGACCGAGACGCCCATCAAACACGTCATCGTCCTCATCGGAGAGAACCGCAGCTTCGATCACTTGTTCGCCACCTACGTTTCCAAGAGCGGCGAACCAGTCTCGAACCTGCTCTCGAAAGGCATCATCAACGCCGACGGCACTCCGGGCCCGCGTTTTTTCCGCGCCGCGCAATTCCAGGCGATCAAGCCGTTCGCTCCCAAGTATTTCGTCAGCCTGCCCTTCTTCCTCAAGGCGCCCTATCAGACCCTTCCCCAGCCGACTCTGAATTTCGCGCCGAATGCCACCATCTTTCCTCCGGGCACGCCCGCCCCGCTGCTCGCCGCCGTCGAACCGTCTCTCGACGCCGACGATCTAAACCTCCTTACCACCGGCGGGACCGGCCTCGGCCAGAGCTTCACCCTGCCCGATCCAGACACGCGCGTCCAGAATTACAACAACCTCCCGAACGGCCCGTTCCCGCTGAAGGGTGCGAGCCTTCCCTACGATTCCTACACGGGCGACACAACGCACCGCCTCTTCGAGATGTGGCAGCAGTCCGATTGCAGCGTCTTCACCGCCACGCTCGAAAATCCCTCCGGCTGCCTGAGCGACCTCTACCCCTTCGTGATCGTGAACTACACGAACCAGCCCGATCCGGCCAGCGGCGGCAAAGTTGACGATAACGGCGGCGGAAATTCAATGGCGTTCTACAACATGCAGGCCGGAGACGTCCCCGTGCTGAAGAGCCTGGCCGATCAATACACCATCAGCGACAACTATCACCAGGCCGTCATGGGCGGCACCGGCGCGAACCACGTTATGCTCGGCACCGGCGACGCGATCTTCTGGTCCGACGGCAAAGGCAATCCCACCACGCCGCCGTCGCACATCGCCAATCCCAATCCGCTGCCCGGCACCGACGACGTCTACACCGTCGACCTGAACTTCGACGGCAACTTCACGGAATGCGCCGACCCGACTCAGCCCGGCATCGCGCCCATCCGCGAATACCTGCACTCGCTCTTCTATCATCCGGATCCGAATTGCCAGCCCGGCCGCTTCTACATGGTCAATAACGACTCGCCCGGATTCCTCCCCGACGGCGCCGTGGACACCGTCGGCATCGCCAGCGGCGGATCGGTCCCGCCGAGCAACGTCCGCACGATCGGCGACGCTCTCAATGACAAGGGAGTCTCCTGGGCTTATTACGGCGGGGCGTACAACGCGGCCGTCGCGCTCCAGCACGATCCCACCAGCACGAATCCGCTGGTCGAGGTCGGCGCGGCCTACTGCAACATCTGTAACTTCGAATCCTACGCGAACGCGATCATGGGCGACCCAGCGCAGCGCGCCGCGCATATCAAGGACACGACGGATTTCTTCGCCGCGGTCGACAACGGCACGCTTCCTGCAGTGTCATTCGTCAAGCCTGATGGCCTGCTCGACGGCCATCCGGCCTCGTCGAAGTTCGATCTCTTCGAGGGCATGGTTGAAAACATCATGGATCACCTCACCGCCAATCCCTCGCTGATGGCGACGACCGCGTTTTTCATCACTGTCGACGAAGGCGGCGGCTTCTACGATTCCGGCTACATCCAGCCGCTCGATTTCTTCGGCGACGGGCCGCGCATTCCTCTCATCATCGTCTCGCCGTTCACGAAGGGCGGCCACGTGAACCACACCTACGCCGACCACGTCTCGATCCTGAAATTCATCGAACGCAACTGGGGCTTGAAGCCGCTGACGTTCCGCAGCCGCGACAATTTCCCCAACCCGATCTCGCTGCGGTTCAATCCCTACGTGCCCATCAACAGCCCGGCCATCAGCGACCTCTTCGACATGTTCAATTTCGAGCATGCGGGAGGCGGCGACGGACACGGCGAACACAACGGCGGCCACTAGCTAACGTCGGATATTGGTTGTGGGTGAGGTCAGGCTAGCCTCACCCACAATCTCAATCGTCGACGGTTTCGTAGGGGCATCCGCCCCGGCGGATGCCCGGCAAATAAACTTAGCGACACCGCGCCATTGAGGCGGTTTCGTAGCGCCCGCCTTTAGGCGGGCATCTTCCACTATTGAACCGCCGCCCCCACCGTCGTCGGAGCCGGCGCTCCCTCCAGCAGCACGAATTTCTGCGGCGCGCAGCACGCCGAACTCAGCCGCGCCACATCGCGTTTCATTTCCGGCCGCTCGCGCAAATGTCGCAGCGCCTCGCGCAAAATCCTCGCGGCCACTTCGTCCTTCGGGATCGCCAGCCGGTAGTGCATCCATTTGCCCTCGCGCCGCGCCGCCACGATCCCGGCCCTTCGCAGATAAGCGAGGTGCCGTGAAATTTTCGGCTGGCTCATCTTCAAAATCTCGACGAAATAGCAGACGCAGATCTCCCGGTCCGCGATCAGGTTCAGCAGCCGCAGCCGCGTGGTGTCCGCCAGCGCGCGAAATAAAACGTCGAGTGAGAATCCCGCCTGTGCCTTGGCCATGCGCCGAGTATACATCATATTCGTCTTGACATATATATCGGCCCGCGCTAGGCTGAGTCATATTCGCAAGGGCGAATATATTGCCGGGAGGCCGCCATGCCGGAAAGCGACATCAAGCAAGCCATTCAATCCAAGTACGGAGAAGCCGCGCGCCAGGTCGCGGCCGGAAAGCACCGCCTGTTGCGGAGGGCGGGCTGAATTGAGCGCCTGCGATCCCATCACCACAAATCTCTACGACGGCGCCCAAATCGCCGCGCTGCCGGCCGACGCGGTCGCCGCGTCCCTCGGCTGTGGAAACCCCACCGCGCTCGCCGAGCTCCGGCCGGGCGAGATCGTCCTCGATCTCGGCTCCGGCGGCGGCATTGACGTGCTTCTCTCCGCGCGGCGCGTCGCTCCGAACGGCAAGGCCTACGGCCTCGACATGACGGACGACATGCTCGCGCTCGCTCGCGAAAACCAGCGCAAGTCCGGCGTCGCCAACGTCGAGTTCCTCAAGGGCGAAATCGAGAATATTCCGCTGCCGCGGAATTCCGTCGACGTCGTCATCTCGAATTGCGTGATCAATCTTTCGGCGAATAAAGACCGCGTCTCTGCAGGAAGCCTTCCGCGTGCTCAAGCCCGGCGGCCGGTTTGCCGTCTCCGACGTCGTCGTGCGCGGCCCCGTGCCCGCCGACATCCGCCGAAGCGTCGAGCTCTGGGTCGGTTGCGTCGCCGGCGCAATGGAAGAGTCCGAATATCGCGCGAAGCTCGCGGCCGCCGGATTCACCGACATCGAAATCGAGCCCACGCGCGTTTACAACATCGAAGACGCGCGCCAGTTCCTCACGGTAAAGGGCATCGACGTCGACGCCATCGCGCCTCAGATCGAAGGCAAATTTGCCAGCGCCTTCATCCGCGCCCGCAAATCCGCCGCGGCACAGTGCGCGGTCGACAAATCGTGCTGCGAGCCGGAATGCTGTGCCGCCTCCGAAAGCGCGAAGGAGTAGCCAATGGACGGCCGCTACAATGTTCTTTTCCTCTGCACCGGAAATTCCGCGCGCTCGATCATGGCCGAGGCCATCATGAACCGGAAAGGCCGGCCCACGTTCACCGCCTATAGCGCGGGCAGCCAACCGGCCGGCACCGTGCGGCCCGAGGCGCTCAAACTGCTTGCGGCCGCCCATCTGACGACCGAGGGCCTGCGCAGCAAGAACTGGGACGAATTCGCGCAGCCCGGCGCGCCGAAGCTCGATTTCGTCTTCACCGTGTGCGACAACGCCGCGAAGGAAATCTGTCCCGTTTGGCCGGGCCAGCCCATGACCGCGCATTGGGGCGTGCCCGATCCGGCGGCGGTCGCGGGCACGCCGGAACAGATCGAGAAGGCGTTCCGCGAGGCCTTCATGATTCTCGAACGCCGCATCAGTCTGTTTCTCTGTCTTCCTCTCGCGAGCCTCGATAAACTCGCCATCAAGAAAGAAATCGACCGCATCGGCAAGGAAGCGCTGGCTGAATCCGCCAAGCGCGATACTCCGATCCACTGAGGCAGCCGTGTCGACGACCCCGTACGTGCAAGGACAAGTCTGCGTTCCAATTCCACGCGGCCGTCTCTCGTTCCTGGATCGCTATTTGACCTTATGGATCTTTCTCGCCATGGCCGTTGGCGTGGCGCTCGGACATTTCATTCCGGGCACGGCCAAATTCGTTCAGCGCTTTCAAGTTGGCACGACGAATATTCCCATCGCCATCGGGTTGATCGTCATGATGTATCCCCCGCTGGCAAAGGTCCGCTACGAAAAGTTGTTCAGCGTGTTTCGAAACCGCCGCGTCCTCGCGCTTTCCCTGGTGCAGAACTGGGTGATCGGACCGATATTGATGTTCTTCCTCGCCATCGCCCTGCTCCACGGGCAACCGGCCTACATGCGCGGGCTGATCCTGATCGGCCTGGCGCGCTGTATCGCCATGGTGATCGTATGGAACGAATTGGCGGCGGGAGATACGGACTACGCAGCCGGGTTGGTTGCATTTAACAGCGTCTTCCAGGTGCTGTTTTATAGCGTCTATGCCTGGGTGTTTGTCACGGTCCTTCCCGCAAAATTCGGCTTGAAGGGCGCCGTCGTCAATGTGGGAATCGGTCCCATCGCGGAAAGCGTGTTCATCTACCTCGGCGTGCCGTTCCTCGCCGGGATGCTGACCCGCTTCATCCTGTTGCGCGCAAAGGGAGAGGAGTGGTATCGGACGAAGTTCATTCCGCGGATCAGTCCGCTTACCCTGGTGGCTCTCCTGTTCACGATCCTGGTGATGTTCAGCCTGAAAGGCGACCTCATTGTCCGGCTGCCATTCGACGTGCTGCGCATCGCGCTGCCTCTTCTCATTTATTTTGTCCTGATGTTTCTCGTAAGCTTCTGGATGGGGCGCAAACTCGGCGCCGATTATTCGAAAACGGCGACGCTTTCCTTCACCGCTGCAAGCAACAATTTCGAGCTGGCGATCGCCGTGGCCATTGCGGTCTTTGGGCTCAATTCGGGCGAGGCGTTCGTCGGCGTCATCGGGCCCCTGGTGGAAGTGCCCGCGCTCATCGGCCTCGTGAATGTTTCTCTCTGGTTTCAGCGGCGCTATTTTGCAGCCCCCCTGGGACCGCCAATCTCCTGATTGGCGCTTTAGCGCCGCCGCCCCCGTCCACCTCAATCGCCTGCCATTCCCGCTGCCCTGAGTGCCTTGGCGAAAGTGCCTTTGCGCCCGAGGTCCTTCGGCCGGGTGGAAGCGCGGGGTTTTCAACCCCGCGAAAAGTGTCACCTTGTGTTCAGGGGCTTCAGCCCCGGCTCTCGGTCTCTCAAAATAAAGTCCACAGGCGTTCCATCTTGCGCGCCCCTCCGCACGTATTAAGATGGTCGCGTGAACAACGAACGTCAGCTTGGTGCCAGTCAGGGTCCCCGATGCCCTCGGGGGCGGCCCTCGCGCTGTGTCTGGCGGGGCGACTTTCCTCGGTTACAAACCGCCCATTTCTATTCGACACTCACGCCGAATAGAAATCGCCGTAACTCCCTGAAAACAAACGATCGGTGTACGTTCTACTCGACACAAAAACGGGGGGGTCGGTGAAGGCCTGTTTGCTCCATTCCCCCGCGCCCGTCGAGCGAAATCCGCTGGAATTTGCCGACGCGCCCGACCCCGCACCCGCGCGCGGCGAAGTCCTGGTCCGCGTGAAAATGTGTGGAATTTGCCGCACCGACCTCCACGTGGTCGAGGGAGAGCTGCCCCCGAAAAAGTCCCCGGTAATTCCCGGGCATCAAATCGTGGGTACCGTCGAACAGCTCGGGGAAGGCGCGCGACGATTCAAGATCGGCGACCGCGTTGGAATCCCCTGGCTGCACAGCACCGACCAGACGTGCGAATTCTGCCGCGCGGGCGCGGAAAATCTCTGCGACCACCCGACGTTCACCGGCTGGACGGTCGACGGCGGCTACGCCGAGCTGACCGTAGCGCCCGAGGATTTCGTCTACGCGATTCCGGGCTCATTCGCCGACGAGCACGCCGCGCCGCTGCTCTGCGCGGGCATCATCGGATTTCGCTGCCTGCGTCTTTCGGGCATCCAGCGCGGCGGGCGCCTCGCGTTTTACGGTTTCGGCGCCGCGGCCCACGTCGCGATTCAGGTCGCGCGCCACTGGGGCGTCGAAGTTTACGCCGCCACGCGCGGCGCGAAGCACCAGCAGCTCGCGCTCCAGCTCGGCGCCGTTTGGGCCGGCGAAGCCACGGCCGCGCCGCCCGCAAGACTCGACGCGGCGATCATTTTCGCGCCCGCCGGAGAACTCGTCCCTCCGGCGCTCGCTGCTCTGAAAAAAGGAGGAGTCCTCGTTCTCGGCGGCATTCATATGAGCCCGATTCCCTCTTTCGATTACAATCTGCTCTATCAGGAGCGCATGATCCGCAGCGTTGCCAACAACACGCGAAAGGACGGCGAGGATTTCCTGCGCGTCGCCGCCGAAATTCCCATTCACTCGCAGACCACGCTCTATCCGCTGCGCGAAGCCAATCGCGCGCTCAATGATTTGAAAAGCGACCGCGTCAACGGCGCCGCGGTCCTGGACTGCACGCCATGAAGGCCATGAAAATCATCTCGCTCAACGTCGGCCTGCCGCGCACCGTGCGCGACGCCCACGGCCAGGACGTGCTCACCAGCATTTTCAAATCGGCCGTGCCCGGACCGCTTCTTCTGCGCCGCATGAATCTCGATGGCGACCTTCAGTCCGACTTGACCGTGCACGGCGGCAAGAACAAAGCGGTCTACGCCTATCCTTCCGAGCACTACGATTACTGGCGCGCGCAGCTGCCCGATTACGAATTCACCCGGGGAAATTTCGGCGAGAATTTCACCACCGAGGGTCTTCTGGAAGCAAACGCGTTCATCGGCGATCGATTCCGCGTCGGCGGCGCCGTCGTCAAAGTCGCGCAGCCCCGCATGCCCTGCTTCAAGCTCGGCATCCGCTTCGGCCGCGCGGACATGGTGAAGCGGTTCTGGGCCAGCCACCGTTCGGGAATTTACTTTTCGGTCGTCGAAGAGGGCATGGTCGGAGCCGGCGACACGTTTGAGCGCGTCCACGAAGACGAGCGCCGCATCAGCATCGCGGACATCAACCGCGCCTACGACGATCCGCGGGGAAATCTCGAGCTGGTCCGGCGCATCGTGGACCTGGAGGTGCTTCCCAGCGGCCTCCACGCTGAATTCAGCGAAGTGCTGGCCACGCTCAGGCAATGATCTTCGGGAAGTTTCGCCGCTATTTCTTGTACGTCTTGGAAAAATCGTTTCTGGAATTGGTCACCGTGAACGTTGCGTCAGGATCAGCCGTGACTTTGATGTAGTCGCCTTGATCTTCTCCGCCGACGTTGGCGATGAACTGCTCGGCCACGTTGTGGTCCTTGTCTCCGGCGAGCGAGTAGTGCAGCTGCCAGAAATCCTCGAGGCCCGGTGAATCGTGCACGATCTGCCAGGCCACCGGATGCCCGCCTTTCACCGCGCCGTTGTTCATCACCGCGACGCGCGGATGCAGCATGTGCACGATGGCGCGCGCGCCCGAACCGTCTCCCGTTCCCGGATGCGCGGTTCCGTGATGCGTCACTAGATACAGGTCTACGGTCCCGATCAGATTCTTGGGGCACGCGAGGCCGAGCTCTTTCCGGTTGGTCAGATCACCCAAATCGATGAACCGGAATCTGCCGAACGTGATCAGCACGCCGGCCGAGCGCGAGTTCTCGCTCGAATCGGGCGGATATTCGGGCTCGGACGCGCACAGGGGATTCCGCTGGCCCGCGCCCGGCAGCGGCTCGGTAATTTCCTCGCCCGCCGCGGCCAGCACCTCGACGTGCATTCCTTTGATCGGGAGCACGTCGCCGGGTTTCACCGTGACGCGCCTGGCCTGCTCCGCGACTTTTGCGTAGGCATTGTAGGCGTTCGTCGTAGCCGGGGAAGTTTCGGTGTTCGCGCCGTGATCGAAGAACGCGCCGATCTTGATCCGGCTCGCCAGCTGCGGCACTCCGCCGGCATGGTCGGAGTGGTAGTGCGTGACGATCACGTCGTCGATGTGGTCGATGCCGGCGGATTTCGCGGCGGCCACGATGCGGTCCGCGTCGCGCCCGTTGAAATCGTCCCAGCCGGTATCGACAAGCAGCGATTCGCCCTGAGGATCGACGATCAGCGTCGATTGGCCGCCTTCGACGTCGATGAAGTAGATCTGCAGCGGCTTCGCCGCGCCGAAAACGGGCGCCAGGCCGATGCAGAGACCAAGAACAACCGCGGGAATCAGCACGAAGCGGCGCATGCGAAGCTCCAAAAGGTTTTGGCCGGCGACAACGACTCATCCGGCAAATCAATTGTACCGGATCGGCGCAGCGGGCCCATGTACTCATCCGACTTTGTGATCGATGCTATTGGAACAGCTGCTCGCCACGCGCCCGCTTTCCCCTTATGATTGTCGTGTGCGGGCGCGCCGCGCCCCAAGGGGACGCGCGATTCGATCGAGCATCGCGCGAAGGGACGCGGCCGGAGAAGAACACCGTGACTGCGAACCACAAGATCGGCATCCTGACCGGCGGCGGCGACGTTCCCGGCCTGAACCCGGTGATCAAGTCCGTGGTATACGGCAGCAGCGAAATTCGCCGGCACGTGATCGGCATTCGCAACGGGTGGGGCGGGCTCACCTACATGACCAGCGCGGAAGACCCCACCTATATCCGCGAACTCACGCGCGACAACACGCGCACGATCGACCGCACCGGCGGCACGGTGCTGCACACTTCGCGCACGAACCCGCGCAAGGTGCCGGAATCAAAGCTCCCGAAGCATCTTCCCAAGGAGCAGCTGAAAAGGCTGCCGTTCGACGGCAAGACGTACGATCTCACGTCGATTGTGCTGTCGAATCTCGAAAAGCTCGGCATCGGGTGCCTGGTCACGATCGGCGGCGACGACACGCTCAGCTTCTCCTCCGCGCTTTCCGCGGCGGGCTTTCCGGTGATCGCCATTCCGAAGACGATGGACAACGACGTGCAGGGCACCGAGTACTGCATCGGGTTTTCGACGGCGATCACGCGCGCGAAGCAATCCATCACGCGGCAGCGCACGACGATCGGCTCGCACGAACGCATTGGAATCTTCCGGATCTTCGGCCGCGATGCGGGCTTCACCGCGCTCTACACGGCGTATGTAACGTCGACGCGCTGCCTGATTCCAGAGCACCCGTTCGATCTCGACCGCGTCTGCGGCCTGCTGATGGAAGACAAGGCCGCCAATCCGAGCAACTACGCCCTGATCATCGTCTCCGAAGGAGCCATGTGGACGGAGGGCGCGGTCAAGGAATATGGCGAGGCGGACGCCTTCGGCCACCGGAAGAAAGTGGACATCGGCTCGGCGCTGGCGGAAGAGATTCAGAAGCGGACGGGCCAGGAAACCATGATCAGCGACCTGACCTACGACCTGCGCAGCGGCGAGCCCGATTCGATCGACCAGATCGTGGCGACCACGTTCGCCAACATCGCCGTCGAGTTGATCCGCGACGGAATCACAGGCCGCATGATCGGTGTGCAGCGCGGCTGCTACACGCACATCCCGCTGCCGGACATGAGCCTCGGCGCCCGCAAAGTGGACGTGGCCACGCTTTACAACACGGAGCGCTACCGCCCGAATTACCACTCCAAGCTCGGCCTGCCGCTCTTTTTCACCGGCTCCTGACGCCGGGATCTCGTAGGGGCGCTGCTCGCCGCGCCCTGCTCGGCGAATCCCAGAAGCCGAAACATTCATCTAATCGATGAAAGCGACGAGATTTCGCGTATAATGGAGTTTCCCCGCGGGCCTAGCGACGCGAACGTGTCACCGAGCTTTTCTTCGCGCAGACCGGCCGGCAGACAGGAGCTTTCAATGAAAGAAGGTATTCATCCGGACTACCACGTCGTCACGGTGCACTGCGCCTGCGGCAACCAGTTCGAGACGCGCTCGACCATCAAGGGCAACCAGATTCGCACGGAAATCTGCTCGAACTGCCACCCGTTTTTCACCGGCAAGCAGAAGCTGATTGATACGGCCGGTCGCGTGGAACGCTTCACGAAGAAGTACGCGGACAAGAAAGCCTCGATGGCGGCCGCGAAGAAGTAGCAGCTGCGCTTACTGCGTCAGGCAGTTCAATGGAAACCGCGGCTATATGCTGCGATGCGAGACTGCAAAATACTTGTGCTCCACGTGAGACCACGGGTCGCGAATTTCGGAGTCGCGTTCGACCTTGCGCTTCCATCCATTTGCTTCGAGCTGCTTGTCCATCGCTTCCTGAACTTTCGTTAGGTCGTTGTAATCAACCTTCCCGTAGTAGAGGCTAAACTCGGAGTAGGGGAGCGTGGCGATGACCAACCGAGTTGTTCCACACAAATGGTCCCTGTCCCCTTTAATCTTCGATAGCTCCCCGATTTCCTTGTCTCGGCAGAGATGCTCCCACCAGTCGTCTTGAACCTCCAACCCGATCTCATATCCCGCGGTTCCCCACTTGAAGCAGAACCTTGGTAGGGTGGACCACTTAGGGTGATGAAGGAACGGGTGTTCTTCTCCCCTCCCGGGTAGGCTGAAGTTGTCTTCGACTTCGATGACGGGCTCGGAGAGTTCGACTTCAGCCAAGAACACTTTCCGGTTGTCCCAAAATGTCAGACCAGGAAGCAGGCCGTCATCCGCAGGTGGCTTGATCACAGTGAACGTGAAACCACGGCGGAAAACTGTGTACTCGCGTTCCGGCCTTTCGTTTGCTGCCCTGCATAGCTGCTGCCATTCGTCTTCAGTTTTCATGAGTGTGAGATCGGATAGGAGCTCGTACCAATTAGGGTAGATGGAAACGCAGAAGGGCGAAAACACGTTGGAAACAGTGCGCGAGGCATTCAGCTTCTCATACAGACCGTAGGCTATCCACGCCGCCACGCCGAGGACGACGCTCTGTTGAAAGGAAAAGTCCCCAAGGAACCGGAAGCAGACGAGCAGCGCCAGAAAGATCAAACTCTTCAGCAGCGCCTTAGCAATCGCTTTAGCTTTCGTCATGAGAACGTCTCCCTGGTCGCCAGATGATGTCACAAATACGTTACTAAATCATTGGGAACTCCAGCCTTAGGGCGAGCCCTGTCTACGGCGTTCTTGGTAAACTAGCTTGAAATGGGCATTACGAGATATCCGGTGGAGTGCCCGGGATGCAAGGTTGGCATCATCCTTAGGCTCGGCGTCGGACATGAGAAACGACAGGGCTTCTTCTATGTGTGCCCCAGATGTCAGGCCGCCACGAGAGGCGCGCTGATTTGGGGTGGGGGCGCAGAGACTGGCCTAGAGCTCGCTGACGGACGAAGACTGCGTTCGGAGGAAGGATGTACGGAGGTGCTGTCAATCAACCCGGAAATCCCTTCTTTTCCAGGTACCAAGAGCATGGGAGATCCCGGAGGATCTCCGTTCCTTACTTTTGCCCAATGGCTTGGCACCGACGGCATTCTGCAGTATCAGCAAGTTTTCTATCAAATGCAGCACGTGATTGAGAAAGACTGGAAAAGGCTCTCGCGCCTTTCAACATACTATCTCAACCACGACGCGCATCACTTCGACGAAGCCCTCAGGTCATGGCTACCCAAAGACAAACCGCTCCCGGCCGCAGACTGGCACCGCGATGATGCGATTCATCACCTCTACACCGTATTCTTCGCTCCGATGTGGGCGTTACACCCACAAGGATACTTCTTGGAGATGAAAGTTGCCTGGAATGACCTGTGGTCTCACGATCGAAGCAATTTCAAACAGCTTGTCTCGTTCGCACAGAGTGAGATCGGCACATCGGCTTTCACTAACACCCAGAGGGACATTTTCGAGCAAACGGGACGCTACGTCGAATTGATCGGCGCAGTGTTTCCCGGTCTCTTGTGCGACATCCTCCCCGAGGCGCATCAGCCCGAGGTCGATCAGTTACGACTGTTTAGGGACGAATACGAGGTGCTAAGGGACTTGTATATCCAGACCTTTGAGACGTCGCACAAGGTTCTACGCTGGGTTATCGGGACGGTTAATGCAGACGTGCACGGCGATCCCAACAGATTCGTGCCGGTACCCGGAATGGACCCGGACGCGGCAAAGTATCCTCCTAAGAATTTAGACGCTTTTACAAAATTGGTGAGTGCGCGTAAGCGCAAATGGCTTCCATTACTTCCGCAGTGGCATCGGTGTTGGAGTGATCTGCTCGATAGGCAACTTCGCAATGATATCGGACATGCTTCAGCGCGGCACCAACTGCCGACGGGACTTATCCAACGGGATGGCGGCGCACCGCTACCCTATACTCGCTTTGTCCAAAAGGCGCATCGGATTCTGCACCCCTTGCTGGCTTGCGCCAACGTCATGAAAATCATGCGAATCTACGCAACCATGGGAGTTTGACGATCTCCGCTTCCGCCAAAGACGCCCGGATCTGGTCCTGTAACCGTAGGTCCATAGACATCCGCGAAATTCGTCTGTAGCCTTCAAAGCGTGCCCTTCCCCTGTACGAGGGCACGCAGGAATCGCAATCCCGGCCCAACTCCGGCCGAGAGACGCCGCGCCCGCGATTGCATCGGGACACGCAGCGTCCATTAGGACAACCTAGATGATTTCGGCAAGCTCGCCACCTTTTGGGCTTTTGAGTGGCACGGACACTCTTGCTCGCACTGAGGGTCGCGAGAGCGGTGCCGAACGTGTCTGTGCTCTTACGAAGATCTCTGTCGCCCGAGGCACAGCCGCGCTCGGACGAACCCGCTCCCTCGCGCGCCGTTCGGCTTCTGCCGATGCTTCCTACACCGTCAGCCGGAACGCGTGGTCCAATCCCTGCATCCTTGCCTCTCTGCCTCCCCGCTTCGATTCACCAATTAAGTGGGACACCGTTCCACTTGTTTGCTGCTCTATCTCATTGAAAACAAATAAAAGCGGTACCAAACAAGTGAGACACTCTTGTTGCCTCGCCTCGGCCGTTTCCACTGCCTCGTTTTCCCGCCTTTTAGGGGGGTCGGAGCTTCCTTGCCCTGAGCGGAGCCGAAGGGATCTCCGACAAAAAAGCCGCGCGCACTTTAGGGGGTCGGAGCTTTAGCTCCGACATAAACCGGCGGCGCGCCAGCGCCTACCGCTGCGCTGCCTCACCTGCAGCAAGTAGTCGCGTCTGTTCCTCCGCTTCCTGTGCGTCCTGTGCCTCCTCTGCTTCCTCCTCCGCTGGTGTAGAATGGCGCCAGATGGCCACGCAATTGTCTCCCGTTCCCGACTCGCCCATCGGCTCGCAGGTCGAAACCGCGGCGCCGCGCGTGACGCTGCGCAACGCGTTCGTGCATCCGCTGGATTCGGCGATTGCGGCGGCGCGGACGTGCTACTCGCCGCATCTGGTGGTTCCCGAGGAAGTCACCGAAAAGCAGCGCGTGACGATCGGCTCGGGGACGTTTTTCGGCGGGCACCACACGGTTTTCCAGCACGCGCACTTCGAATTCGGGCTCGAAAATGTGAGCCGGCAATTCGTCTGGTCGTTCCTGCACGCGCATCCCTTTTACAATTCCGAACAGCAGAGCCAGCGCTACGTGCGGCTGGACCGCGCGCAGGCCTACATTCCAGCGGCGAGCGCGCAATTCGGCGCGGCCGAGCGCGCCATTTACGAACGCGCGGTGGCGCGCGCGTGGGAGCACTACCGCGAGCTGACGCGCGTGCTCGAGCCGGCGGCGCGCGCGATCCTGGGCGACATCTGGCACGTCGGCGCGATGTCGCATCCGCGGCGCGCGCAGAAGGTGGAGCGGCAATCGGAGAAGCGCGCGATCGAAGTGGCCCGCTACGTGTTGCCGGTTGCGGCGTTCACCACCATGGTGCACACGATTTCCGGGATCGTGCTCTACCGGCTGTGGCGCATGCAGGCGGCGAACGACACGCCGAGCGAGGCGCGACACGTGGTCGGCGAGATGGTGGCGCGCGTGCGCGAGGTCGATGCGCAGTTTTTCGACCGGTTCGACAACGGCGCGATGGAAGACATGCCGGAATGGCAGCAGCCGCCGCGCGACGGCGAGGCGTTCGCGCGGGAATTCGACGCGCGGCTTGCGGGGCGCACGTCGCGGCTGGTGGATTTGTCACCGCGAGCGGTCGAAGCGATTGCCGAGGCGTATCGCGCGGTGATGGGCCTGACCGCGGCGGAATGCGCCGACGCGGAAGCGCTCGACCGGGTGATGAATCCAGCGCGGAATCCGTACCGGCGCGAAACGCTGAACGTGGGCGTGCACGCGCCGATGATGCGCGCGCTCGATCACGCGCATTTCACGTTCGCGAAGAAAATCAGCCACACGGCGGATAGTCAAGATCAGCGGCATCGCATGGTCCCCGGCTCGCGGCCGCTGCTGACGCTGGCCGACACGCGCTCGCCCGACTACATCACGCCGATGCTGATCCGCGACAACCCGCGCGCGCGCGAAATCTATCAGCAAGCAATGGAAGAGGCATGGGCGGCGAAAAACGAATTGCTCGATCGCGGCGCGCCGCGCGAATTCGCGCTCTACCTGCTGCCCAATGCGAAGGCGATCCGGCTGGTCGAGTCCGGCTCGTTGCTGCACCTGCTGCATAAGTGGACGATGCGCACTTGCTTCAACGCGCAGGAAGAGATTTACCAGGCTTCGATCGAAGAAGTGCAGCAAGTGCGCGAGGCGTTTCCCGCTCTCGGGCGTTACATCGGGCCGCCGTGCCATTTGCGCTCGGGGATTTCCACGCCGATTTGCACCGAGGGCTCGCATTTCTGCGGCGTGAAAGTCTGGCTGGATTTCCCCAACATCGAACGGCGGATTTGAGCACTAAGCGGCATCGTAGCTGGCTTTTCTATCTCGCCGGGTGGTTGCTCGGTGGAGTGGCAATGAGTCTTGCCTCGTACTTTGACGCTATCCGGACGTTAGGAGTGCCGAGTCCCCCTTATAGCGCCTTAGGCGGGCTGTTCTTCTTTACTTACTTGATTCTCCTCTTTGGGGCTCCGTTCCTTCTCCTTGGATCTTATGTTCTGCGACGAGTGACGAGAGCGATCGGGGCAAGGTCGCCGTATGTTTGGGCTGGCACCGGGGCGGTTCTCGGGCCGATTCTGTTGTTCATGTGGGCGTTGGTGTTCTGGGGACTTCAACGCGTCGCTCATATTAGCGGAACCGATTTGGCCTTTCTCAGTTCGGGAACCACAGCACTGGTTGAGAACCATACTTGGTGGCTCGTGATTCCCGCCGGGGCCGCGGCTTCCTATCTCTTGTGCTACGTCGAGCGGCGCATCGAAGGCTGAGGGCGGATCATGCGGGAATTTCAGGGACGGCGGCGATGAGGGCTTGCGTGTAGGGATGCTGTGGCGCGCGCAGCACTTCATCCGCTGTGCCGGATTCGACGAAGCGGCCGGCTTGCATGACGGAAACGCGCGTGGCGAGCTGCGCGACCACCGGCAGGCTGTGCGAAATCAGGATCAGCGTGAGCGAAAGGTCGCGGCGAAGGCGGTCGAGCAGGTCGAGAATTTGGGCGCCCACGGAAACGTCCAGCGCGGAGACTGGCTCGTCGGCGACCACGAGCTCGGGCCGCAAAATCAGCGCCCGGGCGATGCCGATGCGCTGGCGCTGCCCGCCTGAAAATTCATGCGGAAAGCGCTCGAGCGCTTCGGCGCCCAAGCCGACGGCCGCGAGCATTTGCGCCGCGCGCGCGTTGCGATCGGCGCGCGAAAGACCCGGCTCGTGAATCGCCAGCGGCTCGCCTACGATCGAGCCGACACGCATGCGCGAATTGAGCGACGCGATTGGGTCCTGAAACACCATCTGGATGCGGCGACGGAGCGCGCGGAGTTCCGCGCCGCGGGCGCTGCGCCAGTCCTGGCCGCGAAAACGCATCTCGCCGGAATCGGGTTCGATCAGCCGCAGCAGAATGCGCGCGAGAGTGGTCTTGCCGCAGCCGGATTCGCCGACGATGCCGAGCGTTTCGCCTGGCGCGACCGAGAAGCTGACGCCATCGACGCCGACGGTGCCGCCGGCTGAGCGCGCCGGATCGCCTTCGACGCGCCGGAGCAGGCTTCCGGCGAGCGCGTAGGTTTTGCGTAGGTCACGGACTTCGAGAAGGGCGTCGGCGGCCATCTTAGATTTTCTCACCGGCGATGAAGAGCGCCGTGTTCGTGAAGACCAGCTCGCGCTCGCCGTTTTCGCCCGGCTCGTAGCGCGGATGAAACCACGCGGAATCGTCCGCGATCGACGCTTCCATCAAGCGCCGCGCCTCGATGTACGCGGGGGTGCCGGGCTTCGATCCGGCGACGAGCATCCAATGATCGAACGCGCGCGTGTTTTCCTCAACGGCGGTCTCGATGACGCGCAACCCGTGCGCCGCGAACTGCGATTCGAATTCCTCGCGCGCGAGCGTGCGCGTGTGCGAGGCATCGCGCAGGATTTCGATGCGATTATTCAGCGCAGACACAGTCGGATCGTTGGGAACGAAAATATCGAGAATGCCGACGCGCCCTCCGCGCCTCACCACGCGCGCCATTTCACCGATGGTGCGCGCGGGATCGGGGAAATGGTGGAGGCTATAGCTGGTGACGGCGATGTCGAGCGAGCCATCGGCGAACGGGAGAGCCTGCGCGTCGCCAATCGCGAATTCGAGATTGGAGAGGCGTTCCGCGGCGGCGGCGCGGCGCGCGCGTTCGAGAATCGCGGGCGTGAGGTCGAGGCCGCAGATCCAGCGCACGTGGCGCGCGAACCGCAGCGCGAGCGTGCCCGGACCGCAGGCGAGATCGACCGCGCGGTCAGCCGGGCCGGCCTTCACCATGCGCGCAAGGAGTTCCGCCTCGGCCACGCGGCTGGCGACTGCGTAGTCGCCGAAGATTTGCGCCGTGCGCGTGAATTGCTCGCGGACCAGATTTTTCTGCTGTTCGTGGCTTTCCATTTCCGCCGGGCGATTTATCGCGCCAATTTATTTGACAAGGATACACCGCGCGCGATGGTTTTCGGACGCGCCGGCGGCGTGAATCAGCTCGGGCACGGCCGCATCGCATTCGGCGACGTGCCGCGCGCAACGCGGGCCGAACGCACAGCCGGCCGGAAGCGCGGCGAGCGGAGGAACCGTGCCGGGAATGGCGACGAGCTTTTCGCGCGCGAGTCGCGGCGCTGCGCGGAGCAGGCCCTCGGTGTACGGATGCCGCGGACGGCGCAGCACTTCATCGGAGGGGCCTTGCTCGACCACGCGGCCGGCGTACATCACCGCGACTCGGTCGGCAATCTGGGCGACGACGCCGAAATCGTGCGTGATGAAAATCAGCGAAAGTTTTAATTCGCGGCGGAGCGTCGCGAGCAGCTCGAGAATCTGCTTTTGCACGGTGACGTCGAGCGCGGTGGTCGGCTCGTCCGCGATCAGGACGCGCGGGCCGGCCGCGAGAGCCATGGCTATCATGGCGCGCTGGCGCAGGCCGCCGGAAAGCTCGTGCGGATACTGGCGCGCGCGGCGCGCGGGTTCGGGAATGGCGGCGCGTTCGAGCGACTCGATCGCGCGGCGGCGGACCTCATTGCGAGCGAGGCGCGGCTCGTGGGCGCGAATCGCTTCTTCGACCTGCGCGCCGATGCGCACGACGGGATTGAGCGCCGTCATCGGCTCCTGGAAAATCATGGCGATTTCGCCGCCGCGCAGCGCCCACATCTTGGAGCGCGACGCGGTGAGCAGATTGTCGCCCGAAGAAGCCGACGAGCCGTTCCCGGTTGCCGTGCGTGCGCGCAACCAGGCTTCGCCGGTGAGGCGCGCGCCTTTCGGCTCGAGGCCCATCAGCGCGAGCGCGAGCATCGTCTTGCCCGAGCCGGATTCGCCGACGATGCCGAGAGTTTCGCCGGCGCCGAGGGCGAACGAGACGTCGTTCACCGGGAGCACCCATCCGGCGGGAGTTGGCAACTCGACTGTCAGGCTGCGGACGTCAAGATTGGCCGCCATACGGACATGATATGTCCGGTGGGATGGGCGCGGCGAAATTTTGCGGTGCCGATTTCGTGGCGTGCTAGCGGCGGGCGACCGGAATCACGAAGCGAAGCGCGGAATCGCTTCTGGCAAAATAAAAGGGGCGCGCCAACCCTTCGTGCCTTAGGGTAAAGCAGCGCCCCTATAGTTTCATGCAACCGGGATCAGTAGTCGTTGGCCGAGCCTTCGAGGAAGGCGCGCAGCTTGCGTGAGCGCGACGGGTGGCGCAGCTTGCGCAGCGCCTTGGCTTCGATCTGGCGAATGCGTTCGCGCGTGACGGCGAACGACTGGCCGACTTCCTCGAGCGTGTGCTCGCTGCCGTCGTCGAGGCCGAAGCGCATCTTGATCACTTTTTCCTCGCGCGGCGTGAGCGTCTTCAGCACGGAAGAAGTTTGCTCCTTCAGGCTGAGGTTGATGACGGCGTCGGAGGGCGAGACGACGGCCTTGTCCTCGATGAAATCGCCGAGATGCGAATCTTCCTCTTCGCCGATGGGAGTCTCGAGTGAGATCGGCTCCTGCGCGATTTTCAGAATCTTGCGCACTTTCGCGACAGGAATGTCCATCCGCTTCGCGATCTCTTCCGAAGTAGGTTCGCGGCCAAGCTCCTGCACCAGCTGGCGCTGCGTGCGCACCAGCTTGTTGATCGTCTCGATCATGTGCACCGGGATGCGGATGGTGCGGGCCTGGTCGGCGATGGCGCGGGTGATGGCCTGGCGAATCCACCAGGTCGCGTAGGTCGAGAATTTGTAGCCGCGGCGCCATTCGAATTTGTCGACGGCCTTCATGAGGCCGATGTTGCCTTCCTGAATCAGGTCGAGGAACTGCAATCCGCGGTTCGTATATTTCTTGGCGATCGAAACGACGAGGCGGAGGTTCGCTTCGATCAGCTCGTCTTTTGCCTGCGCGGCTTCGGCTTCTCCGCGAAGGATGACCTGGATCGCACGCTTCAGCTCCGCGGGGCTGACTTCGCTAGCCAGCTCGATTTCGCCGAGCTCCTGCTTGCGCGCGCGCAAATCCTTGCGCGCCTCGGCCTGCACGTCGGCCTTGGAGGCCTCGACGCGACGCTCGAGCTTGACGACTTCGCGTTCGAGGAAATGAACGCGCTCGACGGTCTGGTGAATCTTGTCGATGAGCCGCTTCTTTTCGAGCAGGTTGAAATCCAGCTCGCGCATCAATCCGGACATCTCGATGCGCGTGCGCGCCACGGCATATTTCGCGTGGAGGTAAGAGCGTTTCTTCGCGCGCGGGATGCGCTCGAGCTTGGCGGCCAGCTTCATCGCCTGCAGATAGAGCTTGGCGATCTTGTCGATCTGCTTCAGCGTTTCCTTGGTCTTCGCTTCGATCTTTTCTTCGGTGAGCTCTTCGTCGTCGAACTGGACGATTTCCTTGATCGAGCGGGAGCCGTTGCGCAGATCCTCGCCGACCTGTAAAAGCTCCTTCAGAATGAGCGGAGCGCGCGTGATGGTCTTCAGCACCAGCAGCTGCCCGCGCTCGATGCGCTTGGCGATCGCGACTTCGCCCTCGCGCGTCAGCAGCGGAACGGTGCCCATCTCGCGGAGGTACATGCGGACGGGGTCGTTCGTTTTTTCCAGGGTTCCGGGCGTGAGGTCGAGGTCGCCGTCCTCGGAAGCTACCGCCGGCGACTCCTCTTTCGTGGTCTCCACGGTATCGGAGGCGTCCGCCGCGGCGAGCGCAGCCTTCGCCGTGGACAGATCCTCGTACACATCGATGCCGTAGCGCTCGAAGGTCGAGAGTAGATCGTCGATCTCTTCCGAGGAGTGCACCTCGGCGGGCAGAATATCGTTGACCTCATCGTAGAGCAGGTAGCCCCGCTCCTTGCCCATGGCGATGAGTTGTCTTACCTGATCGTATTTTTCTTCAAGAGCCAGCGTCACGCAATTTCTCCATTATTGCTAATCGGCCCGCCGTCCCAGAATCCAAGCCCGAAGGCCGTTGAGACACCCCGGCGCACCCTTAATTTAGATACATATGGACGGATAAATAAGACGATCCCCTGAACACGCCGCTAAACTTTATTACTCGCATCCAATCCGCCCCGCGCCTTACGGGTACAACTTCATTAGATGCAATACGTACGCCGCCCGTTTCCCCCAAAACCTTACAATACTATAATAATCGCCCGGAAAACGTCAACGAATTGCCGTAAGTAGAACATCCCATTCCGGTTGTCAGCCGCTGCCCCGAAGCGAGACAGCGGGGCGGTCTAGGACGTATGGCAGGCGCGAATACCCTGCTTCTCGAAATATTTCTGGTGGTATTCCTCGGCGCGGAAGAATTCCGTCGCGGGAACGATCTGCGTCACAATCGGACGCTTGAAAATTCCCGACTTGCCGAGAGCCGCCACGGCCTCGCGGGCTTCGGCTTCCTGCGTGGCATCGTGAACGAAAATCGCCGTGCGATACTGCGTGCCGTAATCCGGCCCCTGCCGGTTGAGCTGCGTGGGGTCATGGCTCTGAAAGAAGACGGCGAGCAGCTCGCGATACGATACCTGATTCGGATCGAACTCCACTTCGACGGCCTCGGCATGGCCGGTCTTGTCCGTGCAGACTTCCTTATACGTCGGATTCTTGGTGTGGCCGCCGATGTAGCCGACGGCGGTCGACGTGACGCCCTTCGCCTGCCGGAATGCGTCTTCGACGCCCCAGAAACAGCCCGCTGCAAACGTCGCCCTTGCCATGGTTTTAGGCTCCCTTCGGTATCATTACCATTGGATGTACGCCATACTGCCACGGGCCCGGCGCACGGTCGAGTCCACGCGCGCCAGCGCCTGAAATCACTGCCCTCGATCTATTTGCTGCGCCAGGACGGCTGGAGGAAGTGCTACAAGCCATTAGACGGGGCTGGGGCCGTTTGGTCGCAGAAAAATGGCGATCCGACCCAGAACGGGGGCGTCAGGCGGCCCGTTGGGAGTAGAGTACGAAGGCGCTTCCCTCGGTGATCTGTCCGGCGGTGACTTGATTCAACGGTGCGCCACCAGGCCCAGCGACCGGATAAAGCTTTGTCATATCGCGAACAAATGGATCGGATGTCTTCAGAACTGTCACGCGGGAAATTGCCCCTTTGTCTTGCGGCTCCAGCCCCCGGTTCAATGCCTCGGCTATCAAATGAGTGGCTTCGCTAATCCCAAGTTCGTCAGTCCAAGGAGCAGAGACGATGAGATTCCAGCTGGAGCCGGCTTGGAGCGCGCCGCTGTTGTACAACATGGCGAGTGTAAAATCCCCGCGCTCGGTGCGCAGCTTTTCCACAACCTCTCGAACGTCATCTACCAACGTGAAGATATACATGGAAGAACTCCATCGGATCTCGATCGAACCGCATCCAGGATCTTCTCGGAGGCAGCTCTGTCGTAGGTCCCCTGCGGGTCGTACCTCTGCTCCGGTTTCCATTTGCTTGCGATCGACCAGTTCGCCAGCAGGGCAGGACGAGCTGCCGTGAACTCATTCTCCATCCCAGCGAGTAGCTTGAGATCGTCGAAATCGTGTATTAGGAACGCACCTCTTAAACGATCTCTTTCGGGATATTCCACAATTCCTAGTGTCGCACAAATGCGAGCCTTAAGCGCGAGCTCGACAACGTAGCCACAAAGATAGGCACAGCCATCGTAGAGTCCGGCCTCGAACAACGCCTCAGCTTCTCGCAGTCGCAATAAGGCAAGATTCTGAAGTTGTTCACGTGTAACCATGAGCGTTCGCCAAAGATACTTAGCTGGAGCATTGCTGACAAGGTATTTTCACTACGGGGTAAAATATGCGAGCTTGTCCGCCGATTGTGCAATGTCGTTACGGAGTCCGCCGCTGCCCGAGCGCTCGAATATCTTTTCAAGGATTTCGGGAATCTCGAAAACGGCGCGATTTTCGAGCGCGGCGGCGTTCGCGCGGTAGCGCGCTAGTGCCGCTGGCTCGATCAACTGCGCGACAGCCTCGTCAATTGTAGCGAAGGTCGGTAGCACCAAGCCCACCTGTTTTTCGACAACCCAGGTAGCGTTGTAGCGCTCCTGCGGCAGCGTCCAGGCATTGCATTCGACGATCACCGGTAGCCGCATCGCCAGAGCTTCGCTCACGCTGCCGGGCCCGGGCTTGCCGATGAAGAAATCCGCGAGCTGCATGTATTCGTTCACGCGCGTCGTAAATCCCTCGACAAAACGCGGAATGCGCGACTTCTTCGCGCGCAGCGCGTTCGCCAGCTTCTCGTTTTTTCCGCAAACGAAAATCAGCTGCACGTCGAGGTTCGAGCGGTCCAGGCGCTCGGCGATTTCGAGCATTACGTTCGAGCCGTGTCCGCCGAATAGCACGAGCCCAGTCGG
Organism: uncultured Acidobacteriota bacterium; assembly: GCA_963769415.1. Taxonomy (GTDB): domain Bacteria; phylum Acidobacteriota; class Terriglobia; order Acidiferrales; family UBA7541; genus Palsa-295. The sequence goes on from CAVYLM010000002.1 coordinate 532,666, forward strand.
AAGATCCGGCCGCAGCCCGAGGCGTTCACGTCCCGCGGCGCGATCTTCAACCGATGCGTCGTAAAACCGCGGATGCAAGATCATTCCCGATGCGCGAAAGACGCGATCGTGGGAATGCCCCATCGCGCGCGCCTGCTCGACCGCGCGATCAGAGCCGCAAATCAAATACTGTTCCTGACGCTCGATCCAGAAATGCGGCGGGTAGTCGGCGATGTCCGTGAGAATCGTTACGAACGGGCGACCCGGAAACGCCAGGCGAAAGCTTTCTCCCATCGCGCGGTTGAAATGCGGCACGAACGAAACCAGCATGTCCGGCTGCGTTTCTTTCCAGTGCTCGGCAAGCAGCTTCACCGTCGGCCCATGATACAGGCGTACCGTAAGTTGCAGAGCCTTCAGTAGCTGCGGACTTCCGAGCGTCCATCCCCTGCGCAGCATCGTGTTGTAAACGTCCTGAATCCGTATCCCGGCGTATTTCTTGATGAAATCGAGGGAGTCGAGGCGCTCTTGCAGATTTGTTAAGCGCGCTTCCCAGGGACGCTGCTGGGCCTGGATGGCCATTTGGAGCGCCGTTGCCGCCGCCCGGTGGCCGCCTCCGGCGTCGAAGAACCCGAACTCAATCCGCGCCACTTAGGGTCGCTCCATAGAGATGTCATTCTGGCACTGGGATGGCCATTAATTGCTACAGTTATGTTAAAAGCGTCGAAGCTGTGTAGGATCAGTTAACTACCTGTGTTTTCAGAATGTTAGCGGCGCTTTCATCTGCGTGTAACCCTGTGAATTTACTGTGGAAATCGTGAAATGCGATATGCACGTCCACTCGTACTTCTCCGGCGCCTGCACGACGCCGTTTGTCGGCGCATTCTGCCGCGAAAGCTATAGCGATCCTCGCGAAGTCCACGCCCTGCTGAAGAACCGGGGCATGGACCTTTTCACGCTAACCGACCACGACTCGATCGAGGGCTCCGAAGCGCTGCGCAGCGAGCCGAATTTCTTCCTCAGCGAGGAGCTGACGTGCCGGATGCCCAGCGGTACGGAAGTCCATATCGGCGTTTACGACTTCCATGAGCGCCAGCACGCGCAGCTCCTGCAGAGGCGCAACGATCTGGTCTCGCTGCTGATGTATCTGACCGAGCGCCGGATCTTCTTCAGCATCAACCACGTCTTTTCCAGCGTGACCGGGCGCCGGGAGAGCGAGGACTTCTCCTGGTTCCAGGAGTATTTCCCGGCCATCGAGACGCGCAACAGCCACATGCTCGAGTCCACGAACGGCTACGCCGCGAAGCTCGCGCATCGCTGGGAGAAGATTGGCATCGGCGGAAGCGACGCGCACGCGCTGCCGTCGGTGGGCACTGCATACACGGAAGTGCCGGGGGCGCGCGATAAAGAGGAATTCTTCGCCGGGCTCAAGGCCGGGAAGGGCCGCGTGGCAGGGGAATGCGGCTCGTTCGCGAAACTGACGCGCGATTGTTTCCTGATCGGCGTGGAAATGATCCGCGAGAAAGCGTGGACCGCGCTGATCGCGCCGCTGGCCCCGCTGGTCCCGCTCATCACGTACATGAATTACCGCGACGAGCGTTCCTTCAGCGCTCGCTGGGCGGCCGAGATTCTGCATCAACCGCGAGCCCTCAAGCGTTCCCGCTGGGTCGGCATCCCGCAGCGCGCGGCCGAGGAGTGGGTATGACCGTCGCAAAAGCAGTCTGGAACCAGATTCAGTCCAACGATCACCGTTTGATGCGCCGCGTGCACCGCTGGCGCGCCCCGCGGTGGTTCCGCATTCTGATGATTGTGGCCACACGGGGAGGCGACGGATGGCTCTGGTACGCGCTCGGCCTGATTCTGGTGCTCTACGGTGGAGATCATCGCTTCGCCGCCATCGGGGCGGGCGCTTCGGCCGCCGTGACGGGGATTTTTTTGTTCCGCGCGCTCAAGCGCACCAGCCGCCGCAAAAGGCCGTGCGAAATTGAGCCGCACTGCTGGGCCTCGATCCTGCCCCCGGACAAATATTCGTTTCCTTCCGGCCACTCGATTACGGCGTTTGCGGTAGCGATTTCGCTGGGACTCTTCTATCCATTCCTGTGGAGCTGCTTGCTGGTGGTTGCGATCCTGATCGCCGCGTCGCGCATCGTCCTGGGGATGCATTTCCTGAGCGACGTGCTGGCGGGCTCCGCCATCGGCGTGCTGCTCGGCGTGATCAGCTACCACATCTTCGCGTTAGCCTAAGGTCTCCAAACGAGATCAGGCCTTGCTTGCGGCGGGTTTCGGTGCCGCGGGCGCGGCAGCCGCTTCCGGAATCTGCTTCTTTCTCAGCAAGTCCACCACCGCGCGATAAATCCGCGCGCGCACTTCGAATCGCTCGTTGGCCCGTGTGATGTATCGCAGCACGACGCTGATTCCCAGTGGGGTTGGGCGCACGCTGAGCGACGGCGCCGCGGAAAACGCGCGCTTCTCGTAGGACGGCACCACGCGATTCCACTCGCCCTCGGCAATCTGCGCGTTTGCCGCCGTCTCTTCCGCCGCGATCTTCTGAATCGCCTCGCTGATCGCGTAGGGATCGGCGTTTTCGGGGACCTGCACTTCGATTTCATCCCACAGCCACTGGCCCGACGTCGAAAAATTGAAATAGTGGCCTTCGATCGCAAAGCTGTTGACGAACGAAACCTTCCGCCCGGTCGGATGGCCCGCATCGGTCCAATTTCCGGTTTCGAGAATCACGGTGTGCAGCAGGCCCACCTTCAGCACTTCGCCCCCGACGCCGTTGATTTCCACCCAATCGCCCGCGCGGATGCCGTCCTTGCCCATCAGCACGAACCAGCCGAAGAATCCGACGATGAAATCCTTCATCGCCACGGTCAGCCCCGCGCCGGCCAGCGCGAGCACCGTCGCAAGGTTCGTCGGCATTCCGAAAATCACCAGCAGAATCGACAGCAAGCCCAGAGCCTGCAGCGAAAACAGAATCAGCGCGCGCATCGTGTGCATCTCGCGCCGCTCGAGCGACACGCCGGCAAAAAGCCGCTGCACCAGGTAATTCAGCGCCAGAATGGCCACGCCGATCAGCAGCACCCAGAAAACGGAGACGAAGATTTCGTGCAGGAAACCCTTCGCGCGCGCCTCGGCCAGGTCCGCCCAATTCGAATAAACGGCGGCGAGCTGCTGCTCGGTCTCGATGCGCTTGCCGATGTCGGCGAGGTTTTTCTTGTCTTCTGTTTGCCGGCGCAGCCGCGTTAACGGCGTATCGGCTTCTGGTGCGGGCTGCGAACCGTCGGCGCTTGCCTGAACCGGCGAATTCAGCGCCGGCGATTTTCCTTCCTCCATATCTTTCTCGATCGCCGCATGCGTCGCCGAAAGCGCCGCCGCGCGCGCCGTCGCATCCGCGCACGCCTGTGCCAGCAATTGTTCCTTGGCGTGCAGCGACATCCACGCGCGCACGTCCGCGGCGATGCTCTTCAATTGCGTCAGCTCGATCGACGGCGCCGAGCCGGCGGGAGGGCCGACTCGCAGAGTAGCGTCCGTCGTGCCGGTTGTTTTGCGCTGGTCGATCAATCGCTGGATGGAAGCCTGGCGGTCGCCGCCGACGCCAACCAATTCTTGTTGCGCGTCCTCAAGGTCGTCCTGGTCCAGCGCGATCTGCGCCTGCGCGATGCCGATCAGCGCCTGCAAGTCGTCCTTGGCGGTTCCGGTCGCACGCGCCATCGCCGCGGTGAACTGATCGATGCGTGCCTGATCGGCGGCCACCGCGGCGGTGAGAGACTTGACGCGCGCGGAGAGTTGCTTGGCCTGCGGAGTGAGCGGCGCGGGGTTCTCCGCTGCGTCATGCAGCGCCGCGGAAAACGCCAAATCGACCGAATGATCGCCCAGCCGCAGCGCCTGCAGCGCGTAGTCCTGCTCGATGTGCGTGATCGCCAGCGGCGCGAGCTGCTGCGCCGTGTCGAGCGCGTGCGTATCGACGGGATTTGCCGCGCTTCGCGAAGCCTGCCGGATGGCGCGCAACCGCTCGCGGTAATCGGTCCAGCTGCGTGTGAAAATCACCGCGCCCAACGCGACCAGCAGCAGCGCGAGCAGAACGGCCCAGATTGCCTTCTCGTAGTTTTTCATGGCGGGTTGGCTGGGTTCCCTCGATTCTAATACGCGCCGCGGCGGCAGAGGCGCAAAAATCACTGGGGAGCCGGGTTGAACCTCAAAGGTCGAGCGGCAACGGATTTTTCCCCGTGATCAGGCGCGCCGAGCGGTCGTAGCTGAAATAAAACCACGCCCACTGCACGAAGATCAGCAGCCGGTTCTGAAATTCCACGATGTACATCAAGTGGATGAAAATCCAGATCAGCCACGCGGGCAATCCCGAAAGCCGCAGCCAGTTCAGGTCGGCCACCGCGGCGCCGCGGCCGATGACCGCGAGATTCCCCTTGTCGAAATAATGAAACGGCGCGGTCTTCTCGCCGCGCAGCCGCCGCACGATCGTGCGTGCCACGTAGTCGCCCTCTTGAATCGCCGGCTGCGCCACGCCGGGCAGAGGCTTTCCTGTCTGGTGCGCGAAATTCGCCAGGTCGCCGATCACGAAAATCTCGGGATGGCCCGGAACGCTGAGGTCCGGCTCGACCATCACGCGGCCCATCTTGTCGACCGGCGCGCCGGTTTCCCCCGCGATGATCCGCCCGAGCGGCGAGCCCAGCACGCCCGCCGCCCACAGAATCGTCCGTGTCGGAATGATTTCGCTCGCGTCGCCTTCGCGCACGGTCACCGAATCCTTTTGTATATCCGTGACCACAGCGCCGGTGCGCACCGTCACTCCCAGCCGCTCGATCATCTTCTTCGCCGCCGCGGAAAGCTGCGGCGGGTACGCCGGCAGCACGCGGTCGCCGCCTTCCACCAGAATGATTCGCGCGCTGGAAGGATCGATATTGCGGAAATCCCGGCGCAGCGTGTCGTTGGCGATTTCTGCCAGCGCGCCGGCCAGCTCAGCGCCCGTGGGCCCGCCGCCAACGATTACAAAGGTCATCAGTGTGCGCAGTTTTTCCGGGTCCGTCTCGCGCTCGGCGGTTTCAAACGCCAGCAGGATCCGCCGCCGCATGTCGGTCGCATCTTCCACGGTTTTCAGCCCCGGCGCGTATTGCTCCCATTCGTCGTGGCCGAAATATTGATGGCTCGATCCGGTCGCGACGACCAGCGTGTCGTATTCGATCGCGCCGTCGCTCAGAATGACGCGGCGGTTCGCAACGTCGACGCCCGTCGCTTCGGCCAGCAGCACGCGCGTGTTTTTCTGCTGCTTCAGGATGTAGCGCAGCGGCGAAGAAATATTCGCGGGCGAAAGCGTCCCGGTCGCCACCTGGTACAGCAGCGGCTGAAACAGGTGATAGTTGCAGCGGTCGATCAGCGTCACCTGCACGGGCGTGCGCCTCAGCCGCAGCGCGGCGCTCAGCCCGCCGAAGCCCCCGCCCAGAATTACCACGCGATGCAGATCGGCCATGGTCCGTCTCTCGCCCTCTGCCTATTCGATTCCATCGAAGCCGCGCAAGGCTCCGAATAATCGCCCGCAAGCCTGCCCTACGCAGACCCGAGCCTATCGTGCATCCGCGAGCGAATAAAGAGTCTGCGGACCGTTCCGCTGCTTATGGAAGCTTTACGCCTTCCTTATTCGTTCTTGATGGCGTCTGCGTAGACTCCCTCTTGGATTCGGCCCGTGGGACCGGATCTGGAAGGAGAACTAAGATGCCCATACTAATTGTTCTAACTCTCGTGCCGACGCTCTCGTTTTACGTCTACGTTCTGGCGCAATTTGTGATGGAAGCGAATCGCCGGCGCCGCCGCGACACGTGCGCAGTGATCGTGCCGCTGCAATCCATCCGCGCGCGGGATGAAGAGTACAATCTGCGCGGCATGAATGAGAATGGACCCCGAACGACGGTGAGGCCCGAATTGGCGCCAGTATCTGAGTTCGATGCTCGTCTGGAGGAGATCGAGCCTCCCGCGCGCGCGGCAGTCGTTGCGACTTATCTGAAAAACGGTGTAGCCGCCTTTCCATCGGGAACGGGACGCCTCGCTGTAAAGCGTACCGCGAAAGGATAACTTCGATGCTGGACATTGCTTTCGTTGCTTGCACGGCTTTGTTTTTCCTGCTCGCGCTCGGTTACGTCTGGGCCTGCGACAAGCTGAAGTAGAGAAGTAGAGGGGAGACATCAAAATGCTCGGCGATATCGTTCTACTGGCAATCAGCGTTCTGACCGGCATCTACCTGCTGGCGGCGCTGCTGTGGCCGGAGAGGTTCTGAACATGACTGCGAACGGTTGGTTTCAAATTGCGCTGTTTTTCATAGTCCTGCTGGCGGTCACCAAGCCGCTGGGCGTCTTCATGGCGCGCGTATTTTCCCGCGAGCGCACCTTCCTCGACCCCGTGCTGCGGCCGGTCGAGCGGCTGCTCTATCGCTGCACCGGCATCGACGAATCGCACGAGATGGAGTGGAAGGAATACGCCGTCGCGATGCTGCTCTTCAGCGCCGTCAGCATGTTGCTGCTGTACCTGATCGAGCGCGTTCAGGGCCTGCACCTGGGCCAGCACTGGCTGTGGAATCCGCAGCATTTCACCGGCGTCGAGCCGCATCTCGCGTTCAACACCGCCGCGTCGTTCACCACGAACACGAACTGGCAGAACTACGGCGGCGAATCGACGATGAGTTATCTCACGCAGATGGCCGGCCTCGCCTATCACAATTTCGCCTCCGCGGCCGTCGGCATCGCGCTCGCGATCGCCGTCATTCGCGGCATTGCCCGCAAGGAATCGAAGACCATCGGCAACTTCTGGGTCGATTGCACGCGCTGCTTGCTGTGGGTGCTGCTGCCCGCGTGCCTGATCATCGCTCTGGTGTTTGTCTCGCAGGGCATGGTCCAGAACCTCCGTCCCTACGACACCGCGAAGCTTCTCAACCCGCAAACCGTGCAGACCACCGGCGCCGACGGCAAAACCACCTCGCAGACCGTCACCGACCAGGTGATCGCGCAGGGACCGATCGCCTCGCAGGAAGCCGTCAAGATTTTCGGCACCAACGGCGGCGGCTTCGTCAACGCCAACAGCGCGCATCCATTCGAAAATCCCACGCCGCTCACCGATTTCATGCAGATCGTGATGATGCTGTCGCTGGGTTCGGGCCTTACCTACACGCTCGGCCGCATGACCGGCTCGCAGCGCCACGGCTGGGCCGTCTGGGCGGCGATGGCTCTCCTATGCCTCGCGGGAGTCACGGTGATTTACGCCATGGAAGCTCATGGCAATCCGCTTCTGCACGGCGTCGACCAGCACGTTAGCGCGATGCAGTCCGGCGGCAACATGGAAGGCAAGGAAGTCCGCTTCGGCATTGCGCACACGGCGCTTTTCGCCACCACCACCACCGACGCGAGCTGCGGCGCGGTCAACGGCATGCACGACTCATTCACGCCGCTCGGCGGCATGATCCCGCTGGTCAACATCATGATCGGCGAGGTGATTTTCGGCGGGGTCGGCGCCGGTCTCTACGGGATCGTCGTCTTCATCATAATTTCGGTTTTCATCGCAGGACTGATGGTCGGCCGCACGCCGGAATATCTCGGCAAGAAGATCGAAGCCTACGACGTGAAAATGGCCATGATCACGGTGCTCATCTTCTGCCTGTTGGTTTTGTGTCTCACCGGCTGGGCCATCGTAAAGCCCTACGGCACATCGTCGATCGGCAACCCCGGCCCGCACGGCCTGTCGCAAATTTTGTACGCGTACACGTCGATGGCCGGGAACAACGGCTCCGCCTTCGCCGGCCTGAACGGCAACACGCCCTGGTTCAACGTCAGCGGCGCGTTCGACATGCTCTTCGGCCGCTTCTTCATGGTGATCCCGGTGCTCGCCATCGCCGGAAACCTGGCGCGCAAGAAAATCGTCCCCGAATCGAGCGGCACTTTTCCGGTCACCACGCCGCTGTTCTCGTTCCTGCTGGTGTCCGTAATCCTGATCGTCAGCGCACTTACATTTTTCCCGGCGCTCAGCCTGGGCCCGATCCTCGAGCACCTGCTGATGCACGCCGGAAAGGTTTTCTGAGGCTGCCATGAGCAAACGCGAAGAAAGAAAATCACTCTGGACCGGCGGCATCGTCGCCGGCGCAATCCGGGACTCGTTCATCAAGCTGAATCCCCGCACGCTGATGAAAAACCCCGTGATGTTCGTCGTCGAAATCGGCTCGGTGGTCACCACGTTCGACCTGATCCGGGACCATGCCCTTCACCAGGCGGGCTACGGATTCGAGCTCCAGATCACTTTGTGGCTCTGGTTCACCGTGCTCTTCGCGAATTTTGCCGAAGCCATGGCCGAGGGCCGCGGCAAGGCTCAGGCCGACACGCTGCGCAAAGCCCGCTCGGAAACGATCGCGCATTGCTTGCGCGCCGATGGCTCGACTGAGGAAATTTCCGGCTCGAAGCTCCGAGCGGGTGACAAGGTAAAAGTCGTCGCCGGCGAATTCATCCCCGGAGACGGCGAAGTCATCGAAGGCGTCGCCTCGGTCGACGAATCGGCCATCACCGGTGAATCCGCGCCAGTGATTCGCGAATCCGGCGGCGACCGTTCGGCCGTCACCGGCGGCACGCGCGTGCTTTCCGACGAAATCATCGTCATGATCACGTCGAATCCCGGCGAGACCTTCCTCGATCGCATGATCAAGCTCGTCGAAGGCGCCGAGCGCCAGAAAACTCCCAACGAAATCGCGCTCAACATTCTGCTCGCAGGGCTCACGATCATTTTCCTGCTGGCCGTCGTCACGCTTCAGCCCATGGCGATCTATTCCGGCGCGCCGCAGTCGATTTTCGTGCTGATCTCGCTGCTGGTTTGCCTGATTCCGACCACCATCGGCGGTCTGCTCTCCGCCATCGGCATCGCGGGCATGGACCGCGTCGTGCAGCGCAACGTCCTCGCCATGTCCGGCCGCGCCGTCGAAGCCGCGGGCGACGTCGACACGCTTCTGCTCGACAAAACCGGCACGATCACCCTCGGCAATCGCCGCGCCACCGAATTTATTCCAGCCCCCGGAGTGAAGGAAGCTGACCTCGCGGACGCCGCGCAGCTTTCTTCGCTCTCCGACGAAACTCCCGAAGGCCGCTCGATCGTCATCCTCGCGAAGGAACAATACAATCTGCGCGGGCGCGAGCTTTCCGCACTACGCAGCCAATTTCATTCCCTTCTCCGCCATGACGCGGATGTCGGGAGTGGACCTCGACGGCCGCGAAATCCGCAAAGGAGCATTCGAAGCCATCGTGCAGTACTGCTCCGTAAGCGGAAATCGCGTGCCGCCCGAGGTGGAAGAGTGCGTCAAAAACATCTCGAATGCCGGCGGGACGCCGCTGCTCGTCGCCGAAGATCACCACATCCTCGGCACCATCCACCTGAAGGACATCATCAAGGGCGGCATGCGCGAGCGCTTCGACCAGCTCCGCGCCATGGGCATCCGCACCGTGATGATCACCGGAGACAATCCGCTCACCGCCGCGGCCATCGCGCGCGAAGCAGGCCTCGACGATTTTCTCGCGCAGGCCAAGCCGGAAGACAAGCTCGCGCTTATCCGCAAGGAACAGGCGAAGGGCAAGCTCGTCGCCATGACCGGCGACGGCACCAACGACGCCCCCGCTCTCGCGCAGGCCGACGTCGGCCTGGCCATGAACGCCGGCACGCAAGCCGCCAAGGAAGCAGGCAACATGGTCGATCTCGATTCGAACCCGACGAAGCTCATCGAAGTCGTCGAAATCGGCAAGCAGCTGCTGATCACCCGCGGCGCGCTCACCACTTTCTCGGTGGCCAACGACGTGGCGAAATATTTCGCCATCATCCCCGCGATGTTCGCCGGCGCGTTCCCGGTTTTGAATGTCTTGAACGTCATGGGGCTGAAGACGCCCGAGTCCGCGATTTTGTCCGCCGTGATCTTCAACGCGCTGATCATCATCGCGCTCGTGCCGCTGGCCCTGCGCGGCGTGCGCTACCGCCCGCTCGGCGCGTCGGCGCTGCTGCGTTGGAATCTGCTCGTCTACGGCGTCGGCGGCATCATCGCGCCGTTTATTGGAATCAAGCTCATCGATTTGATCATTACGCACATCGGATTGGCCTAATTGGGGCAAAGTAGAGGTGATGAATGAATCTCTCTGCGCAAAATACGCAAAGGACGCGGCATGACGCCACTCAGCCTCTTCGGACTCTTCGCAGTCACCGTGATGGTCGTCTGCTACGCGCTCGAACGGCGCCATCCGATCTTCATTTTGATGTTCGCGATCTCCTGCGTTCTCGCTTCGGTCTACGGGTTCCTGCAGGGCGCGTGGCCGTTCGGCCTGGTCGAAGCGGTCTGGTCGGTGATCGCCGCCCGCCGCTGGTGGCTCGCGGCACGGACGCCGAGAAACATCTAGATGGCTCTGATCTGTGGTTTTTCAGGCTCGAAAAGGTTTGTGGGTCGTGGTTTCACAGTTTGCGGGGAAAGGCGCCTTTTAGGGGTCGGAGCTTCAGCTCCGACATAAAGGGCTTGCGCTCAATGCGCTTTAGCGCCGGAGGACACTCTTCACTGCCTTTTTCCGCAGTCTGTTTAGCCGCTGAAGTTCCTTACGGCGGCGTTTGGAGTCTCGGATCTTCCTTCCGTCGAGCGCAGTTGAACGGAGCTCTGGAGCCCGGTGGAAGCGTGGGGCTTGAGCCCCACGAAATGACCGCAAGTCGAGCCGGGCTTCAGCCCGGGGATTGCGATCTCTGATCGAAATTACTGTGAGGCACTTATGAAAAAGAATCTGCTGATTTCAATCTGGTTCACGCTGGCGACCACCGTGATGTTCGGAATCATCTACCCGCTCGCGGTCACCGGGCTCGCGCAGGTCATTTTCCCGCGCCAGGCCAATGGCGACCTGATCAAGCAGGGCGACAAGCTCGTCGGTTCGCACCTGCTCGGCCAGCCGTTCACCGCGCCGGGATATTTCTATTCGCGGCCGTCCGCGGCGGGTTCGGCGGGCTACGATCCCACCGCGTCGAGCGGCTCGAATCTCGGCCCCACGAATAAAGCGCTGATCGATCGCGTCAACGCCAGCGTGCAGCAGCTTCAGCCGACCAATCCCGGCGCGCCCGTTCCCGTCGATCTCGTCACCGCGTCCGGCTCCGGCCTCGATCCGGACATTTCGCCCGCAGCGGCGGAATTTCAGGTCCCGCGCGTCGCGAAAGAGCGCGGCATCAGCGAGCAGGACGTGCGCGCCGCCGTCGCGCGCCATACCAAGGGCCGCCAGTGGGGCTTCCTCGGCGAGCCGCGCGTCAACGTCCTCGACCTCAACCTCGATCTCGACGCCGCGCACCCCATGCACTAGCGCTGTTGGTGCGCTCTCGTAGCGGCGGGAAGGCGGGCGCCTTTGGAACGAGATTGATGCTCTCGCTCCTCGGTGAAGAGTAGCCCTTCCAGGCCCACAAAACCCACGCACCCATACCAAGCCGCGGAGCGGCGACCGTAATTAGCCCGGCACGAAGCGAAGCGCAGTGCCGGGAAACGCGAGAAAGACAGCCAAGTCCCGGAGGGACGATTGATTCTCTATCCGCCGCCGGCTGGGCCCTGCCTTGCGCCTACCGAGAGATTCTAGAGAATCTTCCGGTCGCTCTCCGCAATCGGCACATCGTTGATGCTGGCGATCCTCCGCCGCATCAGCCCCTGCTCATCGAATTCCCACAGCTCGTTCCCGTACGACCGGAACCAGTGCCCCACGGGGTTATGCCACTCGTATTGAAACGTCACCGCGATGCGGTTCTCCGTCCAGCACCACAGCTCCTTCTTCAGCCGGTAATCCAGCTCCTTCGCCCATTTCCGTCGCAGAAAAGCCTTGATTGCCTCGCGCCCTTGAAGAAATTCGTCGCGGTTGCGCCAGTCTGAATCCTCGCTGTAGGCCAGCGCCACGCGCTCGGGATCGCGCGAGTTCCACGCATCCTCCGCGGCCTGCACCTTGGCCTTCGCAGTTTCAAAAGTAAACGGCGGCTTGATAATCGGCGGCGCCATGCGCTTCTCCTTTCTGCAAAACCAATCGGCCCGAAATCACGCCTGCTTCATCTGCTCGACGGTCACTCTACAAACCTACTTCTCCGTCCGCCCGGCTCGCGCTTTCTCCGCTGGCGGCTCGAATCTGTACCCGACCCACGGCTCGGTATGAATGAATCGGGGGTTTTTCGGGTCGGGCTCGATTTTCTTTCGCAGCTGGTTGATGAACACGCGCAGGTATTCCGTTTCCTCGCCGTAATCCGGCCCCCACACGGCCTGCAACAGCCGCCGGTGGCCCTGCGCCTTCCCCTGATTCGCCACCAGGTGCCGCAGCAGCTCGAATTCCTTCGGCGTCAGCCGCACGGGCTGGCCCTTGAGCGTGACCTGCCGCTTTTCGAAATCGATCTTCAGCTCGTTCGAGACAAACGGCGGCATCGACTCCGCCGGCGCCGATCGCCGAAGCCCCGCGCGAATCCGCGCCATCAGCTCCTCGGACCCGAACGGCTTCGTCACGTAATCGTCCGCGCCGGCGTCCAGCGCCTGCACTTTGTCGCGCTCGCTGCCGCGCACGGTCAGCATGATGATGGGAATGTCGCTCGACGCGCGGATCTCGCGGCAGGTATCGAGCCCGGAAATCCCCGGCAGGTTCACGTCGAGCAAAATCAGGTCGGGCCGGTCCGTGCGGACTTGCTCCAGCGCCTCATCGCCCGTGCGGGCTTCGGCAACGGTGTAGCCTTGCGACGTCAGCGTCGTCCGCAGCACGCGCCGGATCTGCGGCTCGTCGTCGACGATCAAAATTTTCGCGTTGCTCATGAGTGCACGGCTACCGGCGCCACGCGGCTGCGGTCCGCGGGCAGCGTGAACGAGAAAACCGAGCCGTGCCCGGGCTGGCTCGTCAGGCTGATCGTGCCGCCATGGGCCTCCACAATCGCCTTGGCGATCGGCAGGCCCATGCCCGTGCCCTCCACGCTGTAGCGTTGGTCCTTGCCCCGGTAGAATTTTTCGAACACCAGCGGGCGCTCCTGGTCGTCGATTCCCGCGCCGCGATCGGCCACGCTGGTAACCACGAAATCGCCCGCGGCCTCCGCCGTGATCGTGATCGGCTGGTCGGGCGGCGAGTATTGATTCGCGTTCTCGATCAAATGCACCAGCACTTCCTGCGCTCGCGCCAGGTCCATGCGTACCCGCGGCAGCCCCGGAGCAATGTTCACGCGCACCTCGCGTCCGCCGAGCGACCCATGGCAGCGATCGAGGGCCGCCGTAATCACATCATCGATCGGCAGCGGCTCCATGTTCAGCTCCACTTCGCCCGCATCCAGCCGCGCCATCTCCGCCGCTTCGCCCACCAGCCGGTTCAGCCGGTCGCTTTCCTCATTGATGATGGTCAGCAGTTCCTGCTTCTGGGCCGATGCCAGGTTCGGGTTGGAAATCAGGTTCGTCACCGAGGCCTTGATGGACGTCAGCGGCGTGCGCAGCGCGTGCGTCACCGCATCCAGCAGCGCCGTCCGCAATTTTTCGGCTTCGCGCTGCGCTTCGGTCTGCCCGACCTGCTCGACCGCCCTCGCGTGCTCCATCGCGACGGCGATCAGCGTGGCAATCGCCTCGAGCGTCTGCCGCGGCAGCACTGTCCCCGATATTCCCAGGCTGCCCACCGGATGCACGCCCATGCGCACTGGCAAAAAGCAGACGCTGTTCGTGTCGTCGATCACCGGCTCGTCCCGCGCGAGGATCGATTTCAACCGCTCGGTATCGAGCTGCGGCACCACCGGCCCCGACCGGTACACCTTCTGCTTGTCCGCCAGGAACAGCGCCGCCGCTCCCACCTCGAACGCATTCACGATCTGGGTCGGGATGCGGTTCACCAGCTCCATCACGTTGCGCGATTCCAGCAGTCCCTGGCTGAACGCGTACAGCTTCTCGATGTCGCGCCGCCGCGCCAGCGCATCGGCTGCCTGCTGCCGCGCGCGCGTCGAAAGATGGCTCGAGATTATCGCTACCGCCAGAAAGGCGAACAGCGCCACCCAGTTCTGCGGGTCGTAAATCGTCAGCGTCCCCGTGGGCGGCAGGAAGTAATAGTTCCAGGCCAGCATGGCGACGACCGACATCACGATGGCCACAGCCATACCCCATACCGTGGCAACCGCTAAAATGGCGAGGAGAAAGGTCAGCGCCACCGTCGTGGCGTTCACCAGGATTGCCTTGTGATACAAAAGGACGATCCCGCCGACGATGCACAACGCGGCTGGAAACTGTAAAATACGTATCAGAATGCGCGGGCGCACCGCGTTATTCTATCGTAGCTTTCCGGGCATGCCCCAAAGAGAATAATCCGTGGCCAAGACGCCTGAAGAGTGGCTGGCAGTTACCACGCCCCCGCAGAAGACCAAGGGCGTGCTGAAGCTTTTCCTCGGCTACGCGCCGGGCGTCGGCAAGACCTACAGCATGCTCACCGAGGCGATTCGCCGCCACAGCCGCGGTGAAGACGTCGTCGTCGGCGTCGTCGAAACCCACGGCCGCAAGGGCATCGCCGAACTCATCCCGCAGCTCGAAGTCGTCCCGCGCAAGAGCATCGAGTACAAAGGAACCGTTTTCGGAGAAATGGACGTGGACGCGATCGTCGCGCGCAAGCCGCAGGTCGCGCTGATCGACGAGCTCGCCCACACCAACATTCCCGGCAGCAAGCACCGCAAGCGCTACGAAGACGTGCTCGAAGTGCTCCAGGCGAATATCGACGTGCTTTCGACCGTGAACATCCAGCACATCGAAAGCATCGCGCCCGCGGTCAACGCCATCACGGGCATCGTCGTCCGCGAAACCGTGCCCGACTGGGTGCTCACGCTTTCCGACGAAACCGTGATGGTCGACCTCACGCCCGAGGCGCTGCACAACCGCATGAAGCGCGGCGACGTCTACAACCAGAACAAGGTCGAGCAGTCGCTGAAGAATTTCTTCCGTCGCGGAAATCTGATCGCGCTGCGCGAGCTGGCTTTACGCCAGGTCGCCGAGCAGGTCGATCGCAGCCTTTCGTCCTACATGGACGAAAAGGAAATCCGCGAAAACTGGGCCGTGCGCGAGCGCATCGCCGTGTGCATCAGCTCGAATCCTCGCGCGCAGTACTTGCTCGCCCGCGCCGCGCGCATGGCCCGCCGCATGGACGCCGAGCTTTTCGCCGTCCACGTCGACACCGGCAACGGAAACGACGCGCGCGAAGAAAAATCGCTCGCCGCGAACCTGCAATTCGCCGAAAGCCTCGGCGCCACCGCCGTGCGCCTGAAGGGCGCGAGCGTCCCCGATGCCGCCGCGAAATTCGTCCGCGAAAAGCACGTCACGCAGATGATCTTCGGCCGCAGCGCCGTCGAAGGCTGGCAAAAGCTCCTCTACATGAACGCCATCAGCCGCTTCCTGAAGGACGCCCCCGCCGTCGACGTGCACATCGTCACCCAGGAACCCGACTGACGCCGGGCTTTGCAGGAAACGCCCTCGATACCCCCCCGATTTATTGTCGAGTAGAATGGGCACCGATCGTTTGTTTTCATGAAGTTGCGGACGTTTCTATTCGGATTGATTGTCGATTAGAAACGCACCGAACGCGCGCAGGCTGCCCTGAAAAAGTGTGTCACTTTGCAGGCACCCCTTCCCTTTGTTTTCAGTGACTTACATCGAAATTTACTTTGCATGGTGTGTCACTTTGTTGGTGGTCTGTAAGCGGTGGCGCCACGCAGAGTCCCATGGCTGAAGCCATGATTACCGGGGCTTGTTTCGTGGGCCTTAAGGCCCACGCTTTCACCCGGAACCGCATATTCAGTTGTCAAAGAGCAGTTGCTCGGATCGTCCGAGCAGCGAAGGCCAGCTTCGCTTGTAGCGTTCAATTCCATTTTCGAACTACCGGAGGAGGCTAGCACGGAGAAGGATTGGGGCGCAGCCGGTCGCAGGTTTAGATTTCGTACAGGTGGACACGACCTGTACTTTTGGGGGCTTGCGCATTCCAATCGTCGAACGAACCAGGAAAAAGTGTCGCTATGCTTCGTCCGCGGGCATGTCGAAATTCACGAGGCTGGCGCGAAATCCGCGCGTGCGCACCGCGCCGTAGACGATCCCCACGAGCAGCCACGCGCCACCGGCAATTTTCGCGAGCGCGCTCAGATGCAGCCAGATGAAAAAGCAGATCGCGAAGCCGGCGAGCGGAGCGGCCAGGTTCGTCCAGCGCTTGGCGTCCGCGCGCCAGAAGTACCGCACGAATGCCGCGGCGTTCACGCCCATGAACGCAATGAACGCGCCGAAATTCAGCAGCTCGACGCCGCGCTCGTAGCTGATGAAAAACGCGCCGGTCAGCGCGATCACTCCGATCAGCAGCACGTTGTTCATCGGGATCCGCCGACGCGGCTCGATCGCGCCGAAAAATCCGCGCGGCAGCGCGTCGCCGCGGCCCATGCCGTAGAGCAGCCGCGCGGCGGCGAGTTGCGCGCCCATGCCAGAGCCGACGTTGGCGATCAGAATCGTGAAATTCAACAGGTGGAAGAGAAAAAATCCGCCCACCTGCCTCGCTACGAGCGGGAAGGCCGATTCCACCATGTCCTTCGGGAACGGCTTGCCGCCCCAGACAAGCTGCGCGGCATACACCTCGAGCCCGGAAAGCACGCCGGTGATCACGCAGACGAGCACGGTGGCCAGCAGAATATTCCGCCGCGGATTCTCGGCCTCCTCGGAAAAAGCCGAGATGCCGTCGAAGCCGATGTAGGTGAGCACCGCAAGGGACGTGCCGCGAAAGACGCCGTTGAAACTGAACGTGCGCGGATCGTAGAACGGCTGGGTGAAAAAGCCGACGCCGTACTCGTGCAGTCCCCATAGCGAGCGCGCGACGAAAGCGAAGAAAATCACGACCACGATCATCATTCCGGCCGCGAGCGCTTCGTTGATTCGCGCCGAGGTGTGAATCGCGCGCAGGTTCAGCGCCGTGAAAAGCGCGGCGAACGCCACGGCAAACACCGCGTACGGCACGCGCGGCAAGATATTGCGCGCGAGTTCGCTGCAAATCACGGTGCAGACCAGCGGGTTGAGGATGTAGTCCATGACCATGGCCCAGCCGGTGACGTAGCCGAGCGCGGGATGGATTTCGCGGCCCACGTAGGTGTAGGCCGAGCCGGCGCTAGGATAGGCGCGCGCCATTTTGCCGTAGCTGATAGCGGTGAAAAGCATTGCGACCATGGCGATGAGGATCGTGGTGACCACGTGGCCGCGCGCTTCGTTGTTGATCGTGCCGTAGATGCCCATCGGCGCGATCGGCTGGATGATCACGATGCCGATGACGATCAAGTTCCAGAGGCTCAGCGCGCGCCGGAGTTTTACAGGCGATGAATCGGCGGCAGGCTGCTGGGAATTCGCGGCCATCAATGCGATGCGCCGGGGCTCGTTGCGCTTGTTCCGCGTGCACGGAGCGGAATCGTCTCGGGATCGATGTTCCAGCCGCTGACACGGATTTCCATGTCGCGGCTGAGCGCGTCAGGAGAGAGAGGTTGGGTCGCGATCTCGCGCGATTCGCCGGGCAGCAGCGAAATGTAGTTATCGCTCCAGAGCGCTGGAACTTGCGCGTCCTTGTCGTGAATGTCGAGCCGCACCTGAAACGCGAGGCGATCGCTCGGATTGTGGAGGCTCACCCAAACGATTGCAGCTCCCCGGGTGGTCCCGACACCAGCCGTGACGCCGATTTTGCCTGCGCTCGGGAGCGAGCTGACTGCCGTGAAATCCTCGTAGGATTTCACGGGCGTGAAAGCGTCGTTGTCTTCGGCGGACCAGCCGTAGACGTTTTTCTTTGCCGAGAGCCAGTAGAAATTCGTGCTGAGCACTTTGCCGAACTCGTCTTTCAGCACGAGATCGACGAAATGCAGGGGCGACGCAGGAGCGAACGCTTTCTCGGGAAACGCGCCGGCTTTCGTCACGCCGTCCGCGGCGACGTCGACCGGCACGGTCACTGCAAAGCGTTCGTGCATGCTCGAATCGAAAAGCTTCGCGGTCACGCTGAGATTCAAGCCGGGCTGGTACGTGCTGTTGACCACGGCGACGCTGCGGTCGTCGTAGGAATACATGACGTGGAGCGGCTCGCAGGCTTTCTTCACGCCGTAGTATCCGCCGGCGGGCTGCAGGTAGTAGTCCCAGAGGTGCCAGATCAGCGAGGGCCAGGCGTTGTTGAGCATCCACTGGATCACGCCGGTCGAGGTGTACTTGTTGCGCGAGTAGGCCTCGAACATGGCGCGTTCGGAATCGTAGGCCATGGCCTGGGCTTTGCGTTCGTAGTCGGCGAAATCAGCGGGCGCGCCATAGATCGCTTTCATCGCGTCGTCAAAATGGCGGAGGTTGCTGAAGCGCTCGGAGCCGGCGTGATAATTCCACATCGGATCGCCGGGGACGATGTGGTCCGCCGGCAGCATCTTGTTCAAGCTGCTTTGCAGCGGGATCGCCACGCCGGCGCCGATTTCGGTGGCGAAGCCGTACGCGCCTCCGAATTTCGACGTGTCGGCAAGCCAGTAGTCGGGCGGCGTGTAGTCGTAGGGGCCGCGCATTTTCACGCCGGTACGGCCGGTGAGCGGCGTGATGTTTTCCGATGCCGAGGAAAGAACCGGGTTCGGCCAGTCGAGATCTTTCAGAACGGCGAGGAACGGGCGCTCGACCATTGCGGGCGGCGGCTCGTCGCTGCCGTTGAGCCACGCGAGCATGCTCGGATGGCTGCGCAGCCTTTCGATTTGGGAACGCAGAGACGCGGTGGCGATTTCGATGTCGCTCTGCTTCCAGTCCGTCCATTTCATCCAGTAGTCGCAGCAGGTCCATCCGGCGAGAACCAGAATTCCGTTTTCGTCGGCGCGATCGAAGAACGCGTCCGATTCCATGGGCCCTTCGAGACGAATGGCGTTGAGATTCAGATCGAGGACGTAACGGAATTGTGTTTTCAGGCGCTCCGGAGATTCGCGCAGCAGCATGTCGGGGGCCCAGCCGCCGCCGCGGATCAGGATGCGTTTGCCGTTGACGCGAAACAGGAGATGGCCCTGCGGGTCGATGTCGGAGGTGATCTCGCGGATGCCGTAGCGGATCGACGCGGAATCGGATTCCCGATCGGCGATCAGGAATCGCAGCGAGAGCGGATGAAGGGCCGGCTCGCCCATCTGGTGCGGCCACCACAATTCGGGATTCTGGACGCGGAGCTCCGCGAAAGTTTCCGGCGCGAAACGGACCGTGCGGGATTCGCCGGCGGCGAGCGTGACAGGCTGGCGAATGTCGCGGCCTTCGAGTTCGGCTTCGAGCACGCCGGTCATCCGCGCCACGCCGGCGTTGCGCAGCTCGGCCTCGACGGTGAGGTCGGCTTCGGCGAGCGAGCTATCTGCGAAATGCGCGATCACCTGCGGCGAGCGGATTTCGAC
The DNA here is from genome assembly GCA_963769415.1 of uncultured Acidobacteriota bacterium. Classification (GTDB taxonomy): domain Bacteria; phylum Acidobacteriota; class Terriglobia; order Acidiferrales; family UBA7541; genus Palsa-295. The sequence continues at coordinate 552,058 of CAVYLM010000002.1, forward strand.
CGGGCCCGTGGCGCGCAGCGTGACTGCGCGCCAGAGGCCCATGTCTTTGTCCGGCGGCGCGGGATTCCAGTCGATCCAGTTGACGCCGAGGTCCTTTTCGGTCTGCGCGATGGTTTCGACGGCGAGCGCGTTGGGCACGTCGCGCGCGAGCAACGCAGTGACGTCGAATTCGTACGTGCGGTAGGCGCCGGCGATTTCGTGCGCGGCGGCGATGCGCTTGCCGTTGAGCCAGATGTTGGCGCGGTTGTTGATGCCGTCGAACTTGAGCCAGAGATGCGCGCCTTCCGTTACGATTGGCGCGACAAATTCGGTGCGGTACCACCAGGAGCAGCGGAACGGGCTGTCGTTCGGCATCGGGCGCACGGAAAACATTTTGCCGACGGGATAGTCCATGCCGGGGAGCGAGCGGAGATTGTCGCCGAAGTAGGGATCGGGATAGGTTTTGTCGGCGACGAGAGCGGCGACGACGGTGGAAGGGACGGTGGTCGAGTGCCAGCCGTCGGTGCGGAAGCCCGCGACCGAAATTTTCGCGCCCGTCGCGGAAATCTTGCAGGAGGATTGGAGCATCCAGCCGTCGTGCAGTTCGATGCGGGCGTTTGCCGGGTTGGGCGATTGAGCGAAAGCCGGCGAGTTTATGGCTAGCAGCGCGAGCGTCGTGAGAAAAGTCGCGGCGAATTGTCGCGGCAGATTCATTGTGCGCCGAATTATTTCGGCGCAGGAGCATCGTACATCGAAGAGATGGACGGCGAGTGCGACAAATGCGAGAAGGAGCTTCAGGGGCTAAAGCCCCTTACTGTGGCGGCGGCTTATGTCGCGGCTAAAGCCGCGACCCACAAACCAAAGGCCCCTGCCACGAAGTCAACGGATACTTCCGCGAGCGCGGTCAGTCCTTGCCAAATCGGAGTGTCAGGAATCTTCCCGGCTGGACATAAAACCTGCTACAGATGCGGGAGCCGGGAGGCGGTCCAGCCGCCGCCGAGGGCTTTGATGAGGAGGACGCTGGCGGCCATGCGGCGGGTGAGGACGTCGACGGCGACGCGCTGGTCGCCCAGGGCGGCGGATTGCGCGGTGGTCACCTCGAGGTAGTTCGCGACGCCGCCTTTGTAGCGGCTATTCGAAAGGTCGAGCGAATGCCCGGAGGCGGCGACGGCGGCGTCCTGGATCGTGGCTTCGTTTTCGAGAATGCGCAGGGCCGCGAGATTGTCTTCCACTTCCTCAAACGCGGTCAGCGTGGTCTGGCGGTAGGTGTCGACGGATTTGTCGTAGTTGGCGCGGGCCTGCTCAGTGATGCCGCGGCGCAGGCCGCCGTCGAAAATCAGCTCGGCGGCTGAACCGGCGAGCGACCAGAAGCCGCTGGGGCCGGAGAGAAGATCGTGGATCTGCGAGCTTTCAAATCCTCCGCCTCCGGTGAGCGAGAAAATCGGGAAATAGGCGGCGCGCGCGACACCGATCTGCGCGTTCGCTTCCTGGACGCGGCGCTCGGACGCGGCGATATCGGGCCGGCGCTCGAGCAGCTGGGACGGCAGCCCGGGCGGAATCGCGGGTGGCGGCATCGTGAGCGGTATCGGCTGCTGGCTGAATCCTGCGGGTGGCTTGCCGATCAGCACGGCGATGGCGTGCTCGAAGGCGGCGCGATCGACGGCGACGTCAGCGGCCTGCGCACGCGTGGTTTCGAGCTGCGTCTGTGCCTGCGCGACGTCCACGGCGGAGGCGACGCCGCCTTTGTAACGGCTGTTCGTCAGCTCGAAGGCCTTCTGGTAGGAAGTGACGGTGGAATCGAGAAGCAGCTGCTGCGAATCGAGGCCGCGCAGCTGGAAATAATCGAGCGCGAGCTCGGCGTGGAGGCTCAGCTCGGTGCCGGCCAAATCCGCGGCGGTCGCCTGCGCTTCCGAGCGCGCGGATTCGACCGAGCGCCTCACGCGTCCCCAGACGTCCGGCTCCCAGGAAACGTCGATCGGCGGCAGCTGATAATCGGCGTAGGTGACCGGCGCACCGGTGCCGAAAATCGCGCGGTTTTGCGACTGGTGAACGCCGGCCGCGGAGGCGCCGCCGGTGACGACCGGATAGTAGGCTGCGCGAACAGTGCGAACCGCCGCGCGCGCCTCGGCGAATTGCGCCTGAGCGGCTTTCAGAGTCTGGTTCGAGACGGTGACCTGCTCTTCGAGCGCGTTGAGTTGCATATCGCCGTAGACTTCCCACCATTTGCCCTTGGCGATGTCGTCGCTCGGCTGCGCGGCTTTGAAGTTGGCGGATTCCTTGTAATCGGCGGGAACTTCCGTCGTGGGGCGAACGTAGTTCGGTCCGACGGTGCAGCCGCCGAGCAGGAGGGCGGCGATGCCCAGCGTTCCTGCCCGGCGAATGCGCCGACTGTTTGCCGCCGGCGAAAAAATGCGCGGCACGAGCGGCTTATTTCTTGGCGTAGGTGACTCGCCAAATGGAGTTCGAGCCGTCATCGGTCACCATCAACGATCCATCGCTCGCGACCGCAACGCCCACCGGACGTCCCCAGCAATTTCCCTCCGGCGTGACAAAGCCGGTGAGGAAATCCTGATACTCGCCGGTCGCGTGGCCGTTCTTGATCGGCACGAGGACAACTTCGTAGCCGGTGCGAACCGAGCGGTTCCAGGAGCCGTGCTCGGCGCCGAAGAGAGAGCCCTTGAACTCCTCCGGGAACTGCTTGCCCTCGTAGAAGGTGATGTTCAGCGAGGCGTTGTGCGGTTCCATCAGCACGTCGGGCACGATGGCTTTCGACTGGAGCTCGGGATGCTTGCCGGGAAAGCGCGGGTCGGGATGACCGCCGGTGTAATACCACGGCCAGCCGTAAAAGCCGCCTTCCTGCACGTGCGTGATGTAGTCGGGCGGGATATTGTCGCCGAGCTCGTCGCGCTCGTTCACCGAGGTCCAGACTTCGCCGGTGGTGGGATTCACGGTGAGCCCGGAGCCGTTGCGGATGCCGGTGGCGTAGACGTCGAGATTTTTGCCGTCGGGATCGGCGACGAGAATGTCGGCGCGGTGAAATTCACTCTTGTCCGTGTCAATGTCGGTGACGTTGGTGTGCGAGCCGACGGAGATGAACATTCTCTTGCCGTCGAGCGAGAAGGCCACGCCGCGCGAGAAGTGGTTCGGGCCGGCGGGCAGATTATCAACGACAGTTTCCGGGGCCGCAGTGGCTTTCATATCGCCCTTCGCGTAGGGGAAGCGGAGGATCGCGTTCGTATCGCCGACGTACAAGTATTTGGGATCCGGACCCGACGGATAGAACGCCAAGCCGAAGGGCAGGTTCAGGCCCGACGCGAAAACTTCCATCGACTGCATTTTGCCGTCGGGGCCGGTGCGGAACGCGAGCACTTTGCCTTGATTCTGCGCGGCGACAAAGAAATCGCCATTGGGGGCGGTGATGATGGTGCGCGGGGCGATGGGCTTGCCGTCGTCGCCTTTCAGGCTTTCCGCATAGAGTTCAACTTTGAATCCGGCGGGAGCCTGCGGCCAGGCGTCGCCGCGCGGCACCGGGCGCGAGAAAACGGCCGAGGATTTCGTCGCGTATGGGTCGGGCAGATCCTTCGCCGTAATGTGATGCACGTTGCCCGGCGCTTCGCCCTTGAAATCGGTAAACACGCCCGGAGTACCTTGTTTGGCGTTCGGGTCGACCGGATGGCTGGGTGGTGGCGCGAAGCCTTGCGCTCCGGCGGCGTGTTCCATGCGCGCGACAACGAACAGCAGCAACACGAGGCCCAATACGACCGCGATGCTTTGATAGAGACGCTTCATGATATGTCTTTCCCCCCGAGAACGATTTTGGACATTGAAATTTTCTGCGAAAACTACTCCGCCCTGGCGGATGGCGGCCCCGAGGACCCTGTGTCGTTCGACGAAGACGCCACGCGCACGGTTTCACCGTCGATCAGCGAATCCGGGGGATTGGAGATTACCAGATCGTTTGCCGAAAGACCGGAGACGACTTCGACTTCGCTGCCGAAATCGTGGCCCAGCGTGATGTTCGAAAGCGCGACGCGATTGCCGCTCCGAACGATGCCGACCTGCAAGCCCTGGGAGTGAAAAATCAGCGCGCTCACCGGCAGGATCAGCGTTGGGGCGCCCTGCGGGACTTTCAGGTGCACTTCGGTGTATGCGCCCGGGAAAATTTCGCCGCGGGAGTTGTCGACGTCCACTTCCACGAGCAGGGTGCGCGAAGCGATATCGATGGCTCGGGCGGTGCGAACGAGCTTGCCCTGGAAGCGGCGATTGGGAAATTCCTGAAACGTCAGATCAGCGGCGATCCCGGGCTTGGCCGCCTGCGAATACTGCTGCGGCACGTTGATATAGACGCGCATCGTTTGAATGGCGGCGATGTGGAACAGTTCCGTGGCCGGACCGCCCGCGCCGGAATTGATCAGGTGGCCGACGTCGGTGTTGCGCGCGGTGATCACGCCGTCGAAGGGCGCGTAGATTTTTTCGAACGATTGGAGCTGTTCGAGGCGCTTCACGTTGGACTGCGCGGACGCGACCATGGCTTTCTTGGCTTCGAAATCGCCGTGCGCGTTGTCGACGTCCTGCTTGGAGACGGAGTCCGTCTTCAGCAAATCCTCATAGCGGTTGGCGGTGATTTCGGAAAGCTGGTAGTTCGCCTGGGCGGTATTCAGGTCGGCGCGCGCCTGGTCGAGCTGCTGGTCCACCTCCGGAGTTTCGATGTCTGCAAGCAGTTGGCCCTTGGAAACGCGCGTGCCGATGTCGGCGTACCATTTTTTCAGGTAGCCGTTCGTGCGCGCATAGATGGGGGAATCGGTGAACGCCTGAATGTTGCCGGGGAGAATAATTTCGGTCTGCGGCGCGCCGAGCTTTGGGCGGACCACGGAGACCGTGGGAACGGCCAGTTGATTGGTGCGCTCTTCGAGCGCGGCGCGGGCCCGCCGGCGCGGCACGATGCCCGCGACGACCACAGCCGCAACGATCAGCAGCGCGATAATGGCCCAGAGCGCGCCGCGGCCGGATTGCGGAGAGCGCGTGCCGGATTGTGCTTTTTTCATCATGAAGATGCGACGTTCGTAGTGTTCGCGCCCAGAACTATTTGACGACTTGCGGCAGATGGCCGTTTCAAGATCAGGCTCCCTCCGCGGCGGTCCTGCGGCGTCCGCCGTGCACCACGGTAAAAATCACGGGGACAAAAAAGAGCGTCGCGACCGTGGCGAACAGAAGCCCGCCGATGACCGCGCGGCCGAGCGGCGCGTTTTGCTCCCCGCCTTCACCAAGCCCCAGCGACATGGGAAGCATGCCGATGATCATCGCGAGGGCGGTCATCAGCACGGGACGGAACCGGGTGAAGCCCGCCTCGAGCGCGGCTTCGGCGGACGTCTTGCCAGCTTCGAGGCGCGCCTTCGAAAAGCTGATCAACAGGATGCTATTGGCCGTGGCCACGCCCATGCACATGATCGCGCCCGTGAGCGCCGGGACGCTGACCGTGGTGCCGGTGATAAACAGAAACCAGACGATGCCCGCGAGCGCGGCCGGCAGCGCCATCAAGATGATAAACGGATCGAGCCAGGATTGAAAATTCACGACGATGAGCAGATAGACGAGAACGATCGAGAAGGCCAGGCCGGCAAGGAGGCCGTTGAATGAGGCGTTCATGGTCTGAATCTGGCCGCGGATGCTGATCGTCGATCCCTGCGGCAGGTATTTCTTGCTCTGATTGATGATCGGCAAAATGTCGCGCGCGACGCCGCCGAGGTCGCGGCCGTCGACGCCGCCGTAAATGTCGATTCCGGTTTGAATGTCGTAGTGGCTCACTTCGGCCATTTCGGCGCCGCGCGTGAGCGAAGCGAGGCCGGCGAGGATCTGAGGCGCCGCTCCGCTGGCCGAGTTGGCGTTGGCGACGGGAATGTTTTCGAGGTCCTGAGGCTTCGAGATGCTGTACTGCGGCGTCTGGGTGATGATGCTGTAAGTGACGCCGGTGCGCGGATCGAGCCAGAAGGCGGGCGCGGTCTGAAAACTGCCGCTGAGGGAGATCAGCAGGTTCTGCGCAACATCGCGCTGGGTGTAGCCGACTTGGTTCGCCTTGGTGCGGTCCACATAGAGCTGCAGCTTCGGATAGTTCAGCGGCTGCTGGATGCGCAGATCCACCGTGCCCGGAACCCGTTTCAGCTGGTTGACGAGCTGTTCGGCAAACTGGCGATTGCCCACCACGTCGCGCCCGACGATCTGAACGTCGATCGGCGCCGGAAGCCCGAAGTTCAGGATTTGCGTGACGATGTCGACGGGGAGCTCCCAGAACGCGACGCCGGGAAAATCCCGGCTGAGGCGCGAGCGCAGCTGGCGGACGTATTGCTCGGCCGGATGGTGCCTGGGCGCCAGCTCGACTTGGATATCGGCATCTCCGGGACCGATCGGAGCCGACGTGCTGTAGGAAAGATTCAGGCTGCTGTAGGGAAGCCCGATGTTGTCGATGATCGTGCCGAGCTCGTCGGGCGGTATCTGCCGGCGGATGTCGTTTTCGACCTGGTCGCAGATCGCGGCGGTGTCCTCGATGCGGGTGCCGGTGGGCGCGCGGAGGTGCAGCTTGAATTCGCCGCTATCGACGCTGGGGAAAAAATCCTGGCCGACGAGCGGCAGCAGGGCGAACGAAAGAATGCAGAAGCCCAGGAAGCAGGCGATGAAAATCCGGCGATAGCGGATCGACGTTTCGAGAAGGCTGTGATAACGCTCGCGAAACTTTTCGAATCCCGATTCGAACTTCTGCTGCATATGAACGAAGAAGTTTCGCGATGCGCCGGTCTGTTCGCGGCGCTGCTCTTCGGTCTGCTCGATGAGCAGGTAGCGCGCCATGGTGGGAACGAGGGTCCGCGAAAGCAGGTAGGAAGCGAGCATCGCGAACACGACGGCTTCGGCGAGCGGCACGAAGAGATATTTCGGAACGCCGGTCAGGAAAAACATGGGCACGAACACGATGCAGATCGAGAGCGTGGAGACCAGGGCGGGCATGGCGATTTCCGCCGAGCCGTCCATGATGGCCTGCACGAGTTCCTTGCCCTGATCGATGTTGCGATTGATGTTCTCGATGGTGACGGTGGCGTCGTCAACCAGGATGCCGACGGCAAGCGCGAGGCCGCCGAGGGTCATGATGTTGATCGACTGGCCGAGCGAGGTCAGCAGGATGAGCGAGGTCAGGATCGAGAGCGGAATCGACACGGCGATGATCGAGGTGCTGCGCCAGCTGCCCAGAAAAACGAGGATCATAAATCCGGTGAGGCACGCCGCGATCACGCCCTCGCGGATCACGCCGCTGATCGAAGCTTTCACGAAAATGGACTGGTCGGAAAGCGCGCGGATGTCGACGTGCAGCGGCAGGGTCTGCTCGATGGCGGGGATGGCCTGGCGCACGTCAGCGATGACGTCGAGGGTCGAGGCATCGCCGAGCTTCAGGATGGACATGAGCGAAGATCGCTGTCCATCGACGCGCACGATGTTGGTCTGCGGCGTGAAGCCGTCGCGGACGTAGCCGATGTCGTGGATGTAGATCGTCGAGCCGTTCACGGTCTTGATCGGCAGGTCGTTCAATTCCGCGGTGGAGCGCGGCGACCCGTTCATTTCGACCTGATATTCGAACGGTCCCATCTTGGCGGTGCCCGACGGCAGAATCAGGTTCTGCGTGTTGATGGTGTTGACCACGTCGAGCGGGGAGACGGCCTTCGACTGCATGGCGGCGGTATTGAGGTCGACCATGATCGCGCGCTGTTTTCCGCCGTAGGGATAGGGAACCGTGATACCGGGGACCGTGATCAGCGTGTTGCGAATGAAATTCTGGCCCATGTCGGAGAGCTGCTGTTCATTGAGCGCCGGAGACGAAAGGCCGAGCTGAAGGATCGGGACGGACGACGCGTCGAAGGTAATGATGAAAGGCGGCGTGGTGCCGGGAGGCAGGTTGCGCACCGTGCTCTGGCTGATGGCGGTCACCTGCGCGATGGCGCCCGCGAGGTTGGTGTGCGGGTGGAAGTACACCTTGATGACGCCGACGCCGTTCAACGAGTTCGACTCGATGCGCTCGATGTCGTTGACCGTGGTCGTGAGCGAACGCTCGAAGGGATAGACGATGCGATTGGACATCTCCTCAGGGGAGAGGCCGGTGTACTGCCAGACGATATTGATGACGGGAATGTCGATGTGCGGAAAAATATCGACCGGCGCGCTGACGATCGACACGACGCCGAGAATGAGGATCAGGATCGAGGCGACGACAAAGGTGTAAGGGCGGCTTATGGCCAGCCGGACAATCCACATCTATTCAGCGCTCCAGAATTCCGTTAGATGTACACCTAATAAGACGTTCCAGCAGTGCGCGAGGATTCCCCCCCCCCGAATTGCGTGGACATATAGTATCGCACGCGCGGGTTCCGGTCACCGGAACCGGTCGGCCGCTCGGAGAGCCGAGCTTAGCGTCTCCTAATCGCGTCGTAGAACCCCAAGGCTCATCCTTCTTCACCCACAAATTCCCGCGCACCTCTTGGGGGGCTTTTACATCAAATTATTGTCTTATCGTAATCAAAGCCGGGCACTCCCGCACGATATAGTGCGACGAGAGACCTGAGACGGACACAAAAATATGGAATACGCAGCGATCAGCGGGACCGGAATCGAAGTTTCGAGAGTAGGCCTTGGAACGTGGGCAATCGGAGGATGGATGTGGGGCGGCTCGGACGAGCGCGAATCCATTCGCACGATTCATGCGGCAATCGAAAAAGGAGTGAACCTGATCGATACGGCGCCGGTCTATGGGTTCGGGCGCTCGGAGGAAATCGTCGGGAAGGCGATCGCCGAATACGGCCGCCGCGAAAAGCTTGTGATTGCGACGAAGGTGGCGCTGGAATGGAAAGACGGGCGCGTATTCCGGAATGCGTCGCGCCAGAGAATTCTGCAAGAGATCGGGGATTCGCTGCGGCGCCTGGGCACCGATTACATCGATCTTTACCAGGTACACTGGCCGGATCCGCTGACGCCAATCGAAGAGACCGCGGAAACGATGAGGGAGCTTCACAGGCAGGGAAAGATTCGCGCGATCGGAGCGAGCAATTTTTCTCCGGAGCAGATGGAAAGGTTCCGGCAGGTGGCGCCGCTCCACACCGATCAGCCGCCTTACAATCTCTTCGAGCGCGAAATCGATCGCGATGTGCTGCCGTACGCGCGGGAGCATAACATCGCAACTCTTGTGTACGGCTCGCTTTGCCGGGGCCTGCTGAGTGGTAAAATGGGGCCGGACACGAAATTCGGCGGCGACGACCTGCGCAAAGTCGATCCCAAGTTTCAGCCGCCGCGCTACGCGCAATATCTCGAGGCCGTCGCGCGGCTCGACGAGTTCGCGCGGAAGAAATTCCAGCGATGCGTGATGGACCTGGCGATGCGCTGGACGCTGGACCAGCCCGGTGTTACCGTTGCCCTCTGGGGCGCGCGCCACCCGGAACAGTGTTCGGCGGTGGCCAACCTGGACGGCTGGACCTTGGATGCGGAGGATCGTGACCAGGTGGCAAGGATCGTGCAGGAAACCGTAACCGACCTAGTGGGCCTGAGTTCATGGCACCCCCTGCTCGGAACGTCGCGGCGGCTCCGGCAGAACCTGCTGCAAGTGCCGCACATTCAACCCATTGACGAATTGGCGGGCGCCCGGCAAAATCCTGGTGAGGCAGGAGGGCGCTAGGCGAAAGGAGAGACTAGATGACCGGTGACGTGGTCAACATTTTTCTCTTGGGCGTACTTGTTTTGGCCTCCGTTGTTTGCATCTTGGGGCCGCTGGCGGTGCTTAGCGTGATGTTTTGGAAGTGGCACAAAGAGCTGCGGCAGAACGCGCGGCTGCGACTCGCCCGATCTACTCAAGTCAGGTAGCTTCAACGAGTTACGCTCGTTCGCACGCGATCGTTACCAAGCTTTGGGTCGATCGAGCGCGCGAAGCCGCCAACATCGCAACGGTTTTCGATCTTCGTCGAACCCACGGCGAAATATTTGCACACTTCTGGTAATAGAACTCCGCGGCGTGCTTCGTCGGCGAAGCCGTCGCTTCCCCTTTGTCCAACGGAATCAACAAAGATCCAGCTGGCATAGCAATTGCAAACTGAGACGCTGGGCACGCAGTGGCCTGCCTCGCCCAAGGGCAGGGTTTCCGCACGCAAGAATCCGCCGGGGGAGTAGTGCGCAGCAGGATTGGTGTTTCAAAATGGGTGTACGTTGTCGCGGCGCTGTGCGCCATGCTCGCCACGGTTGAGACTGTTGCCGGACATCGCGCGACGCGAACTCGCGCGGCTCTTGCCGCCGCTCAAAGGCTTTCCTTCGAAGCACCATCGCCGGAAACAAAATCAGATATTGCTGGAGGCCGCAAGCTGGATGGGCGGCCGCTGTACCCCTACTCGGTGATTCCCGGCGGCGTTGAAAGCGCGGAGGAGTTGAAGGATGCGGTGCTCCACGATCCCGTGGTCGCCGCGCACTACGCCGATTTTCACCTCGCGCAGGCGCGCGTGATTCGTCTGGACGCGGACCGCGCGATGTATGTTTCCTACCGGCTGGGCGATCGCGTTTTCTGGACGAACAGGACGCTGACGATTCATAAGGGCGAGACGCTGATTTCCGACGGCGAGCACGAGGCGCGCACGCGCTGCGGGAATCGTTTATCGGAGATGCCAGCGGCGCCGGTCTCGCCCGAACAGCCCGCGAAAGAAGTCTTGGCCGCGCCGGAAGCGCCCATTTTATTCACGGGGAATTTTCCGCCGTCGCCCGGGCTGCCGCTGAGTCCGCCGTCGGCCGAGCCTCCGACATCGCCGAGCACGCCGCCGGGAGGAATCATTCCGCCGCCAGTTTTCCCGATTGTCGGGGGAGGGCCTCCGGGGAGCCAACCAAAATCGCCACCGCCACCGCCTCCTCCACCTGTTGCTGTGCCCGAGCCAGGGACACTGGCACTGCTCGCGACGGGATTGGTGACTTTGCTGGCTGCGGGTGCGCTGCGCGCCATTCGCGAAAAGCGCAAAGCTTGAAATTTTCCCCGAGGGTTTTACTTCAGCGGGCTGTATTTCTGCGTGGAGATGAGGCCGTCCTGCGCGGATTCCAGGTGCCGCACTGTCGGCGCCAGATCGTGTTTTTCAAAGCAATGCGCGATCGCTTTGCCAATTTCTTCGTAGCGGCCGGTTGCCAGCGCGACGGCGCTCGGGCCCGCGCCGCTTAGCGCGATTCCCAGCAGCCCCGGCATGCGCGGAAGCGCCAGCACTTCGGCCAGGCCGGGAATGAGCGACTGGCGCGCGCTCTGGTGTAGGCGGTCCTGCATTGCGTCCCACAGCAGATCGTAGCGGCGATCGTCGAGCGCGGCGACGAACAGCGCGGATCGCTGCAGGTTGAAGACGGCGTCGGCGCGCGGCACGCTCGCGGGAAGCACGGCGCGCGATTTTTTCGTTTCGAGCTTCACGCTCGGCGTGACCACGATCAGGCGAATGACTTTCGGCCAATCTTTTCGCACCGCGACCACAGTGCCGTCGGGACGGGTCAATGTCACGACCAAGCCGCCCAGCAGCGCGGCGGCGACGTTGTCGGGATGGCCTTCCATCTCGGTTGCGTAGCGCAAGGCCGCGTCTTTCGATATTGGGCGGCCGGTCACGGCGAACCCCAGCGCGATGCCCGCGACGGTCGCGGCGGCGCTGCTTCCCAGCCCGCCCGCGACGGGAATTTCGTTCTGCACCGCGATGCGCACGCGCGGCAGTGAAAATCCCTCGCGCTCGGCGGTATGGCGCATGGCGCGGAAGATTAGGTTCTGATCCGGATCGCTTGGGAGTTCGGAAGTGCCGCGCACGCCCCAGCCGCGCACGCGCGCGCGTCCTTCGGGCTTGGCGAGCACGGTAGCCCGCACGCTCAGATACATTTCGAGCGCGAGGCCTAGGCAGTCGAATCCCGCGCCCAAATTCGCGGTGGAAGCGGGGACACGAACTTCAAACGAACTTTGCCGGGAGGAAGCCATTGAATTGGATGCAATCGCGAAGCGATTCTACCGGCGCGCGCGCCTGAAGCGCCGGGTAAGCCGCGGCCGCTCTTTCGTAATCGCCGTCATCACGATCGCCGCCGCTCCATCGTCGCCAGGATCGCGGACTTGTTCGCGGCCACGCGCTCGGGACTATTTTGAAACGCGCCGTGAATCGGCTGCGGCGCCGAGCCGTCTTTCGCGCCGGAATCGATCGCCAGCGTCCCACGATGATAATTGGTCGCGTAGTCGGCATCTTTTAGCATGTGCCCGGTGAGCACGGCGATCACATTCTCATCCGGGCGAATTTTGCTAGCCGCTACGAGCTTCTTGATTCCCGCCACGGTGGTCGCCGACCCCGGCTCGCAGCCGACGCCGTCGCGCCCGACCATGGCCTTGGCGTCGGCGATTTCCTGCTCGCTTACGGCGATCACCTCGCCACCCGAGCGCAGAACGGCGCGCAGCGCCTTCTTCCACGAAACCGGCGCGCCGATTTTGATCGCGGTCGCCAGCGTGCGCGGATTTTCCACCGGCGCCATCGTCGCCGGCAGATTTTCGCCGTGTGCCGTCCGCTTGCGATCGAGCGTCGCGAACAATCGCGCGACCGGCGCCGCGCCTTCGGCCTGAATCACGCTGAGCTTCGGCAGGCGGTCGATCAACCCCAGATCGAGCAGCTCCTGAAATCCTTTGCCGAGCGCTGTGCTATTGCCCATGTTCCCGCCCGGCACGACCACGTGATCCGGCACCTGCCACAGGCACTGCTCCATCATCTCGAACGCGACGGTTTTTTGGCCCTCGATGCGAAACGGGTTGATCGAGTTCGCGACGTAAATCGACGGGTCGTCGCCCAATTCCTGAATCAGCCGCATGCAGTCGTCGAAATTTCCGTCGATCTCGCAGACCAGCGCGCCATAGTCGAGGCTCTGCGCCAATTTTCCCGCGCTGATCTGCCCGCGCGGCAGCAACACGGCGGCCTGCAAGCCCGCGCGCCCTGCGTACGCCGCGAGGCTCGCCGAAGTGTTTCCCGTGCTCGCGCAAACCGCCGTTCGCGCACCCAGCACGACCGCCTGCGTGATCGCCGCGCTCATCCCGGTATCCTTGAACGAGCCCGTCGGGTTGCATCCCTGATGCTTCAGGCGCAAATCGTCGAGGCCGCAATAGCGCGCCGAACGCGGCCCGTGATACATCGGCGTTTTGCCTTCGAAGAGCGTGACGAAGGGAATCGGCTCGTCGAACGGCAGCATTTCGCGATAGCGCCACACGCCGCTAGCGTCGATCGGATCGTGCGAGGCTGCGCGCGCGCCCCAGCGTTTGCGCAGCGCCGTGGGATCGCCGGTTGCGGCTGATGCGCCGAGCTTGCAGTCGATCTCGAGCGTGCCGCCGCAGCGTGGGCAGACGTAGATCCGCTCACGCAGCCCGTACGTGCCGCCGCAATTCGGGTCGATGCATCGCTGTACGGCCTTTTCCGCTGCCCGGTCCGCCGCTCGCGCAGTTTTCTCCATCATTTCAGGAAACCTTGGCCTTTACGCCCGCCAGACCGAACTCGCGGTGCGTTGCCGCCAGCGCCGCCTTCGTGTCCTTTTCCGAGACGACGAAGGAAATATTCGATTCCGACGATCCCTGCGCGATGGCGATGATGTTTACGTTGTCGCGGCCGACTGCGCTGAGTGTTCGTCCGGCGACGCCCGGAGTGCCGCGCATGTTTTCGCCCACCACGGCGACGATTGCGATCGTCGTGTCCACGGTGATGTGCTCCACTTTTTCGTGCGCCACGTCCTGCGCGAATTCCTTTCGCAGCGCGTCGACGGTGCGCTTCGCATCCGGCGCGGCGACGATGAAGCAGATGTCGTTCTGCGAGGACGACTGCGAGATCAGCAAAATGTTTGCGTGGACTTCGGCCGTCGTCGAAAAAGTGCGGCCGACCACGTCCGGCAAACCTACGATTCCCGGTCCTCCGACGGTAATCAGCGCAACGTCGCGAATCGCCGTCAGCGCTTTCACTCCCCCGCCGTTCGTGCGGCCCTTCGGAGTGATCTTGGTTCCCGTTTTCTCCGGCGAGAAGCTGTTGCGAATCCATACGGGAATTTTCGCCTGCGAAACGGCGAGGAGCGTTTTCGGGTGGAGCACTTTCGCGCCGAAATAAGCGAGCTCGCTCGCCTCGCGATACGAAATTTCGGGGATCGTACGCGCCTCGGGCACCAGCCGCGGGTCCGCGGTCATCACGCCGTCGACGTCGGTCCAGATGATCACTTCGGCCGCGCCCAGCGCCGCGCCCAAAATTGTCGCGGAATAGTCCGATCCGCCGCGCCCGAGAGTCGTGAGCACTCCATCGCCGGTGGCGCCAATGAATCCGGTGACCACGGGGATCACGCCTTGATCGAGCAGCGGTCGCAGCCGCGCTTCGGAACGAGCGCGTGTCTCGTCCATGCGCGGATCGGCGCCGCCATGCACGGAGCCAGTGACGATCAGTTCAGTCGCTTCCACGGGTTCGCTCTTCGCGCCCAGTTCGGCGAGCGCGCCCGCAACCATCGGCGCCGAAAGGCGCTCGCCAAGGCTCGAAATCGCGTCGAGCGTGCGCGGAGTCAGCTCGCGCAGCATGGCGGTGCCGCGGCAAAGGCGTTCGCCTTCATCGAAAATCTTGCCGAGGCAGCCGGCGATCTGTTTGCGCTTGGCTTCATCCTGAACCAGCGCCGCGAGCGCGGTTTCGTGCTGCTGCCGCAGTGACGCGAACACGCTTTCCGCGAGCTTGCCTTCGCCGGCCGCCGCGAGGTTCGCCGATTCGATCAGGCGGTTCGTCACTCCGCTCATCGCCGAAACGACCGCGACGATCGGCCCTTCCTTGGCCGCGTCGTTCACAATTTGCGCCACGCGCGCGATGCACGACGCATCGCCCACGGACGTACCGCCGAATTTCATCACCTGCAATGGCTTTTTCATGTCTTGGGAGAAAACGGCGCAAAGCAATTCGAAGTGGCCTGATGCGAATGCAACCTGGCGTTTACGATGGCCGCGCCATCAAAAACTATACACTATGCGGGTGAATC
This sequence comes from uncultured Acidobacteriota bacterium, assembly GCA_963769415.1. GTDB lineage: Bacteria > Acidobacteriota > Terriglobia > Acidiferrales > UBA7541 > Palsa-295. The sequence goes on from CAVYLM010000002.1 coordinate 567,079, forward strand.
CGCGCGACGCCCGGTGCGGTGTGGTGTAGCGGAAAACAAGGGCAAGTCGTTTAGCCACAGATGAACGCTGATAACACTGATGAGAGCGGGTTTCTTTCTGGAATTTATCTGTGTTCATCTCTGTTTATCTGTGGCCAGTCGATTTTGAAGCTGTTAGTTGTCGGCCTGAAGATCGCTACGTGGCCTCTAGTGATTCCGCGCGACCCATCACGCGAACCCGCCTGCCGGTGAGGCAGGCGGGGGCAACCGCCAGGGAGTGAGACCGCTTACCTCTGCGCGACGAGCGCCGCGATGATCGTGCTCGCCTGTGGCGTGCCGAGGCCGGTGACGTAGTCGTATCCGGCGGCGGCCGTGCACACCGTCCCGCAAGTGCCGTTGGTGCCCTGCGTGATGGCGTGGAAGTCGGAGTTCATCGACGTCTTGGCCAGCGAGTACAGCGAGGTATTCGTGCTCGAAAGATTCGCTTTGCGCGCGGCCGTTCGCATCGAATTGCAGATGGCAATTAGTGCCGCCCATTGCGGAGTGCCGGCGCTCGTGCCGCCCACCTGGAACCAGCCGGCATAGCCGCTGATGCCAACAGAATCGTACACGGCGTAGCCCGTGCCCGGATTTCCGTTGTAGGAAACGTCCGGAACGCCGCGATAGCCGCGCGGGTCGTTCACCATTCCGAATTGCGACTGGAACGAAGGTTCGCGTTCGTATCTGCTCAACCCACCGCCGCTGCCGCTCCACGCCATTTCATTCTGGTACGCGCCGCTTCCGTTCAGCGTCAGCGACGTTCCGCCCACGCCGATTACGTCGGGCGACGCGGCGGGATATGCAACGCCGGTGCCGGCGTCGCCCGAAGCTGCGAGATAGGTCACGCCGTTCGAAACGAAATTCCTGTCCATGTTCGATTCGCCGGACCATTCGCCCGCGGTCCAGCTCATCGAAACCACGGAAGCGCCGTTGCGCACCGCAACCACAGCGCCATTGACCAGATCCGAGAGGCTGTTGCTCGGAGTTTCCACCAGCACGATCGTTGCTTTCGGCGCGATCGCGTGCGCCCATTCCACGTCCAGCGCGATTTCCATGGCCCAATTCGAGTTGGACGCGGGCACTCGGCCGTTCGAGTAGATCTTGCGGAAGCAGCCATTGGCGCTGGTGCATGCCGGCAGGCCGAACTGCGTATCGAACACGCCCAGATCGGCTTCGGCCTTCGGATCGTCGTACGCGTCCACGATGCCGATGGTCTTGCCCGCGCCCTGGTTGCTCACCAGGTCGAATCCGTACGCGTGGCGGATCTGCGCGGGCGTAAATGCGGTCGTCGGAGGGCCGGAGGGGGAGCCGGCGGGCGTCGTCGAATCCGGCGCGAAGACCAAATAGTGCGGGCGCATAAAGCTGACCGGGCTCTCGCCGCCTTCGGTGAGGCGCGGAAGGTTCGTGATGATGTGTTGCGCCGCGAGCGGACGGCTGAAGCTCAGCGACGTGGTCAGAACGATGATCAGGCTCAGTGCTGCCTTGCGAATTCCCTCAGTACGCATCTTGGTTTCCCCTGTCTGGTAGGTCCCCCTGCGAGCGGGACCCGCCGGCGGATTGCTGCCGACGAGAACCAAGGTACCCTCCGGGGCCGGGGTGGCCGATAGGCCAGGATTCACATTCGATTGGTACCAAAGGTCAGTAGCCCGAACCTGTACAACCGGTCAGACCTGAACCTAAGCGTCTTGTAATCAATTACTTGAGGAGAGTATTATGCAAGGGAGCCTGCAAGGGCTGGCCCTCAACCCAGGCCGGTCTTATCGCTGGCGAGCGCGCCGGTATAGATCGCCATGCCCACGGCGGCGTCCATTCCGGCTTTTTCGAGCGCGTTCACTTCGCGCATGCTGCGGATTCCACCTGCCGCCGTGATGGGCAGTTTCGTCACGCGCTGTAATTCCCGAAACCAGCGAAGGTCCGTGCCTTTCATGGTTCCTTCGTTGTCGACGAACGTCGAAAGGAAGCCGGAGCAGTAGGGCTCCAGCTCCGGAATTACCTCGGCCGGGCGGAGCTTCAGCTTTTCGCGCCACCCGCGCACGACGATGCGGCCGCCTTCAGTGTCGATCGCCACGATCACGTGCCTGCGTCCGACGCGTTTTGCGAGCGCCCCCAGAAACTCGCGGTCCACCTTGCCGTCGCGAAATGCGGCGCTGCCGACGATGATTTTCGCCGCGCCCCAGGAAAGAATTTTGGCGGCGCGCGCGACGGTGCGGATTCCGCCGCCGACGCGCACTTCCCGGTTTGCGCTGCGGCACAGCCGCTTGATCCAGCGCCCGTTCGAGCCGGTGCGCATCGCCGCATCGAGATCGATTACATGGAGAATCGGGTAGTCGCGGAATCGGTCGAGCAGTCCAAGGACGTCGTCCACGGCCAGCGCGCGCCGGCGCCCGCGCACCAGCTGCACGGCTTTTCCGCCTTGAAGATCGATGCAGGGGATGATCATCGCGTCAGGGATCGCATGTGGATTCGGATTCGACTCAGCGGCTCAGGCGTATGGGTACGCCGCGTTCCGCCAGGAACTTCTTCATCGCCGCGATGGACCGCGTCTCCTGATGAAAAATCGACGCAGCCAGCGCCGCGTCCGCGCGTCCGTCGGTAAAGACGGCGAGAAAATCCTCGAACGTGCTCGCGCCGCCAGACGCGATCACCGGCACGGGCACGGTCTGTGCGATTTTCGCGGTCAGCGCGCAATCGAAGCCGCTGCACGTGCCGTCGCGATCGATCGAAGTCAGCAGAATTTCTCCCGCGCCGCGCGCGACTGCCTCGGTCGCCCACTTCGCGGCGTCAAGCCCCGTCGCGGTGCGGCCTCCATGCGTGTACGCCTCCCACGAATCACCTTTGCGTTTCACATCGAGCGACAGCACCACGGCCTGCGCGCCGAATTGCTGCGAAAGCTCGGAAATCAGCTCCGGCCTCTGGACCGCCGCGGTGTTCACCGTCACTTTGTCCGCGCCCGCGCGCAGCACCGCGCGCCCGTCTTCCATTTTGCGAATGCCGCCGCCGGCCGTCAGCGGAATGTTCAGCTGCTCGGCGACGCGGCGAATCGTTTCAAGAAACGTCGCGCGCCCCTGCACCGAAGCGCTGATGTCGAGCACCACGAGCTCGTCCGCGCCTTCGCGGTTGTAACGCGCGGCGAGCTCGGCCGGATCGCCCATGTCCCGCAGGCCTTCGAACTCGACGCCCTTCACCACGCGGCCGGCGTCCACATCGAGGCACGGAATGATTCTGCGCGCGAGCGTCATTGGACCGACTCCACGAAATTGCGCAGCACCTGCGCGCCGGTTTCGCCCGATTTTTCGGGGTGGAATTGCACGCCGGCCAGGCTGCCGCGCTCGATCACGGCCGCGAACGGGAACCCATGATCGCACGCGGCCACCGTCGGCGCGGCCGATGCCGGAGCGGCAAACGAATGCGCGAAATAGAAATACGCATCGTCGGGTATTCCGCGCAGCAGGATGCTTTCGCGCGTCTTCCGCAGCTGGTTCCAGCCGATGTGCGGCGACTTCACGTTCGTCGGCAGCGCGCGCACCTGTTCCGGGAAGAATCCGAGGCCCGGGTCGCCCGGCGCCTCTTCGCTCGACGCGAACATGGCCTGCAAACCGAGGCAAATTCCCAGCATCGGCTTGCCCGTTTCAAACGCCGCGCGCAGCGCCCCGGTCAGGTTGCGCGCGCGCAGACCGGCGACGAACGCGGCGAAGTGGCCCACGCCCGGCAGCACGATCGCTTTCGCAGTCTCAAGCTGCCGCGGCTCGACCGCGCGCTCGGTTTCCGCGCCCAGCGCCCGCAGCGCCCGCTCGACCGACGGCAAATTCCCCGCGCCGTAGTCCACGATGGCGATTTTCACAGCAGCCCCTTCGTCGAAGGCAGCACGCGCCGCAGCTGCTTGTCCCGCGTGACCGCGAATCGCAGCGCCTTTGCGAACGCCTTGAAAATCGACTCCACCTGGTGATGCGACGACCGGCCGTACACCAGCTTCAGGTGCACGTTCGCTCCCGCTGCGTGCGCGAACGCGCGGAAAAAATCCTCCATCAGCTCGGTCTGAAAATCGCCCACGCGCGGCGCGGAAATCTTGAAACTGCAGACGCAATACGCGCGCCCGGAAAAATCCAGCGCCGCGGCGGCCAGGCAATCATCCATCGGCATCAGGAAATATCCCGCGCGCAAAATTCCGAGCTTCGATCCCAGCGCCTTTTTAACCGCTTCGCCCAGCGCGATGCCCACGTCCTCGACCGTGTGGTGCTGGTCGACATCCAGATCGCCGCGCGCCGCGAGATCCAGATCGATCCCGCCGTGCCGCGCGATCTGCTCGAGCATGTGATCGAAAAATCGCACGCCCGTCGAGATCTTCGACTTGCCGCGCCCGTCGAGATTCAGCCGCAGCTTGATGTCGGTCTCTTTCGTCGTTCGCTCGATCGCCGCTTTTCTCATAGGATCGCCTTCAATTCGCGCAGCAGCCGCCGCGTCTGCGCCACGGTTCCCAGCGTGACGCGCACGTAGCCCTCGCCGCCGAAATCGCTCGAGCGGTCGCGCACCAGAATTTCCTTGCGCGCCAGCGCAGCCACGATTGGTTTCGTGCGCTCGCCCAAATACGCCAGCACGAAATTTCCCGCACTCGGGAAGCATTTCACGCCGAGCTTCGCCATGCCGCGCGCGAAGTCCACGCGGCTTTGCTTCACTTCGCGCACGGTGCGCGCGATGAACGCGCTGTCCGCCATCGCCGCTTCGGCCGCCACCAGCGCCGCGGCGTTCACCGGATACGGCGATTGCGCCTTGCGCATCGTCGCCGCCAGTTCGCGGTTCGTGAAGATGCAGCCGAGGCGGAGGCCGGCGAGGCCGCAAGTCTTCGAAAACGTGCGCGTGACGATCAAATTCTTGCGCCGCCGGATCCACGGAATCACCGTGACGCCGGAAAACTCGAAATACGCCTCGTCGATCACCACCATCGTCCGCGCGGCCGCGTCCAGGATGCGCCGCAGCTCCCGCCTGGAGAGCAGGTTGCCGGTCGGGCTGTTCGGATTCGGCAAAAAGAACACGCGCGGCGCCTTCCGCAGCTCGGCCAGCACATTGTTCCACGTGAAACACATTTCATCGTCGTAGCGCGGCGCCGCGATCCGCGCGCCCGCCAGCTCCGAATAAAACCGATACATCGCGTAGGTCGGCTCAACCAGCAGCACCGTGTCGCCGGGCTCGACGAACGTGTTCACGACCAGGCTGAGCGCTTCGTCGGTGCCGTTGGTCAGCAGCAGCTCGTCCGGGCGCACGCCGAAATGCCGCGCGGCCTTGCGGCGCACCGTCTCCTGCTCGGGATACGCCGAAATCGACGCCGCGCTCAGCCTTGCCAGCGCGCGCCGCACGGCGGGCGAGCAGCCGATGGGATTTTCGTTGAAATCGAGCCGCAGCTTGTCCGTGCGGCCCTCGAGCGGCGGATTGTACGGGCGCATCCGCTCGACGGCAGCGCGAACGCGAATGGCGGGGCGGCTCATTCGCGCACCTCAACCGAGCGCGCGTGCGCCGCGAGCCCTTCGGCGCGGGCAAATTCCGCAACCACGGGCGCGAGGCGCCGCACGCCTGCCCGCGAAACTTCCTGCACGCTGATGCATTTCACGAAATCCGCCACCGAAAGCCCGCCGCGCGTGCGCGCCACGCCGCCCGTCGGCAGCACGTGGTTCGTGCCGGTGGCGTAGTCGCCAAATGATTGCGCGCTGTACGGCCCCACGAAAATGCTGCCGGCCGATTCGACAAGACGCGTCAGCGCGCCGGTGTTGCCCACCACGCTCAGGTGTTCGGGCGCAAACTGGTTTACGAAGCGAGCGGCCGCCTCCCTGTTCCGTGCCACCAGAATCGCGCCGTTCTTCGCCAGCGACCGCCGCGCCAGATTCGTAGCCGGAAGCTGCGCGAGTTGGCTTTCGATTTCTGTTGCCACACCGCGCGCCAGCGGCGCCGAAGTCGTCACGAAAATCGAAATTGCGTCGGGATCGTGTTCTGCCTGTGCGATCAAGTCGGCCGCGATAAACTGCGCGTCGCCGCCATCGGCGAACACCAGCGCCTCGGTCGGCCCCGCCAGCATGTCGATCGCGCAATCGTGGCTCACCAATTTCTTGGCCGCGGTGACGTAACGATTGCCGGGGCCGCAAATCTTGTCCACGCGCGGAATCGACCGCGTGCCGTACGCCAGCGCGGCAATGGCCTGCGCTCCACCAATGCGCGCCATGCGCCGCACGCCCAATCTATCCGCCGCGGCAAGCAGCGCCGGGCCCGGCTGCGGGCTGGCCACGATAATTTCGCGCACGCCCGCTTCCTGCGCCGGAATCACCGTCATCAACAAAGTGGAAACCAGCGAAAAGCGTCCGCCCGGCAGATAGCATCCCACCGAATCGATCGCGCGCACGCGCTGCCCGGCCCGCACGCCAGGCTCGACTTCGATCGACCACTCCTGCGGCTTCTGCCGCCGCGCCACGGCGCGAATATTCCGCGCGGCGTGGTCGATCGCCGCAAGAAACTCGCGCGAAACGCTCTTGCGCGCCGCGGCCAGCTCCGCGCGCGAAACCCACACCGTGCGCGGGCCGAGCGCGACGCGATCGAACCGCTTCGTCCACGCAAACAGCGCGCGATCGCCGCGACGCCGCACGTCCGCGACGATGCGCTCGGCCACGCGCTCGGCATCGCGGCTGACCGCGCGCCGCGACGCCAGCACCTTGCGTGCAGCTGCTTCTGTGAGCGCCTGAACGCGCATCAGTACACGACCTTGTTCAGCGGATATTCCACGATCCCCTCCGCGCCCGCCGCCTTCAGCCTGGGAATCAGCTCGCGAACGGTTTTCTCCTCGACGATTGTGTTGATCGCGAGCCACCCTGTATCGCTCAATTGTGAAATCGTCGGATTGCGCAGCGCGGGCAGCGCGGCAATCACCTTTTCGAGGTCATCCTTGCGCACATTGAGCATCAGTCCGACGCGGCTCGTCGCTTTCATCGCGCCATCGAGCAGCATGGCCATGTTCGTAATCTTCTCGCGCTTCCATGGGTCCTTGCGCGCGTCGCGATTGGCGATCAGCCAGGTGGCCGATTCGAGGATCGTATCGACCACGCGCAGGCGATTCGCGCGCAACGACGAGCCAGTCTCCGTCACTTCCACGATGGCATCGGCCAGCTGCGGGACTTTCACTTCGGTGGCGCCCCAGGAAAATTCCACGGTCGCCTTCACGCCGTGCTTGGCGAGGTAGCGCTCGGTCATCTTCACGGCTTCCGTGGCGATCACTTTGCCTTCGAGATCCTTCACGGTTTGCATCGGCGAATCCTCGGCCACCGCGAGCACCCAGCGCACGCGCCCGAAGCTCGTCTTCGAATAGACCAGCTCGATCACTTCCTCCACGTCCGCGCCGGTCTCGAGAATCCAGTCCTTGCCGGTCAAGCCCGCGTCGAGCGCGCCGCTTTCCACGTACCGCGCCATCTCCTGCGCGCGGACCATCATGCATTCGATTTCCGTATCGTCGATGCCGGGATAGTAGCTGCGCGAGCTGACGGAAATTCTCCAGCCCGCCTTGGCGAACAGCTCGACGGTCGCTTCCTGCAAGCTTCCCTTGGGGATTCCGAGTTTCAGGCGGCCCATTATTGTTTCCCTTTCCCGTAAAGTTCCTCCGGCGTGATCGCGCGCTCGGCTACCACTTTCGCTTCGCCCGCGCGGTCCATCTGCCGGAAAAAGCAGCTCCGGTAGCCTTCGTGGCAGACCGCGCCGCCCGCGAGCTCGGCGCGCACCAGCAGCGCGTCGCGGTCGCAATCGACCCGCATTTCGCGCAGCACCAGTTTCTGGCCGCTCGTTTCGCCTTTCATCCACAGCTTCTTGCGCGAGCGGCTCCAGAACGTGACGAAGCCGGTCTCCTGCGTCTTCGCCAGCGCCTCGCGGTTCATGAATCCGAGCATCAGCACTTCGCCGTTCACGGCGTCCTGGACGATCGCGGGGATCAGCCCATTTTCCTTTTCGAAGTCGAGTTCCATGTGTCTCGCCTTTCGTAGCGCCGGCATCCTGCCGGCGTTTTTCTGAAGCCACGCCTGCGCGTATCGGCAACCGTCGTAGAGTCGTCATCCTGAGCGGAGTGGCCGGATTCGCCTTTCCGTGCCGCTCTTGCGGCACGTCCGGTCACGCAGTCGAAGGATCTCTCTTCGTGTGCCGCGTTCGCCCCGCAGTACGCCATGCCCCTAAAAAAAAAAGCCCGCCGGCGCTTGCCGCGCCAGCGGGCTGATAAGTGCAGCTTGTTGCGTTCCAGCTAGCCACACCGCCGCGGGCACGGGTTCACGTGATGGTGATGGCTATGATGTGTCCGCAGCAGTTTCATAACGCATTTGAAATTACGGTACACCGCAGGCTTTGTCAAGGTCCGACTCATGTGGAGTGCGGCAGCTTGTTGCCCCTGTTTGCCGTCCCGGCTCGCCGGGGCGTGCTCCAATCGATCCGACCTTCGGCCAGGTTTTTTAGGGGGTCGGAGCTTTAGCTCCGACGTAAAGCCGCGAAAAAAGAACTGGGGCTTCAGCCCCTGAGGATGGTATGAGGCTAGTGGGCGGCTGAGGAGCAAATCATGAGCAATCTTGCGAAGTCAAATCGAAACCGCAGCATTTCTTTTCCCGCCGCCGCTCTGGGCGCGTTGGCCGTGGGAGCGTTCGCAATCGGCGCCCTGGCCATCGGCCGCTTGGTGAGCGGTAAGCTTGGGATAGGCCGAGCCAAAATGAAATCCCTGGAGATTGACGAGCTCAAGGTCGCGAAGCTCCGGGTCGGCGAGCTCGTGGTGATCGATTCGCTCTACGTGCCCCGCGATGAATAGGGAGCCTATCCGGTCGAGACGGTTTTGTAGCGGCGGCTTGTCCTGAGCGGAGCCGAAGGGCCTTTCAGGCCGGCCCTTCCGTCAGCGATGCGGAATCGTCAGCGCCGCAAGCACCAGGGGCAGCACCAGCGCGATCAGAATCACGATCCACGCTGCGGGCCGCGCGAAGTTGATCGTGTAGCCGAAGCCGATGCGTTTCTCGATGAACAGCGCGGCGTCGTCGGGGTTGTAGTAGAAGAGCCCGAGCTTCCAGCAGGAATCGGGCATGCCGTCACCGGGATGAGACAACGAGGCAGACGCGGCTAGCCCCTGGCTCTGCCATCGCACCAGTAAACCCACGCATACGATCACGCCCAGCGCCAGGATCAGGATCGGCGCCACGCCCGGACTCCCCGTCAGCGGCAGCAGCCCTACCAGCGAAAACATCGCCGCAATGAACAATTCCACTCCGATCAGCACCAGCGCGATGCGATGCGCGGGATCGATCGAATACGTCGGGGCCGGGCTGGTTCGTATCCGTCTCGCAGCGTGCGAAATTCCGTAGCTCAGCAGCGAGATCAGCGCGACCAGCCCGGAGCCGAAAAACAGCGGCCCGTAGACGCCCATCGGAGTGCGCACGGACCAGCCGTTCGGCCGGCCGTCGATACCCCAGTGGACCGGGAAACGGTCCGGGATCTGGTCCCAGTGCGCCGAGACGTACGCGCCCGCGAGCAGCAGGATCGCGAACGGCGTAACCTGCAGCAGCCAGCCGCCGGGAAGCTTCATGCGGCGCGGCACAAGCGAGGCTTCGCGAATCGTCGAATGGGCGACCGCGTGCGGCATCGTCCGAGCGTGGCCGCGCGAAATCGAGATCAGCGGGCCTACGCTGAGCCACAACACGCCCAAAACCAGGAACACGACTTCGCGGCGCATTGCGCCTGCGAGAATGAGCGCGAATGCGATGGCCAAGTGCACCAGAATCTCGATGCGATAGCCGCGGAGCACGCTGGCCGCTTCGGGCGAGCTGCGAAAGCTGGGGACCACGGTGACGGAAAAGAAAGTCCCGTGGCGCGACCACAGCGGCAGCGCCCAGAAAATCCAGCCGCAAAACGCGACGAACGCGAACATGAACGTGCCGAAGATGAGCTGCGGGTGCTGGATCATTGTCGTCACCGCTCCTCGATCCGAATGTCATCCCGAATCCCCGACGTCGGGGTGAGGGATCTGCTGTTATTCCTCTTGCTGAGCGCGTTACGGTTTCGCCAGCCTCTTTGCCAGCGCGGCCATGTGCTCGGCCAGCGCCGCGCGCGGCACGCCGTCCGTGATGGCCTTGGCAACCAGCTCTTCGAGGTGCTGGCCGAATCCGTGCTTCGTCGCCGTGATCGGCCGCGGTTCGCGCCGGTCGAGCACCACTGCGCCCCGCCCGCGCCGCAGGTCGAGCCAGCCTTCCTCCGCCAGCACGCGATACGATTCGGCGACGGTGTTGTGGTGCACGCCGAGATCGGTTGCCAGCTGCCGCACCGTGGGCAACTGCTCGCCCGGCGCGAACTCGCCGGCCACCAACACGGCGCGCAGCCCGCTGACGATCTGCTCGTAAACGGGTCGCGGCGACGCGAGGTCAATGCGCAAAATGCGTGGGTTCACCATTGCCTATTGTACACATACAATATACAAGTATGGGTGCGGTTGTCAAGGGGATTGTGGATCGTCCCGAGCGTAATCACGATATCTTCTCGGAAGGACGGAGCGTAATCGTGCTTGGAATACGTTGAGGTAGGATGGATCATCACCAAGGAGGTCTGTGTCCATGAATCCACCGCTCCCGTCGAGACTGGGGAAGACCACAACGCGGAAGACCATTCAAGGGCGTCCGATGGTTTACGAAGTGGTTGACGAGGCCGTATTCATCGCACCCGCGAATCCAAACAAGGCGTTCGCCATTCACAAGCTAAGATTTGACGACCGTGAGGAATTTCGCATTGGGTACTACATGATTGCGCAGCGTCCGCGAATGAAGGGAAAGTGGGCGTGGGGTCAATATGCACCAATGATGACGAAGGAAGATATGGCTGCTATTTTTGATCACCTAAAGACGAAGGGATGGATTTGAAGTGGCATGACAACCACCTCATCTCTGCAAAAGTTGGAGTCTTTACTTCAGCGCAGCAAATCTTCTAGCTGGATCTTCGCGTCAGTCTTCGCGTCGCGGTATTTCACGATGACCGGCGTGTAGAGCGAAAGATGCCAGTCGTGTCCGCGTCCGTGAGGGATGGCGCGCGCGCCGGCGACCACGACGGCGTTTTCCGGAATCACCAGCGGCTCATCGGCGCTTGCGCAGTGCACCGTCTCGGTGACGAGATCGTAGAGCGGCGTCGAGCGATTGAGTATCGTGCCTGTGCCGAGCACCGCGCCGCGCTTCACCACCGTGCCTTCGTACACGCCGCAATTGCCGCCGACCAGCACTTCGTCCTCGACGATCACCGGCAGCGCGCCGACCGGCTCCAGCACGCCGCCGATCTGCGCCGCGGCCGAGATGTGGCATTTGCGCCCGATCTGCGCGCAGCTGCCCACCAGCGCGTGCGAATCGATCATCGTGCCTTCGTCCACGTACGCGCCCACGTTGACGTACATCGGCGGCATGCAGGTGACGCCCCGCGCGATGTAGCAGCCGTCGCGAATGCTCGAGCCGCCGGGCACGATGCGCACGCCGGAATCGGCCGCGAATTTCTTCACCGGGAACGTGGATTTGTCGAAAAACGGCTGGCGCGCGGTGTCGATCGACATGTCCACAATCTGGCCCATGCGAAAGCCGAGCAGGATGCCCTTCTTCACCCACGCATTGACGCGCCATCCCGACGCTTTGGCAGGATCGGGCTCGGCCGCGCGGATTTCGCCGGCGTTCAGCGCGTCCTTGAACTGCTGGAACAGTTGCAGGTGCGCGTCGGTGTAGCGGCCCGGATTCTCGTCGAATAGCCGCTCGATTTCGCGGCTCAGGTCACCGGGCGGCATAGACCTGCTGGATCAGCCCGACGGCTTCGAGCGCGCTGCGGATCTTGGCGAGGTTTTCGGGCTTCGGCGCGACCATCGGCAGCCGGAAAACCGGTTCGAGAAGTCCCATTAGCGCCATCGCGGCTTTCGCGGGGCCGGGATTGGTCTCGACGAAGTTCACTTCCATCAGCTGGAAATATTTCCGGTGAATTTCGCGCGCGCCGCCGAAATCGCCGGCGAGGCAAAGCTGCGTCAGCCGCGTCATCTCCGCGGGGATCTCGTTCGAGATGACGGAAATCAGTCCCTTGCCGCCCAGAGCCATCAGCGGAATCGTCATTCCGTCGTCGCCGGAAAGCACCGCGAATGTCGGCGGCACGAGTGCGAGAACCGCAGCCATCTGCGAAATATTTCCCGAGGCTTCCTTCACGCCGACGATGTTTTCGATTTCGGCGAGGCGCGCCACGGTCGCCGGCTCGATATTCACGCCCGTGCGCCCGGGAATGTTATAGAGGATGATCGGCAGCGAAACCGCCGCGGCGATCGCCTTGTAATGCTGGTAAAGGCCTTCCTGCGTAGGCTTGTTGTAATAGGGCGCCACGGAAAGAATGCCGTCCGCGCCCAGCGCCTGAAATTCGCGCGCCATTTCGATCACGTGCGCGGTGTTGTTTCCGCCGGCGCCCGCGACCACGGGAGTTTTCGTGCGCCGCGCCTCTTCGATCGTGATTTCGACCACGCGGCGCTGCTCGGCCGCGGTCAGCGTGGGGCTTTCGCCCGTGGTCCCGCAGGGCACGACGAAATTGATCCCTGCGGCGGCCTGGCGCTTCACCAGGCGCCGTAGCGCCTCCTCGTCAAGCGAAAGATCCGGACGAAATGGCGTGACCAGCGCGGTGCCGCATCCCGTAAACATAAACCCCTCCTCAAGGACTACCTTACTCCAGCTCGTTTACAATCTCGCGAAAATCGAAAAAGCCTTTCTTGCCCGCCACCCAGCGGGCGGCCCGCAGCGCGCCGCGGGCGAATCCTTCGCGGCTGCGCGCGGTGTGCCGCAGGGTGATCGAATCGGAGGCGGAATCGAAGCCGATCTCGTGCGTGCCCGGATGCGCGCCGGCGCGGCTGCTGCTCGTGTCGATGGGTTTCGTGTAGCCTTCGCGCTTCATGCGCTCAACCAGCGCGAGCAGCGTGCCCGACGGCGCGTCTTTCTTCGTCGCGTGATGAATTTCCCACGCCCACGCGCCGTATTCCGGCTGGCGCGCCAGCAGCCGCGCGGCTTCGGCAACGAGCTGCGTGAACACGCTGACGCCCACGGAGAAATTCGGGCTCCAGACCAGCCCCGTGCCGGCGCGCTCCACCGCGGCGCGCGCGCGTTCGATTTCGCCGAACCAGCCGGTCGTGCCGATCACGGAGTTCACGCCGATGCGCGCCAGGCGCTCGATATTTTCGATTGCGGCGGAAGGTGTCGAAAATTCCACGGCCGCGTCGATGCCGCGAAAATTTTCCCTGGTGAGGCCCTCGAATTTCGCGTTGTTGTCGACGTCGAGGCGCAGCTTCACGTCGAATCCGTATTCCGGCGCGAGCTGTTCGATCAGCCGCCCCATTTTCCCGTATCCGACAATCGCCAGATTCATCGACGCGCCCTCAATTCTTTGCAAGCAGCTGTTTGACCATGTCAGCGTAGATCCCAACGGCCGCTTCGAGTTCTCTCTTCGAAATGCGCTCTTCGGTCGTGTGGGCTACGTGGATGCTGCCGGGGCCGAAGAGCAGTGGCTGGCCCCACGTTGTGCCGAATACGGGCACATCCGTCGCGAACGACACAACCGAAGTCGGCAGGCCATCCACCGTCGTAAAACGTATCGGCGGAATCGACAGAATCTCGACCAATTCCGCGCGCCCGCCCACCGCGCGCGTGAACGCTTCGCGCACCGGCTGCGCATCGCCCACGAGGCGAATCATGATCTCCGCTTTCGCCGCGTCGGGGATCACATTCGGCGCGCGGCCGCCCGAAATCGTGCCGATGTTCATCGTGCTCGGCCCCAGTTGCGCGTCGCGCGGCAGCGGCACCTTGCGAATCGCTTCCAGCGCGTCGAGCAGTTTTTCAATTGCCGACTCGCCGAGCTCCGGATACGCCGAGTGCGCCATTTTTCCGCGCGCGATCAGCTCGTAGCGCAGAATCCCCTTCGACGCGAGCGCCATTGTGCTCTCGGTCGGCTCGCCGTTCACCAGGTACTTCGACCCGCGCGGTGCCTTCGCCGCAACCAGCGCCCCGGCGCTATTGCGCTCCTCGCCGACCACGAACAGCATGCCGAAATTCCGCACGCCCTCGCCGAGCAGCTTTTCCGCCGCCGCGACCATCGCCGCGATGATGCCCTTCGCGTCGCACGCGCCGCGGCCCCAGATGAATTCCGCGTCCTCGCGTGAAGGAAAAAACGGCGGCACCGTGTCCATGTGCGTCGAAAGCGTCACGCGCGGTTCGCCCCAGGTCGCCAGCACGTTGAACCGGCTGCCCTCGACGTCCATCCGCTCGGCCTGCCCGCCCGTGCGCGCGGCGAGCTTCGCCAGATGATCGAGCAGATACGCCGCGACCGGGCCTTCGTTTTCGGTGATCGACTCGATGTCCACCAGCGCTCGAGTCAGCTCGAACACATTCATCGGTTGCCTGCTCTGGAACTTTGGAAAGGAACGAAACGAGAAGGAAGGATACGCGAGAGGCGCCGCTCGTGTCTTCACTCCTCGATAGCGCTCCATTCGCCGCGGCGAATGACAGTGGACACGTCTTTCGGCGTATCCCCCAACCGCCGCGGCTCAGCTGACGCGACGGTTTCGGCGGAGCCTGCTGCCTTGCTGCCCCTTTCGCCCGGCCTTCCGAAGCTGCTCGGAAGTTTCGGCCCGGCTACTGGTGGCCTCCGCACCTCTACCAAGAACACCGAAAGTTTAGTGGGGTGCAACAGACAAGTCAACAAGCGGGCGGGATTCTTGGGCTGCTGACAGCTCCCGGATTTCTTGTCCCGATTTTCGTGCGGCTTCTTCCCCGGTCTCGCCAAACTGCTGCTTGACCATTTATAGGCAAATGCCTATACTTCGCCTGTATGAACCTCATCGACTATAAGAAGGTTTTGGATGAGGCCCTGACCCGATACGGCCTGTTGACAGCTCAACGCGACAACATTGCGCTGGAATTGGCGAGGCAATTGGAGTTTATTCGCGCGACGGTGAACATGCTTTCGGACGAAGAACGCGCTCAATTCAAAGCCCGCATGGACGAAGCCTACAGCAGTAGCCAGCTCAAAGAAGCAAGCCTGACCGAGTCTGTTCGTCTCGTGCTCCAAAGGGCGCGAGGGCAGTTCTTGACCGCTACACAGGTCCGCGATCATCTTGTCAATTCCGGCTTTGACTTCAGCAGCTATTTGTCGAACCCGTTGGCGTCGGTATCGACAACTCTTCGTCGGCTGAAGCCGGAAGAAGTTGAAACAACTGAGGTCAGGGGAGTAGCTGCCTACAAATGGATCGGCTGGGTGAGGATGGATGAGCACCCCCACATATCCCGTCCACCCAAACCGCTTACCTATGAAGGGATGCCGAAGGAGCCGTGGAAGCCGATGAAGAAGTGAAGTACAGGCTAAGGGCCATGGAAGAGAGACTGCCCAAGGAAGGCTCTGCGGGGCCCTGGAATGTCCGACGACAAAGAAATACGAGACGCAATCGAACGGGGAAAGCATCCCGAAAGGAAACGTACACGTGCCGAAATTCGCTCAATCGAGCGAGAAATCGCGAGAATTTGGCATGACGGAGACGAAAAGGATCTTATGCAGTTTTTGCGCGGGATCGGGTTGAAGGACGAGTCGTCCGAGTTCGTGAGAGCGGTGAATGTTTTCCGCTCTTTGCGCGCCGGGAAGCGTTGACGGCGATTCGGTGCAGTTCCGCGCGCTTGGCTTTGGCGACATCGGGCGGCAACTTGTCCAGTTGGCCCAAAATGATCGTTGCGATTTCGGAGATGCCCTTTTCGAACGCAGTCTTTTTCTTGGCCATCGCGGTATCCTTCTGATTCGACAATAGCAGCAAGCGGGAGCCTCAGCAAGGTTCAAAGCCCCGATCGACACAAGATGTGTCAACCCATTTCGCCGCAGAGTTTGTATGATGGTGGGCCATGATTTTTTCGCGCCAGTCGGTGGAAGCGTGGGGCTTCAGCCCCACGAAAATGCGGTGCTCCATTTCCCGGGGTTTTAACCCTGGTGTCCGATGACTCCTAAGCGAAGTCCGTCGCGCGCCGTCGATCCCACTGCGTACACGCCGCAGTACGCCTACAAGCCGGCTGCTGGCGGCACGCGCGCTCTCTTTTGCGAAGGCGTCGCGCTTGCGAGCATCGCCGATTCCGTCGGCACGCCGGCCTACGTCTACAGCCGCGCGAGCATCGAAGCGGCGTACCGCAGTCTCGATCGCGCCTTCGGCTCGCTGCCGCACACGCTGTGCTACGCAATGAAGGCGAACTCGAATCTTTCCGTGCTGCGCGTGCTGGCGCGCCTGGGCAGCAGCTTCGACATCGTCTCCGGCGGCGAACTCGACCGCCTCGGCCGCATCGGCGTTCCCGGCAATCGCATTGTCTTCTCCGGCGTCGGCAAAACGCGCGACGAAATTCGCGAAGCGCTGCGCTACACCGCCGGCAGCGCCGAGCGGCACTCCGGAATTCTGCTGTTCAACGTCGAATCGAGCGGCGAGATGGAAGTCCTGCTGAGCGAAGCGGCGCGGCACGTGGCGGCGGGCGGCGCGCGCCCCTCGGCGGCGATTCGCGTGAATCCCGACGTGCTCGCGGGCGGGCATCCGCACATCGCCACCGGCGCGCACGAGCACAAATTCGGCATCGGCTGGCGGGAAGCGCGCGAGCTCTATCTCGCCTACGCCGATTCGCGCTGGATCGCCTGGCGCGGCATCACCGCGCATCTCGGCTCGCAAATTTCAACCGTCGCGCCCTATCGCCGCGCGCTCGCGCGCCTGGCATCGTTCGTGCGCGACCTCGCGCAAAACGGCGTTCGCCTCGAATACGTCGACATCGGCGGCGGCCTCGGCATCCGCTACACGCACGAATCCGCGCTGCCGCAAGCCGCCTACGCGAAAGCGCTCGCCGAAATCGTCCGCCCGCTCGGCTGCCGCCTTATCATCGAGCCGGGCCGCGCGCTCGTGGGTCCCGCCGGCGTCCTGCTGACTCGCGTGCTCTACGTGAAGCACAATCCCACGAAAACTTTCGTCGTGGTTGACGCGGCGATGAACGATTTGATTCGTCCCGTGCTTTACGGGGCCACGCATCCAATCACACCGGCGATTCGTGCGACGAAAGCGGGAGCCGCGGCAAAGCCGTCGCGCGTCGATGTCGTCGGCCCCGTCTGCGAAACCGGAGATTTTCTCGCGCGCGATTGGCCGCTTGCGCCGGTGAAACCCGGCGATCTCCTCGTTGTGTGGGCCGCGGGCGCGTACAGCTTCGCGCAGTCGTCGAATTACAACGCGCGCCGCCGCCCCGCCGAAGTTCTCGTCGAAGGCCGCCGCTTCCGCGTCGCGCGCCGCCGCGAAAAATACGACGACCTGGTCCGCGGCGAATTGGTGTAGGCCATGCCTCTGTTTCCCGCTTTCCTGAAGCTGGCTGGGCGCCGCTGCTTGGTCGTCGGCGCGGGCCCCATCGCCGAAGAAAAAATCGAAAGCCTGCTGCGCGCCGGCGCAAGAATTCAAGTGGTCGCGCCCGAAGCGACCGATCGCGTGCAGGCCTGGGCGCGCGCGAAAAAAATCCGCTGGCATGCGCGCGCATTCCGTCCTGCCGACCTCGCCGATGCGTTTCTCGTCGTAGCGGCAACGTCGTCGCCCGCGCTGCATGCAAAAATCTACCGCCAAGCGCGCCGCAGCGGCGTCCTCTGCAACGTGGTCGACGATCCCGCCCACTGCGATTTCTACTACGGCGCGGTCGTGGGCCGCGGCGATCTCCAGATCGCCATCTCCACCGGCGGCCACAGCCCCGCGCTCGCGCAACGATTGCGGAAAAAAATCGAAAAGGAGATCGGCGCCGAATATGAACGCTGGGTTACAACGCTCGGCGCCGCGCGCAAGCGCCTGTTCGCGAAATCGATCTCGCCGGCGCGCCGCAAGGCGCTGCTGCACGCGCTGGCGAGCGAAATTTCATTCGAAAAATTCACGCGCCGCCGCCGCGCAAGCAAAAAACGCGCCCGCTAAAAAATCATTTTTACGCAATCTTTATGCTGGAAATCGCGCGAAATCAGGAAGTTGCCCGCAAATTCGGAGAACGAATACGTTCGATTCGATAATCGACGAACGCAATCGACGCAACGCCTGCTAGGATGCCTGCATTCGCCGATGCGGCCGGGTCCCGGCATTCCCCCCCACCCAAACCTTCCGTGACCCGGCCGGTCGCCGAATCCCTCAGAAGATCAACCCCAGCATCAAGCCGAAGTTCCCCCACGCTTCCGATTCAGCAGTTCCGCCGCACGCTGCGCCGCTTCGTTCACCAGAAAACCCATCTTCGGATGCGCCGGCTCGAAATCCGCTGCCAATCCCTGCTCGCGCAGCTCCTCTGACGTGACCGGCCCGATCGAGCCGACCACAATGCGCGCAAACGCGCGGCGCAGTTCCTGCTCGCGTCCCATTTCCCGCGCGATCCGCAACAGGTGCGCCACCTGAACGGACGTCGTGAACAGCGCCACGTCGACTTCGCCGCACGCAATCGCTTCCACAGCCGCGCGCAGAGGGCCCGTGTCTTCCGGCAGCGCCCATTGATACACCGGCACGCGCGTCACCTGCGCGCCGCGCTCCGCCAGCCCCGCAAGCAGCTCCGAATTCGACGCGCCGTATTCCTGCACCGCGACGCGCCGGTCCTTCAGCGGCGCCGTATCGGCCTTTTCATCGAGCGTGCGCAGCAAATCCCGCCACGTGTTCGGCTCGGGCGCCGCGATCGCCACCGGCACGCTCATTTCCTTCAGCGCCGCGACCGCCTTTGGCCCGCGCGCCACCACGGTGACTTTCCGCAGCGCCTCCGCAAATTGCTCGACCGGATAAATCGTCTCAACGACCCGCGCCAGCGCCCGCGTGCCCACGCCCGTGAGAAAAATCACCATGTCGAACTCGCCGGCGGCGAGCCTCCGCGCAAATTCCAGCGCTTCGGTATTCGATTCGAGGGGAACTTCGCGCATCGACGGCGCCACGATCGCGCGACCGCCGTAATTCTCGATCAGCTTGGCCATCTCCGCCGCGCGCCGGCTCTCGAGCGAGAGCACACGCAGCCCGGCCAGCCCGGATTTTGTTTTCTCTTCCACTCTTAGCGCCTGCGGAGGCTACGTTGAAATCCGAGAATCTTTGTGGGTCGCGGGTTTACCCGCGACATAAACCCATCGAAAAGAGAACGGCTTTAGCCGCTGAAGCTCCCTGCCGCGTCTAATGCCGGAAGTGCCGCACGCCCGTGAACACCATCGCCATGCCGAGCTTGTTCGCCGCCTCGATCACGTCCTGATCGTGCACGGACCCGCCCGGCTGGATCACCGCCGTCGCTCCGGCTTTGCCCGCCTCCTCCACGCCGTCGGCAAACGGGAAAAAAGCATCCGACGCGACCACGCTGCCGGCGAGCGAAAGCTTCGACGTGGCCGCCTTGATCACCGCGATCTTCACCGAATCGACGCGGCTCATCTGTCCCGCGCCCACGCCCACCGTCTGTCCGTCGCGCGCGAATAGAATCGCGTTCGATTTCACGTGCTTCGCCACTTTCCACGCAAACAGCAGCGCACGCAGCTCGGCGTCCGTGGGCGCTCGCTTCGTGGCCACTTTCAGTTCGGCTTCGCTCAGCTCGTGCACGTCCGCTTCCTGCACCAGCATGCCGCCCAGAATCGGCTTGAGCTGGAGTTCCGGAGCAGCAGCCTCGCGCGGCATGTCCAGCAGCCGCAGATTCTTCTTCGCCGCGAATCTTTCCACCGCCGCCGGCTCGAATCCCGGCGCCACGATGCACTCCACGAAAAGCTTCGCCACTTCCTCGGCCGTCGCCGCGTCGATCGCGCGATTGAACGCCAGCACCCCACCGTACGCGGACACCGGATCGCACGCGAACGCCTTCAGATACGCCTCGCGCAGCGATTCCTGCTCCGCCGCTCCGCAAGGATTGTTGTGCTTGATGATCGCCACCGCCGGGCGCTTGAACTCGCCCGCCAGCGCCCAGGCCGCGTCGAGGTCCACCAGGTTGTTGTACGAGAGTTCCTTGCCTTGCAGCTGCTTCGCGCCCGCCAGCCCCGCCGCTGGCCTGCCCGCCGGCACGTACAGCGCCGCGGCCTGATGCGGGTTTTCGCCGTAACGCATCGGCTGGCGCCGCTCGAGCGCCACGTGAATGCGCTCCGGCAATTTTTCCAGCGCGCCGATCGAGACGCTGCCGTTCGCCGCGAGCCGCTCGAGCTCCGTCGCGATTTCGCCGTCGTACCGCGCCGTGCGCGCGTAGGCCTTGCGGGCCAGCGCCAGCCGCGTCGCCAGTGTCAACTCGCGCCTCCCGCGCAGCTCCGCAGCCACACCCGCGTAGTCCGCCGGGTCGGTCACCACGCCCACGCTCTGGAAATTTTTCGCCGCCGACCGGATCATCGCCGGCCCGCCGATGTCGATGTTCTCGACCAATTCCTCCGGCGTCACGCCCGGCTTCGCCGCCGTCGCGGAAAAGGGATACAGGTTCACGACCACCAGATCGATCGGCTGGATCGCGTGTTCGGCGGTTTGGTTGCGATCCTCGGCCTTGCCGCGCTGGAACAAGATTCCGCCGTGCACTTTCGGGTGCAGCGTTTTCACGCGCCCGCCCAGCATCTCCGGCCAGCCGGTCAATTCCGCCACGTCGCGCACTGGAATTCCCGCGTCGCGCAGCAGCTTCGCCGTCCCGCCGGTCGAAACGATCTCGATCCCCAGCGACGCCAGCTCGCGCGCGAATTCCGCCACTCCCGTCTTGTCGTAAACGCTGATGAGCGCGCGTTCGATCCCCACGGCCGTGCCTCCTGATTTCACTCGAACGATGTGGAGCGGGCCAGTGTAAGCGTTTGCGGAGATTTGCGAAAGAGGATGTGGAAAAGCCACGGAAAAGATGTAGCTCAGGTCTTCAGACCTGAGGATTTGCGGCGGTGTGCCCTGGCCGTGTCACAAACGAGGATGTTTGTTGTTCGTGGCTTTACCGTGGGGGATCGTCATCCTGAGAGCGGAGCGGCCCGACGCTTTAGCAGCTTGCGGAAAAAGGCGTCTTTCAGGGGGGTCGGAGCTTCCAGCTCCGACATAAATCGCCTGCGCTCAATGCGCTTTAGCGCCTGAGGACACTCTTCGTGCCTTTTTCCGCAGCCTGTTAGGCTTTCCTGCCGCAGGCAGGTCGGGACGCGGAGTCGAAGGATCTCTCTTCGACGTCAGCCACAAAGACAGCGCCGAGCCCCATCCGCAAGACTTAACTCGAAACGCGCGCCTTCAATTTCACGCGGCCGTTTTCCACGCTCACCGTGTACTCGATTTCGCGCCCGCCTTTGTCTTTCAAATCCTTGGTCTTCTGCTGGACGAACTTCTCGAAATCCTTCAGGCTCGGCGTGGACGACCGCTCGCCGGTCTCGCTGCGCGCTTCGATCAGCTTCTCATAGAGCGTGTACACCTTTTCCCGCTCGTGCTCGGGATTGGAAAACGACATCGCGAACGCGTGCGCGGTCTTCACCGCGTCGGCGTGGGCGGCAGCTTCGGCGGCGCGAAAATCGAGCGGCGGCGGCTCGACTACCTTCGCAGGTTCAGTGGCTTTCTGCGCGCGCGCAGCTGCTTTTTTCGCGCGCTCCGCCTCCACGGCTTTGGCGGCCGCGCCAAAATGATGCACAGCCGTGGCGCCTTCCTTCTGCGCCAGCTTCTTGCGCCACATGTCCTGATACTTGGCGTATGTCTGAAGAATGTTGTTGAAGCGGAATCGCTGCCCGGTGCTCAGCTCGGCCATGCGCTCGTTGTAGCGCCGTATCATCGAGTCCACGCGCCACTGCGTGTCCGCGGGAGGACGCGGTCGCCCGCCGCCGAAGTACTGCTCGTATTCGATCTTCAGCGTCCGGATGTCCCGCTCGATTTGGCTCAGGTCGTCGTCGATAGTGGGCATGGCGGCGTAAGAACCGGCAAATTTCAGCCTACGGTGGCCCGCCAGCGCCGTCAACTCAGCCGTGCGAAGCCTTGTCGCAAAGGGAAAGCCTGTCCGGCGCGAAGCTAAGGGACCATCCCGCTTGCCTTGACTTTGCCGAAACGCGCCGCCAGACTTGAAGAAGACTCGAAGCGTCGCGAATCCCCATGGCGAACACAGAAGGCCTCACCATCACCGTCGGCGTCACCGGCGCGAGCGGCGCGCTCTACGCGCAAACGATCCTGCGCCTCCTCGACGTCGACCGCCGCGTCGCCCGCGTCTTCCTCGTCGCCACCGACGCCGGCCTGCGCCTGCTCTCGACCGAACTCGGCGCCGTCGCCGCCGACGGCAAGAAGCTGCCTGCGCTCCTCACCGGCACCGCCGCGAAAAAAATCGAGTACCTCCCGAACAAGGACATCGGCGCCAGCATCGCCTCCGGCAGCGCCATGGTCGACGCCATGGTGATCATTCCTTGCTCGGCGGGCGCTCTCAGCTCGATCGCCGCCGGAATTTCGAACGACCTCCTCACCCGCGCCGCGGACGTCTGCCTCAAGGAACGCCGCCCGCTGGTCCTCTGCCTGCGCGAGACGCCGCTCAACCGCATTCATCTCGAAAACATGCTGCGCATCCACGACGCGGGCGCAACCGTTATGCCCGCCATGCCCGCGTTTTACTACGAGCCGAAATCGATCGCGGACATCGTCGACCAGTTCTGCTGCCGCGTCCTCGCGCAGATCGGCCTGCCGCAGAAGAACCAGTATCACTGGAGCGGTAGGGCGTGAGGAGACAAGTGAGAGCCGCGTTTCTTTGTTCAGGATGCGCAAAACCGCGCTTCTTTTTGAGGCGCTTGATCCCGCATTCTGAACGATTTTTGCTCGGGATTGACCGGTCGCTATGACCAAAAGCCGCATTCGCGTTGTGCTCGAAATGATCAAGTTCGAGCACTCCGTCTTCGCGCTGCCCTTCGCCCTCGTCGGCGCGCTCCTCGCCGCGCGCGCGGCCGGAGGCCTGCCCTCGTGGAGTCAGATTCTCTGGATCGTCGTCGCCATGGTCGGCGCCCGCTCCGCCGCCATGACCATGAACCGCATCGCCGATATCGAATTCGACCGCCGCAATCCGCGCACTTCGAGCCGCGCGCTCCCCGCCGGCCATCTCTCGCTCGGCTTCGCCTGGATATTCACCATCGCCGCGTCCGCGCTGCTGGTCGTCTCCGCGTGGCGCCTCAACCCGCTCGCGTTCGAACTTTCCCCGCTCGCCCTCGCGATCCTCTTCCTCTACTCCTATACGAAGCGCTTCACCGCTTGGTCGCACTTCGCCCTCGGCTTCTGCCTCGGCATTTCGCCCGCCGCGGCCTGGATCGCGATTCGCGGCTCGCTCGACTGGCGCATGTTGATCCTCTGCGCCGCGGTCACCCTCTGGGTCGGCGGCTTCGACGTCCTCTACGCCTGCCAGGACGTCGATTTCGACCGCTCCGCCGGCCTGCACAGCATCCCGAAAAAATTCGGCATCGCCGGCGCCCTGCAAATCGCCCGCGTGATGCACCTGGCGATGGTCGCGCTGCTCATCTGGCTCGCCACCATCTTTCATCTCGCATGGCCCGCGTGGGTCGGCATCGCCGTCGTCGCGCTGCTGCTCGGCTACGAGCATTCGCTCGTAAAGCCCAACGATCTCAGCAAAATGAATGCTGCGTTTTTCACCGTGAATGGCTATATTAGTTTGTTGTTCCTGCTGTTCTGGGGCGCCGCGGTAGTCGTGGCGCCGCGGTAGGATTTCACGAAGGTTATGTAGCGCCCGCCTTCAGGCGGGCATTCTGGTTTTCTGCTGCAAATGGCACAACTCCAAATCTCCGACGCGCGCCTCAAGCCCATCGCGGCAAAAATCCTCGCCGGCGAACGCGTCAATGCCGACGAAGGCCTCGCACTCTTCCAGACGCACGACCTTCTCGCCGTCGGCTGGCTCGCCAACCACGTCCGCGAGCAGCGCCACGGCAACATCGTCTACTACAACGTCAATCGCCACATCAATCCGACCAACGTCTGCGTCGCGCACTGCAAGCTCTGCGCGTTCGGCCGCTCGCCGGACGCCTCCGGCTCCTACACGATGGCGCTCGAAGAAGTCTACGCGCGGGGCGCGGAGGGCGTCGCCGAAGGCGCTACCGAATTTCACATCGTCGGCGGCCTGCACCCCGATCTCCCGTTCGACTATTACCTCGACCTGATTCGCGGCCTCAAGCAGCGCTTCCCGCAGGTTCACCTGAAAGCGTTCACCATGGTCGAGGTGCACTACTACGCGCGCCTCTCCAAGCTTTCAATCAAAGACACGCTGCTGAAAATGAAGGAAGCCGGCGTCGACTCGCTCCCCGGCGGCGGCGCGGAAGTGTTCCACCCGCGCGTGCGCAGGCTCATCTGCGACCACAAAGTCTCCGGCACGATGTGGCTTTCGATCGCGCGCACCGCGCATGAAATCGGCCTGCGCTCCAACGCCACCATGCTCTTCGGCCACGTGGAAACTCTCGAAGAGCGCGTCGACCACCTGATGCGCCTCCGCGAGACGCAGGACAACACGCGCGGCTTCCAGACCTTCATCCCGCTCGAATTTCACCCGGCCAACACCGGCCTCGCGCACGTCCCCAAGCCCACCGGCATGGACGCACTCAAGACCATCGCCGTCTCGCGCCTGATGCTCGACAATTTCGACCACATCAAGGCCTACTGGGTCATGCTCACGCCGCGCATCGCGCAAATCGCTCTCGGTTTCGGCGCGGACGATCTCGACGGCACCGTTGTCGAGGAAAAGATCTACCATGACGCCGGCGCGACCACGCCCGAGCACCTCACGCGCGCCGAGCTCGAACGCCTGATCCGCGCCGCCGGCCGCGTCCCCGTCGAACGCGACACGCTCTACAACCGCGTCGACCGCTCGACCATGCCGCCCCCCGCACCCGCACCCACGCGCTCCTCCGGCGGCACCTTCATCCCCGCCAGCGCCCTTACGTAGCGCCGGCATCCTGCCGGCGTTTTTCTTGAAGTGCTTGGCTTCCGGCAAACTACAATATCTCCGTCGTGACGAACCTTATCAAAGGCGCGCGCGTGCTCGCCTTTCTCGCCGCGGCGGTTCTCCTCGCCGCGCCCAAAACCCACGCCCAAACCGACGAAATCCAGGTCTACGACGCCTCCATCGCCGACCAGGGCAAATTCAATCTCACCTGGCACAACAATTTCACTCCCGACGGCCTGAATACGCCCGCCTTCCCCGGCGGCATCATCCCCGACCACTCCTTCAACGGCGTCACCGAATGGGCCTACGGCGTGACGCCTTGGTTCGAGGCCGGCGTCTATCTCCCGCTCTACAGCATCTCGAAAAATCACGACGCGACCATCAACGGCGGCAAGATCCGCCTGCTCTTCGTCCGCCCCCACGCCGCGGACCACACATTTTTCTACGGCGCGAATTTCGAATTCAGCTACAACGCCACCTACTGGGACGAGCGGCGCTTCACCTCCGAAATCCGCCCCATCTTCGGCTGGCACCTGCATCCGGTCGACATCATCATCAACCCGATTCTCGACAATTCCTTCAAGGGCGGTTTCGCCAGCCTCGACTTCGCGCCCGCCGCGCGCGTCGCCTACAACTTCACTCCCAAATTCGCGCTCGCCGCCGAATCCTACTCCGACGTCGGCCCTCTCCGCGCGGTGTTGCCGACGAAGTTCGAATCGCACGAAGTCTGGGGAGTCTTCGACCGAGCCACGAAATTCGCCGACATCGAAGCCGGCATCGGCTTCGGCGTCACGCCCGCCTCCGATAAAATCACCCTGAAGCTGATGTTCTCCCGCGACCTCAATTGAAGCCCGGCTCCATCAGCTAAGTGCTCCGCAAACAATGGGTTACAGTAATCCCGAATATGCTGTGCGATTTTCCTACTTTCTGATATTCTACCTTCCGCAGGAGGTCCCATGGCACGCAAGCTCGTTCGTATTCGCCCCAAGAACCAGATCACCCTCCCCGCCGACGTCCTCTCCCACCTCGACATCCGCGAGGACGATTACGTCCAGGTTGAAGTCACCTCTCAGGGCGTCGCCCAGATCGCCCCCGCCCGCCTCGCCGTCGTGGGCTCTCCCGAGGGCCACGAGTCCAATCGCCGCGCCGAGGAGGACTTCAAGACTGGCCGCTACCGCACCTACGAAAACGGGGAAGCCTTTGCCAAGGCTCTTCTGTCCCGGGAGGGCTTGGAAGCGGAACCAAAACACCCGTCCCGCCCCATCGAACAGATCGAGAAGGAGCTTATCGTCGCCGTTCTTGGAGCCACGAATTGGAACTGCAAGCGCGCCGCCGAAAAGCTGGGATGGGGGAAGTCGCGCTTGGAAGAAAAACTCAAGCACTTCAAGATCCGCCGGGAGACCGTAAGATAGGCTTTCCGGTGTCTTCAACAAATCGTCGGACGGAGCTCCTCAATGCCGGGCGATCCGGTTCGCGACAAATTCATCGAGACCGGCGAATTCCTAGACTCGCTAAAAGAGCTCAAGCGCACGCTCGCTAGGCCGGAATATGACTCCGTTGTTCGAGTTGTCGCCCGCGAAGCCACCAGGCTGTCGGACCATCCCGACCTGCTCCCTCGGCTCGATCCTAGCTACCCGGATGAGTCCGAGACTCGGGTCCACCACTTGGTTCCCCGCTTCGTGCTCATCTATAGGGTTCTGCCGAAGACAAAGGATCCGGGTCCACGAATTCTGCTTAAGTCCGTCCAATGCGTTCAGGAGAAGAAATGACTCGCGATCTCACATCCGAATCCCGCAATCATTAGGGCGAATCCGATCCAAGCTCGCCCCAGCGACCACTTCGATAGCCATTTCTTCACGTCCTCGGGAGTCGCCAGCGATTGTCCCTCCGTGCCTTGGGCCTGGGTTGCGCTTCCGGCCTCTTGCAGCGCCTTCAGGAAATCCTGCGCCACGCCTTCCGTCTCGATGTTGCTCCGGATGCGCAGCGCGTCGATCAGCAGCACCACGCCTCCCAGAAAGTTGGCCGACGACCCTGCGATTTCGAGGCATTCCTTCATCGTGTGCCCGTCCTTCCCGTAATCACGCGTGCGGATGCGCCTTGTCGTACACTTCCATCAACTGCCGGATGCTCGCCTGCGTGTACCGCTGCGTGGTCGAAAGCGACACGTGCCCCAGCAGCTCCTGAATCGCGCGCAAATCCGCGCCATCGGCCAGCAGGTGCGTCGCAAACGCGTGCCGCAGCGAATGCGGGTGCATGTCCCAGTTCACGTTCGCCAGCCGCGAATACTTCCGCACCAGCAAGTGCACCGACCGGTCCGTCAACCGCCCCCCGCGATGATTCAGAAACACCGCCTGCGGGTCCGGCTTGGTCTTCGGGCTCGCCAGGATCTCTTCGCGCACCGGCCAGTAGGCCTGAAGCGCCGCCTGCGCCTTCGCGCCGTACGGCACCACGCGCTCCTTGCGCCCCTTGCCGAGCACGCGCAGCATCTGCCCGCGCTGGTCGATCTCGCCCACGTCGAGCCCCACCAGCTCGCTCACGCGCAGCCCCGAAGCGTACAGCAGCTCCAGGATCGCCCGGTCGCGCTTCAGGATGATCTTTGCTTCTTCCTCGGAATGCGCCGTCGGTTGCCGTTCGCGGCGCGCGTTGCTCCTCGCCGCGCTCTCGCCCAGGCTGTCGAGAAAGCCGTTCAGCTCCTCCGCCGTCAGCACCTGCGGCACGCGCTTCGGCAGCTTCGGCGTTGCCACCAGCCGCGCCGGATTTTGCGCGCACAGCTTCTCGCGCACGCAGTACTTGAAAAACGTCCGCAGCGACGCCAGCCTCCGCGCCACCGACGCCTTCTCCAGCCGCCGGTCGTACATCGACCCCACGTACTCCCGCACGATGCGGTGATCGATCTCCGAAAGCCGCGGCGGCGTCGCGCCCGGAGGCGCCAGAAACTCCGCGAACTGCTCCGTGTCCCGCCGGTACTCCCGGATCGTCTCCGGGGACACGTTGCGCTCGTAGCGCAAATACTGGATGAACCTGTCGATGATCTCTTTCATTTCGCTCGGACGAACCCCCGCCCCTGCAAGCATCGTAACGTTATCATCCCGAAACCCCCGCAGGGGTGAGGGCTCTCTCTTCGACTGACCGCATGTCGAGCGCGTCACAAGAAGAGAGCTTCCTCGGCTCCCGCGGCCCCCGAATTATAGGATGCCACCCGAGCGCACCCCGCTCCGCTGCAATCTGCGTTGCTTTCATAGCAACGGTCGGAAGGAAGAGGCAAACGTGAGAGAGAACATGAGCAGACGCTGTTACGCGCATGCCGGAACTCACGCACGCTGGACGCGATCCTTCAGACTAGGAGTTAGTTCAATTGCAGAGGCTAGAGCTCTTTGGAAGGATCGGTTTACTTGTGGCCGGTCGGAACTAAGGAATTGTCAGATTCCCTCGACGGAATGTCTTCAAACAGTCTTCGCTGGGTGGGTGCGGCTTCTTTCGCTGACAATCTGGACTCGTGCCACCGGTCGAGAGGTTTAGCAATCGCGAGGAGAACGACTGCAAAACCTATCATGACCCCAAACGGAATCAGTACAGTCATAGAGATCTACTCCACTCGAGCAACATTCCCACCGCCAGAAAGATCGCGCTCGTCACTACCGCTCCTATTATCCACCAAGGACTGATGTGTCCCCTATTCATAGCCGCGTCCAAAGGGACAAATACGAGCACAAGTACAGCTACCTCTCGGCAAAAATCGCCCAGCATTTCTCGCGCGTCTTGGACTGGGTTTACGTCCAATTTTAAATCCACATGTTTATCGTATAACTAATTGCCTGCAACTAAACGATTAACACATGCATTTTGCGGAATCAAGAAACGTCCACACTCACCGGCCGTCAGCCTGCATCGGTAAAGGATAAAGTCCACAGGACTTCCGCCCTTGCAATGCCTTCGCTCTCATGCATCATGCTACCGTGAGCAGTCTGAGTTGCCTGGAGACGCGATGAGTTTTCGAGACCGGACGCCGGATGTGGGCCTCAAGAATCCGCGGCATACCCTCGCGCATTTTGGCCGACAACGGCCCATTCCTATTCGACACGCTTGCCGAATAGAATCGTCCGTAACTCCATCAAAACAAACGATCGGTGCCACGTCTAATCGACACAAATCCGGGGGGGTATCCGAGCGCGAAAATACGCGCCGTCGCTTTGTAACTACAATAGTCGTAGTTATCGTGCTCGTGATCGCGACAGCCCTTACTTCGGCGCCTGCTTTTGCGAAGCCGCGCCCCTTCAAATCGCTCACCGTCGAGCGCATCTACGGCGCGCCCAGCCTCAGCGGCCGCACCACTCCCGGCATCGAATGGGCGCCCGACGGCAAGCGCGTCTCCTATCTCCGCCGCGAAAGTGACGGCGTCGAAATGTGGACCATGGACGCGGCCACAGGCGACCGCAAGGTTCTCGTCAAAGCGAGCGTGCTCGAGGAAGTGATGCAGCGGCGCAAGGCCAGCGCGATTCAGTCCACCGGCCTCGGCCGCGTCGAAGCGGAAAATTACATGTGGTCGCCCACGGGCGACGCGTTGCTTTTCGTGGGCTCGAGCGGCCTCGTCCTGCTCGACCTCAAGACGATGTCGCCGAAGCCGCTCGCAGCTGTACCGGAGCACTCCGCTGACAATGCCGCCGCGAAAGAGTCCGACGCCGGCGACATCGAAGACCCAAAATTTTCCCCCGACGGCAAAT
The DNA here is from genome assembly GCA_963769415.1 of uncultured Acidobacteriota bacterium. Classification (GTDB taxonomy): domain Bacteria; phylum Acidobacteriota; class Terriglobia; order Acidiferrales; family UBA7541; genus Palsa-295. The sequence goes on from CAVYLM010000002.1 coordinate 596,726, forward strand.
GGGTCAGCTTCGTGCGCGATTCGAATCTCTGGGTCGCCAGCACATCGACCGGCGACGCCACAGCGCTTACCACGGGCGGCCGCGAGGAACTTCTCAAAGGTGACCTCGACTGGCTCTATCCCGAAGAGTTCGATTGCTCGACCGCCTATTGGTGGTCGCCCGACTCCTCGAAAATCGCCTACTACGAAATGGACGAGCGCCCCGTCACGCGCTATCCCATCCTCGACATGAGTTCTCCGCTCGGCGCCACCGTCTTCACGCGATTTCCGCAGGCGGGTGAACCCAATCCCATCGTCCGCGTCGGCGTCGTTCCCGTCGCCGGCGGCGAAACGAAATGGATGGACACCGGCGCGAACACGGACATCTATCTCCCGCGCGTCGCCTGGCTCGCCGATAGCAGCCGCGTCGCCATCGAGCGCCTCAACCGCGCGCAGAATCAGCTCGATCTGCTCTTCGCCGACGCGTCAACCGGCGTATCCCAGACAATTCTCACCGACACGGACAAATATTGGATCAACGTCGCCGACGATCTCTACTTCTTCACCGACAACAAGCGCTTCCTCTGGTCGAGCGAACGTTCCGGCTTCCGCCATTACTATCTCTACGATCTTTCCGGCCGCCAGCTCGACCAGCTCACCAGCGGCGATTGGACCATCACCGGCAACGGCGGCTTCGGTCCCGGCGGCGACAGCCATCCGACCGTCGACGAAGGCCGCGGCTACATCTACTTCCTTTCGAATAGAGACGAACTGCGCGGCACGGACCTCTACCGCGTGTCGCTCAAGGACAAATCCATTGCGCGCATCACGCGCGAAACCGGCGTGCACAACACGATCATCTCGCCCGATCGATCCGCCTTCGTCGACACCTACTCGACCGCGATCACGCCCGACCGCCAGGATCTCGACCGCATCGACGGCACCCGCGTCGCCGCCATCAACGAAAATAAAGTCCCCGAACTCGCCGAATACCACCTTTCGCCTGTCGAGTGGGTCGATGTCGCCGCAAGCGACGGTACGAAACTCTGCGCCTCGATGATCCGGCCGCCCAATTTCGACGCGAAGAAAAAATATCCCGTGCTGATCGACGTCTACGGCGGCCCGCAAATCCAGTCCGTCCGCGACGAGTGGCACGGCGTCAATTTCCTCTGGGACGAGATGATGGCCGAAAAGGGCTACATCATTTTCTCGCTGGATAATCGCGGCTCCTACTTCCGCGGACACGCCTTCGAAACGCCGGTTTATCATCAGCTTGAAAAAATCGAGCTCGAAGATCAGCTCGCCGGCGTGAAGTACCTGAAGTCGTTGTCTTACGCCGACGCCTCGCGCATCGGAATTGGGGGATGGAGTTATGGCGGCACCATGACGCTCGATGCCATGTTTAACGCACCCGACGTTTTCAAAGCCGGCGCTGCAATCGCGCCCGTCGGCGATTGGAAGCTTTACGACACGGCTTACACCGAACGCTACATGGGCCTCCCGAAGGACAATCCGGACGGCTATCGCGACTCTTCGCCGGTCAATCAGGCGTCGCACCTTCGCGGCAAACTGCTGATCGCGCACGCCACGGGCGACGACAATGTCCACTTCGCGAACACATCCGAGTTGATCAACCAGCTGATCCTCGCCGGGAAATATCCGGCGAGCCTGATGATTTTTCCTGGCCGCGGGCACGGTATGGAGGACATGCCGGCGCGCATCCAACTTTTTCGGGGAATTACAGAATTTTTGTTGAATAATCTGTAAGACAACGAGACCCTATACAACCCGTCGCATCGGGCGAGGCTCGAATACAATAGGCCGGCCAAAGACAATGGCCCGGCGGGCAGCCGTTGGCGCCCGGGGAATGCGCTTACGACGCCGGGAGTGGTTCTGGAAATGTTCCGCACAATTCAGTCTCCGGAGAAAATGCTGCGGGTTGGATTTGCGGCATTTTTTGCCGTCGCTTCTTTTTCTTGCGTGCCGGAATCGATCGCGCAATCGGCCCCCGAATCGCAGGCCCTTACGGGAGTCGCAGCCGAAGTCTCCGGGCCGCGCATGGCGGCGGCTCCGTCGGCCGGAATGCTCGAAAGCGGCTTCCGCAGTCTCTACGAGCTGAACTTCAAGGGCGGCCGTGACAAATTCCTCGATTATCAAAAGCTCCAGCCCGACGATCCCATGGGCAAGGCGGCTGAGGCCGCCAGCTACCTCTACGAACAGTTCAACGCCAAGGGAATTTTCACCTCGGAGTTTTTTCTGAATGACGACAAGTTTCTCAGCGGCGCGTTGGGAACTCCGTCGGAAAATCGCAACGACGCGTTTCTCAACGCCAATCATGCCGCGCGCGACATGGCCGCCGCGCGGCTGAAGGCCGATCCCGGCGACCGCCAGGGTCTGCTCGTGCTCACCATGACCGACGGCATGGAAGCCGATTACGACGCGCTGATCGTGAAAAAGCAGATGGCCGGACTCGGACTCACGAAGCAGGCCGACGCCGAAGCGATCAAATTGCTCGCGGTCGATCCTTCCGCGGAAGACGCGTACATGGCGCTTGGCGCCGCGAACTACGTCATCGGCTGCCTGCCGAGCTACAAGCGCGCGTTCCTGTGGTTCGGCGGAATCCACGGCGACCGCACCAAGGGCATGGATCAGTTGCAGCGCGCCGCCGATCACGGCCAGTACTTGCGGCCGTTCGCCAAGGCCTGGCTCGCGCTGGCCTTCGAACGCGAGCACCAGCCGGATCGCGCGCGCGAATTGCTTGAGCAATTGGTCGCCGAATTTCCCGCCAATCCGCTCTACGCCCGCGAGCTCGCGCTGCTCGATCATCCCGTCGCGAAACACTAAGCAAAGTTCTCGCCGCCCGGCTTACCACTTCACGCGCACGCGGTAATCGAGCGTCGCCGCGCCGTCTTTTTGCACGGGAACGGAAAAGCTCAGCGTGGTGGCGTCGAGCTTGGTCCATTTGTAGTTCGAGTTGACCACTTCCCAGTCGCCGCCGACCGGCTCGCGCACTTCCACCGTTACCGGCCCGTCTTTGTGATTGCGCAGCGTGACCTGGTATTCGAATTCGGCGACGTTGCTGGCGATCTTCTTGTAGTCCATCGCCTTGCGTTCGCAGACCACGTCGAAGGCATCGCCGATGTAGACGCGCACGTCTTCGTCCTTCGGCGTGTGCGTGATCGCGTTCTCGCCGGTGAACTGCAGCGCGCCTTTTGAATCGGCCTGATACACGCGCACGGTTCCGGCCGGCAGCGGCATTCCCAAGCTGCTCTTCTGGTCGTTTCGGAACTTGTAGAAAACCTTCACCGGCTGTGGGATCGGATTCCCGATTCCCTGCGGATTGCGGAACCAGTATTGCTGGCCCTCGACCGAGAGATACTTCTCGACCGGAATGTTCGAGCCGGTAAGCAGGCTGATCTGCTTCGTCTCGTTGTTCTGAATCGAGGTGCGGCGCTCGAGCGTGTAGAGGTGGTATTCGGAGAGACCCTCTTGAGAAAATTGTGCGCCCGCCGCACTTTTGGCGACCATTTCCAGCCTGGTGTATTCGTTGGGCGAGGCCGGCTGTTCCGTGCGGTGCACGTTGCCGGCGACGAGTTGCAATCGCGCGTTGTTGTACGCGGTGCCGCTGTTGTTCACCAGCGTGACCCAACCGTCAAGGTCCGCGCTCTTCTCGTCGCGCGAAACCGTCAGCACGTAGTCGGCGTTCCAGTTCACATTGCTCGTCAGGTACGACGCTTCGACGCGCTGCGCGTCCGCGCCGCGATTGTCGAGCGTCCAGATCAGCGTCGGATGGCTGTAGAGATCGGCGGGCACGTTGGGATAGCTGTACGGATGCGCGTTGGTGACGATCTCATCGCCGATCTTCCAGACCGTCTGGCCGTTGTTGTTCGCGATCAGCGTTCCTTTGCTCAGCACCAACTTCATCTGTCCGTCCACGATTTCGCTGTGCGTCACCAGCAGTTCGCGGCCCATGAATTTCTTCAGCAGCGAATTCTGATCGAGCAGGTCGTATTCGTAGTTCTGCTCGAGGACGCCGAGCTTCGCGGGGTCGGTGAGCGAACGGAAATGCACCGTCGCAGGCATGATGTTCGCGGCCACGTCCTCGAAGCGCAGCGGAAAAACGCCCGACTGCAGGCGGATCTGGCGCACGTCGCGCACCAGCGCGAGATTCGAGTTGTACACGGTGACGGAAAGATCGGTCTGGTCCTTTTGCGTGGTCGAGCCGGGCTCGGCCGCATCGGTTTTGTCGATCGACGCGCTCGCCGCATGAGCGAGCCTCAGTTTTCCGGCAAGCGGCGCCAGCAAGAGGATGGCCGCGAGAGCGGCGGAAACCGCGAAACGTGCGCTGCGTGATGGCATGAGCTGTCTCCTTCGCATGAACGTGCGTGCAAGCTTTGAACGATGGAAGCCGAATTTCTTGCAGGCGAATCCGCGGCCCGGGCGAAACAGGCGAAGGCCCCGATTCACGCCAGTGCCACGCTAGGGCGCGGGAGCCCAGTGCTTGCCGCCGTCGCTGGTCTCGAATTTCCGGCCGTCGGTCGAAGTGACGGTCGCCGCAACGGCGTTCGACGCCTGAACCTCGACGAAATCGGCGTTCGCCGGCGGCTCAAGCGTCCGCCAGGTTTTTCCGTCGGTGGTCAGCAGCACGACTCCGCCGCGGCCCACGAGCCAGCACGTCTCAACCGACGGCGCGGAACCGGCAACCACGCGCGCATTCGCGTTCGACCACTGCGCGCGCCAGCTTGCGCCCGCGTCGTTCGACCGCTCGACGAAGCGACCGCTCGAAATCCGCCACAAAATCCGCGGGTCGGGCGAGCGGACGATCGTGCGCATATCGCGATCGGCGGCTGCTTCGACGGTGACGGTCTCGTTGACGCTGAGGTTGTTCGTGGCGCTTTCCGTAAACACACGCGCCTTTTTCGCCGGAGCGGCTGCGGGCGGCGCGCCCGCGTTTTCGCCGGTGACCGCACCCGCGGCAACGCCACTGGCCAGTTGTGCGGGAGCCGGCGCAGCGGCTGGCGCAGGCGCGGTTTGCTTCGCCGACTTGTCGAGCTGAATCATGCCGCGCGCGGTCATCGGCGCATTCGAGATGGCCCCGCCGGTGAGTTCTTTTTCCTCCACCGCGGGCGAAACTTTAGCCTCGTTGCTTTCGGATTTGACGTCGGCGGTGAAATTGGGTGGCGTCAAGCGCTCGATCGATCCAGCTTCCGAACGCATTCGCGATGCGCTCGGCGGAATCGCGGCTTTCGCGGGCGGTGTTTCCTGCAGCTCACGCGCAGGCTCCGCGGGCGTGAACGCAGGTTCTGGAGTCGGAGCTGCCGATGGCGGCTGGCTCGGCGTTTGCATCGCGACGAGCGGATGCTCCTCGGCGACGCGATTCGCAGCGGGGCGGCGCGCGAAGAAAACGGCGGCGATGATCAGCGCGGCGGTTACGGGCGCGATGGCAAGCAAGCGCCAGTCCCAAATCCAGCCGAGGCGCGGCGCGCGTTCGCCTGCACCGGGCGCGGCGGCGCGAGACATCGCGGCAAGCTGCTCGCGGCAGCGCGCGCACTGCGAGAAGTGCAATTCGTAATGCGCGGTCTCGTCCGCATCAAGCGCGCGATCCGCATACGCGGCGAGGATTTCGGGATCGGGGCAGGGGCCCGGCGTGCTCGTGCCCGACACAGTGGACGATGCGAGCGCGCGCCGCAGCAGATTGGCTGCGGGGTCTTTCTCCCGACCTTTGTCGTCCACGGGCACGAACTATTCTCCTCCCATCCTTAGAACGCCGGACACTTCAAATCTTGCGCGCCGCCGCGCTTGACCTGACTGCACTTGTGTTGCGATCTGCACCTGTTACACCGCTGGTTCGCAATTGCTCGGTCAAATCGAACGGCCACTCGCCCTGCGCGCATTCCAGGCACGCGCGGACCTGCGCGTCGCTCCATTTCTTGGCGGCGCGCAGCCACGATTCGACTTGCGCGCGAACGTCGCGCCGCGTGCGGTCGAGCTTGCGCGAAACGGTGGCCTCGTGTTCGCCGAGCAGGCGGCCGATTTCGGCGAGCGTGCGATCGTCCGCGTAGTAGTAGGCGAGGCGCAGCCGGTCGCGCGAATCGAGCGCGCCGAGCGCCGCTGCGAGCGCGGCTTGCAACGCCGCGAGATAGTTCGCGCGCTCGGGATCGGCATCGGGCGAAGCGCTGTCTGCGCGAGGCATCGCCGCTTCGGCTTTCGCGGTCACTTCGCCCGTTTCGTCCTCCAGCGGTTCGGTCGCGCGCGCGCGGCGGATTTCGTCCACATGGCGCTGCGCCAGCACGGCGTGCAGCCAGGTGGAAAGCTTGCTGCGCCCGTGGAAATATTCGAAGAGCGATTTGCGGCGCCCGCCGGATTCGCGCAGGCCCGCCCGGCCATCGGCGGGCAGGCCGTAGAGATCGGCGTAGAGCGAATCGGCCAGCTCGCGCGCGGCGGTATCGCGGCCCGCGGCATAGCCGACAATCGCGCGCGCGGCGCGATAGAGCTCCGGACGAAAGTCCGCCATGAAGAAATCCCACGCCGCGGCGCTGCCATTGCCGCACGCGACGGCCAGCGCGAGATCGCGCGCGTGCAGCGCGTCGAGATACGCCTCGATTTTCCTGGCATCTTTTTCCGCGCCGGGCTGGCCGCCGGGAAATCGCCGTGTGACGCTGCGTTCCAACGCGGCCTGAAATTCCTCGCGCGTCAGGTTCCAGTCCGCGGGCGCGGCGGCTTTTCGCCACGAGCGCTCGACCGCACCGGCAAGCGACGCGGGAAATGTCGGCGCTACGGCAGCGGCAGGCAGCAGAGGCACGGCCGTAGCAACGGGCCCTTCAACAGGTCCCGTTTTGGGCGCAGCGAGCGGCTGGGCGGGCCGGGGATTCATGCAATGGATGATAGCGGAACGGGGTTGTTTGGTTGCACGAATGAGGCGGAAGAAATAGCGGTTTGGCTTTCGAATGTGGATATCTGCCAACCCGTGGCGCACAGCTGGTTCGATTTTATCATTTGGAGTAGTATTTCTTCAGGCCATCCAACGAATTTCTGGGTTCATCACAGAGGAAATGAATGTCCGAACCAACTATCGTCTGTCCAACCTGCAAATCAGAGATTAAGCTCACCGAGTCTCTCGCGTTGCCGCTCATCGAGTCCACGCGAAGGGAATACGAGGCGACAATTCGGAAGATTCAGGCCGACGCTGACGAGCGTGAGTCAAATGTACTGAGGCAGCAGGAGGTTTTGGCAAAGGAAAGAGCCGCTCTGGAGGAACGAGTTAGCGAGCGGATTCGCGCCGAGCGAGGCCGGATTTCGGAAGAGGAGGGACGAAAAGCCCGACTGTTCTATTCGACTGATCTCGACACAAAGGCTCGGGAGGTCGGCGATCTTCAACGAGTTTTGAAGGAACGCGATGCGAAGCTCGCTGAGGCGCAGAAGGCTCAAGCCGAGCTAGTCCGCAAACAGAGGGAATTGGACGATGCGAAACGCGAGATGGACTTAACAATTCAAAAGAAGGTTCAGGAAACTCTCAGTCCAATTAGAGATCAAGCCCGAAGAGACGCGGAGGATCAGTTCAAACTTAAAGTATCGGAACGAGATCAAACGATCTCAGCGATGCAGCGTCAAATCGAGGAGCTCAGGCGGAAGGCCGAACAGGGGTCACAGCAGCTACAGGGCGAGGTGCAGGAATTGGAATTGGAGACAATTCTTCGAGCCCGATTCCCGCGAGATGGCGTTCAACCCGTTCCAAAGGGCGAGCACGGGGGTGACGTTCTGCACCGGATATGCGGACCTATGGGACAGCACTGTGGAACTATCCTATGGGAGGCTAAACGCACCAAGAACTGGAGCGACGGTTGGCTGGCCAAGACTCGCGATGATCAGCGCGCAGCGAAGGCTGAGATTGCCGTTATCGTTTCTAAGACCCTGCCCAAGGATATCGAAACATTTGATCTCAGGGAGACAGTCTATGTCTCTGACCCGCGATACGCCGTCGCTATTGGAGTGGTCTTGCGCCAATCGTTGATCGACCTTGCAGCAGCGCGGAAGTCAGCTGAAGGTCAGGCGACGAAAACGGAGATGGTCTACCGATACATGACCGGCCCGCGTTTCCGCCAACGTGTTCAGGCGATTGTGGAGAGATTCGGTGACATGTTGGACGACCTTGAAAAAGAACGTAGGGTCATGACTCGCCAATGGTCGAAACGAGAGGGACAAATTCGTGGAGCCATCGAGGCGACTGCGGGGATGTACGGCGATCTGCAAGGTATTGCTGGGAAGTCGTTGCACGAAATTGACGGTCTCGCACTAAAAGCACTTGGCGATGGCAAGCCGGAGTCCCAGGAGAAGGAATGAGAGCCGTTGGCTAGACCAAGTTGCCTTCGTTTCCGATATACTAGCTAGCCGGGCAGCCGCGTTCCCATCGTTCGTCGCATTCGCCGCGGAGAGGTGCTGGAGTGGCCGAACAGGGCTGCCTGCTAAGCAGTTACACCCCAAAAGGGTGTCGGGGGTTCGAATCCCCCCCTCTCCGCCAGAAATTCAAGAGTGAGATCGTCGGCTGACATGCTTGCGCAAGGCTCGCCACGCGCGAAACAACGAGTTATGAGTAGGTACCTTGACTTCGGTGATGAGGGACGCTACTTTGTGACGCATGGCGTCCCCTCCCGCCACCCCCAAAACCGACGCTGACTATAAACTGTCGTATAAGCGAATCGATGCGGCGACTACGATCGTCAAGACAATCTGCATGTACGGCTGGCCAGTGGGTTGCATGTACTTCATCTATAAGATTGCCTTTGTGCTATCCGGAAAAACCACCTTGGCATCGTTTGCAATGTCAGTCGCAGTGTCGATCTTAGGAAACGATAAAGTCATGAGAGGCATCTATCTTGTGATAACCGGTGGTAGCATTGCCTATGGGGTAGGCCAGAGACGATTGCGGCGGCGTGAGATTGCGCGCCACACCAAGCGTCCTAAGGAGTTGGAAACATTGATTGACCCAACTCGAACCTCAAGTGGTTTGACGACCGAGGGGACAACTAGGCCGGAGGACCGCACATGAACCCATTTCAACTTATCACCGCGTTGGAATCCGTCATAGGGCTTTTGGTCCTATGGGTGTTCGTGTTCGTTTTCTGGAAAGACTACTGTTTAGATGTGTTTCGCCAGAACCTCTTTAGCCTTCGTGACGAACTATTCCTTTACGCTGCGAAAGGCGACATCAGTTTCCAGCATCCGGCGTACAGGATGCTGCGTGAACGCATGAATATTCTGATTCGCTACGGGCACGAATTCACGCTCACCAGGTTCTTGCTATCGCTCGCGATTTTATCTTCGCATAGCGACAGTGATTCTGTCGCTTGGGAGAGCGTGACCGAATCCCTGACTGAAGAGCAGCGCTACACACTTAGTCAATACCGATCCGCCTTCGCTTTCTACGCGCTGAAGTACGTGTTCCTTAGGTCGTTTTTCCTGGCCATCCTTGTCTTTTGCGTGAAGGTGATGACAGGGTTGCGAGAAGGCTTGAAGCGGCGTTTCGGAACTACTACAGTGGTCACAGCGATGGAGCGTCTTGAGTCCGAGACAATTGAAGAAGTACGTAGGCAAGATCGTCACGACCGGGACACCGTTCCGGTTGGCGCGTAGATTTCACCTAACAAACTCCAAGCTTGCGATCGACTCGATGCGTTACGGGATTCGTGTGGCGTTGCGGCAGACGTCGAGCTAATCTTCACTGCGCGTCGGAGACTTTGCCGTTCGTGAAGGTGACTTTTAAATCCTTGTAGACGTAGATGATCTTAGCGCCGAGGTTGACCTTCTTGTCGGGCAGGCCGAAAGCGGCTTCTACCTGGTCGACCGTCATGCCCATCTGAATGGAAGCGGGCTCGGGCGGAGGCGCCTGCTGTTGCGGGGGCACCTGCCGTTGCGGCGACGCTTGCTGTTGAGGCGGCGCCTGCTGCTGCGCTTGCTGCTGATCCTGCTGCTGGCCGCCGTTTCCGCTGTCGATCGTGAAGACGTGGCCGATGGCGTCCTCGACCTGCGCTGGATCGGCGGTGGCGAGCGAGCCCTTCGGGAATTCGAATGAGACGATGGCCTTGTAGAGCGACGTCTTGTTCACGCCGTTGCAGGCGTCGCATTCGACGATGAAGAGCTGCACTTTGTCCGCTTTCAGATTCACGTCGACTGTCTGCACGTAGACTTTTTCGCCGACCTGCAAGAAGCGCGTCTGGTTGCCCAGAAGCGCGCGGTTGCCGGCCGTCGGCTGTTTCAGGTCGCCGTCCTTGTAGACAGCCCGGCCCATCGCGACATTCGTGGGCGGCACGCCGAGGATCCCTTCCTTTTGGATCACGAGGATCGTGCCGGTGCTCAGAACGGTGAGACGTCCGCGGTCGAGACCGAACTTGGTGACTTTGTAGAGCGCCTTGAGCTGGCCGGCGAGCGGAGCGTCCGGCGGGAGCTGCGCCTGCGCGTGCGCCAGATTCGCGGGAATGATTGCCGAAAAAACGACCGCGACGATTCGCAGCAGCCTGCTGAAATTCCGATTCATGGCGACTCTCCTAGAGAGACCTGCACGGATTCGACGGTGAACTCGGCCGATGTGAAGTTATGGAGAAGCGACGACGGCGACATTTTACCTGCAAATGGGGAAGCGAGGGATAAAAACCGAATTCACCACGGAGAACACTGACAAGGCACAGAGATCACAGAGAAACCCAAACCTATCGCACCCTTTTTCAAGAAACGCCCAGGGCGGGGAAACGCCGAGGGTCACGCAGGCTGTGATAGGCGTCACTGTCTATCTTGGCCGAGGTTGGGAACATGGTCGCTGCGTTGGCAAGTTGATCTCTGTTTGGAACCGACCGGCGCATAAAGCCGTCGGGAGACAAGGAGTAGAAACATGAAAGTGCAAGACGCGATGATGAGAACGCCAGCATCCTGCAGCGCCGACACAAATCTCGGCGCCGCGATCGAGATCCTTTGGAACCGCAACTGCGGCATGCTTCCAGTCGTTGACGCGAACCAGAAGGTTGTCGGAGTTGTGACGGACCGCGATTTGTGTGTGGCCCTGGGAACCCGGAACAGGCGGGCAGGCGAAATTGCCGTTGGGGAGGTTGTTAGCAGGAAACTCTACTCCTGCCACCCTGAGGATGATATCCGAGTTGCGCTCGATACGATGGCTAACAGGCGAGTCCGCCGATTGCCAGTCGTGAACAGGGAAGGACGGCTGGAAGGCATTCTGTCGATGGACAATGTGGTCCTTCATGCAGATCCGGGCGGACAAGGGCAGCCCGGCGAACTGTCGCCTGCCGACATCGTCAGGACGCTGCATCAGATCTACGAACCTCAACTTCCGGAAGTTGCCCACAAACGCGCGGCTGCGGTCTGATTTCCGGGTTGTGGGTCACGTTCAGATGATTTTGATTTTCCGCAGCTCGACAGCGACGGCGCTGTTCCGATCTTAGGTGTGAACTGTTTCCGGTGAAGGCCCGAATTCCTGCATGGAGACTTGCGCGGGTGGGAACGCCCTAAAATGCCGAAGGCGGCTTTCGCCGCCTTCGCATGTAACCCGGTCTTCTCTCGTCCCGACGCTCCGCAGGCGTTCTCCGAGGATCCCAGATTCTCTGGTAATGCTCACCATTCTCAGCTAGGCGGGCTATCTATTCCTCGGTCGACTCGCGCCCATCAGCCGGCGCTTTTGGGAGGTTTCAGCGGAGTTCGGGGAACCCAATCACCCTTCATATCCACCTCCCTCCAATTAGTAAGATGCAAATGTGAGGTGGAATGTTGCCCGAAAGCAAACGTGACAACTTCCCTGGCGCCGCTGCGCGAAAGGATTTAGTTGGAGCCGGCCGACTGCTGCACGTCCTGCTCGGCCTGGTCAGCCTGCTGTTGCTGCTGGTTCAGGTCGTTCGCGACGCTCGTGTCCGGTTGGGCCTGGCCGTCCGGATTCGCCTGCGGATTGCCCGCCGGGCCGGAGGGCAGCCCACCGCGGCCCTGGTTGCGCGAGAGCTGCGCCAGACCGTCGTCGACTTGCTCGCGCAGGTGATTGTGCATGTCTTGCAAATCGTCCACGCTGACCGGAACCTGCGAATCGGCGGCGCAATCACCGCGCTGCCTGCTGACCACGCGCACGTTCACGTTGTTGTTTGAATCCGCGGTGTCGTCGATGCGGCGGATCACGTCGCCGGGAGACAAGCTGCATCCAGTGCCGTCCGTGTTCTGCACGCTAAGAGTGGTGGCAACGACAAACGTGCGATGAGCGGGATCGAGAGCCGCGGGCACTTGATCGCCGCCACCGCCCTGATTTCCCGTTTGGTTTTTTTCCGCCGCAATTTGCGCGGCGACTTCGTTGGCGATCTCCTGCTTGACCTCGGGCGTGAGCTGCGTTTGCCCGCCGCCCGTTTCGTTTGCGTAATCGGCCGCGGCCTGATTGCTGGCGGCTGCCTGCTGCGCCTCGTACGCCGCCTGGAGGTTTTGAGCGAGCAAATAGTCTGTCAGCCAAAAGGACGCGCTCGGGTACGTCTGCCACGGAGTGAAATAGTAGCCATAGTAGCCGTACCACGGGGATCCGCCCCAGCCCCAGCCATACGCAACGGGAGCGGCCCAGGGGTTGTAAGCCCAGCCATAGAATCCCGGGGCGTAGTAGTAGCCGGGAACGTAACCGTAATAGCGGTAGCCGTGCCAGTAGTAGCCATAGTAGGCGCGGGCGTAGTAGCGGCCGTGATAGTAGTACGTCCGGTTTCTCCACTCTCGACCGCCGCGCATGTAGCTGCGCTCGGCGTAGCCGCGTCCGCGTCCGTAGCTGACGATGCGAGTGCGGTCGGCCCGCTCGGTGACGATCGTGCGCCCGCCGTGGCCGGCGTGGTTGATGGTCATGCCGCCGCTGTGGATCGTGTTGATGTGGCCGCGCGAATCAAATCGCGCCGCCGCGCCGTGCTGCGTGGTGATACTGGTCAGGTGGCCGGAGCGATTGAAATTCGTGGTGGCGCCGTGGGCATTGACCGCAGAATGGCCTCCCTGAGGAGCGGCGAAGCCGCGCGTTGTGCCGCCGGCGCCTCCATGGGCGGACATGGTGTTCGCGCCACCGGCGTTGTGCCCGCCGAAGGAATTATTGGTCCCGCCGCGGGTGCCGCCAGTGAATGAATTGTTCGCGCCGTGAGTCCCGCCGGTCAGCGAATTGTTCGTTCCGCCGCGCGCGTTTGTGGCGTTATTCGTGCCGCCGTGGGTGGTTGGGCCCGTGTACCCATTATTTGCACCACCATGAGTCCCGCCCGTATACGTGTTGTTCGTACCGTGCGTTCCTCCTGTCGTGGGGTTGTTAGCCGCGCCGTGGCTCGAATTGCCGTACATGCTCGTGCTTCGATTGGTGTTGCCGCCGGCGGCTGATCCGCCCGCTCCGCCTGTGGTGCCGGTCGAGCCGCCGGTCGTTGGCGTTCGGCTGCCGTAGGAGCCGTACATGCTGGTGGAGCTGTTGTTGTGTGCGCCCGTTCCGCCTGCTCCGCCTGTGCCTCCCGCTGTCGTGTTGTTGGAGCCGCGGTTGCCAGAGGAGCCGTAAGGATTCGACGAGCTGCCGCCGGTATTCGTGTGGCCCGTGTTTCCGCCAGAGCCGCCGGTATTGTTGTGTCCGGCGTTGCCTCCGTAGCCCCCACTCGAGCCGCCGGAACCGCCTCCGCGATTACTGTTGTTCGGCGGCGGAGGCGCAGTGTGTTGGGGAGGTGGCGTGGAATTTCCTCCGCCTCCACCATGCTGGTCATGGTGCTGAGCCAGCGCGATGCCGGGCACTGCCAGCAAAAATAGAATTGCAAATGAAAGAGGAAGGGCGTCTCGCAGGGACCGGGTCGGATTCATCGTTGCCTCCCAATATCGCGGAACTCGTGTGATCGGCCGGCAAGGATCGTTGAGATTCGTTGCTCCATACCACGCATTGCGTGAACCGGAGGAAAAACCGTCATGATTGCAGTACCCGCGGGCGCGCATACGCCGCCCGTCAGCTGCTTTTGGGTCAACCTCCCAGACCTTGTTCGTCGGGGAACAGCGCGTTTGGTCCGCGAGCATAGTCCCCGCGCCATCCGAAAGTCAATCGCGCCAGCACGGTGATTCAGAACCGAACATAATGAGAATCTCGACATCCGGCATGACGGTTTTCGCCGCTTTCCTGCGCATTGCGTAATGAGAAGCGGCAATCCGCGAGACGAGCGATTTCTTGCGGGCGAGTTGACGAGCGCGCCGCAGGCTGCGACACGAATGTTGACACGTATAACGACGGGCCAGTAAGATTCCCGACTACGTGACGTCTGGTAGCACGCTCTTTCCGTAAGCCAGTGAACGGGAGAAATTTCAAGATGAAAAAGATTCTTTGGGCCACGCTCATTCTTGCGACTTCATTTGCCCCGAACGCGGGCGCGCAGTCGACTGCGGCTCCGCCCCCGGGCGCTTCCGCCGCGCCGGCCGGGGCTCCGGCTGCGCCACAGGGCCGCAAGAAGCGCGTCGCGATTTTCGATTTCGATTATGCGACGGTCCAGACGGCTTCGGCCGCGGCTTTCGGCACGAACGTAGACGTGGGCAAGGGCATTACCGATCTGCTCGTGAAATACCTGGTGCAGGACGGAACATATTCCGTAATCGAGCGCCAAGTGCTTGACAAGATCATGGCAGAGCAGAATTTTTCCAATAGCGATCGCGCGAATCCGACCTCCGCCGCCAAGCTCGGCAAACTCCTGGGCGTCGACGCGATCATCGTCGGCGCAGTCACGCAATTCGGCAACGAGACGAAGAACCAGAACATCGGCGGCGGAGGCGGCGGCTTCGGCGGGTTTGGAGTCGGCGGGTTCAAGCACTCCAACAGCAAAGCCATCGTGAACATCGACGCGCGCATCGTGGACATCGACACGGCGGAAATCTTGGGAGTGGCAGAGGGTCACGGCGAGTCTTCGCGCTCCAGCACTTCACTTCTCGGCGGCGGCGGGAACTGGCACGGTTGGGGCGGAGGAAACGTGGATTTCGGATCGAGCGATTTCCAGGAAACGATTCTGGGCGAGGCCGTGAAGAAGTCGGTGGAGCAGATGAGCGCGGGCCTGATCGCGGACGCCTCCAAGCTGACGGTGCGCACGATTGTCGTTTCTGGATTGGTCGCTGCCGTCGACGGCGGGCAGGTTGTTTTGAACGTGGGTGCGAAGGCTGGCGTGAAGGTCGGCGATCAGCTCTCGATCGAGCGCATCACGCGGACGATCAAGGACCCCGCGACGGGACAGATTCTTCGCCAGATGACGCAGCCGGTCGGTGTGGTTCGCGTGACTGACGTGGATGATGTGTCTGCCGTGTGCGCGCCGGTTTCCGGATCCGGATTCAAGGTCGGCGACGCCGCCAAAACCGTCACGCAGTAGTCGCTGCTGTTGCACCACCGGCTCCTCGCGCCTACATGAGATCACCGAAGTCCCGGTGGTTTTGTAGGGGCACAGCATGCTGTGCCCGGCGTCCATGCTTGGCTATCCCGCGCCATCCGCCGCTTTTCCGGAATTCACTCCATCGGCAGGCCGACGTAGTTTTCTGCCAGCGTCTGCTGGGCCGCGCGCGAGCTGGTGACGTAGTCCAGTTCGGCAAGCTGCCGGCGCCGGTCGAACGCGTTGTCCGTGCCGAACAGGTGCAGCATCGAAGTCATCCACCACGAGAATCGCTGCGCCTTCCAGATCCGCCGCAGGCAGGTCCGGGAATAGGTATCGAGCAAATCCTTGCGCCCTGAAGCATAGAAATCCTTCAGCGCCTTCGAAAGCACCAGCACGTCCGACGCCGCCAGGTTCAGGCCCTTTGCGCCCGTCGGCGGCACGATATGCGCGGCATCGCCGGCGAGAAACAACTTCCCGAACTGCATCGGCTCGACCACAAAGCTGCGCATCCCGGTAACGCCTTTTTGCAGCACCTTCCCTTCGGTGAGTTTCCACTTCGGGTCGGAGGACGCCAGCCGCAGTTGCAGTTCCTTCCAGATCCTCTCGTCCGGCCACTCGTCGATGTTTTCGTCCGGCTTGCACTGGATGTAGAGCCGGCTGATCTGCGGCGTGCGCATGCTCAGCAGCGCGAAGCCGCGCTCGTGATACGCGTAGATCAGCTCTTCGGACGAGGGCGGCGCCTCCGCCAGAATTCCCAGCCAGCCGAACGGATACACGCGCTCGAAAACCGTCAGGGCCCCCGCGGGAATCGAAGGCCGGCACACGCCGTGGAAGCCGTCGCATCCGGCGATGAAGTCGCATTCGATTTCCTGCGCGTCGCCGCCGTTACGAAAGCGGATTCTTGGCTTCGCGGCGGCGTCGGCGCTTGCAAAATCGTGCACGCTCACGTCTTCGGCTTCCACGATCACTTGTCCGCCCGCGGCCGCGCGCGCGTCGAAAAGATCGGCAACGACTTTATTCTGCGGATAGACGAAGATCGCGCGCCCGCCCGTGAGTGCCTTGAAATCGAAACGGTGCGTGCGGCCCGCGAAGCGGAACATCACGCCGTGATGGACCAGCCCCTCGCGCTGCAGCCGCGCGCCGACGCCCGTTTCGACCATCAGGTCCGCGGTGCCCTGCTCGAGCACGCCCGCGCGCACGCGGTCCTCGACGTACTGCCGGCTGCGCGCTTCGACGACGATCGAATCGATGCCCTGTCGATGCAGCAGGTGCGAAAGCAACAGACCCGCCGGACCCGCGCCGACGATTCCGACTTGTGTCCGCAAGCTCAATTCCATTTCCCCCCGCGGAATTGGCGCCTATTCTACATTCAACTTGCAATGCCGGAAGATCAATCTAGAATGTCCGCACGTCCGCCATCGATTCCCGCCGATTTGGGCGGCGGGAACGGCAGATTCAGGCGTTTCCGCGTAGAGCGCTTGCACGGAGGTTTCGAATGCCAAAGGATCGCCCGTTCTACGGCTGGAAGCTGCTCGGCGCGCTTTCCGCGATGGATTTCCTGAACCTGGGAATGCCGTTTTACATCGGAGCGGTTATCAATCCCTACATGCTCCAGCACATCCCGATGAGCCGCGGCATGTTCGGTTTCGGATCCACGCTGCTCAACTTGTTCGTCGGCATTCCCTCCACGCTGGTGGCCATCTCGATCGTCCGCCTGGGCATTCGCTCGACGTACCTGATCGGCTCGGTGTTCGTCTGTGCCGGTTCGCTGTTCCTGGCGTTCGCCACCACGAAACCGTGGGAGTTTCTTCTCGGCTTCGGCGTGATCAACGGAATCGGCGTCTGCTTCGGCGACATCATTCCCGGCAGCACCGCCGCTTCGCGATGGTTCGAGCGTTACCGCGGCCGCGCCGTCGGCCTCGTTCTCAGCGGCTCCGGCGTTTGCGGGTTCTTTCTGGCGGGTCAGATCGACAAGCTCCTGCGCGCGCACGGCGGCGATTGGCGCCTCGGATGGGAAATCGTCGCGGCAGGCGCCGTCCTCGCGGGAATCATCGCGCTGCTTTTCGTTAAGGAGCGCCCCGAAGATCTCGGCCAGCTTCCCGATGGCGCCGCGCAACCGGTCGCCGGCGCTCCGCCGCAGCACCCTTCCGGCGCGCTGGTCACGCAATACGAATGGACGCCAGCCGAAGCCTACCGCACCAGCGGCTTCTGGCTCGTGGTGATCGCCGGGCTCGCCGCTCAATTCCCATTCTTTGTTTTCGTCGCTCACTGGTTGCTCCATCTGCAGAGCGTCGGCGTTCCATCCGGCGACGCGGCGTCCTCGCTGGGCCTGTTTACCGTTGCGTGCGTCGCCGGCCGGCTGATCGGCGGCTGGCTGATGGACACCATGAGCGCGCGCTGGGCCTTCTTGATCGGACTGTCGTGCTATCTCTTCGGCTCCATCGCCGCATTGCACGCCGGCCCCGGCGCGCTGCTCATCGTCAACTCCGCCGCCGTGCTCTACGGCCTCGCCATCGGCTGGACCTTCACCTGCATGACCACCTGCATCGCGCATTTCTACGGTCCCGCCGCATTTCCGAAACTTGCCGGCACTCTGCTGCTTCTAACATCTGGCGGCGCGTCGCCCGCGGGCTGGGTGGGCGGCAAGATTTTCGATATGTACGGAGGCTACGCTCGCGCGTGGCAACTGAATATCGCTATCACCGTGATCGGCATCGTCGCCATCCTCTTCGCCACCATGCCGCATCACCGGACCGAAACCAGCGCGGTCGCGAGTGCCGCATGAAGATGAAAATGCCCACGCCCATCGCATAGGAGACCCAAGTGCCCGAGAAGAAAAGTTTCTACGGATGGAAGCTGGTCGCCGTTCTCTTCCTCCTCGATTTCATCAACATGGGATTCCCGTATTACGGCGGCACCATCATCAACAGCTACATGATTCACGACATCGTCATGAAGCGCAGCACTCTCGGCCTCGGCTTCACGATCCTGAATCTTTTCGTTGGATTTGCCGCCATCGTCGTGGCCATGTCCATCGTCAAGTACGGAATCCGCGCGACGTTTGTCATCGGCTCCTTCATCATCGGTATCAACGCACTGTTCCTCGGATTCATCGCATCGAAGCCATGGCACTACCTCGTAGCCTTCGGCGTCGTCAACGGAACCGGCATGAGTTTTGCCACCCTCGTTCCCGCCGCCACCGGCGTTACGCGGTGGTTCCGGCGCTATCGCGGCGCGATGATGGGCCTCGCGCTTTCCGCATCGGGAATTTCCGGATTTGTGCTTTCGCCGCTGCTCGATAAGATGCTGCGTACCGGCGGCGGCAACTGGCACTTCGGCTGGAGAATCGTTGCCTGCGCCATGGTGGTCTCCGGGCTGATCGCATTTTTCTTCGTGAAGGAAAGCCCCGAGTCCATAGGCCAGACCGTCGATGGTTTGCCCGAAGAAGCTCAAGCGCAGGCCACGCGCACCGATGCTTTGGCGACCAAACACGAATGGACCGCCGGCCAGGCCTACGCGACCCCGGCATACTGGCTGGTGGCCATCGCCGGAATCGCGGCGACGTTTCCCTATTTCCTGTTCATCGCGCACTGGGTCGAGCATCTCACCGGCGTCGGTATTACTCCCGCCAGGGCCTCGTGGGGAATCAGCCTGCTCACCGCCGGCACGCTCGGTGGCCGCTGGCTCGGCGGTTTTCTGATGGACTATCTGAATGCCCGCCTGGTCTTTGTGCTCGGCGCGAGTCTCTATTTCGTCAGCTCCTATCTGGCGTTCACCTCAAGCGCCGACGCCCTGAATCTCGCGTATGTGGCCTCAGCTCTCCAGGGCGTCGCCTATGGCTGGACGTACAGCTGCACCAATACGATGATCGGCCATTATTACGGACCCAAGGCCTACCCGAAACTCAACGGGATGTACATCTTCCTGACTTCCGGCTTCGCTTCGCCCGCGGGCTACGTGGGCGGGAAAATTTTCGATATCACCGGCAGCTACGTGAAGTCATTCGAGCTGAATGCACTGCTCGCCGCGATTGGGATTGTGGCCGTGATTTTCGCCGCCATGCCCACCCCGCGCGAGAAGGTCCCTGTGATGGTCGCCGAACCGAAGGTTGCATAGGCACGCGGGCGCTTAAATCGACGAGAACTCGTTAGGCAGTAATTCCGAAGATGTTCGTGGGTCGTGGCTTCACAGTTTGCGGAAAAAGGGCGCTTTTTAGGGGGTCGGAGCTTCAGCTCCGACATAAAGGGCTTGCACTCAATGCGCTTCAGCGCCTGAGGACACTCTTCACTGCCTTTTTCCGCAGCCTGTTTAGCCCCTGAAGTTCCCAACGGAGCCAGCAATGATTCGACGCCGTGAATTCGTGAAATCCTCGCTCGTCGGCGCAGCCGCGCTCAGCTCGCCACTCGCTCGCACTCTCTTCGCCGCCGACTCCGCCTCTCCCGTCGTCGCCACCAAATACGGCAAGGTCCGCGGCGCATCCGCCAACGGCGTGTGCGCCTTCAAAGGCATCCACTACGGCGCATCGCCCGAAGGTGCCGCTCGCTTCATGCCGCCCGCGCCGCCCAAGCCCTGGCCCGAAACATTCGACGCGCTGCAATATGGCACCATGGCGCCGCAAAATCTCTCCCCCGCCACCGGCTCGGACATCCGGGTCGCTATGGGAGACATCTTTGGCCCCGGCGGCGTCGGCGAAGACTGCCTCGTGCTCAACGTCTGGACGCCCAGCATCACGCGCGGCAAGCGGCCCGTGATGGTCTGGCTGCACGGTGGCGGTTACACCGGCGGATCGGACGGCCCGCCCACCTACGACGGCACCAACCTCGCGCGCAAGCAGGACGTGGTCGTGGTCGGCATCAATCACCGCCTCAACGTCTTCGGCTATCTCTATCTAGGCAAACTCGGCGGCGCGAAATACGCGGACTCCGGCAACGTCGGCATGCTCGATTGCGTCCTCGCGCTCGAATGGGTGCGGGACAATATCGCGCACTTCGGCGGCGACCCGGACAACGTCACGATCTTCGGCGAATCGGGCGGCGGCGGAAAAGTCAGCGTGCTGATGGCCATGCCGCCGGCGACGGGCCTGTTTCACAAGGCGGTCGTTGAAAGCGGCTCGACCCTGCGCGTCAGCACGGCGGACGAAGCCGACGAAGCCGCCCGAAAATTTCTCGCCCAGCTGAAAATCTCGCCGGACCATGTCGACGATCTCGCGAAAGTGCCGATGAACGACATGCTCGCCGCTCTTCGCGCGATGACCGGGCCCAACTCGATCCGCCTCGGCCCCGTCGTCGACGGCCGCTCGCTCCCGCGCCAGCCGTTCGATCCCGACGCGCCCGCGCAATCCGCGAATATCCCCATGCTCATCGGCACCAACGGCACGGAATCCACGGTGCTGCTCGGCCTCGGCGACGCGTCGCTTTTCTCGCTCAACGAAGCCGACATGCGCTCAAAGCTGAAAACCTACCTGCACGTCAGCGACGACGCGCAGCTCGACACGCTGCTCGCCGCGTACAAGAAATCGCAGCCGGACGCCACGCCCAGCGACATCTACTTCGCCGTCGCCACCGACCGCATGATGCGCATGAACGCGATCACGCAGGCCGAGCGCAAGGCCGCGCAGCATGCCGCGCCCGCCTACATGTACATCTTCGACTGGCGCAGTCCCGTGCTCGGCGGCAAGCTGCGCTCGCCGCATGGCATCGAGCTGGCCTTCGTCTTCGACAATACGGGCAAAACCACCGGCATGAACGGCGCCGGCGCCGACCTAGCGCCGCTCGCGGAAAAAGTCAGCGCCGCCTGGGCCGCCTTCGCGCGCACCGGCAATCCCAATCACGCCGGCCTGCCGCACTGGCCCGCCTATGACGCCTCCACGCGCGCCACCATGATCTTCAACGACGAATGCGAAGTGGTGGACGACCCTGGCCGCGACGAACGCTTGGCCATCAGCGCCCTGGCGACTTAGCGCCGGCGTCTCGCCGGCTCTCTTGGTGTGCGGTTTCGTAGGGGCATAGCACTGCTACGCCCGGCGAAGATGCTTGGCGATGCCCCGCCCATTCGGGCAATCGGTTTCAGGTTTAAATGTAGGCCGGGCCTTTTGCCCGGCATCCGGAGGCTCGCTACAGCTGAATCTTCGAGAAGAAGTAGCTCCCGATCGCGAGCAGCAGCGCCGTCAGGATCGTCACCACCGCCAGATCGGTCGTAAGGCCGAACGCGAACTGATTGATCAGCGAGCCGCGCAGGCCGTCCACGCCGTAACTCAGCGGATTCAGCCGCAGCAGGATTCGCAGCGCCCTCGGCAGCCCGTTCGGGGCGAAGATCGCGCCCGAAAAAAAGAACAGCGGCATGATCAGGAAATTGATGATTAGCGGAAATCCCTGCATGTCCTGAAGCACCGAGCCGAACACCGTCCCGATACCCGCGAACAGCAGCGCGATCATGAACATGAAAAAGATCGCCAGCGGCAGATACGGCGAGCGGACGAACCGGAACCCTGCAATCAGGCAGATCACGAACACCACCAGCCCCTGCACGAACGCCACAATCGCCCCGCCCAGCATCCTGCCGAACACGATCTCGATCCGCGACACCGGCGCCACCAGCGTTTCCTTCAGGAATCCGAACTGCCGGTCCCAGATGATCTCGATTCCGGAAAACACGGCGTTGAAAAGAATCGCCATCGAAACGATTCCCGGCGAAAGGAAATTGATGTAATTCCCGCCGCCCGCCCGCGCGAACATCGCGCGCATTCCGAATCCCAGCGCCACGAGAAACAGAATCGGCTGCCCGAGCGAGCCGATGATCCGCGCCGGCGACCTCACGTACCGCTTCAGTTGCCGCACGCAAAGAATGTAGATCGCTTTCATCGCCGTCCCGCTCCTCTCCACGCGCGTCCCATCATGCGCATGCGGTCCGTTGCGTTTGCCTCTTCCTCGCGGATCGCGTGCCCCGTCAGCGCGATGAAAGCGTCTTCCAGGTTCGCGCACTTCGTCCGCTCCTTCAGCTCCGCGGGCGAGCCCTGCGCCACGATCTTGCCGTGGTCGATCACCGCCACGTCGTTGGCCACGCGGTCGGCCTCGTCCATGTAGTGCGTGGTGAAAAAAACGGTCACGCCCTCGCCCTTGCTCAGCTGCTGGATGTAGCCCCAGATGTGATTGCGCGTCTGCGGGTCGAGCCCGATGGTCGGCTCGTCGAGAAAAAGGATCCGCGGCTTGTGCAGCAGCGCGCGCGCCACTTCCAGCCGCCGCTTCATCCCGCCCGAATACGTCTTCACGAAATCCTTCTTGCGCTCGCCGAGCCCCACCAAATCCACCAGCGTATCGATGCGCTTGTGCCGCTCCGCTCGCGGCACGCCGTACAAGATCCCGTGCAGGTCCATGTTTTCGTAAGCGGTCAGCTCGTCGTCGAGGCTCGGATCCTGGAACACGATGCCGAACGACTGCCGAACCTGCTTCTGCTCGCGCGTCGGGTCGTGCCCGTTCACCCGAATCGAGCCGCTGGTCGGATCGAGCACCGTGGTGAGCATCTTGATCGTGGTCGTCTTCCCCGCGCCGTTCGGCCCCAGAAAGCCGAAGATCACGCCCTCCGGCACGTGGAACGACACGTGATTCACGGCGCAAAATTCGCCGTAATTTTTTACCAGGTCCTGCACCGCGATCATCTCGCCCATCGTTGCCTTTCTAGCCGCTAGAACCTATCCCTGTCTCTAGGGGGTCGGAGCTTCAGCTCCGACATCAGAAGGCCCTTAGAATGGGGCTTTAGCCCCTGAGGGCGGGTTGAGAAGCCCGTCGGAAAACTCATGAAACGGCTGCACGGCTTCCATTCTGTCCGAAAGCGGCGCAACAGCATACGACGCCACCCGCGCGCCCGGCAATTGGTTATAACGCCCGCCAAAGCCAAAAGTTACGCGCGCCCAAATCTCGCCTGCTTTCGGCAGGGATACCGTTGGCGTTACCTCACTGCGGATAGAGCAGTTTCCGGTTCTCCGATCCGGCGTTATACTCGGATCACTCGACATTCTTGTCGACATCGGCGTTCCTGCCGAGAAGGAGGTGATCCAGTGAGGTACGGTTTACGTTGACGCAGTAGAGGAGGCGCTTGTGAGCTCACCGAGCGCCTCTTTCCTTCTTTCCCGCCTGTTGGAATTCCCCGTGATTCGACGAATATATCCTGCGGCTTACCCTGGCTAGTGCCTGATCGACGCGCTAACCGGACAGGTCGGTACTAGTACCCGACTTATCAGGAGTTGACCGGGCCGAATGCCTGCGGTGTCTAATATGCGTATGAACGCGTTAATCCGCTTGTTCACGGCAACTCTACTATCTCTTCTCTCCTCTTTAGTTCTCGCTATTACCGTGCAGGGACAAACGACGGCGGCACCAACAGCGAACTGTGTTTTGTGCTTTTCGGCAGACCCTCAAACGCAGCTCTATGCACAAGGTGAGCCTGTAGTTCTTGTGCTTTCAATCTACAACTGGTCAGAAGAGCCGATTTTTGTGAATCGCCTAAAGACCGATGAATTTGTGGATTTCAAAATAATTGGACCGGATGGCAAAGAAGTGCCTTGGCGGGGCGAGCGTCGAAGCAATTCAAACGCACACACTCTCTCTGACTTCGCTGTGCTTGAGAAGTATAACGAAATTTCCGCAAAGAGAATCATCTCGCTAAATGACGGAGCAGGATTTGTTTTCGATAAGCCCGGTCAATACTCAGTAGCAGCCGAATACTCCTTAGGTCCCGCAGAAAGTTTTGCGCGATTTGCGGGCGAGACGAAAATCCCGGCTGGCAGCTTCCGTTCACCGAAAGCCGCGTTCTGTATCGAGGTGTGTGTGCTAGGTCAGCTGCCGGGTCCAATTCAGTTGCACAGCAACGCCACACAAGCCGCGCTCGACCCTGTGCGTGTTTTCTACACCGCCATCACCAGATACCGGCCACTGGGTATCCCCCACCCGAAGAAGATATTCTGGCCACTCCTAAGCAAAAGACTCGCTCGGGAACTCAACAGTCTTGAATCCTGCGAGGCTGATTACTACCGGCGCTACGGCGACTTTCTCCGCGCAAACCAGTACAAACCGGCGACCCCGTGGTTGGAGGATGGACTACTCACCGGACCAAACGAGGCGGCCGACCCGGTGAAATTCTCGATTCTCGGTAGTAGAGCCATCGGAGAAGATCGAGTGGACGTTCACCTCAAGTTCATTCTGAAAGCGGCGTGTTGCGACAAACTAGTCGCGCAGGAGCATTATGAAGGCGTCGTGACGGTGATTCTAGAAAGCAACCGGTGGGTCATCGACGACTATGTGGCGATGTATGAGAACGAGGAATTAGATCGATTGTCCGATGGATACCCGCAGTGTCAAGGCGATCGGTGGGTGGGAGAACCACCTTACTGAAAGCACGAATCGGCGCATCTCCGCGCCAACTAATTCTGTGGAACATCGAAGGTCCTGATTGATGTCTTAACGAGGTCGGCCTCACAACGGCCCGAGTAGACTGTTCGGTGTTCACCCTACAGAGCTCGGACCGAAGGAGGCCGAGATGAGAATTATAGGATGTGATTTGCACTCTCGCCAACAGACGTTGGCGATGTTGGACACCGCGACGGTGCTTTTCGGGCCATTTGGGTTCCCATTTATCATCTTGACAATAGTCATCGACCTATGCTACCGTTAGTCGGGGTATTAGAAAAGCCCACTGGAGCGCCGACATGCACGTGGCCGTCGCAGTAAGACTCGCAACCCACCCGGCGCTACTTCCTCGCATCTCCGCTCCCCGAAAGCGAGCCCTCCATGCCCGCCCAAACCCTTCCTCACCGCACACCTCGATTCGAATCCCGCAAACGAACCGCTGACCGTCCCGAGCGAGTAACGCGATGCGACGAATCGTCTCGCGCGGCCAATTCCTATTCGACACGCTTGCCGAATAGAAATCGTCGTAACTTACAGAAAACAAACAACCGGTGCACACTCTACTCGACACAAAACCAGGGCGGTGTCCGGCACGCTTTTCACGAGTCACGTCCTCGAATTAAGTGGGACATCGTCTCACTTCTTTTTCGCTCTAACTCGCTGAAAACGAACAATCGGCGCGCCAAAGAAGTGGGACACAATTTCGAGACGTTCTCAGTTGCGCAGTTCTCCAGTCACTCGCCACGAGCCACTCATCACTTCGAATTTAAGTGTCACACCATGCAAAGTAATTTCACGCCTAAGTCACTGAAAACAAAGAAAAGGGACCCTCACAAAATGACACACTTTTTCATGGGATCCCCAGTGGCACAGACACTCATGTCTGTGCTCTTACGACCTCGACGTAACAACGCGCAACCACGAGCTCGTTCCGAGCAAACACCCGCGAGCCCTCCGCCGAATCCGGTATATATTCGGGCTGGCAAAGATGAATCGAGGAGGCCCTCCGGCGTGCCTACGGTCCGCGAAGTAACCTACAGCCTGCTGCGCGAGTTGGGGATGACGAAGATCTTCGGCAATCCCGGCTCGAGCGAGCTGCCTTTCCTGAAAGACATGCCGCCGGATTTCCAGTACGTGCTCGCGCTCCACGAACGCGTCGCGGCGGGGATGGCGCTCGGCTATGCGATCGGGCGCGGCGAAGCGGCGTTCGTCAATTTGCACTCGATCGCCAGCGCCGGCAACGGCCTTTCCGCGCTGATCGACGCTCTGGCAAGCCACGCGCCGCTGGTGGTCACCACCGGGCAGCAGGACCGCCGGCAAATCATGGGCGAGCCGTTTCTGATCAGCCGCGCCGCCGAGGTAGTGAAGCCGTATGTGAAATGGTCGTGCGAGCCGCTGCGCGCCGAAGACGTTCCTGCCGCCATCGCCCGCGGCTATTACCTCGCCATGCAGCCGCCGCGCGGGCCCGTTTTCATCTCGATCCCGATGGACGATTGGAACAAGCCGTGCGAGCCGGTCGCCGCGCGCAAGGTAACGCAAACCGTTTCGCCCGATCCGGCGGCGCTCGACGAGGTCGTCCGCGCGATCGACGCCAGCAAGAAACTCGCGCTGATCGCCGGCGCGCAGATCGAAGAGGATGGCGCGAACCGCGAAGTGGTCGCGCTCGCCGAAAAACTCAACGCGGATGTGTACGCCGAGCCGATCGCCTCGCGCTGGGCGTTTCCGCGCAGCCATCGCCTGCTGCGCGGAGGGCTGCTGCCCGCGCGCAAGCCGCTGGCCGACCAGCTCGCAGGCTACGACACCGTCGTCGTCCTGGGCGCGCCGGTTTTTCTCTACTACGCCTTCGTGCCGGGCAACGCGATCGTGCCCGGAACGAAGCTTTTTCAAATCACGAACTCGCCGCAGGATGCGTCGACCGCCCTCGCCGGCACGAGCATCGTCGGCGACCTCAAGGTCGCCGCGGAATATCTTCGCAGTCGCGTGAAGCCCGTCGACCGCGCGGTGCCTGCGCGAACGAAGCCGCCCGCGCCCGCCGAGCAGCCCGCTGGGCAGGCGATGACCTGCGCGTACGTCTTCCACACGCTGAACAAGCTGATGCCGCGCGACGCGATCATTTCCGAAGAGTGCCCGTCGTCGAAAGGCGACCTCGACCGCTACATCGAACTCGACGAGCCCGGCTCATTCTATTCCGTGCGCACGGGAATTCTGGGATTCGGCTTGCCCGCCGCCGTCGGCCTGCAAATGGCGCATCCGAATCGCCGCGTGGTCTGCGCCGTCGGCGACGGCTCCGCGCAATATTCGATTCAGGCGCTGTGGTCGGCCGTGCAGTCGAAGGCGCCGGTGATTTTTCTGGTGATCGCGAACGGCAACTATTCCGCGCTGAAAGGTTTCCGCGATTTCACGAAGGTCGGCGACAACGTGCCCGGGATCGACATTCCCGGAATCGACGCGGTGAAGATCGCGCAGGGGTACGGCATGAACGCGCGCGCCGTCGAACGCGCCGAGGAGTTGGAGCCCGCGCTCAAGTGCGCGTTCGCGTCGAACGAACCGTGCCTGATCAGCGTCACCGTCCAGCCCGGCGGCCAAAAAACCATGGGCATGGACCAGTCGGTGAACCCGCCGAATTACGGATGAAACGCCCCGCATGCGGTGACGATGGTTTTATGTAGCTCAGGGGTTCCCGACGCCGTTTGTCGGGAAGCCCTGAGGGTTTTCGGCTCAGAGCGTAACCGACGCCAAAAGCGAAATCAAAGGCGGGACCGAAAAGCCTCAGGCCGTTCCGGCACACAACGTCGAAACGACCTGAGCTACATAACTGCAACGGATCAAGCCGTAAGGGCTTTGCTCAGCCGGTCGAACGTGGTCGCCAGATCTTCGGGCTCGACGCGCGTTTCGCCGGTGACGGTCATGAAATTCGCGTCGCCGCCCCAGCGCGGCAGCACGTGCAGGTGAATGTGCCCGGTGACTCCGGCGCCCGCCGCGCGGCCAAGATTCATGCCGAGGTTGTAGCCTTCGGGGCTGTACGTCTTGCCGAGCGCCTTTTGCACGCGCTGTGCGAGCGACATCATTTCGGCAAGCGTTCCAGGGTCGGCGGCGGCGAGCTCGGCCACGTGTTCGTAGGGGACCACCATCACGTGGCCGCTGGTGTAGGGATAGCGATTCAGAATGATGAAATTCTTCTCGGCGCGCAGGACGATGAGAGTGTTGCGGTCGTCATGGGCGTCCAGGGCGTCGCAAAAAATGCAGCGGTCGTCCTTTTTCGCGTCGGCGATGTAGCGATACCGCCAGGGCGTCCACAGGTAATCCATCCCGCTCAGTCCCGCGCGCCCGCCCCGTCCCCATGCGGGTTGTTGACGTAATCCTTCAGCTCCTTGCTGGGCTTGAAGAAAGGGATTTTCTTCGGCGGGACATCCACTTTCGCTCCGGTCTTCGGGTTGCGCCCGGTGCGGCCGCGGCGCTGGCGCGTGCGGAAGCTGCCGAATCCGCGGATCTCGATCTTGTCGTCCGATTGCAACGCCGCGATGATGCTCTCGAAGATGGTCTCGACGACCTGCTCCGACTCCTTGCGCGGCAGCTCGGTGACCCGGGTGACCTCCTCGACGAGGTCCGCCTTGGTCATCGTATGTTCTTTGTTTTGGTGCTCTCCCGCAGCTTCTGGCATCGGATGAGAGCCTCCTCTCGCGACTTCTAAAATAGCTGGGCCGACTGCGCGACGGGGCTGGGCGTCAGTTGATCTTGGCACATCCTAAAAGCGACCGCAAGGTAAACACCATATTCCTCGGGTGTTAGCCAGGGTACGAGACAATGTTACTGCTGCTGGAGCTTGGCCCGGACCGCATCGCCGATCGTAGCCGTGGGCGATGATTTGGTCGCCTTCGTGAACGACTTGATCTCCTCGCGCTCCGCCTGCTTCTGCGCCGCGCGATAGCTGAGGGAAATCTTGCGCTGCTCCGGCTCAAGCCGGAGGATTTTGAAATCGTACTCGTTGCCCACGGTCAGGACGGCGTTCACGCGCGCGTCCCGCGGCGCCTTCACCTTGTCGCGCTCGCCCTTGGGCCGCCGCTCCTCGATTTCCGAGACGTGGCAGAGCCCTTCGATTCCCTCCGCCAGCTCGACGAACGCGCCGAAATCGGTCGTGCGCGCCACTTTGCCCTTCACCACCTCGCCGACTTTGTGGTCCTTGAACCAGTTCGCCCAGATGTCGTTGATCTGCTTGATGCCGAGCGAAAGGCGCCGGTTCTGCGAATCGACCTTCAGCACTTTCGCTTCGACCCTCTCGCCCTTCTTGAATTTCTCGCTGGGATGCTTGATCCGCGTGGTCCAGCTCACGTCGCTGATGTGGATCAGCCCTTCCATGCCTTCTTCGAGCTCGACGAACGCGCCGAACTCCGCCAGGTTGCGGATCTTCCCGCTGACGATCGCGCCCACCGGATACTTCTGCGACGCCGCTTCCCACGGATCGGGCTGCAGCTGTTTCATGCCGAGCGAAATCCTCCGCTGGTCCGTCTTCAGGTCGAGCACCACTACGTCGACTTCTTCCTCCGCCTTCACCATCTTCGACGGATGCTTCATGTGCTTCGACCAGCTCATCTCGCTCACGTGCACCAGGCCTTCGACGCCCGGCTCGATCTGCACGAAGATGCCGTAGTCCGTCACGCCGACCACTTTTCCGCGCACGCGCGTTCCGGTTGGGAAACGCTCCGGCACGGAAGCCCACGGGTCCGGCAGCAGCTGCTTGCGGCCCAGCGAAATGCGCTGCTTATCCTTGTCGAACTTCAGGATTTGCACCTGAATGTCGTCGCCGGTTTTCGCCAGGGAGTTCGGATGCGGCGCGCGTCCCCAGGCCAGGTCGCTCACGTGCAGCAGGCCGTCCATCCCGCCGAGATCGACGAAAATTCCGTAGTCCGTCACGTTCTTGACCTTGCCGGTCACCACCGCGCCCTCGGACAAAGTCTCCGCCAGCGCGTCGCGCATCGCCTTCTGCTCTTCCTCCAGAATCGCGCGACGGCTCACCACCACGTTGCCGCGCTTGCGATTCAGCTTCAGGACGCGCACTTCGATCTCGCGGTCCTTCCACGATTCCAGGTCGTGCACCGGCCGCAGCTCGATCTGCGACGCGGGCAAAAACGCCCGCACGCCGATATTGACCACCAGGCCGCCCTTGATCCGCTCGATGACTTTTCCGGTGAGGTTCGCGTGCTCGCGATAGGACTTCTCGATCCGTTCCCAGACGCGCCGCCGGTGCGCGCGCACGTAGGACAGCAGCACGTAGCCGTCCTTGCGGTCGTGCAGTCGCTCGACTTCGATCGTCTGCCCTTCGCCGAATTCGATCGGCTCGCCGGAATCGAGGAATTCCTGCGCGGGCACCAGTCCTTCGAACTTCCCGCCCACGTCGACCACCACGCCCGCGTCCGTCACCGCCAGCACGCGCCCGTCGAAAATTTCGCCTTCGCTCGCCGCCGGAGGCGCGGAGAACTGGTCCAGCAGCTGGTCCATCGTCTCGGTGGATTCGGGCTCGCCCGCCGCGGCGGTCTCAGTCTGCGCTTCAGTCGCCGCAGGGGAATCGGATGCCGGAGCGGCTTCGGCCGCTGCAGCTTCGGAGGTGGCTACAGGAGTATCCACGGCCTCGACCGCGCTCAACTCTTCGGCTTCCGAGCCCGGCTCGGGCCGCTCCGGAGCCCGGACTGCGGCCGTGGCCGCGCCGGCGGATGCCTGCTGCGGAATAACCGTTGCGGGAGGTTCGCCCGTCGAATTCATCGTCTCGCGCTCGGCCTGGGCTGCTTCAATGGCCGATGGTTGTGGGTTGTTGTCGTGCTCGGGTGACATGAAATGCGGCCTCCGTGCGGATTCCCGCCTTTTTTCCCGAGTATTTGGCCTCGGCTACTCCACCCTGCTGGGGGATAGAGCAAAAGAAGGGGGATAAAGCGCCCACGCTCGACGCGATACCGCAGAAATGATACCCGCGCGGTTTGCGCGTTGTCAATCAAACTGCGCCCCCGCCGGTCAAGGTTGGTTGCCGAAACTCGTCAAGGCGTTGCGGGACGATTGTTTTAATGCTAGAAGCTTCGCCCGTGGGTAGTCCCTGTTCCGCCTGATCGCAATCCCGTTGAATGAGAGATCCGAATGAACATGGAGGGGACCGATCGCCGCCTGATGTGGCACGGGACGCTTCTTTTCTTGCTCGGCCTGTTCACGGGGTTCGCCGAGCCGCATTTCGTCAACATTCGCATGGGCCTTGCCGCGCATCTCGAAGGCGTCATGAACGAGCCGCGGCGAAATGCCCGAAGTTAATCGTTCTGTTTCTTCCAGACGATCTGCTCTTGATTCTTCACGCGAAGGGTTTCGCCTTCGTCAGCCGCCGCATAGTACAAAGAAATTGTGCCGGGCGCGCCGTCCGCCGAATAGGAAATCGTATAAAGCACCTTCCCGTCCGCCGGCGATGATTCGATATCTTCCACAAATCCCGTCGTGACGGATCCCGGACCGGTCCCGAAGCTGATGCTTTCCTGGCCGATTTCCAGCGAGCGATCCGCGTATTGATTGCCCGTGGTTACCCAGGTGCCCACCAGCTCGGAAGGCATTCGCACGTGGCGGGGTTTGAAGTGCGCGTAGACCAGCAGCGCCAGCGCGGCAACCACCGCGCATCTTAGCAAAAGGGCTTTTCGGGATGGACGCTCGGCGTTCATGTGGGATTCCCTCTTTAGGTTGCGCTAAACGAAGAAGCCAGCGTTTCCGAGGCCTCTTCGCGGCCCTGGAACTTGCTGTCGTTCGAGATTAGCCGCAAAAACGTTTCGACAACGCGAGGATCAAAATGCGTGCCGGAGCCTTGCTTGATGATTTCGACCGCGCGCGCCACCGGCATGCCCGACCGGTACGGCCGATCCGACACGACCGCGTCAAAACAGTCTGCAACCGCAAAAATCCGGCCGTGGAGGCTGATTTGCTCTCCAGCCAGCCCGTGCGGGTAGCCGGTTCCATCGAACCGCTCGTGGTGATGCAGCAGCACCGGCATGCAATCCGCGAAGCCGGGCATCGGTTCCAGGATGCGCCTGCCGATCTCGACGTGTTCGCGGATGTGCGCCATTTCCTGCTCGGTCAGTTTGCCGGGTTTGTCCAGAATTTCCGCGGAGATGCCGATTTTCCCGATGTCGTGAAGCATGCCGCCGCGCCAGAGAATGTCCAGGTCGGGCGCCGGCAGCCCCATTTGTATCGCGATTCGCAGCGCCAGATTCGTGACGCGTTCGGAGTGGCCTGAAGTCCAGTGTGATTTCGCGTCGATCGCGCGGGCGAGCGCCGTCAAAGTTCCCGCGTGCAGGCGTTTCAGGTCTTCCACCAGCCGCGCGTTCGAGAGCGCCACGGCCACTCGATCCGCAATCTGCTGGGTCTGGGCGTAATCTTCTTTCGCCCAAATCGAGTGGCTGCCGTGGCCCAGGGAAATAATCGCGCCAACCCTGCCTCGCACCACGACCGGGGCAACCAGGAAAAAGCGCATTCCCCGGGAAGTCAACGGCGCCAGGAATTCGGGAGTGAACCGGCCGGCGGTCAAAGCGGCGATCTTCGGATTGTCGCTCAGCTCCCGTATTTCCTTCTCGGCAAGCGTGGTGAACGTGATCTCGGTCTCGCGTCCCACTTCGTGGGAGGTGACGTGGTGTCTCGCGCGATTGGAATCTTCCGATTCCAGAAAGCTGACGCAAACCGAGTCGTACGGAAGCACCGAGCGCAAGTGGACCGACAGCGTGGCGACGATCTCGTCGATTTCCAATGCCGAGAGAATCGCCCGGTCGATGCTGTTGCTCGTCTGCAGGGTGTGGAACTGTTTTTCGATGCGCGCGGCCATGCGATTGAAAGAATCGGCCAGTTCTTCGAATTCATCGCCGCTCTTGACGTCCACGCGGGTGTCAAAGGCGCTCTCGGCCACCTGGCGCGTCCCTTCCTGAAGTTTCCCGAGCGGCACCATCTGGCGGCGAATCTGAATCACTGACAGCAGGACCACGCTCAGCAGTGAAAGCGCGACGACCAGCAGGAAAATTCTCTTGAACTCCTGCAGGGGCAGAAGGCCTTCCTCTTGCGCCTCGCTGGCAATCACCGTCCAGTGATCCGTGAAAAACGCCGGCTTCAGGAAAATGTTCCAGTAATCGGAATCGTACGTTTTTCCGTCGCGCGACCATTCGATTTGTCCCGAAACTGTTTTCGACATGCTCGAGGGAAGTTCCGAAGGGGTCCTGCCCGAGCACATCAGGATCTGGCCCTCCGAGTCGAGAACGCACACCTCCCTGTTCTCAGGCAGATCTTCTCCGTCCAGCAGATATGTGGGCAGCACCTTTCCGACGAGCATTCCGCTTTCAGGTTTACTCTGGTCGATCGCGACTGCCATGAAGATGCAGGTCTCGGATTCTCCGCAGGGCCGCGTCACGAGGACGGGTTTGCCCGCTTTCAAATGCGAAAGCTCGTCCGCACTCGCGGCGAATGGCCACGACTGGTCGCCAAAAAGAATTTTCGGCGTTCCATTCCCGTCGATTAGCTCCAGCCCTTTGAAGTGGCGTTCGAGGCTCGCCGCCAGTTCTTTTTTTGCCGCTCCCGTATCGACGCCGGTTTGCGTGGCGGGCGCCAGAAGCCTCAGCTCCGCCTCGAGAAACCTCAACCGCTCGCAGATCGCCATGCCTTCGTCATGGCTTGCCTGGCGCAGCTCCCGGCGGCCTTGTTCCTCGAGTTGGTGGCCCACTCTCCACAGGGAGACTCCCGCCAGCAGTCCCACGGGCAACAAGGCGGAAAGCACGAATAGCTGGAGGATTCTCCGCCCCAACTTGCTGCCCAGGAATGTCGTGTCGATTTTCACGGTTCGATCCTCGGACTAGAACTGGGAAGCCAGCCCCACGTAGCTGCCGTCGCTCGCCCGGATGATGTCGTCCTGGCTCTTCTTTGCGGTAATCGGTGGAGAGCTTTGCAGGTTTTTGCCCATGCTGTAGAGGTCGAAATCCGAATTCAGCGGCACCAGAAACCGGTCCTTGCGCGCTTTGCCGTTGCCTTTCGCGGTCGCGTGATTGAAATACTGGTAGGGGCTGCCCCACGGATCGAGCATCTGGTCGCACCCGATGTCCGCCAGGGTATTCGGCAGGTTTCCGTTCAAGCTCAGCACCTGGTACTCGACAACGTCGCCCTCGATCGCGTGGATGTCTCCAACCGCCTTCGCCACGCGCGCGTCATCCACCGCCGCCATCAGATTGGGCACGGCGATCGCGCAGATGGTCAAAATAATCGTTACGACCAGAAGGAGTTCGACCAGCGTAAACCCAGCCTCAGTTCTCCCGGATGACATCGTTTTCGTGCCTCAGCCCGAGCGACAGCACTGTGGACGTGAACAGACGATCTCGAAAACGGCTCGATGCGTACCCTCCCCGAAGCCAAGCACGCTTCAGCCGGTCCTACAGCGTTTCTCGGGAATCAGGGCGAGTACCGCCGAGCGCAGCCGTGGGATACGGCCCGCTCCGTAATTTCATTGTGGTGCCGTGCCCCACTGCCGAAAATAGGCCGATTAGTGGGTGCTCCTAGTACCAATGGCCTACTCCTCGCGCGCTGGCGCTAAACCTTGTGCCACGAAACATCACGGGCCGCGGTGCCGTTGTGCGACAGAGCGGATATGGTAGAGTTTTCAGTCGATGCGGATCTTCGTCCTCGGCGCGGGCGGCACGGGCTCCTTGCTGGCACAACTGCTCGAACGCCAGGGACATACCGTCTGGTGCGGCGACCGCGACCCCGACCGCGCGCGGCGGTTCCTGGGAAAGAAAAGCGCGATCGAGGTGGTCGAGGCCAACGCCCGCAATCTCTGGTCGATCGTGCGCGCGGGCCGCGGGGCGAATCTGGTCATCAACGCCTCGCCGGCGGTCTTTAATAAGATCATCCTGCGCTCGGCGCTGCGACTGCGCGCGCACTACCTCGACCTGAATTCGCACCTCACGCACCACCCGTTTCGTCCCGAGCAATTCCGCTTTCAGAAGCAGTTCGACGCGAAGAATCGCGCGGCGCTTATTTGCACCGGCGTCGCCCCCGGACTGACCAACCTGCTCGCGCAGCGCGGCGCCGAAATGCTCGACTCGGTCGACTCCGTGCACATTCGGCTGTTTGAAAGCACCGAAAGCAGCGACCCGGTTTCCACCTGGTCGGCCGACGTGGCCTACGACGCAGCCATTTCGCGTCCGCGCATCTATCGCCAGGGGAAATTTTCACTGGGCAAGCGATTCAACGAGCGCGAAAAATTCCGCTTCCCGCCTCCCATTGGCGAAGTTCCCGTCTATCTTGCCGCGCAGGACGAAGTCTGCATGCTGCCGTACGTCATCAAGGTCAAGGACGTGGACGCCAAGATCGGCGGCAACGATTTCGAACGCTTGCGGCGCTGGTATCGCCAGGGCCGGCTGAACCGCTCGGCGGGAATCGTGCGCGCGCGCTTCCCGGAAACGCTCACGCCGCGCCGCGTCGCGAAGCTGATTCGCCACGGCGTGCTCGAGAATGCCCGCTTTGCGGCAGCCATTCTCGTGCGCGGGATGAAAAACGACCACCCGCTCCTGATCCGCTGGGACGCCAGCTTTCCCACCCTCTACCAAATCCGCCAGCGCGGCCTGGTTTCGACTCCGATTGCCTACGCCACCGCGCATCTCGCCGCGATTTTCGTGAAATATTTCCCGCGCGATTCAGCCGGCGTGATGGGCCCCGAATCGCTGCCTCTCGAAACCCGCCGCGCGATTCTCGCGGGGGCGCGCTCGCGCGATTTCCGCATCACGCTGAAAACCACGCGGCTCAAGCACCACGACCACGACGACGAGTTCTGACGCCCGCCCAGTCCACGTTTGACCGCATGCAATTGCGCCCGGTATAATTAGGGTCTCGACGGAAGGTTCGACACCGCAGGGAAACTCCCTAAGGGATTTCAGGAGCAGTCATGATTAAGGCAACACTTCTGCGCGCGGGGATGATCATCAAGCACGACGGCGATCTCTATTCCGTCTATAGCGTGGACCATCGCACCCCCGGCAACAAACGCGCCGCCATGGCCACCAAGATGCGCAACCTGCGCAACGGCTCGATGATCGATCATCGGTTCCGCGCCGAGGAATTCCTCGACAAAGTCACGGTGGACGAAATCGAATTCGAATATCTCTATAGCGACGGCGAAGGCCATCATTTCATGAACACGGAAAATTACGAGCAGCTCCAGCTGCAAAACGACGTGGTCGGCGACACGAAGGACTACCTCATCCCCAACACGCAGGTGAAGATCGAATACTACGACAGCAAGCCCATCGGCGTGCTCATTCCCGACACCGTCGATCTCGTGGTCGTCGAAACCGAGCCGAGCATCCAGAAGGCGACGGCCAGCTCCGTGATGAAGCCGGCCAAGCTCGAAACCGGCCTGGTGATCAACGTGCCGCCCTTCGTCGGCACCGGCGACAAAGTCAAAGTCGACACCACCGAAGGCCGCTACATTCAGCGCGTGCAATGACGATGCGATAGCCCGCCGCGGCGGGTCATCCTGAGCGGAGTGGCCCGACGCCTCTTCTTCCCGCCGAAGGCGGGTCGGGCCACGCAGTCGAAGAATCTCTCTTCGCTCCGACCGGATGGCGAGCGCTTCACACGAAGAGAGATTCCTCGCCCGACTGAAAAATGTCGGGCTTCGGAATGACAACAGCGAACCAAAACCCCGATGTGCTGTCATCCCGAATTCCGCCGCGGCGGGTGAGGGACCTGCTTTTCTTGCGACTCTTCGGTTATCGCGCGGCGGAGGATTTGCCTTTGCCGAAGACGCGGTGGAAGATCGCGTCGACGGCGCGCAGCTGGCGGTGCAGGTCGAAAGTGTGCGCGAGCGCCTTTTCGTCGAGGAATTTGCGGATGTTGGCGTCGGCCGCGACGCGCTCCTGAAAGCTGGTTTCCGATTCCCACGCGGCCATGGCGTGCCCCTGCACCCATTTGTAGGCGTCCTCGCGCGGCGCGCCGTGCTCGACCAGGTCCTGCAAGAGCTGCCCGGAGAAGACGAGCCCCTGCGTCACGTTCAGGTTCCGCAGCATGCTCTGCGGAAACACCTTCATGTTCGCGACGATTTCGCTGGTGCGGTGCAGCATGTAGTCCACCAGAATGGTCGAATCGGGCAGGATGACGCGCTCGACGGAGCTGTGCGAAATGTCGCGCTCGTGCCACAGCGCGATATTTTCCCCGGCGGCCAGCGAATTCGCGCGCACCACGCGCGCCAGGCCGCAAATCTGTTCGCTCGACACGGGATTGCGCTTGTGCGGCATCGCGGAGCTGCCGCGCTGCTCGCCGCCGAACGGCTCCTCCACTTCGCGCACTTCGGTGCGCTGCAGGTGGCGGATTTCGAGCGCCACGCGCTCGAGCGATGCGGCCACGATCGCGAGCGCCGCCAGATACTGCGCGTGCCGGTCGCGCTCGATCACCTGCGACGTGATCGGCGCGGTGGCCAGTCCCAGCCGCTCGCAGATTTTCTGCTCGATTTCCGGGCCTAGATGCGTGCAGGTGCCGACCGCGCCGGAAATTTTTCCGACGGCCATTTCGCGCGCGGCGGTTTCGAATCGCGCGGCGTCGCGGCGATTTTCCGCGAACCAGTTCGCCACTTTCAGGCCGAAGGTGATCGGCTCGGCGTGGATGCCGTGCGTGCGGCCGATTTCCGGCGTGTCCTTGAATTCCCAGGCGCGCTTTTCGAGGATTTCGCCGAAGCGCGCGATGCCTTTTTCGATCAGCCGCGAGGCTTCGCGGATCAGCAGCGCCTGCGCGGTGTCCACCACGTCGTTCGACGTGAGCCCGTAGTGCAGCCAGCGCGCCGCCTCGGGATCGCCCACCGATTCCTGCACCACGATGGTGAAGGCGATCACGTCGTGGCGTACCTTGCTTTCAATATCAGTGATGCGCGCCACGTCGATGCGCGCGCGTTCGCGAAGTTTGCGCGCGGCCTCGCGCGGCACCACGCCCGCTTCGGCCAGCGTTTCCGTGGCGGCCAGCTCCACGTCGAGCCACTTCTGGAATTTGTTCTCCTCGCTCCAGACGCGCCCCATCTCCGCTCGCGTGTATCGTGCGATCAATTCAAGCTCCTGTTTCTTGCTTCGGTGGAGGGCAATTTCCCTGCACCATCATACCCGATTTTGCCGGAGACGCCCGAGCGGGCAATTCCCGGTTCTTTGGCGATTAGGCTGTGTCCCGGCGCTTTGTTTTCAAGCACTTGGCCTCGATTCTAATTCCGGATTTTGGCGATTAGAAGCTCCGCGACCGCTGGCCGGACACTGCTTCAATAAGACCGGGGGGCGCCGACAGCCTCCCGCTGGGTTTGGCGCTGCGTGCTCCATCAAGCGCTCCTTTCGTGGCCCGCGCATACAACGCGGGGCTCGCGATCCACGCTAGCACGGTGTCAAAGGATTTTGTGGGGCTGCGCCTGTGGACTTTTTTCGGGTACGCAAACGCTAGAGGCTCCCCGCCTGCGCAATGCCGTGAATGCTCAGTCAATGGGATTGCCGAGCCAAATATCCGGCTAGTACTTCGCTTGTCCGTTAACGCGTTTTCAGGATTTGTCGGGTGCGTCAAAAGAATGACTGATCCTTCAAGAGCTCGCGGGTCGCCCCATCACCTAGGAGGGCAAGCTGACCTAAGTCTAAGCTGACCTGTATTCCGAGTTCCCCTTGCGGTTTCAAATCGGTAAAATTCCAAATCACACTTGAGTCAGTACGTTGCACGCCCAACAACGTGTACTGTATTTCTCTGACCTGAAAGAAACCGTAGTCATCAACGTGTTGGAATTCTACGACCGTGAGGCGACGTTGGTTTTGAGCTATGCCTGGAGCTTCGTACCCGGACAGGTTTCGTACTATGACTCCGTATACGGCGGGGGAGGTCAATGGTGCCAGGGAGATACGCAAAACGGGGAGTCCTTCAACTTGCCGGAGAGTACGGATGTCTTCGGGATGCAAGAAAACGTTCGTGTCTTCACCTTTAAACGGATTCTGAGATAGCGTTTCGATGTTAATGGATTCGATCACGTCCGACGGATTTCGAATTCCGAGCGGCAGCGTTGCCCATAGCGCCGAGCTTGTTTCCGGGTCCCGCCAAGACCACACAGCGGTCATGTCTTTCCCGCTCGGCTTGGGCGGTACGCTAACGGGGGTTAGCTTGTCCCAAGAGAAAGACGATCCTCCGACTCCTATGTAAGCAATCGTACCGAGAGCAAGCCCGAAAACGAGAGGGACCAGGCAAACCAGAACCCAATTTCTTAGACTCACAGGCTGATGTTTCAAGTCCCCTTTACGGTGTTCGTAGACAATTTCTGTCTTGGTAATACGGTCAACAACTCCCTGGTGCCCACCCAGCACCAGTATGGAAATCGGATTGACCAGCAAGATTGCTTCTCGAAGGCCGAAGCCCGCGAGGAAACTATTTCGCGATCCGAGAACCATAAGAGCGTTACCTAATCGAGTCGCGACAATCACAGGAGCAGCCGTCGAGAGAAATGTTCTGATGAAACCCCGAAGGACAGATAGTTTGTTTCGGCGAGAGACGAGTTTCAAACCAAACAGGCGCTTCCCTAGAGTGCCACTGAGGTGCCAATCAAAAAACACGAAATAGAAAAACCACACCCAGACGACAAGTGTGATAATCATTTCGTTCGGAGCCCCGTAGTACGTCCTATACACAGTCAAGCCTACGAGCGTGATAACCGCAAGCAGTCCGACATCAATGCAAATGCCGATGATACGCAAGGCGAAAAGACGCGGTGAACCTCCGGACATCAAAAGGGTGAGGGCCGCGGCCGCCCCGAGACCCAGAACGGGGTATGAGATCTTGCCCATTCCGACAAGGTACTTATGGAAGGCAAGTATCCACAGCACTATCGAGACCGGCAACGTGATCGGACGCGAAATCTCATTCCAAAGCGTCTTGAGATTTCCAATTCTGCTTCGGAGCGTTTCCGGAGCCTGATCATTTTCTTGTTCTATTGACATCGTTGGCTAGTGCTTTTACGTATAGCTCCACTCATCCGTTAAGACAAGTGAGAACGGGACGGCATATGTCTCTCCACAATGGAGGCAACGGCGAGAGAGCCGGCGAGACCAATTACGTCATGCGCGGGGCGGGCGCGGGCGCGGCGGAGCCGTCGGGGGCTTTGGCGGCTATTTCGCCGGTGATGATGGCGTTGCGGAATTGGGCGAAGAGGTCGGTGAGGGCGTTGGGGGTGTGCGGCATCATGATGGTGTTGCTGCGATTGGTGCCGGCGACTTCCTTGAGGGTGTCGAAATACTGGGTGAGCAGCACCATGGCCATGGCGTCCTTGGGAGTAGTGCCCTCGACGGACGCGGAAAATTTTTCAACCGAATCGCGCAAGCCTTCGACGATGGCCTTGCGCTGATTGGCGATGCCTTCCCCTTGAAGACGTTTCGATTCGGCTTCCGCTTCGGCTTTTTTCACGAGCAGCATCTTCTCGGTTTCGGCGCGCGAGACGGTGGCTTCGCGCTCGCGCTGCGCGGCGTTGATGTCGTTCATCGCCGCTTTCACTTTTTCGTCAGGGACAAGGTCGGTGATGAGCGATTTCACGATGGAGTAGCCGAACTCGCTCATCGACGCGTCGAGATTGTTCTTCACGTCGATGGCGATCTGGGACTGCTGGTCGAAGGTTTCATCGAGAGTCATCTTGGGAACGTGGCCGAGGATGACGTTGTAGACGAACGACTCGATCTGCTTGATGGGGTCGGAAAGCTTGTAAAAGGCGTCGTAGACCCTGTCGGGCATGACTTTGTACTGCACGGAAATCGGGATCTGGACGAAGACGTTGTCCTTGGTCTTCGTTTCGACTTTGACGTCGAGCTGCTGGACCTGGAGGCTGATGTTGGCGACGACGGCGTCGAGATAGGGAATTTTGAAATTCAGGCCGGGCTGGGCGATGCGCGAGAATTTGCCGAGGCGCTGGACGACTCCGGCGTGGGCCTGCTCGATGGTGAAGAACGAGCCGAAAAAGACGCCGAGCAGAAAGATGGCGGCGACGCCGCCGACGATGAGCAGGACGATCGTAGAAATTTCCATAACGCCTCCAAGGAGTGTCGAGAAGATACACGATTCCCCGGGAGAGAAGAAAGGATTCAAATACAAAACCTGCCGAGCTGAAGCTCGGCGCTACATTTGAACCTCGGACGCGCCGATGGTAGACTCGGCGGCCTCGATGCGGAAATTCAGGGGAATTGCGGCGGTTTTGGCGCTGGCGCTGGGCGGCGTTTGCGTTGCGGTGCGGCCGGCGCGCGCGGCGGAGACTGATTCGCCGGTGGCGTCCGCGCCTGCGGCAGCTGCCGCGCCGGTTTCCGCTCCCGGCGCGCAGCCGGTGATCGTGATCGGGCTGCTCGGCGGGTGGATTCGCACCGACAATCGCTACGACCACATCGTGCAGCTGGCGGCGGAGCTGAATCGCGAGTACGGCGCGAGCGTGCACGCGGAAATTTTCGAGAATCATCATCGCGAGCAGGCGCGCGAGCGGATTCTGGCGCTGCTCGATCGGGACAGCAGCGGAGCGCTCGATGCGGAGGAAAAGCAGGGCGCGCGCATCGTGCTCTACGGCGAGAGCTGGGGCGGGTCGGAAACGGTGATGCTGGCGCACGAGCTCGCGCAGCGCGGGATCCCCGTGCTGCTCACGGTGCAGATCGACAGCGTCGCGAAGCCAGGCCAAAACGACGAAGTGACGCCGGCGAACGTGGCGCAGGCGGCGAATTTCTATCAGCCGCACGGGATCCTTCACGGGCGGCAGAAAATTCGCGCGGAAGACGCGTCGCGCACCGAAGTGATCGGGAATTTCCGGTTCGATTACGAGAAGCACCCGGTGGCGGTGCGCGGGGCGAGCTGGTTCGCGCGGACTTTTTTCAGGCCGCATGTGTCGATTGAAAACGATCCGGCGGTGTGGGGCAGGATTGAGAAGCTGATTCGCTCGAAGCTGCCGGCGCCCGCCGCGCAGCAAAGCGCAAGCCTTCAGTAGATCTGACCGATCCTCAGAGACGCAGAAGGCAAAGAGAGATCCTTCGACTTCGCTCAGGATGACCCGCCGCGGCGGGCTGTTCGCCATCGTCAGAGGTCGAACGGGCCGAGGGGGACGTGCTGCGAGGCGATGTGCAGCGAGCCGCGGAAGGCGAATTCCGTGGGCCGGCGATTTAAAGCTTCTTCGGCGGAGATGCGCGCGACTTCGGGATTGTTGTTTTGTTCGGAGAGATGCGCGAGGACGACGTGGCGCGCGCGGCCGTCGAAGACTTCCGAGTCGGCGAGGAATTCGCTGACGATGGCGTTGGAAAGATGGCCGGTGCGGCTCATCACGCGCTGCTTGATGTGCCAGGGATACGGCCCGACCTTGAGCATTTCGAGATCGTGATTCGATTCGAGAATCAGGAAATCGGCTTCGCGGAGATGCTGCTTCACGAGCTCGGGGAGGTAGCCAAGATCGGTGACGATGGCGACCTTGGTGCCGTTGGTGCGGAAGGCGTAGCCGACGGGATCGATCGCGTCGTGCGGGATGGCGAAGGGATTGATTTCGATGTCGCCGACCTGGAAGCGCTCGCCGGGACGAATGTGCTCGAAGCGGTCGATGGTGGCTTTCTTGCCGGGCTTTTCGGGATCCTCGGCGTACATCTTCACGATTTCTCGGTGCGTCGGCTCGGTGAGGTACGCGGGGCAGTTCCAGTGGCGCGCGAGCTGCGCGACGGCGCTGGAGTGGTCGGAATGCTCGTGGGTGATCAGGATGCCGTCGACGCGTTCGGGCTGGTGGCGGCCGAGCGCTTCAAAGCGGCGGAAAATTTCCTTGCGGCCGAGGCCCGCGTCGATGAGGAGGGTGGTGTGCTCGGTTTCGAGCAACGTCGCGTTGCCCGTGCTGCCGGAAGCGAGAATCGATACGCGGAACGAGATACGAAGTCTCCGGTGAGGATGATGGCAAAGTGCGGTGGTGGCGTCAAAGGAAAAACTTGGCCACGGAGACATCGAAGCCGGATTGTCAGAAGGCTAGATTCTCGCGGGTGAGGCGGAAGCCGTTGAGGTTGCCGACGACG
This sequence comes from uncultured Acidobacteriota bacterium, assembly GCA_963769415.1. Classification (GTDB taxonomy): domain Bacteria; phylum Acidobacteriota; class Terriglobia; order Acidiferrales; family UBA7541; genus Palsa-295. The sequence continues at coordinate 639,532 of CAVYLM010000002.1, forward strand.
CTGGCGGCGATGCGGGCGGGCTGAAAGAATTCGCGGGCGATCTGCTGGACTTCCTCCGCGCTGACGGCTTCGAGCATGGCGATCAGTTCCGGCGCGGTGAAGTGGCGGTCGAAGTACATGTGGTAGCGCGCGAGATTGCTCATGCGCGCGCCGCTGCCTTCGAGCGCGAGCAGCGTGGCGCCCTTCAGGTGGTCTTTCGCGCGGCGAAGCTCCTCGGCGTCGATGGGCTCGTCGCGCATGCGGCGAAATTCCTGGAGGACGGACTCGACGACCTTTCCGGTGGTGTCGATCGACGTGCCGGCGTAGACGGAGAGCATGCCCGCATCGCGATAGGGATTCAAATCGCTGAAAATGGAATAGGCGAGGCCCTGGCGCTCGCGAATGTTTTGAAACAGGCGCGAGGACATGCCGCCGCCGAGAATGTTGTTCATCACGGAAACGGAAAAGCGGCGGCGGTCGGTAAGCGGCAGCGCGGGCACGCCGATGCAGAGGTGCACCTGCTCGAGCTCCCGCTTGCTGCGCAGGGTGATGTGCGGCGTAGGCTCGGGCTTGGGATCGGCAAAGGCGTCTTCGGCGCGCGGCAATTTCGAGAATCGCTCGGCGACCAGATCGACGAGCTGCGCGTGGGTCAGATGGCCCGCGGCGGTGATCACCATGCGGTTCGGCGCGTAGCATTTCTGAAACCACCGCTGGATCGTGTCGCGCGTGAATGCGGAAACGGTTTCGGGCGTGCCAAGAATCGGCTTGCCCAGCGCGTGCGGGTGCCAGAAATTCTGCGTGAAAAGCTCGTGGACCAGGTCCTCGGGATTGTCCTGGGTCATGCGAATTTCTTCGAGGATCACGCCCTGCTCGCGCGCGATGTCTTCTTCGGCGAACTTCGGCTCGAGGACCATGTCGGAAAGAATGTCGAAAGCTTTCGGCAGATGCTCGTCGAGGACGCGCGTGTTGAAGCAGACCATTTCCTTCGAGGTGAAGGCGTCGAGCATGCCGCCGAGCGAGTCGATTTCGCGCGCGATGTCTTCGGCGGAGCGCCGGCGGGTGCCCTTGAACACCATGTGCTCGATGAAATGCGAGATGCCGTTGAGTTCCTCGGGCTCGCGGCGCGAGCCGGAGCGCAGCCAGATGCCAACGGAGACGGAGTGGACGTGCTCCATCGGCTCGGTCAGGACAACCAGGCCGTTGGGCAGGATTTCTTTATGCACGCCGTGATGCGCGGTGTCTGGCATATGCACGTCTATTCTGGCATGGCGCAGCGGCAGTGTCATTGCAGTTCGGTGTGGATGCTTTCTCGGCGATGCGCGGGACAAGTGTGGCCCTCCCCGGGGTGTTAAGATTGAAGGCAAGATGTCCCCTGAAACTTCCAGCGCGCGCGTGAACCTGCTCGGAAAATCGGCGGAAGAGCTGCGCGAATTTTTGGCCACACTGGGCGAGCCGGCGTATCGTGCGGCGCAGATTTATCACGCGCTGTACGCCGAGCGGAAATTCGATTTCGCGGCGATGACGAATTTGCCGGCGGCGCTGCGCGAGCGGCTGGCGCGCGAGGCGTCGATCGCGCTGCCGCAGATCGCGCGGCGATACCACTCCGCCGACGGCACGGTGCGCTACGTGCTGGCGCTGGGCGAGGGCAAGCCGGCGAACGTCGAGACCGTGTTCATGCCGGAGGAGAATCGCCAGACGATCTGCATTTCGACGCAGGCGGGCTGCGCGGTCGATTGCAGGTTCTGCCTGACGGCGACGCTGGGGCTGGTGCGAAATCTCACCGCGGGTGAAATCGTCGGCGAGGTGCTCGTCGCGCTCGACGACAATCGCGAGGCGCTGAAGCCGCAGACCAACATCGTGCTGATGGGGCAGGGCGAGCCGTTGCTGAATTACGACGCGGTAATGGCCGCGCTGCGCATTTTGCTCGACCCGAAAGGCGTGGCGATTGCACCGAGGCATGCGGCGCTTTCGACCAGCGGCATCGTTCCGGGAATCGAGCGGCTGGCGCGGGAAAAGGTGCGGCCGAACCTGGCGATTTCGCTGAACGCCTCATCGAACGAGCAGCGCGACCAGATCATGCCCATCAACCGCAAGTATCCGCTGGAAAAGCTTCTGGAGGCGTGCCGGAACTACCCGCTGAAGCCGCGGGAATGGCTCCTGTTCGAATACGTCCTGCTCGGCGGATTCAACGATTCGCCCGAGGACGCGCGCCGCGTGGTGAAACTGCTGGCGAATCTGCGCGCGAAGGTGAATCTGATCCCCTGGAATCCGGGCGACCTGCCGCACAAAAGGCCGGACCCGCAGCGCGTGGCGGAATTTCAGCGCATTCTCATCGAAAAAGGCGTGCCGTGCTTCATCCGCGATTCGCGCGGCCAGGACGTGATGGCCGCCTGCGGGCAATTGGCGCTGGCGGAGACGACGGCCCAACCGCAGGTTTCCGCCGCCTCGTAGTCCGCGTGTCATCCCGAGGACCCTCTCTTCGGCCGACCGGCGTGCGAACGCTTGGCGACACACAGAAGGAAAGAGAACAAAGCGCCGGAGGCGCGATTGTAATTAGCCCGGCACGAAGTGCCGGGAAACCCGGAAGAGAGGAATCCGAGTCCCGGAGGGACGATTGAATCAGCTCTCCCCAGGAGTGAATCCGTTTTTCTGCAAGAACAACCTCCACTCCTGCGCAAAGTCACGCCTTCGATGATGTTCCCGCTGGTTTCGGATGTACGCTTTCGTTTTATCGAGCAGCGACGTGCCGACGCTGGCGGCCGAATAGCCTACCTGCCATTCAAACCGTCCGTCTCCGAAATTCTGATTGCACCACTTCGACGAGCCCGCCTTGATGAGCTGCATGGCCTTGGCCAACGCCATCGTCGGTGGAAGGGCAATCAGGACATGCGCGTGATCGTCGAAGCCTCCGATTGCAATTGCCGTGAGGCCGTTTTGCCGCGCAATTCCCGCCATGAACGACCAGAGGCGCGGCTGCATTTCAGCTGGGATTATCTTGGCGCGGTTCTTTGTGCTGAAGACGCAATGCACGCGGTTGGCAACGTGGGAATCCGGCATGGGCGCGACGATAGCATGTCAATCGTCCCTGCCGGGACTGTGGGTTCTACCTACGCATTTCCCGGCACTCCGCTGCGCTCCGTGCCGGGCCAATTACAATCGCGCCTCCGGCGCTTGAGACAGTCCCCTCGTGGCGGAACCGCGGAAAGCGGTTTAAGGACAGCCGCTTGAGGCGACTGCGCTCGGCCTGCGCCGAAACCGCGACCTACACCCAGCGCGGAAGGCTTGCATCGTTCAGCCGCGGAGCGGCGGCCGTAATTAGCCCGGCACGGAGCGGAGCGCAGTGCCGGGAGAGGAGAAGCAAGAGTCGCAAGTCCCGGAGGGACGATTGACATCCATCGGCCACGACGAGTGCGGCTGCGCTCAGGACAAACCGGCCTGCTTAATTCCAATGGCCGCCATCAGGCGGCCGGTGGTGCGTTCGCGGCGATAGCTGAAGAGCAGATCGGGGCGGCAGGCGGTGCAGAGCCCGGAGACGGAAATTTGCCTCGAGGGGATGCCTGCGTCCGCGAGGATTGCGTGATTGGCGGCGAGCAGATCGAGATGGACGCGCAGCGGCGGAGGCGCGTGGCCGGGCGGCTTCATGGTGAGCCACGGCAGCCAGTTCGGATCGCTTTCTCCGGCGGCGAGCGCGTCGAACGGGCCGTCGAACCAGGCGCGCGCGTCGCGAAATTGCGCGTCGAAATCGCGCGCAACGTCCGAGCCGACTTCGTAACAGCAGCGGCCGATGCCAGGGCCGAGCGCGGCGACCACGTCCTCGGGCCGCGTGCCGAATTCCATGGTCATGCGCCCCAGGGTTTTTACGGCGATGCGCTTGAGCGTGCCGCGCCAGCCTGCGTGAATCGCGGCGACCGCGCGGTGCCGGGTGTCGGCGAAAAGGATGGGAACGCAGTCGGCGGTCTGCACCACCAGCAGGATGCCGGGATCGCGCGTGAAAAGCGCGTCGCCCTGCGGGGCTTCTTCGCTCACGTTGGCGGCAGCGACAGAATGGGCGATATCGGAATGGATCTGGCGCAGCGTGACGGCGCGCATTTCGCCGGCGCCAATGGCGCGGAAGAAGCTGGCGCGGTTTTGGAGCACGCGCACGCGGGTGTCCCAGTCGGTGAAGCCGAGGTTGAGGACGCGCTCGCGTTTTGTCTTCCCGCCGGCGCCCCGGCCTGCGGGAAGTTCGCTGGTGCCGCCGGGACGGGTGCTGAATCCGTGGACCAGCCAGTCGAGTTTGGCGAGCGAAGGGGCTTCGAGGATTTGCAGGCCGTTCGCGCGCCGGGGTTTCCAATCGGCGGAGCTGCCGCGCGGGGCGGATCGTTTCTTCGTGGCGGTTTTTGTGGTGGCTAGAGGCATTCAAGCGATTCCGATCGGATCATCAGTATAATCTCACAGCGAAGAGCACAGACACCCTTCACTGGGTTCAGGGAAGAGCTTGCCTGTGCCACCGGGAATCGCCAACCGAAATGATCGTCGGATTAGGGCTCGACATCGCCGAAGTCGATCGCATCGAAGAGGCCATCGCGCGCCACGGGGCGGCGTTCCTCGAGCGGCTGTTCACGCCCGCCGAAGTTTCCTACTGCGAGCGGCACAAAAATCGCTACGAGCGCTACGCCGCGCGGTTCGCCGCGAAAGAAGCGGCGATGAAGGCGCTCGGCACGGGCTGGAGCCGCGGCGTGCGCTGGCGCGATATCGAAGTGGCGCGCGAGCCAAGCGGCAAGCCGACGTTGCGCCTGGCGGGCGAAGCTCGGCAGATCGCCGACCGGCTGGGCGTGAAGCATATTTCGCTTTCGATTACGCACAGCGGGAACCTGGCCCTGGCCCAGGTTATTTTCGAAAGCTAGACCGAGCTGCGTGACACGCGAGATGGTTCGTGGGTCGCAGCTTTAGCTGCGACGTCAGCTCGCCAGACGGGAACGGCTTCAGCCGCTGGAGTTCCCTGCAGCTGTCACACGGTCACCCGTGCCGAAAAGAAGGACTCGCCGAAGCGACCGCGGGTGTTTCGGCGCCCTCAATCCGCGCCTCGTGCCACTCATTCGCCGCGTGCCGCCCGGCAAGCCGCACCTTCAGGTAATTCCCCGTCAGAGCTTCGGTCCAGCCGTTGCCTTCGCGATTGAGTGTCAGCGCGCGCACGGTGCGGCCCGCCTGCGAGGCGCGAAATTCAGCCGCTTTTCGCTGGCTCAGTTCGCGTAGCGCGTGGGCGCGTTCGCGAATTGCCGGCGCGGGAATGCGGTCGCCAAGCGCGGCTGCGGCGGTGCCGGGGCGCTCGGAAAACGAAAACACGTGGAGATAGGTGAATGGCAAACGTTCGATGAATTCGCGCGTGTCTCGAAAATCGCCGTCGGTTTCTCCGGGGAAGCCGACGATCACGTCCGCGCCGATGGCAGCGTCGGGCAGCATGCGGCGGATCAGGTGGATGCGTTCGGCGTAATGGCCGGTGCGATACCAGCGATGCATGGCGCGCAGGATTTGGTCGGAGCCGGACTGTAGCGGAACGTGAAAATGGCGCGCTATGCGCGGCGACGACGCGACCAGGGCGACAAAATCTTCGGTGACGTCCTGCGGCTCGATGGAGCTGAAGCGGAGCTGGTCGAGCGCGGTTTCTTCGAGGATGCGGCGGACGACATCGGCAAGCCCCGCGCGCGGGGATAGATCGCGGCCGTAGCTGCCGAGGTTGATGCCGCTAAGGACGATTTCTTTCGCGCCGGCTTCGGCAAGCGCGCGGGCTTCATGGACGACAGCGTCCGGCGGCAGGCTGCGGCTGCGGCCGCGGACGAAAGGAATCACGCAGTAGGAGCAGCGATTGTTGCAGCCGTCCTGAATTTTCAGGATGGGGCGCGTGCGATCGCCCGCGATCTGCGCGGCCGGCGCGATCTGCACGGTGGATTGCGCGAAAATGTCGCCGGTCAGGATTTTCGCCGGGCCGCGCGCCAGCGAAAGTTCATCAGTCTCGAGCTCGGCCACGGATACAAAATCGCCGCGCTTCCCGCGTGGTTCGGCTCCGCGCAGGATCTCGGGAATCCGCGCCTGATGCGAATTACCAACCACCCATTCCACGCCTTTGATCGCGGCGAGCTCTTCGGGCGCGCGCTGCGCATAGCAGCCGGTGACCACGATTCGCGCCGCGGGATTCGCGCGGTGGATCTTGCGCACCGCTTCGCGCGCCTGCGAATCCGCCGCCGCCGTGACGGTGCAGGTATTCAGCACGACGATGTCCGCCGCTGCGTGCTCGGCGGCCTGCGTGAGTCCGTCCGCCATCAACGCGCCGCGGAGCGCCGCGGCATCCGCATCGGTGGCGCGGCAACCGAAGTTTTCAATGGAAAAGCTGGCCATGTGGTCCCAAAACGGGCAAAAGCCAGCACGAATTATAGCAGCGAAACCGGATGAACCATGAAGGGCGGAAAAACGCGGTCTTTAGCGAAAAATTGTCCAGGATGCGGAATCAGAGGCCCGAAAAATCAGCGCCTGTTTGCGCATCCTGGACGATTTTTCAGACTGGTGTCGGGCGACTTTCTGCAGGGGCTGGACGGCGACAGATTCGAGGGCGGCCTAAACGCCGCCGCCGCGGCGCTGGTAGCACAGCAGGATCAGGCGGGCCACCACCCAGTCAGCACTTGCTCGTTCCGCGCCCCACAAAGTGACACACCATGCAAAGCGACGACCCGACCAGGGGCGGCGTCCCGAGCGAGTCGCCGCGGCGATGAACCGAGGGCTCTCTCCGCCATCGGTCGTTTTTCGCGCCCATTAAGTGACACACCATGCAAAGTAAAAGTCAGTCTAACTCGTTGAAAACAAAGGAAAGCGACCCTAATAAAGTGACACACTTTTTCGAGGTCACCGGGCGGACATCGCGAGCCGAACGAACCTTCGGTCTCTGCTTCTGCGGGAGGATTGTCGGCGCTACGGAAGGCGGACCAAATAAAAACGGGAGGCAGATGCCAAGGCATCCACCTCCCGGGGTGGGTGGGGTTTGTTGCCGAGACCCAGTAAGGGATTTTGGTGTTCCCGCGCCTGAGCCGCCGGCAAACCGGCGTTGAGCCGGTGCCACGTGTATCTCACCTTTATCACGCGGTCAGAAGGGGTGTCAACCCCATTTAACCCTATTTCTGGGAAGCCACTTGGGCGCGCTGATCGAGCGCTTCGCGCACTTTTCGGGCTAAGTCGCGGGGAGAGTAGGGTTTCTGGAGCACCGGAAGGCCCTCCTGCTGGACTTTCTGCAGCTGGGCGATTTCGGGGCTATAGCCGGTGGCGAAAATGACGGGAAGGTCGGGCCGGATCTCGCGGATGCGGGCGTAGATCTCAGGACCGCTAAGCTTGGGAAGCACCACGTCTAGTACGGCGAGGGCGATGCGGTCGGGACTGGCGCAAAAGTCCGCGACGGCCTGCTCCCCGTCGGTTGCCAGCATGACCTGATAGCCGAGCCGGGTCAGGGTTTCGAGCGCGAGCTGGCTGAGGCCCTCGTGGTCTTCGGCGATGAGGATGGTTTCGGAGCCGCCGCGAATAGGCCCGGTGTCTTCGACCTTCTCCCGAGGGGCGGCGACTTCCGTGCTCGCGGGAAAGTAGCATCGAAAAGTGGTGCCTTTTCCGACCTCGCTGTAAACATTCAGGAAGCCGCCGTGCTGGCGAACGATGCCGTAAACGGTGGCGAGCCCGAGGCCAGTTCCTTTGCCGAGTCCTTTGGTGGTGAAGAACGGCTCGAAGATGCGGTCGAGCGTTTCGGGGTCCATGCCCGTGCCCGAGTCGGTAACGGAAAGCACGGCGTATTGGCCCGGCTGCGCCTGAGGCTGCCAGGCGCAAAACTCGCGATCGAGAGTCGTGTTGACCGTGTCGATGATCAGCGAGCCACCGTCGGGCATAGCGTCGCGGGAGTTGATGCAGAGGTTCATGAGCACCTGTTCGACTTGCGTGGGGTCGGCGCGGACGACAGTGAGATCGGGCGCGAGGTTGGCCTTGATCTCGATGTTGCCGCCGATGACCTTCTCAAGCAGGCTCAGCGTTTCAATCGCGGTTTGATTCAGGTCCACGCTGCGCGGCTCGAGGATCTGGCGGCGCGCGAAAGCGAGCAACTGGCGCGTGAGGGCCGCGGCGCGCTTGCCCTGCTGCTGAACCTTTTCGAAATGACGGCGGAGGCGCGATTCGGGTTCGGTTTCGTCGATGCCCAATTCGGCCCAGCCCAGAATCGCGCCGATCATATTGTTGAAGTCGTGCGCGATGCCGCCGGCGAGCTGGCCGATGCCCTCGAACTTCTGTGCCCGGAGCAGCTGTTTTTCGAGCGCGACGCGCTCGGTGACGTTTTCGACGGTCACTTCGGCGCATTCGGATTTGCCGTCGGGGTCCATGGCGATGCGGGCATTGATGCGGACGGTGATGATTTTCTCATCCTTACGCTTCCACTCCACAGTGGCTTCGACGCGCCCCTGCTTGAGGAATTCAGTGGCGAGCCTCACCTGGTCGGCCGGATAGCGGTAGAGGAGACGAGCATGTCCGACAGTAAGAAGATGGGAAGCGGACTCGTAGCCGAGCATCTCCGCCAGCGCAGGATTCGCGTGCAGCATTTTGCCGTCCAGCGCGGTGGCCCAGAGAATACCGTACGCGGCGTGATCGACGAGGCTGCGGTAACGCGCTTCGCTATCGCGGCGGGCTCTTTCGGCGCGGTGGCGTTCGGTGATGTCGAGGATGCTGCCGCGGATCAGCCGGCGCGTGGGCGAAGGTAGACAGACGAGGTGGACTTCCACCGGGAATTCGTCGCCGCGGGAAGTGCGGCAGACCCATTCGATCGAAGGCGTCTCACCCTGGAGGGCGCGATGGATTTGTTCGCTGTAGACCGCTTCAGAAGCTCGGCCGTCAGGCTGCCGAACGGGACTAATCGCAGTGGGACTGCTGCGCAGAATTTCTTCGCGGGTGTAGAGGAGCATGCGCGCGGCGCGTTCGTTGCAATCGACAAAGACGTTGGCGTCGACGTCGAACACGACGATGGCTTCGGGAGCGTTTTCGACGAGGGTGCGGTAGTGCGCTTCACTTTCGCGCAGCGCAGCAACGGCTTTGTTTTGGGCGTCGCGCAAGCCGCATTCTTCCCGCGCGCGGCGAATGGCCAGGGGCAAACGCGCGAGCTGGTCTTTCAAAACGTAGTCGGTGACGCCGAGCTTGATGCACTCGACGGCCATCTCGTCGCCGAGAGTCCCCGTGAGGAGGATCAAAGGAGTTTCCGGCTGCGTCTCGATCACGGTTGCCAGCGCGTCCATGCCGGTCCAGCCCTTCATGCGGTAGTCGGAGAGGACGACGTCAAAATGCTGCTCGCGCAATTTTTCCGTGAAGGCCTCGCGGCTGGAAACGGTTTCGGCATGGAAGTTGATTCCGGCCTTCTTGAGGCTGATCAGGCACAATTCGAGGTCGGCAGGATCATCGTCGGCGATCAGAAGCTGCAAAACTTTTTCAGCTTCCGGCACATCTGGCCCGGTATTTCCCGACATCGGCGTTTACGGCTCCTGGCGCCCCACAAATGCAGCCATCGGCGGCGTGCAATTGACCAACATCCAATACATCCCGAGCTGCTCGACGACTTTCTGGAATTCGCCGAAGTTCACGGGCTTTTGAATGTAGCTGTTCACACCGAGCCGATAGCCGTCCGCGAGATCCCGCTCCTCTTTTGAGGAGGTGAGGATGATCGTGGGAATGGCCCTGGTGCGCGGATCGGCCTTGACTCTTTGCAGGACTTCGAGTCCGTCGACTTTCGGCAGTTTCAAATCGAGAAGTATGAGCGAAGGAGGGCGATCGAAATGGCGCCCGGAATATTCGCCGCGGCAAAAGAGAAAGTCGAGGGCCTCCGCGCCATCGCGGACGTGGTGAATGTGGTTGGCGAGCTTGCTTTTCCGAAGCGCGTGCAGAGTCAGTTCCGCGTCGGATGGATTGTCTTCAACCAGCAGAATCTCATTCACGCTAGGGGCGGCCAAGTGGGGTCTCCTTTAGTCCGTTCATTGAGGTTGCGGCCGGCCGGGAGTCTAGCGTGAACAGAAACGTGGCGCTTCGGCCCAGGTCCGCTTCGGCCCAAATCTCGCCACCATGCCGCCGGATGATGCGCTGAACGGTGGCCAGTCCGATCCCCGTGCCTTCAAAGTCCTCCTGTTTGTGCAGGCGCTGGAATACGCCAAAGAGCTTATCGGCATATTGGGGATCGAAGCCCACTCCGTTGTCGCGGACGAAGATGGCGGTGGCGCCGCCGATTTCGCGCGTACCGACTTCAATTACAGCGGTTTCGCGGCCGCGAGTGAATTTCACGGCGTTCGAAAGAAGATTAACAAAGACTAATTTCAGCAGGCCCGGGTCGCATTCCTGCTCCGGAAGCGGCTCGACGCGCCATTCGATTTCGCGCTTTTCGGCTTCTTCCGGGAGTTCGGCGATGGCCTGGCGGACGATGTCGGCGAGCTTCACTTTTTGTTGGACGAGGGCGCTGCGGCCGACGCGCGCGAGATGGATCAGATCATCGACGAGCTGTCCCATCTGATTCGCGCTCTGAAGGACGCGATCGAGGTAGCGGAGGCCGTCGGCGTCGAGCTGGCCGGCATGCTCGTCTTTTAAGATGCGGGCGAAGCCGTCGATATGGCGCAGAGGCGCGCGAAGATCGTGCGAGACGGAGTAGCTGAACGATTCGAGCTCTTTGTTGACCACGCTGAGTTCGTCGAGTTTGCGGCGCAGTTCGGCGTTGAGTTTGTGGATCTCCAATTCAATGCGGCGGCGCTCGGTGACGTCGCGGATGGCGCTGGAAATCAGCATGCCCTCGCCGGTCACGAGCGGGTTGAGGCTGACTTCCACGGGGAATTCGGTTCCATCCTTGCGCAAGCCGAACAGATCGAGGCCGACGCCCATGTCGCGCGGGTGGGGCGACTGGGAGAACGTTTTCCAACTGGCCGCGTGGGTGTTGTGAAAGCGCTGAGGGATCAGCATCTCGACGGGCTGGCCGATCATTTCCTCGCGAGAGTAGCCGAAAAGCTTTTCGGTTTGCGCATTGACGATCTCGATGCGGCCAAATCGATCGACGATAACGATCGCGTCGGGCGCGGATTCCAGAAGGCCGCGAAACTTGTCCGCGGCGATCTTTCGGAGACTGATATCGCGATCGGTTTCGAGAATGGCGAGCGGCTTTCCGGCGAAGTCGGCGCGCAAGGCCCAGCGGCTGATGATGGTCACTTCGCGGCCGTCGCGACGCTGTTGAGTGATCTCGCCTTCCCAGAAGCCGGACTCGATGACTGCGTCGACGATTTCCTCAACAGGTTTGGGGAACTGAGTATGCAAAAGTTCATGGACGATCTTGCCGCGGGCCTCATCGCGCTGCCAGCCGTAGAGCCGCTCGGCCGCACGATTCCAGTACATGATTTTACCGGTGAGGCCGCGGACAATAATGGCGTCGTGGGTGAGCTCCAGGAGTTCAGCCTGGTCGCGAAGACTTGATTCGCTGATGCGAAGGTTGAGCTCGACCTCGCGGCGCTCGCGAACTTCGCGCTCGAGGGCGTCGTGTGTGGAGATCCATTGCGAAAGATTCGGCAGCTTCAAAGCGTCCGGCAGGATCTTAATCGAGATGATGCCCGTGGCGAGAGAAGCCGCGGCCGTGATGGCTTTAATCACGCCGGCGAGCCAGTAGTCCGCGTGCCAGAGGTTCCAGATTTCCATGGCGTGTGTCAGGCCGCAGGCGATAACAAATGTGCCAAAGGGCACGAAGAGCCAAGTGAAGGGAATGTCGCGCCGCTTGCGCGCAAACCAGAAAAGAATCGCTGAGAGTGCGAAGTAGGTGAGCGCGATGAGCGCATCGGAGACGACGTGAAGCCAGACGAGCTTGGCGTTCCACAGGTAGCAATACCCGTGGGGCATGAAACCGCTCGGACCGAATAAACGATGAAGAAGTTCCAAGACTGTTCCTTTGCGGAGCAGTGGTGGCTACACCGCTCGCGATCTACGCTAGACAATATCGGCACGAGAAGACGGGACTACGGGGCGGAGGACGAATTCCGCGGGGCGGACGGCCGTTTCATTTTGCAGCGCGGGAATGGAGAGAGCTTATGCGAACGAGTAGTCGTGCGGTTAGCCGACAGCGGTCAATCGTCCCTCCGGGACTTTGTGCTTTTCGGTCGCCGACTTCCCGGCACTCCGCCGCGCTCCGTGCCGGGCTCATTACAATCGCCGCTCCGCGGCTGAACAGCCGCACGCGCGAGCCGAAAGGGCTATTGCGCGGAAGCTGTTTGCTGCGGATGGCTGGCCAGGTACTGGCCGAGGTCGCCCGTCAACTGCGTGAGTCCCGCTTTCACGTTGCGATCGAGGGCTTCGACGACGTCGGAAACTTTCTTGCCGCTGACGGGTTCATCGTGCGTATAGGCGGCGGACCAGACGGTGGCGCCGGCCTTAGGGTCGTAGAGCTCGATCTGGAAGGAAAAGCGGCCGGAAAGACCGGGCGACTGCACTTCGTCGAGCGCGAAGAGCTGGCCACGAACGATGTAGTCGCCACGCAGATTGCTGGCGATGCGCGACACGGAGCGAAAGCTTCCGGATGCGCGCAACGTCTTGATAACGAGATCCTGCAGCATTCCGGCGGGAGGTTCGGCCCAGCGTTCGTATTCGTACGTCCCCAGCTGCACGTCGTTGCTGCCGTAGACGAGGCGGTCGTCGCGATACAGGTGCGCAGCGCTGATGCGCGAAACCAGCAGAGCGACGGGAATCTGCGGCGCGGCCGAGACGGCGGGCGCCGGACCGGCATCGAGCACGTAGTATTTCACCGGTCGCGAGCCGCCGCACCCCGCGGCGAATGCGGCGATCAGGATCATGAGCGCGGCCTGCTGGATACGGCGCGTCAGCACTTTCTTTCCTCCCTCCGCTACTTCGGCGGAGCCTGCCCGGGTTCGCGCGCCGGCAGACCGGATGCGCGAATCAGGGTGTAAGGCCGCGTTTTGATCGTCTCGGTGAACTCGTTCATGTTCTCGGTGATGTGGCGCAGATTGTCGATAATCTCATCGAGGTTTTCGGTGTTCGTATTCAGGGTGCTGCTGAGCTGGCCGGTGATATTGACGGCCTGCTCGAGCGACTGCCGAAGATCGGCGACGGCCTTGTGAAGGTCTGGGCGGTCCTCGCCGATGGTGGCGTCGATGTGCGCGAGAGTGTCGTTGGCTTGCTGGGCCGTCTTGCGGAAGTCGTCGATGAGCGGATCGAGCTTGGCGGTCGAAGCGTTCACGTTGTTCAGCGTCGAGTGAATATTCGCGCGATTCTCGGCCAGCATTCCGTGCATGTCCGCCATCGTGCCGGAAATGTTCTTGCGGTTCTCGTCGTTCAGCAGGTCGTTGACGCGATCGAGCGTGACCTTGAGCGTGACGACGCGGTCGTTCAGATTCACGAGCAGGTTATTGGCGTTCGGCTCGAGTTGGGTGATCATGTCCGCGACGTCGGCCAGACTGCTGTATTCCTTCGATTTCAAGGCGGCGCCTTTTGGTGCGCGGGGTGCATCGAGCGAACCGGGAACGATCCCGAGGAAATTGTCGCCGAGCGGGCTGACGCTGGTGATTTCGGCGGTGCTATCGGTTTTCACCGGCACGCTGGGATCGATGGCAAAATCCACTTCCATGCGGGTGGAATTGGAAGGATCGCTCGTCACTTTTTCAACACGGCCAATTGGGGGCCCGCCCGCGTAGCGCACCTCCGCGCCGGGGCTAAGGCCGCCGGCGTTCTTGAAATAGGCGCGATACAAAACATTGCCTTTGCCAAACGTGCCGGAGAGAAGAAAGACGACGAAGACGAGCAGAGCGGCAGCGACGAGAGTAAACAGTCCGACTAAAGCGTTTTCGCGCCTTGATTCCATGCATTTCCTCGCGAACTCAGGCTACGGTCGACCTGCTCCACGGCACGATCCGAACACGCCCCCGAAAGGTGCGGAAGTATATCACGCGGCGGGCGTTTGCCAAGATCAACGCCGCTCGGGCTGAACTTCGCCGGTAAGCATCTGCAGGTAATCGATCTCCGCCGCCAATTCGGGCTCGGGGACACGGTCGAGGAACTGGCGGACGCGAGCGTTGGTGTTCTGGCGCAACTCGCCCGGTGTTCCATTGGCGACCACATATCCTTTGTCGAGCAGAATCATGCGGTCGGCGATCAGGAAAGCGCTCGCGAGTTCGTGGGTGACCACGAGAATGGTGATGCGGAACGCCTTCTTCAATTTCAGGATCAGCTCGTCGAGACCGGCGGCGATGATCGGGTCGAGGCCCGCCGAAGGTTCGTCGAAAAACAGGATTTCCGGGTCCATCGCCAGCGCACGGGCGATGGCCGCGCGCTTCTTCATCCCGCCGCTCAGTTGCGCCGGCATGTAGTTCTCAAATCCGGAGAGGCCGACCTGGTCGAGCTTGAGCCGAACCATGATGTCGATGGTGGAATCGTCCAGCTGCGTATGTTCGTGGAGAGGGAGAGCGACGTTTTCGCCGACGGTCATGGAACCGAAAAGCGCTCCGCTCTGAAACGACATGCCCATTTTCTTGCGCAGCTCGTCGCGTTCCTGGCCGCCCATCGCCGCAAAATTCTTGCCGTGAATCCAGATTTCGCCTGAACTCGGACGCTCCAGGCCTACGAGAGTGCGCAGCAGGGTGCTCTTCCCGCAACCGGAGCCGCCCATGATGACGAGGGTCTGGCCAGATGGGACCTCGAAGTTGACGCCGTGGAGAATCTCACGCGTGCCGTAGCGCACATGCAGATTGCGGACGGCGATGGCGACGTCCTCGGAGTCGCGAGTGGAAGCTGCTTTCGATTTGGATTCGTCGGCCATGTCTCTTACTTTTGCGGCGCCGTGAAATAGAACAGCGCGGTAAACACGAGATCGACGGCGATCACGAAAAAGATTGATTTCACCACCGCGGAAGTGGTCGAGCGTCCCACTTGCTCGGAACCCAGCCCGGTGGAAAATCCTTCGCGGCAGCCGACGGCGGTAATCGTCAGGCCGAACATCACGCTTTTGATCAGGCCGCTACCGATGTCGCGCAGAACCAGCGCGTTTTGCGTGGCGTGCAAGTACGTGCCCCAGGTGAAGCCGGCGTTGGTCACGCCGAAAAGCCCGCCGCCGAGCACGCCCATCAGGTCGGCCCAGGTGGTGAGGCAAGGCATCATCAGGATCATCGCCAGAAATTTCGGCGCCACGAGGAATCGAACCGGCTCGAGCGCCATCGTTTCGAGCGCGTCGATTTCTTCGTTCACTTTCATCGTGCCGATCTCGGCAGCGAAGGCCGAACCGGAACGGCCGATGACCATGATGGCCGTCATCAGCGGGCCGAGCTCGCGGGTCATCGAAATCGCGACGGCGCTGGCGACGAGTTGCATCGCGCCGAGCTGGCGGAGTTCGTAGGCTCCCTGCAACGCCAGAATCAACCCGACGAAGAATGCGATCAGGGAAACGATAGGGATGGCCTCTACACCGACGGCCATCGCTTGATGGATGGCGCGGCCCCATCGCAGCGGATGGCCGCGGAAAGGCTCGACGAACACGGCGCGCGCGGCGCCACCGGTGAGCCTCGCAAGGCTTCCTACGTAGGCGACGCCGTCGATAGTAGCTGAGCCGATGCTGTCTATGAGGGGCATCTCGTGAGCCGGGCAGGCAGATGCGCTATTTGGTTCCGGCGCCTCCGCCGCTGAGAGCCTGCTCTTCGGTTTCGTGAACCTCGAAGACTTTCAGGAGCCGGGTGAGCTCGAGCACTTCGCGCGTGGTGCGGCTGAGGCCGAAGAGCGCGAAACCGCTCTTCAGATCGCGCGACATCTTCAGACCCTCGACCAGGGAAGCGACGCCGGCGCTGTCGATGTATTTCACGTTCTGTAAATTGACGATCACGCGCTTGACGCGCTTTTCCTTGAGCAGGTCGATCAGGATTTTGCGCACTTCGGGGGTGTTGTAAAGCGTGATATCGCCGGTTACGTCGACAATCGAAGCGTTCTCAAACTGACGCGTGGAAATGTTCATCCGTGGGGCACCCTCTTGCGCACGAGTGTTTTGCCAGAGATTCGGAGGTTATGCAACCCTTTTCGACGCGAGCAGGCGCGGCGCCGATATGTGGCGCGGTCGACGGAAGAACGAATTTGCGGCGAAAATGCCTCTAATGCCAGCGCTTAGCCGCGGTGATCGAGCGGAATGTAGCTCCGCAAGTCGTAGCCGAGATACACCTGCCGCGGCCGCGAGATCTTCTGCTCGGGATCGAGCAGCATCTCTTCCCACTGCGCGATCCATCCTGACACACGAGGAATCGCGAACAGAACGGGAAACATCGTCATCGGGAAGCCCATCGATTGATAGATGAGGCCGGTGTAGAAGTCCACGTTGGGATAGAGGCGGCGTGAGACGAAGTATTCGTCCTCGAGGGCGATGCGTTCGCATTCGAGCGCGATGTCGATCAGCGGGTTGCGGCCCATGACGTCGAAAACTTCGTAGGCGATGCGCTTCACAATCTTGGCGCGCGGATCGTAGTTCTTATAGACGCGATGGCCGAAGCCCATCAGCAGCTTTTCGCCGGCCTTGACCCGCTTGACGTAGGCCGGGACGTTTTGCACGGAGCCGATTTCGACGAGCATCCGCAGTACCGCTTCGTTCGCGCCGCCGTGAAGCGGGCCGTAAAGCGCCGCAGTGGCCGCGGCGGTGGCGGAATAAGGATCCACGTGCGAGCTGCCGACGCCGCGCATGGCTGTCGAGGAGCAATTCTGTTCGTGGTCCGCGTGAAGGATGAAGAGAATATCGAGCGCGCGCTCTAGAGTTGGATTCGGGCGGTATTGCAGTTCCGTGGTGCGGAACAGCATGTTCAGGAAATTTCCGCTGTAGCTGAGATCGTTGTCGGGATAGACGAAGGGCATGCCGAGACAATGCCGGTAGGCGAACGCGGCGACGGTGGGCATCTTGCCGATCAGCCTGTAGGTTTGCTTAAGGCGCGAATCCGCGCTGAAGATGTCCTTCGCGTCGGGATAAAACGTGGAGAGCGCGGCGATGGTCGAAATCAACATGCCCATCGGGTGCGCGTCGTAGTGAAAGCCGTCGAGGAATTTCTTGATGCTTTCGTGAATGAAGGTGTGGTGCGTGATGTGGTAATTCCACTCCTTCAATTGCGCGCTCGTCGGCAATTCGCCGTGAAGAATCAGGTACGCCGTCTCGGGATAGGTGCTTTTCTCCGCGAGCTCCTCGATCGAATATCCGCGGTAGCGCAATATTCCCTTGTCGCCGTCGATGTACGTGATCTTGCTTGCGCAGGACGCCGTATTCGCGAAGGCGGGATCGTAGGTCATCATGCCGAAATCGGTCGGGTGGACCTTTATCTGGCGCAGATCGATCGGCCGGATCGTGTCGTGCGCGATCGGGATTTCATACTGACGGCCGGTGCGATTGTCGGTGATCGATAGCGTGTCGCGGCGCTCGCCGGACAGAGTTTCGTTCGTTGTGGCGGAGGCGGATTTGGTCGGATTCATCCCCTTACCCCTTCCCGAAGGAGCAAGCAAATATCCTATTCGGTTTGCGATCTCCAATGTACACCAAAATCACACACCGGCGAACGGCTTTGCGAAGACAATTGACGAATTTTGATGCGATGCCAACCATACGGTAGCGTATGGAAACCGGCACGGTTTGCGTTTCGCTCAGCAGTCGCAGAAACACGCAGCAAAGCCGTGAACGAAGCAGGAGCCGTTTAGCTGGACTTCGCCAGCTCGGCCTCGGTGGCGAATTCCGCGCGGTTGCGCCCCGCAGCCTTCGCGCGATAGAGAGCCTCATCCGCCAGATGGAGCAGAGTTTGCGGATCGACCGGGTGATGTGAATTGCTTACGGCGACGCCACAGCTGGCAGTCAACGTCAAGCTGGACGAGTCTGTCTCGATGGGCCTGGAACTGAGCGCCTGGAGGATACGGTCCGCCACGACGGCCGCGACGGAACGATCACATGAAGGCAGTACGACCACGAATTCCTCGCCGCCATAGCGGCCTACGGTGTCGTATGGACGCAGGCAGCCAGCCGCGCGGTGAGCGACTTCCTTTAGCACGGCATCCCCGGAGAGATGACCGTATGTATCGTTGATATTTTTGAAATGATCGAGGTCCAGCATGATGATCGAGAAGCTGGCACCCTCTCGAATGTGCCGCGAGTGCTCGCGAGCGATCGCTTCAATGGCCACGCGGCGATTGACCAGCCCCGTTAACTCGTCGTGCGTGGCGCGGAAGAGAAGCTCCTCGCGCGCGGCAATCAGTCCGGTCTGCAATTCGAGAATTCTCTGGCCGACCTGCAAGCGCGCGCGAAGCTCCGCCGCGTTGAAAGGTTTGGTCAGGTAGTCGTCTGCACCCGATTCAAGTCCATGAAGCAGGTCGTCTTTCTGGCTGCGGGCGGTCAGCAAGAGAACGTACACGTAAGGACGCGAGGGTTGCGCGCGAACGGTCTCGCAGACTTGCGGACCGTCCATACCGGGCATCATCCAGTCGAGTATGGCGAGCGCGGGCGAATTTTCGCTTTGGAGAATTCGCAACGCATCGAGGCCATCCGCGGCGGCCACCACCTCGAACCCCCATTTTTGAAGAAACGCCTGAAGCATTCGGCGGGAGACAGGATCGTCCTCGGCGATGAGCACGCGCTGCGCGACGTTTTCTTTGTTCGTCATTTCACTATTCGTTTCAATGCGCGACCTTGCGGCACAGGGCGTCGATTTCGGGAAGAACCAGTTCCACCTCTTTTGCAAGGCGCTCGATCAGCTCGTCCGCATTTCCCATCGCACCGCTGCGGGCTTGTGTCTCGAGCGCCAGGGCGGCCTCGGAGACTTTGACGGCAGCGACGTTCAAGGCGGCGCCTTTCAACGTGTGCGCCAGCCTTTGCAGAAGGCGCACGTCGTCCGCGCCTCTAGCCTGGCGAATCGACGCCATCAGGCCGGGGCACTCGTCGGCGAACAGGCGCGCAATCTCCTCCAAGAGGTCGCGGTCGCCCTCGACTCGCTCGAGCGCTACGGCGAGATCCAGCCTTCCGGTCGCGGCCGCAGGTGCCGCCGGCAGTGGTACCGGCGGCGCGGGGGCGGATGGCGAGCCGGCGTGCTCGATCGCGGAGAGCAGTTCGGGCAATCGAATGGGTTTGGTCACGTACTCGTCAGCGCCCGCAGCCAGGCAACGCTCCCGGTCTCCCTTCATGGCATGGGCCGTCAAGGCAATGATCGGCAGGTGCGCGCCGGTACTTTGCTCCTTCGTCCGGATGGCGTGGATGGCTTCAAAACCGTCCATCACTGGCATCTGGACGTCCATCAACACCAAGTCGACCTTCTCGCGCTCCAGCACGTCGAGGGTTTCCCGGCCGTTTTCGGCGACAACCACGTCGTAGCCGCGCTTTCGCAAGAGCGTGACGGCGAGTTTTCGATTTACGGCATTGTCTTCCGCGAGCAGGATTTTCATTTTCGAGCCCTTTTCTTGGGGCGAATCGTGCGTCTCCGGCTGCGGCTGCTGGCGAACCATCGTCTTTGAAAGTGCGGCGAGAATCGCGTCGAGCAGCTCGGAAGGCTGCACGGGCTTCGCCAGGTAACCGCTAATGGCCAACTCCCGGCACCGCGTGGCTTCGCCTTGCCGCAGGCTGGAACTCAGCAGCAGGATCGGCACGTCGCCGAACCGGGCGCTCTTTCGGATCTTTTCGCAAAGCGAAATTCCATCCATCTCCGGCATTTGCATGTCCGTGATCACCAAACGAAATGGCGACCCGTACTGATACGCATTGCTGAGGGATTGAAGAGCGGATTTGCCATCCGCGGCGACGTCGGGTCGCATTCCCCACGCCGCGAGCATTTCTTTCAGGATCAGGCGGTTGGTCTGGTTGTCATCCACGACCAGGACGGGAAGCCCGTGGATCAGTTCCGGATCGAGAGCAGCGGCCGGTTGTCCCGCATCCGCGAATTCGAAGCGGCACGTGAAATGGAACACGCTGCCGTGCCCCACTTCGCTTTCCACCCAGATCCTTCCTCCCATGAGCTCGACGAGGCGCGCGGTGATCGCGAGTCCCAAACCCGTGCCGCCATATTTTCGCGTCGAAGAACCGTCCGCCTGTGTGAATGCCTCGAAGATCATTTTCTGTTTTTGCTCGGGAATTCCGATACCCGTGTCGCGCACGCGGAAATGCAGCACGATTCCGTCCTCGTCTTCGCGCTCTTTTTCCACATCGAGCACCACCTCGCCCTGCTCCGTGAACTTCAGCGCATTTCCGAGGAGGTTTACAACCACTTGCCGCAACCGGCTGACGTCGCCCTTCAGCCGCTCAGGGATTCCGGGGCCCACGCGCCAGGCCAGCTCGAGTCCTTTACCGTGCGCGCGAAACGCCAGCGTCTTCAGCGTTTCGCCCAGACTCTGCTTGAACGGGAAGTCGACCATGTCGATTTCAAGCTTGCCCGCCTCGATTTTTGAGAAGTCCAGGATGTCGTTGATCAGCGTCAGCAGCGAGTTTGCCGAGCTCTTCACCATGCTCAGATACTCGCGTTGCTCGGCCGTCAAGCCCGTGTCGAGCGCGAGTTCCGTCATGCCGATGATTCCGTTCATGGGCGTGCGAATTTCATGGCTCATGTTCGCCAGGAACTCGCTCTTGGCGCGGCTGGCCGCTTCGGCGGCGTCCTTCGCGGCGACGAGCGCCCTTTCAGCCCGCTTGCGTTCGGTGATGTCCTGATAGAGCAGCACGGCCCCAGTCATCGTGCCGTTGGTTATAAGAGGCACTGCCCAAGCCTCTACATCGACCATCTTGCCGTCGTTGCGGGCGCGTTGGGAAACGATGTGAGTGGCCTGCCCGCTCCAGATGGTCCGGTGATTCGCCTCGATCTCTTCGTCCAGTTGTTTGGCGCCCACCACCTCGCGCAATCTTCGCGAAAGGATTTCCTTCTGGCGAACTTGGAAGAGGCTCTCGAACGCTGGATTGCACATCTCGATGGCGGCATCGGGTCCCACGGCGACGATTCCCACCGGACTGTTCTCGATGACAGAATTCAGGAAGAGGGTGCGTTCTTCGAGCTGCCGCTCGGCTTCCTTGCGCTCGGCGACTTCATTCCGCAGTTCGCGCGTGCGCTCTTCGACGCGCGCTTCGAGCTGCTGGCGGGCGGCTTGCAGATCGCTATCGCGGATCTGGATCTGACCGAGCATCTCGTTGAACCGGTCGGCCAGGTCTCCGATTTCGTCCTCGCTGCTCTTGGTGGCGCGCAGGGAATAGTCCTTCCGCTTGGAGACGGCGGAAGCCGTGCGCGCGAGTTCGAGTACCGGCTTGGAAATCACAAGCTGCAGGCGCGCGGCCAACAGGAACGCGGTTACGAAAGTGGCCAGCATGACGATGAGCACGATCTCGGCGAATCGTCCCGCGCGCGCGTAGAGTTCGCCGAGGTCGGACTTCAGATAAATCGTTCCGATTTCCTCGCCTGCCAGCCAGATAGGCTGGAACAAAGTGACCTCACGCGGATTGAACTCGATTCCCATCGAGCGCCTTGCCGGTGGAGTGAAATCAGGATCGGAATCGAGACGCGCGTACTTCGCCAGCACCGTCCCGTCGGGCTTATAGATGCAGGCCTCCACGATGTGCGGCTCCGAGCGCAGGGAATTGAGCGTTTCACGCGCCGCTCGGGCGTCGGAGAACGTCAGCGCCGCGGTACTGTTCGACCCGGCGATGCCGGCCGTGGAAGTTAGCTGGCTCGCCACTGCTGTTCGAAACGCAACCGCGTCGTACACGGCGAGGGCAGTGCAGGCCATCAGGATGGACACGCCGCATGTCACCAGGATGACGAACGTAAGTTTTTGCCCAATCGATGCGTTGCGCGGCGTATGCATGTCAACTCCTGTCGTTCTTGTCCCCGTCGTGGACCACGCGCGCCAGCGACAGCAGCTTCGAGCTCACCTTGAGCCCCGCGCGATCGGCAGCGTTCGTATTGATCAGGAAGCGGACGCGATTGTCCTCGATGGCGAACTGAATCGCGCCGCCGGCCGCCGCGAACCCTTCGGTTTCGCCGACCACGAGGGCGTTAGTGCCCTTGAGCCCGTCGAGAATCTCCCGCACGCGCGACTTCTCCGACGAACTGACGAACACCATTTGGCAGTGCCGTACTTCCGCCACTTGATGGTTTCGCGCCACGGAAACGCGCCGGTCCGCAATCATCTTTCCACGCAGCAGATCGTCCATCGCGCGCCCGAACGGGTCGGTTCCGAGTATGCAGATCGAAAAATCAGCTTGCGGGTCCGCAAAACTCGTCGCCGGCCAGTCGATGAATTTCGCGAAATTGAACAGAAAGGCCGCCTTGAGCTGATACTCGCCCGACGTCGTTGACTGGGCGCGACAAACGGGCGTGGCGCAAACCAATATTGCAAAGCTCAACCCTGCGCGCCAGCGGCTGCGGAGCGCGCGAGACCTTTGTGGCGACGATCGCACTAAAATTTCCATGTCAGCTTTGCGTAGAGGCTGCGTTTGATCAAATTGCTGGCTACTGAATCCCCGACGCCGATGAACTCGAAATGTCGAGACTTCAAAAGGTTTTGCCCCACGACGCTCAGCGAAACGCCCTTTGGGGAGTTCCAGGAAAATCCCGTATCCAGCCTCGTATAGCTGGGCACGCGTTGAGCGATCAAGCGATCCACGAAATTGGCCGAGCAGTTCCAGCCGAGGTCACGCCAAACATTGAGATGGGAGCGAAGTTGCGCTTGTACGTGCGGGTCGTTTCCCTCGGTCAGCAGAACCGAGCCAAAGTCCGTGCTTGTCCGGTAGGTATGCATATGGATCCGCGCAAAGTCGTATGCGGGGCTAAGGGTCCAGCGGGAGGTCACCTCCCAGGTGGCTGCAATTTCTAGCCCGTGTTCCTCGCCGTGCATCAGGTTTCCGTCGATGAGGGGAAACACCAAGTGCGGGGGTGCCGGAGTCGTCTCGAAGAACGGGGGCGCCACTTCCACCGTCGGCTCGTGGTCGTATAAGTGGTAGTAGGTCGCGAAATCCAGGCTGAGGTTGTCCCGAACCTGGGCCCGATAGCCAAACTCGAAGGCATTTAGGCTTTTGTCCTTGAACTTGGGATTGCCGAACAAGCTGACCAGGTCCGGTAAGCCTCCGGGAAGCAGGAAGGAGCCAAAGTTAACCCGCGAGTTTGTGAAAGTACTCGACGGGGTCACCAGCGCGCGTGAATAGGCGGCCCACAATGTGTGATGCTCGCTCGCCGCATATAGCGCGCGAACCGTGGGCATCCAGCCGAAGCCGGTGTAATCGTTGTGCTCCAGCTTCACGCCGGCAGTCAGATAAAAACGGTTCGGGACAACGGCGATCTGATCCTGTACGAACGAGCTGAATGTCTGGTGATTCAGGCTTGCGGGAATCAGGCTGACGTACAGGTCGCCGTGGGAGTTGTACCAGGTATCGGTGTATTCGAGTCCCCACACCAGATCCTGGCGCTCCCCCCAAGTCAGGTGATCCTGAAATGCGACGTCTGCGGTATGGCGATGCTCGCGGAGATGGTCTTCCCGCTGGTAGGCATCGTAGGAAACTTGCAGCGTGGTCTCCGACCGGCTCGACACGGTCCGGTGCCAGATGCCCAGGATATCGCCCCCGCCAACATTGACCCGCAGGTCGAGCGGCACAAGACTCGGAGAAGTGACCGAGGGAAGCGTCGCGCTGGGATTCCCCTCGGCGCCGGAGTATAGGTCGCCCTCCAGCATCAGCGAGTCCCGGGCTGAGACCTTGCCGTCGGCTCGAAAGCCGCCGCGCAAAATGTGCGAGCTGTCCCCGCCGTCCTGCCCCAGGGAATTCGGAAGGAAACCGATGTTGATGTACTTGGCGAAGCTGCGGTAGTCCCAGCTCTTGCCGATGTCGCCGCCGTATTGCACGGTGCCAAAGCCCTGATCGACGTTTCCGCCGCCTTCGACGACCAACGCTCCATTGGTATCCGCCGCCGTCTTGGTGATGATGTTGATGACGCCGTTCACAGCATTCGCGCCCCAGATCGATCCCCCGGGCCCGCGAATCACCTCGATCCGTTCGATATCCTCGAGCGGCAGATCCAGAACGTCCCAGTAGACGCCGCCGAACGTTGGTGAGTAGACGTCCCGCCCGTCCACAAGCACAAGAAGCTCGTTGGCGAACTGTTTGTTCAGACCCCGGGCGCTGATCGCCCACGTGTTTGAGTCGATCTGCGCCACTTCGAGTCCCGGCACCGTTCGCAACACGTCGGGAATATTCAGTGCTCCGGAGCGGCGGATGTCTTCCTGGGTCACGACGTAGATCGCGGCCGCCGTGCGGGAAAGTTTCTCCGCTTTCTTCGAGACGGAGGTGACTTCGACGTTCATCAAGTCTTCGAGGCTTTTTTCAGTGAGATCCGGCGGATTCTGTTGCGCCCAGCCCGGGAGCGAATACAAGGCTAGAACAGCCGTCAGCACATAGCTCCGGCGCACCCGAATTCGACAGCCGCGATTGTGTTTTAGGCTGCTGTCCATTTGGCTCACGACCGACCTCCCGCGCTAGAATCTCCAGGCGAATTTCACGTACGCGCTCCGCTTGATCTCGGTGGTTCCCACGCTCCCTTTATCGTCGACAAACTCGATGTGATGGTCCTGCGCCAGATTCTGGCCGACCAGATTGAGCGACAGCCCTTCGCCGAACTGCCAGGTGAGTTGCGTGTCGACCCGGGTGTAAGACGGCACGACGGGATCCCTCAGCCGATCCACGAAGTATGCGGACGCATCCCAGCTGATGTTGTGCCCCAGCGTGACGTGCGAACGCAGTTGCGCGGAGTGTGCGGGACTGCTTCCCTGAGTGCGGCTGACGGACGAGGTGTCCTGACTCCGGGGATCGAGATGCATGTGAATCGCTTCGAACGCGTATCCGGGGCTTAAGGTCCAGAAGTGCGTCACGTTCCAGGTCGCCGCCATCTCGAATCCGTGCGTTTCCCCTTGCATGAGGTTTTCGGAGGTGATCGGTATGACGAGATGGGGCGGAGCGGGAGTGTTTTGGAAAAATGGCGCGGCGGGCTCCGTCGTTACCAGATGATCGTAGTCGTTGTAGTAAGACGCGAGATCGATCGACAGCCGGTCGGAGATCGTCGTTCGATAGCCCAGCTCGTACGCGATCAGAGACTCGCCTTGGACGTGAGGATTTCCGATGTAACTGAAGAGAGTGAGCGGGCCGCCCGGCGGCGTAAGATTTGCTATATTCGCTTGAAAGCCGGCGTCCTGTTGCGCCGGCGAACGAACCGCATCCGACACAGCCGCCCACACGGTCCGGTGATCATCCAGCGTCCACGCCGCGCGAACGCTCGGCATGACGTTGATTCCGGTGTAGTAGTTTCGCTCCAGCTGTGCGCCCCCTGTGAGGAACAATTTTTCCGGGATCAGTGTGACTTCATCTTGAACGAACGCGCTGAACTCGTGGATGGTGAGTGTGGGAGGAATCAGCTGAACCGTGGGGCTTCCTGCGGCATGGAATTTCACACGCCTGTACTGCAAGCCCCAGACGATGTTTTGGCGCGAGAAACCGCTGTAATGGTGCTGGAAGTTCAGCTCGAATTTCCCGCGATTTTCGCCCAAAGCATCGTTGTACGCGTAGTGATCGTAGGAGGTCTGAAGACTGGTGCTCGATTGGGGAGAGAAGGTGTGATCCCAGTTGCCTTGCAGGAAGCCGCCAGAAACGTCTACGGGGAAATTGGTCGGGACCACCCCTGGGGAAGTTATGGAAGGAAACAGCAGCGAGGTCAATCCTTCACGGCCTGTGTAGAGATCGCCTTGAACGGAGAGTGTGTCTCGGGATGTGAGCGTGCTGTCCGTTCGGAATCCGCCACGCAGCACGTGCCAACCATCGCCGCCGTCCTGGCCTGGACCTAGTGCAAAATGATCCTCATTGAAATACTTCGTGTAGACGCGGTAGTCGGTCGAGCTGCCCGCCTTGCCGCCGTATTGAACCGTGCCGAATCCCTGCTGAACGTTTCCGCCACCTCCGACCACCAGGCCCCCTTTTGTGTCGGCGGATTTCTTGGAAATGATGTTGATGACGCCGTTCACCGCGTTGGTGCCCCACGCCGATCCGCCGGGGCCGCGTATCACTTCGATTCTCTCGATGTTTTCCAGAGGCAGGTCGAGGACGCCCCAGAACACGCCGCCGAAGGGCGACGTGTAAACGCTGCGCCCGTCGAGCAATACGAGCAGTTTGTTGCTGAATCGACCGTTGAAACCGCGCACGGTGATAGCCCAGGAGCTGGCGTCGATTTCCGCGACGTCCACGCCCGGAACTATCCGCAGCAACTCGGGAATACTCGTTGCGCCGGAGCGGCGAATATCTTCCTGGGTGATGACGAAAACGGCGGATGCGGTGCGGGAGAGCTTCTCGGCCTTCTTCGAGACGGAGGTGACGTCGATATTCATCAAGTCTTCGAGGCTTTTTTCCGTGAGATCCGGCGAATTCTGTTGCGCCCACCCCGGAAGCGAATACAAGGCTAGAACAGCCGTCAGCACGCAGCGGCCGATGGTTGTTGTGCCGTGTGTGCGCGTGCGGACGAAACTCTCGTTCTTGCAGATCATTTTCAAATCCTCCGACCCCCCGGACTCGGGTGGGTGCGCCGCCACCAACCGCATAATTCGTACTATCGGCAGCGAGGGCCTTGCCCATTTGGCGGAGCAGTGCGGGTGATATCAGTGAGAACGTCAAGGTAAGCTATGTATACTCAACAAGTTGAATACATGAGCGGGATCTGGGCCATCCGTTGATCCACAACAGAATGGAGCGATGCACGCGACTTTTCGCGGGCCGCGGCGATGTTAATGTTCCGTTAAAACCTCGCCGTTGACACATCGCCCGCTTGCGCATGAGGCGGCATTTTCGTATGTTGGGATCGTCTCCCCGAAAGAGAATCGATGAAACGTGTTTTGGTAATCGAAGACGACAAGGACATCATCGAACTGGTTCGTTACAACCTGGAAAAGGAAGGATTTCACGTCGCCGCGTGCGTGGATGGCGCGACGGGTCTCGCCCAGGTTCGCAAGACTCCTCCCGATCTCTTGATTCTCGACCTGATGCTGCCGAAATTATCGGGGCTGGAAATCTGCAAAGAGGTCCGCAAGGACGTCAGCCTGAATCGCCTGCCGGTGCTGATTCTGACGGCCAAGGGCGAAGAAGCCGATCGCGTCGTGGGCCTCGAGCTGGGCGCCGACGACTACGTGACGAAACCGTTCAGCCCGCGCGAGCTGGTCGCGCGCGTGAAGGCGCTTTTGCGCCGCGCCGAGCCGGGCACTCCCGCGGAAAAGCCGATCGAAATCGGCGTGCTGCGCATCGATCCGGCCGCGTACAAAGTGACGCGCGGCGGAAAACCGGTGCCGATGAGCACCCTCGAATTCCGCCTGCTCTATTTTCTCGCGGCGCGCCCGGATCGCGTCTTTACGCGCGATCAATTGCTCGACGGCGTCTGGGGCACCGAGCGCTTTGTCACGCCCCGCAGCGTCGACGTCTACGTGCGCCGCCTGCGCGAAAAGATCGAATCCGATCCGCAGCATCCGGCGTACATGAAAACGATTCGCGGCGCCGGTTATCTCTTCGAAACCCGTGCGAGCTAGGCTTTTTTGGAAGCTCGGGCTGACATACTTCGCCCTGCTCCTCGCTGTTCTGCTTGCCGTTGATTTTTACTCCGCGCGCGTTCTCCGCCGCGATTACCTGCGTTCCGCTGACGACAAGCTCAACTCGCTTCTCGATGTTGCGCTGGCCCGGCCGCCCCGCATGGGCGATGCCGCGGAACTTCATTCCTGGATCGAATGGATGGGCCGCAGCGGCGCGCGCGTCACCGTGATCGACAGCACCGGCCGCGTCCTCGACGATTCGCAGCACGATCCCGAGACGATGGAAAACCACGCGAACCGCCCGGAAATCCGGCAGGCGTTTGCCGCGGGCTGGGGACAGTCCGTGCGGCACAGCGCCACGCTTGGCCGCGATCTCGTCTATCGCGCCGTGCGATACGATCGGCCCGTTGCCCCTCCGCTCGTAATCCGCATGGCGCTTCCGCTCGCCCAGGTCGAAGAATCCGTTTCCGAGTTGCGGCACAGGATTTACGTCGCATCGCTCGTCGTCCTGCTGCTCGGTGGCATGTTCTCGCTAGCGTATTTCCGCATGTTTGCCGCGCGCATCGAGCGCCTGAAAGATTTTTCGCGGCGCGTCGCCGAAGGAGATTTTCGTCCGCTGCCTGGTGGCGGCCCGCGTGACGAGATCGCCGATCTCTCCGATGCGCTGAACGAAACCGCCGCGTGGATGGAGCGCACCATCCAATCGCTCAGCGGCGAACGCAATCGCTCCAGCGCCATTCTCCGAAGCATGGTCGAAGGCGTCGCGGTGATCGACGCGCAGGAAAAGATCGTTTTCTGCAACCGCGCCTTTTCTGAAATTTGGAATCTGGATTCGACCGCGGTCGAGGGCCGTCCCGTGATCGAAGCGGTCCGCAATTCCGACGTGGTGAGAGTGATTCGCCGCGCCCTGCAGGGTGAAGAAGGCCTCCGCACTGAAATCGCCATGGGAATCGTCCAGCAACGAAGTTTCTCGGTGACCGCCGCTCCGGTCCTCGCGATCGAAGGGGCCTTGGCGGGCCATAAACCCACGGGAGCCGTGATCGTCTTGCACGACGTCAGCGAGCTCCGCCGCCTCGAGCGCATCCGCCACGATTTCGTCGCCAACGTCTCTCATGAGTTCAAGACCCCGCTCACTGCCATTCAGGGTTTCGCGGAGACGCTGCTCTCCGGAGCGCTCGAAGATCCCCGCAACAATCGTCGCTTCCTCGAAATTATCCGCGATCATGCCACGCGGCTCGCCGTGCTGACTGATGACCTGCTCAAACTCGCCCGCATCGAGGCCGGCAAACTTGAAGTCCAGTTCGGTCCCGTGCAGCTCGCCGACGTGATCGACCGCTGCGTTGAAACCGCGCAGTTGAAGGCCGCGCGCAAGCGCATCCAACTCGAAATAGACTTGCCGGCCAACTTTCCGCTCGTGCACGGTGACGCCAGCCTGTTGCGCGACGTCGTCCAAAATCTCCTCGACAACGCCCTCCAGTACACGCCCGAAGGCGGCCGCGTCCGGGTCAGCGCGCAAGCCGATCGGCGCGAAGCGATCGTCAGCGTGGACGACACAGGAATCGGCATTCCTCTCGCCGAACAGGAGCGAATCTTCGAGCGCTTCTATCGCGTCGACGCCGCGCGCTCTCGCGAAGCCGGCGGCACCGGCCTCGGTCTCTCCATCGCCAAACACATCGTGGAAGCTCACGGCGGCCGCCTGTGGGTCGAAAGCGAAGTCGGCCACGGCTCGAAGTTTTCCTTCTCCCTCTCCCTGGCCGCGTAGCCGGTTGTCTTCAACCATTCACCTCCGCTTTATCTCTTTGCAATACCCGTGCGTCATCCTGCATTCGGCGATAAAGATCGATTCGGCGCCCAGCCCAGGGAGAAAAGATGGCAGCCACGAAAATGAGCACCGAAGGAGTTTTTCAGGCTGTGCTTTTGAATTATCTGGTTTCGCAGGCGCGAACCGTCGAGGGTTCGGTGAACCGCGCGCTGGAAGCCTTGCTCTCGCGCGACGAGCGGCTCGCGAGCGAAGTGTTTCTCACCGAGCCGCGCATCAACGAGCTTGAGATCATCGTCGACGAGCACGCCATCCGCCTCTTGCGCCAGGCGAATCTTGCGGACGCCGACGTCCGCCTCATCGTTGCCACGCTGAAAATCAATAACGACCTCGAACGCATGGGCGATCTCGCGGTCAATGTTGCCGAGCGCGCCATTTCGTTGGCCTCCATGGGAGACTTCGAGACTCCCGCGGAGCTTGAGCCGATGATCGCCGCCGTCCGCGCCATGATTTCGAAATGCCTCGGTGCGCTCATTTATCAGAACGTCGATCTCGCCACCCAGGTGCTCGAAAGCGACGATGCCGTCGATCAGTATCGCGATCGCGTGTTCGAGGCCCTGCTTTCCGGGATCGCCGAAAATTCCTCGGTAGCTGCGCCGAGCCTGCAATACGTGCTGGCCTCGCGGCACCTGGAGCGCATCGCCGATCACGCGACGAATATCGCCGAGGACGTTCTCTTCTGGGTGCGTGGCCTGGAAGTGCGCCACGGCCGGGCCCGGCAGCTTGAGGCGCGCGCCGAGAATGCGGCCGTCGCCGGGCTGTAGTCACACCTTTTTCACACTCGAATCATCGAGGATTCAATCGCTTAGCCTAGTCTCCGCCCACGCGAACTTGGCTTGGAAGCCGGTTCGCTGTTCGGGGCAGCGGGCTTCGGTCGGCTTGCTGAGCGTCAAAGCGCGTGGATCGGGCGTTTCGTCGGGGGAAAGGATCTCGTTAAGTTCTGGCGTCCCAGCTGTTTGCGCCGGAAGTAGCACATGCACATCGCCCGCCACGGAGGCGCAGTTTCTACCCCCGAGACTGCGCCTCTTCACCTTCCGGGCTGCGCGGCGTTCATGCCGAATTCTTGCGGATGTAACATGAGCGTAACAATCAGAAAAAGATAATGGTTCACGACAGAGGAGAACTCCAAACACTATGAGAAAAACGCTGGTTGTATTGTCCCTTCTCTTTGCCTTGGCAGCCACCGCGGGCGCGCAGTCGAACCCCATGCTTCTCAACGCCGCTGGCGCCACGTTTCCGTATCCCATCTATTCCAAGTGGTTTGACGTTTACCACACCGCTCACCCGAACATCCAGATCAACTATCAATCTATTGGCTCCGGTGGCGGGATTCGCCAGGTTCTGGCTGGCACCGTGGATTTCGGAGCGTCCGACGGACCGATGACGGACGATCAAATCAAAGACTTCAAGGACAAGCGCGGTATAAATATCTTGCACTTTCCGACGGTTCTTGGCGCTGATGTGCCCAGCTACAACATCGCGGGCGTCACGGCAGAACTGAACTTCACGCAGAAGGCCTTGGCGGGAATCTACCTCGGCACGATCACCAAGTGGAACGATCCGGAAATCGCGAATGCGAACAAGGGCGTCAATCTCCCCAACGCCGACATCGTTGTCGTCCATCGCTCCGATGGCAGCGGGACAACCTACATCTGGACCGACTTCCTTTCGAAGGTCAGTAGCGACTGGAAGAACAAGGTCGGCACGGGTACCTCCGTCAACTGGCCGGTCGGACTCGGCGGAAAGGGCAATGAAGGAGTTTCCGGCCTGGTGAAACAGACGCCGAACTCGATCGGTTATATCGAGTTGATCTACGCCGTCCAGAACAAAATCTCGTACGGCAAGGTACAGAACGCGGACGGGAAGTTCCTCGAGGCGGACCTTGCGGGCGTTAGCGCAGCGGCCGCCGGTGCCGCCAAAAATATGCCGGACGATTTCCGCGTCTCCATCACGAACGCCCCCGGCGCAACCTCGTACCCGATTTCCAGCTTCACCTGGCTCCTGATCCCCGCGCAGATTTCCGATTCAGCAAAACGCGATGCGATCAAGGATTTCCTGAAGTGGATGATGACGGACGGCCAGAACTACAATGAAGGCCTGGCCTACGCGAAGTTGCCGAAGCCCGTCGTTGCGAAGGAAATGAAGGCCATTGCTCTAGTCCAATAGGATGTCCACTTCGGCCACCATCATGGATCGCGCGGCTCCGCCCGAAGCGGGGCCGCGCGCGTTTTTTCGTCGCCTGCGGCACGGCGACGAAGTGGCGCACGTCCTGACGCTCACTTTCGCTGCGGGAATTCTGCTTCTCACGTCCATGCTGGTGTACGAGCTCTGGGTCAATTCCCAGCTGTCTCGCGCGAAGTTCGGTTTTTTGTTTTTCTGGACGCGGGTCTGGGATCCGATCTTCGATAATTTCGGTGCCGCCCCGTTCATCTACGGCACGCTGGTCACCTCGATCGTCTCGCTCGTGATCGCGGTCCCGCTCGGCCTCGCCGCGGCGATCTTTCTCTCCGAGCTGGCTCCCCGGCGAATCTCCGACACGATTTCGTTTCTGATCGATCTGCTGGCGGCGGTTCCGAGCGTCATCTACGGACTCCTCGGAATTTTCATCGTCGTGCCTGTAATGCGCGCCACGGTCGGCCCGATTTTGATCGACACGCTCGGAAAAGTTCCCGGCATCGGCCAGTTTTTCAAAGGTCCGAATTACGGCGTCGGTTTTCTCACCGCCGGAGTCGTGCTGGCGATCATGGTCGTTCCCTTCATTATTTCCGTTTCTCGCGAAGTCTTGCTCACCGTGCCGCGCGAACAGCGCGAAGCGGCTCTCAGTCTCGGCGCCACGCGCTGGGAAGCCACTTGGAAAGTCGTCGTGCCTTGGGCGCGAACCGGCATTTTCGGCTCGGTCTTTCTCGCGCTTGCGCGCGCCCTCGGTGAAACGATGGCCGTCACCATGGTCATCGGCAACGATCCCAAGATCAGCGCGTCTCTCTTTGCTCCGGGCTACACCATTGCCGCCGTCATAGCCAACGAATTCACCGAAGCGACCGGCGATCTCTATCTCAGCGCGCTTATCGAGCTGGGCCTTGTTCTCTTTCTCATGACGTTCATCCTCAACGGCCTCGCGCGCCTGCTCATTGTCGCCACCGAACGCGGAGGAAGTCATCCCTCATGAACCGCGTGCTGCTGATCTGGCGAAAATCGTTGAACGTCGTGATGCTCACTCTCACCGGAGTCGCGGCTTTCGGTGTTGTTTCCGTTCTGTTCCTGATCCTAGGCTATCTCGTCTGGAACGGCGGCAAATCGCTGAACCTCGACTTCTTCACGCAGTTGCCCAAGCCCGTTGGCGAAGTCGGCGGCGGCATGGCCAACGCAATTGTCGGAAGCTTGAAACTCCTGTTCCTCGCGGCGCTGTTTGGCCTGCCGGTCGGCTTGATGGCCGGCGTCTATCTTGCGGAATTCGGCGGCAAGACATTCGCGTATGTCATTCGTTACACGGTCGATCTGCTCAACGGTGTCCCTTCGATCGTCATCGGCATTTTTGCCTATTCGCTCGCGGTTTTGCCCGTCAGGCATTTTTCGGCGCTGGCCGGCGGCGTTGCCCTTGGCATCATGGTGATTCCTATTACCGTGCGCAGCACGGAAGAGTTTCTCCGCGCCGTGCCCGGCAGCTTGCGCGAAGGCGCCATGGCGCTGGGCGCAAGCAAGTGGCGCACGATCGCCACCGTTGTTCTGCCCGCCGCCAGAGCCGGGATCATCACCGGCGTGCTTCTCGCGCTCGCCCGCGTCGCCGGCGAGACGGCTCCGTTGCTCTTCACGGCTTTCAGCAACCGCTTCTGGAGTCCAGGCTGGGGACAGCCCATCGCGTCTCTTCCCGTGATGATTTACACGTACGCAATCGCCCCCTATGATGATTGGCATAGGCAGGCTTGGGCCGCCGGATTGGTTCTGCTGGCCCTCGTGCTCGTTGCCAACATCGGTACGCGTATCGTTCTCAGTCGCGGCGGAGGGGGCCGGAGTGCCTGACATGAGTGCAACTACGCAGGGAAGCAACGCCGCGGCCGCACGGCTCGCGCCACAGGTCAAAATGACGGACAAACCTCACGCGTCATCGGAGAAGGAGGCGCAGGTGCGCTTTGAGATCTCCAATCTTAACTTCTTCTATGGCGCGAAGCAGGCGGTCTTCGGGCTTAACCTGAAAATTCCCAAGAATCGCGTCACCGCCTTGATCGGTCCCTCAGGCTGCGGAAAATCGACGTTCCTGCGCACGCTGAATCGCATGAACGAAACGATTCGCAACACGCGCGTCGTCGGCGAAATTCTTCTCGATGGCCAGGATATTCTGCAAATGGACGTCGTCGGTCTGCGCCGCCGCGTCGGGATGGTCTTTCAGCGCCCCAATCCGTTCCCGAAATCGATCTTCGAGAACGTCGCCTACGGCCTGCGCATCAACGGCTATAAGGGCCGCCTCGAGGAGCACGTCGAGCACAGCCTGCGCCGCGCCGCGCTCTGGGATGAAGTGAAGGACTATCTCCACAAGTCCGCGTTCGCGCTCTCCGGCGGCCAGCAGCAGCGGCTCTGCATCGCGCGCGCCCTGGCGGTCGATCCCGAAGTGCTGCTCCTGGACGAGCCGTGCTCGGCCCTCGATCCGGTGACTACCGCGAAAATTGAAGAGCTGATGTTCCATCTGAAAGACAGTTGCACGATGGCCATCGTCACGCACAATATGCAGCAGGCTGCGCGCGCCAGCGATTACACTGCCTTCATGCTCGATGGCAAGCTCATCGAGCACAGCGAGACATCGAAGCTCTTCACCACGCCTACGGATCCCCGCACCGAGGCGTACATCACCGGCCGCTTCGGATGATCGGCTGTCGCGGCCGCGATGCGTGGTAAAGGGGGTTAGGGAACCATGGAACGCCATTTCGAACACGATCTCGAGGAACTGAAGCAGCGCCTGCTCTGGATGGGCAGCCTCGTCGAGCGCGCCGTCCATCAAGCCGTGCAAGCCGTGCTCGATGGCGAAGAGCGCCTCGCCGAAGCCGTGCTCTCCGAAGAGGACGCCATCAACGAGATGCAGATCGAAATCGACGAGCGCGTCCAGCGCCTGCTCGCTCTTGCAGGCTCCCATGGCTATGGATCTGCGCTTTCTGCTGGCCGTTTCGCGCATCAACGGCGATCTCGAGCGCATCGG
This sequence comes from uncultured Acidobacteriota bacterium, assembly GCA_963769415.1. Classification (GTDB taxonomy): domain Bacteria; phylum Acidobacteriota; class Terriglobia; order Acidiferrales; family UBA7541; genus Palsa-295. The sequence goes on from CAVYLM010000002.1 coordinate 674,100, forward strand.
TGACCAGGCCGTGAACATCGCGCAATCCGCCATGCGCATCCTGCGCCATCCGCAGGTGAAGCCCTACGTCGATCTCCCGCGCATGAGCGAGCTCGCCGAGGCCATGGTCCGCGACAGCCTCAACGCCGTGGTGCAAGGCGATCAGGAGCTCGCCCAGAGCGTTCTCCGCCGCGACGATCAGGTTGACCGCCTGCGCGACCAGCTCTTCCGCGAGCTGCTCACCTACATGATGGAAGATTCCGCCGTCGTCTTCGCCGCCTTCGAGTTGATTCTGGTCGCCAAGAACCTTGAACGCATCGGCGACCACGCCACCAACATCGCCGAGGACGTCATCTACTTCGTCGCCGGCCGCGACGTCCGCCACCCCGCCCTCGACCGCCGCTAACCCTGGGATCGCCAATCTCCCGATTGGCGCCTTTGCACCAACGCTTGGCGAGCAGTACCTCGTCCGCGCCGCCGGGTACCGGGTGCCCCTCGGCTCGTGAACGGAGCCTTCGTTCTTATGCAATCAACCCTTTGGTTTGTATGGGTGGGTTCTCCGCGTTAATTTAGGGCGTGGTCGTCGCCAATGATGAGTCTTTGTTCTCCCCAGCTTGACCATTCGAGCACAATTTCGCTCGCCTATTGAAATACACATCCTCCATGTGTATAGTCACGGTAAGGATGGAGGCCATCCCGAAATGCATCGCCGTATTAACATCACGCTGCCCGAGGAAACCGTCCGCCTCATCGACCGGGTCTCCAAAAAAGGCGACCGTAGTCGCTTGATCGACAAAGCGGTGAAGCGCTATGTTTCTGACGCGCGCCGCGCGACTCTCCGGAAGCGATTGAAACAGGGCGCCTTGCGCCGTGCCGACCGCGATCTGCGTTTGGCCGAGGAATCGTTTTTTCTCGAAGAAGAAGCATGGCTAACAGACACACGCTGAACTATCCGAGGCGCGGCGAAGTCTACCTGGTGAACTTTGATCCCGTAGTCGGCTCGGAAATTCGCAAGACTCGCCCCGCCCTGATCCTGCAGAACGACGTTGGGAACCGCCACAGTCCCCTGACTATCGTTTCTGCGATTACTTCCCAGTACGAAGAGCCGCTCTATCCCACCGAGGTGCTGTTGAAGGCTGGCGAAGGCGGAGCCAGGAAGGATTCGGCAATCCTTCTCAATCAAATTCGATCGGTTGACAAGCGGCGCCTCGTCCGCCGGCTCGGTACGGTCCGTCCCGACACCATGTACAAAGTGAATCGTGCGCTTCAGATTAGTCTCGGCTTGGTCACGGTTTAGTCGCCCGAGCTTGCTTCCGCCGTCCAGAAAAAGTCCACAGGCGCGACTCCACAATATCCCTTGACACCGTGCTAGCGTCGATCGTGAGCATCGCGCAAAACGCTTGCCGCGCCGAAGCCCTCAGGGCGCAGGCGGGCGCGAGCAGGGAAAGGAGCGCTCGATGGAGCACGTTGCGTCAAGCCGTCGCCACGGGGAATCGAGAGGCCGGCTCTTCGTAAGGGCATCCGCCGCGGCGGATGCCCGGCGCACATGGCTCGATCTCGCCACCCGCCCCGGTTGCCGAGATATCGATTCCTACTCGACAGCCACGCCGAGTAGAAACGTCCCTAACCCATTGAAAACAAACAATCGGTGCACAATCTACTCGACAATAGAACGGGGGGTATTCGTCGCCCGCTGGATACTGCTCCGTTGCCCCCTGCTCCCGCTTTCGTCGCAAACAAACCGACCCACCATGCAAAGTAATCGACGACCCGACCAGGGTCGTCGTCCCGAGCGAGCATCGCGAGCCGAGGGATCTTTCCGAGACATTAAGCGACACACCATGCAAAGCATTTTGAGCGCAAGTCGTTGAAAACAAAAGAAAGGGGACATGACAAAGTGACACACTTTTTTCAAGGTCCCTCGATCCGTCTGATACCTCCGCGCGGCCGGAACCCTCTTGTAGTTTTTCCGCGTTGTAGTATCTTCGCGCCCGCCTATGTCGAGGGGGGAAACATGCGTAAGTTTCTGATTCGTGCGGGTGTGTGTCTCGGACTTCTTGCCTTTGTTATTTCGGTCGCCCATCCGGCGAACGCCGCGCCGGCCGCGCAGAGCGCTTTGCCTTCCTGCGACCGCCAGTGCTTGTACGGCTTGCTCGACCAGTATCTCGCCGCGCTGAAGGCGAAAGATCCCTCGCGCCTGCCGCTCGCCAAGAATTTCCGCTACTCCGAAAACAACGTGATGATGAAATTCCCCGACGGCGTCTGGGGCACCGTCACCAGCCTCGGCGACTACAACCTGCGCACGGCCGATCCGGTCAGCGGCGCGGTCGGCTGCTACGGCATCGTGCAGGAAACCAACAACACCTCGATGTTCGCGCTGCGCCTGAAAGTCGTGGACTCCAAGATTTCCGAGGCGGAAACTTTGATCCGCCGCAGCGGCGACGGCGGTCCGTTCCCGAGCAAGCCCGTGCTGGCGAGCAATCCTGTTTTCGAAGAAATCGTGCCGTCCGAGCAGCGCAGCCCCCGCGAGCGCATGGTCGCCATCGCCGACGGCTACTTCTCCACCCTTCAACTCAACGACGGCGTGCTTTTCGCGCCCTTCTACGACGATTGCGATCGCTGGGAAAACGGCCTTCTGACCACGCACAATCCCGACCTGGCGAAGACGATTCCCGTCGCCAGCCTCGGCTGCGCGCAGCAATTCAAGCTCGGCAACTATCGCTATGACACGCGCGTACGCGACCGCCGCTTTTTCCTCGTGGACGAGGAGCGCGGACTCGCCATGACCGCCGGCTTCATCGACCACTCCGGCGCCTTGGAAAATTTCACGCTCACCGACGGCACGCCGATCAAGTCTCCAATGCGCACGCCCAGCACGCTCTGCCTGCTCGAGCTGTTCAAAATCCGCGGCGGGAAAATCCAGCAGATCGAGGCCGTGTTCATCGGCGTTCCCTACAACATGCCGTCGCCCTGGATTCAGTATCCTTCGAACTAGAATGTTTTCGGGCGCGAAAGGCGAACAGCAGATCCCTCACCCCGCCAAGACCGCGGGGATTCGGGATGACAATTGGGGCAGAGTGGAATCATGGCGGTGAAATGGAAGAATTCAGCGACGCTGGCGGCGATCGCGGCTGCTTGCGCGGCGTTGCTCGTTGCCATCAACGTAGCGCGCGTTTTACCCGCGCTCGCGGATGATCAAAAGCCGGCGCGTGGGCGGATCGATTTGAAGCGCCTGATGTCCGCGGATAAGCATCCCGGCGAATGGCTCACCACCGGCCGCGATTTCGGCAAAGGGCACTACTCGCCGCTCGCGCGGATCAATACGAAAAACGTCGACCGCCTCGGCTTCGCCTGGCACTACGACACGCAAACCAACCGCGGCCTCGAAGCCACTCCCATCGTCGTCGATGGCGTGATGTACACCTCAGGCTCGACCGGCAAGGCCTATGCCCTCGACGCCAGGACCGGCAAAGAGCTCTGGAGCTTCGATCCGCATGCGGACCTGCGCGTCAATCGCGCGGCATGCTGCGACGAAGTCAATCGCGGCGTCGCGGTCTGGCACGGCAAGGTTTACGTCGCCTCCTTCGACGGCATTCTGTACGCGCTCGACGCCGCCACTGGCAAAGTCCTCTGGCAGGCCGACACGATCACCGACAAAAAGGTCGGCTACTCCGTCACCGGCGCTCCGGAAGTCGCCGGGCACGTGCTCGTCATCGGAAATGGCGGCGCCGAATACGACGCGCGCGGCTACGTCAGCGCCTACGATCTCGACACCGGCAAACTCGCCTGGCGCTTCTACACGGTCCCCGGCGATCCGTCGAAGCCGCAGGAATCCCCTGAGCTTGAAGTCGCGCTGAAGACCTGGGATCCGAAGAGCCGCTGGGACATGGGCGGAGGCGGCACGGTCTGGGATTCGATGGTTTACGACCCCGAGCTGAATCTTCTCTATTTCGGCACAGGCAACGGCACCTTTTTCGATCGATCGCGCCGCAGCCCTTCCGGCGGAGATAACCTTTACATTGCCTCCATCCTTGCCATCAATCCCGACACAGGCCGCCTCGTCTGGCACTATCAGGAAGTTCCCGGCGACCAGTGGGACTACGACACGCTCCAACCGATCATCCTCACCGATCTGAAAATCGGCGGGCAGCCGCGCAAAATTCTGATGCAAGCGTCGAAGGACGGCTTCTTCTACATCCTCGACCGCAAGACAGGCCATGTTCTCTCCGCCGAAAAATTCGTGCCGGTCACGTGGGCCGAGCGCGTCGATCTGAGAACCGGCCGCCCCGTCGAAGCCCCGGGCGCACGCGATTACAAAAACAACTTCAACGGCAAGAATTACCTCCATCCCGCATCGATGGGCGGACACAATTGGAATCCGATGTCCTACGATCCCAAGACCGGGCTGGTCTATATTCCGGAAATCGAAAACGGCGAGACCGGGCTTTTCACGGGCAAGACGTATCTGCGCGCCTGGGATCCGGTTCGCAGCAAGACTGTTTGGGAAGAGCCGTTCGGTGACTGGTGGGATCACGCCGGCGTTTTGTCGACTGCCGGCGGGCTGGTCTTTCAAGGCAACGCCCCGGGGCATTTCATCGCCTACGACGCTGCCACGGGAAAGAAACTCAAAGATATCGACGTTGGTTCGACCATCATCGCCGCGCCCATGAGCTATGAAATCGACGGCGTGCAGTACATCGCGGTGATGGCCGCTTGGGGTGGCGGCGGCTGGAGCTACGTGCACCCGGAAAACGCCGCGTACCAGCGCGGCAACGAAGGGCGAATCATCGTCTTCAAACTGGACGGAGGCACGACGCCGATTCCTCCGCTTCTTCCACCCATCGAGCCGATTCCGCAGCCTCCGCCGCGGGCTGCCTCGCCGGACGTCGTTGAGCATGGCCGCGCGCTTTTCGCCGCACGCTGCGCCGTCTGCCACGTCAATCAGCCGCGCTCGGAAGCGCCCGATCTTCGCCGCATGACCCCCGAAACGCATGCAGCGTTCAATCAAATTGTTCTCGGCGGCATCCTGAAAAGTGCTGGAATGCCCCCCTGGGACGGTGTCCTTGCTCCGGCAGACGCCGACGCGATTCACGCGTACCTGATTTCGCTTTCCTGGGACGCCTACAACAAGCAGCAGGCGGCGCCCAAGAATTGAGACGGTTTGCAGATTTGCACTTCACGCGGCTCTCAAAACCGTAATCCACCAAGGTGGGATAGAATGAGATCAAACAGGGCATCCCGATGAGCAGACCAGTCATTGCAATCTATCCCGGTTCGTTCGATCCGGTGACCAACGGCCACCTCGATCTGATCGCGCGCGCCGCCGAGATCTTCGATCAGCTGATCGTCGCCGTCGCGCAGAATCTCGATAAAGAGCCGCTGTTTTCCGTGAATGAGCGTGTCGAAATGCTCGAAGCGATCACCTTCGAATGGAAGAACGTCGAAGTGGATTCGTTCAATACGCTGCTGGTGGACTACGCGCGCAGCCAGAACGCCCGGGTGATCGTGCGCGGCATCCGCGCCGTCTCCGACTACGAATACGAGCTGCAAATGGCCATGATGAATCGCAAGCTCGAGCCCGGAATCGAAACAGTTTTCATGCTTCCCGCCGAACCTTACAGCTACCTCAGTTCGCGGCTGGTGCAGGAAATCGCGCGCCTCGGCGGCCCCGTCACGGACCTCGTCCCCCCGATTGTTGCCGAGCGCCTGCGCGCCAAAGTCGGCTAGAATACACTGTTGTCCAATTCTCATTAGAAAAGGGTAGGCAAATGGAACCGGCCGTAGGTGTGAAAACCGAAGAAGTCTTCAAACTATCCGAGCGCGTCAACCGCATCAACGAATCGCCCACCATGGTGGTGCTGCAGGCCGCCGCGGCGCTGAAGGCGAAGGGCGCCGACGTCGCGGACTTCGGCGCGGGTGAGCCGGATTTCCCCACGCCGGAGCACATCAAGCGCGCCGCCATTCAGGCGCTCGACGAAAATCGCACGAAGTACACCCCGGTCCCGGGCATTCCGGAGCTGCGCAAGGCCATTTGCGAATGGCACGCGAGGGAGCTTGGCTCGTCCTATCAGCAGGCGGAATGCGTGGTCAACGTCGGCGGCAAGCATTCGATCTTTAACGCCGTTTGCGCGCTGATCAATCCGGGCGACGAGGTCATCATTGCCGCGCCCTATTGGGTCAGCTATCCCGACATCGTCAAGTACGCGGGCGGCACTCCGGTGATTCTCGAAACCACCGAAGCCGACAATTTCGTGATGCGCGCCTCGGCGCTTGAAAAGTTGATCACTTCGCGCACGCGCATGGTGATCGTCGATTCGCCGAGCAATCCCTCGGGGGCGGTGATCCCGCCTGATGAGTATGCAGAAGATTCTGGCCGTCTGCCAGCGCAAGAAAGTCTGGCTGCTCGCCGACGAATGCTATTCGCATTTCACCTACGGCGACGCGAAGCCGTATTCGATCGCCAGCGTGCCCGGCTCGAAGGATTCCGCTGATCGTCGTCGGCTCGTTTTCGAAGACGTTCGCGATGACCGGCTGGCGCCTGGGCTACGTGCTCGCGCCGAAGCCGCTCGTCGATGCCGTCACGAAATTGCAGAGCCAGTCGACGTCGAACCCGACCTCGATCACGCAATATGCCGGCCTCGCCGCCATGAAGCGGACCGATGGACGGCGTCGCCACGATGCTCGCCGAATATGCGCGGCGGCGCGAGCGTATCGTCGCGGGGCTGCGCGCGATTCCGGGCGTCACCTGCATGGCGCCGCAGGGAGCGTTCTACGTCTTCCCGAATATTTCGGCGCACTACAACGCCGAGATGCCGGACGACATGGCCGTTGCCCGGCTGCTGCTCGAGCGCGAACACGTCGCCGTGGTTCCCGGCGTCGCCTTCGGCGCGCCCGGGCATCTGCGCATCTCGTACGCCACGTCCATGGATCGCATCGACGAAGGACTGAAGCGGATGGCGCGTTTCTTCGGCAAGGCGAAGTGAGCGCAGGCGTCCGCGTGAACCGATGATCCTGTGTCCAGCGCGTCTGGAGCCCATCTTCAGTCCGCGCCCGTGGGGATCGCGTTCGCTCGCGCCGTTCTTCCCGGGGAAGATCGGGCCTCGCCGAGCCGCTGGGGGAGGCCTGGATGACCGGGAGCGAGTGCCGTTTCTCCAACGGCCCGTTCGTCGGCCGGGCACTGGGCGCGGCGTGGCCTGAAATGCCGCCGGAATGGTCCGGCACGCGCGCGAATACCGCCGATGCATTTCCTCTTCTCGTGAAATTCATTTTCCCGGAAGAAAAACTTTCCGTGCAGGTCCATCCCGACGACAACTACGCAGCGCGGCACGAGCAGGCCGCCGGCGGCAAGGGAAAGACGGAAATGTGGTACGCGCTCCGCGCGCGGACCGGAGCGGAAGTTCTGGTCGGCTTGAAGCCCGAGGTCACGCGCGAGAGTTTCGCGCGCGCTATCGCGGACGGAACGGCGGAGAAATGCCTGGTCCACGTCCCCGTCTCGCAAGGCGACGCGATTTTCGTGCCTGCGGGCACCGCGCACACGATCGGGCCCGGTCTCGTGCTCTGCGAAATTCAGCAGCAGTCGGACCTGACCTACCGGGTTTATGATTACAACCGCCGCGACGCAAACGGCCGGTCGCGCGAGCTGCACATCGAGAAGGCTCTCGAGGTCATGCGCTTCGGTCCGCAAAACGGCGGAAAGGTCGATCCCGTGCGCATTCACGAAGAAGGCGCCGAGAAAACGTATTTCGCGTCCTGCCCTTATTTCGAAACTTCGCGCTGGGAATTTTCCGGCCCGGTTCTCATGGGCTCATCGGCGGAATATTTCGACTTGCTGATTTTCCTGGAAGGCTCGGGCGCGATTCGCTGGCAGGGCGAGCAGGTGAAGTTCGGCCCGGCGCAGGTGTGGATGATTCCCGCCGGCCTCGGCGCTTACCAAATTGCTCCCGGGGCGCCGACGACGCTGCTGCGCACGTTCGTCCCGCGCGAGGCCGGCGAATTCGGGCCTGGACTCACGCAGAGCGGCGTGCCCGAGGCGGAGTGGTCGCGGCTGGTACACAAATGAAGAAAGCGCGCGCAAAATCCTCGAAGCGCGGTCCGTTGCCGGCGTGCGCCGTTCTGTTGGCCGGCGGCCGCGGCACGCGTTTCTGGCCGCGCAGCCGCACGCGCACTCCGAAGCAGCTCCTCAATATCGTGGGTTCGGAGACGATGGTCCGCGAAACCATGGCGCGCCTTTCGCCGCTTTTTATGCCGCGCGATGCGTGGATCGTCACGAACAAAGAGCAGGCACCGGCGGTGCGGCGGGAGCTGCCGGAAATTCCGCCTTCGCACGTGCTGGCGGAGCCTGCGGGCGTGAACACGGCGGCGGCCATCGGCCTCGCCGCGATTCATTTGGTCCACGAGCATGGCGACGCGCTGATGGCCGTGCTTCCGTCCGATGCGTATATCGCCGATGCGGCGGCGTATCGGACTCTCGTCCGTGCGGCGCTCGATCTGGCGCGCACGCCCGGAAACCTCGTCGTGCTCGGCATCCCGCCGACGCGTCCGGAAACTGGTTACGGCTATATCGAGCGTGGCGACGTCGCCTCCAGCCCGCGCGGCGTGGATGCGTATGCCGTTCGCCGCTTCACCGAAAAACCGGCGCTGCCTGAAGCGCGCAAATACGTCGAAGCGGGGAATTACCTTTGGAACGCGGGAATGTTTTTCTGGCGCGCCTCGACGTTTCTGGAGAATTTGCGCCGATTTCTTCCCAAGACGCACGATGCGTTGCAGGTGCTCGGCAAGAATATCGGCACCCGACGATACACCTCGGCGCTGCACCGCATCTATCCGCAGCTCCAAAATATTTCCGTCGATTACGCCGTGATGGAGCCGGCGACGCGGGATACGGAACAATCGCGCGTCTCCGTGATTCCGGCGAACATCGGCTGGAGCGACATCGGTTCGTGGGCCGCCGTCTACGAATTGCTCGCGGCGAAGCCGGGCGCCAACGTTTCCGCCGGGGCGTCGTTTGCGCTCGACGCCGAGGGAAACTATTTGTGGAGCTCGAGGAAATTCGTTGCCGCGATCGGCGTGCGCGACCTGGTGCTCGTCGAAACCGAAGACGCGCTGCTGTTGTGCTCACGCGAACGCTCGCAGGACGTCGGCAAGATCGTGAGATGGCTCGAGGAGAATCGCCTTCACCGCCTTGTCTAGTTCACACAAATCGAGCGCGCCGGAAATCGCCATCAAATTCGGCACGGACGGCTGGCGCGGCGTGATCGCCGAGGACTTTACCTACGAGAACGTCCGCAAGGTCGCGCACGCGATCGCCCGGCACGTCGTTCGCAACGAAAAGCCGAGCGGCGGCGTGATCGTCGGGTACGACACGCGCTTTGCCTCCGACCGTTTCGCGCGCGTGGCCGCCGAAGCGGTGTCCGCAACCGGTACGCCCGTGTTTCTCGCGCAGGAGCCGTGCCCCACTCCCGCGGTTTCGTTGCTGGTGCGCCAGCGGGCGGCAGCGGGGGGAATTCAGATCACCGCGAGCCACAATCCCTATCGCTGGAACGGCGTGAAATTCAAGGCGAGCTATGGAAGCTCCGCTTCACCCGCGATCGTGGCGCAGATTGAAAAGGAGCTCGCCATCGTTTTGCGCGACGGAGTGCCCGCGCTGCCGGGGCGTCCCGACCTGATTCATCCGCTCGACGTGCGCACGCCGTACCTCGAGACGCTTGCCGGGCTCGTCGATTGGGACCGCCTCCGGGCGGCGAAATTCCGGTTCCTCATCGATCCGATGCACGGCGCCGGCAGCGGTCTGCTGCTGGAACTTTTCCGCCGGCACGGAATCGAAGCCGCGGAAATTCGCGGCAATCGCGACCCGCTGTTCGGCGGAGTGAATCCCGAGCCGATCGAGCCGCATGTGGAAGCTCTGCGGCGCGCCATGCGCGCGGGCGGATACGACGCCGGCTTCGCGCTCGATGGCGACGCCGACCGCATCGGCGCGATGGATCCCGACGGCACGTTCATCACGCCGCACCAGATACTTTCGATTCTGTTCTGGCATCTGGCCGGCACGCGCGAACTCAGCGGCGACGTGGCGAAATCTTTCTCGGTCACGAAGATGATCGACAAGATTGCCGGAAAGCTCGGGCGGAAGGTTTGGGAGACGCCCGTTGGCTTCAAGTACATCTGCGAGCGCATGCTCGAGGGCAATATTGTTCTAGGCGGTGAGGAAAGCGGCGGCATCGGCACGAAGCTTTACCTGCCGGAACGCGACGCGACCGTCAGCGCGCTGCTGTTGGCGGAAGTGATGGCCTGGCACGGCAAACGGCTCGGCGAACTAGTCGCCATGCTGCATCGCGAATTCGGGGAGCATCACTACGGCCGCATCGATTTGACGCTGATCGGCGGGCAGAAGGAAAAGGCGCTCGAATATTTCGCCGCGCCGAAGCTCACGGAGTTTCTCGAGTGGCAGATAGTTCGCCGCGAAGACCTCGACGGCGTGAAGTTTTATCTTGGGGACATCGGGTGGGCCATGGTCCGCGCTTCGGGTACGGAACCGATGCTGCGCGTCTACTCGGAAACCACTCGCCCGGAAACCACGCAGCGCGTGCTGGACGAAATCGCGGTGCTCGCCCGAAGTCTTTAGCCTGCAGATTCCGCTTGGATCTTCTTCCGCACCGCGTCCAAGATGCCGTTGAGAAACGCGGGCGATTCTTCAGACGAAAATTTCTTCGCCAGCTTCAGAGCCTCGTCGATGGCGACGGTAGGCGGCACATCTGGGTCCCCGGCGCGCATTTCGTAGATCGCCAGCCGCAGGATGTTGCGGTCGACCGCCGCCAGCCGGTCGATGGACCACTTGGCGGAGACGGCCGTAACCAGCGCGTCGATCTCGGGCGCCTGCTCCACAGTGCGGTCGAACAGTCTGTTCGCGAATTTCATGGTGTCCGCGGAATAGTGCGGTGCGCGCCAGAAAAGCTTTTTCACGAGCTTCGGCTCTTTTTGCGCCATGTCCCATTCGAAAAGCATCTGCAGGGCAAATTCCCGGGCTTTGTGCCGCTGGCTGATCATCGATGGGTCATGGGTGTTGCCTGAAAGGACGTGAGCGGCGCACCGCGGGTTTCTTCGAGCCGCTAGCTGGACTCGGAGCTGCGTCCGCCGAATATTTTCGTGCGAATTGAGCCATTTGGATCGCGCCCGCGCCAGCGGCGTAGCCTTTGTTCGAATCTTTCTCGCCTGCGCGCGCCAGCGCTTGTTCCTTGGTGTCGCACGTCAGGACGCAGAAACTGATCGGCACGCCGGTATCGAGCTGCGCCAGCTGGATTCCGCGCGCGGTTTCCGAGCAGACGTAATCGTAATGCGAGGTCTCGCCGCGCAGCACGCAGCCGACGCATACGATCGCGTCGAACCGCCGCGTTTCCGCCATTTTCTTCGCCGCGATCGGCAACTCGAAAGATCCCGGCACTTTCACGATTTCCATTTGCTGCTTGCCGACTCCGGCTTCGCCGAATGCCTCCAGCGCGCCGGCCAGCAGCCGGTCGGTGACGAAATCGTTGAACTCGCTCTGGATAATCCCGAAGCGCAGCTTCGCGATATCCGCGAAGCCCGGGCGCACCTTTGCTTTTGCGTGTCCCGCCATTAATTCGTCCTCACAATATCAAGGAGTCGCCAGCGGCACCAGAACGTTGCCGCCTCGTTGCCGCGCCTCATCGAGCCCCGCTTCGGCGCGGTTGATCCATTCGGTGACGCGGTCTTCGGTCTCATCGCCCGGCCGCGACGACGCTTCGGCGACGATCGCGCTCGCCGTCAAGTCCGTCTCGCCCCACGGCGGCGTAACCGTGCTCGCGACCTGACGCAGCTTTTCCGCAAGCGCGCGCGCGTTTTCGAGCGACGTATTCGGCAGCACGAACACCAGCGACCATGCCGTGTATTTTACGGCGATATCGGTCTGGCGCACCGCGGAAGATAGCGCGCGGGCCAATTGCTCGACGTACTGCTCGACGGCATCGTCGCCTTGCTCGCGCAGCAGTTCGCCGCCGCGGTCGATCTGTACGATCACGAGCGAAAGCGGAGTGCCCTGCGTGCGCGCGCGATTCGATTCCACGAGCAGGCAATCGATATACGCGCCGCGGCTCAGTAAGCCGGTTTTTTCGTCCGCGACGGCCAGCGAGCGCACCAGCGACCGCAGCCGCGTGTGATTCACGGACATGACCAGCTGATCGCCGACGGCCTGCAAGAAAAAGCTTTCGTTCGGCTTCCATTTTCGGGCGCTCGCATCGCCGACGAGCAACATTCCGGCGGGCGCTTGCGATTCCTTGTCCGTCAGCGCGACCGCCAGCGCGGATTCGAGGCTCAGATCGCGCAGCGTGGGCGTGGTCGCGGCATTCAGCTCGATGCCTCCGAGCGCGTCCGGCGCGGCTTTGGTCGCGAGAGAAGTAATCGATGGAATGCGCGCCGTGCCAATCGCCACCGTTCCCGGCGCGAAGTACTCCCCGGTGAGCTGCGGCGCCTCGCCTGCCGCACCAACGGCGATGAGGCACCGCGCGACCTGCAGATACTTGCCGATCTCCGCGGCCGTGCCGGCGACCAGCTCGCGCGGCGTCTGCTGCCGGTACATCAGCCGGTTGATTTCCGCGATTGCCGCGAGATCGCGATGCGTGTCCGCGGGGCTCGGCGCCGGCGCAGGAGGCGGAGCGGGTGCAGTCTCCACGGGGGCAGGCTTCGCGACAGGGGGCGTCGCTTTGCGAGGCGCGCCTTTGGGCCACCAATTCGCGCGTTCGTAGAGCGCGCGCAAACGCTCGTTCGAATCTTCCTGGCCGGGGAAAAGTTCGGCGATGCGCTCGAGCCGCTCGACCGCTTTGCTTTGCAGCGAGTACTGGAGAAAAATTTCGACCTGCACGACCAGATCTTCCAGCGCCTGCGCCGCGCGCGCCTCTTCCGTCACGGGGCCGGCCGTGGATGCCGCTTCGGATCCCGCACCGGTAAAGCCGTCGGTACGAGTCGAAACCGTCGCTGCCTTTGCCGCGCGCGAGAGGACGTTCTGCAAGAACGCGGGATCGACTTTCCCTTCGAGCTTTCCGATCCGCTCCTGGTTGCGATAGTCGTAGGGATCGATATCGACCAGCCGGTCGAGCGCCTCGCAGGCTTGTTTGAGCTGTGCCGAGCCGAGATACAAATCGAAAAGACGCACGAGCGAATCGAAATATTTCGTCTCGCGATTCATTTCCTCGTAGGCGTGCGCGATCGTTTCGGCCAGCGGCAGGGAATTCGGATAGGTTGCGGCGAGGCGGTCCATTTGCGCCGAAAGCTCGCCTTCTTTGCGGCCCGCGCGCATCCAGTCCTTCGTGTGCGCGAGCAGGTCCGCGGCCTTTGCATCCTGTCCCGCGCGCACGTATGCGCCGGCCAGCTCGAAAAGCTTTTCGTAGCGTTCGGGATTCTGCTTGTAGTACGCCTCGAACGCTTCGCGCGAGCGATCGAGCTGCCCGGCGCGCAGCAGGCTTTCGCCGAACAGCGCCAGGAAGGCGGTGTCTTTTTCATTGCGCGCGAAGGGTTCGAGCAGCGCGACCGCCGCCGCCGGATCGCCCTTGCGCAATTTGGCTTCGGCGTAAAGAAGCGCGCCGGTTCGGTCGTTGGGAAGCAACCGGTGCGCGCGCCCGAAATATTCCAGGGCTTCGTCGAGACTGCCGCTCGCGAGCGTCAACTGGCCCGCGCGCAGATACCCGCGCGCGGCAAGATCGGCGTGCCGCAGTTTCTCCGCCAGCTCTCCGAGCATCACGTGCCGCGACGCATTCTCCGGGTCGAGCAGCGCCATGCTTTCGTAGCACGCGAGCGCCTCAACTCCGCGCTGGTGCTCGAGGAAAAGGTCCGCCGCCGCGGCGAACTGGTCGATTGCTTCCGAGGCGTGATTCTGCTTTTGCAACAGCGTGGCGTAACGCATCAGGCGGTCGGGAGGCTGCGGATAGGGCCGCAGGAAGCGGCCAAAAATCGCCGAGGCTTTGGCCGCATCTCCCGCGTCGAGCAGGCGGTCGAACTGGATGCCGAAATATTGCGCGGCAAGCTCCGGCTCGTTCAGCCGGGTATGGATGTCGGCAAGGCCCTGAACGGCTTCGTGCTGCGTCGGGGCCTCTTCGATGACGGCTTCATACTCGGCCACGGCTTCGCGCAGCTTGTTTTTCTCGATGCTGCGCCGAGCCCGTTCGAGGTGTTTTTGGATGTCCGGGGCCATGAAAATACGCGCGCCTCGAACCAAAACAGGACGCGCGGCTCTAATCTAAATTCTATACCGGACGTCGCGCGGCCATCCAAACGAAATCCGGGTAATGTGCTGATGATGCGTCGGGTAAAGGCCTGAAAAGGTTCGAATAGCCGGCGCTACACCCGCGGCCGGCTCGGCAGGCCCTTCACCTTCGCCCGCATCGAGCCAAACGACATGCCGCTCCGCAGCAGCGCCGCAAAGCCCAGGAACGCCAGCGGAATCGTGAGCGCAAGGAAGGCGAAAATCGAAAACCCGGTCGCCCGGGTCTTCTCCACGTTGAAAATACTCAGGCCCAGAACACAAAAGAATTGATACGAGCCCACGTTCGCCGGAGCATTTGGCAGCGAAACGCCCAGATTAATGATCAGCAACACGACCGCTGCCGCAAGAACCGATAACCGCGGTGTCAGGTCGTATGCGCGCATTACCGCCCAGAGCCCGAGCACTTGGCAAAACGGAATCGCTAGCGAAGTCAGCACGGCTGCATAGAAACTCGGGGAAGTCCCGATCGCGTGCAGATCGGTGAGCACCACCATGAACTTCCCGGGCAGATGGGCTTTCTTGCCGTCCACCGGCGTGTTCTTGCTGAGCTTGATCTCGACATACAGGATCAGCAAACCCACCAGGAAGAGCAGAAAGAGCGTAGCGTACGCGAGCAGGTCCGCCACTCGCTGATCCGGCCGCGGCAAGTTAATGTAAAGCGAAACCATCGCCAGCGCCGCCGTCGCGATCACTAGGTCGACGAACCGCTCGACTCCCACCGCGCCCAGCACGCGCCCGATCGAGATTTCTTCCGAATTTGCCAGCAAATAGCTGCGCAGCACTTCGCCCGGCCGCAGCGGGAATATAAGGTTCGCAAAAAGCCCCGCGAAAACCGCACGGATCGACCGGCCGAGACGAACTCTTCCGAACGGCGCCAGCAGGAATTTCCACCGCAACGCCTGAATTCCGTAGCTCACAACGTCGCAAGCCATGCCGAGCAGCGCCCATTCCCAGCTGACGTTTGCCAGGTTGCGCAGCTCGCGGACGATATGAAAATCGTGCAGGACCCAGAACAGGCAGATCGTCGCCAGCCCGTAGCCTATGAAGAGAAGCAGCCTCGGCCGCTTCTGAAAAGCATTTTGGGTTGCGGTGTTCAACGGGGAGTTTCCGCGAGGGCCGAATTTTCGGCCCATCGAGCGATGCACCCGGCGGTTGCTGAGAGGATTGCCGAAGCTGCGGGGTGGCAAAAGGCGGGAAGGGGCAAGCCGAACCTCGCTTCAGACCGCCACCAGCGCATCCGTCGCTCCTTGGAATTGTCGGGTTTTAACATCAATCGCAGATTGCCAGGTCCGCGCGACTCTGAACTTCTGGAAACGTGTCGCTGCCTGATGCTGCTTGCCGCCCGGCCTGTCGGTTCGCTCCGGCGCGCCTCCCCGGGCGAAAAAGGGAGCACCCAGCACAATGAGGGCACCGAAGTCCGCTAAAGCTCGGTACAGCCTACGATATCGAGCGTCGACAGGCAATCCCGGGCGCGCCACACTCCGGACGGGCGCTGTTGTAGACCGATCAATCTGGAAGGCTCGGTCGGCATTCCACACTGCCCTATGGTGGGTGTATCTTGTGGTGTTCGACGGGCCAGCTCTTAATGGAGTTCGCTTCTAGGAGGCCTACCATGAAACGATTAGTCCTGTGTGCGGCCAGCCTCGTGGTGTTCATGGGCGCGACGCTGCCCGTACTGGCGGATGATTTGATGCAGGCCGCTCAAAAGAACTTCAAACCGATCCCATCAGCCGTCCCAGCCGTGAAGGGCAATGCCGTCACGCATGAAAAGATTGAGCTTGGCAAAATGCTATTCTTTGATCCGCGGCTGTCGGCCAGCCAGATCATTAGTTGTAACACGTGCCACAACTTGAGCACCGGTGGCGTGGATGCCGGACCCACATCGATCGGCCACGCCTGGCAAAAAGGGCCGCGCCGGGCGCCGACGGTCTTGAACGCCGTCTTCAATATCGCCCAGTTCTGGGACGGCAGAGCCGAGGATCTGAAAGCTCAGGCCAAGGGGCCGATCCAAGCGGGCGTGGAAATGAACGCTACACCCGCGATGGTAGAGGCGACATTGAAATCAATGCCAGGCTACGTCGAGCAATTCAAGAAAGCCTTTCCGCAAGAAGCTTCACCCGTGACCTTCGACAATGTCACCAAGGCACTGGAGGCGTTTGAAGCGACGCTGATAACCCCAGGATCCCGCTTCGATCAGTTTCTCGAGGGCGACGCCAATGCTTTGAGTGCGCAGGAAAAGGACGGCCTGAAACTTTTCATGGATAAGGGCTGCGCGGCCTGCCACAACGGGATCAACATGGGTGGCATGGCCTATTTTCCGTTTGGCGTGGTCGAAAAGCCCGGTGCGGACGTCCTGCCCCCAAACGACAAGGGGCGATTCGCCGTAACCAAGACGGCCAGCGACGAATATGTATTTCGTGCGGGCCCGCTGCGGAACGTGGCATTGAGAGCGCCTTATTTTCATTCCGGCCAAGTCTGGAGCCTGAAGCAGGCGGTAGCCATCATGGGCACCAGTCAACTCGGGCAGAACCTGACCGATCAGGAGGAAGATGCAATCGTCACCTTCCTGCAAACGCTCACGGGCGAGCAACCACGGGTCGACTTGCCGGTCCTGCCGCCCAGGGGGGATGCGACGCCGCTGCCCAAGCAGTAAGCCGGTCGTTCTTCTATTGCCTCGGGCTGGGTCGTAGGGCGGGTTGTGCAGGCGCTGGGCGAGCACCTGCCTGCGTTCAGGCGCTTGTGTCGGACTGCCGGACAACTGGATGATCAACCTCTCGCAAACTGAAGCGCCGCGACGGCTTGGCCCAACTAGCCCGCCACGGCGAAACGGCGTATCATCGCAGAAGAAATGAAATTCAGCACTCGAATGCCCCGCTTCGCCCGCCGCCGCGAAATCGAATGAGGACCGTTCAGGAAATCGATCGCCGCGAGCGAGTGCTGCTTGTCGGCGTGGCGTTGCGCGGCCGATCCAAAGGCAAGCCCGAAGGCCCGACGGTCGCCAGCCGCGATTCGCTTGCGGAGCTTGAGGAGTTGGCCGAAAGCGCCGGCGCCAATATCGTCGGCAGTCTCTTGCAGGTGCGCGACAGCATCGATCCCGCCACATTGGTTGGCCGCGGCAAACTCGACGAAATTCGCGCCGAAGCGCAGGCGCGCCGCGTGCCGCTGGTGATCGTGGACCACGATTTGACGCCCGTGCAGCTTCGCAACATGGAAAAGGGCACGGATTGCCGGGTGATCGACCGCACGCAGCTGATCCTCGACATTTTCGCCACGCACGCGCGCACGCGCGAGGGCCAGCTCCAGGTCGAGCTCGCGCAACTGAATTACCTGCTGCCGCGGCTCACCGGCCGGGGCCAGGAACTTTCGCGGCTCGGCGGCGGCATTGGGACTCGGGGACCCGGCGAGCAGAAACTCGAAACCGACCGTCGGCGGATTCGCGACCGCGTGGCAAAGATCAAAGCGGCGATCGAAACCGTCCGCCGCCAGCGCACCACGCGCCGGCGCGCGCGGCAGGCCGTGCCGCTGGGAATGGTTGCGTTCGTCGGTTACACGAACGCGGGGAAATCCACGCTCTTCAACGCGCTCACGAAAGCCGGCGTGCTGGCGTCATCGAAGATGTTCGCGACGCTCGATCCCACGATCCGCGCGGTGCGATTGCCGTCGAAGCGCCGCGTGCTGCTTTCCGACACGGTCGGATTCCTGCGCGATCTTCCGCACGATTTGATCACGGCGTTTCGCGCGACGCTCGAAGAAGTGCAGGAGGCCGCGCTGATTCTGCACGTCACCGATATCTCGAATCCGCATCATGCCGAGCAGGATGCGGAGGTGCTGAAAGTGCTGCGCGAATTGGGAGTGGAAGACCGGCCGCGGTTGCACGTGCTAAACAAGATCGACCAGCTCAGCGCGGAAGACCGGAAGCTATTGATGCGATCCAACGGCAATGGCCATCGCGGCGTGTTCACCTCGGCGGTGACCGGCGAAGGCCTGGAAGAACTGCTCGCGCGGATCGACGAAGCCATGCCCGTCGACCCAATCGTGAAGCTGAAACTGCGCGTTCCGCTCGCCGACGGCCGCCATCTCTCGCTCGTGCAGGCGCGCGGGCGCGTGCTCCATTCCGAAGTGGTCGATGGGCACTTCCTTCTCGATGCGGAAGTGCCGCAATCGGCCGCGCGGCGCCTGCAGGAATTCGTCCTCGAATAGTTTTCCGCGAACACGATTTTTCCGCCTCCTCTGAGCTAGTCGCACAACCCACACTCCCACGCGGTCGCTGAGAAAAGTCCACAGGCGCCCGAACCTTTACTCGACCTGCGCGTTCCCTACGATGGATCGTCCGCAAACCGGACGCATTCGAACTGCCGCCGGCCACCCGCCGGCGAAGAAAGGTAAACCATGAAACGAATCGCCGTAGCCCTGGCGCTCGCCATCGCGTTTTTCGCATCGCCATCCCGCGCGCAGCAATACATCGTGAAGCTCAGCTGGACAGCCAGTTCCGATGCAGGCGCGAATCCCTCACTCGCTTACAACGTGTACCGCGCTCCAACGTGCGCGGGTCATTTCGTGCGGATTAACTCCGCGCCGGTCGCAGGCACGTCGTTCGTCGACACCGGCGCAGCAAGCGGAGCCGCGTACTGCTATAAGGTGACAGCAGTGCTCGCGGGGATCGAAAGCACGCCCTCAAATCAGGCGGTCGCCGCAGTGCCGCCGCCCTCCGACCGTCAGGCCGCCTGCGCGCATCGGGGGCCGGTTGTCGGCTGGCTCCGTTGCCTCGGCTCGCGGCCGAAGCGCCCCTCTGCGCAATCCCCCTCGAAGTAGACCTACGGTTGCGGCAGCTCCTCGCCTACTCCGGGACACCTCCAGATCTGACTCGGTCGGCCCATCCCCAGAGGTTTCGATATAGGCGCGGTGGAAATCTCTGTGGAAAAGGAACCGCGGGTCGAAACGGCTCGGCGGTCCCAGGGAGAGGGCGGATTTGTGCGTCCGTCGATATGTTTGCCTCAAACCTATTGCAAATAAGCCAGATAGCGCCATGCGAGCCGTGCGCTGCCGAATTGCACCAAAGTAGTGCAGCCTCGTAGGTGGGGACAGGATTTTGCACAGGTTTGAGGCGGCGCACTCCTCTAAGAGTTACTAGCGCGAGGATTTGCCTTTCTCGACACTCCGGTAGCGCACGAAGCCGCGATGCTGTTTGTGCCCCGTTTCTGGGCGGGTACCGTTGACTCGGCGGAGGCCGGAGTCTATATTCGAGTAGCGTTCACGGCTCCGGGGCCCGGCTTCGTCGAGTTTTCTCCGAGATCGAAATGAACCTGCCGAATAGTCTGACGGTTCTGAGAATCTTTTTCGTTCCTCTCCTGGTTGTCGTCCTGTTGACCCGGCAACCGAACTGGAATTTCTGGGGCATGGCCGTTCACTTCGAGGTGTGGGGCGTTTTGATTTTGCTCGTGGCCGCGGCCACGGACGCAGCCGACGGATATATCGCGCGGAAGCGGCGCGAAATCACCACGCTCGGAATTCTGCTCGACCCGGTCGCGGACAAACTGATTATTTCCGCCGCGTTTATTCCGCTGGTGCAGATGCACCTGGTTCAAGCGTGGATGGTGGTGATCATCATCGGGCGCGAATTCATCGTGATGGGCTTGCGCGAGATTGCGTCGGTCGAAGGCCTGGTGATACCGGCCACGGCGCTGGGCAAGACGAAAATGATTCTGCAGGTGATGGCCGGGTGCACGGTGATTTTGACCGCGAACCATCCGGCGCTGAAAAATGTGGGACTGGCTCTGCTCTGGCTGGTGGTGCTGAGCGCCGTGGCTTCGGCGATTCACTATTTCCAGATGTTCTGGAGCCAGATCAATTTCCGGGTCCAGGAGCGGCATCGGCAGAGCGTGATGCTGGTGGACGCGAAAGAAAAACCTCAGGATGTCCTCTCTCGGTAATCCCGAAAAAAAGTTTCTCCTGAAAATTGCGCGCGAAGCCCTGCGCGTTGCCGCCGAACGCCGCGAAGCACTCGAAAACTTGCCGGGCGATTTCGCTCTTGTTGAATTCACCGGTGCATTCGTCACGCTGCGGAAGCGCGGGCGGCTGCGCGGCTGCATCGGCCAGATCGGCACGGGGCGACCCCTGGTGGACGTGGTGGCGTACAGCGCGAAATCGGCTGCCCTGGAAGATCCGCGATTCGATCCGGTGCGCTTCGAAGAAGTCACGGAGATCGAGATCGAAATTTCCGTGCTGTCGGCGCTCGAGGAGATTGCGCCAGAGCAAATCGAAGCGGGCAAGCACGGCTTGATGGTGAGTCGGGGATGGCAGCGCGGGTTGCTTCTGCCTCAGGTCGCGACAGAGATGCGCTGGTCGTCGATGCGCTTTCTGGAAGAGACGTGCGTGAAGGCGGGTTTCGGCCGCAACGCGTGGCGCGAGTCGGAAACGAAGATTCAGGGATTTACCGCAGATGTCTTCAGCGAATCCGAATTGCAGTTGGAAGAATCGCCCGGCTTGGAAGGCCGGGCGAAGCCCCGCTATTCAATCTCGACGTAATCGCCCGGGAAAACTTCGCGCAGCGTAAACGTGATCAGGACGGTTGAAGAGTTGGGGCCGGTCCGCAGGACAACCCCTTCGCCCAGGTCCTCGCGCGGCACGTTGCGCCAGTCATATTTCTTCGAGACGCGCCGAAGCCATAAATGCCAACGTCCTTGACCGCGTCGCCCTGCTCCATATCAAACGCGTAGCGGGGCGTTTGATAAATCGTCTCGTGCTGTGTGCCCGTGATAGCGGAAGATTCGGAAATAGTCGCCGACCTTCACGCCCTGCGCGTCCCCCAGGTTCACGTAGATGATGTCGTTGTTGCCGGACCTGCTGCTGAAATTTCTTGCCCGTGATCACCATCGCGAGCGATTTTCCGTTGGCCGGGGCGAAGCGATCGAAGTCGGTCGGCTTCAGCGGAGGCACGGGACGCTCGGTGAACGGCAGCAGGACGTCGCCGCGCTGCACGTTGTCACAGGCGTTTTCGACCTGCCCGATCGAAACATCCGGCCGGACGATCAGCACCTTGACGCGGCCTTCATCCTCCCACATGGTTCCCATCTTCTTCAGAATGGACCACTGCCATTTCGTCCACTCGATGCCGTAGAAATCCTTGGGAATCGGCCGCACGACGGAAAATTCGTCGCCGACTTTCACACCCTGGCCGGAGCCTTTGTTGATGTAGACGTAGTCGCCCTCGTTGAAGACGCGATCCTGTAGTTGGACTCTTCGCCGGTAATCACGATGGTGTCGTGCGGGACAGACTCGGTGGTCACCAGTCCCGAGCAGTACACGTCGCTCGTCCGCGGAGCCGGCAGCGGCACGGCCTGCGCCGATGCTGCGACCCCCGAAAGGCCCAGAATTAGACCTGCAAGGACAATTTTCCCACGCATGACACTCGCTCCTTATGGATTCCCGTCGCGCCTGAGAACAGGCGCCAGCCCATGAACCGACCGTAACAAAGGCCTCCGGGGGCGTCAAGACAATGGTCCGCCGGGCTTTACACATTGTGCACCGCATGGTAGAAGCATGGATTCCCTCTTCTGCTGCGGATCAGGGTGCTGCCGGAAACCTCCGGAAAAGATTGGAAACACAGGATGTTAGGGCAAGACAAAGTCTGCGCCGTGGTAGCGGCGCCTGATGCGCTGTCCATGCAGAGGCAGCTCGCGCTGGCGCTGCGGCAAACTCATCTGATCGAGTTGCGGCTTGACTGGCTTTCAGGCGACGGCGAGATCGCGAAGTTCCTGAAATATCTCGCCAGCAAACGCCCCAAGGCGACCCTGCTCGCCACGTGCCGCCGCCGCGAGGCGGGCGGGCGCTATGGCGGCACGATCGCCAAGCAGCTGGTGCATCTGGCGGACGCGATTCGCGCCGGCTGCGAGTGGTACGACCTTGAGATCGAGACGCTGAGGAAATGCCCACGAGAGCTAGTAGCTACGGTACTCGCCGACGCCCGGCAACTGGCGTCGGCCCATTTCTTTCGCGGCATGCCGAAGAGTCTGCCGCGCGTTGCCGCGGAGCTGATGAAGCGCGAGCCGGACGCAATCAAGATCGCGGCGCAGTGCGAATCGCTTGCGGAGGCGCGCCAGCTCCTGGAATTCGCCAGGAAGCGGCGGAACGTGCTGGCAATCCCGATGGGAGAAGTGGGATTACCGGCTCGATTCCTCGCATTACGCGCGAAAGGCGCATTTGCGTACGCGCCCGTCGAGAACTCCACGGCGCCAGGGCAGATCTCGCTCGACGAAATGAAGCGCGTATATCGCGTCGATGCTTTCAACGCCCTTACGCAGGTATATGGCGTGATCGGAAATCCGGTCGGGCATTCGCTTTCTCCCGCCATGCAGAATGCAGGCTTTGCGGCGCGGCGGATGAACGCGGTCTATTTGCCGTTTCTGGTGAGCGACCTCGGCGATTTTCTGCGCTCGATCGAGCCACTCGGGATTAAAGGATTCAGCGTCACGCTCCCGCACAAGGAACGGATCGTGCGGGAACTCGACGATTGCGATCCGCTCGCGGCGCGGATCGGCGCCGTGAACACTATTGTCGTGCGCGGCGGCGGAAAACTCTACGGCTACAACACGGACTACGTGGGTGTGCTCCGCTCGCTCGAGCGGCGCATGCCGCTGCGCGGGAGCCGGGTGTTGATCGTGGGAGCGGGAGGTGCGGCGCGCGCAACGGCATTCGCGCTGGCGCAAGCGGGCGCATCCGTTTGCGTGCACGCGCGTCGCATGGCGCGAGCGAAGGCGCTGGCGCGGGTTGTGGAAGGCGAGGCGATCGAACGCGGACGGCTGCGCCGGGAGTTCTTCGACGCGATCGTAAACGCGACGCCGGTCGGGATGCATCCGCACGCCGGCGAATCGCCGCTCGACGCGAACGATTTGAATTGCCGGCTCGTATTTGACACCATTTACCGTCCGCGAAGAACGCGGCTGTTGCAACTTGCCGAGCGCCGCGGCATCGAAACGGTTTCCGGTGTGGAGATGTTCGTGGCGCAGGGTACCGCGCAGTGGGAAATTTGGACGGGCCAACTGGCGCCGGTGGCCGCAATGCGCGGTGTGGTCGAAGACGCGCTGGGGCGCGAGGAAGAAACGAGCGGCAGAACCAGAAAGATGCGGAAGAAGCGATGATTCAGCCCGATTTCAAGACATTTTCGAAGCTGGCGAAGCAGGGCAATCTCGTGCCCGTGTACGCGACCTACACGGCCGATCTGTTGACGCCGGTGGGCGCATACCTGCGGATTGCGCGCGACGCTAAATACTCGTTCTTGCTCGAAAGCGTCGAAGGCGGCGAAACGATCGCGCGCTACACGTTTGCGGGCGCGAATCCATCGGAAGTGTTTCGCGCGCGCGGCAGGGCATGCACGCTCGAGCGCGGCGACACGCGCACGCAATCGGACGAAGATCCGGTCGAGCGGTTGCGACGCCTTACCCGGCGTTATCGGCCGGTGCGCGTGCCGGGACTTCCGCCGTTCGTCGCCGGGGCGATCGGCTATTGCGCGTACGACATGGTGCGCCTCGTGGAGAAAATTCCGGACACCGGCCGCGACGATTTGCATCTCGACGATTGCGCGATGATGTTTTACCTCGGCGTGCTGGTGTTCGACCACGTGCAGCATCGCGTCTGGGTGATTCAAAATGTTTTCACGGAAGGCGCGGGCAGCCTGCGCGAGAAATACGACGCCGCCGTGGCCGAAATTCAGAAAACGCGCCGCCTGCTCGAAGGTCCGCTGCCAAAACAAGCCCCGGTAAAGCACGCCGGGCCGCTGCGAGTGCGCTCGAACATGACCAAGGCGAAATTTACCGGCGCGGTGAAGAAAGCCAAAGCCTATATTCGCGCCGGAGACGCGTTCCAGATCGTTGTAAGCCAGCGCTTTGAGGCTCAAACGGACGCGGACCCGTTCGAAATTTACCGCGCCCTGCGCGTGATCAATCCTTCCCCGTATCTTTATTTCTTGAAGTTCGACGACGTCTCCGTGGTCGGCAGCTCTCCGGAAATGCTGGTGAAGGTGCAGGGGCGCGACGCGACCTACCGGCCGCTTGCGGGCACTCGTCCGCGCGGGCGCGACGAAAAAGAAGACCGCGAGCTCGAGGCCGCGCTGCTCGCCGATCCCAAGGAGCGCGCTGAGCACGTGATGCTGGTTGACCTCGGGCGCAACGACCTCGGCCGCGTGTGCGAGTACGGTTCGGTGAAACCGGAGCGGCTGATGTTCGTCGAAAAGTATTCGCACGTGATGCACATCGCCTCCAGCCTGCGCGGGAAGCTGCGCGACGACGTGGACTGCTTCGACGCGCTGATGGCCTGCTTCCCGGCGGGAACGCTATCGGGTGCGCCGAAAGTCCGCGCCATGGAAATCATCGACGAGCTCGAGCCGACGCGGCGCGGCATTTACGCCGGCGCGATTTTGTATCTCGATTTTTCGGGCAATCTCGATTCGTGCATCGGTCTGCGCACGCTCGTGGCGAAGAACGGCCGCGCGTACGTGCAGGCGGGCGCGGGCATCGTCGCCGATTCCGTGCCGGAGCGCGAGTACGAGGAGTCCGCCAACAAGGCGCGCGCTGTCCTGAAGGCGCTCGAAATCGCGCATCGCGGAGGCGTGGGTCGCGACGAATAGCATTCCGCGATATCCTGAATAGAGCCATGCTGCTGCTTTTGGACAACTACGATTCGTTCACCTACAACCTGGCGCAGTATCTCGGCCAGATGGGGCAGACGCTCGAGGTGCGCCGCAACGATCAGATCACCCTCGACGAGATCGAGATTCTGCAGCCGGAGCGCATCGTGATTTCTCCCGGTCCGTGCACGCCGGCCGAGGCGGGGATCAGCGTGCCGTTGATCGAGCGCTTCGCGGGAAAAATTCCAATCTTAGGCGTGTGCCTGGGGCACCAGGCGATCGGCGCGGCCTTCGGCGGCCGCGTGATTCGCGCGCCCGAGGTGATGCACGGGAAAACCAGCGAGATCCATCACGACGGCCGGACGATCTTCCGAGGCCTCCCGCAGGATTTTCCCGCGACGCGCTATCACTCGCTCATCGTCGAACGCAAGACGCTGCCGCGCGTGCTGGAAATTTCCGCCGAGACGCACGACGGGATCATCATGGGTCTGCGCCACCGGAAATTTAAGGTGGAAGGCGTGCAGTTCCATCCGGAATCGGTGCTCACCGACGCCGGTTTCAAGCTGCTTCAAAATTTCCTGAAGATTTAACTCCGCCGACGCCGCAGGGATGGTTATGTGGCGGCGGCCTTTAGCAGGCTGCGGGAAAAGGGCGCTTTTTAGGGGGTCGGAGCTTCAGCTCCGACATAAAGGGCTTGCACTCAATGCGCTTCAGCGCCTGAGGACACTCTTCACTGCCTTTTTCCGCAGCCTGTTAGGCCGGCCTTTCCGCGCTCCGTCAACCTCGACCGCGCGACGCCACGGGTTTTCTAGCGGCCGTCTATAAGGGCGTCGGCGTTGTCAATACACACGTGTGGTTCTGATCCGGGACTGGGAATTTGCCCGGTCCGGTTCTTTCTTTTTTCTCGCCAGAAATCTTTTGCTTTTGCATCAGCCGACCAAGGCTCGCTTTTTCAATCGTGCGATGGAACGATTGGTTCCATCAGCCATCTATTCGGTCTTTCCACCAGGATTGTTTTCAAACTCCCCGGCTTCCCGAGGAGGCAGGGCGCTCATTCACCTTCGCGATGGACTCATCTCCATCAGGCCGCTACCCGAGCTACCCCGCATGCGAACCAGCCGCGCCATCAGCTCTCCGTAATTGGCCTGCGTGCGCAGCATCCAGTACAACCTCACCGCCAGGCGGCGTGCCACGGCCACCTTGGCAATCTGACTCCCGCGACGGAACTTCAATCGCTGATACACCCGCCGCAGTTCCGGATCCAACCGTGCCGCCGTCTGTCCGGCTTCGACCAGCAACCAGCGCGTCGTCGAGCTGCCCTGCTTGCTGATCGGCCCGCCCCGCACACGATCGGCCGAGCGCTGTGTGCGCGGGTCCAGCCCCAGATAACTGCTCACCTGACGGCCCCGCGGAAAACGATCGACCGTCCCCAGCGTCAGCACGAAGGCCAGCGAAGTCACCGGTCCCACGCCGGGATGCGTCATCAGTCGAACCGCCTGGCCGTGAGCCCCCGCTTGCTCCTGGACCGCGCGATCCAGTTCCGCAATCGGCTTCTCCCACTGGTCCAGCATCGCCAGCAGCTCTTGGCGCCGCCGCGCCGCCCACGGCCCCAACGGCAACGCTTCCAGTTCCTGACGCCCTGCCTTGCTCCACAGCTTCTTCTTCCGGCAAAGCCCCTGGCCCATGGCCATCGCGTGCAGCTGGTTCATCACCTTCGTTCTCATCTGCACCAGCTTCACGCGATGCAACACCAGTTGCCGCAAGTCCCGCTCGGCCGGCGTTGGCATCCAGATTCGTGGAAACCGATCCTGTGCCAGCAAATCCAGAATGTGCACCGCGTCCCGCTTGTCGGTCTTCTGCTTGCGCACCACGGAGGCGCGAATCTTGGCCGCATCGCCGACCCATAATTCGTGCCCCAGTTCCGCCAGCATCCGCTCGAACCACTGCGTGTACCCGGTCGCTTCGATCCCCACGCGAATCGGCTTCGGCAACTGCTCGTAAAACCTCCTTGCCTCGCCGTTCTCGTGCTGCAACTGCCGCTCGACCAACTCTCCCGTCGCGGTGTCCAGCATCGCGATCTGCTGCTGGCGCGTGTGAAAATCGCATCCTATAATCTTCATCGCTCGGCTCCTTCCCTCCGAGCCTTGGTCGTCTAGCAGCGCCAAGTCTACTCGCTCGAAGGAGCCGACGCCCTTATCCAATCACCTTTCAGGCGGGCGACTTTGCTTGGGTTTCACGCACGCTGCGTAAACGCCACAAACGCATCCAACTTCTCCCGCGCCTTTCCCGAATCGATCGATTCCGTCGCCACCTGCACCCCATCGCGAAAATCCGCCGCCCGCCCCGCCGCCACCAGCGCCGCGGACGCGTTCGCGAGCACGATATCGCGGTGCGGAGAGTGTTCGCGATAAAGCAGCGAGCGGCCGAGAACTTTGTGGATGATCTCGGCGTTCTGCCTGGCGTCACCGCCGAGGATGGAATCGAGTGGCGCCCGCCGCAGGCCGAAATCCTCGGGCGTCACTTCGTAGTTCCGCACGTCCCCATTGCGCAATTCGGAAACGTAGGTTTCGCCGGAGATGGAAATCTCGTCGAGGCCGTCGGCCCCGTGCACCACGAACGCGCGGCGCACGCCGAGTTCGCCCAGCGCGCGCGCCATCAATTCCGTCACCCCGTCGTCATACACGCCGACGAGTTGGGCGGAGGCGCCCGAAGGATTCGTCAGCGGCCCGAGCAGGTTGAAAATCGTGCGTGTCTTCAGTTCGCGGCGCGCCGCCATGGCGTGGCGCGTCGACGCATGCACGGCCGGCGCGAAAAGAAATCCGATGCCGACCTCTTCGATCGAGCGTGCCACGCGCTCGGGCGGCAGGTCGATCCGCGCGCCGAGCTGTTCCAGCACGTCGGCGGAGCCGCACCGCGAGCTGATCGAGCGATTGCCGTGCTTCGCCACATGCAGGCCCGCGCCCGCAACGACAAACGCCGCCGCGGTGGAAATATTGAACGTGCCGGAAACGTCGCCGCCCGTTCCGCACGTGTCGACCAGCGCTTCGTCCGCGAGCGAGTGCCCGGCGGGGAAAATCGGCGTGGCGCGCCGGCGCATGGCCATGGCAAAGCCGACCACTTCATCGAGCGATTCGCCCTTGCTGCGCAGCGCGCTGAGCAGTTCCGCAATTTCGGCGTCGTTCGAGCGCCCGGCAAGGATCTGCTCCATCACGGCGTCGGCTTCGGCGCGCGAGAGGCTTTCGCCGGTCGAAATGATTTCGAGCGCGTGGTGAATCATTAAGGTCCGATCATTTGGCTGGCAAATGCCCGACTTTTCAAGTCGCTAACCGCCTTGCCCGGCCCGCGCGTTCCAAGTAAACTGGATCGCGTTCTGCGTGCGTAAATTCTAGCATTAGTGAGGCAGGCTTCGGTTTAGTCCCGGCCCCCGGCATGAAAATCCACGAATATCAGGCGAAGACGATTTTGGCGAAGTTCGGCGTGCCGGTGCCGCGCGGCGAGGTCGTCACGAAAAAGGACGAAGCGCGCGCGGTCGCGGAGCGCCTCGGCACCCCCGTGGTCGTGGTGAAGGCGCAAATTCACGCCGGCGGGCGCGGCAAAGGCGGCGGTGTGAAGATCGCGAAGTCGGCCGAGGAAGCCGCGGCGTTTGCCGAGCACATGCTGGGAATGAACCTGGTCACGGCGCAGACGGGCGCCGAGGGCCGCCTCGTGCGGCGCGTGCTGGTCGAGGAAGGTCTCGATATCAAGCGCGAAATCTATCTGAGCGTGCTCGTGGACCGCGCGGTCGGCGCGCCGGTGTTCATGGCCAGCGCCGCGGGCGGCATGGAGATCGAGGAAGTCGCCAAGAAGCATCCGGAAAAAATTCTGCGCGAAACGATTCACCCGGAAACCGGTTTCCAGGCCTATCACGCCCGTAAGCTTGCGTTCGGGCTGGGGCTTTCGGCCGACCTGATACCCGCGGCGGTGCCGTTCATGACCGCGCTCTATCGCGCCTTTGTGGAAACGGATTCGTCGCTGCTGGAGATCAACCCGTGCGTGGTCACGGGCGATGGCAGGCTCGTGGCGCTCGACGCGAAAATCAATTTCGACGACAACGCCTTGTATCGCCATCTCGACTACAAAGACCTGCGCGACCTGGACGAAGAAACGCCGCTCGAGGTCGAAGCCTCGAAGTTTAAGCTCAATTACATCAAGCTCGACGGCACGATCGCTTGCATGGTCAATGGCGCCGGGCTGGCCATGGCCACGATGGACATCATCAAGCTGAGCGGAGGCAACCCGGCGAATTTTCTCGATGTCGGCGGCGATGCGTCGGAAGAGCGCGTGAGAAACGCGTTCCGCATTTTGCTCAGCGACCCGAATGTGAAGGCCGTGTTCATCAACGTGTTCGGCGGGATTCTGCGCTGCGACATGCTGGCGAGCGGAATCGTGAGCGCGGCGAAGGAGTTGCGTTTCACAGTGCCTGTCGTCGTGCGCATGGAAGGAACCAACGTCCGCGAAGGCCAGGAGATTCTGCGAAATTCGGGCCTGAATTTTTCCGTGGCGGACGGAATGAGAGACGGAGCTGAGAAAGCGGTGAAGCTCGCGGGTGCCGCGCAATGAGCATTTTGGTCGATAAGAAGACGCGCGTCCTCGTGCAGGGCTTGACCGGCCGCGAAGGAAGCTTTCATTCGCAGCAGATGATCGATTACGGCACGAAGATCGTCGCCGGCGTCACGCCTGGCAAGGGCGGGACGAAGCATCTCGGCGTGCCGATTTTCAACACCGTCGCCGAAGCCGCGCGCAAAACCGGCACGACCGTGGCGATGGCGTTCGTGCCGCCGCCGTTTGCCGCCGACGCGATTCTTGAGGCGATCGACGCAGGGCTCGAGCTCGTCATCTGCATTGCCGAAGGTGTTCCGGTGCTCGACATGGTGCGCGTCGCGGCGGCGCTGAAGAATTCGAAGACTCGGCTGATCGGTCCGAATTGCCCGGGGATCATTTCGCCGGGCCAATGCAAGCTCGGCATCATGCCGGGATTCATTCACAAGCGTGGGCACGTCGGCGTGGTGAGCCGCAGCGGCACGCTCACCTACGAAGCCGTCGGCCAGCTCAGCAAGCTCGGCATCGGGCAATCGACGTGCGTCGGCATCGGCGGCGATCCAATCGTCGGCACGAACTTTCTCGACGTGATTCGCATGTTCAACGACGATCCGGATACGCACGCGATCGTGATGATCGGCGAAATCGGCGGTAACGCCGAAGAGATCGCCGCGGATTACATCAAGAAAAACGTAAAGAAACCGGTGGTCGGCTTCATCGCCGGGCAAACCGCGCCGCCGGGACGCCGCATGGGCCACGCGGGGGCGATCATCAGCGGCGGCAAGGGCACGGCAAAAGAAAAGTACGCTGCTTTGCGGGCCGCCGGAATCCACACCGTGCAAAGCCCCGCCGAAATCGGCGAGACGATGGCGCGCGTTCTAGGCCGATCCAAGTCGAAATCCGGATCGAAGGCGGCGACGCAAAAGACGCCTGCTCGAAAGACTCGGAAGCGCGGCAAACGATAGGGTTCATGTAGCTCGGGTCTTCAGACCCGAGGCTTTTTCTGCTGGATAAAATCGAAAAGGGGAACGATTTTGGCGATCGAAAGAACGTTTGCAATCATCAAGCCGGACGCGGTGAAGCGCGGCCTCACGGGCGAGATCCTCAGCCGCATCCACGCCGCGAAATTTCAGATCGTGGCGATCAAATCGCTGCGGCTCACCAAATCCGAAGCCGAGGGGTTTTACGCCGTCCACCGCGAGCGCCCATTTTTCGGCGAGCTGACGGATTTCATGAGCTCGGGCAAAGCGGTCGTGATAGTCCTCGAATCCGAAAGCGCCATCTCAAAATGGCGCGACGCGATGGGCGCCACCGATCCGGCCAAGGCCGCGCCGGGAACCATTCGCAAAGAGCTCGGCACGAGCATCCAGTACAACTGCACGCACGGCTCGGATGCCGCGGCCACCGCCGCATTCGAAATCGGCTATTTCTTCTCGGGCCTCGAACTGATTTAAGCGACGCCGTCGCGCCGCACGCCGGAATTCGCCTGACGAAACGCGCTAGAATGAGGCCTCGGATCGTCTGATGGACCCACTGCGCGAACTTGGGAGAATGTTGCTGGTCGTCGGCGTCATGCTGATTGGTGCCGGGGCGTTGCTGGTCCTCGGCGCGCGGCTGCCGTTTCGTCTCGGCCGCCTGCCGGGAGACATTTCCTACCACGGCCGGCACGGCAGCTTCTATTTCCCGATCGTGACGTGCATCGTCGTGAGCGTCGCGCTGACGCTGATTTTCTGGGTCGTGAATTACTTCCGCCGCTAGAGCCATGAGCCAATCATTCCTTTTCGATCTCGCGCCGCAGCGCCACGTCTGGAAAGTCAGCGAGCTGACCGAGCGCATCGGCGATCTGCTCGAAGGCTCGTTTCCCGACGTGTGGATCGAAGGCGAAGTGTCGAATTTCCGCCCCGCGCAGTCGGGCCATCTGTATTTCACGCTCAAGGACGCGCGCGCCCAGATTCGCTGCGTCTGTTTTCGCGATCAGGCGCGCCTGTTGAAATTCCGTCCCGAGGACGGGCTGCACGTCACCGTGCGCGGCTCGCTCGGCGTCTACGAGATTCGCGGCGAATACCAGATTTACGTGAGCTACATCGAGCCGGTCGGCGCCGGTGCGCTGCAAGTCGCGTTCGAGCAGCTGAAGAAAAAGCTGCAGGAAGAAGGACTCTTCGAGGCGGCGCGCAAGAAGGCGCTGCCCGTGCTGCCGCGCTGCATCGGCGTGGTGACGTCGCCGACCGGCGCCGCCATTCGCGACATCCTGCGGGTCCTGAAGCGGCGATTTGCGAACGTCCACGTGCAGATCTACCCCGTGAAGGTGCAGGGCGAAGGCGCCGCGGCGGAAATCGTGGCCGCGCTGCGGCACTTCAACCGCGTGAAGTTTGCGGAGGTCGTGATCGTCGCGCGCGGCGGCGGCTCGCTCGAAGATCTCTGGGCATTCAACGAGGAAGTTGTTGCGCGCGCGATCGCCGTATCGGAAGTCCCGATCATAACCGGCATCGGCCACGAGACCGATTTCACCATCGCGGATTTCGTCGCCGACCTGCGCGCGCCGACGCCTTCGGCCGCGGCGGAAATCGTGGTGCAGTCGCGTCAGGAATTCGAGCGGCACATCGCCGCGTGCTTTCGCGATCTCGTCAAGGAGATGCGCTATTTTCTTTCCCAGAGGCGGCACCACGTGCGCGATTTGCAGACGCATCGCGGATTTCGCCAGCTCGAGCTGCTCGTGCGGCGGAGGCATCAGCAGCTCGACGAACTTTCGTCGTCGCTCGGCGTCGTCCTGCGGCTGAAGCTCGCCACGGCGCGCCAGCGAACGACGCGAGCGAGCGCGCAGATTGCGTCGTTCGATTTGCGCGCGCGCGCCGCGGTGCTGCGGCGCCGCATCGAGCAGCGCGGCGAAACGCTGCGTGCAGCCGTCGACCGCGCCCTAATCGCGAAACGCCACCGCTACGAGAAGCTGAAGTTGCAACTCGACGAGCGCAGCCCGCTGCAACTGCTCGAACGCGGCTATTCCATCGCCTACGATTCCTCAGGAAAAGTCCTGCGCTCGGCCGATCAGGTCGCCTTAGGAGACGACGTGTCGGTGCGGCTTGCCAAGGGCCGGCTCGACGCTACGGTTCGCCGCAAGCGCGAATCGTAGGTCGTTTTTTGTGTCGACCTGAAACGCGCATATCCCTTGTTTGCAAATACATAGAATTGACGCAAGTGGCACCTTGTGTCGACCTGGGCGCGGCGGAGGAAAATTGTCGCGGTCCGCATCCGGGATCCAATGGCGAGTGCCGAAGGCGCCGGCAGATGGCTGTGGCCGAGCCAAGGTCGGTTGCCGGGCACGATATATCGTGCCCCTACCAAGGCGACGCCGAAAGTGGCCGCAATGGCCGTGGAAGAATGTCGTCGTATTCAGTTGTCAAAGAGCAATCGACTCGCGGCCAGCGCGAGCGGCGAATCTACATTCGCGAAATCGTGAACCACGACTTCAGACTACCGTTGCAGGCTAGCACAGGGAAGAAATGCGGCGCGACTGGATGGAAGGCTGGAAAAGGTACAGCTGAACGAAACCGTGCTTTATATCGTGTCACGATAGGAGTGTGTGCTCGGCCTGCGTGTGCAATGAGGGCGGGGCGCAAACGTGTCGCACCTACGGCGCTTGGGATCCGACGGCTTCGTTTCCCAGCGCTGACGCGCTGGGCTACCGTCTGCCGCGCCTACGGCGCTCATTTAATAGGCGCGCCAACCCAGTTCTTAGGCAGGGCCGAGCCCCTGGAGCCCTAAAGCTCGCCGATATGAAGCAACTTCCTGGCGCTATTCGTCGTCGCCGGTGCTGCCGGCGACCTTTAGCACGGCGAGGAAGGCTTCCTGGGGGATGTCGACGCGGCCGACGCGCTTCATGCGCTTCTTGCCTTCCTTCTGCTTCTCAAGGAGCTTGCGCTTGCGCGAGATGTCTCCGCCGTAGCATTTGGCGATCACGTTTTTGCGAATCGCGCTGATGGTTTCGCGCGCGATCACGCGGCTGCCGATGGCGGCCTGGATGGGCACCTCGAACATCTGGCGGGGGATCAATTTGCGCAGCCGGCTGACGAGATCGCGCCCGCGATCGTAGGATTGCTCGCGATGGCAGATGATGGTGAGAGCGTCGACCGGCTCGCCGCCCACCAGCACGTCGAGCTTCACGAGATCGGACTCGCGATAGCCGGAAAGATGGTAGTCGAGCGAGGCGTAGCCGCGCGAAACGCTCTTCAGCCGGTCGTAAAAATCCAGCACGATCTCGTTCAGGGCCATTTCGTAGGTCAGCATGATGCGCGTCGGCGAAAGGTACTCGAATTTCTTCTGCACGCCGCGCTTTTCCTCGCACAGCTCGAGCACGCCGCCGACCGACTCCTCCGAGGTGATGATCATCGCGGTGAGAATCGGCTCCTCGATCTTTTCGATCGACGCCGGCGGCGGAAATTTCGTGGGATTGTCGACTTCCTGCACCACGCCGTCAGTGGTGGTGATGCGGTATTGCACGCTGGGCGCGGTGGTGATCAGGTCGATGTTGAACTCGCGCTCCAGCCGCTCCTGGACGATTTCCATGTGGAGCAAGCCGAGAAATCCGCAGCGAAACCCGAATCCAAGCGCGACGGAATTTTCCGGCTCGTAAAAGAAAGCGGCGTCATTAAGCTGCAATTTACCCAACGCATCGCGCAGCAGTTCGTAATCGGTGGCGTTCACGGGAAAGAGGCCGGCGAAAACCATCGGCTTGATCGCTTCAAAACCCGGCAGCGCCGCCGCGGGCCGGTCCGCTTCGACGATCGTGTCGCCCATGCGCGCGTCGGCCACGCGCTTGATGTTGGCGATGACGAAGCCCACGTCTCCCGCCTCGAGTTCCTGAAGCACGACGGGTTTTGGAGTCAGCGCGCCGAGAGCCTCCACTTCATATACTTCGTTGCCCGCGCAGAGCCGAATCTTCGTGCCCGGTGTAAGCCGCCCCTCGACCACGCGCACCAGCACCACAGCGCCGCGGTAGATATCGAACCACGAATCGAAAATCAGGGCGCGCAGAGGCGCGTCGGCCGATCCCTTCGGTGGTGGCACGCGCCGTACCACGGCTTCGAGCACGTCCTCGACGCCAAGCCCGCTCTTGGCGCTGATCAGCAGCGCGTCGTCGGCGGGAATCGCCAGTACGTTCTCGATTTGCTCTTTTGCAAAGTCGGGGCGCGCGGCAGGCAAATCGATTTTGTTGACGACGGGAATGATCTCGAGATTGTGGCGCGACGCGAGAAACGCGTTTGCCACGGTCTGCGCCTCGACGCCCTGGCTCGCGTCCACTACCAGCAGCGCACCTTCGCACGCGGAAAGCGCGCGCGAGACTTCGTAGGAAAAATCGACGTGGCCCGGCGTGTCGATCAGGTTCAGGCGATATTCGTGGCCGTCTTTCGCGGCGTAATGCAGCCGGATGCTCTTCGCTTTGATGGTGATGCCGCGCTCGCGTTCGAGGTCCATCGAGTCGAGCACCTGCGCGCTCATCTCGCGCTGGCTGAGCGCGCCGGTGAGCTCGAGCAGCCGGTCGGCCAGGGTGGATTTCCCGTGGTCGATGTGCGCGATGATGCAGAAATTCCGAATGTACTGCGGGTCCATGGATTTTCGGGTCGATCGCAGCCCGGCGGGAGAATTGTTGCAATTTCAGCGCGGCCGCTGCGTCCTTCGAATTATCGAGTGTGCCATAGAACCGGATGGCGAACCAAACCAAACGAACCAAGGCTGAAATCCTTTTCTCTTTGGTCGTTGTTCGCGGCGCCAAAAGCACCGCGCTTCCACCGGTAATAAGTTTGCTTACGTCGTGCAATTCGGGCTGGCTCCAGAAAGTGCCGCACCTACGGCGCTCGGAGTGGTGGCGGCTTTGATTTCCCAGCCCTCCCGGGCTGGGCTACGGTCTGTCGCGCCTACGGCGCTACGTTTTTGTTCCAGTACAAAAAGGCCGGCCTTCAGCCGTGATCAATCGTCCCTCCGGGACTTGAGATTCTTCTTCGCCGTTCCCGGCACTGCGCTGCGCCCGCACACGGCGGGCGAGCTTCGTGCCGGGCTAATTACGGTCGCCGCTCCGCGGCTTTGAGGGAGGGGGAATCCACATCTCGCTGGAATGGCGGCTCTGATGACTCAATCGTGTAAGGAGCTAGGGGTGGATGCGGCGAGAATAAATTCGGAGAGCATTTCGCCGAGTCCGCGGCCGGCGATTTCAAACTGGTGGTCGCGCGTAGCGCGGTCGAGCCAGCCGAGGCATATCAGCAGCACCACTTCGGACCAGGAATCTGCGGCGGACTGCGCAAAGCCGATTTCGCGCAGGACTTCAGCGATCAGGCGCGCTTTTCCTTTTTCGACGAGGGCGACGCGCGCGGCCACGCGCTCGTCCGCCCGTGCCCACGCGCGCAGGGCCACCTCCATACGCATCCGTCCGGGATCGGCGGTGCGGGCGACAAATTTTGCCCAGCGCGTCGCCGCGCCGGCACGGGCCTCGGCGTTCAGCCAGTCGATTTCGGCGCCTTCCCAGCGCGCCAGGAGCTTGCCGAACAGTTCACCGCGATCGCGGAAATGCCAGTAAAAGCTGCCCTTGCTCACGCCGAGGTCGCGCGCCAGCACCTCGACGCGCACCGATTCGATTCCGTGTTCGGCGAGACGATTTTCAGCGGCGCGGAGCCAGTTATCCGGATGAAGCGAAGGCGAGCGAACTGGAGCAGTGCTTGCCATACGGTAGCGTATGTGAAAACAAAATAATGCAATTGCAGTGCGGCGTCAAGCGGTAGGCGTCCCGGAGAGGAGGCGATTCTTCCAAGCGTGCTGTCAATTCAGCACAGGCAAGAGTCTCTGCCACTAAAGCTAAAACGCCAATCGGGAGATCCCTCGGCAAGGCTCGGGACAAGTTTGGCGCTCCCAGGAGCTAGCGTGCGGCGGGCTGAACGATGTCCAGAGCCGCTGCGAGTATCTTGGGATCGTCGCCGAAACCCGGTAGCCAGTTTACGTCCGGTTCCTTGCGAAACCAGGTGACCTGGCGCTTCGAGAAGCGGCGCGTGGCTTGCTGGATCAGCGGGATGGCGTCGGCGATCGCGCGGGCGCCTGAGCCGGATGCACCAATCAGCCGCGCGCGCAAATCCGAATAGCCGATGAACTGGAATGGCTTCGCGTCCGCCGGCACGCCGCGAGCAATCAAGCCGAGCACCTCGTCCGCCCAGCCCGCAGCGATCATGGCTTCGACGCGGGCGTTGATCCGGGCGTAGAGCGCGTCGCGCGGCGCCTGCAAGCCGATCTTGCGAATCTCGAATCCAGTCAGCGCGCTGCGGCCGCCGCGATGAATCTCGCCAACCGGTTTTCCGGCGATCTTGCGAATTTCGATGGCGCGGATGATCTTCTGCGTGTCGCGCGGAGCGACGCGCGCGGCAGCTTCCTTGTCCATGCGAGCAAGCATGCGATGGAGATGCAGCGGCCCGTGCTTCGCGGCCTTCTTGCGCAGCCGTTCGCGCAGCTCTTCGGAGCGTTCGGGCGCGTCGGCAAGCCCTTCGAGCAGCGCGCGAAGGTACAGGCCGGTGCCCGCGGTGATGATCGGTAGCTTCCCGCACCGGCGCACATCTTCGAGCACTTCGAGCGCGCGCCTGCGATATTCGCCGGCGGTGAAAACTTCGTCCGGCTCGACGAGATCGACCAAGTGATGAGGGATGCCGCGCTGTTCGGCGACCGGAACCTTGCCCGTGCCGATGTCGAAATGCCGGTAGACCTGCGTGGAATCGCAAACGAGGATTTCGCCGCCGAGCCGCTCGGCCAGATCGATTCCCAGCGCCGACTTGCCCGAAGCGGTCGGCCCGAGAATCACCACGAGCCGCGCGAGATCGCTCATCCGGCCATTCATCCGGAAAAGGCCCAGTGGCGCAGCAGAAGCGCCAGCAGCACCAAGCCAGCCAACAGCAGGGCCCCGGCGATTTGCGCGCGGTTCAGTTTCAATGGAGGTTTATTTGTTCCGGCGGAATATTGTAGATGAACGCGATCCGCAATTTCAGGTACGGCCCGTGAAATTGCGAAGGGAGCGGTTCGAACGGATTCGACGCATGAATCGCGGCCATCGCGGCGTTGTCGAGCGGCTCTTTTCCGGACGTCCGCTCGAGCATCGGGTCGGGCGCGGGCACGCTGCCGTCGGAATTGACCTGGAACGTAGTGAAAACAACGCCGCGATCGCCCATGCGCGCCGATTCGGGCATCACTGCTTCCCAGTTGCGTTTCAGCGCGGCCAGGAGCCGGTTGATATAGTTCGTGAAATCGACGCCCTGCGTATCGGAAAGGATGTCGACACCGTAGCCCATGCCGACTCCGCGGCCTCCTGAAGCCGACGGGCCGCCGGGAACGTACAGCGGCGCCTGGCCGCGTCCTTCATGCGCGGCGCTCTGCATCTGGTCTTCGAGCAGCTTGCCTGGCGTTGAACGCGGCAAACCGAGATTCAGGCGATTGTTCGGCTGCGCGGGCAGGACTGGCTCGATGTGCGACGGCGCGGGCGGCTGCGGAATCGAAGGCTGCGGCTGAGCCGGAGCAGGAGTGATCGAAGCCCTCGGCTGCGGCGCTTCGGGCAGGTCGGGCGCGGGCTTTTCGATCGGCGGCGCGGGCGCGGGCGGCTTTTCGATCGGCGGCGCGACCTTGTTCAGGGTTTTCGAGCTGACCTCGACCTTGGGCGTCGGCTTGGGCGGCTCGGGGATCGAGGGCGGCGAATAGATCCAGTCGGTCGGCAATTTGTTGCGGGCGATTTCTTCTTCGGTCGGCTGCGGGATCAGCTTCGGCGCGAAAATCAGAAACAGGATCAGCGCGACGTGAAAGACGACGGAGCCGGCGACCCTTATCAGCTCCGACTTCGCATTCGTCTTTTCCTCCGGCTCGATCAGCAGGTTCGCGTCGCCGGTGGTGAAGATGTCCGGATCGACGATTTCGCGCAGCTCCGCCGTCATTTCCGGCGCGTGCTCAAGCACCGTCATTTCTTCCGGCTTGAGCGGCTCAATGTACGCGGGCACGACGGTGCGTGAATCGAGAATTTCGAGCGTCACGGTCGAGACGCGCTGGACCCGTTCGATCGGCTTGGGGGCCATGCCGCGCGGAACTAGGGTTCGATCGACCAGAACGCCGAGCGGCAAATGGGACGGAATAGTGGTCCTGCCGTCGAGCGGGGGCGCTTCGGACAGGCCGGAAGGGACGACGGTCCGGTCATCCATATACGTGGTGGTGCGGCTCGGCCGCTTCTTCACCTCGTCCTTGTCGACGGGGCGTACGTTCACCGGAACCAGAGTGCGCGGGATCATCGTGTGCTCTGCGGAGAGAAAGCTCCCAGTTGGACGCGGCGCGCGTGCTCCAGGATGCCTGCCATCACACGATCGGCCAGCGCGAGCGCGCGGCGCCCCGCGGCGCCATCCACGACCGCGGGCTTGCGCGTGCGAACCGAATCGAGAAACGCGCGCAACTCGGCGTGCAGCGGCTCTTCGAGCGCGGTCTCGAGTTTCTCGAAACCGATTCCGGGCTGCGGGCTGCCCGGCGTGACGCGAATGCGGAGCGCGTCCTGCCGCGTGAAATCGAGCGAGATGTATTCGTGTTCCTGGAAGAAGCGCATTTTGCGGACGCGCTCGGTGGAGACCCGGCTGGCGGTCAGGTTCGCCACGGTGCCGGTTTCAAATTCGACGCGGGCGTGCGCGATGTCGACTTTGTCGGTAATCACGGGAATTCCGACCGCTTTCAGATCCACGACCGGTGAATCGACCAGCGAGAGCAAGATGTCGAGGTCGTGGATCATCACGTCGTAGACGACGTCGATATCCAGGCTGCGCGGGGTGAAGAGGCCCAGGCGGTGCACTTCGAAGAACATCGGCCGCTGCACGATTTTCCGCGCGGCGACGACCGCGGGGTTGAAGCGCTCCACGTGGCCGATTTGCAGGATGCGGTGCGCGCGCGCGGCGGAGACGATCAGCCGGTCGG
Source organism: uncultured Acidobacteriota bacterium (assembly GCA_963769415.1). GTDB lineage: Bacteria > Acidobacteriota > Terriglobia > Acidiferrales > UBA7541 > Palsa-295. The sequence goes on from CAVYLM010000002.1 coordinate 713,507, forward strand.
CGTCTTCGAGCGACGCGGCCATCGGTTTTTCGACCAGCACGTCGATGCCGGCTTCGAGCAGGCGGCAGCCGACGCTCGCGTGGTCTTTCGTGGGCACCGCGAGGCTCACGGCGCTCACGCCCTCCTTCGCCAGCGCGTCGAGACCGGGAATCACGCGCGTGCCGAATTCAGCCGCGATTTTCGCCGCGCGCTCGGCGTTGGTGTCGACGATGCCGGCAAGCTCGGCGCCTTCCATCCGGCGCCAGACGCGCACGTGGTTTTTGCCGAATTCTCCGGCGCCGACCACGGCCACGCGAATAGGTTTTTCGCTCATCACGATTTCTTCGTCGCGGAAGTATCCGGAGCGAATGCTTGAATGGCGATGCCCGCTTCGTCGGCCGCGCGGATCAAGCCCTCGCGGTCAAACAGGAGCGTGCGGCCGGCATCGATTGCGAGCGCGGTGGCGTTGGCGCGGCGCATCACCTCGATCGTCTGCAAGCCCACGACCGGCACGTCGAAGCGCATGTCCTGGCGCGGCTTGCTCACTTTCACGACCACGAGCCGCTGGCCGCCGGCGATGCGCGCGGCGCGCTCGATGGTTTCGTCGGTGCCCTCCATCGCTTCAATGGCCACGCAGGCGCGGTCGCGGATCACAACCGTTTGACCCAGATCGAGGCCTGCAATCTGCGCCGCGATGCGGCGGCCGTACTCGATGTCCGCGGCTTCGGCTTCGTCCGGCGCGCGCCGCGTCAGCACTCCTTCGAGCGGCAGCAGCGGCCCGAGAAACTTCGTCGAATCGACCAGCTCGATTCCTTCGTCTTCCAGCACGCGCGCCACGGCGCCGATCAGCGAGTCCGTATTTTTCGACGGCAGCGAAAACAGCAGCTTCGCCAGGCGCCAGTCCGGCCGGATGGAGCTGAAAATCTTGTTGTGCTTCACCTGCCCGGCCATCACCGCGTGCTTCACTCCCTCCTGATGCAGCAGATCGATTCCGCGTCCGAGTTCGCCGAGGCTGATCCAGTGGAAACGCCTGGCGGCGCGCTCGAGCGCCGGCGAAGCCTCTTCGCGAATGGCGATCACGGCCATTTCGATGCCTCTGCTGCGCGCTCCTTCAAGGACAAGAAACGGAAAGTCGCCGTTGCCGGCGATCAAGCCCCAGGACCCCAGCGAGTTTTCAGCGGTCGCGGCCATCGTGCTCCTATTTCGTAAAGCCGCGTTCCGCCGTCGATTCGATGAAGCGGATAAGTAGTTGGACGTCCTCGGAATCGGGAAGGGTTCCGCGCATTTTGTCGACGGCCTGCGACGTGTTGAGCTTGGAGCGCAGCAGCAAGCGATAGGCCTGATCGATCGTCTTGATGCGCTCGGGCGAAAACCCGTGGCGCTGCAGGCCCACCTTATTTATTCCGAAGCATTTCACGCCGCGCTCGCCGACGACCATCGAAAACGGCGCCACGTCCTGTGTGATTACCGTGCCCGCGCCGATATACGAATGCGCGCCCACGCGTGAAAACTGGTGCAGCAGGCAGAACGCGCTGATCCCGGCGTAGTCCTCCACCACGATGTGGCCTGCGAGCTGCGCGCCATTCGTGAGAATCACGTGGTCGCCGATCACGCAGTCGTGGCCGATGTGCGCGTAGGCCATGATCAGGTTGTTGCTGCCGATGCGCGTGGCGCCGCCGCCCTTGATCGTGCCGCGGTGCACGGTGCAGAACTCGCGAAACTCGTTCGAATCGCCCACTTCCAGGCACGTGCGCTGGCCGGTGTACGTCAAATCCTGCGGATCGCCGCCGACGATCGCGAACGAATGCACGTGATTGTTGCGGCCGAATTTCGAGGGGCCATTCACCACGGCGTGGGGCTCGAGAACGCAGCCGTCGCCCAGCTCGACGTCGTCTCCGACGACCGCGCAGGCGCCCACTCGGACGCCGCTGCCGAACTTCGCCGTCGGCGAAACGATGGCCCGGGGATCGATTTCAGTCATTGCGCCTTCCCGGCGGGCACGGTCGCGGAAGGCATTTCGGTTTCGAGGTCCACCATCTTGCACATCAGTGTGGCTTCGGCCGCGAGTTCGCCGTTCACCGTGGCCTTCCCGTGCAGCTTGCAGAAGCCCAGGCCTTCGCGCCATGCGATCACGTCCATTTCCAGGCGGAGCTGGTCTCCGGGCACCACGGGCCGGCGGAATCGCGCATTATCAATCGATACGAAATAGAGGAGCTTCTTCTCGCGGTCCGCCACTTCCTGGAGCAGCAGAAATCCCCCTGTCTGGGCCATCGACTCGATGATCAGCACGCCCGGCATGATCGGTTTGCCCGGAAAATGGCCCTGAAAGAAGCTTTCGTTGATGGTGACGTTCTTGATTCCGACAATGCGCTTCCAGCGTTCCATTTCTTCAATGCCGTCGATCAGCAGGAAAGGATAGCGGTGCGGCAATACTTTCTGTATCTCGTTGATGTCAAGGAGCATGGGTGACCTCGTCGCCTGTGTTCCAAGGCCGAAGAATCGAATAATTATCTATGGGAATTCTATACGAATCCCCGGCGAGTGGGAATCGCGTGCTAGGAAGGGTTGTGGGTCAGTTTCCGGTTACGGCGTAAATCAGGAGTTGGCAAGCCTCAATCTGTACCTGCCGGTTTGTCGGGGTTCTTCCGCTGTTCTATTTCATCCACCTTCATCCAAGTGTCAATTGACGCAAGATCGGTCTGCGTAGCTTTCCGTCCGAGGTCTCGCTTAATTTTCAGACGCATCCGAAGTCCCTCTATCCACGCCCATACCGTTTGAACAACGATGGAGCCGATCGCTATTTCGGCGTCCACTTGGTATTGGTTCACAGGCACTGGGCTAGCACCGCGTATTTCAGTCCCGGAAAGAATGGGAGCATCGCCTGCGCTCGCTCGCCCTGATTCACATTCCGGTGAGTTCTTGTTGTCGGAATCCGGCATCAAACTAGTCATTCTTCCGTCTCAATGCGGGTTATCGGCGGAGTATACCACTGCCTTCATCAGCGAGCAGCGTTGCCGCTGTGTGTCGCGGCTGATACGATACGCGCGCGATGGACGAGAACCGATTGATGATGCGGCGGTTGCAGCGCGAGCTGCGCCGCCGCGAAAAGAGCATGGTGCGGCTGCTGGGTGATTTCGTCCGTTGCGAATCGCCGAGCCACCAGAAGACGGCCGTCGACCGGCTGGGCAAACTGGTGGCGAACGAATGGCGGCGGCGCGGCGCGAAAGTCGGCATCTTGCGGCATGCGACCCGCGGGAATCACGTGCGCGCCGAAATCTGGCTCGGCGAGGGGCGGCCCGAAGGACAAGTCATGGTCCTTGGCCACCTCGACACGGTGTATCCGCTTGGGACACTCGCGGCAATGCCGTTTCGCGTGCAAGGAGGCCGCGCATTCGGCCCCGGGACATTTGATATGAAGGCGGGATTGGTTCTCGCGCTGTCTGCCGTGGATGCATTAAACGCACTGGGTCTGCAGCCACGGAAGCGGCTCGTTTTTTTCTGGAACTCCGATGAAGAAATCGGGAGTCACTCATCGCGCGCGGCGATCGAGCGCGAAGCGAAGAAGAGCGATGCGGTGCTAGTTCTCGAACCGGCGGCGGGCGCGGACGGGCGGCTGAAAACGGCGCGCAAGGGATTGGGCACGGCGGAATTAATCGTCGCGGGCCGCGCGGCGCACGCCGGACTCGACCCGGGCGCGGGCGTGAACGCCGTGCACGAGTTGGCGGAGCAAATCGTTCGCCTGGAGCGCGTGAACAACCCGAAGCGTGGAATCGCGCTGCAAGCGACAGTGATCGACGGCGGAACGGTTTCCAACGTCGTGCCGCATCGCGCGCGAGCCGAGGTGGACATTCGCTACACGCACGCGGCGGACGCGCCGAAAATCGAGCGGCAACTGCGCGGCTTGCGTCCGATCCTGCCGGGCGCGCGCGTCGAGGTGCGCGGAGGAATCAACCGGCCGCCGCTGGAGCGCACGCCCGCGGTCCTGCGCCTCTTTCACCACGCACAGGGATTGATGCGCGAACTGGGAGTGCATCTCGGCGAAGCGTGGACGGGCGGCGGCTCGGACGGGAATTTTACTGCGGCGCTGGGCGTGCCCACGCTCGACGGCCTCGGAGCGATTGGCAACGGCGCCCACAGCGCGGTCGAGCACGTGATCATTCGCTCGCTGCCGGAACGCGCAGCGCTGCTCGCGGGATTGTTGGCCACACTTTGATGTCTTGACGATCTGCCTCTATCTTCGGTTCCGCCGAACCTTCCTCTTCTTCTTGGGTGCGAGGTGTGGCTTCTTGATGTAGTCCGGGCCGTTTGTATTAGGTCGGACCCTTTGTGAACCGTGCAGTCGCCCTCGCTGTCTATTGAGGCTCCGCAAGTAGAACGGAAGCAGTCGGAGCAACAGCGTTTCAATCTCCTTTCGGTGTTTCTTGTTAGGAATCTCATACCACGAGAAGTAATCCCAGCAGTTACCTTTGCTCTTGCTCTTCTGGTGGCTTTCGAGCCGCTTAGCAATCCTGCCCATACCGATGTACATCGGCATCGACCCGTCCCTCAGCACATAGATCCCCGAAGGATCTTTCGCCTTCTCCCGCAGGTCACTAAGGCTGTATTCATTTCTGGGCCAAGACTCCCCGTGGCTGGTTACGAGTGGTTTCGGCATCTTCGCCCTCCTAAGAATTTCTCGTAAAGGCGGCCCAAACATCGACGAACAAAATCAACGCAAATAAGCGTGTTTGAGGTACGCGACGGTTTGCTGTTGGAGATCGGCGTAATTCGAGTGCAGCACTTCCTGCGCGGCGGCTTCGGTCGAAGGTGATGTGCCGATGCGATCGAGCAGGCGGCTGATGTCGCTCACGCCGCCGGAATCAATGATCGACTCCACCACGGCGAGCGACCAGGCATAAGCGAACGCCGCGGAGTTTCCATCGAGTGACATCCACGGTCCCTCGAACGCGCCGAGAGGCGGTATCGCGCCCTGCGTCGCGGCTTCGACCAGTGCGCTTGCGGTGGAAGTGCTGCGGCGGCCTTCCATGTACTGTGCGACGCCTTCCTGAAGCCAGGTCGGCGCCCGGTTGTGCGATTTCTGTCCCACGAAGCTGTGCGTCAGCTCGTGCTTCAGAACGTGCGCGAGGTCCGGAGTCACCGAACTCAAGCCCTGCACTGGAATGCGCAAGCGGCCGTCGTTGAGCGCGCCGACCCATCCGGGCGCGCGGGTGATGTCCGCGAAGGCCTGCTGTGTATAAAGGATGACGCTGATCTGCTCGGGCGGCGTGTAGTCGAGCTGCGATTCCAGATCGCGGAAATCGTCCTCAAGCGCGCGCAGGATTCCGCGAGCGAGATCGGGCGTCGCGCTGCCGTTGTATTTCAGGTCGAAGTGAGCGGTTTCGCCCTCGCGGTAGCTTTCTTCCTCGGCTTTGTCGCGCTCGGCCTTTTCGAGCGCCGATTTCACTTCCGGATCGGGGCGCAGTCTTTCGGCGCGCTGCCATTCCTCGATGGCGCGATCCATTTTATTGGCGCCGTAATACGCCCAGCCCGTGAGCTTGGCGACATCGGCGGAATCGGGCGCGGCGCGGCGCGCGCGTTCGAGCGGATCGAGCGCCGCAGTGTACTGGCTCTGGCGCAAATAAAGGACCGCGAGATTCAGCAGCAGGCCGGTATTGTCCGGCGCGAATGACAGCGCTTCGCGATAGTGATCGATCGCGGCGTCCGTGTCGCCCTTGCTGAGGAGAAACTGCGCGGCGGCGTGATGCGCGGCGGCCACTTTGGCGATCCCGGCGGCGCCGCCCGCCCGCGCTTCCGATTCGAGGCGAGAGATGTAGCTGAAGTCGATGGCGTTGTCGTGCACTGCGAGCGCCGCGACGTCTTCGTATCCAGGCACCGGCTCGATTTCCGGCGCGGACACGGGCGGCTCGGAAGAATGCGACGCGGAAGAATATCCGAAGTCATCCTTCTCGATGCGCGCCACGATGGATTTGGGAAGGCTGAGCTGGCCCGCGGGAGTGAGATAGGTGACGTGCTCGGCGTCTTCGGTGACGGTCTCGGCCGTGATGCGGCGTCCGTTTTTCAGCACGATCGTATCGGCCGCGGCGGACGAGGACACGAAGAGCAGCAGCCAAACCGCTACTGGCGTTGTGGAGCGCACGAATCGATTTTAGCAATCGCTCGCGCGAGCACGCGGCTGCAGGTGGAAGGCGAATGTCGAAAACGCCACAGTGCGCGGGGTGCGCAGCGCGAAGCAGAAGGCAACGATGTTTACAAGCGAACATTCCGCGTTTCACATTGTGAATCACTGTGAATTTTTCGCCCTGCAAAATATTTCGATTTCACCTTGCGTCTGAGCGTTTCCGGTTTTATGCTATTGCGTCTTCAGCGAGCTGTTTAGGTCAGTGAAATAGAGTTTCGGATGTTGGGCGCGAGGTTGCTGGGGATTCGCACGAGACCTGTAGCGCTTCGGACGGATAGTCCCGTCATCGTGGGGTATGAGGACGCGGATCCAGGGCCTTTAACGCCCCTTCAGTTAGACACAGGCATTTCGTAAAATTCTTTCGGGGACACTGCGTGGCCTCTGAGGGTTCACACAACACAGTTAGGGTTGCCGATCACGACCCGATTATTGGACCGGGTCATACTTTTGAAACGGTAACCGACAAGATCAGCTCCATCGTTCTGACTCGCCCTGTGACGCCAGGCTGGGTCTTCGGCCTGCTCATCGCATTCGGCGGGCTGATGCTGCTGAATTTGGTCGTCACGATGCTGATGATCAAGGGCGTCGGAATCTGGGGCATCCGGATACCCACGGCCTGGGGCTTCGCGATCGTCAATTTCGTCTGGTGGATCGGTATCGGTCACGCCGGCACGCTCATCTCCGCGATTCTTCTCCTGCTGCACCAGAGATGGAGAACATCCATCAATCGTTTCGCCGAGGCCATGACGATCTTCGCCGTCATGTGCGCCGGCATGTTCCCCCTCCTGCACATGGGTCGCCCGTGGTTGTTCTTCTACCTGATGCCGTATCCCAACCCGATGTGGATGTGGCCGCAGTTCCGCAGCCCGCTGGTATGGGACGTTTTCGCGGTATCGACGTACTTCACGGTTTCGCTGCTGTTCTGGTTCGTGGGATTGATTCCCGACCTCGCCACATTGCGCGATCGCGCGAAGAACAAGGCCGCGAAGATCATTTACGGAATGCTGGCGATGGGCTGGCGCGGCTCGGCCGTGCACTGGTCGCGCTACGAGGTGGCTTCGCTGCTGCTCGCGGGCCTGGCGACGCCTCTCGTCGTTTCCGTCCATACCGTCGTGAGCTTCGACTTTACAATCGGCATCATTCCCGGCTGGCACACCACGATTTTCCCGCCGTATTTCGTCGCGGGCGCCATCTATTCGGGCTTTGCGATGGTGTTGACGCTGGCGATCCCGATTCGCAAGTTCTATCACCTGGAAGACCTGGTCACCGCGCGGCACCTCGACATCATGGCGAAGGTGATGCTGGCGACCGGCCTGATCGTGGCGTACGGCTATCTGCTCGAAGCGTTTCTCGCGTTCTACAGCGGCGATCAATACGAAATCTACATGATGACGAACCGCTTCCGCGGTCCGTACGCGCCGCTGTACTGGATGCTAATCGCCTGCAACATCGTGATCCCGCAATTGCTGTGGTCGAAGAAAGTCCGCCGCAACGTGGGCATGCTGTTCTTTCTTTCGCTGGTCGTAAACACGGGCATGTGGCTCGAGCGGTTCGTGATCGTCGTCATCAGCCTGAGCCGCGACTTCATTCCGTCGTCCTGGGGCATGTACTACCCGACGCGCTGGGATTGGGCGACGTACATCGGAACGTTCGGGCTGTTCTTTACGCTGTTCTTTCTCTTTATCCGCGCCCTGCCGATGATTTCCATCGTGGAGGTGCGGTCGCTGGTGCACGAGACGAACGAAGAGAAGGCGCATTCATAGAGATAGAAGGAACGATTTAACTTAAACGATCGATGGCACAAATCTTTCATCGCAGCACGACGTTCATCGCGCGGCTGACCATTTTTGGCGCGGTGGTGATCGTCGGATTACTCGGCTACGCGTTGTACGAGATCGCGCTCTCGCCGTGGTACACCAATCAGTTCGTGAAGCGGCAGCAGCCGGTGCCGTTCAGCCACCGCCACCATGCGGGCGAGCTGGGCATCGACTGCCGCTACTGCCACACGTCGGTTGAAAAATCGTCCTTCGCCGGCGTGCCGCCGACGCAGACCTGCATGACCTGCCATTCGCAGATCTGGACCAACGCGTCGATGCTCGAGCCGGTGCGCCAGAGCTATCGCGACGACAAGTCGCTCGAATGGATTCGCGTGAACGCGCTGCCCGATTTCGTCTATTTCGACCACAGCATCCACGTGGCCAAGGGCGTCGGCTGCACCACCTGCCACGGCGATATTGCGCAGATGGCGCTCACCGAGCGGGCCGGAACGCTTTACATGTCCTGGTGCATCGAATGCCACCGGCAGCCGGAAAAATACATTCGGCCGAAGTCGGAAGTTTTCAATCCTTATTACGAGCCCCCGCCCGCCGACGAACAGCTGAAGATGGGCAAGGAGCTCGTGGCGGAATACAAGGTTCTGGTGCCCCGGCATCCTGGCGATGTAAAACCGTTGCAGACCTGTTCGACGTGCCACCGGTGATGAAGGCGAGACGATGAGCGAAGACTCCAACCCGAAGAACTCGATCGACCTGGCGGCGGCGCGGGCGAAGCTTGCCGGCGCGGGCGCCCCTCGTCTCTGGCAGAGCCTCGAGCAGCTTTCGGGCACGCAGAAGTTCGAGGAGTTCCGCGATTTCGAATTTCCGCCAAGCGCCGGCCAGGGCAACGACGAGGTCAATCGCCGCGACGTGCTGAAATTGATGGCCGCGTCGGCCGCGATGGCGGGGCTGAGCGCGTGCACGAAGCTCCCGACGCAAAAAATCGTGCCGTACGTCAAGCCCCCGGAAGAGATTCTGCCCGGCCGCCCGCTCTTCTACGCGACTTCCCTGTTCCAGGCCGGAGTCGCGACGGGCGTGCTGGTTGAAAGCCACACAGGCCGTCCCACGAAGATCGAAGGGAATCCCGAGCATCCCGGCAGCCTCGGATCGTCCGATATTTTCAGCCAGGCTTCGATCCTTCAATTCTGGGATCCCGACCGCTCGCAATCCGTGGTTTTCGACGGGCGCGTGAGCACCTGGAGCGATTTCGCCGCCGCGATGGGTAACTACCGGACGCAACTCGCGCCCAAGGGCTCGGGGATGCGCATCCTGACGAAGACGATCACGTCGCCGACGCTCGGCGCGCAGATCAAGACCCTGCTCGCGCAATTCCCGGAAGCGAAATGGCACCAGTACGAACCCTGCGGCGCCGATTCGGTGCGCGAAGGCGCGCGGCTTGCGTTCGGCAAGCCGGTCAACACCGTGTATCACTTCGATCAGGCGGACGTCATTGTCTCGCTCGACGCCGATTTCCTGACCTGCGGCGCGGGGCACGTCCGCTACGCGCGCGATTTCGCGTCGCGCCGCGACCTGGCTGCCGGCGCGTCGTCGAAACTGAATCGCCTGTACGTGGCCGAAAGCATGCCGACTGCAACCGGCTCGGTCGCGGACCATCGCTTGCCGGTGCGCTCGGCTGACATCGATGATCTCGCCCGGCAATTGGCTGCCGCTGCGGGTGTGGCCGTGCCGCCCAGCGCGAACGCCAGCGCGAAAATCCCCGGCGCGTGGGTTGGCGCCGTCGGCCGCGATCTGGCCGCCCATCGCGGATCATCCATCGTGATCGCGGGCGAGAATCAGCCGCCGTTCGTGCATGCGCTCGCGCACGCCATCAACGCGGCGCTCGGCAACGTCGGCAAGACGGTCGTCTACAGCGAGTCGATCGAAGCGAACCCGGTCAACCAGCTTGAATCGTTGCGCGATCTGGTGAACGACTTGAACGCTGGCCAGGTCGACTTCCTCGTGATTCTTGGCGGGAATCCGGTGTACGACGCGCCGGCGGATCTCAATTTCGCGGACGCGATGCAGAAGGCCAAGCTCCGCATCCATTCCGGCCTCTATCTCGACGAAACGGCGGAACTCAGCCACTGGCACTGCCCGGCGGCGCACTCGCTCGAATCGTGGAGCGACGGCCGCGCCTACGACGGCACCGTCGGCATCGTGCAGCCGCTGATCGCGCCGCTCTACGATTCTCACTCTGCGCACGAAATCGTCGCGCTCTTCACCGGCGACTCCGGAAAATCGGGACACGACATCGTGCGCGGCTATTGGCAGAGCCAGCGCTCCGAGAAGGACAAGGCGTTCGAGGCGCTCTGGGAAACTTCGCTGCACGATGGGCTCGTCGCGGGCACGGCGCTGCCGGCCATTTCCGTAGCGCCGCACGCGGACTTCGTGACCCTCAGCAAATCCGCCGTCCCGGCCGGCGATGCGAGCGCGCTGGAAATTGTCTTCCGCCCCGACCCTTCGATCGGCGACGGCGAATGGTCCAACAACGGCTGGCTGCAGGAGCTGCCCAAGCCGGTCACGCGGCTCACCTGGGACAACGCCGCGATGATCAGCCCGGGCACGGCGCAGCAGCTCGGCCTGAACACCGGCGACTACGTGACAATCGCCGTCGGCGGGCGCAACGTGACTGGCGGCGTCTACATCGTCCCCGGCCACGCGGACAATTCCGTCACCCTGCACCTGGGCTTCGGCCGCACGCGCGGCGGCCAGGTCGGCACCGGACCCGGCTTCAACACGTATCTGCTGCGCACTTCCGCGACGCCGTGGATTGCGGCCGGCGCTTCGCTCGCGAAGACCGGTAAAACGTATTCGTTCGCCTCGACCCAGCAGCAGTACACCATCGATCTCAACGGTCACAAGGCGGAAGAAGAAAGCGTCGCGGCACTGCGCCAGCCCGGCGAGGAAACCACCCATCGCGATCTGGTCCGCATCGCCACCTTCGACGAATTCAAGAAGGATCCCGATTTCGCCAAGGTTGCCGACGAAGAGGCGACCAAGGACCTCACGATCTACCCCGGCTACAAATACGAAGGCTACGCCTGGGGCCTGTCGATCGACCTGAACCGCTGCATGGGCTGCAACGCCTGCGTGATCGCCTGCCAGGCGGAGAACAACATCGCGGTCGTCGGCAAGGACCAGGTCGAGCGTGGCCGCGCCATGCACTGGATCCGAATCGACACGTATTTCAGCGGCAATCTCGACAACCCCGAGATGTACTACGAGCCGCTGCCCTGCCAGCAGTGCGAAAACGCGCCGTGCGAATACGTTTGCCCGGTCGGCGCCACCTCGCACAACGTCGAAGGCCTGAACGACATGACCTACAACCGCTGCGTGGGCACGCGCTATTGCTCGAACAACTGCCCCTATAAGGTCCGGCGGTTCAATTTCTACCTCTACTCGGATTACAAGACGCCGAGCCTCTACGGCATGCGCAACCCGAACGTCACCGTGCGCAGCCGCGGCGTGATGGAAAAGTGCACCTATTGCGTGCAGCGCATCAACGCGGCGAAGATCAAGTCCGAGGAAGAAGGCCGCTCGATTCGCGATGGCGAAATCATCACCGCGTGCCAGAGCGCGTGCCCGGCCGAAGCGATCGTGTTCGGCAATATCAACGATCCGAACAGCAGGGTTTCGAAGCTCAAGGCTCAATCGCGCGATTACGGCTTGCTCGAGGATTTGAACACGCGCCCGCGCACCACTTATCTGGCGCGCGTGCGCAATCCGAATCCGGAGATACACGGATAGTTTTATGGCCAAGAAACGCATCTACGGCGTGATGGCGGAATTCGATACGCCCGAAGCGGTTGTCGAAGCCGCGCACAAGACGCGCAGCGCCGGCTATCGCCGCATCGACGCGTTTTCGCCGATTCCGGTCGAGGGCTTGGCGGAGGCGGTCGGCTTCGATTGGACGATTCTGCCGGTTCTGGTTTTCTGCGGGGGCCTCGGCGGCGGGCTCAGCGGCTTCGGAATGTGCTGGTACGCCAACGTGCTCAGCTTCCCGCTGAATATCGGCGGGAAGCCGTTCAATAGCTGGCCGATGTGGATTCCGATCACGTTCGAGCTGACGATTCTGGGCGCGGCGCTCACCGCTGTCCTCGGGATGCTGGCGCTCAACGGCCTGCCGGCGCCGTATCACCCGACGTTCAATGTCGAGCGATTCGCTACCGCATCGACCGACCGCTTTTTCCTGTGCATCAAGGCGCGCGATCCGAAATTCGATGTGGCGCAATCGAAATCGTTCTTGGAAGGCTTGAAGCCGCATGGAGTATTTGAAATTGAGGAGTGAACTCGTTACGGCGACGATTGCGGCGCGCTCGCGCATGCGCGGGTTCGCGCTCGCGTGTCTTGGTGCGGCCGCGCTGCTGCTCGCCGGCTGCCGGCTCGACATGCACGTTCAGCCAAAATATCTGCCGTACGAGCCGACCGACTTCTTCGGCGACGGGCGCTCGGAGCGCCAGCCCGTTCCGGGCACGGTGGCGCGCGGGCAGCTGCGCCTGGATGAGCTGATGTTCACCGGGCGCGAAAACGGCGTGGTCGTTGACAAGTTCCCGTTCCCGATCGCCAAGGCTGACCTCGATCGGGGCCGCGAGCGCTACAACGTCTATTGCACGCCGTGCCACGACTACACCGGCACCGGCCGCGGCATGATCGTTCAGCGCGGGTTCCCGCAGCCGCCGTCGTATCATATTCAGCGGCTGCGCGATGCTCCCGCGGGACATTTCTTTGAAGTGATGACCAATGGCTTCGGCGCCATGTACAGCTACGCGGCGCGCATCGAGCCGGCCGATCGCTGGAGAATCGCGGCGTACATCCGCGTGCTTCAGTTGAGCCGCAACGCCAAAATAGAAGACGTGCCGGAATCGGAGCGCGCGAAGCTGTCGCACGAATCCGCCGAACAGTCGTCCGAACGGGCGCCGGCAAAATCCACGGAATCCATGGGGCAAGCGCAATGAGCGCGCAAGACACGGCTCGGCCGATCATCGAACGCGTCCAGCGGCGCGCGCTCGTAGTGGGCGCGATCGGCCTGCTGGCCACCGTCGGTTTGGGCTTCCGCGACTGGACGCAGTTCTTTCATTCTTATCTGCTCGCGTTCGTGTACTGGATGGTTTTCGCGATGGGCTGCCTGGCGATGCTCCAGCTGCACCATATGACCGGCGGCAAGTGGGGGCTTCCGATCCGCAGGATTCTAGAGGCCGGCTCGCGCACCATTCCCGCGTTGACCGTTCTCTCCATTCCGGTCCTGGTAGGCGTCAAGAAGATCTATCCCTGGGCGTCGAACCCGGACGTGCTCGGCAACGAGGCTTCCGATCATTTCCGCCGCCTTTGGCTTCAGCCGCAATTCTTCATCGTTCGCGCGGTCTTCTACTTCGCGGTCTGGAATCTGCTGGCCTACCTGCTGAACAAGTGGTCGGCGGAACAGGACCGCACCGCGGACGTCCGCCTGAAAGACCGCATGGCGAGCCTCGCCGCGCCCGGCACCGTTCTGTGGGCGCTCACCTGGTCGTGGGCCATGCTCGATTGGGTCATGAGCCTGGAGCCTAAATGGTATTCGTCGATCTACGGCATGGTGTTCATGGTCATCGCCTGCCTGACGGCGGTTTCGTTCAGCGTTATCGTGCTGCGCATGCTCAACGATTACGAGCCTCTGCGCGAATCCTACGATCCTCCGCGGCTCAACGACCTCGGCAACTTCATGCTGACCTTCACGCTGCTCTGGACCTACATGTCGTTCTCGCAGTTTCTGATCATCTGGTCCGGCAACCTGAAGCAGGAAATTCCCTGGTACAAGGTACGCGCCTTCACTCCGTGGGGTTACGTCGCCGCCGCGCTGCTGATTTTCCACTTCTTCGTGCCGTTCTTCATCCTGTTGCAGCGACGCGTGAAGCGCCGCCTCGAGCGGCTCTCGGTTCTCGCGTTCTGGATGCTGTTCATCTCGCTGGTCGATGTCTACTGGCTTGTCGTGCCGGCCTTCAAGAGCGAGGGCCCGCGCGTTTCCCCGCTCGATATTGTCGCCCTCATCGGTATCGGTGGCATTTGGGTCGCCGCGTACATGGGTCAGCTGAAGAAGATGCCGCTGCTGCCGCTGCACGATCCGCGGTTTGAGGGCGTTCTGGAGCATTCGCATGGCGACTAAACACGGCGAAAAGCCAGAAATTCCGGTCGACGCCAGCGCCGGCTACGAAAAGCGCGATGCCAGCATTCCTGCGCTGATCCAGTTTGCGTTCTGGATGGCGGTCGTGCTCGCCGCGACGCTGGTCGGCATGTACTTCTCGTTCAAGGCGTTCAAGAAAGCGGCGCCCATGGGCCCAACGATGTCGCCGATGGTCAAGGAAGGCGCGCGCATGATTCCGCCGAAGCCGCTCCTTCAGGTGCAGCCGCATCAGGAGCTGCAGGATTACTGCGACGCGCAGCAGAAGGAAGTCAACACGTACGGTTGGGTCGATCAGCCGAGCGGCGTCGTGCGCATTCCGGTGGATCGCGCCGAGGAGTTGATCCTGGCAAAGGGCCTGCCCGCCCGCTCGGCCAGCGAGTCGGCTGCGGCCAACGCCCCGACCATCGCGCCGGCCACCGTCGCGGGCGATACCGACGTGCAAGGGCAGTGCGGCTATTTGACCGAGCCCACGCTGGCCGACAAGGAACGCGCGGCAGCGGAAGAACGCAAAGCGGAAGAGAAATAGGAGTAACGGCTGGAACTTAGCCGCTGTACGGTTTGTAGGGGGTCGGAGCTTTAGCTCCGACATTGGTCAGTTTGAAATTACGGGGCTTTAGCCCCTGAGGTTAAGAGTCGACAAAAGTGGGTGCGCAACTCAATTCGGTGCGAACGTGGCTCGCGGGCGCGGCGCTGGCGGCGGCATTGCTGGCGCATCCTGCTCCGGCCGCGGCGCAGTTCACCGACCCGACGCAGAACATCGGCGTAAAGCCCGAGCTGCTCCAGCAGGTCGGCATCGACCAGAAGCTGAACAATCAGGTTCCGCTCAACCTGACGTTCCGCGACGAGCACGGCGCAACGGTGGAGCTGGCGCAACTGTTCGCCGGCAAGCCGGTGATCCTGACGCTGGTGTATTACAACTGCCCGATGCTCTGCACGCAGGTGCTCAACGCTCTCGACCGCAGCCTGGAATCGATGCCGCTCGAAATTGGCAAGGATTTCAACGTCGTCACGGTCAGCATCGACCCCACGGACTATCCGGCTCTGGCCGACGCAAAGCACGCCGTCTACGCCGGAATGTACCGCCGGCCGGGTGCGCAGTACGGCTGGCATTTCCTCACGGGCCAGGAACCGCAGATCAAGCAGCTCGCCGACGCGGTCGGCTTTCGCTACGCCTTCGATCCGGATTCGCACCAGTACGCGCACGCAAGTGGCATCATGGTTCTGACGCCCGAGGGCAAAGTGTCGCGCTACTTCTACGGCGTCACCTATCCCTCGCGCGATCTGCGGCTTGGCCTGGTGGAAGCGTCGCAGGAAAAGATCGGCACCCTGGCCGACCAGGTGCTGCTTTTCTGCTATCACTACGATCCCCACACGGGGAGGTACGGCCTGCTGATTTCGCGCGCGCTCCAATTGGGCGGAGTCGCTACGGTTCTGATCGGCGGCGTTTTTTTGATTTTCTTTTTCCGGGGCGAGCATTACTCGCTGCCCCACGGTCGGACATGACGCAAGGCGTGACACAAGAGCCCGGGCCTGTCCCGGGCATGCAAAGGATCGCAACGGAACGGTGATGATGGTCTTCCTTCAATCCGGCTTTGAACTGCTGGCGCTGCAGCAGAATCCGTTTCAGCCGTCCGCGGCGTCTTCGATCGCCAACAGCGTGGACCAGCTCTATTACCTGCTGAGCGGCATCACCGCGTTTTTCAGCGTCCTGATTTTCTCCATCATTTTCTATTTCATGATCAAGTATCGCCGGAAATCCGCCGGCGAATCCGGCATCGCGACGCACACGCCCATGTCGCTCGAGTTGGCTTGGACGATCATCCCGTCGCTCATGTGTGTGGGGCTGTTCGTATGGTCCTCCAGCCTCTACGTGCGCAACGCCCGTCCGCCCGCGGCTTCCACCGAAATTTTCGTCATCGGTAAGCAGTGGATGTGGCATCTCCAGCATCCCGAGGGCCCGCGCGAAATCAACGAGCTTCACGTGCCTGTCGGCGTCCCCGTCAAACTGACCATGATCTCGCAGGACGTGATTCACGACTTCTACATCCCGGCGTTTCGCGTGAAGAAAGACGTGCTGCCCGGGCGCTATTCCTCCCTCTGGTTCCAGCCCACCGACGTGGGCACCTACCACCTCTTCTGCGCGCAGTATTGCGGCACGAACCACTCGGAGATGATCGGCTGGATTTACGTCATGACGCCTGAGGACTACGCCACGTGGCTGGCCGGCGGCGAAAAGACCGAATCCATGGCGCAGCAGGGCGAGCGCCTGTTCAGCCAGTTCGGCTGCGGCAGTTGCCACTCTTCGGAAGCGGGCAGCCGCGGCCCATCCCTTGCCGGAGTCTATGGCAAGCCCGAAAAGACCCAGAGCGGCGAGACGCGGGTTGTGGACGAAGCGCTGATCCGCCAGGCGATC
The DNA here is from genome assembly GCA_963769415.1 of uncultured Acidobacteriota bacterium. GTDB lineage: Bacteria > Acidobacteriota > Terriglobia > Acidiferrales > UBA7541 > Palsa-295. Next base: position 730,045 of record CAVYLM010000002.1, read on the forward strand.
GTCAACCCGAATTCCGTCCGCCTGCCCGGCTATCAGGCGATCATGCCCACCTACCAGGGCCAAATCGACGACGAACAGATTCTCCAGTTGGTCGCCTACGTGAAGTCGCTCGGCGCGGAAGAAAGGACCAACGGCAAATGAGTACGGCCATCGCTGACATTCACGAACCACCGGCCGATTCCAGCGTGAACTATCTCAACGCCACCTACGGCATCAAGTCGTGGCTGCTCACGCTCGACCACAAGCGCATCGGGCTTCTCTACCTCGGGTCGATCTCGCTGATGTTTTTTGTCGGAGGCATGGCGGCTGTCCTGATGCGCCTGCACTTGACCCAGCCGCAGGGCTCCCTGTTCGAGCCGGAAACCTACAACAAGCTCTTTTCCACGCACGGCATCATCATGGTGTTTTTCTTCTTGGTGCCGTCGATTCCCGCGACGCTCGGGAATTTCCTGATCCCGCTGATGATCGGCGCGCGCGACGTCGCCTTCCCGAAGCTCAACCTGCTGAGCTGGTACGTTTTCGTCACCGGCGCGGCGCTCGCCCTCTTCGCCACGCTTTCGGGCGGCGTGGACACCGGATGGACGTTCTATCCGCCCTACAGCAGCCTGTATTCGCACACCAACGTGACGATCGTGGCCCTGGGCGTCTTCATCGCCGGCTTCTCATCGATTCTCACCGGCGTCAATTTCATCGTCACCATCCACAAGATGCGCGCGCCCGGCATGACCTGGTTCCGCCTGCCGCTTTTCATCTGGGCCATGTACGCCACCAGCCTGATCTTCGTGCTCGGCACGCCGGTCATCGCCATCACCCTCTTCCTGCTCGGCATGGAGCGGGTGCTGCACGTCGGCATCTTCGACCCGGCCGTCGGCGGCGACCCGCTGCTGTTCCAGCATCTTTTCTGGTTCTATTCGCACCCGGCCGTGTACATCATGATTCTTCCCGGCATGGGCGTCTGCAGCGAATTGATCACCGCGTTTTCGCGCAAGAAAATTTTCGGATATGCCTTCGTCGCGTTCTCGAGCTTGTCGATCGCGGTCATCAGCTTCGTCGTCTGGGGCCACCACATGTTCGTCACCGGCCAGTCCGTCTACGCCGGCCTGGTGTTCTCCGTGCTCAGCTTCCTGGTCGCGATCCCCTCCGCGGTGAAGGTCTTCAACTGGACCGCGACGCTCTACAAGGGCTCGATTTCCTACGAAGCCCCGATGCTCTACGCGCTCGGCTTCATCGGCCTCTTCACCATCGGCGGGCTCACCGGCTTGTTCCTGGCCGCGCTCGCGACCGACGTCCACCTCAACGGCACCTACTTCGTCGTCGCGCACTTCCATTACGTGATGGTCGGCGGCGCGGTGATGGCCTTCATGGGCGGCATCCATTTCTGGTGGCCGAAAATGACCGGGCGTCTCTATCCCGATCTCTGGGCGCGCATCGCCGCGGCGATCATTTTCATCGGCTTCAACCTCACGTTCTTCCCGCAGTTCATGCTCGGCTATTTGGGCATGCCGCGCCGCTACGCCATCTACCCGTCCGAATTCCAGGTGCTCAACGTGATGTCCTCCGCCGGCGCCTCGATCCTCGGCATCGGATACCTGATTCCTCTGGTCTACCTGGTCTGGTCGATGCGCTACGGCAAGCCCGCGCCGTCCAATCCCTGGGGCGCGAAGGGGCTTGAGTGGACCGTTCCGTCGCCGCCCCCGACCGAGAATTTCGAAAAGATTCCGATCGTCACCGAAGAAGCCTACAACTACGCATCAGGAGCCACGAGTGTCTGAGCTAGCCCACGGCGCGCATCCCCAGGGATTCGCGCACCAATTCGAGGATATCGAACAACAGCGCGATGCCGGCCGCCTGGGCATGTGGGTGTTCCTGGTCACCGAAATTCTGTTCTTCGGCGGCATGTTCACGGCCTACACGATCTACCGCACACTGCACCTGGAATCGTTCATCACCGGCAGCCGCCAGCTCGACTACCGCTTCGGCGCCGCGAACACCGCCGTCCTGATCTTCAGCAGCTTGACCATGGCTCTCGCCATTCGCGCGGCGCAGACCGGCAAGAAGAAGGGCTCGATCATCTTCTGGCTGATCCTCACCATGATCCTCGGCGCGGCCTTCATCGGCATCAAGCTGCGCTTCGAGTGGTACCGCGACTACATGGAGGGCATCATTCCCGGCGTGCACTGGTTTTACAACGGCGCCCACGCGCCAGGCGTGAAGATGTTCATGTGCTTTTATTTCTTCATGACCGGTTTGCACGCCATCCACATGTTCGTCGGCCTGGGAATTCTCGCGGTGCTCGTGATCATGACCGCACGGAACAAATTTTCCGCCGAGTACTATTCGCCGCTCGAGATCAGCGGCCTATACTGGCACTTCGTCGATATCGTCTGGATTTTCCTGTTCCCGCTGCTGTATCTGATCGGCGGGCTTTACAGCCACTAAGGGGAGCGCGAAAAGATGTCCGAACATAGTCAACACGGGGGCGAGCACGCGGGGGCGGGACACGTTGTTCCGATCAGCACCTACATCGGCGTGTTTCTGGCGCTGCTGGTGGGAACTGCGCTGACCACCTGGATTGCCACCATCGACCTCGGCAAATGGAACACCGTCGTCGCGCTCACCATCGCCGTCTGCAAGATGACCCTCGTCGTTCTCTTCTTCATGCACGTGAAATACGCCACCGGGCTGACCCGCGTCGTGATCCTCGCCGGCTTTTTCTGGCTCGGCATCATGATCACGCTTTCCTGCGCCGACGAGCTCACCCGCACCTGGGAAATCGTTCCCCAGACCTGGCTCGCGCAAACGAACATGATCATCCCGTTCCTTTCGCGCCTCTTCTAGCCTGGGAGCGCCAAACTCGTCCCGAGCCTTGCCGAGGGATCTCCCGATTGGTGCCTTTGCACCAATGCCTGGCGCTACGCGTCCCATCGATCTCCGCCCATGTGGAGTGCGGCAGCTTGCTGCCGCTGTTTGTGGGCGAGGTTCGCCTTGCCCACTGCGAAGGTTTAAATGTAGCGCCGCGGCCTTCCGCGCGGCAGTTCTTCTTCATGCTCTCCTTGTGCCCAGCTCCCCGCGCGTTCGCCGCGTATGCCAAGCCGCGCAGCGGCGGTTGTAATTAGCCCGGCACGAAGCGGAGCGCAGTGCCGGGAATGTGGAAAAGATAGCCCCGCAAGTCCCGGAGGGACGATTGAAGTCCGGTTCTCCGCCCCGCTGCCCTGAGCGTTTTCGCAAAGAGCGCGCCTCTACAGTGAAAATCACTGAAACCTTGAACGTACATACGACGTCCCAATCATTGCCTTTTGCCCGGCGCGTCGGTAGAGTTGACCTCGCGATTGGAAGGAATGGAATAAGGCCAAAGGGGACCATCGCAGACCATGAATCGACGAAAACTGCTCTCATTGCTGGGACTATCTCCCGCGCTTCTCGCCACATCCACCGCCGCCGCGGGCGACAAACACAAGAAAGGCGCCGCTCCCGCCGCAGTGCCGGAGCCGAAGTTCACCGCGCTCACGCCCAAGGGCACCCCTCCCCCGGTCCAGCGTTTCGCCATGGCGCCCCGCACGGTCAGCAGCCTCGACGGCAAGACCGTCTACCTCGTCGACACCGGCTTCATATCCGCCGACGTGATGATCCGCGAACTCGAAGCCTGGTTTCAGCAGAACATGCCCAGCGTCAAGACGGTCGCGCGCAAGAAAGTCGGCACCTACCCCGAGGATGACCCCAAGCTGTGGGCGGAGATCAAGGCCAACGCCGTCGGCTGCATCATGGCCATTGGGCATTGAGGGGGCTGCACGCCAGCGACCGTGAGTCACTGCGTAACGATGGAAAAGATGGGCGTCCCCAGCGTTCCGGTCATCACCAAGGCTTATCTCGATCTCGCGAAGTCCACGGCGGCCCAGCGCGGCATGCCCACGCTTCGCGTCGCCTACACCGTCCACCCGATCTGGGGCCTGACCGCCGAACAAGTCCGCGCGTTTCTCGATGGCCCTGATCCCGTCAGCAAGCAGCCCTTCATGAAGGAAGTGATCGACGGGCTCACCACGCCGCTCACCGCCGAGGATCTGATAACCGGCCTCCAGCCCGTCTCGCCCGGCCCGGCGACGTTCGGCCCCGACACCCTCGACAATCACCAGGCCTACTTCATGAACAACCAGATGACGGACTACATGCCGATCGTCGTGCCCACCGAGGAAAAAGTCGCGGCCATGCTCAAAGGCACCAGCCACAAGCCGGACGAAATCGTCGGCCGCGCCGGCCGCACGGCGAACGGCGCCTACGAATACACCGTGAAGCAGGTCGCGGTGAACGCCGTGATGGCCGGCTGCGACCCGTCCTATTTCCCGATCGTGCTCGCGCTGGCCGCCTCCGGCGAACTGGCGCTCGGCGGCTCGACCACTTCGTTCGGCTACGCGATGGTGATCAACGGCCCCATTCGCGACAAGCTCAACATGAACTACGGCATCGGCGCGCTCAGCCCCTTCGCGCAGCCCAACGCCACCATCGGCCGCGCCTGGTCGCTGCTCGGAAAAAATCTCGGGCCCGGCTCGATTCCCGGCCAGACCTACTGGGGCGGGCAGGGCAACAACCTCAACTACAACAACTGCGTGATCGTGGAAGACGAAAAGAGCAGCCCCTGGACTCCCTTCCACGTGCAGAAGGGCTTCAAGCCCGAGGAAAACGTCGTCAGCGTGTTCAACGGCTGGGACATGCGCATGGGCCACGGCGCGAAGGGCGCCGGCGCCTTGCAGCCGAAATTCGAGGAGCAGATCGGCAGCATGTTCGCCACTCTCGCGCGCATGTTCAATTGCGTGGTCGTCCTCGACCCGATCACCGCGAACACGCTCAAGGATCAGGGCTACGACACGAAGCAGAAATTGCAGCAGTACCTCTGGAAGAATTACACCATCTCGGCGAAGGAATACCGCGAATCGTTCCTGGCCCACGTCTGGATCTACCCGCGCGCGCTGAAGGGCGAGGAGCCCATGGCCAGCTGGTGGAAGCTTCCCGACGACGCCCAAATCCCCATGTGGCCAAAGCCCGAAAACATCGAGCTGGTCGTCTGCGGCGGCCAGACCAACGCTTTCTTCCAGGTCGGCAACATGAACTACGGCCGCAGCATCTCCATCGACAAGTGGATGTGATTCTAGGCCCCGCTCTCTTCTTTGCACTGGGCAAGACCACGGTAAGAGTGGCGCACATCGAGCGCCTGTTGCTTCATCAGGTCGAGCAAACAGGTATAATTACCTTGCTTCCGAGTAGCCGTTGTACTATCACTGTGCATCCAATCTTCTAGGACCTGTACTTCAGGACAGGCGAAGGACAGGCGAAAAAAAGGACTGTCTCAGAACAGCGCCCACAGGGCAGGAATGAGACAGTTAGGCACTGAATAGCTTATATGCGCTCAATCGTGCTCCTGCACGAGCCATGTTACGAGCAACTTAGCCCGTGGGCCATTTGGCAAAGGGATTGCGGAAATTCTGAACGGAGCGACGGCACTGGTGTCCAAGCAAACTGAAAAAGAAGCTTTGATGATCCAAGTCAAGGGGCAAGACCCATTAGAGGCCCCTTCTGCGCTCTTTAGCAATTTCCTGAGCATCTCGCGCGTAGCAAGCGATGTGCAATTTGAATTCGTCTTCTTGGACCTCAACCGGGTTGTGCAGATTCTTCAGACCCAGCAGGGAGCCAAGGGCACGGCACCCGTGAACGCAGTTGGACAGACCGTCGCGAAGGTTATCATGCCGGCCGCCGTCGTGGTTCAGTTGAAGGACCACATCGAGAAGTTGATGCAGGACATTCAGAAGGAGCTTGCAAATACAAGGGAGAAACCAAATGCCAGCAGTGACCGCACCGCAAGCCGTGCTTAGGATCGAGCGGCTCTCGGCGACTCCCTCGTCGGGCAGTAACGCAAGGCTCTACGTTGCCATTGCGCGTGGCATCCGCCAAGTTTGGTATGCAGTTGGCGGCGAGGAAACAGCGGCGATCGACCCGTTCGTTGCTATTCGTGTGGAGAATCGAGTGACCGCCCGGGCGTCAGTCGTCCGTCCGGAGGATGACGATACTATTGCGACATTGCGGGCGTCGTCTGCCACCGGTCAACGATACCACGGTCCGCGCGGCAGACTCCTGGCTTTCAATAAGGCGCCAAGGTAGAAGACTTGTCAGAGGCCGAGGAATTTTACGACCCGGCCCCGCCTTCCTATCCGCAACAGGGTGACATCTATCCAAACGTTCCCCTGGTTAGCCCACCTCCGAGCCCTCGTCTGATTGTGCTGCGCGAAGAAGACGGTAAACCATGGGACCCGAGACCAGGCCGTGTTCTTGCGATACCGGAAACGGCGATCAACTCTTTCGATGATGGCCCCGAATACATCGTTGCCGTGGCAGAGCGCGGGCTAGCCGTCGTCCTGACTCAGACGTGTGATTTAGTCGAGCAAGAGATTTGGCTCGTGGCTCCGCTTCGCGCAATAGAGGGCACGGAGATCGACGTCGGAAACCTCATTGCAGGCAGATACGCGAACCTCCTCGCGATGCCTAAACATCCAAACGGATACTTTGAGATGGGATTCGCCGACATGGGGCAATGCTTTACGATTCATCGCGAATCGCTGCAGCTCAAGGATCGGATCGCTGCTTTGAGTCAGGCAGCGCAGCATGCGCTTAATGATAAAGTATCGGACACGCTGACCCGAGTTTGGGGACACGCACCCGGCGAGCAGGTCAGAGCCTCTGGAACATACCGCTGCATACGCTGCTTCCAGTTCCTTGACCTGGCGAACGCTATCGTCGGACTGGCTGCAGGGACGACTTTCCCCGACTGCCCCGATTGCCTAAAGATCAAGAAGCAAGCGCAATGGCGACTACTTAGAAAGCACAAGAAGTATTAGGTCTGCAGCCATTCCATTTCGGGAATTCACACCTCCTAAATCACACCTATTACTCGAAGATTCTCTCGCCGCAACTCCAATCCACGCAGGCGCTTGCACTAATCGACACTCGTGTGTCGACTTGACGCATGTGGTAGGGTGAAAGTGAGAGCTTTTCTGACGGCTCGTCGCGGCATCGTTCGGCCTCGGCGAGGTCCACCGGTCCCTTCAACCGGAACCGTCATCCCGGCTGCGCGCGAAAGCGGGCAGCAACAGCGGGAGCCGAGTCCTCGGCGCGAAAGCTCAAGGGCCCTGCTGGCCAGGGCTATCAACGGCTCTTTGACAACTGAATAGCGTTCTGAGGTTCAGTGGCACAGACAATCGTGTCTGTGCTCTTATGGGGTACAGACCGGGGACATTCCTGACAGATTGGACCGGGGAGATTCCTGACACTGCGAGTTAGCGGGGCGTGTAGAAGCAAGACATGCCCTGGAAAGCGAGCAGTGTGGTGGACGAGAGGATGCGGTTCGTTTTGGAGTATGAGCGTGGTCTGCATACGATGACGGACTTATGTGCGATCTACGACATCGCGCGGGAGACCGGCTACTATTGGCTGCGGCGATACGAGCAGGGAGGGCTGGAGGCGCTGCGAGACCGAGGTCGGGCGCCCCAGCGTCACCCGAACCAGACGTCGAAGCGGGTTGAGGAAGCGGTGTTGGAGCTGCGGCGTGCGCACATGAGCTGGGGGCCGCGGAAACTGAAACGGGTGTTGGAGCGGGAAGCTCCCAACAGAGCGTGGCCGGCGGCGAGCACGATCGGCGCGATGGTGGCGCGGGAGGGGCTGGTGGTGCCGCGCAAGAAGCGGCGACGGACGCCGCCTTACACCGAACCGTTTGCCTCGGCCGACGCGCCCAACCGGGTGTGGTGCGCCGATTTCAAAGGCTGGTTTGAAACGCAAGACGGGAAGCGGGTGGATCCGTTGACGATCAGCGACGCGTGCAGCCGTTACCTGTTGCGTTGCCAGCAGGTGGAAAAGACCAACACGGAGCAGGTGCGAGCGATCTTCGAGGCGGCGTTTCGCGAGTGCGGTCTGCCCCAAGCGATTCGCACCGATAACGGTGCGCCGTTTGCATCGCGGGCGATCGCTGGATTGTCACGGCTGGCGGTGTGGTGGATGAAGCTGGGGATCGTGCCGGAGCGGATCGCCGCCGGACATCCGGAACAGAACGGGCGGCACGAGCGGATGCATCGCACGCTGAAACAGGAAACGGCTTCGCCGCCAGCGGCCGACCCACGGGCACAGCAGCGGGCCTTCGACCGCTTTCGCCGCGAATACAACGAGGAGCGGCCCCATGAAGCGCTGGGGCAGCAAACACCGGGTTCGGTGTACCGGCGGTCGGGACGATCCTATCCGGCGCGCGTTCCCGAGCCGGAGTATGGCAGCGCCTTCCAGGTGCGGCGCGTGGCGGAGCGGGGCCAGTTTCGCTGGAAGGGCGAGCACGTGTTTTTGAGCGAGGCGCTGACGGAGGAGCCGATCGGCTTGTTGCCGCTGGACGATCGGTTCTATACCGTTTACTTTACGAGATTCCCGATTGCGTGCTTCGACAGCCACGCACGGGTGATCGTGCCGCAGTTCAAAGGAAAGGATTTCTCCGGGGCTGGGGCAAGGGAAGGGGAAGCTTCCCCTTCCCTTGCATCCCTTCCCCTCGACGCATCCGAGGAAAAAGTGTCAGGGATGTCCCCGGTCTGAAGTGTCAGGAATCTTCCCGGCTGGACAATGGTGTTGCTACAGGCCGACCTCGTGCGCGGAAGAACCAAGCCTTAGCGAATCGGTCTCCAGCCACCGTGTCCCGTCAGGTCGACACAAGGTGCCATCACCAATCGTTGTAACTCCAACAAAACAAACGATCGGTGTACACTCAGGTCGACACAAAAATTCGAGGCCACGTTACGCCCGAACCGCGCCGGTCGCTACGCTTCCGGACAAGCTTCCGGCGGAAGGTCATCCGGCAGGGCCTGGTATTCGAGGACTTCCGTCGCCTCGGCGTTCAGCTGGTCAGCGGCCGCGTTGATGCGCTTCAGGTCTTCCAAGTTGCGCGCGTTGGTCATTTCAGGCAACTCTGAAGGCGACACCTACGAATGTTTCCGGGAAGACCGGCGGCGCGGGCGGTTTTCGGAAAGGTCGGACACCACGACGGGTGCACGGTCGGGAAATTCGGCCACGATACGCACCTCGCCGCCCATCGCTTTCACCGTCTTTCGTAGCGTCGAGAGCAGAAGATCGCTGCGTTTTTCGAGCCTCGAGACGCTGTCCTGCGTGATGCCCAAAGCCTTGGCCACGCGAGCCTGCGTAAGCTTGCGGGCCTTGCGGAGATCGCGCAGGCTCATCTCTTCTGAGATCAGGTTTGCCGCTCGGTCCTCGACCTTCCTCCGCTGCGCGGCGGTCAGCTCTCTGATTTTCTTTCGGATGTTTACAGCCATAGCTATTTTCCTTCCTTCTTCTGCTGGGTGAGATGCCGATCGAAACGCTGATCGGCTTTGCGGATCAGCTCGCGGTAGAAACGCTTCTGGCTGCCGCCGGACTTGTCGCCTGCCACGAGCAAAATCGCCCTCCGCCTCGGATCGAACGCGAAAGCCACTCTCCATTCACCGCCGGCAGCACCAAACCGTAATTCCTTCATGTTTGCGTGTCGAGAACCTTTGAGCGTGTCCACGCGGGGACGCCCGAGCTGTGGTCCGAACTGTTCCAGCAGCAGCGATAGCGCCAGAATCTCCATCCGTACCTCTTCGCGCAGTGCGTCGAACTCCGGCTCAAACTCATCCGCCATCAATACGGTCCATTCCACGTCCCCAATATGATACCAGATACATTATGGTATCCAGACCATACTTAGAGCGTATGTTACGACCGGATGGATAGGTGGAGCCAAGCATCGGTGCCGGGCACGATATATCGTGCCCCTACGAAGAAGACGACCAATGCGAGGAGCCGGCGAGAGGCCGGCGCTACGAAGCGTGGCGCGGTGATGAATAGTGACTGGTAGCCAAGCACATTTGCCGGACGTAGCAGTGCTACGCCCCTACAAAACCTGCGATGACTGGCGAGCGAGATGGATTGGCGGCGGCGTGCCAAGGAAATTTGCCGGGCACGATATATCGTGCCCCTACGAAGAAGACGACCAATGCGAAGAGCCGGCGAGACGCCGGCGCTACGTGGCGCGGAAGGCGACGACGGCGTTGAGACCGCCGAAGGCGAAGGAATTCGAGAGAGCGGCGGAGACGCGCTGCTCGCGCGACTTGTTGGGGATGTAGTCGAGGTCGCATTCGGGGTCGGCCTCGGTGAAATTCGCGGTGGGCGGCAGGATGCCGTGGTGCAGCGCGAGGATGGTGGCGATGGCTTCGAGCGCGCCGGCGGCGCCGAGCGCGTGGCCGTGCATCGATTTCGTGGAGCTGACGCCGAGCTTGTTAGCGTGCGCGCCGAAGACTTCGCGGATCGCTTTCGTTTCGACGGGGTCGTTGCCCGCGGTGCCTGTGCCGTGCGCGTTGATGTAGCCGACTTCCTCGGGCGCCATGCCCGCTTCGCGCAACGCGCCGCGCATGGCGCGCGCCGGGCCGTCGATCGTCGGCTGCGTCAGGTGGTGCGCGTCGGACGTCATGCCCATGCCGCAGACTTCGGCGTAAATCTTCGCGCCGCGGGCCCGTGCGGAATCCATCGGCTCGAGAATCATCATCGCGCCGCCTTCGCCGAGAATCATGCCGCGGCGGTCCTTGCTGAACGGGCGGCAGGTGTCCGGCGCGACCACGCGCATCGCTTCCCAGGCTTTGAGCATGCCGATGGTGAAGAACGCCTCGGCGCCGCCTGTGACGGCGAGATCGGCTTCGCCGTCGCGCACCAGGCGAAAGGCCTGGCCGATCGCGTGGTTCGCCGAGGAGCACGCGGTGGAAACGGTGTAGACCGGGCCGGCGAGGCCGAGGTCCATCGAGATGTGGCTGGCGCCGGCATTGGCCATGGTCTTGGGAATCGTGAGCGGATGAACGCGTCCGCGGCCCTGGACCCAGAGGTCCTCGAAGCCGGCTTCGATGGCGGACTGTCCGCCGACGGCCGAGCCGCAGACGATCGCGGCGTTCTTGCGCAGCTCGGGCGTGAGCTCGAGTTTCGAATCGCGAAACGCTTCGCGCGCGGCGACGACCGAAAATTGCGCGAAGCGGTCGAGTTGCGCGTCCTTGCCGCCTTGGAAATGTTTCAAAGGGTCGAAGCCGCGGACCTGCGCGCCGTTCTGCATTTTCAGGCCGACGCCGGCGACATCCGGGACGGTGACGGGGCCGATGCCGGAGCGGCCTTCGCGGAGAGATTTCCAGTTTTCGGCGAGATCGAGACCGAGCGCTGAAATGATTCCCAGGCCGGTGATGGCGATACGGCGAGGTGCCATCCGCTAGACCGCCGGGCTGGCCGAGCCGGTTGCCGCGCTGGGCGGCGTGGAGGCGAGAATCTTCTTGACGCCGATGACGATGTCGTTGACGGTCCTGATGGAGCGCACGTCGTCGTCGGGGATGGAAATCTTGAATGCGTTTTCGAGCTCGAAGAGCAGGGTGAAGACGTCGAGCGAGTCGATGCCCATTTCCTGGAGGTTCGAGTCGACGGTAATGTTCTCGGCCGGGATGCGCTTCACGGACGCGAGTGTGGCGATTACCTTTTCTACGACTTCATCGGCCATCGAATGAGCCCCCGTCGATGACGCGCGGCGAACTTCGCCTCAGGTGTGGCTGCGCGTCCCTAAAGTTGCGCTGGTATATGTAAAACCTAGCCCACGGCACGCAAGAATGCAAATTCTAGCAGGAGTGCCGCCCCGGAAGGTTGGACTTTTTGCGGAATGGCAGCCGGACGGTGGTGGCGGCGCCGAAGAGAGATTCTTCGACTGCGCGTCCCGACCTGCCTGCGGCAGGAAAGGCAAACCGTCGGGACGCTCCGCTCAGGATGACGATCCGCGGGAGGGGCCGGATGACTGCGGGGAGAGGGCGAAGCAAGCTTCGCCCTCAGACAGAGGGAGCAAGCTCCCGCACTCCACGGGCACCGGTCGGCGTCGCTGACGTGACAGAGAGACGCCGCGAGGTCAATCGTCCCTCCGGGACTTTCGTTCAGGCTTTTCGCTCCCGGCACTTCGCTTCGCCCGCCACGGCGGGCGAGCTCCGTGCCGGCTAAGAGGCGCGAGGGCTTCGCTGTGGCATAATGTTTCGATACGAATTGGCGGGGAATCGGGCGTTCGAATTCGCTGAATCCGTGACTGCTGCGAAAAAATTCCGCAAAAAAGTGGCCGGCGTGCATCGCCGGATGCGCGAGCTGCAGAAGCTCGCAAAGGCGCTGGTTTCGACGCGGCATCCGCTGCTGGTGCACATCATCCCCATTCGGCGCTGCAACCTGGCGTGCACGTACTGCAACGAGTTCGACGATTTTTCGAAGCCGGTCCCGACCGAGGAGATGTTCCGGCGGATCGACCGGCTGGGCGCCATGGGCACGGCGGCGGTGACGATCAGCGGCGGCGAGCCGCTGCTGCATCCCGACCTGGACGACATCATCGGGCGCATTCGCAAGAACGGAATGCTGGCGGGGATGATCACCAACGGATATTTGCTGGTCGCCGACCGCATCGAGCGGCTGAACCGCGCGGGGTTGGAGCATTTGCAGATCAGCATCGACAACGTGCAGCCGGACGACGTGTCGAAGAAGAGCCTGAAAGTGCTGGACCAGAAGCTGGCGCTGCTGGCCGAGCACGCCGAGTTTCACGTGAACATCAATTCGGTGCTGGGCAGCGGCGTGAAAGATCCCGAGGACGCGCTGAAGGTGGCGCACCGGGCGCAGGAGCTGGGATTCACGTCGACGGTCGGAATTCTGCACGATGGGAACGGCCAGCTGCAGCCGCTGGGTACGCGCGAGCGCGACATTTTCGAGGAGATCATGTCGCTTGGGAAGGCGTCGTTCACGCGCGTGAACGGGTTCCAGCACAACATCGCCGCGGGGCGTGAAAATGAATGGCGATGCCGCGCGGGCTCGCGCTATTTGTATATTTGCGAGGACGGGCTGGTGCACTACTGCTCGCAGCAGCGGGGCTACCCGGGGATTCCGCTGGCCGAGTACACAGCCGAGCAGCGCCAGCGCGAGTTTCTGACGAAGAAGGGTTGCGCGCCGCGGTGCACGGTTTCCTGCGTGCACCAGATTTCGGTGGTGGACGCGTGGCGCGCGCCGCAGACGTTTGACGGCGGTTCGTCGGCCGCATCCGGCGCCGCTCCGGGTTCGCTCGTGCAGCTCACCGGACCTGCCGCGCGGGACTGATCCGTCGAGACGACCTCAGGGGCTAAAGCCCCGAGTCGTTTGCGTCACTTTTGTCGGAGCTGAAGCTCCGACCCCCTAGAAACCATGCGATCCATCATTCATCAACGCACATGGCCTTCCCGCTGATCGTTCGCGTCTAAAAATTGATGGCTGCCACCGCCGAATACGCCGCCCGTCCCGTTCCCGTACCGCAAGTGAATCCGTGGCTGATCGCCGTCACCGTGATGGCGGCGACGTTCATGGAGGTGCTGGACACGAGCGTGGCCAACGTGTCGCTGCCGCATATCGCCGGGAACCTTTCGGCGGGCGTGGACGAGAGCACCTGGGTGCTCACGTCGTACCTGGTGTCGAACGCGATCGTGCTGCCTCTGACGGGGTGGTTTTCCGAGCTGCTGGGCCGCAAGAGGTTTTTCATCGGCTGCGTGATCATTTTCACGCTGAGTTCGCTGCTGTGCGGGCTGGCGCCGTCACTGCCGATGCTGGTGCTGTTTCGGGTGATCCAGGGCGCGGGCGGCGGCGGGATGCAGCCGGTGTCGCAGGCGATCCTGGCCGACAGCTTCCCGCGCGAAAAGCAGGGCATGGCGATGGCGATTTACGGCGTGGGCGTGGTGGTGGCGCCGACGATCGGACCGACGCTCGGCGGATGGATCACGGACAATTATTCCTGGCGGTGGATTTTCCTGCTGAACGTGCCGATCGGAGTGATTTCGCTGCTGATGATTTCGGTGCTGATCGTCGAGCCGGTGCGAAAGAAAATCGGGCAGGCGCTGAAAATCGATTTTATCGGGCTGGGGCTGCTGGCCGTGGGCCTGGGCTTTTTGCAGATCGTGCTGGACAAAGGCGAGCGGGACGATTGGTTCGGGTCGCCGTTCATCGTGTGGGGCACGGTGACGTTTGTGGTCGCGCTGATCGCGCTGATCATCCGGGAGCTGTGGACGGACAATCCCGTCATCGATTTGCATCTTTTCCGCGACCGGAATTTCGCGATTTCGACGTTCATGATGTACACGCTCGGCTTCGTGCTTTACAGCACCACGCTGCTGCTGCCGATCCTGATGCAGACGCTGATGGGCTATACGGCCATGGAAAGCGGGCTGGTGCTGCTGCCGGGCGGAATCGTGCTGATGGGGATATTGCCGTTCGTGGGGATATTGCTGAGCAAATTTGCGCCGAGATGGATCGTCATTACGGGGCTGGTGGTGATGGCGACGGGATTGTTCCAGCTGTCGCACTTGAGCCTGTTTGTCAGCGGGCGGTCGATGGTGCTGGACTGGGCGATTTCGCGGATGGGGACGGCTTTCTTGTTCGTGCCGATCAACGTGATGGCGTTTTATTTCGTGCCGAGGGGGAAGATGAACAACGCGTCGGGGTTGATCAACCTGGCGCGCAATATCGGCGCGAGCACGGGGATCTCGTTCGTGACCACGATGCTCGACCGGCGGGCGCAGTTTCACCAGGACGCTCTGTCGGTCAATTTACAGATCACGAATCCTCACTTGCGAAGCGCGCTGTACCGGATCACGCACATGCTGATGACGCGGGGGCCGGATGCGGTGCATGCCGCGATGCAGGCGCAGGGCATGGTGTATCAGGAGCTGCAGCGGCAGGCGATGATGCTTTCGTTCGTGGACAATTTCCGGACGATGGGGATTATCTGCGTGTGCGTGATTCCGCTGATGCTGGTGATGAAGGGGCGGAAGTAGGGCTGACATATCAAAGGCAAGACCGCGACGAGGCTACGTGCGCCGAGTTGGGTGGCGCGGGCGCAGCAAGCAGCGCCCCTACGAGGAGAAATTCAAAATCGAAGGCGCCAATCGGGAGATTGGCGATCCCAGGAAACGTCAACTTGCGGAGCGGCGGGCCAGGATTTTGACGAACGAGCCGACGCGGAGTTCTTCCTGCGTCAGACCTGTTAGTTTTTCCGCTTCTTCCGGGGTCAACGCGCCGCAGTGAATCGCCTGTAGGAAGAAATTCAGCAGGCCCTGGACCATCGCGGCGTCGTCGAAGACGTGGCCGATGCGCGTGGCCTGCGCGGCTTTTTCGAGGAAGTTGCGCAGGCGCTCGGCGGACGAATCGAGATTTTCGAGGAAAAACGAATAGACGGCCGCGAAGCGCGCGGGAAGCTGCGCGGGGTGCAGGTCCCAGCCTTGATAGAAGCCGAGTTCGAGCGCGCGGCGGACGTGGTCGAACTGGAGCTTCCAGCCGCGATGAACGGTGGCGCGATTTTCTTCAATCTGGCGCGTGGTGAGGGCGGCGCCTTCTTTGGCCGCGCGGTGCGGCGGAATCGGCAGGATATTCAATGGGCCGTCGGCGATGCGGATGCCCGTGTCGGCAAGGGCGACCTGCATCACCTGGCGCGCGAAATCGGACGCGGGATGCGCGCCCGCCTGCTGCGGCGCGGCGATGCCGAGCGAAGACGTGTAATCGTACGGACCGAAATGCGCCGCGACGCAGCGGCCGCGCGCCGCACTCACGAGCGAGAGAAGACTGGCTTCGCCGCGCTCGTTGAAAATCGCCTGCGAGGTTTCGACCATGACCTCGATGCGCAGCGCGCCCGGCTCGAAATCGAGCATGGGCTCGATGCGCGAGCAAATATCCGCGAGCGCCGCGACTTCGTCGGGCAGGGTGACTTTGGGCAGGGTGATGCAGAAATGCTTGGGCAGCTCGCCGCGCGATTTCGCGGCCAGTTCCGTGAGGAAAATATCGAGTGTGCGGATGCTGCGCTCGCGCAACTCCTCGGTGAATGGCTTGATGCGGATGCCAGTGAACGGAGGAAGCTCGCCCGCGTTCATTCCGGCACTGATTTCGCCGGCGGCCGATGCGGCGTGGCCGTCTTCTTCGTCGTCGGGACGATTGCCATAGCCATCCTCGAAATCGAGGCGAAAATCCTCGACCGGTTCGCGCCGAAGCTTTTCGCGAACGCGGCGATAGACGGTGTGCGCAAGCCACGCGGGACGATTCTCGCGCTGGGCCGCCTGCGGATCGGCCTCGACGGATTTGGCGACCGACGCGATCGCGTCCGGCGCGGCGGGCAGGCGGTCCGATCCCGGCAATCCAATTGCTCTTGAGAATGCGGCGAAATCGGGGGCGTACTCGTCGAGCGATTTCAGCGCGAGGTCGCCCAGGCGGCGCGTAGTGCCGGAACGGAACAGGTGCGCGCCGCCGTAGACCACGTGAATCGGCCGGCGTTCGGAGCCCATGCCGGGATAGCGACGCTGGAACGCCTTATGCGCGAGCTCGAGTTTCGTGGCGATTTCCTGCAATGAGTCCTGCGGCAGTGTGCGCTTCATGAAACCTTTCGCCTTTGCCGGCGCTTCTAAATATAAGCCGACGATCGTGTTTCAACATTGCGATTGCGAGTTGTCCGAAAGTACGGGACAGGATACATTTGTTTACCAAGGGGCGGTAGTTCCAAGCAAATACGACCGGGCCTGGGCGGGAATCAAATCGCCCGCCGCGCCGGAGCTTTATTCCGCGCGTGATTAAGCGAAAAGCAGATCCCTCACCCCGCCAAAACGGCGGGGATTCGGGATGACACCTGGAACGGACGGACTCTCTTAGAGCAGCATGTGAACAGAGCCAAGCGATGTTTGAACGCATTTTGATTGTGGATGATGAAGCGCCCGCGCGCATCGCGCTGGCGACGCTGCTGCGCCGCGAAGGCTTCGAGGTACGCGATGTGAGCGACGGCGCCGCGGCGATCGCCGCCTGCGGCTCGTTCCGCCCGGACCTGATCCTGCTCGATATCGTGATGCCGGGAATGGACGGGTTCGAGGTGTGCCGGCGCATCAAGGCGACGCCGGAGACGCGGCTCACGCCCGTGGTGTTGATCACCGGACTTTCCGCGACCGAAGACCGCATTCGCGGAATCAACGCGAGCGCGGACGATTTTCTGAGCAAGCCGATCGACTTCAACGAACTGCTGGCGCGCACGCGCTCGCTGCTGCGGCTGAAGCAATATACGGATGAGCTCGAAAACGCCGAGTGCGTGCTGGACAGCCTGGCGCAAAGCATCGAAGCGCGCGATCCGTACACTTCGGGGCACTGCGAGCGCCTCGCGGAGATGTCCGCTCGCCTGGGCGGCCGGCTGGGATTGCCCAACGACGACCTCCTCGCGCTGCGCCGCGCCGGAATCGTGCACGACATCGGCAAAGTGGTGGTTCCCGACGCGATTCTGCTGAAACCGGGCCCGCTGACTCCCGCGGAGATCGAAGTGATGCGGAAACACCCCGTGGTAGGCGAGCGCATCTGCGCGCCGCTGCGGACATTCGGGCGCGTGCTGCCGATCATTCGGCATCATCACGAGCGCCACGACGGTTCGGGCTATCCCGACGGCTTGCGCGGCGACGAAATTCCGCTGACTGCGGCGATTTTGCAGCTCGCCGATGTGTACGACGCGCTGACGACCGATCGGCCGTATCGTAAAGCGTCGCCGTGGGAAGAGGCGCTGCAAATCATGGACGACGAAGCGAAGCTCGGCTGGTGGGATCGAAAGCTTTTCGATAATTTCCGCGCGATGATCGCCGAGAGTCACGTCGATGGGGCGGCAGTCAAATCGAGGCGGGCGGCGACGTAGGGGCAGTCGCGACCGCGCGTAACCGCCAATCACTTGTGCTGGGCCCAGCCCTCCACGGCGGCCTACGCCCCTACGTCAATCGTCCCTCCGGGACTTTTGATCTTTTCCTGCGGGTGTTCCCGGCACTGCGCTGCGCTCCGTGCCGGGCTAATAACGGCCGCCGCTCCGCGGCTGAATGGTAGGCGACCGCGCCAATCCGGAGATCCGTCGGCGATGCTCGGGACAAGTTTGGCGCTCCCAGGAACTTCTACTTCACGATTCGCGAGTCTCCCGAATAAACCACGAAACGGCGGCCGCGCAGGAAACCGATCAGCGTCTGTCCCATTTCGCGGGCGAGCCGGACCGCGAGGCTCGAGGGAGCCGAAACCGACGCGACGACCGGCAAGCCCGCGACAATCGCTTTCTGCACGATCTCGAAGCCGCCGCGCCCGCTGACCATGAGGATCGCGTCGCTGAGCGGGACGCGATCTTCCAGCAAGGCCCAGCCGATGACTTTGTCGACGGCGTTGTGGCGGCCGATGTCTTCGCGGAGGACGAGCAATTTGCCGGACGCGTCGAACAACGCCGCGGCGTGAAGGCCGCCGGTGCGGCCGAAAACGGCCTGCGATTCGCGCAGCGAGTCCGGCAGGCGGACGAGAACTTCGGGGTCGAGCCTGAAATCCGGGTTGGGAGCCGCGAGAGTGCGCGAGCGGACGGAATCGATCGAGGCTTTGCCACAGATGCCGCAACTCGACGCCGCGAAAAAGTGGCGGCGCATTTTTTCGAAATCAGGCTCCGCTTCGGGCGCGAGCTTCGCCACGACCACGTTGCCGCGATTTTCATCCGCCGATCCCGGCTCCAGCTCGTCGAGGGCGAGGATCTGCGCGCGCCGCTGCACGAGCCCTTCCGTGAAGAGAAACCCCGCAGCCAGTTCGAGATCGTGCCCCGGCGTGCGCATGGTGACGCTCAGGGGATCGTCGCCGACGCGGATTTCCAGCGGCTCCTCCGCCGCGAGGTAGTCCTCCTTGCGGCGCAGCTTGCCGTCGTCCCACTCCGCTACCTGCGTCAGGTCGACGCTGCGAGGCTTTCGAGCCAACGGGGAGTCTCCAGAGCCGAATTCATCGCGCGAGGCGCGTTTGAAACCGATTGCCAAGCATACATCGGAGATGGCGCGGATGGAGCGGCTAAACGGAGCAGTGTCTGGAAGCGGGGGGCGATGAGCCAGTCGAGCCGGGCGTCTGCTTTGGAGGGAAGAACGCCAATCGGGAGATTGGCGCTCCCAGGAACACGCTAAAAAGAATCTGGCCCATCCCGAAGGATTCGGGACGGGCCAGGGGGGCGTTGCTTGGCGTGAGTGACTACGAGGAAATGTCGCCTAGTCCTGGTTGTTATTGTTGGCCTGGATCGAGAGAACCTGGCCCGTGATCGGATCCAGGAAGATCTGCTCCTGCCGGAAGTGTCTGAAGTCGAACATGTTGGTCAGCGGTCCGGCCAGCGCGTCGAACGAATCGGCGATTTGGCCGAGGCCCCAGTTGTCTTCGATGAAGCGCAGGATCGAGCTCTGATCGGTGAGCGTGCTATCCACGAAATTCTTCTTTGCCCAACCGGACATGACTTGCAAAGGAATGCGTGGACCGTAGCCGCAGCGACCCTGGAATCCGCCGAGAGCATCCTTGCCCGTGCCGCACAGACCCTCACCAGTGAGGGCATCCGCGGTGGTGGACGACTGGTTGACGATCTGCCCGAGCTGGTGATCATACCAGCCGTCCGAATCGTCCCAGTTGATGATCACGGCGGTTTCGTTCCACTCGTCGAGCGACTGGAGCGCGTTAATGGTATTGACGAGGAACTGCTGCTCGTCGAGCGGAGTGGAATTGCCCGGGTGTCCATCCTGCGCGCGCGGAGCCTTGAGGAAGCTGACCGCCGGCAAGTTTCCGGAAAGAGCGGCATTCCAGAAATCCGAGAGATCGTACTGGTGGTTGGCCTGGTCGGTGTGGCCGATCATGGTGACGGAAGTCGGCGGCAGGTGATGCGGGTTCGAAGTCGAGGCGTAATACTGGAACGGCTCGTGGTGCGGGCTATAGGAACCAACCGAGACGCCGTCGAGGCGGACCTGCGAGGCGCCGCAAACCGCTTTGCCGCTGGAGGTGGAAGTCGGCTTGAATCCGCCCTCGAACCATCCCCAGGTGATGCCCTTCGCGTTCATTAGATCGCCGACGTTCTTGTTGGTGCTGATCATCCCGACCTGCTCTTTGCCGCTGCAGTCGTCGTAGAACGGGTCGGCATCGCCGATCACGGTATCGGCGACCACGTCGCTGCCAGTATTAATCTCCGCCGAGGAGTCGGCTCCCCAGGTTTGACCGGAAATTAGATTCAACGCTCCCGGCGTTGACGGGCCGAACGTGGTGCCGTAGGAATTATCGTTCAGCGCGTAGAACTGGGCGTAATTCCAGAGCCCGGTGACGGTATTGCCGTCGTAGTAGCCCATCGTGATCCCCGCGCCCAACTGCTTCAGATTGGCCTGCGGACAACCGCTGGCGGGAGAAGTGTTCTCCGGGAACTTGTCCATCAGCCCTGCATCGAACGCCAGCTGTTCGGGGGTGTAGTCGTGGTTCATGTCGCAGGTCAGGTTCTGGCTGCGATCCAGGCGGAGGGGCTGGATCGAATTCGGATTGTGCGTGAGCAGGGCGGGCGTTAAACCGTTGACGGTCGGCGTGTTCGGCTTCGCGCCCTGGAAGTAGACGCTGCCGTCGAGATTCGGCTGCGCGTTGGGATATGTGCCGAAATAATGATCGAACGACACGTTTTCCTGAAAGATCACCACGATGTGCTTGATCGGAGTCTGGGTCGGGAAGTCGTTGGGATCCCCGTGTCCGTGGCTTTGATCCTGACCGTGAGCATGTTGACCGTCCGCCAGTAGAGTGCCGGGACCTACAAGAGCCAGGTTGCAAGCCATGACGGCAGCCCCCAGCCAGCGAAGACTCTTTCGAATCATGTTTTCTCCTTGGAAATTTTCTTGGGTTTGAGTCCGCGCCACCCGGAAGGGGATACGGCCGCGCAGTGCGGCGCCGGGTGGGTTGTCGGAATCAAACGCGTGCACAAAGTGGATACGCGAGGGTTGTTAGCGGGGAATGACACCGCGATTAAAAATCCTGACTCGGGCGATCTTGCGCGATTCATCGCGTTTTAACTTTGCTGAAACGCGACGCGCGGGGCCGGCATGGCAAATCGCGCGAGAACGCGAGCCGGCGGCCGGCATTATGCGGTGCGCTTGCCTGCAAATAGCGCTGCTGCTAGACTGTCCCGGCAAGGGTTGAAGTACCGCTCCTGCCACACTTCCTGTAAAAGGTTTATTCATGTCTGGACACTCGAAATGGGCCACCATCAAGCACAAAAAGGCGGCGACCGACGCGCGCCGCGGCAAGATTTTCACCAAACTCATTCGAGAGTTGACTATTGCGACTCGCGTCGGCGGGGCTGATCCCAACACGAATCCTCGCTTGCGAACCGCGATCCTGACGGCCAAGGGCGAGAATATGCCCAACGACAACATAGAGCGCGCCATTCAGCGCGGCGCCGGCACTCTGGAGGGCGAGACTCTCGATGAAGTGACGTTCGAGGGGTACGGCCCGGGCGGCGTCGGGGTGCTGGTGCAGGTGGTCACCAACAATCGCAACCGCATTGTCAGCGAGATCCGGCACATGTTTTCCAAGAACGGCGGCAACATGGCGGAGACCGGCGCGGTGGGCTGGATGTTCCAGCGCAAGGGCGACATCGTCGTGCCGAAGGAACAGGCGGACGAGGACAAGATGATGAGCATCGTTCTCGATGCCGGCGCGGAAGACCTTCAGGACGACGGCTCGGCGTGGGAAGTGAAGACCCCACCCGAGGCGATGGAAAAGGTGCGCGAGGCTCTGCTCGCAGCCGGGATTACTCCGACTTCCGCGGAAGTCGGCTGGGTGCCGCAGAACTACGTGAAACTCACCGGCACGCAGGCGCAGCAGATGCTGCGCATGGTCGAAGCCCTCGAAGACCACGACGACGTGCAGCACGTCTACGCGAACTTCGATGTGGATGAGAAGGAAATCCAGGCGGCGATGGCCGGATAGTTTGCATCGCGCAGCTGGGTATCGAGAAAACACTTCCCTCCGGTTCCGGCCCGCACGTACACTTGTGCCGGTCGCCATGGCATCTCTTTCCGCTCAACCGGGCTTCGAACGGCGAAAAATTCGCGTGCTGGGTGTCGATCCCGCCGTTGCGGGCGCGACCGGCTACGGCGTGATCGAGACCGATGGCAAGCGCGCGCAGTTGATGCGGTTCGGGGCGTTGCGGCTGCCGAAACGCGCCACGTTTGCGGTGCGGCTGCGCGAGATCCACTTCCTGATTTCCGGCCTGGTCGAGCAATTTTCGCCGGATGCCGTGGCCGTCGAATCCGTGTTCACGGCGCTGAATATCAGCACCGCCCTGAAGCTTGCGGAGATGCGCGGCGTCGTCCTGCTGGCTGCTGCCCAAGCGCAAATTCCGGCGCACAGCTACTCGCCGCGTGAAGTAAAAGTTACTGTCGCCGGATATGGCGGCGCGTCCAAAGAGCAGATTCAGCAGATGGTGATGTCGCTGCTCGACCTTCCGTTTTGCCCTGAACCTGCCGATGCGTCCGACGCGCTGGCCGTGGCGCTTTGCCACGCGCAGGTTTTCCGCGCGCGGGCTCGCCTGGCAATGGCAGTGGACAATGCTCGCGTCGCTGGGCTGGCAGGCGGCAATTCGCGGTCGGCGCGCATCTCCATCCCTCGCGGACGATGAAGTCCCCGGCTCCTCTTCGGTGGTTCGCGGCGCTGGCGTTTTTCGCCTGCGCGTTTGCGGCGATGGTCCTGGTGACGCGGGCTGACGCCGGAGTTCCCGCGGCCAGCGCGACGGTCACGTTCCGGAAAATTTTCAAGTCGAGCTATCCGGAATACGTCGAGATCAAGATCAGCGACTCCGGCACCGGCACGTTCGACATCCGGCAACTGAACGAGGAATCGAATCCTCGCTCGATGCACCTGGACGCGTCGCTGGTGCAGACGATTTTCGATCTCGCGGCGAAACTGCATTATTTCGACGGCGTCGATCTCGAGATGCACCGGCGCATCGCCAACCTCGGCGAAAAGACATTTGGTTACGACCGCGGGACTGAATCGCACCACGTGACATTCAACTACACGCTGAATCGCGACGCCGCGCAGTTGCTCAACATCTTCGAGAGCCTCGCCCGCCAGCAAACGGATCTTTCCGACCTCGACCGCACCATGCGCTACGATCCGCTGGGCGTGAACGACGTGCTCATCCAGGTGCAGAAGGACCTGGACAACAAGCTGCTGCCGGAGCCGGCGCAGTTCCTGCCGTCGCTCGACCGGCTTGCCGCGGACAGCCACTTCATCGACATTGCCCGCGACCGCGCCCGGAAGCTCGCCGCGCGCATCCGCTCGTCGTCCTGAGCTTCGCCCTTTTTTCTGGGGTAACAACTACTGCAATTTTTACGAGAATGCCATCCATCCCTCTTGCCACCTGTTAGCATCTGAGCTATCAAAATTGCGCGAAGGCCACAAACCGGAGGGTTCTTGAGCGAGGATCGTACCGGCGCAACGTTTGGCGCAAGTCGGGGTTCGGGTTGCTGATGGCCGGTGTCCCGATCATTCTTCCGGCTTCCGGAACTTTAATCGCGTGGGACGGGAATAGGGAATATGCCACTTAAATTCAGGTCGCAGGTCGCGTTGTACGTGCTATTCGCTTGTGTCGCGCTGCTGCCCGCCGGCGCTTTCGCGCAGACGGCCCTCGTTCAGTCGCGCATCACGCAGGAAATCAACGAATCGCAGCGGACGGTGCTCGCCGGTAACACGCACCCGCTCGCGCGGCCGCAGTTTGACCGGGGCGCCGCACCGTCGGATCTGGCGATGGACCGCATGCTTCTGGTTCTCAAGCGCAGCCCTGCGCAGGAAGCGGCCGTCGAGAAGCTGATCGCCGAGCAGCAGGACAAGTCCTCGCCGAATTACCACAAATGGCTGACGCCCGCGGAGTTCGGCCAGCAATTCGGCACCTCCGACCAGGACATAGCCATCATCACGCGCTGGCTCGAGTCGCACGGTTTCGTCGTCAATGACGTCGCGCACGGGCACGATGTGATCGAGTTTTCGGGCACGGCCGGCCAGGTGGCCGAAGCTTTCCACGCCCCGATACACAATTTCGTGGTCAACGGTGAGGCGCACTGGGCCAACGTAAACGATCCCTCGATTCCGAAGGCGCTGGCTTCGGTGGTGGCAGGTATCAATTCGTTGCACAACTTCTATCCGAAACCGATGAGCCGCGTTCGTCGGGTCCCGCAGGGCGCGACTGGCGCCGCGAGCGACGCCTCGGTGCACTCTCAAGTCACCTTTCAGGCGCCCAACAACCAACCGTGCGCCTTAACCCAGGTCGACCTGTGCTTCGGTCTCGGTCCCACGGATTTTGCAACCATCTACAACGTTTTGCCGCTGTGGAACGCTGGAATCGATGGTACAGGAGAAACGATCGCGATCGTTGCTGACAGCAACATCAATACGGCCGACGTGTCGGATTTCAGGTCCATCTTCGGCCTGCCGGTGAACCCGCCGATCGTTACCGTGAATGGTCCCGATCCCGGCAGGAACAGCGACGAAGTCGAGGCCATTCTGGATGTCGAATGGTCCGGCGCCGTGGCCAAGAACGCGACCATCAACCTGGTGGCTTCGCAGAATGCCGCCAGCCCGGGAGTGAATCTTTCTGCGACCGACATCGTGGACAACAAGCTCGCCAACATCCTGAGCGTGAGTTTCGGCGAGTGCGAGCTGGGTCTTGGCACCGCCCAGAACACATTCTTCCACGATACCTGGAGCAAGGCGGCGACTGAAGGCATCACCGTTCTGGTTTCCAGCGGAGATGACGGTTCGGCCGGCTGCGATTTCTTTCAGCAGGGCGCTGGGTCGGACCAGCCGGCCACGTCCGGTCTGGCGGTCAATGGCCTCGCTTCCACACCCTTCAACGTCGCGGTTGGCGGCACCGAGTTCGACGATGTTTCCGATCCGCAACAGTTCTGGAATTCGACCAATGCGGCATCCACGCTTGCCTCAGCCAAGGGCTACATCCCGGAGCGAACTTACAACGACAGCTGCGCCGATCCCATCGTCTTCGGTTTCCTCGGGTTTTCCGGCGGCACTGCGGCTCAACAGGCGTGTAACGATACGACGGACCTGCTGCCGCCGGTGCCGCCCGGCTTGCCCATCATCATCGTGTCTGGCGGCGCCGGGGGCCAGAGCAGTTGCATCACGGACGCTTCCGGTCCGTTATTCTGCAGCGGCGGGTATGCGAAACCTTCCTGGCAGACGGCGCTTACTCCGGCCGATGGCGCGCGCGATATTCCGGACATTTCTCTCTTTGCCGGCGACGGCACGATCTCGGGCAGCTTCTACGTGCTTTGCCAGCGGGACCAAGTGGGCGGCGGTCAGTGCAACCTGAATAACAGCAATTTCATGTTGGCCGGCGGAACGTCCATTTCTACGCAGGTCTTCGCCGGCATCGTCGCGCTCCTCAACCAAAAGTACGAGGATAAACAGGGGCTCATCAATCCAAAGCTGTACACGCTGGCCGGCAACGGCAATACGTGCGATTCGGCTGCCAACCCGGCGAGCACCTGCATGTTCTACGACGTCAAGAACGGCACGATCTCAATGCCGTGCCAGTCGACCACGCCGAACTGCCCGGCGGATGGGAACCTGAACAACATCCTTACCGGATACGATGCCGGCTCCGGCTACGACTACGCCACGGGCCTCGGGACGGTGAACGCCGCCAATCTCGTCAACGCATCGAATACCTGGGCCAGCAACACGAGCGGCAATGACTTCTCGATTTCCGCTGGCACGCCCACGCAGGTTGCGAGCCCCGGCGGCACGGCCACTGTTGCCATCACCGTCACCGCTAATGGCGCCTTCAACGGCATGGTCACGTTTGCGTGCTCGCAGCTGCCGAGCGAGACGACCTGCTCGGGCCCGACGGTCAACGGCAGCGGCCAAAGCACGATCACGTTTCAAACCACCGCTGCTTCAGGCCTTGCTCCATCCGTGCGACGCATCGTTCCGCCCGGACCGGGTATCACTCCCGCTCTCGTGTGCGCGCTTTCGCTGTGCCTGATGTTCATCGGCTTCCGGAAAGGGAACCGGCGTTGGGGCGCGGTGCTTGCTTTGATCGCTGCCGCGATCGTGTTCGCGAACGTCGGCTGCGGCGGTGGGAGCGGCGGTGGAGGCGGCGGTGGTGGAGGCGGCAACCCCGGCACTCCCTTGGGCACGACGAACGTGGTGGTTACCGCTACGAGCGGCTCGATTCAGCGCTCGGTGTCCGTGGCGCTCGTGGTGAATTAACGCCGCTCGCGGCTAACGAATCACGACTCCGGCGTACCCGACCACCTGGTCGCGGTCGCCGGAGACGTCGCCCGAAGTGGCGTAGCGAATCAGCGTCGCTTCCTTCGCGCCCAATTCGCGCACGGCGACCAGCATCGCCACGGTCGCCGCATATCCGCACATGGTGATTCCTTCTCTGCGCACGGTGTCATAGAGTCCTCGCGGATCGAGCGCCAGCATGCGGGCGCTCGCGCGGTGGTCCTTCACGCGCGTCACGTCGTCGCTTTCGTAGTGGTTCATGTCCGAGCTGGCGATCACCAGCACGGGCTCGCTCTGCGCCTTGACCACCTGCGCGACCGCGCGGCCAAGCTCCTCCATCACGCCGTAGCGATCCGTCGCCAGCGCCACGGGGACAATCCGCAGGCTCTCTCCCGCCATTCGCTGCAAGAAAGGAAGCTGCACTTCGAGCGAATGCTCGCGCGCGTGCGCC
The DNA here is from genome assembly GCA_963769415.1 of uncultured Acidobacteriota bacterium. Classification (GTDB taxonomy): domain Bacteria; phylum Acidobacteriota; class Terriglobia; order Acidiferrales; family UBA7541; genus Palsa-295. Next base: position 756,665 of record CAVYLM010000002.1, read on the forward strand.
ACCGAATCTTCGCGCAGAAGCGGGCATGCATGCGCCAATTCCGCGGCCATCGGCGCATCGATTAGGGCCGCGCCGAGCGGCGTCTGGAAACTTCCTTCGCTGAGGATCGCCAATGGCTGGCCCTGCGGGTAATGCCTGGGCCCGAGCAGGATGCATTTCGCCGGAATTTCGAGCGCCGCATAGACGGCCCCGGCCACGTGGCCCGAATACATGTAACCGGCATGCGGCACGACGCACCCAAGCACGCGCACTTTCTCGCGAGTGACGGCGGAAAAATCATCAACTTGACGAGCAAGTTCGCGGGGATCCGACGGATAGAAGCGGCCAGCAACAGCAGGCGGGCGAATCATGGTTCTTAGATTACCGCGGTGGGTAGCAGAAGCGAAGATTCGAGATCAGAGCGGCTTCGACGGCTTGCCGTGAATCCGCAGCGCCACGGTTTGTCCGGGCATAAAGAGGATGCTGACCTTGTCGCCGTACTGAAAGCTGCCTTTGTCGAGCATCGCCTGCATTTTTGGCTGAAGGTCGGACGAAAAATTGAAGGTGTGGACGGCGTACCCGTTGTCCTGTTCGCGCACGATCAGGGTCACCGCATCGGCGTGAATCACTTCCGCCTTCAGCCACTCGGAGCCTTCCGGCGTGGGCTGGCGTCGCGTGACGACGTTGTAGACCTTCGTAATCACCGGCGCCGCCACTTTCGCAACAGCCGCCGCCGCAGCCGCGGCAGTCACCGGGTCCTGCGCGCGTGCGGAGCCTGGGGTAAATGCCAGCACGCCGGCCAGCGCGAACGAAGCAGCGAAAATCCTATAGTTCTTCATCGATGGAAATCTTCAGCGACTTCAGAAACTTGATGTCTTGGGGCGTAATTTCGATCTTGGCCTCCGCATGATCTTCGTCGAGCGCTTCTTCATCCACGCGAATGTGCAGCGACTCCAGGAAACGCCGGTCCTGCGAGGTCATTTTCGCGTCCTGCGACGAAGTGCGCCGCGCCAGCCCGATCGTAGCGTCGAGCTTCAGCACGATGTCGAACCCCGCCGCGCGCACTCCAGCGATGGCATCCGCGATCCGTTCCGAATCCGACACGGTATCGTTGATGGCATGGCCGAGCTCTCGCAGCAGCTGCTTCATGCGGTCGTCGAGTTGCAAGGGGGCATTACCTCCTGTGAACTCTCTACCCCAATTTTAGAGTGCTGGCAAGCCGGAAACAAGGCCCGCGTCCGGGCTGCTGTCGCCGCGGTTACCTGTCCCGAAAGCTCCTTCTCGCGCCCCGATGGCCTTCCGATTTGTGTGTCACTTTGCGGGTGTCCCGTTCCTTTGTTTTGTGTGAGTTAGGCTGGAGATTGCTTTGCATGGTGTGTCACTTTGTTCGGCGTGATTTGTGACCCTGACAGTCCCCTCGACGAGGGCGCCCGTCACGAAAGCAACAGCGCCATGGCTGAACAGTTTGCGGAAAAAGGCAATGAAGAATGCCCTCAGGCGCTAAAGCACATTGAGCGCAGGCGGTTTATGTCGGAGCTGGAAGCTCCGACCCTCTAAAAGGCGCCTTTTCCCGCAAACTGAGAAGCCATGATTAATGGGCGCGTGTTTCGTGGGCCTGAAGGCCCACGCTTTCACCGAAACTGCATATTCAGTTGTCAAAGAGCAGTACGGCCCTCGCCAGGAGAGCCGGACGAAGTCTTTCTCGTCGCTCACAGCCTGGCAGATTGCCGGAGCAGCCGCTACTGTACTTTCGGTCAGATTTAGTGCCGATGACCGCCACCTGTACTTTTGAGCCGATGGCGGCAATCGAAATAGTCATCCCAGCGGAAGCGCCGCGCCGGGACGGAAAGTCCGCAGCGCCTCTAGAATCTGTTCGCCGTAGACTTGCGTCTTGCGTTCGCCAAAACCCGATACGCCGCGAAGCTCCGCCAGTGACTCCGGGCGCTTGCGGCACAGGTCGTCCAGCGACGTGTCGTGCATGACGATAAACGCCGGGACGCGGTGCTCCTTCGCCGTCGCGCGCCGCCACTCGCGAAGGTGTTCGCGCAAAACCGGATCGACATCGGCGGAGGCTGGTTTTTCTTCGCGTTTCGCGTCCCGCGCGGGTTTTGCGGCGATAGGTTGTTGCGACGCAGCAGCCTTGGTCAGCCATGCCGGTTCTCCGCTGCACGTGTCGCACGCTTCGCACGATTTCCATTTTGGGTTCTCGCCGAAATGGACGCAAATCCGATGATGCCGGCATTTGCCCGGCGCAACGAAGGCTTTGATTTCGTCGTAGCGCTGCCAGGCGCGCTGCTGTTCGGCTGAGTCGGCGATCTGCTTGATGAAATGCACGAGCAAGGCCGTGTCGCGCTTCTGCCAGAGGAGCAGGCAATCCGCGGGCTGGCCGTCGCGCCCTGCGCGGCCCGCTTCCTGGTAGTACTGTTCGATCGATTTCGGCAGCGACAGATGAATCACCGCGCGCACCGCTGCCTTGTTGATACCCAGACCGAACGCGACCGTGCCCACCAGAACGCGCACCTCGTCCGACATCCACGTCTCTTGATTGGTTCTTCGCGTCGCCTGCTCCATCTTCCCGTGGTAGCCAATCGCTTCGATTCCCTGCGCTTTGAGAAAGTCCACGGTCTGCTCGACGCGCGCAATGGTCGGCGAATAGACGATCGCGCTGCTGCCGGCATGCTGTCGCAACGCGCTCAGCAGCAAATCCTGCTGTGTGCCCGCGTCGCATTCTTTTACGCTGTAACGCAGATTCGGGCGATGGAAGCTGGCGATGTATTTGTCAGGATCGCGGAGCTTCAGCTGCTCGACGATATCGTGCCGCACCCGCCGGGTGGCGCTGGCAGTGAAGGCCGCGATGGGACTATCGGGGAAGTGCTGCCGCAACCGGCTCAGCTGCCGGTATTCCGGCCGGAATTCGTGCCCCCACTCCGATATGCAATGCGCTTCGTCGATAGTGAAAAAAGAAATTGGCACACGCTTCAGCCATTCCAGAGTATCTTCGCGCGCCAGCCGTTCCGGCGAGACATACAGCAGCCGGAATTTTCCACCGCAGGCGTCGCGGATCACTTGGGACTGCTGCTTGGGGTCCAACGAGCTGTTCAGCACGGAGGAGGCGATGCCCATCTCAGCGAGTTGAGCGGCCTGATCCTGCATCAGCGCGATCAGCGGCGAGACCACGATCACGGTTTTGTCGTCCATCATCGCCGCCGGCAGCTGATAGCAAAGAGACTTGCCTCCGCCCGTTGGCATTACGACGCAAGTGTCCTTTCCGGCGAGCAGGCTGCGCACGATTTTCTCCTGCATGGGACGAAACGAATCGTATCCCCAGTAGCGGCGCATCGCGCCGAGCAGTTCGGTTTTCGAAATCATCACCCGAGTATAGATCACGCCAACGGCCTCGCATCCTGTGGAATGTACGTAGCTAAAGCTACGGCGCCCCCGGGTTTCGGGCGCCTCACGCGCTTGCCATTTGGCGTATAACTCCTAGAATTGACCCATGCCCGCTAGCATTCTTCCGGCGCTGTGGCGTTCGATTCTGGTGACGCTTCGCGTCTGGTGGCGCGTCGCCCGCCAGCTCTTCCACGAACTTACTGGCGCGCTGTTCATGGTCTTCGCCGGCTATGGAGCGTTCGTCGTGTGGCGCGAATGGAAGCACCGGCCGGCGCCGTGGGTGATCGGCTTCGTCGTGATTTACGCGCTGATGATGGCCGCTTTCGGGTTTACCGCATTTCGCCGCGCGCGTCGCGTCCGATGAGTTCGGGACAATGACCGCCGACTCCAAGAATCGCCCGGCCATCGCGCAGAAGAAACCCGCCAGCCCCACGGGCCTGCCCATGGAGCCGGTCATCGGTCCCGACGACCTTGCCGGATGGGACGCCGCGCGCGACCTCGGCTTCCCTGGCCAGTTCCCGTTCACCCGCGGCGTCTACCCCACGATGTACCGCGGCCGGCTGTGGACGATGCGCCAGTACGCCGGCTTCGGCAGCGCGATCGAATCGAATCGCCGCTATCGCTATCTCCTCGACCAGGGCCAGACCGGGCTTTCGATCGCCTTCGACCTGCCCACGCAGATCGGCATGGATTCCGACCACCCGCTCGCGCTTGGCGAAGTGGGCAAGGTGGGCGTGGCGATCGACTCGCTCGAGGACATGCAGACGCTCCTTGAGGGCATTCCGCTCGAGCGCATCTCGACGTCGATGACGATCAACTCGACAGCGGCGATTCTGCTCGCTCTTTATGTGGCGGTGGCGAAGCAGCAGGGCGCCAGCCTCGCGCGCCTCGCCGGCACGGTGCAGAACGACATTCTGAAGGAGTACATCGCGCGCGGAACCTACATCTATCCGCTGCGGCCCGCGATACGCGTCGTCACCGATATTGTCGGATGGTGCCGCCGTGAGCTGCCGAATTGGAACGCCATTTCAATTTCTGGCTATCACATCCGGGAGGCCGGATCGACCGACGTGCAGGAAGTCGCTTTCACGCTGGCCAACGCCATCGCGTACGTTGAAGCGGCCGTAGCCTCCGGCTTGCAGGTCGACGAGTTCGCTCCGCAAATTTCGTTCTTCTTCAACTCGCACAACGAGTTCCTGATGCAGATCGCCAAATTCCGCGCCGCCCGCCGCCTGTGGGCCCGCACGATGCGCGATCGCTTCGGCGCAAAGGATCCGCGCTCGCTGATGCTGCGCTTCCACGCGCAGACCGCGGGATCGTCGCTGACGGCGCAGCAGCCGGAAAACAATCTCGTGCGCGTCGCGCTGCAAAGCCTTGCCGCCGTGCTGGGCGGCTGCCAATCGCTGCACTCCAACGGCCTCGACGAAGCGCTCGCGCTGCCCACGGAGCGCTCCGTGCTGCTCGCGCTGCGGACGCAGCAGATCATCGCGCAGGAAACGGGCGTCGCGAACACAGTCGATCCGGTCGCCGGCTCTTACGCCATCGAAACACTGACCAACGAAATCGAATCCGCCGCGCAGGATTATATTTCGGAGATCGACGCGCTCGGCGGAATGCTGCGCGCGATCGAGGCCGGCTACCCGCAGATGGAAATTCAGAAGTCGGCGTATGAATACCAGCAGGCGATCGAACGCGGCGAACAGGTCGTCGTCGGCGTCAATCGCTTTCAGGCCCGCTCGCAGGGTGAAGACGAGCAGTCGATACCCACTCTGCGCATCGATCCCGAAATCGAGCGCTCGCAGGTCGCGCGCCTCAATGCTTTGCGCTCCCGCCGCAGTGGCGCGAAATCGCGCGTTGCGCTTGACGAGGTCGAACGCCGCGCGCGCGGCAGCGAAAATCTCATGCCCGCGATTCTCGCCGCTGTCGAGGCCTACGCGACCGTCGGCGAAATTTCCGACGCGCTGCGCCGCGCCTTCGGCGAATACCGCGAGTCCGTCGTTATCTAACGATTCGTGTGGCGATCCTTTCTCTCTGTGACCTCTGTGCCTTCTCTGTGTTCTCTGTGGTAAGTTTTTCTGCTACCGATGCCTTCGCGACGCACTCCTCCCAATGAAATTCGCTGGCCCAAGCGCGTCGCCACGCTTGCGGACGCCCGCAAATACATCGACGCCCTTGGCTTCTGCGTTCTTTTTCCGGTCAATAACGTCGCGCTGCCATCGCTCTACTGGGCCGTCACGCACCGCGGACCGGATGACGATTTCGTCTTCGACAAATATTTCGAGAAGATTTGGCGGTGGAAGGACGAACTGCCGCGCCGCCGCCGCGCGCTCTACGCCAAGTATTTCCGGACCCGCGGAACGTTCATTTCGCTCGACTATTTGCCTTATTTCCTGGCCATGCGCGAATCGGCCTTCGCGCCCGGCGATCACGCGCGCTTTTACGCCGATGGCCGAATCCGCGACGACGCGCGCGTGATCTGGGAAGCTCTCGCCGAGCACGGGCCGCTCGCCACGCTCGAACTCCGGCACCTCTGCCGCATGGAAACGAAGGCCGGCAACGTGCGCTTCAAGCGAGCGATGCTGGATCTGCAGGGATTGCTGGTGGTCGGACACTTCGGTAAGGAACAGGAAACGGGCGCGTGGGAGTCGAATCGGTTCGAGCTGACCTGCCGTGCATTTCCCGAACAGATCGCTGCGGCTAGGAGCGTCGAGCCCGCTATCGCTCGCGCGAAACTCGCCGAAAAGTATCTGGAGTGGCAACCTGAGGCGCCTCCGGTACAATTGTCGCGTCTTTTCGGCTGGTCGAAGGACGAGACCGCGGTTGCATACGGCGCTGCGCAGGCCGCTGCGCAAAATTCAAGAGGCAAGAAACGCGGATGAATATCATTCTGGCATCGGCCTCCCCACGCCGCGCGGAAATCCTGCGCAACGCCGGAATTCCGTTCGAGACGCTGGCGGAAATCATCGACGAATCCCGCCGCCCCGGCGAATTGCGCGCGGATTATGTCCGTCGCGTCGCGCTGACCAAGGCTCGCGCCGCCGCGAGCGGGCGGCGCGAGCCCGACGACAGCCTTTTCATCGGCGCCGACACGGTGGTCGTCGCGGGCGACGAAATTCTCGGCAAGCCGGAATCGGCGGACGACGCGCGCCGGATGCTCCGCTTGCTGAGCGGTACCGAGCACGAAGTCCACACCGGGCTGGCGGTGATCCGTCGCCCGGGCGCGATGGAAGCCGTCGTCGAGGAAGTCACGCAAGTCACCTTCGCCGCACTTTCGGACGACGATATAGAGGCCTACATCGCCACGAACGAGCCTTTCGACAAGGCCGGCGCGTACGGGATTCAGGGCATCGGTGGGCGCTACGTCACGCGCATCGACGGCTGCTATTTCAACGTGATGGGATTGCCGCTCGCGCGGCTCTGGTCTTTGTTGCGGGAATTCGGCTGGAAAGAAGCGCCCGCAAGTTAGTTCGCTTGCAAAAAAGAACGGCGGCCGCTTGGCCGCCGCATCGAACCGAACCGCACCTGCCGTTTTCGATTCTCGCGCTACTTCTTCTCCTCGACGGGCGTTGGGGCGGGCGCGCTGGTCGCCGGAGGATTCGCGGGCTGGCTCGCCTGTGCGGGCGGCTGATCGCCGCGCATCCCTTCCTTGAACTCGCGGACTCCCTGTCCGAGCCCCTTCATCAACTCAGGAATCTTCCTTCCTCCGAAAAGCAAGACGAAGACAGCCGCGATAATAATCAGATGCCAAGGGCTAAATTCCATAGCGACCTGCCTTTCACACCCGGGCCGCTGGAGCAAAATCCCGGGAATACATCCCAATCAGGATCAGTATAGCACGCCCGCTCTTGGCCGGCGCGGAGCAGGGATGGACGGAAGCGAACTCAGCGGCGGTTCGCGTCTGCTATTTCTTTGGCGATTTTCAGCGCGGCGGCGCGAGGATCTTTCGCGCCGGTGATGGGGCGGCCGACCACCAGATAGCTTGCGCCCCCTTGAATGGCTTGCGTCGGCGTCGTCACGCGCGCCTGATCGTTCAAATCGGCGCTCGCCGGGCGGACTCCCGGCACGACGATCAGAAACTTGGGGCCGCACTCCCGGCGTATCGCCAGCGCCTCGTTGCCCGACGCAACCACACCGTCGAGCCCGGCTTGCTTCGCCAGGTGCGCCAACTCGACCGCACGCTTGGCCGGCGACCCGGAAATACCCACGCGCCGAAGCTCTGGCGCATCCATGCTTGTCAGGATCGTCACGGCCAGGAGCGCTGGGCGCTTCCGCCTGCCGCTTATGGCATCTCGCGCCGCTCGCATCATCTCAAGACCGCCGAGCGCGTGAACGTTGATCAGACGCACCTTGGGCAACTCCGCCGCGGCGGCGACCGCCCCGGCGACCGTGTTCGGAATATCGTGGTATTTGAGATCGAGGAAGATCTCGAATCCGAGGTCCGCAAGCGCCCTAACCGCCTGCGGGCCCTCGGCCGAGAACAATTGGAGTCCAACTTTGAAGAGGCCTGCTGCGCCTCGCAGACGCCGCGCCAGGGCGCAGGCCGGCCCCAGGCGGTCAACGTCCAGCGCTACGATTAGTCGTGACGTTCCAGGGCGGGGCGTGAGGGCACCTCGAGCAGTTCCAGGCGGACCTTGGCGGTACCGCGCTGGTCAAATCCAAGCTTCTTGGCAACCGCGTACGAGACGTCGAGCTCGCGGCCTTCCACATAGGGGCCGCGGTCGTTGATTCGGACCACCTGACTTCGGTGGTTCCTCGTGTTTACGACCCGGACGATCGACCCGAGCGGCAGCGTCGGGTGGGCCGCAGTCTCCGCATACATATCATAGGTTTCGCCGTTTGCCGTCTGCTGGCCGTCGAAATCGCCGCCGTACCAGCTGGTAGTGCACTCCCAGGTCGCCAGCGGTTTCTGCTGGGCCTTTGAATTCGTTTCAGTTGTAGGTAGGGGGGCTGACGCTGTTTGGGAAGGGCTGCCGTCCTTACCGAAGGCCGTGGGATTGGCCGACGGGGTAAGGATAAGCATACCCAGTCCTAAAAACACCGATTCGAGAACCACGAAAATCTTAGCTCTCATATCCGACTAACCTCCCTGAAATCAATTAATTCTAGCATTTTGAGGTTCCCGGAAGCAACCGAATCAAGCCTTCAGGGATCCTCGCAACTTATTGATTTCAAGCAAATTTTCGTCCCGGCACCACTCTTCGAGCCCGCCTACAAGCCTCTCAGAAGCTCTCGGGTCCGCGAAGTGCGCTGTGCCTACCTCTACCGCCGAAGCTCCCGCGATCATATATTCGGCAACATCGGCCGCAGACTCTATACCGCCAAGTCCTATGATCGGAATGCGTAAGACCTTAGAAGCCTCGTAAACCAACCTCACGGTTATAGGTTTTATGCCGGCACCCGACAACCCTCCCGTCGTACTACCAAGTTGGGACCTCCGGGTGTGTGCATCTATACACAATGCCGGGTAAGTGTTCGCTATCGTTACAGCGTTGGCTCCCTCCTTCTCTGCGATGCTTGCCATAAGTCCAATGGATCCAATAACCGGTGAGAGCTTTACCCAGAGTGGCCTCCGGCAAGCCGTCTTAGCGGCCGAGACGACCTCCGCCGCAAAAATTGGGTTGGTACCATACTCGGCACCGCCGTGTTCCACGTTAGGGCAGGAGATGTTCAGCTCGTACGCCGCAAGTCCATCTGTGTCCTCCAAGACACGAATCACCTCGACATACTCGTTGATCGTATGGCCGAAGACGTTGGCAATGATCGCGGTGTCGAATCGGCGAAGCTGGGGCAGCTTTTGGGAGACAAAGGCGCGGACCCCGATGTTTTGGAGCCCGATAGCATTGATCATGCCGCTCGGCGTCTCGCACATGCGCGGCGCCGGGGCGCCGGCCATTGGCTGGGCGGAAAGTCCCTTGACGACGATTCCTCCGAGCCGGTTCAGATTGACGAGCTCCGCGAATTCGACGCCGTAACCGAACGTCCCGCTTGCTGCAATGATTGGATTTTTGAGATGGATACTGCCGATGCTGACTCGGAGGTCAACCCCCGAGGTTGTTTCGGGGACTCGCACCCGCTCTGGCGAGCTCACTGCCAATGAGTCTAGCACGCGGGTCAAGAACGCCCGCCCCCTCCTCGATTTTTCCGCGCCTTCCGCGGCTCGAACTCGCCGGACTCTATGCTAGGATGTGCCCTGCGATGCCGGTCGTCGAAAAAAGACAACTCCTCTCGGCAGAAGAGATTGGCCGCACTCTGAGCCGCTTGGCCCATGAAATCGTCGAAAATAGTGGAGGGGCTAAAGACCTCGCCCTCATCGGCGTGCGCCGGCGTGGCGTTCCGCTTGCCGAGCGCCTGGCGAAGCAGATCCGCGGCTTCGCCAATGTGGAGGTTCCGGTCGGCACGCTCGACATCACCCTCTATCGCGACGATCTATCGACCGTCGGCCAGCACCCGATCGTACAGTCCACGCAGATCGATTTCCCGGTGGACAATCGCGACCTGGTGATCGTCGACGACGTGCTCTACACCGGCCGTACGATCCGCGCCGCGATGAACGGCCTGTTCGATCTGGGCCGGCCGCGCCGCATCCAGCTCTGTGTCCTGATCGATCGCGGCCATCGCGAACTCCCGGTCGAGGCCTCGTTCGTCGGCCGAAAAGTTCAGACCACCGACACCGAAATCGTCGAAGTTCGCCTTCGGGAGATCGATGCCGAAGAACGCGTTATGCTGGTGGACCGGGTTCCCTGATTTCGTGCGGGAACGGTCCGGAGGCAGTGCCTAAAGGGAAAAAGTGCTCCTGCGCCTTTCACACTTGCTCGGAACGGAAAACCTCACCAGCGAACAAATTACATTTATTCTCGATCAAGCCAAACCTTTCCAGGAATTCCAGCGCCATCCTTTGAAGAAACTCGCCACCCTGCGCGGCAAAACCGTCGCGATGGCGTTCTTTGAAACGTCCACGCGCACGCGAATCAGCTTCGCCACCGCCGCAGCCCGCCTCGGCGCCGATACCATGGCTCTGCAAGCCGAATCTTCCAGCCTGAAGAAGGGCGAGTCGCTCATCGACACCGTCCGCACGCTCGAGGCCATGCGCCCCGACGGCATCGTCATTCGCCACGCCTCCTCCGGCGCGCCTGAATTCGTCGCCCGGCGTCTCGAAATTCCCGTGCTCAACGCCGGCGACGGCACGCACGAGCATCCCTCGCAGGCCCTGCTCGACGCGCTCACGATTCGCGACCGCAAAGGCAAGCTCGAAGGCTGGAACGTCACCATCCTTGGCGACATTCTCCATAGCCGTGTGGCGCGCTCGAATATTCACGTCCTGAGCAAATTCGGCGTCAAAATCACGCTCTGCGGCCCGGCCATGTGGGTTCCGCGCGGACTGGAACAGCTCGCGCCCGGCATCCGCGTCGTTCACCGCATCGACGAAGGCCTCGCCGGCGCCGACGTTGTTATGGTCCTGCGCGTGCAAACCGAGCGCATCCACGAGCCCGCGCTCGCCCCCGACGAATATATCTCCCAATTTCAGCTCACGCCCGCGCGCCTCAAGCTCGCGAACCCCGACGCGCTCGTCCTGCATCCCGGCCCGATCGTTCGCGGCCTCGAAATCGATTCCGCCGTCGCGGACGGCCCGCAGTCCTGCGTGCTCGAACAAGTGACCAACGGCCTCGCGATTCGCATGGCCCTGCTCTACCATCTCATCGGCGGTGCTTCGGCCGACGCGCCCCATCCCGCAAAGGATCGCTCGAATGCTTCTGATTAAGAACGGCCGCATCCTCGACCCGGCAACGAAAACCGACGCGGCGCTCGACGTGCTTCTCGACGGCGACCGCATTTCGAAGATCGGCGCGAATCTGGACGCCTCCGGCGCCGAAATCTTCGACGCCAAGGGCCTCGTCGTCGCTCCCGGCTTCATCGATCTGCACTGCCACTTGCGCGAACCCGGCCAGGAAATGTCCGAGACCATCGAGACCGGCACAAAATCCGCCGCGCGCGGAGGATTCACCGCCGTCTGCTGCATGCCCAACACGCAACCGGTGAACGACAACGCGTCGGTCACTCGCTCGATCGTCGATCGCGCCGCAGCCGTCGGCGCCGTGCGCGTCTGGCCGATCGGCGCCGCTTCGCTCGGCAGCAAAGGCGAGGCGCTCGCCGAAATTTCCGCCATGAAATCCGCCGGCATCGTCGCCGTCAGCGACGACGGCAAGCCCGTCGCCACCGCCCGCCTGATGCGCCAGGTGATGGACTACTGCAACCCGCTCGGCCTTCCCGTGATCGACCACTGCGAGGATCCCTCGCTTTTCGCCGGCGGCGTGATGCGCGAAGGCCCGCACTCACTCAAGCTCGGCCTCCAGGGCATTCCCGCGCAGTCCGAATCGATTTGCGTTGGCCGCGACGTCGAAATGGCGCTGCTCACCGGCGCGCGCCTCCACATCGCTCACATGTCCACGGCTGCCTCGCTCGAATATGTCCGCGCCGCGAAGAAGAACAAGCTTCGCGTCACCTGCGAAGTCACGCCGCATCACTTCACGCTCACCGACGAGGACGTGCGCTACGACACGAGCTATAAAATGAATCCGCCGCTCGCCTCGCGCTCCGATCGCGACACGCTCATCGCCGGCCTCGCCGACGGCAGCGTCGATGCCATCGCCACCGACCACGCCCCGCACCACGCCGCGAGCAAGGACGTCGAATTCGATCGCGCGCCCTTCGGCATCACCGGCTTTGAAACCGCGCTCGCGCTCGGCCTCACCGAGCTCGTGCATCCGGGAAAACTTTCGCTGATGCGCCTGGTCGAGCTTTTCACCACGGGCCCGGCGCGGGTTCTCGACATCGAACGCAAAATCGCCGCCGGCCAGCCCGCCGATCTCACCATTTTCTCGCCCGACCGCGAATGGACCTATCGCGCCGCCGATTCTCCTAGCAAATCGCGCAACACGCCCTTCGACGGCCGCGCATTTCGCGGCGCGCCGATGGCCGCCATCGTCGCCGGACGAATCGTGTATCGTAGGTAGCGCGGAGGTCGTTCGCGAGTGGCATCGCCAGCCCAATCATCCGGAACCGCCGGTGCCAGCGACTATCTCGCCGCCGAGCGCACCTTTCTCGCCTGGATTCGCACCGGCCTCGCGCTCATGGGCTTCGGTTTCGTCGTCGCGCGCTTCGGGCTTTTCCTGCAGGAAATTCACGTGGTCGAGCCCGCGGTGCCCGCTCCCAGGCACGGGCTCTCGATTTACTTCGGGACTGCGCTGATCGCGGCCGGTGTTCTCGTGGATCTGTTCGCGTCGTTTCACCACGTGCGGCTGGTGGGCCAGTTGAATCGTGGCGAGCGCGACTACACGCGGCCATCGCGCAGCGCGATCGCTCTCGCCGCGTTTCTCGCGCTCGTCGGCGTCGCCATGGCCATCTATCTGATTTTCGTTTAAGTGCCGGCAATGATCAGGGCGTCATTCTGAGCGGAGTGACCGGACGTCTTTACCTTTCGTCCGCGGCGGCGGACGTCCGGTCACGCAGTCGAAGAATCTCTCTTTCTTCCCTGCGTCTCCGGGCCTTTGTGGGAAGTTCCTAATGCGCGGCGGGTTCTGCGGCAGGATGCATCCCGTGCTGGGGCACTTCGTGGACTCCGCGCGCCGGCGGCTCCTGGTGGAAACGGAACAGCTGGTTCAGCGGCCCGGCGCCTTTGCCGGTCTGGTAGGACTTCTCGATCGCCTTCGTCACGTAGGCTTTCGCCAGGATCACGGCCTCGTGCAGTTGCTGCCCGGTCGCGAGCTGCGCCGCAATCGCGGACGAGAACGTGCAGCCGGTGCCGTGAGTATTCGGGCTCCGGACGTGATCTCCGCCGAAAGTTTCAATCTCGGTTCCCTCGCACAGCACGTCGACCGGCTTTTCGAGATGCCCGCCGGTTACGATCACCGCCCGCGCGCCCATTTCGAGCAGTTTCTGTCCCGCGGCCTTCATCCCGGCGACGTCCTTCACTTCCATCCCCGTCAAAAATTCCGCCTCGGGGATATTCGGCGTGATCGCGCTCGCGCGCTTTAGCAGTTCGTCGCGAACGAATTTCAGTCCCGCCGCATCGAGCAGCTCCGCGTCGCCCGCTGTCGGGCGCGACACTGGATCGAGCACCACGTGCGGGAATTTATGTTTGTCCAAAAACTCCGCCACCACCGATGCATTCGCGCGGTTCGCCAGCATTCCGATTTTCACCGCGGCAATCGTTGCGTCTTCAGCCAGCGCTTCGAGCTGCGCGCGCAGCGTCGCCGCCGGAGTCGCCTGCACGGCGCGCACGCCCAGCGTCGACTGCACCGTCAGCGCCGTCACCGCCGCGATTCCGTAGCAGTTATGCGCCGCGAATGTTTTCAAATCAGCGGCGATGCCCGCGCCGCACGTCGGATCGAATCCCGCAATGGTCAGCAGTATGGGAGGTGCGTTGTGGCCGTTGCCCATGTGGTGGTGATGGCTGCTCAATTCCGCCGCGTCCTCGCGCTAGACACGTATGCCGGCGACACCCTTCACGCTGGGCGTGCCGGCAAAACAAAATGTACGCGCCTTGCGCCGTCGCGCGCAACAAATATTTTCGCGCTCGCGGAATTACAGCAGCGATTATGAGAAGGGAAGTCGCTGCGCAAGCTACACTCGGCGCGTCTTTGGTTCTGCGACTCGAATGATAAGGCGCTTGCCGAGCGCCCGCGCCGCACGTGTAATCGTATCGAGAGTCACCGATACGTTTTGTGGGTCGAGCAGACGATCGAGTTGCGATCGGCTGGTCCGAAGCTGCTTGGCCATGGCTTGCTTCGTTTTCTGTTGCTTCGCCATCGCCTGCTCGAATTGCCATGCCAGCACGCGCTTGATCGCGACGGCGTCGACTTCGTCGCGAATTCCTTCTTCCTCGAGAAAGCTGTCAAAACTCGATCCGGTATGGTTGATGTTCTTGCGTCTTACCTTTGCCCTCATAAAGTTCCCCTTTGATGTTTGTCCCGATTGGCCCTTGCTAAGTGCAGATCCCTACTCGGGGTCTTCTGCGTCTTCTTGATGAAACCGTGAAGCAAAATCATTCGGCTTCGTTTGTCGATGTAAAAGAGAAGCCGCGCAATCCGGTTTTGGACTAAACGCGTTCTGATTTCGTAGATGCCATCTCCGATAGGCTTGCACACGGGCATGCCCATGGGCCATCCGAACTCGACGGTCCTGATGTCGTCTCCAATACGCTTTCGGTCGTCGGGTAAGAGTTCTTTCAGCCATTCTCGTACGGGCTCGCGGCCTGTTTCTGTCCGATAGAAAAACGCCGGGATTCGTTTCCCCTCGGAGCCGGAAGCTCGACCCGGCCGTGGCTTGGGTTCATCGCCCACGCGGGCGATTGTACCATACATGGTACATAGTCGATACGTGCGAAAAGTAGAGTCGAGTTAATGCGGATTATCGGTCGCCAAGGGAGATAAAGATTCGACGAGATCTGTGAATCAGGGGAAAAGCCCGCGGACCAGCGTCGCATCCGCCACGCGGCCCACAGCCAGCACGTAAGCTCCGGTGCGCATGTGCGCGCGATGCTTGCGCATCGATTCGTGCACGTCTTGAAATGCCTGGCGCATCACCGTCTCGAGCTTCGAGTTCACTTCGGAGACCGGCCAGAAGAAACTCTGCAAATCCTGCACCCATTCGAAGTAGCTGACTGTCACCCCGCCCGCATTCGTCAGAATGTCGGGCAGCACCATGATTCCCTTGCGCGCCAGCACTTCATCCGCATGAGGAGTTGTCGGTCCATTCGCCGCTTCGGCGACGATTTTCGCCTTGATCTGGTCCGCGTTGTTCAGCGTGATCACGTTTTCGAGCGCCGCCGGGATCAGAATGTCGCACTTCATCGTCAGCAGATCGTCGTTCGAGATCCGCGAAGTGCCCGGCATGCCCACCACCGTCCCGGAACGTTCCTTATAGCGCATCGCCTTCAGCGGATCGATCCCGCGCGAATTGAACACGCCGCCGCGCGAATCGCTGATTGCTATCACCCGCGCTTTCTTCTCCGCAAACAACCGCGCGACCTGCGAACCCGAGTTGCCGAATCCCTGGATCGCCACGCTCGCTCCGCGCAGCGACATCTTTTTCACCTTGCACGCCTCTTCGACCACCACCAGGCATCCGCGCGCCGTCGCGTCCTTGCGCCCTTCGCTGCCGCCGATCGACACCGGCTTGCCCGTCACCACGCCGAGGGTCGAATATCCCTTGGTCATCGAATACGTGTCCATTATCCACGCCATCGTCTGCGAATCCGTGTAGACGTCCGGCGCGGGAATATCCTGCTCCGGCCCGATGACCGGCAGAATTTCCGACGTGTAACGCCGCGTCATGCGCTCTAGCTCGGGCTTGCTCATCCGCTTCGGATCGCAGATCACGCCGCCCTTGCCGCCGCCGAACGGAATGTTCACCGCCGCGGTCTTCCACGTCATCCACATCGCCAGCGCCTTCACTTCATCCGGCGTAACGCCCGGATGGTAGCGCAGCCCGCCCTTCGCCGGCCCGCGCGTCACGTTGTGCTGCACGCGGTATCCCGTGAAAACCTTTATCTGCCCGTTGTCCATCTTCGTCGGGATGGACACTTCCAGCACGCGCTTGGGCGTGCGCAAAATTTGGCGGAGGCCTGCGTCGAGCTTCAGGTACTCAGCGGCGAGATCGAACTGAATCTGTGCGATTCGGAACGGGTTCAAATCCTCGCGAGGCGCAATTCGGGGTACTGGTTGGGGGGCCGCCTTGGCAACCGTCGCCATCTTGCCTTCCTCCTGGGGTGGGAAACGCGAAGCTCCGAACCGTTTGCAACTTTACGCGGGGCCGGGTGCTCGTAAGTCTCGCGAGAATCGAAGTTTAGCGAAGCAGTCGAGGATGTCAATGGAAACCCTCTCCAAACAAGCGAAAGTGAGGCAAAGAAGTAACATATTGGGACATCCAGGGTTCCGCGCGCACCCCCTGTATTCCATTGAAAATAAGTGTGTTACTTAAATTCCAGCTGCTCGTCGGCCGCCGTTGCGCGTTCCGCACCTGGGTATAGCCGTTCCAGAACCGTGCGCGCGTACTGTGCGCGACGGAACTGCCGCGATTTCAGCTGGCACTCCCACCGCCTTTGCGGTATAGCTGGAAGTCCCAGCCAACCCGCGCCCCGTCGCGCAGGGATGATTTTTCGGCCCCATTGCATTCAAGGTAGTGAATATGACCGTCCGGGCCGCCGCGAATTCTCGCAGCCGGCTCGTTCAATCCGGAAAAAGGGAGAACTAAATATGAGGAAAGCTCTCAGCACACTCGGTTTGCTCGCAGTTCTCTTTGCCACTCTCAGCCTGGCCGCCAGCGCGGACAACAAGACGATGTCTTGGACCGGCTGGATCAGCGATAGCCACTGCGGCGCCAAGGGCACCAGCGCCGATCACAAGGCCTGCGCCCAGACCTGCGTGAAGACCAAGGGCGCTTCCTGGGTCTTCGTGACCGGCGCGGACAAGAAAGTCATCGCCATTCACAATCAGGACGCCATCAACGCCGACAAGGACCTCGGCCAGGAAGTGAAAGTCACTGGCCACCTGATGGACGATGGCTCGGTGCACATCGACAAGATCGCCCCCAAATCCTAACGTCGCAGTCGAATCACCGGGGCGCAGGCAGAGGTTTGGGGCCTGCGCCCCTTTTTTTTTCGTAGCGCCGGCGTCTCGCCGGCTCTTGTACTCCGTTTTTCGCCCCGGTCTTATGTAGCTCACCCCGTTTCGTAGGGCTGAGGCCTTTCGGCCCCGCCGTTACGCCTGTCCCTCTCCGCCGTCATCCTGAGCGAAGTCGAAGGATCTCTCTTCGCCGTTGACTTTGTAGGGCCACCTTTCCCCCGCTTTCCGGGGTCGCGACGCATCGCGGCGCGAAGGCGGGCAAATTCTTCTTTGTTGGTTGCGCTCCGGTTCTATGTAGCTCAGGTCTTTAGACCTGAGGCTTTTCCGCCCAGGTTTTCAGGGGGCCGGAGCTTTAGCTCCGACATAAACCGTCGGCGCGGAGCGCCATTCCAATGCGCGCCTCACCCGCAGCAGGTTTTGTTGCTCTTAGCAGTTTGCGGGGAAAGGGCGCTTTTTAGGGGGTCGGAGCTTCAGCTCCGACATAAAGGGCTTGCACTCAATGCGCTTCAGCGCCTGAGGACACTCTTCACTGCCTTTTTCCGCAGCCTGCTAGTTCCGTCTCCGCGAAGGCACGGGCACGGTCACCCCTTCGCGGGAATCTTTTCCGTCCCCATGTACGGCCACAGCGCCTCGGGCAGCCTCACGCTCCCGTCGGCCTGCTGATAATTCTCCACGATCGCGATCCACGTCCGCCCCACCGCCAGCCCGCTCCCGTTCAGCGTGTGCACGTACTCGCTCTTCCCGCCCTTCGCGCTTTTGAACCGGATCCCCGACCGCCGCGCCTGAAACGCCTCCGTATTCGAGCACGACGAAATCTCCATGAACTCGCCCGACGACGGCAGCCACACCTCGATGTCGTACGTCTTCGACGACGCGAATCCCATGTCGCCCGTGCACAGCTGCACCACGCGGTAGTGCAGCCCCAGCCGCTCCAGGCATTTTTCCGCGTTGCGCACCAGGCTCTCCAGCTCGTCGTAGCTCTGCTCCGGCCGCGTGAACTTGAAAAGCTCCACCTTCTGGAACTGGTGCTGCCGCTTGATCCCGCGCGTGTCTTTCCCCGCCGCGCCCGCCTCGCTGCGGAAACAGGCCGTCCACGCGCACACCTTGATCGGCAGCGCGTCCGCGTCGATCGTTTCGTCGCGGTAAAGATTCGTCAGCTCCACTTCCGCCGTCGGCGTCAGCCACAGGTCCGTGCCTTCCAGGTGGAACATGTCCGCCGCGAATTTCGGCAGTTGGCCCACTCCGGTCAGCGCCGCCGTGTTTACCGCGAACGGCGGCAGGATTTCCGTGTAGCCGCTCTCTTTCGTGTGGATGTCCAGGAAGAAATTGGCGATCGCCCGCTCCATCCGCGCCCCCAGCCCGCGATAGACCGCGAACCGCGCGCCGCTCATCTTCTGCGCCGCCTCGAAATCCAGGATTCCGCAGCGCTCCCCGATCTCCCAGTGCGGCCGCGGCGCGAAATCGAATTTCGGCGGCGCGCCCGACGTCCGCACCACCACGTTGTCCGCCGCGCTGTGCCCCACCGGCACGCTCGCATGCGGAATATTCGGAATCGTCAGCAGGAAATATTTCATCCGCTCGTCCAGCGCCGCCACGCGTTCGTCGTCCGCCTTGATCTGCTCGGACACCTGCTTCATCCGCGCCAGAATCTCGTCCAGTTTGGTAGCGCCGGCGTCTCGCCGGCTCTTGTCTTGCTCTCGGTGTGCTGCGCCCGGTTCTGCCTTCTCCGCCTTCTTCAGCGCCGCAATCTCTTCGTTGGCCTTGTTGCGCTCCGCCTTCATCCGCTCGGTCGACGTGATGATCTTCCGCCGCTCGGCGTCCAGCTCGCGAAACGGCGCCAGGTCCAGCGTGATCCCGCGATCCCGCGCCATCTTCTCGATTACGTTCAGGTGCTCCCGCACAAATCCCAGATCATGCATAGGTCAACGAGAATACCGAAATTTCTGATCGGTGAGTAGCAATTGGTGATTGGTGTTCAGTGGCACAGACACTCTTGTTCTGTGCGAACCTGCCTGGCTAGAATCCTTGCAGAGGGGTGTTACCCTTTGCAATAATCACCGCCGGATTATCAGCAATCATTATCCTAGTGAGTGAAGTCGGATTTCGTCGCCAGGAAGAAACCAATGAACGCGAAAACCGCGGCACCGAAGAGCTCGGATCCCTCATTCCACAAGATCTCAGTGATTGTGCCGGCGAATCCGTTTATCCGCGGTGCATTACACGAGGTGCGCCACTGCCTGGCGGCACTTGATGTTGTTAAACTAATGGATTGGTGGCCCGGCAAGCCGCACTTCCCGCACCGCAAGCCCGAAAAGGTTCGCGCGATTCAAAGATCGCTGGACTGGAAGCGTGTCGCGCAGATCGCGGCCTATCTGCTGCAACGTGAAATAACCGACGCACCAAAGTGGATCGAGCAGTTCTTTGGAGATATCTACGGCCCGACGGCAGGTGAGCCGGGAAGGGAATGGCCACCGGAATTGCCAAATGTTGCGAGATTTCAGAGGAGCGGATACCCGACATTTTCGAACGTGCTTCTACACGTGAACGGTGCCACGCTCGAGGAGCCTCCAGTCGGGCCTCCACGCGGTGTGGGAAATCTAGTGTTTGATGAGAACAGTTCCGATCTAGATTTCTCCGTTATTGACGGTCAGCATCGAATCAATGGTGCGTATTTTGCGGTCCGACTATTACGCGAAGAACGTCCTCTCGAGGAATGGGACATACCGGCAGAAATCTTTCTCGACTTAGACAAGCCGGGTGAGGCGCCTCGTCATCAGGCACAAATCTTCATCGACGTGAACTTCTACCAGAAAAAAGTCGATCGGTCGCTCGTCGCCGATCTTTTCCCTACCGCACGCGGGCCTCGCGGGCCGTTGGATGACAAGGAGCGTGCCCAGGATCTCGGACGCAAACTGATGCTGGAGATCGGGCCCCTGGTGGGAATGATTCAGAATCCCTGGCATCAAGTTCGGCGTGAAGGAAGTAGTCACACTCGCCACGCTGAACTCGGCCATCGAGGAAGTTCTCGACGACATGTCGGGGGCAGGACTGAGGAGCCTCGAAGCGCAGGCCGAGTTTCTCGCACAATGTTTAGACGCATGGCTTGATGCGACCGGAAGGAAGGAAGACGTGTCCGAGTCCGACGCTTTGGACCCTGAAAACGTTGCGTACCAAGGTCGCGCGATCGTCTCATTCCTAACCTTGATCCCTGCGTGTATTTGGCAATTGGAAAGGAGCGGGACGCAGCTCGTTTCTGAGCGTGCACGGATCCTACTTGAGAAATGGTTGCGGGGTACGATGAACCGCGCACGCCTCACTCGGGACGGGTTGTTCTTGGCGAAGGGCGATTTCAAGGCAAAAGGCTACCTGGGAAGCGGCGGGCTCGGTAGGTTCAGAGATAGACTTTGGGTGGCTGCAACGTCGTCAAGAAAAATTCCGTCTCGGCTCAGCCCTGAAACACTGAAGGAGCTTGCATCGAAGAGTCGAGCACACATCAGGAAGCAGTTGGTACGGCAGCATGCAGATTGATGCGAAACTCCGAAATCGCGTACTAGCGGATCTAGAGGCCTTGGGCGGTGTGGCTGCCGCTTCTGCGTTTCCTCCCGCCGACTCGCTTTCCCAGGCCTTGACCAAAACCATCGCGGGTGTTCCCAGGAAACATTCAGTCACGCGAAATATCGCTCGCGACACGGCGATCATGTTCACAACAGCCGCCGTTAACATGTGGATGCGGGCCGTACACAGCTTTCTGATTTCCTGCTCGCTGACTGATGTGAGTCCTACCTGGTCATCGGCGACGGGCTATTACTCTAGTCACTACTCAATTCGTGCATTTGCGCACCTGCTTGGCTATTTCCGTCTGTTCACCTTGCGGCGCACGGCTCGCCTCGAGATCCTAGCGGGGCGATACGTCTGCAATTTCGACGAAAAGGCGGGGCGCGAGCATCAGATTTATTGGGCGCTCGTCAAAGACGACCAGCACTTCATGCCGGACCCCTTTTTCATCCACGACAATTCGGAAGTGGATCACCGCGATTGGGCGCAGTATGCAGACCACATTCCCCAGTTTCCACAGTTCCGACCATTGAACAGAGAAGCCCTGAAGGCCCGAATCGACCGGATTTCCGAAATTCCTTTTGCCACGCCGCCGATCCCCCAAGCTGACAGGTTTCCGGACGTCGACTCCGTTCAAATCATCGCTTACCATAGGCTCGTTCGGTTCCGAAGTCTTGTCGATGCTCTTCTTCGCGGCAAAAACAGGTTTTGGGACGTCCATCGCAACCCGAACTGGGCGACGGACTTTATGGATTTTCAGATTACTGCGGGACGCACGTTGCACTCGGAGTTTACCCTCTAATGAAATACACCACTCCAGCTACGCTAGCTTCTCAAGCGAACTCGGAGCGCCCCTCGTGGGTTGCATCTAGTAGTTTCTAATCACCAACTCCCTTACTCTGTGGCGCTGGGCCTTACAGGTTACATATCGCGTAACCGGAAGCGATGAGATGTGAAAATCCTTGTATAGCCTGCGAATCCGGCTCGTGTCAGCGTTGGTCATCATGAAGAGACTGCCGTTTCTGTCCAGTTCCTTGGCCTTGAGCGAAATCCACTCCTGATCGACGCTATTAAAGCGCGATTTCGTGTAGTGCGTGAAATAGGCGGTTTCATTTAGGGGTGGGTATGGCGGGTCGAGGTAACAAAAGTCCCCAGGCGCAACGGCTCGCAGAGCACCCTCGAATGACACGGACTTGAGGGTTGCATGCCGAAGAATGCAGCTAGCGCGTTTCAGAACGCTTGCATCGGGGAGCGAAGGTGGCTCTTTCCACCCGTAGGGCACATTAAATTCGTTCTGGCGGTTCACTCTAAAAATTCCGTTGAAGCACGTCTTGTTGAGGTAGACAAATCTTGCGGCTTGCGCGGCGCTGTAACCCGACGCGTTGTACGAATTCCGTACCTCGTAATAGTGGGATTTCGATGTCAGTGCTGCATGCCTTCGCAGATATTCCGCGACAAGCTGCCAGTCGCTTCGCACGAACTCGTAGCACCGTATCAGATGCTCGTTCGCGTCTGATAGGGCAGCCCTGGGCGGTTGCAGCGCAAAAAACATTGCGCCCGCACCAACAAACGGCTCGTGGTATCGTCGCCGCGCTACATCCCGGGGCAGTAGTTCAAGTAGGTGTCGGATAATCTGCCGTTTCCCCCCCGCCCATCTTAGAAAGGGAGCCATAGGATCATGCGCCGGTGTTGGTTTATCGACGATTCGGGGACCGTACGGCCGGGTCGCACGGACGCGATCACTTATATCGAGTAATTGGGACAGGGCCACGTGTCTGCGCCTGATACTGGCGGGCAATCGTACCAGATTTCTGACGCGAAGTTTGTCAGACCGTTCCTGTGGACTCCATCGCTGCCTAAATCTCACCGAGCACTGTGCCGCCGCGCAGCGGACTGTGAAAAGGACAGCCTGTACTTTTTCTGTACTTCGACCCTATAGATTCCCGCGCCAAATTCCTGTAGCGTCAAAACGTCCCCTTCCTCCGGGCAGGGGCCACGAAGTCAGTCCCGGAAGAACGCAGCCGGGATGGCTTTCTGTGCGGCCTCAGTCAGATCACCAGAGCTTTTCCAGATTCTTGAGCCCCTGGAGGTAGTCTTCCTTCTCCAGCCTGCTTTCGACTCCGAATTCCGCCAGGATCGTCATCATCTGCCCCACCGCCCCCCCCGCCAATTCCGAGGCCCTGCCGAGCGACGCCTCCCCCTTCTTGTATCTCTCGACCGCCAGCAGGATTCGTCCGCGCGTGACCAGTTCGCGAACGGCTTTGGACAGGTCGCTGCCCTCCTCTTTCGTGATCTCGTGCAGGAACTCGTAGTTGTCGCGATCGATCCGCACACTCATCGTCTTGCTCATGCCCCGATGTGCCGACCTTCCGGATCCATGCGATCCCTTATTCACCCTTCAACGCCTCCGCCGCTTTATCAACCATCTCGCGCGTGACGCGTGGGTTTTCGATGTTCGCGTTCCCGTAAGCGAAACTTCGGTGCTGTTCTTCCTTCTGTTCCGCCGACATTTCAATCTTCTTCGCGGCTTCCAGCAGTTCCTGCAATCCCTTGGTCATAGGCCCGCTCCTACCCGACAAAAATCCTCCGAAAGACTAAAGTTACGAAACTGTCGCAATACTGCGCGAAGCGATTCCCATTGGGCATGGGAAGGCCAGTGAGCTTTGATCGTAACAGACGCTCCCGAGAGACCACAGGGCGCTCAAGATTTTTCACGATCAGAAGCCTCAATTGCACCTAGTTCTAGAACTGTACTTTTTCTGTACTTCCAACCCATAGACACGCGCGCCAAATTCCCGTAGCGTGAATGCGTGCCCTTCCTCTGTACAAGGGCACGATCCAAGTCCCGGCGAGGTCCAACCGGGATAAGACGCCGCACCCGCGAACGCATGGGATTGCAGATCCCGGTTCTTCCTAACCGGGACTCAAGCGGCGTCCAACGAGAACAACTTATGAAGGATTTGACGGTTTCGCATCACCGAAGCCCGCGACGCCACGACTTTGCCCGCGCCAAGGCAAATGCCCGGAGCGCAACGTATTCCGCTTGGCCTGAGCGCCGTGGCGTTTGTGCCACGGTGAAAGCGTGGGGCCTTGGCCCCACGAAAAGCCAACCCCTTTCTGCCAGGGTTTTAACCCTGGACCGCTCGAATCGAGCCCTCTCCGCGACCCACGAATCACGAATCACCACTCACCAATCACGGCTTCCAAAGTGTCACACCATGCAAAGTAATTTCCCGCGTATCTCATTGAAAACAAAAGCTGCGCACCCTCACAAAGTGTCACAAACTTTCGAGGCAGGTCGACACAAGGTGCCACCTGTCAACCCATCTATCCCACTGAAAACAAAGCCCCGGCACACTCTCAGGTCGACACAAGATTTCGCCGTCCCCAGTGGCACAGACACTCCTGCCCGCACTGAGGTCGCCGCGGCGACCGAACGTGTCTGTGCGGGCTTGAATCGCGCCGCGGTGAAAGCGTGGGGCCTTGGCCCCACGACAAGCCAGAATCCGGGCATTTCTATTCGACACTCACGCCGAATAGAAATCGCCGTAACCCACTCAAAACAAACGATCGGTGCACATTCTATTCGACACAAAACCGGGGGGGCTCCGAAGAGGCAAATCAACGAGCGGCGCGGCGGGTCAGGCGCTTGGCGTGTCTTGGATGTGCAACGGGTTCGACTGGTGCGCTTCGCGGCAGTCGTGGCACACGGTCCCCTGGCACAAGCCGCAAGTCTCGTAGTGCTGGGAACAGAAGGACTGCTCACACTCGACGCACTCTTTGTCCGCTGGGCGCGAGCAACCTGAACGAGAACATTTCGTGGGCATGGATCGATGCTACACGGCCAGAGCCGCAGGGTCCACGTAAAACTGGCCGCGTGCAAGAATCAAAAGGGCCGACGAGAAGCCCTTCACCCGACAGCAAACCAAACCGTCGGGTTCAGGATGACGATCCTTGTCGGATCGTCAGGGGCGGACTAGCGGCTATCGCCGTCGTGGTCGACGTCGCCGCTCGCCTGGGTCGTCTTGGTCGTCTGACTTGCGGCGGGGGCCGGTTTGGCGGTCTGGCTCAGCGTGACTGTGTCGTTTGGGAGCGGCGAAGATTTCGCGGGGGTTTGAGCCGCCTTCTGCGGTTGCGGCGTGTGATCGACAGCGGTGGTTCCCTGCACGGCGGTGATGGCATTGGCCATACGAATACCTCCATGTCTACTATCGGATGGGGACACGAAAACTTTAGTCGCGTCAGGCGGCGACACGTCGCTCGATGCAAGGGGGCGCACCGGCGCCCCCTTTTGGATCACAGGCTGCGCGCCTGCGAAGCCGGGGATGTGTTCGGGTGGCGGTTGGCGTCGCTCGGAATCGTGGGCGCCCGATTAGGCGGCCGGATTCGGAACAGCGGGCTGATTCGCAGTCAATGCCTGCCGGGAAGCCTGGCTCAGCGTGACGGTGTCCTGCGGAATCGCCGAGCGTTGCGCCTCTGCTCTGGCGATTTCGTCCTGGATGAGTTTGTTGAGTGCGGAAAGACCCTGGATCGAGCTAACGGAATTGAGAGCATTTACTGCACTAGCCATACGGAGCACCTCCGATGTGGTTATCGGTCGAAGGCAAAAAAGGTTTAGGGCAACGGGCGAAAAAACGGTTATCGAATCGACATTTCCGCGATCCGCCGCCGCAGGAAGCGGCGCTCGACGTCGTTGGTGGCGAGCGCAAGAGCGCGGCGAACTAGTTCAAATGGAGATCGCGATTTTGCCCATGAAATTGCCGGAGGCCTGAAGGCGGAAGGCTTCGGCGGCCTGGTCGAACGGGAAAACCTTTTCGATGATGGGCTTGATGCGATTGACCTCCATGGCCTGAATCAGCTGCTCGAGGCTGGCGCGGCTGCCGACGCCGATGCCGTGGAGGCTGGCCTGTCTGAACATGAGGTCGTGCGGATTGGCGCTGCCCTCGCGCCCGGAGAGCACGCCGATCAGCGTGACTTTGCCACCGTAGCCGACGCATTCGAACGAGCGCTGGAGCGTGCCCATGCCGCCATTTTCGATCACGCAATCGACGCCGCGTCCGCCGGTGAGCGCGAGGACTTCCTTCTCCCACTCGGGATGCGTTTTGTAGTTCACGCCGTCGGATGCGCCGAGAGCGCGGGCGCGCTCGATTTTCGCGTCGCTCGAGGATGTGACGATGACGCGGGCGCCGGCCGCGCGCGCGAACTGCAGCGCGAACATCGAAACGCCTCCGGTGCCGAGACAGAGAACCGTGTCGCCGGGTTTGATGCGCGTGCCCGCGGCCATCAGCGCGTTCCACGCGGTGGGGCCGGCGCAGGGGAGCGTGGCCGCCTCTTCAAACGAAAGAGATTTTGGCATGGCGACCCAACCGTCTTCGTGCAGCGAGATCATTTCGGCGAGAGTGCCATCGAGCGGGGCGCCGAGCGCGCCGCGATTCTTCGGCGGGGCGCCGTCGATCCACACCTGGAAGAAGGTGGGGATCACGCGGTCGCCGGCCTTGAAGCGCGTGACGTTCGCGCCGACGGCGACCACTTCGCCCGCGCCATCGGAGCAGGGAATCGTGTCGTGGTCGAGACCGTAGCGATAGCTGCCGGTGATGATCGCGTGGTCGCGGTAGTTCAGCGCGGCGGCGCGGAGGCGGACGAGGACGTCGTGAGAGCCGGGCCTGGGATCGGCGCGCTCAACGCGGTGGAGGTCTTCGAGTTTTGTCGGGATCTTGGGGATTTCGTAGGCTTTCATGGCGGCAATAAGGATAGCCGAGATGGCCGCAAACGCGCCACGTCATCCTGAGCGCAGTCCCGCAACGGTTCTCGCGGGACGGAGTCGAAGGATCTCTCTTCGTGTGAGAGCGTCAGCGAGCGTTAAGTCCAAGAGAGATTCTTCGACTGCGTGGCAGGACGTCCCGCAAGAGCGGGACGAAAAGCAAAGGCGTCCTGCCACTCCGCTCAGAATGACGTTGGCAAGACAGGCACCGATTGAAAAAGGAATTCGCTCAGATCGCGCCAGGACGGATTCGTCGACTCGATTAAGGCGATCTTCTTCGCGCGTATCCAGCCTTTCAGCTGCTTCTCACGCGCGATCGCGACGCGAATATCTTCAAATCTCTCAAAATAGACCAGCCGGTCTGCGTGGTATTTGCTTGAAAAGCCTGCGATCAGCCTCATCTTGTGTTGGAGAAACCGAGCGTCAAGGCGACTTGTGACCCCAATGTAGATTACGCCGGATTTGCTGGCGAGAATGTAGACGTAGCCGCCCTTCATCGTGACTGCGATCGTACGCGCGAATGGCGAGGGGTCAATTCGGGGAACTACGGAGAGTACTCTCACTACGTCATCCTGAGCGGAGTCCCGCAACGGTTCTCGCGGGACGGAGTCGAAGGATCTCTCTTCGTGTGAGAGCGTCGCCGGGAGGTAAGCCGAAGAGAGATTCTTCGACTGCGTGACCGGACGTCCCGCAAGAGCGGGACGAAAGGCCAAGACGTCCGGCCACTCCGCTCAGAATGACGCGTGGTGCGTACCGGGCAGCGGGTTATTTTCGCGAGACGCGCGACAGGCGGCCGTCGTCGGTCAGAATCAGCAACGAGCCGTCGGGAGCCTGCTCGATTTCGCGCACGCGCTGATGCATCTCCTTCAGCAGGCGCTCTTCGGCGACGACCTTGTCGCCATCGAGCACAAGCCGGATCATGGCCTGCGCGCCCATCCCGCCGACCAGCACGTTGCCCTTCCACTCCGGGAACATGTCGCCGGTGTAGAAAATCAGCGCGCAGGGCGCGATGTCCGGATACCAGAAATAGACGGGCTGCTCCATTCCAGGCGCCGCCGTCAGGCCCTTGCCCGCCAGCAGATCGCCGTTGTAGCGACGGCCGTAGCTCACGTTGGGCCAGCCGTAATTCCCTCCCGGCTTGATGATGCTGATCTTGTCTCCGCCGAGCGGGCCGTGCTCGATCACCCAGAGTTTGCCCGTGGTGGGATTGATCGCCGCGCCTTCGGGATCGCGATGGCCGTAGTCGTACGTTTCCGGCAGCACCGTCGGCTGATCGAGGAACGGATTGTCCTTGGGAATCGAGCCGTCTTTATTGATGCGAAGGGTGCGGCCCGTGAAATTCCGCAGGATGTCGGGATCGGTGGTCATGTGGTCCGAGCCGTCGTAAGACGCGTCGTAGAAGCGGAAGCGGTCGGCGCCGGTGACGAACATCGTGCCGTCCGGCGCGAACACGATGCGGCGGTTCGCGCCGTCGGCCAGCACCTGGAAGTTTTCGAGGCGGCGCTCGTCTTCGCTCAGCCTCCCGCGCCCCACTCGCTCCATGCCGACGCGCATGGTGCGGCGCTCCGACACGGACGCCTTCCACACGTTGGCGTAGAAGTATTCGAGCGGCCAGGAGCCCGGCGTTTCGCCCGGCGGCGGCGCGAAGTACGTGAAATAGATCATGCGGTTGTGCGCGAAGTCGGGATCGATGACCACGTCGTGCAGCGATTCCGCCGCGACTTGCTTCTGGTCCGGCATGCCCTCGATGGGCGCGGAAGCGAAGCCGTTCATTTCCGCCACGCGGATGAAGCCCCCGCGCTCGGTGACGAGCATTTTGCCGTTGGGGAGGATCGCGAGCGACCACGGCCCCCTGAGGCCCGTGACGATCGTGTCGACTTTCAGCGCGGGCGACGGTTTCGAGGGCGCGGGGGCGTTGGTCTGGCCGGGGAAGGCCGGCTTGGGCGGAGGATAGTCCTCGGCTTTCACTTGCGCGCGCGCCGCGGATGAGACGAAAGCCCACAACGCAAGCACCGCGGTCAAATGTGCTGCTGCACGAACGAATCTCTTCGATTGCATTCTCGCCCCCTGGGCCCACCCAAACTTGAGATTTTGTGGCGAGATGTTACATGCGTTTGGAGCGGGTGGCAATGATCGCGCGGCGGCGCGTGCCTGTGCATCCTCAGCGCTGTGCTAACATCCGATCAACATGGCCCATACGGTTTACATCGTGAGCGCGGTGCGGACGCCGATCGGGAAATTCGGCGGGATGCTGGCGGGATTCACGCAGCCGGATTTGGGCACGATCGCGGCGCGCGCGGCGCTGGAGCGCGCGTTTGGGTTGCCGCTGCCGCCGGAGCGAACCCCTGGTAAATTTGCAACGCCCCCCTCGAAGGATTTGGCGAAAACTGCGAACGGCGCGCCCTGGCGCGTCGACGAATTGATTTTCGGCAACGCGCGGCCGGCGGGCGTGGGGCCGAATCCGGCGCGGCAAATTGCGTGGCGCGCGGGGCTGGGCGACGACGTGCCGGCCTTCACGGTGAACATGGCTTGCGCGTCCGGCTTGCGCGCGGTGGTGCTGGGCTGGCAGGAAATTCTGGCGGGCGGCGCGCAGATCATCGTCGCGGGCGGCGCGGAATCGATGAGCCGCGTGCCATATCTGGTCGAAGGGCGCTGGGGATTCAAGCAGGGCAACCAGCCGCTGATCGACGCCATGTACCGCGACGGGTTCATGTGCCCGATCTCGAAGCTGATCATGGGCGAGACGGCGGAAATTCTGGCCGAGCAGTACAAGATTTCGCGCGACGAGCAGGACGCGTTCGCGCTCGAAAGCCACCGGCGCGCCACGCGAGCGGCCGCGGAGTGCCATTTCAAAGCCGAAATGGTGCCGATCGAGGTGAAGGACAAAAAGGGCAACGTCACGCGCCTCGAACGGGACGAGCACGTGCGAGCGGACGTGACGCTTGACGCGCTCGCGAAGCTGCCGCCGGTGTTCAGCAAGACCGGCAGCGTGAGCGCGGGCAATTCGAGCGGCATCACCGACGGCGCCGCAGCCGTGGTGCTGGCGAGCGAAGAAAAAGTTCGCGAGTTGAACCTCAAGCCGATCGCGCGCATCGTCGACGCGACCGTCGCAGCCGTTGACCCGCGCGTGATGGGCATCGGCCCCGTGCCCGCCGTGCGCAACCTGAGCAAGCGCACCGGTACGAAGGTCGAGGATTACGACGCCGTCGAGCTGAATGAAGCATTCGCCGCGCAGGTGCTTGCCTGCGACCGCGACCTGCATTTCGATCGCGAGCGGCTCAACCCCAATGGCGGCGCGATCGCGCTCGGGCATCCCATCGCGTGCACGGGCAGCCGCATCCTCGCAACCCTCATCCACGAGATCCGCCGTCCCTCCGGACAGGCAGCTGGCCCTGAGGCCAGCCCGCGAACTGGCCGGCGGGGTCTTGCCACATTGTGTGTGTCCGGCGGATTGGGCATAGCAGTCGAAATCGAAACGGTCTAACCTTTTTGTAGCGCGCGTTGCAGCGATCTTTCGGCGAGCGCTACGAGGCAGCGGGAAAAGCCGAGTCGAATATTCCAGGGCTAAAGCCCCTGATGAAAGCCATTGGCTTTTCGTGGGGTTAAAACCCCACGCTTTCACCGACCCAGTTTTTTTTCGCAGCCTGCCAAATATCGGAGCGATTTCATGGCCCTACATCAGCCGACGCGCGGCGGAGGCGTCGAAGTTCTAGGAACGCTGGCGCTGGTCGCGCCCAAGCTCGAAGAATTTCAATTCATCAAAGTGCGCGTCGATGGAGAAGTGGCGCGGCTCACCCTCGATCGTCCCGACCACAACCTGCTGAACGAGCGGATGCTTTGCGAGCTGGCCAGCGGCATCAATACGCTCGGCGAGCAGCGCGATATCAAGCTGATCGTGCTCGACTCCGCGGGGAAAACCTTCTGCGGCGGCATCGAGCTGGGCGAATATACGCAGCGGCGCGTGTTCCAGCTGCTCGACGCGTTTCACATGGCGTTTTCGGCGATGCTCGACACGTCGAAGCCGCTGCTCGTGGTGGTGAACGGGCCGGCGCTGGGCGGGGGCGCGGAGCTGGCGGCGCTGGGCGATCTGGTGATCGCGACTCCGAAGGCGCGGTTCGCGCAGCCGGAAATCAAGCTGGGAGTGTTTCCTCCGTTGGCTGCGGCGATTCTTCCTTATATTTTGGGGCCGAAGCAGGCGCTCGAGCTCGTGCTGACGGGCGAGGCGATGTCCGCCGAACGCGCGCGCGAGCTGGGTTTGGTGAACTGGCTCGTGCCCGAGGCGGAGCTTGAGAAGAAAGTCGGCGAGGTGGTGGCGAAAGTGACGGCGCAGTCCGCGCCGGTGCTCACCATGGCGAAGAAAGCCATCATGGGCAGCCTCGGATTGCCGCTGCGCGACGGTGTGCGCAATTCGATGAAGGTTTTCCTGAACGAGTTGGCCGAGCTCGAAGATTCGCAGGAAGGTTTGCGGGCGCTGGTCGAAAAGCGCGCGCCGAAGTGGAAGAACCGCTAGAGCTTCAAACGCCATACATGCGACTGCTACTCCGTTGCGCGCTTATTAGCCTTGTTTATAGCTTGGCCATCGGCGCGCTATTTCTTCGCGGGGGTTCCTTGTCTGGCCTCGCTTTCTGGTTGCTGTATCCGTTTATCCGTCTCGTGATCGTATTCTTCGCGCCGATTCTCGACTCAGATAGCGGCGCGAACAATTTGATTGGCGCCACGTTGCTGAGCGTTCCGCTTAATTTCGTGATCCTGACGGCTGCGCTTTTTCTCGTTTCCAAATACGGCGCGCGATTGTGGGGTTTGCGCCGGGCATCGAGAGACGCCGCATCCCAAGACACAATAGTAATTGATGACCGGCGTGGATCGGCCAATTGACACGATCTCTAGCACAGCTTAGACTCGCTTTCGACAATTTTTCTGGCACGGGATACATCGGAAGGCCGTGAAAATCGGCCACGGTCCCGCCACTGTGATCGGCAGGCGCTGCGAATGCGACGCATTGCCGAAAGTCAGGAACGATCCCGGGCCAGTTAACGCTGACACTCTTCGCGAGAGAGGGTGTGGCCGAGCGCCTCGCTATCCTCGCGAGGCTTTTTTATTGGGCAGAGAAGAATTGATGCGAACCCTTCGAGGCCGAGTCTTAGCGGCGATGGCCGGCACGCTGATCATCAGCGCGGCTCCGGCGTTTTCTGCACAGAGCACGACGCGTGCAGTGACCGACGAGGTCGGCCGCGCGATCACAGTTCCCGCGGAGGTGAAGCGCATCGTCTCGCTCGCCCCGAATCTGACCGAGACAGTGTACGCGCTGGGCCTCGGGGACCGGCTCGTGGGCGACACGAACTGGTGCGACACGCCCAAAGCCGCGAAATCAAAGCCGCACGTGGGCGACCCGCAAAATCCGAATATCGAAGCGATCGTGGCGCTGCACCCCGATCTGGTGCTGGCGACCACGTCGATCAATCGCGTCGATACCGCCGACGCGCTGCAACGGCTGGGCATCGCCGTCTACACGAGCGACCCGCACACGGTTCGCGGGATGCTCGATTCGACGAACCACATGGCCGACGTGATCGGCGCGGCGCAACAGGGGACGGAAGTCGTCGGCAAGTTGCAGCAGCGGCTCGACGCGCTGCGCGCGCGGCTGGCCGAGCGGCCGATGGCGCACGTGCTGTTCGTGGTCTGGCTCGATCCGCTGCAGTCGATCGGGCAGGGCACGTTTATAGCGGACGCGCTGCGCTGGGCCGGCGCGGAATCGGTGGTCACCACGAGTCAACCGTGGCCTCGCTTGAGCATCGAAGAAATTGTGCGCCTTGAGCCGGAGTACATCGTGTTTTCCGACGACCATGGCGGCGCAACCGCGAAACTTGCGGATTTGCGTTCACGTCCTGTGTGGCGCGATCTCGATGCGGTCGAGACGGGCCACGTCGTCAGCGTGAGCGAAGAAATCGTGCGGCCGTCGCCCGGGCTGGTCGGCGTGATCGAGCAGCTCGCGCGCGCGGTGCATCCGGAAGCATTCGCGAGCGGGCCGGAAACGCTGCGAGGGCGAGGCGAAACGTTTGTTGCGATGCAGACAATCTGCTCAGACAGGATTGCCACGTGCGCCCGCTGACGCCGAAACGCGTGGCCTGGATCTGCGCCGGGCTGGGCGCGGTGCTGTTCGCCGCGGCGGTGATCTCGCTGCGCATCGGCGCGTATCCGATTTCGGTCGTCGATATCGTCAAGACGCTTTTCAGCGGCATTCTTGGCCATTGGGACGCGATCCCGAGCGAGTACCGCTCGATCGTTTTCGACGTGCGGCTGCCGCGCATACTGCTCGGAATTCTCGTGGGCGCGTCGCTTTCCACCGCCGGCTCCGGTTTTCAGGCGCTGCTGCGGAATCCGCTGGCCGATCCGTACGTGCTCGGCGTTTCGAGCGGCGCGGCGCTGGGCGCCATCATCGCCTTGATCGTGGCGCCGCACGTGCCGGGTGCCGTGCAGATGGCTGCATTCGCCGGCGCCGCGGCCACGACAGCCGCCGTTTACTTTCTCGGGCGGCGCGGCGGTCAGGTCGAGAGCGCCACGCTGCTCCTCGCGGGCATCGTCGCCGTGTCATTTCTCTCGGCGGTCATCATGTTTCTGATGACCACGCTCAGCGGGCGGGACATGCGCGGGATGGCGTTCTGGCTGATGGGCGATCTCGCGTCCACGCTGCCGACGAATCCGTTGCCGTGGTTCGAAGCGCTGTTTTTCGTGTTCATCGTCGCCGGCGGCGCGATCTACGCCACGTCTTCCGATTTGAATCTGATTCTGACCGGCGAGCAGGAGGCGCGGCACCTCGGCGTGAACGTGCATCGCGTAAGGCTGGTCGTGTACATCGCGGCTTCGGCGCTCACGGGATTGGCCGTGTCGGTGAGCGGCACGATCGGCTACGTCGGTTTGCTCGTGCCGCACGTGATGCGCATGCTGTTCGGCACCGATTACCGGCTGCTGATTCCGACTTCCGCCATCGGCGGCGCGATACTCGTGGTTGTTGCGGACACGCTCGCGCGGTCGATCGTGAGCCCCACGGAATTGCCGGTTGGCGCGATGACGGCGCTCGCGGGCGCGCCCGTGTTCATCTACCTGATGCGGCGGAGGGTGCGATGATCTCTGCGGCGAGCAGCGCTTCTCCGGTGGAGATCGGCGCGCGCAGTCCCGGCGTGCGGCTGAAGGTCGAACAGGCCAGCTACGCGTACGCGGCCACGGACCGCTCGGCGCCGAAATTCACCCTGGGCCCGACGAGCTTTGAAGCGCAGCAGAAGGAGATCGTCGCGATCCTCGGCCCGAACGCCAGCGGAAAGTCCACGCTGCTGAAACTGCTCGCCGGAGTCGAGCGGCCCCTTTCCGGGCGCATCGAGGTCGACAACGTCGAAGTGAGCGCGCTCGATTTGCGCACGCGTGCGCAGCGCATCGCGCTGGTGCAGCAGGAAAGCGAGCTGCTGTTTCCGCTGCGCGTCTGGGAATACGTGCTGCAGGGGCGCTATCCGTACGGAAAGCGTTTGCGGTTCGAGTCCGAGGAGGATTGCCTGCTCGCCGGAAACGCGCTCGCGCAGGTGGGCGCGGACGCGCTGCGCGATCGCTGGATGGACCAGCTCTCGGGCGGCGAAAAACAGCGCGTGATTCTGGCGCGCGCCCTGGCGCAGCAGCCTTCGTTGCTGCTGCTCGACGAGCCGACGCAGCATCTCGACATCGGCGGCAAAGTGGAATTGTTGCGGCGTTTGCGCCGGCTGGCCGATGAAAGCCGCTACACCGTGCTCGTGGTGACGCACGAGCTGAATCTCGCGGCGGAATTTTCCGATCGCATCGTGCTGCTGCATAAGGGTAAGTGCCTCCGCGTGGGTACGCCGGCGGAAGTGTACGACCCCGCGCTGCTCGAGGAGGTTTTTGAAGCGCCACTTGAGGTGGAAATGCGCGCGGGC
Organism: uncultured Acidobacteriota bacterium; assembly: GCA_963769415.1. Classification (GTDB taxonomy): domain Bacteria; phylum Acidobacteriota; class Terriglobia; order Acidiferrales; family UBA7541; genus Palsa-295. Next base: position 790,909 of record CAVYLM010000002.1, read on the forward strand.
GGTCGGCCGCGCGTGATTTTAGGAACGAATTTCGGAACATGACGAAAGCTTGACGCGCAAATTTCGCGGAGGCTGTTCTGGCCGCCGCAAGCGGCGTCCGCCGCAGGCGGACACCGTCCACAATCACAGGAGACTCCGCGCTAGGGAAGACGGTGAAAAGCCGTCGCCGCCGCGCGACTGTATGGCGGAAATGTTTTCGGCGCGCGCCACTGGCCCGCACAGCGAATCCGCTCGGATTCGATGACGGGTTGGGAAGGCCGCGCTGGAGTCCCGCAAATTTCGGGACGATCCGCCAAGCCAGGAGACCGGCGGAGTCTCAATCCCGCGTAAGTCCGCACTCGGCGGACGAAACCGGGACAACCTTCAGCTCCCGCGCGAGAGGGAGAGGAGGACCAATGAGACTGCGAATTTCCCTTCTGCTGTTTTTGACCGCTGTACTGCTTCTGCCCTGTTCGAGTTCTGCCCAGACGTCTGCGACGAAGCATGGAGCGACGATTCGGGGAACGGTGTATGACCCCAATGACCGCCCCGTGCCGGATGCGGAAGTCACGCTGCTCGGCTCGATCACCATTTCTTCCGACACGCGCGCGGATTCGCACGGCGAGTACCGATTTGACGGGCTGGCCTCCGGCAATTACACGATCGTCGCGAATGTGCCCGGCTTTGCGAGCGTTTCAACCGACATCAAGCTGGCAGGTGATGCGGAATTCGTCAGCGATTTGCACTTGAGGCTCAGCGCCGTGCAGGAGCAGGTGGTCGTCTCTGCGTCGCTCGGCGGCGCGCTGGCGCCGGAAGTCGGGTCGTCGATCAGTGTGATCAGCAGCGACGAAATCGCAAACCAGGGCGTGGAAACAGTCGCCGACGCGCTCCGCAATGTCGAAGGAGTCTCGATCAACCGCACGGGCCAGATGGGCGCGGTGACGAGCGCCTTTATCCGCGGCGGAAACTCGAATTACAACCTGGTGATGATCGACGGAATTCCCATGAACGATTTCGGCGGCGGATTCGACCTCGCGCCGCTGCCGACCGAGGGCGTCGATCAGATCGAAGTGCTGCGCGGGCCGCAGAGCGCACTCTACGGCTCGAACGCCGTGGCGGGGGCGATCAACATCGTTACCACTCAGGGCGAAGGCTCGCCGCATTTCAACTTTTCCGGCGAAGGCGGCAGCTACGATACGTATCGGCTCACCACCGGCGGCGAAGGGCTGACGCACGGGTTCGGCTGGTCCTATAACCTCTCACGCGTCAGCACCACCGGACCCGTGATCGACGATTCGTACTGGAATCAGACGTCGTTCGTGAGCCTGAGTTACTCGCGCGGCCCGCGGCGGAAAATCGTGGCGCATTTCTTCGGTGATGCGGGCGCGGCAGTGAGTCCCGGACCGTGGGGCTCTGACCCGTACGGTTTTTACCCCGGGCTGGGGAGCCCGTTCGCCACGTCGCGGCAGGATCAGAACCTGTTCGGCTATCAGGCGAGCGAAACGGAGCAGGTTTCGGCCAATTTCCAGCAGGTCAGCACTGTGAGCGTGGCGACCGACCGTTTTTTCTTCCCGTCCGACGTGTTCGGCAATTCTTTCACGAACAATCTGCGCCTGACGGCGAACACGCGCAGCGAAATCACGCTGTCGCCCAAGGACGTCTTCGTCGCCGGATTCGAATACGACCGCGAGCAGTTCAAGAACACGTTCGTCGAAAACGCCGACGGCAATCCATTCACCATTCCACGCAACAGCTACGCGTTCTTCGCGGAGAACCGCTGGAACCCCGGCAGCCGCTGGTTCCTCAGCACGGGCGTGCGCGTGGACAGCATCAACACTGGCAGCATCGCCGCGGACCTTGTGAACGCCGGTCGGCCGTTCATTCCCGCCGCCTCGGTGACGCAAGTGAACCCGCGAATTTCCGCGGCTTACATCGCGAGGCAATCCGACGAAGGGTTTTTCGGGATCACGCGAATCCACAGCAGCTTCGGCACCGGAATTCGCCCGCCCGATGGCTTCGAGCTCGGCTTCACGAACAATCCGGACTTGAAGCCGGAGCGCAACATCAGCGTCGACGTGGGCATCGAGCAGCGTTTTGCGCACGACAAAGCCGTTATCGACGTGACCTACTTTTACAATGCGTATCGCGACCAGATCGTTTCCGTGGGTGACTTTCCGAACCTCAGCACCTTCATGACTGCCAATCTCGCAAAATCGCGCGCGTATGGCATCGAGAGCAGCCTGAGGCTCCGGCCTTTGCGCTCGCTGGAAGTCATGGGCGAATACACCTGGCTGAACACCGCGATTCTGGCGCTCACCGGAACGCTTGCCGCGCAGCCGCCGTTCGAGGTCGGTCAGCCGCTGATCCGGCGGCCGCGCAGCTCAGCGGGCTATGACGTTACCTGGACCTATCGGCGGTTGATGCTGAATTCCAACGCATCAATTCGCGGGCCGGTGCTCGACCTTGAGCCGAATCTTGGCACATTCGCCTGCACTTTTGAGCCGCAATGCCTGTTTCGAAATCCCGGCTATGTGGATGCAAACGCGGGTTTCGCGTTTCGCTTGCCGCGCGGCGTCGAAATCTACGGCCGGCTGAACAATTTCCTCAATCAGTATTACGAGGAGTCATTCGGCTTCCCGGCGCTGCGACTAAACTTCGTCTCGGGCATCAAATTGGAATTGCCGTCGCGGCAAAGCCGATCCGATCTGTAGCGGATCGCAGTCGAAGCAAGCTGAAAAGTATGGGCACGCGGTCTGGGGGCGCGCGCAAAGCTACCACCGGTAGCGAAAAAGCGCGCCGCCCGGCCCGATGCTATAATCGTCCGCCTGTTATGAGCCGAACCGCACAAGAAGCGCCGCGCATCGCGCCAGAAGTGATGGCCCGCTACGAAGCCGTCATCGGCCTCGAAGTCCACGCGCAGCTGCAAACGAAGACCAAGGCATTTTGCGGTTGCGCGACAAAATTCGGCGCCGCCCCCAACTCCAACACCTGTCCCGTGTGTCTGGGACTGCCGGGGGCGCTGCCGGTGCTCAACAAACGCGCGCTCGACCTCGCGCTGCGGGCGTCGCTCGCAATCGGCTGCACAATTCAGCCGCGCTCGCGTTTCGCGCGCAAAAACTACTTTTACCCCGACCTGCCCAAGGGCTACCAAATCTCCATGTATGAGCTGCCGCTCGCGACCATGGGCGCGCTCGAAATCGAGGTCGGCGGCGCAAGGAAGATCATCGGCATTACGCGCCTGCACATGGAAGATGACGCCGGCAAAAGCCTCCACGAAGGTTTTCCGGACTCCGACCGATGGAGCTATATCGATTTCAACCGCTGCGGCGTGCCGCTGATCGAAATTGTGTCGGAGCCGGACCTGCGCGCGCCCGCCGAGGCCTACGCCTACCTGACGGCGCTGAAGCAGATCCTCGAATACACGCAAGTGAGCGATTGCAACATGGAAGAGGGCTCGCTGCGCTGCGACGCGAACGTCAGCGTGCGGCTGCGCGGCGCGGAGAAATTTGGCACGAAGGCCGAAGTGAAGAATCTGAATTCGTTCCGATATCTTTCGCACGCGCTCGAATACGAAATCGAGCGGCAGATCGGCCTGCTCGAATCGGGCGGCACCGTCGCGCAGGAGACGCGCCTGTGGAACGTGGCTGCTCAGCGCACCGAGCCGATGCGCTCGAAGGAGTTCGCGCACGATTATCGCTATTTCCCCGACCCGGACCTGCTGCCGGTAGCGGTTTCCGAAGCGACGATCGCGGACGTGCGCCGCGAGATGCCGGAATTGCCCGCGGCGAAGCGCGCGCGGTTTCAATCCGAGTATGGAATGTCGCCGTACGATGCCGGAGTGCTTACGGACACGCGGGCACTCGCGGATTATTTCGAGGCCGCTGTGCGCGCCGGCGCCCCTGCAAAAGCCGCGGCGAGCTGGATTTCCGTGGAGCTGCTTCGGCGGCTGAACGACGCCGGCAAAGACATCTCCGAATGCCCGGTTGCGCCCGCGGCGCTCGCGGAGCTGCTGGTGAAGGTCGATAAGGGCGAAATCACCGCGGCGAGCGGGAAGAAAGTGTTCGCGACGATGTTCGACACGGGCAAGCGCGCCGCGGAAATCATCGCCGCCGAGGGTTTCGCGCAGATTACGGATACGAGTGCGATCGAAAAAATCGCGCGGGAGGTGGTGGCGAAAAGTCCCGACAACCTGGCGAAATACCGCTCCGGCAACGAGGGCGTATTTAAATTCTTTGTGGGCCAAGTGATGCGCGAAACGCGCGGCCAGGCCAATCCTCAAGCCGTCAATGAAATTCTCAAGCGCGTGCTCGCCGAATCCTGATTCGCGCGTCCAATCGATGGGAGATTCCACCATGCTCAAAGAAGGCGACGCAGCTCCTAAATTCAACGTCACCGCAGACGACGGCAGCAAAGTCTCGCTCGCGGATTACAAGGGCCAGAATCTCATTCTGTATTTTTATCCCAAGGCGAATACAAGCGGCTGCACGCACGAGTCCGTCGAATTTCGCGACGCGCTCAAGGATTTCAAGTCGCTGAATACGGCGGTGGTGGGATGCAGCGGCGATTCCGTCGAAGACCAGACGAAGTTCAAGACGCGGTACAAGCTGAATTTCCCTCTGCTGGCCGACACGGAATTCGAAGTGGTCGACGCCTACAAGACGCGCCGCATGAAAAGCTTCTTCGGCAAATCGTTCCTCGGAATCGTGCGCTCCACGTTCTGGATCGGCTCTGACGGAAAAATCCTCAAGATTTGGCCCAAGGTTACGCCGAAGGGCCACGCCGCCGAAGTGCTCGAAGCGATTCGCGAAGCCGCGCCTGCCGCGCGGGCCGCTGCTAGATCGTAACGAGGAAGGAATCGCCCGCAGGTTCGATCAGCGCATTGTCGATCAGCCGCGTGCCGCCCACTTTCGCCGCGAGCAGGATGTAGCACGGCTTTCGCAGTGTCATCGCCGGCTCGAGCGTGTCCGCGTCCACGATGTCCGCGTAATCGAGCGCCACTCCGCGCTCGCCCTCGATCACGCTGCGCACCGCGGCGGTCAGCCTTACGACATCCGTTTCGCCGCCTTCAATTTCCCTCCGCGCGCGTTTGAGCGACTGGGAAAGCGCCGTCGCCGCGCGTCGATCGCTCGCGGAAAGATACGCGTTGCGCGACGACATCGCCAGCCCGTCCGCCTCGCGCACGATCGGGCAGACCACGATTTCAGCGCCCAGATCGAGATCCCGCGCCATCTGCCGGATGATGCGAGCCTGCTGCGCGTCCTTGCGCCCGAAAAACGCGAAGCGCGGCTGCACGATTTCAAGAAGCTTCAGCACCACGGTCGTGACGCCGCGAAAATGCCCCGGACGCGACCGCCCCTCGAGCCGCTCGCTCAGTCCTTCGACATTTACCGCCGTGCGGAATCCCGCCGGGTAAATTTCCTCGGCTGGCGGCGCAAAGATGTAATCGACGCGGAGACTTTCAAGCGCCGTGCGGTCGGCGTCGAAACTGCGCGGATACTTCTGGAAATCCTCGGTCGGCCCGAACTGTTTCGGATTCACGAAAATCGAGACGGCTACCGGCGAACACTGCCGCTGTGCCTCGCGCACCAGCGACAAATGCCCCTCATGCAGCGCGCCCATCGTCGGCACCAGCCCGAGCAAGCGGTCGCTCCGCCGCGTTTCGGCAGCCAGCTGCTTCATCCATGCAACCGTTCGAATGATTTCCATCAGGAGGGGATCAATCGCTCGTCTTGGCGGCGCGCTCGCGGTAGAACGTGATCAAGTCCGTGCCGGCAGCCTTCGCGCCCATCTGGCGCAGCAGGGTGGTCACCTGGCCGCGATGGTAGGTGCTGTGATTCGCCACGTGCTGGAGCATCTGCCAGAGCGGCTGCGCGTTCGGCGTGCCCGCGAGCGTCTTGAAGTCGAGCACGCGCTGGAGATCGTCCGCGTTGAGCGACGCGGCGTAGTCCACCAGGTTGCGGTCGATTTCCGCGAAACGCCGCTTAGCCGTTTCGAAATCCGGGAAATCCGCGGGAGAAGGAAGCGACGGAGGGATGCGCCCGTGCCATCGCTCGAGCCACACCCACTGCGCGCCGTAGATGTGCGCCAGCGTGTCGCGCACGGATCGAAAGCTCGACCCGAGATCGCGCGTGAACTGTTCATGCGTCAGCGCCGCGCAGGCGTCGAGCGTGCGCTGGTTCGCCCAGGCATTGAAATCGTAGAGCAGGCGGAAATCTTCGATATTCATCGGCCGAGCGTCCTTTCGGGATGAGTCGCGCAGGGTTTTTAGGGGGTCGGAGCTTTAGCTCCGACAGTAGGCCGATCCCTCCCCATGGGGCTTTAGCCCCTGACGGCTTGCTTCCCCTTACATCGAATTTCATTGCTAGCGTCGTTGGCCCGCCGGCTGCGCCTGCGTCTGCGGATGCTCGCGCAGCTCGGCCGCGGAATGGTACGACTCCGCGTCCGACGGGAACGCGCCGCTGCGCACGTCGTCGCAGTAAGTTGAGACGGCGCGCGTGATTTCCGCGGAAAGGTTCGCGTACTGCCGCACGAATTTCGGCGTGCGCTCGGTACCGTATCCCAGAAGATCGTGGATCACCAGCACCTGCCCGTCGCAGTCCGGACCAGCGCCGATGCCGATCGTCGGGATGCGCAGCTTCTCGGTGATCCGCGCCGCCAGCTCGCGCGGCGTCGATTCCAGCACGACCGCAAACGCGCCCGCGGCTTCCACTGCCCGCGCGTCTCGCTCCACCTGCCGCGCCGCGTCGCCCGTCTTCCCCTGCACGTGAAATCCGCCGAGCGCGTTGATCGATTGCGGCGTCAACCCCACGTGGCCCATTACCGGAATTTCGGCTTCGACCAGCCGCGCGATCAGCTCGATGCGGCGCTCGCCGCCCTCCACTTTCACCGCCTCGGCGCCGCCCTCTTTCACCAGCCGCACGGCGTTGCGCACCGATTCTTCGAGAGACACGTGGAAGCTGCCGTAGGGCATGTCGGCGACGATCAGCGCGTGCCGCGTCGCGCGGCGCACCGCGCGCGTGTGGTGGACCACGTCGTCCACCGTCACCGGCAGAGTGCTGTCATACCCGAGCACGACCATGCCGAGCGAATCGCCCACCAGCAGAATATCCACGCCGGCGTCATCGAGCAGCCGCGCGGTGGGATAGTCGTACGCCGTGAGACACGTAATCTTCGACTTGGGCTTTCCTTCGGGAAAAACAGCGGGAGAATGCGATTTGCGGGAAACGATGTCGGGCACGGTCACTTTTCCGTTGCCCGCACGGGGTGCTGCGCTCATGTTGTCCTCCGGTGCCGCCCCCAATTCGGGGTGCAGCCCACCAACAAGCAGATGCTACCAGAATGCCTGCAGATTCCGAAGACTATTTGCGGTCGCGCCCGTCGATCGAGAAATGGTTTCCGCCCGCAACGGAGTGCATCTAGGTCTGCGCCACAGTGGCCGGCGGGTGCGCCGCGGGCGGCGGAGCCTGCGGCTCCACGCCGCGCCAGCCGACCGGCCGGCCGCGCAGCGCTTCGCGCAGCGCGCTGAACAGCACCACGTACATCATCTGGCGATAGTAGAAGCGCTGCAAAATCAGCGGCGCGAGCAGCGTCCAGTCCTCGTTCTTCTCCAGCGCAAACGCGATCACGCACGTCAGCAAGTCGATCAGCATGAAGATCGCGAAGAAAATCAGCGAGCGCTCCACGTCCTGCGAAGTCCACAGCTCCGGCAGGCGCGCGAACCGCAGCTGCCCGAGTCCCCACAGCGCCAGCGACAGCAGGAACAGCAGATCGATCACCGGAGAGACGAGCGGCAGGATAATCTGGAAAAGAAAAATATTCGGAATGGCGACCCAGCCGAGCGTGCCGTAGCGCGCTTTCCCAGCCGTGTCGCGATGTTTCCACACCGCCTGGAGCGTGCCAAAGGTCCAGCGGAATCGCTGGCGCACCAGCGCGTCGACGGTCTCGGGAACTTCGGTGCGGCCGATCGCCGTTTCGTCGTAGAGAATCTTCCAGCCGCTGCGGCGGATCGTCAGCGTCAGATCGGTGTCTTCGGCGACCGTGTCTCCTGAGAACCCGTCGTGGCTGCGCAACAAATCCGTGCGCCACGCGCCCACCGCCCCGGGCACTACCGGAATACAGTTCAGCAGATCGAACGCGCGCTTCTCAAGATTTTGGCTGGTGATGTATTCCAGCGCCTGCCAGCGCGTGATCCAGCGGTTGCGGTTCATCACCTTCACGTTGCCGGCCACGGCGCCGACCTTCGGATCGGCGAAGTGCCGGATGAGCCGCGGCACCGCTTCCGGATCGACGATCGTATCGGCGTCGATTGAGACGACGATTTCGCCGATGGCCTCGCTCAGCGCGTGGTTTAGGGCGGCGGGCTTGCCGCGATTGGCTTGCAGCAGCAGGCGCACGCGGCGGTCGCGCCCGAAATTCTCGCGGACCAGCTCCGCGGTGCGGTCCTTCGAGCCGTCATCGACCACGAGAATCTCAAGCTTCGGATAGTTCGACGCCAGTGCCGAGCGCACCGTGTCCACGATCGCCGATTCCTCGTTGTACGCGGGAATCAGCACGCTCACTTCCGGCTGATATTCGGGATGATCGGGCGGCGCAGGGCGCAGCTTTTCCACCAGCGCGAGCAGGCCGATAATCAGCGCGCGCCCGCCCACCAGCATGATTCCCGCGACGAAAATGAACGCGATCCCGCTCCGCAGCCAGCGGAACAGATCGAAGATGAAAGAATCAGCGCGCGCCAGCAGCCATTCGCGATAGGTGAGTGAAGGCATCACCTGCGCGCGCGTCTGCCCCAGCAAGTCCGAAACGGTGACGAACTCGTATCCCTTCGCGCGAAGCCCCTCGATGATTCTCGGCAGCGCCGCGACGGTATGGCTGCGGTCGCCGCCGCCGTCATGCAGCAGGACGATGTTGCCGTCTCGGCCGTTGGTCTGCGACAGCACGCGTTGCACGATCGTGTCGGCCGGAGCGGGCGGCTGTCCGTTGGGCTCGCCCCAGTCGTGCGGATCGATGCGCGCGCCGATGATTGCGTAGCCCATCGACTGCGGAATCGGCAGCAGCTGCACCTCGCTCGCGGTTTCCGGCTGGTGGTCGATGCCGTAGGGCGGGCGGAACAGCGTGGTTTTCACGCCGAGATAGCTTTCCAATAGCAGTTCCGTGAGGCTCATCTGGACCTGCAGCTCGGTCTTCGACAGGCGCTCGACGTCGAATTCCGGGTGCGTGAACGTGTGGTTCCCGATTTCATTGCCCTCGGCGTACGCGCGCTTCACGAGCTCGTCGTTTTGATTCGCCTCTTCGCCGATGATGAAAAATGTCCCCGGCGCATTTTCCTTCTTCAGGACGTCCAGAATCTTCGGCGTCCACTGTGGATCGGGCCCGTCGTCAAACGTGAGCGCCACTTTCTTGGGATCGGCGCCCATCTGCTCGATCCGCCACGACATCGGATAGCTCTGAAAACTTTCGTCGTCGAAGGTGTCGGAATCCGGGTCGTAGTCGAACGAGCGTTTCCCGCTCTGCGGGGTGGACGTGATGCGCCAGATATCTCCGTTGCCTTCTAGGATCAGGTCGTATCCCGGAGGAACATCCGTCATCTTGTCGCGGACCGTGGCGTCGGCGTGCGCGGCGTCCCAGATGTACCACATCGACGGATCTTCCATGCCGAGCCGCCAGAGCGCCGTCCCGGCTACGCCAAATCGCTCCGCGGCGCGAAGCTGGTTGTAAGCGGTCAGCCCGTCGAGCATCCACACGTGGTGGACGACGTTTTTCTCGTCTTCGTAGGAGTAATAAGGATTCATCGACGCGGAATCGAACTCGATGCTCGACTCCGATTCGACGGCGGTGATCACGCCCTGCTGGAACGTGACCGCTTGGGCCACAGGGTGCGGCACTTTCTTCGATTTTTCCGGCCAGTCGTAGCCGTAATTGGCGATGCCCATCACCAGTTTTTCCGGCGGGACGAGCTTCACCATGTTCTGAATATCGCGCACGAACCAATCCTGCGGCGCGATCGGGCCGGGCGCCGACGCGGGATAGTGGAAATCGTAGTTCATCAGGATGATCGCGTCGGCCTGCGTGCCGAAATACTTGTAATCGTAGCTCCAGTCGGCCGCGGGCAGCGCGACCATCAGCTTCAGGTTCCGCGCGTGCAGGTCGGCCGCCAGGTCGTGCGTGAAATGCTGAAAATCCGCCATGCTCGATTTCGGCATGGACTCGAAATCGACCACGATGCCGGCTTGGTGCTCCGCGTCCGCGTACTCTTCGAGCTGCCGCGCGAGATTTTGCCGCGCCGCCGGGTCCGCGAGCATCGCCAGCATTGCCGGCGGGCACCAGACGTTGTTCTTCGCGTCGTAGTTGTTCACCATCGGCATCACTTGCAGATCGACGGGCGGCGTGCGCGTCGGCAGCGATTGCAGGAATCCGGCGAGCTTGGCGTCCTGCTCGGCGTCGAGCTTCCCGTCGCGCGAGACGGCGTGCAGCGTGTCGGGAATCAGCAGGTCCAGATCGCGGTAGTGCAGCTGCAGCGACGCGAAGCTGGTGGAATCGTCGCTCACGTAAAATGCCGCGCGCACGGGATTGTAAATCTGCGGGACCGCGCCGATGGCAGCGACGCGGCGCCTGCGGCCTTGCCGCACCGGGCGCGCCTTCGCCTTCGTACGGATCGCGTGCAGGCCGGCGCGCGTGTCCGGGCGCAGAATTTCCGGCAGGTCCGGCTTGCGGCCGACATCGAGCAGGAAAATCACCAGCACCAGCGTGAAAAATCCGCCGGCGATTTCCAGCGCCAGCCGCGTTCTCCGCCAGCGGCGCCGTTCCTGATCGTAGAAAATGGGCTTGCCTTCAGCCATGGGGACAATCCAAGCTAGCCGTCCAATAGAACACTGTCAATGACGCCTAAATATTTGATGCGCATACATGTACTTTGCGCTGGCTTCGCCGGCCTCGCGCTGCGCCTATTTTTTGTCCTGAAATTGCCGGTGACCGACTCGGGTGATGCCCCATTCTACATCGAGCTAGCCTGGAACTGGCTGAAGAAGGGCGTGTACGGCGCGGCGGTCGATGGGCGGCTCATGCCGCTCGACAGCCGCGTGCCCGGCTACCCAGCGTTTCTCGCCGCGATTTTCCGCGTGGCCGGAAATTCGTCGCGCGCGGTGATGCTCGCGCAGGTTGTGCTGGATCTGGCAACGTGTTTCGCGATCGCGCTGATCGCCGCGCGCATCGCGCCGGACGCATCGAGACGCCGCGTCGCGATCGCCGCGCTCTGGCTCGCGGCGCTTTGTCCGTTCACCGCGAACTACACGGCCGTGGTGCTCACCGAGACGCTGGTCACGTTTCTGACCGCGCTGGCGATCCTGCTCTTTGTTGAAGCGGAAACGCGCGAGAGCGCCGGCGCGAGTGCGCCGGATTCCGCCCCGCGCGGCCTGAGCCCGTGGCTCCTCGGCGGCGTGGTCGTCGGATTCGGCGCGCTGGTTCGGCCGGAAACGCCGCTGCTGCTCGCCGCCGTCGGGCTGGTGCTGCTGGCGAAATGGCGCCGGCCGGCGAACTGGGCGAAACTCGCGCGCGCGGGCGTGCTGCTCGGCGTCGGGCTGGTGCTGCCGCTGCTGCCGTGGGCCGCGCGGAACTGGCGCACGCTGCACGAAGTGCAGTTCCTCACGCGGCGCTACGTGCAAATGCCCGACGATTTCTCGCCGCGCGGATTCGACGCCTGGACCGCGACGTGGCTCTGGAAATTCGGCGACGTCTACCGCACGCTCTGGCAGCTCGACTCGGACGAAATCTCGATCGAGTCGATTCCGCCCAGCGCCTTCGATACGCCGGACGAGCGCCGGCGCGTGGCGGCCATGCTGAACCTCTACAACTACACGCTCACCCTTTCACGCGAGCAGGACGCCGCATTCAGCGAACTCGCGCGCGAACGCACGGCGCGCCATCCGTTGCGCACGTACGTAAAAATCCCGGCGCTGCGGTCGCTGGTGATGTGGTTCACGCCGCGGGTGGAGCTGCTGCCGAACAGCAGCCCGCTGCGCCCCATCGCCACAGAATGGGAAGACGACCGCCGCGACTTCCTCATCACGCTCGGCCTCGCGCTCGTGAACCTCGCCTACGTCGCGCTGGCGCTGGCCGGCGCGTGGATCGCGCGCGGACGCCCCGGCGTCGCGCTGCTCGTCGCGTTCATGGTCGTGCGCACTTTGTTCATCGCCGGCTTTATCGAAACGCCCGAGCCGCGCTACGTGCTGGAATGTTTTCCCGCGGTGATCGCGCTCGCCGCGCAGGTCTTTGCCAAGCCTTGGGGCGGCGGCGCGCGTCAGCTTTCTTCGACCGGCTCGGGATGAATCGTCAGGCGGCTGATCTGCGGGAACTGCTCCTTCACGCGGTTTTCGAGCAGCGCCGTGAAATCGTGGACTTCGGTGATCGGCAGGCTGCCGTCCATCGCGCAGTGGCAGGAAACCAGGACGCGGTGCTCCACGCTGCGGACGTGCACTTCGTGGCAATCGATCAGCTGCGGATATTCGGCGGGCAGCGCGTTCAGGAAATGCTGCACCGCGCGCGAAAGTTCCTTCATGTCCTCGGCGTTGGCGATGCCCGCCCCGAGCGGCTCGATGTGGATGTTGACGCGCGTTTCCGGCCCGATCTCGCGCTTGATCTCTTCCTCGAGCGCCGTGGCTTCGCTGTGCGCGTCGCGCAGGCTCGACCGCTCGTCCACTTCGAGATGCAGCTCGATGAACAGGCGCCCATCGTATTGATGCGCGGATAGTTCGTGCACGGCGAGGCCGCGGCGCTGGGCAATGGCGCGAATCGTTTCGAAGAGAGACTCGTCGGTGCGCGCGCGAGGTTCCACGTGGACCACCACGTCCGCCGGAACGATACTTTCGATCTTGCGCTCGATCACATCGCTCGCGGCGTGCGCCTGCTCCAGGCTCGCGGTGCGCGGCACGCTGATGGTGACGTCGACGAAGTAGCGCTGCCCGGCGCGCCGGACGCGCACGCGCTCGGTCTGCAGCACACCCTCGGTTTCATCCACGGCGCTGGTGATCTGCTCGCGCAAGCCGCGCGGGGCCACGTCGAGCAGGGCGTCGACCGTCCGGCGGCCCAGGCGCGAGCCGATCCAGAGGATCACGCCCGCGACGCCGAGCGCCGCGATCGCGTCCAGCATCCCGAGCCAGGGAATATTGAATTTCACGCCGAGCCACGCGCCGGTGATTCCCAGCACGACGACGAACGTGCTCCAAACGTCGGTTGAAAAATGCAGCGCGTCGGCCTCGAGCGCTTCGCTGGGGTATTTCTTCGCCACGCGGTCCAGCGCCCGCGAGCGGACCAGGTCGATTCCCATGGCCAGCAGCAGGATGACAATCGCCTTCAGGCTCGGGCGAATGGCGTGCGCCTTGCTGCCGACCAGGCGGTGAAACGCTTCCCAGATGATGTAGACCGCGGTGAGCAGCAGCAGCCCCGTCTCGACGAACGCGGAAAAGCTTTCCACTTTTCCGTGGCCGTAGAGGTGCTGCGCGTCGGCCGGCTTGTCCGCCACCCGCACGGAAAGATAGGTGATCACCGCAGCGACCAGGTCGAGCGTCGAATGCATCGCCTCGGAAAGAATTCCCAGGCTGCCCGTCACCGCCGCGAGAAACACCTTCAAAGAGACAAGCACCACGGCTGAGCCGACCGACCCCAGCGCCGCCATGCGCTTCTCGCGGCTGGCCTGCTCGCTTGTCCCCAAAGCCATGCGGGGGATTATACGCTGCGAGGGCGGGAGTACAGACGCGCGTACCTGTCGGAGAGCCTCCTAGGGCTGTGCCTACGACAGGTGCTGGAAGTGCAGGCCCTCGCTCACCCGACCGTGATGCCTACCATGCCTGTGAAATCCATCGTGCGTTTCTGTTGTAGACTGTCGTCTTTACGGAGTAACTAAATATGAAAATCGAGTCGACGGACCAGGATATCCGGAATCTACTTTCGTCCGGATACTATCGCATCCCCCGATTCCAGCGTCCCTATTCGTGGACCAAAGAGAACATCCAAGAGTTTTGGGATGATATCGTGAAGGATCGGCCAGTCGAATACTTTATTGGTTCGATGGTCGCCTTCAAAGAAGGTAGCCAGAGATATGGCGTCGTCGATGGACAGCAACGTCTAACCACGATTACGATTCTGTTGGCCGTTCTCCGAAATGCGCTGCAAAAGGCGGGCTTTCAGGATCTCGCAAAGGGCATCCAGGGACTCATCGAACGCAGAAATATCGACAATAAGGAGGAATTCGTTCTCTCAACGGAAACTTCATACCCGTTCCTCCAAGACTACATCTTAAATTTCGGCACACCTGATGTACCGATAAATCCGATGCGGGAGGAGATAAACCTGCAGAATGCATTCGACCAATTTGCAGGCCTCGTTGGCGAAGCCCTATCGAAGATCGAGAACGATAGTGCGCTGAACGAGGAGAAACGAAGCCTGGCCATAAGACAAAAGCTCGTCGAAATAAGGGACGACATTCTTAACCTTAAGATAATTTTTGTAAAATTGGACACTGAGGATGATGCCTACATCATCTTCGAAACCCTCAATACGAGAGGCAAAGATCTAAGCCTCACCGACCTAGTGAAGAACCACGTTACAAAAAACCTTAAGGCCAAAAGTGCCTCCGTCGACCAACCAAAAGTGAAATGGGAACGGATACTAGAAACGATCGAAGGATCATCCGTCGATCTCGACACGGATACCTTCATTCACCATTATTGGTTGTCTCGCTACGACTATCTGCCCGCTAAGAGCCTTTTCAAGGAGTTGAAACGGCGCATTGGTCAGGCTGAGGCTCCCCAGTTCTTGAATAGCCTGGTGTCCGACTCGGGGCTCTATCGCTCGATACACGAGATCCCGTATGGCAAGTGGACGAAGAACGAACAGTCGCTGGCTGATAGCCTCGGAGCACTTCAGCTTTTCCGCGTCCAGCAACAGACGCCATGCGTGTTATCTCTAGTTCGCGCGTACAAAGCCGGAAAAATCAAGAAAGCGCATTTTGAAGACGCCCTTGTTGCCATCGAAAAATTCCACTTTCTCTTCACGGCGGCGACTTCGCAGCGCTCTTCAGGCGGAATTTCCGGAATGTATGCGTCGCTTGGACG
This sequence comes from uncultured Acidobacteriota bacterium, assembly GCA_963769415.1. GTDB lineage: Bacteria > Acidobacteriota > Terriglobia > Acidiferrales > UBA7541 > Palsa-295. Next base: position 805,992 of record CAVYLM010000002.1, read on the forward strand.
GCGACTCTTCGAATCAGAGGACATTAGCTCCGCATTAGCGATCATTAAGGAACTAAAGCAAAAGCTCCGCGACCGAATCCCGTCGCTAGACGAGGTCCGCGCCCTGTTTCCTGAAATCGTTTACACCGACAATCTCACCAAACAGCGGTCGCTCGTCAGGTACATACTGGCGGGCTTGGACAAAGATTCACGCCCAGGAGTCGCAACCGATTACGAAAAAATGACGATCGAGCACCTCGTACCGCAATCCCGAATCGGAGATGGCAACTTCTCGGAAATAATCATCGGAGGGCTCGGGAATCTGATTCTCGTCTCCCAAGACATGAATTCGCGGCTAGACGACAAGGCCTTCCGAGATAAAAGGCGTATCCTGCAGGCCTCTGGTTTCAATCTTCCTCCAGAAATAGCAGCGGCCGAAGAGTGGGGAGTCGATCAAATCAAGGCCCGGACAGACTCCATCGCCCGGCACGCCTACGAAAAAGTGTGGAAAATCTGAATCGCCCAGGCGAGTGTCCCGCGGCGATGCAGCGCCGCGCTAGCAACCAGCGTTAGCCTTCCAAATCCACCAAATGTCTGACCTGTACCTGTCCTGTACTTTCGGCCAGCAGACACGCGCGCGAAATTCTGCTAGCTTGAATCAAGTATCCTTCCTGCCTCGGCGCAGGAAGGCGCCAGTCAGTCCGGCAAAGCTCCGCCGGAGAAGAGACGTCGCACCACGAACGCATGGGACAAGCGGCGTCAATGAGAACAACCTATGGACTCGGCAAGCTCACCGCAGGTGGAGCTTTTGGCCGCCTCGCATTCGCGAGCGGCCCAACGCAATCGCTGGGCCCGTACCACAGCCGGAGCGCGGAGCCGAGCTTGTTCCGCCTCCCCTGACTGCCGCGAACGGGTGCCCGGCCGAGGAAAATCGCGCGAAATTAAGTGGGACACCGTCGCACTTAATTTCCGGCCTAACTCCAACAAAACAAACGACTGGCACCCCAAAGAAGTGGGACACTTTCTTGACGACCCCGCGAGGGTCGCTTTTCACGAGTTACCCGTCACGAATCGCAAATCACTGTGTCGCCTTGCTCGACACAAGGTGCCGGCAGCGTTCCGCGTATCTCTAACAAAACAAACGGTCGGCACCCCCGCAGGTCGACACACTTTTTCGAGCTTGAAAGCGCACAGACAGGATTGTTTGTGCCACCAAGAATCCGAACTACTTCAGCGGCGGGGCGGGGTCGAGGGGGACGCGGCTGGGTTCGCCGTGGAAGCCGCGGATTTCGACGTCGTCGAGCAGGAGCGACGGAGAAGTGACCGTGCTGGGGATGCCGCCGTTGGCGAGGCCGAAGGCGCCGAGAGCTGTGCCGGACAGGCCGTCCTGAGAATTTTGCATGTAGGTGAGGACGTGGGCGTCGTCGCCGAGCGCGAGAATATTGCGCATCGAGCGCAGGGTGAGCCCGTCGAGGAAGCCGCCGCGCGCGAGCTCTTCGTGCCCGTCTGCGACGTAGACTTTGTAGACGAGCAGCGGCGCGCGGTCGCCATTGGCGATACCCGAGCCGAGGCCACCCACGAAATCCGAAAAATCCTGCTGGCTGACGGCGGCGACCGCGGGGTTATCCATGCGCTTGATTTCGATGCACCATTCGTGGCCGTCGGATTTGCAGGAATCGAGGAATTTCTTGCGCATGTCGTCGGGCTTGAGCGCGTCGTTCGATTGCAGGAAAAGATTGCTGCTCAGCGGACGCGGATCGGAGAGCAGAGCCGAGCGGCCGTGGCCGTTGGAGAGCGAAAAATCGGGGCCGGGGCGGCGCGACATCAGCAGACCGCGCAAAATCCCGTTCTGCACCAGCTCGACGCGCTGCGATTTCACGCCTTCGTCGTCCACGTCGTAACTGCCGAGCAGCGGCTGGCCCTGAAAATCCTGAAGCGTGGGATCGTCGACGAGCGAGACGCTGGTGGGAAGCACGCGCGTGCCGACGCGGCCGGACCATTCGCTGCGTCCGCCGAAGCGCTCGATGAACGAATCGAACTCGCGCGTCATAGCCAGCGGCGGGCGCGCGCCGGAAAGCGACGGTTCGAGCACCTGCGCGAGGGTAGAGGCGGCAGCGGGCGCGTCAAAGAGCACCGGGCCGGTGTAGTCCGGGACCAGCGGGCTCGACCGCAGCGCCATCAGGTCCGTGGCGGTGGAGGCGAGCGCTTTCGAGATGGTCGCGGCGTCGGGCAGCTCGGCGGGCAGCGCGCGATAGACGGCGTAATAGTTATGGAGCGACATGCCGTCGTCGGCCTGCGTATCGAGCGCGGCTTCCACGGCGGCGAGATGGCGCGTGGAGCGGATCGTGGTGCCTTCGCTGGTCATGCGATACGAGGTTGCGTAGACCAGGTAGTAATTCACGCGATTGCCGTAGAGCTGCGGGAAATCTTTCAGGACCGCGGAAGCTTCGCGCGCTTCTTCGTCCCAATTGCGCGAGGACCAATCCGAATCGGGGCGCGGATCGATCTTAACGAGCGGCTGCACGGGAGAGAAATCGTCGATTTCGGGCGGCTTGGTGAGGCTGCGGAGAAACGACTGCTTGAGCGCCATCTGCGTGACGGCCGCTTTGTAGGCCTGATCGGTGGCGAGCCAGAGATCCTGGCGGAGCGAGTTGTAGTCGCGGTCGATGCCGACTTCGCCGGTCGAGCCGAGGAAGCCCTGGAAGCCGTCTTCGCTGATGAAATTCGAGCTGTCGAGATGGTAGTTGCCTACGCGGACGTCGACGGCCATGAAGCGCGTGCGCGAAGTGGAGCTATTGACCAGCGCGCCGAACGACGCGGTGACGGTGCGGACGTCGAGATCCAGCAGGCGGTATTCGATGTAGAAGGGCTTGTCGACTCCCTCGATCTGGAGGCGCGTGCGCGCGCGCTCCATTTCGTCGTGCATGGCGTGAAGCGTCTGATCGGTCTCGGTGTCTGGGACGGGCGCTTGCGCGGCGGGGCGCGGAAGCGCAGCTCCGGCGGGTTTGCCCGCAGCGCGCGCGGCGAAGGCGGGCGAGGTGGCGGCGACGAACGCGAAAGCAGCGAGCAGAGCTGTCAGGGTGACCGGGGCGAATTTTCTCACTGCGCTTGTCCCTTCGTCGCTTCGGGATCGTGGGCCGGCGGAGGCAGCACGGGCGGCCGGTCGGTGGACGTTTCCTTCTTCGCGAATTCCATTTCGGAGATCAGGATCGCGGGCGCGACGGCGGAAACGGGAACAGAGCCGGACTCCGCGCCGCAGTAGCCATTGAAGATTTCCGGCTTGTCGCCGGTGGCGACGATTTTGGTGAGCGAGACAAGCGGCGTGCCGACGATATCGACGCCGCGGACGAGCTGGTCGGGGCGGCCGTCGGGAAACACGCGATAAACGACGAGCGGCGTAACCTGAAAAGCCTGCGGCTGGCTGCGGCCGGTGAAGGTGAAGCCGCCGGAGATGTCGTCGATCAGCAGGCCGTAGGGCAGGTTTTCTTTCTTCACGAGATCGATCAGTTTTTGGCGCAACTGGGCGAAGGGATAGGTCTGCGTGCTCGATACGATCAGATTTCCCTGGCGCGCGACGGGCACGAAGCCGAGCTGGCGGCGGCCGTGGCCGTTGGAGTGCGGGATGTCGACGAGCGGCGAGCGCCCCATGAGAAATGTTTTGAGCACGCCGTGGTCGACGAGCTGGACGTTGGTGGCGGCGACGCCTTCGTCATCGAAGGGATAGTTGCCGAGGAGCATCTGGCCGTTGAAGGAGGCTTCGGTGGGATCGTCCTTGATCGAGATGAAGCTCGGGAGAATCTGTTCGCCGACCTTGCTGGTGAAGGTCTGGCCCTCGGCGACGTCCTTCTGGCGGAAACCTTCGGCGCGATGGCCGAAGACTTCGTGGAAGAAGACGGCGGCGGCGCGGCCGGTGAGCAGCGTGGGCCCGGCGTAGGGATTCGCGAGCGGCGCCTTGTCGAGCGCTTCGGTTTCCTTGATCAGTTCGTGAATGCTGGCGAAGACGGTTTTTTCGTCGGGCGCGTCCTTGGGATCGAGCCAGTCGAAATTGGAGTAGCGCTCGATGTCCATTCCGTCTGGAGCTTTGCTCTGCACGAAAAGCTCGAGGCGATAGTGGATCTGGCCGAAGGCGAGCTTGGTGCCTTCGGTATTCACCTGATACTGATTCGTGGCGAGCGCGGTGAAGGTGGCGATGGAGTTCAGCACCGCGGGCGATTTGCTGAATTCGGCGGTGTAGCGGCGCACGCGCTCTTCCCAGGGCTTACGGTCGACGTGAATTTCGACGCGCGGGCCGATCGAGACGTGCGGCTGCTCGCTTGAGAAATCCGGCGCGGCGCCTTCGGCGGTTTGCACCTGCACCTGCTCGCTGGTCTTGACTTTGATCAGGGCCTGTGCGGCGGCGCGGTACTGGCGGTCGGTCTCGCGCCAGATTTCGCGGCGGAGGACGGGAATGTCGTCGTCGATCGGGACGTTGGTGCCGGGGCTGGTCCAGCTGGGCGGGCGGTCGCCGAGCTTGTGCGTGTCGTCGAGCTGGTAGGTTCCGACGCGCGACTGCACTTCGAGCCAGCGGGCGCGGTCCTGCGTGCTGGATAGCAGAGCGCCGTTGGAGCCGGAAACATTCGCGAGCTCGCGGTCAGAGACGGTGTAGCTGAGAAAATATGCCGGAGGATCGGCGGCCGAGAGCGCCTGCATGGAGCGGCTGAGCTCTTCCTGCATGGCGGTGAGCACGGCGGGCTGAGGAGTTTGCGCGGGGCGGTCCGCGGCGGGGCAGACCCACGCGGCGGCGAACAGGGCCGCGGCGGTTAAGGAAATTCTATATCGCAGTGTGCGTTTCATCATCGCGCAAAGTCCAATAGTTTAAGATAAGCTGCGGTCGAAACCTAATGAAATGCCCGCCGTCGCCGTTCGGGCTGCGTCGGGCAGGCCCGCGTTGGCGAGAAAGCGTCGCTGCGGGCGTTGGCAGTGGATCTCCCAGCCCCAAGGAGAATTAGATGCGCGCGCTGGTCGTACGGCGGTATGGATCGCCGGAAGTTTTTGAGTCGCGGCAGGTGCCCGATCCGCAGGCGAAAGCGGGAGAAGTGCTAATCCGGGTGAAGGCGATCGGGGTGAACTTCGCGGACCTGCTGCAACGGATGGGGCTTTATCCGGGATCGCCGAAGCCGCCGTTTGTGCCGGGGCTGGAGATCGCGGGCGTGGTGGAGAAAGTGGTTGAGAGCGCCGGCAGGCGGGGCGATGGAGAAGCGTTCAAGCCGGGTGACGCGGTTGTGGCGATGCCGCACTTCGGCGCGTACGCGGAGTGGGTTGCTGCTCCGGCGAACCTGGTGTACCGGATTCCAGCGGGGATGCCGTTCGACGCGGCTGCGGCGTTTCCGGTGAACTACCTGACGGCGTACCACTCGATGTTCGTGATGGGGAACCTGCGGCCGGGGGACCGGATTCTGATTCACGGCGCGGCGGGAGGAGTGGGGATTGCGGCCGTGCAGCTGGCGCGAGCGCGGGGGCTCGTTGTTTTCGGCACCGCGGGCGGGGCGAAGCAGGAATTTCTGCGGAAGATCGGCGTGGACCATGCGATCGACTACGAGAAAAGCGATTTCGTGAAAGTGGTGCGGCAATTCGCGCCGGACGGAATCGAGATGGTGATGGACCCGATCGGAGGAAAATCGCTCGCGCGCGGGCAGAAATGCCTGGGGCCGACGGGACGGCTGGTGATCTACGGGCTTTCGGACGCGGCGGGGACAACGGGCAAGCGCAGCCTGGTGCGCGGGCTGAAGGCGTTGGCGCAGACGCCGCGGTTTCATCCGTTGAAATTGATGCGGCAGAACCTGGCGGTGATCGGAGTGAGCCTGGGAGTGCTGGAAACGCGGGGCGCGCTGCTGCGTGGAGAGCTGGACGAACTTTTTCGGTTATACGGCGAGGGCAAGGTGAAGCCAGTGATCGCCAAGACATTTCCGCTGGACCAGGCAGCGGCGGCGCATCAATACATTCACGACCGGAAGAACATCGGGAAGGTGATTCTGGCAGTGCGGTAAGCGTCAGCGCGCGGCAGCGCCGGCGGAGGGCGCGGCGAAAAGGGCATCGTTAAGCTTCGGATTCAGGTCGAGCTGCTGGATAGTCGATTCCATGTACTTCACGCCGTCGCGATAGACCACGGTCGAAAATGCGAACTGGCGGCCGTCGACGGCGCGGTAGTCGCTCCAGCGCTGCTCGTTGTCGGAAGCGCCCTGCGCGCCGGCGGACTGGTAGCGCGCCGCGACGAGCAGATGCGTCACGGGATCGAAATAGAGCTTGAGCGGGCCGAAGGGCACGTCGAGCGCGACGCCCGTGGTTTTCTTGCCGTCGATTTCCTCGTCGCCGATGGCCCAGATTGCCGCGCCTGAAATTTTGCCTTCCAGCACGCCGCGATAGATTCCCAGACCGCCGCCATAAAGCGATATCGCACGCAGGAATTCGCGCGTCATCGGCGTGGCGTCGCGCGTCTCGGTTCCCATCCGCACCCAGGCGGATTTGCCGTCGCATACCTGCACGATGTCCTGGCCGGCCAGGCTGAATTCGCCGCGCGCGCGATCGGGATAGGCGACAGTCCACTTCACGCTGCGCGGGATGTCGCCATCGGGACGGATGATTTTTCCGTCCTCGGTCATTCTCAGCGACGCGAGGGAGGCGAGCGAATCGCCTCCGGCTGCTTTCGCGGCGGCGAGGAGAATTTGCCGGCCTTGCTCGATGGACGCGCCGGAAGCAGGAGCCACCGTTGGCTTGCGAAGATCGGGAGCCAGCAAGTCAACCTGGTCGAACGGGATTTCCTGATACTGCGCGTCGGGGAACGCTTTCTTCAGGGCATCGCGAAACGCGCCGACGTTGCCGGCAAGCACGATATCGAGATTGTCCGCGCCGAGATATTTGCGCGCCATTTCGCGAACTTGCGCGGGTGTGACGCCGCGAATTCTGTCCGGATAGGTGTAGTTGAAATCGCGCGGCAGGCCGTACGCCACGACGGTGAGAACCCGGCCGGCCACCTGCTCGGCCGTCTCGGATTGAATTGGATAGACACCGGCGAGGTAGTCGCGCGCAAAATCCATCTCTTGCGGCGTCACGTCGCCAGACGACATTTGCGCGATCAAATCCACGACGAGCTTCAGGGCATCCACCGTGGCTGCTGTGCGCGTGTAGGTGCCGACGGCGAACGAGCCGGCGGAACGGTGCGGATTGAAGGAAGAATAGGCGCCATAGGTGAGGCCCTTTTTGACACGGACTTCCGTGTTGAGCCGGCTGTTGTAGCCGCCACCGAAAACGCGATTCATCACGACAACAGGGATGTAATTCGGATCGCCGCGCTGGATGCCGAGTTTGCCGACGCGAATTTGCGTCTGCACGGCGTCCGGCTTGTCGATCAGCCATACGTGCAGACCCTGCACCGGAGACGGCGCCGGCAGCGCGGCCACGACGATCTGCGTTGTCGGCCACGCTCCAAAATATTTCTCGGCAGCCGCGAAGGCTTCCTCGGGCGTGATATCACCGGCGAAAGCGAGGAGCGCTTGATTCGGCACGTAGTTTGCATCGTGGAATTTCGCGAGAATCCGCGGATCGAGTTTCTTGATGGTGTCGGGCGTGCCCTGCGCGGGCCAGCCGTAGGGCGAATTGCCGTAGACGAGGCGGCTAAACGCGGCCGACGCCAGAAAATCCGGATCGGAATACTGCACGGTAAGGCTGGAGAGGAGTTGCTGGCGCTGGCGGTCGAGCTCTTCGGCGCGAAACGAAGGGTGCAGCACGACGTCGGACATCAGATCGAGTCCCGTGGCCAGATCTTTCTTCACCACGCCGAGGCTGACGTCGGTGGCGTCGGAGCTGGCCGAAGCTTCGAGTGAGCCGCCGACGAAGTCGATCGCTTCTGCGATTTCCTTCGCCGAGCGCTTTTCGGTTCCTTGCGTCAGCATGTTCGCGGTCATTTGCGCCACGCCGGGCATCCCCGCGGGATCTTTGATGGTGCCCGCGGACATCAATACCAGGCGGGCGGCGACGGCCGGTTCGCTGTGGTCGGTGACTACGAAAACGCGCAGACCGTTGGCGAGAGTCTTCGTAGCTGCTTCCGGGAAATTGAATGGTTTCGGCGCGCCGGCGGCGGGCATTTCGGGAACCAGCTTCACTCCGGGTGGGACGACGCCGGTTCCGTTTTTCTGGTCGGTCGAGGCGGCGGAGGAGCTTGAGTGCTCCGGAGGAGCTTGTTGCGCAGACGCTATAGTGGCGGCGAGGATCCATGCCGCCGCGAAGAGTGTCGAGTTCCTGGCTGTGCGCTTCATCAAGTCTCCTGAGTAATGCGTCGGGAACTTCAGCGGCTAAAGCCGCGACCTACAAACCCAAGACAACCAATGTTCCGACCTTGGAATTGAACGAGCTTCATTGTTGCCGGGCTGGAGGCGCGGCGGGCTTGATCGTCAGAATTGTGGCGCGCTGCGGCACGAAATATTCCCTGGCCACGCGCTGGATGTCTTCCGGCGTCACTTTGAGATACCGGTCGAGCTCGGTATTGACGAGATTGGGATCCTTGCCGAGCACGGCGGCATTTTCGATGGCGACAGCTTTCTCATCATCCGTGTCGCGGCCGAGAATGAATCCCGAAATTTCCTGGTTCTTCGCTTTTTGCAGCTCGCTTGCCGCGACCGGCTGCGACTTCAGCCCATCGAGAATATCCACGACCGCTTTTTGGCCATCCTGCGGCGAGTGGCCCGGGTTCATGATGGCGTAGGCCCAGAAGAGATTCGGGTCCTCGGTGAAATTCCCGAAGCCGGCGGATTGCACCGCGATCTGGTCCTTATATACGAGCGCCTGATAGAGCCTGCTGCTTTCGCCTCCGGCGAGAATGTTCGACGCCAGATCGAGGGGATACGCGTCCGGCGAAAAGCGCGCGGGAATTTTGTAGCCGATCACCACGGCCGGCAGCGGCGTGTTTGTGTAGGACTTCGATACATCGCGCTCGGCGGTCTGCGGCGGCTCGGGCGAATTCGGCCGCGGAATCGGTCCAGCCGACGCCGGAATGCCGTCGAAATACTTCTTGGTCCACGCGAGCGCCTGGTCGGAATTGAAATCGCCGACGATTACGAGCGTGGCGTTGTTCGGCTTGTAGTAGGTGTTGAAGAACGCCCGCACGTCTTCGAGCGTGGCCTTATCGAGATCGGCGATGCTGCCGATGGGCGTGTGGTGATAGCCGTGAACGGTGAACGCGGCGGCGCGAAGGTCCTCTTCAATCGAGCCGTAGGGCTGATTGTCGACGCGGACGCGGCGCTCTTCTTCGACGACCTGGCGCTCGGATTTGAAGTTCGCGTCGTTGACGTTCAGGCTGCCCATGCGATCGGCTTCGAGCCAGAGCATGCGCTCGAGATACTGGCTCGGGAACGTCTCGAAATAATCGGTCGTGTCGTCGTTCGTTTCGGCGTTGTCGTAGCCGCCGACGGCTTCGATGATGCGCGAATGCTCGTCGGGGCCGACGTGAGCGGAGCCCTTGAACATCAGGTGCTCGAACAGGTGCGCGAATCCGGTGTGGCCGGGCAGCTCGTCTTTTCCGCCGACGTGATACCAGAATCTGAAGATCGATCACCGGCACGTCATGACTTTCGAGCAGGATCACCTGGAGACCGTTCGAGAGCGCGTGCGTGGTGAAATTCAGTTTCGGAGGGCGATCGGCGGAGGGGCTATCTTGCGCGGGCAGCGGCATCGCGAGCGTTGCGGACATCGCAGCCGCGAGAAACATCCGCGCGGCCGCTCGCAGCCAATTCTTCGCGCTCGCCTTCATCATGAATCGCTCCGATCGGTTGTGGTGGATCGCCTGGCCAAACGTAAGCCCCGGATTCGGTCCCAGTATTACGACAGCGTGCGCGGGTGTCAAACGGCCCTGAGCTGTTGCAACTGCAAGCCACACACCTTTTTCATTGCGCCCGGTAATTGGACGCATCCGGCAGGTGAAAGGTAGCACTGCACGCAGGCTCGGCCAAACCGCAAACAGGGCCTGTTTGCCGATTCGCACCGCCGCGGAACAGAGATTTGCTGCTGCGGCAGCTGCTATGTTGCTATGGATTCCAGCGGCCCTGAGACGCTTCGCCGCTTTGGAGGCGCCCATGCGCGCTGTTCTCGGACTTGCCGCGGTGCTGGTTGCCGCAGCCGTCATGCTGTTCCTTTACAAGAATTCGCTCCAGCAATCGCAGGCGGCGGGAGCCGGGACTCCGACGCAGACGATCAACGTCGTCGGCGTGAAGAACGACCTGCTGGCGATCGCGCAGGCCGAGCGCGCCTATCAGGCCGAGCACAACTCGGTCGCTTCGCTCGACGAACTCGTCTCAAGCGGCGAGATGAGCATGAAGAAGACGGGGCGCGACGGATATACGTACGATGTGGAATCCACGAGCGAAGGATTTCGCGTGACCGCGCACTGCCCGGCCAGCGCCGCTGCCGGCTGCACGAATTATGTGGTCGATCAGAGCATGGAAGTCCGCGCCGAACCCTGATTCGGCTCGCCAGCAAACGAGAATTTCCTCGCATCGACCAACACGCGAGTACAGAGTCTTGCCAAGCACGTTCCTTTTGTGCGTCAATACTGCCTGTATGCTTCCGTCGACCACCGCACATCTGCTCGCAAATGGCTTCACTTGAGTACGCCTCTAAAAGCGACCGTCGGCCGTTTCCTAATCCCTAGCTGACTCCTTTTTGATCCAATTGGCTTCGGCCCATGCGTGGCGAAGCTCCATCAAGCTCGAGCAAAATGCGCGAGTTGAATGTTGAGATAAAGGAGGGATGATATGAGACGACGCGATTTCTTGAAGTCCGCAGGTCTAGTGTCTGCCGGGTTGGCATTGTCGGATGTCGGGGAGCTTCTTGCCGAAAGTGGCGCCGGCTGGCGTACGTTCGAGATCACGGCGCGAGTTGAGATATTGAGGCCGTCCGGAACCACGCATGTTTGGCTGCCCGCTGCGCTGATCCAGAAAACGCCGTATCAAAGAACGCTCTCGAACAAATACCACGCCCAGAGTGGGAAGGCGGGGATGAGCGAGATAAGGCCTGACGCTCTCGGGATCGTTTCAGCGACATTCCCCACCGGGCAAACACCGGTCCTGACGCTGGCGAGCCGCATCCAGACAAGGAATCATTCGGTCGATCTTTCCAGGCCCGGCAACGCGCCAAAGGCAAATCGAGCCGAACTCGAATACTTCCTGCGTCCCACGAAGCTCCTGCCCTCCGACGGCATCGTGAAAACGACCGCCGACCAGATCACCAAGGGCGCGAACACCGACGTGGAGAAGGCAAGAGCGATTTACGAGTGGATTGTAGACAAGACATTTCGTGATCCGAAGACCAAGGGCTGCGGCCTGGGTGATATCCGGTTCATGTTGGAGACCGGAGATTTGGGCGGTAAGTGCGCTGATCTGAACGCCCTGTTCGTCGGGCTGGCGCACGCGGCCGGGCTGCCAGCCCGCGATGTGTACGGTATTCGTGCGGCGAAGTCCGATCTTGGCTACAAGAGCCTCGGCGCTTCATCGGACAACATCACGAAATCGCAGCATTGCCGAGCTGAGGTTTACTTGGACACGTACGGATGGGTGCCGGTTGATCCGGCGGACGTACGGAAAGTCGTTCTGGAGGAACCGCCAGGGAATCGTCCAATGAACGACGAAATGGTGAAGCAGGCCCGCGCTCGGCTATTCGGATCGTGGGAGATGAACTGGATCGCGTATAACTTCGCGCACGATGTCGTTCTTCCAGGAGGAATGGGCGCATCGCTGCCATTCCTCCTGTATCCGCAGGCGCAGACAGCGGATGGTCGCCTGGATAGCCTCGATGCGACAAACTTCAAGTACGAGATCACGTCGAAAGAGTTGACGCCAACGAAGGCGTGAACGAAGTTTTTGGTGGCGTGCGGCGACTATACTGGAAACGCATCCGCGGCGATGCGCGTCGGTGTATAGTATCGGCCCGCGAAAGTTTGGGTCCGCGCAGTGACGTGAACGGAGAGTGATGCGTGCCTGGTGGTCGTCACGGTCTTCAAAACCGTCGCCCCGACACTTCGTGCCGGGGGGTAGGTTCGATTCCTACCCTCTCCGCCAATTTGTTTCAACTTGTGAGAAGTTGCGAGGGATGGTGATCGCGCGTGGCAACTGCTGAACAGGTTCTGAAGCTGACGTCGCTTTCTTCGTGCGCGGGTTGCGCGTCGAAGCTCAGCCGGCAGTCGTTGACGGAGGTTCTGCGCCACGTGCCGGTGTTGAAAGATCGCAACGTGCTGGTCGGCACGGCCACGGGCGACGACGCCGGCGTCTATCGTCTCGACTCGAAACGCGCGCTGGTGCAGACGACCGATTTCTTCACGCCGATCGTCGACGATCCGTATTGGTACGGCCAGATTGCCGCCACGAACGCGCTCTCCGATGTGTACGCCATGGGCGGCCGCCCGCTCACCGCCCTGAATCTCGTGGGAATTCCCGCGGACGTGGTGCCGCTCGACACGGTGAATGAAATAGTGCGCGGCGGCGCGGAAAAGATTTTGCAGGCCAAATGCGTCCTGATTGGCGGGCACACGATCAAGATCCCCGAACCGATTTTCGGCTACGCGGTCACGGGCATGGTCTCGCCGCGGAAGCTGCTCACCAACGCAAACGCGCGCCCCGGCGACCTGCTCTTGCTGACCAAGCCGATCGGTACGGGCATCATCACCACCGGGATCAAGCGCGGGCTGACGGCGCCGGAGCTCGAGCGCAAAGCCATCGAATCGATGACGCATCTCAACACGGCCGGGGCGGATGTGGCCGAGCGCGGACTCGTTCGCGCCGCGGTTGACGTCACCGGTTTCGGCCTGATCAGCCATCTGGGCGCAATGTGCGCGTCGAGCAAAGTGGGCGCGGCAATTTCCGCGGCCAGCGTCCCGGCCATCAGCAGCGAGGTGTTCGACCTGATCGCCGCGGGCTGCATTCCCGGCGGCAGCCGCGACAATCTCGCCTACGCGAACGAATTCACCGACTGGGATGGCGTGACCGACGTGCAGAAAACGCTTCTCACGGACGCGCAGACGAGCGGCGGCCTGCTGCTGTGCGTGCCGCCGAAAAATCAGAAAGCGGTGATGAAGCAGCTCCAAAAATCGCGCACGCTCTGCGCCGCCGTGATTGGCAGCATCGTCCGCTCCAGCAAGCCTCGCATACGGGTTCGTGCATGAAGCAGTCGCAGCTCCGCGCGATCCCCGCCGTGGAAAAAGTTCTTCAGGCGCTCGGCGACGCCGGATTGCCGCGCCCGATGGTCCTCGCCGTGGTGCGCCGGGAACTCGCGGCGCTGCGCAAGCAGAAATCAATCCCCGAATTTGACGCAGTTATCGCAGCTATTCGCGGCTCGCTGCGCGAGTTGCGCTCCTCCCGCATCCGCCCGCTCATCAACGGCACCGGCATCCTGATCCACACGAATTTCGGCCGCGCACCGCTCGGGCCGGAAGTCATCGCCGCGCTTTCGCGTATCGGAGCGAACTACAACAATCTTGAATACGGCCTGGCGGGCGGCAAGCGAGGCGGCCGCGCGGCGTATCTGGAGCAGAGCCTTGCCGTGCTCTGCGGCGCTGAAGCGGCCACGGTCGTCAACAACAATGCCGCCGCGCTGGTGCTGATCCTGCGGCATTTCTGCGAAACGGATGACGCGAAATCCGCGCGGCAAAAGAACGAAGTCATCATCTCGCGCGGCGAGCTCGTTCAGATCGGCGGCGGCTTCCGCATCCCCGACATTCTCGAAACCAGCGGCGCGCGCCTCCGCGAGGTCGGAACCACCAACAAAACCACGCTGCGCGACTACGCCCGCGCCGTCGGCCGCGATACGGCGCTGATCCTGAAAGTCCACCGCAGCAATTTCTTCATGGACGGATTTGTCGAATCGCCGCCGGCTGAGGAGATCGCCGCGCTCGCGCGCAAAAAGCGCGTGCCGTTCGTCGAAGACCTCGGCAGCGGCGCCATGATCGAGACGCAGCAGACCCTCGGTCTCGAGCACGAGCCGACGCCGGCCGAAGTGATCCGCCGCGGCGTCGATCTGGTTTGCTTCAGCGGCGACAAGCTGCTCGGCGGCCCGCAGGCTGGCGTTATCGCGGGCAAAGCGAAGCTCATCGATGCGCTGAAGCGCGATCCCTTTTTCCGGGCGCTGCGCTGCGACAAGCTGATTCTCTCGGCGCTCGAGGCGACCGCCGACATTTACATGCGCGGTGACCAAGGAATTCCCGTGCTCGAAATGCTGCGCGTGACCGGCGACGAGTTGCGCTCTCGCGCGGAGAAAATTCGCGCGGCGCTCGAAGGATCGCCCGTGCGAGCGACCGTCGGCACAGGTCAGGCACAAATCGGCGGCGGCACGCTGCCGCGTTCGGTGATGGCGTCCGTCACGCTCGATCTGGTCCACGCCTCGATTCCTCCGCAGGAGTTCGCGGCGAGGCTGCGCGATCAGGCCGTGCCCGTCATCGGGTATGTCGCTCGGGGCACGGTAAAACTCGACCTGCGAACGATTTTCCCGCGCCAGGACGCCGAACTGATCGCCGCGATCCGCGCCGCGTGCGGTTAGAGTCAGCCAGCATGCCCGGACTACGCCATTTCATCCTCGCCACCGCCGGCCACGTGGACCACGGCAAAAGCGCGCTGATCAAGGCGCTCACCGGCACCGATCCCGACCGCCTGCCCGAAGAGCAGGCTCGCGGCATCACCATCGATCTTGGCTTCGCGCATCTCGAACTGCGCGATCCGGCCGACGCGTCTTCGTCGATTGTTCTCGGCATCGTCGACGTGCCCGGCCACGAGGATTTCGTGAAGAACATGGTCGCGGGCGTCGGCTCGATCGATCTCGCGCTGCTGGTCGTGGCCGCCGACGACGGCTGGATGCCGCAGACGGAAGAGCACCTGCAAATTCTCACCTACCTCGGCGTCCGCCGCGCCGTCGTCGCGCTGACGAAAATCGATCTGGCGCAGGACGAGCAAGCCGCCACGGCCGCAATCCGCGAGCATCTGGCGGGCACTCCATTTGCCGACGCGCCCATCGTGGCCACTTCGGTCGTCAACGGCCGCGGCCTCGACGAACTGAAGGCTGCGCTCGCTCGCGTTCTCGCCGGTGCCGCGCCGCCGGCCGACATTGGCAAGCCGCGCCTGCCCGTCGATCGCGTATTCAAGCTGCAAGGCATCGGCACGGTCGTCACCGGGACGCTGAGCGGCGGCGCGCTGCGTCGCGGGCAAAACGTCGCCATCCAGCCCGCCGGAAAGTCGGCGCGCATTCGCAACATTCAGTCGCACGGCCGCGATGTGGAATCGAGCAGCCCAGGCACGCGCACGGCTCTCAATCTTTCGCTCGATGCGGTCGAGGATATTCACCGCGGCGACGTCGTCACGCTCGCCGACTTCGGCGGGCCGAGCAGCGTGCTCGACGTGCTCGTCGAGATTTCGCCGCGCGCGACCCACGTGATCCGGGACGGCACGCGCGTCCATGCGCATCATGGCAGCGCCACCGTCGCGGCGCGCGTCGCATTTCGTGACGACACAACCCTCGCAGCCGGCGAACGCGCAGTGGCGCAGCTTCGGCTCGAATCGCTCGCCTTCGCCTTCGCCGGCGACCGGCTCATTCTGCGCGATTGGTCGGAGCGGGTCACGCTGGGAGGCGGCATCGTCCTCGACCCGGACGGAAATCGCAAGTCGTTCCGCACCGAGGCGCGCATGAAATTCCTCGCCGCGCGCGCCGCATCGCCGGAGGACGTCGCAGCCTTCGTCGCTTCGCACGTCGCCTACGAAGGCGCGGCGCGTGCATCCCAGCTGCTGCTGCGCTCGCGCTTCAGCGCCACGGCAATTTCCGCCGCCGCAGCAAAGCTGGCCGCCCAAGGCGCGATTGTCGCCGCGGGCGACTTTCTCGCCGACGCCGCGAGTTGGCAATCGCTGCGCCGCCGCGCCACGGAGACGATCGACGCCCGCCATCGCGCGCATCCGGAAGAAAGCGGCCTGCCGCTCAACGACCTGCGCGCCGCGCTTCAGGACGAATTGCCCGCCGCGGAAATGTTCGAACCGCTCGTCGCGGATCTGTGCGCTCGCGATTTAGTGCGCGCGGGCACCGCCATTCGCCGCGCGACGCATCGTCCCGCGCTCACGCCGCAGCTTCAGGCCGCGGGAGCGAAAATCCGCGCGATGATCGCCGCGAAGCCGCTCGATCCGCCTTCGCGCAAGGATCTCGCGCCGGATGCCGCCTCGCAGCAGGCGCTTCGTTTCCTGATCCAAAGCGGCGAGCTGGTCGACGTCAACGTCGAGATTGTAATGACCGCCGAGGCCGTGAAGCAGGCGACCGCGATGGTCCGCGATTTCATCCGCAAGAACGGGCCCGCCACCACCAGCGATCTGCGCCAGATGCTCGGCAACAGCCGCCGCGTCGCGATCCCGCTGCTTGAGCGGCTCGATCGCGACGGCGTAACCGTGCGCCAGGGCGACAAACGCGCGCTGCGATCCTGAGCCCCGCGCCCGCGGGATATCCACAACGGCGGCGAAACGGGCCTCAGCAGCCTCTGTGCTAGAATCAGCGCCGTGCAAAAGAACCTCCAGAATCTTCTCGATCTTCAAAATGTCGACATCCGCTTGAACGACGTCCGCGCGCGTCTCGCGAAATTTCCCAAGAAACTCGCGGAGTCCGATGCGCGCATTGCCGCGGCGAAAGCAAGCGTCGATGCCAGCAAAGCCTCGCAGCTGGCCAACGTGAAAGACCGCAAGAAGTACGAGCTCGATGTCGAAAGCTGGAAAGAAAAAGCCCGCAAGTATCGCGACCAGACCTCGCAGATCAAGACCAACGAAGCCTACCGCGCGCTCCAGCACGAAGTGCAGATGGCCGAGCAGGAAATGTCGAAGGCCGAGGACCGCCTGCTCGAACAAATGGTCGCGAGCGAGGAATACGACCGGCGCATCAAGTCGGCCGAAGCTGTGCTGAAAGAGGTCGGACAGGTCGAGCGGGTGCAGCGATCGACGGCCGAATCCGAACGCGCCGTGGCCGAAAAGGAACTGGCCGATCTGAACGCCGAACGCGCGCGCGCCGTCGCGGAAATTCCCGAAAACCTGCTCGATCACTACGACCGGATCGTGAAAAAGCACCATGGCGTGGCGCTCGCCGAGGTGCGCAATGAAAAATGCGGCGCGTGCGGCATGATCGTCCGCCCCCACGTGATCCAGGAAATGCGTCGCGCGGACAGCGAGCAGATGTTCCACTGCGAGACCTGCACGCGCATCCTCTACCTCATCGAGCCGAGCGTCTCGGCCGCGACGGCTTCGCCGGCTGGAGCGTCGGCTTCAACCTCGCAAGAAAGCTGAGGCCGGGCCCATGCGAGGACCGAAAACTTCTCCGCCCGGCAGCGCGCGCCTTTTCTCCGATGCGCATCCTGCGGCGCCGCCCCCGGGAATCCACATCGCGAATATCGACGGCGCCTCGCGCGGCAATCCCGGCCCGGCTGCTTACGCAGTGGTGATTCGCGACGCGGAGGGAAAACTGGTCCTCGAGCTCGCGAAGAAGTTCGGCCGCGATACGAACAATGTCGCGGAGTATTACGCCCTGCTCGCCGCGCTCGATTTCGCCACCACCCATGGCATTCCGGCGCTGCGCATCCGCAGCGATTCCGAGCTCCTCGTCCGCCAGATGCAGGGCCGCTATAAAGTGAAGAGCCCGGACCTGAAGCCGCTGTACGAGCGCGCTTCGATTCTTTCCCGTCAGCTGAAATATTTCGCCATCGAGCACGTCCGCCGCGAGCAGAATCGCGACGCCGACGCTCTCGCGAACCTCGCGCTCGATTCCGGCCCGGTCAATTCCTCCTCGCTCGAAGTGAAGCGCGAAGAGCCACATGCCGCCGTGCATCCGAAACCGCCGTCGCGCCCGCGCCAAATTCGCGCCCGTTACGTGAACGGCGTCCTCGTCCCCGACGCAGCGCTCGATCTGCCCGAAGGCACGGAACTCCTGCTTGACGTCCACGCCACTCCGAAGGAGTGAGGACCAATCGAAGGCGGTTTTTCGGTGAAAGCGTGGGGCTTCAGCCCCACGAAAAGCCCGCACCTGGGAAATGGGCTTTAGCCCTGGTACGGCCTTCCGGACTTGTAGGGGCGCTGCTTGCTGCGCCGTTGCGGGCGGGGCGTATACACGAAAGGGGACGTGATGTCATTCAATGAAACGATTCAGGTAGCATCACGCGACGAACGATTCATGGCGACTGTCTATGCCATGAACACGCTTTTGATTCACAAGGGGATCTACACAGCCCAGGAATTTGAAACGCTGTTCGCGGAGTGGCTGAAGAAAGAACGTCGCGCCAAGGGCTACTGTTTCAAAACGTAGGACATGTACAACGTATCGCGCTGCGCGGGAATGTAGCCCGCATCGGAAATAATCCGCCGCAATTCTTCTTCGTTGGTGCGATTGCGCACGCCAGCCGCACGAACGACGTTTTCTTCAATCAGGATGCTGCCCACATCATCGGCGCCAAACTGCAACCCCACCTGGCAAATCTTGATCCCCGGCGTCAGCCAGCTCGATTGAATGTGGTCGATATTGTCGAGATAGAGCCGGCTGATCGCCAGCGTCTTCAAATAGTCGAACGCCGTCGTCTCCGGCACTTTCTTCCCGAGCGGCGTATTTTCCGGCGCGAAAATCCACGGGATGAACGCCGTGAACCCGCCGCCCTCTTCCTGAATCTGCCGCAGCCTCTCCAGATGGTTCACGCGATGGCGATATTCCTCGCCGCAGCCGAACATCATCGTCGCCGTGGTGCGCATGCCGAGCTTGTGCGCCTCGCGATGCACCGTTTCCCATTCCTCGGACTTGCACTTCAGCCGCGCGATACGCCCGCGCACTTCGTCGTCCAGAATCTCCGCGCCACCGCCGGGAATCGAAACCAGCCCCGCATCGCGCAGGCGGATGATCGTGTCGCGAATCGAAAGCCCGGAAACTTCCGCGATGCAGGTAATCTCCGGCGCCGAAAAGCAGTGCAGGTGCACCTGCGGGAATCGCTCGTGGATCGAGCGCAGCATGTTTTCGTAAAACTCGATCAGCAAATCCGGATGCAGCCCGCCCTGCAGCAGCACCCCCGTGCCGCCCAGCTCGATCATCTCCTGAATTTTTTCGTGGATTGATTCAAGCGGCAGGATATAGCCGTCCTTGGCGCCCAGCGGGCGGTAGAACGCGCAGAATGAGCAATACTCCGTACAAAAGTTCGTGTAATTGATGTTGCGATCGATCTGGTACGTCGCGACGCGTGGATCGGTCTTTGCACGGCGTATCTCGTTTGCCGCCATGCCGATGCCGATCAGGTCATCGGAGTTGAAAAGGTCGAGAGCTTCCTGCGCGCTGATTCCCATGATGTGGCTTTAGGCGGCTCCTCCGCGAACGGTCGAATGCGCAGCCTGCGCAAATTCCAGCGGCTTGTTGCGCGGGATCAACCCCGCCGCCGCGGCCTTCTCGAAATAGAGCTGCAAGCCGGACACATTCTCCTCGTCGAGATCGAAATGGATGTTTTCGGTCAGGTAGCGCTCCAGCGCCCGCGGCGGCAAGTCGAGCTTGATCGAGGCCGCTTCGGAAATTTCGCGCACGCGCTCCAGGCCGAACTGCTTCGACGCCGTGAAATCCGCCAGCACTTCCGGCGTGATGGCGTCGCGCCGCCCCACCCAGATCGCCAGCACCGCCGGCTTGCCCGTCATCTCGCGCCACTGATGAATCACGTCGTAGACGTACAGCGTCTCGAACCCCGGCACGGGCATCTCTTCGGGATCGCCCTGGCAGCACTGCTCGCCGCTGGGCGATTTTCCCGCCAGAGCCTCCATCTTCAGCGAAATTCGCAGCGCCGGATCGCCAATCACCAGCGCGGCGTCCGCTTCGCGCAACATTTCTGTCGGATCCGGCGCGGCCTCCACAAATTCCGGCGCGATCCGCCAGTGCTCCGCGGCCAGCAGCTTCACCAACCCGATCGTGCTGCGCGAGCTCGTGTCCAGCGCGATCCGCTTGGCCCTGTCGATCGGCTTCTTGGCCACCACCAGCAGGCTGCGGACCTCGCGTTTCGACGCAATCGCCATCCCCGGCAGCGCCACCACGCCGTCGATGCGCTGGTATTCGATCGAGGGGATGATTCCAACGTCCGCGTCTCCGCGCCGAAGCTCCTCGGCGCACTGCGAGGGCACCGTAAACGACAGGTCGTACTTGCCCGCCAGCGGCCCATCAGTGAAACTCCACACAAGGGGAGCGGCGTTCAGGTACTCCACGATCGATACGCGCAGTTTGCTCAATGTTTCGGCCTTCTTGAGACGGAGGAATCTTATCACATCCAGAAGGCAGGCTTTTCCGGCGGAAGTGAGGGCCTTCTAGGCGCACGAAAAAGAAGGAGCACTAGAAACCACGGCTTTACAGGTTGCGGAAAGAGGTTGCCTTTTAGGGGGTCGGAGCTTCAGCTCCGACATAAGGGGTTTGCACTCAATGCGCTTTAGCGCCTGAGGACACTCCTGATTGCCTTTTCTCGCAGCCTGTTTAGCGATGGTCGAGTAAGTTTAGCTGCGGTTCACCAATCGCACGATCAAACGCCTCGTCTCTCCCGATGTTCTCACTGCTGAGCTGTGCTAGATTGACCTCGGGCACAAAAATTGAATACGTCTTCAGACGCTCGAACCCCGCTCTCAAACCGGCCAAAGGCTCGAATTCCTGAACTGGACGGCTTGCGCGGCCTCGCCATCCTGCTCGTTCTCCTTTACCACTACACAAGCATCCCGGCGGGGGAGGCATCGCCCCATCTCTCCCAGAGGCTGTTCGCGATTGGCTGGTCCGGTGTGGATCTGTTCTTCGTCCTTTCCGGATTCCTCATTGGCGGAATTCTTTTGGACGTGCGCGATTCACCCAATTATTTTGGGACTTTTTATGGGCGCCGATTCTATCGAATCGTGCCGCTGTACTACGTCTGGGTGAGCGCCTATTTCATCGTCGCGGCGTTCCGATCAAATCCGGAGACATGGCGATCAAAAGCTCAGCGGGAAACTTGCGGAAAAGCGTCGTACTCAGCGTCTGTCAGAATCGACCCGATTGTGCATCGATGTTGTTTGCTCTCCGACGCGGCTATTTCCTCGGATAACACTACACCTGAACGAAAAGATTCCCAACACGGCCCAGATTCGAAGGGCGAACGACGGAATTGGATGCCGCGATTTACGTGGCCTTCTCTTGTTCCTTTGTCGAGTGCGCGGGAAGAGCTTGCCTTCACTATTCGACCTTTCCTTGTTTTCGATCTTGTTTTCTTGGTAGTAGTTGCTTGAAACTTCGCTGCCCTCCGGACTCGTTCCTGATGAAATACCAGCCGTTTCATTGGCACGCTGGCCACACTTCAGCCGAGGAGGCTTGCCTAGCTGTTTACGGACCCCTTTCAGTTCGGCCTCGCGCAAAGCGATGAATTCCAGCGCGGCCTGTATCTCTACGCAATCCCACTCGTCCTTAAGTGCGTCTGTCATCCACTTAATGTCGTCGAGGAGAAATTGGATCCTCTCCTCTGGCGTTTCGTTCCAAGTCTCCAATCTCGATAAGACGGTGTCCGACCTGGAGGGTTGAGATTCCGAACGCGACATTGAGCTCAGCCTAAGGTCACATGTCGAACTGATTGGGTAAGCTGTAGTCCGTCTTCGTTCGGAGTCGTTCATCCAGAACCTCCTCGGTAAATCGATTGTGACAATGAGGAAGGTTTGTAACGCGGCCCTCAACAAGTGTCTATTCGTGACTCTACGAGTCCGTACCATAGGACGACTACGCATGGCTCGAAGCAGGGGCACTCTGCGGACACCTCGTAGGTATGATCTGCGGATTAGGGAACATTAATCCCCACGGTAATTTGCACCCACACAATAGGAACACAACGTGCTAGGGGTACACCGATCATCGGTCACGAATTCTCGGCCCCAGTACAGCGCTGACCCCTTCCGTCGGTCGAACTCACTATTCGATCGCATAACCCGAAGACTGCAATGAGCAGAGAGAGGCGCAACCATGCGAGGACGGCGGACGACATTCTTTATGTCTTGGATTCTCCTTTTCTTTATCTATTCCACTGCGACCGAACCGCAAGAAGTCGCAGCTAAGAAGACGACCGCCACGAATGAGCCGTCTTCCATCGGAGATACGCTCCATCCGGAAGCTCCGCACACCACTCCCAAGGTAAGGCCTCCCGCAATAGCTGTTAGCACTCCTTGGTATGATGTGACTTTCTTCGGCGCGGTCTGCGATGGCGTGACCGACAATACAACGGCTTTCACAAATGCAAGAAACGCGGCACTTTCGGAAAATGGCATTCTATATATCCCCCCCTGTCCGAAGCCTTCAACCTACGTAGTAAACCTATCCGCGTTTTCGAATTCGAACGGCCAAGTCTGGCTGCAGGTGGTAGACGGGAATGACTTGACAATTTCCGGGGGATCGATCTCTGGCTTCAACGTGGCAATCTTCGGGCGAGGAAATCAGCACGTCGGGGCATCCGGCGTGTTTATAACGCAGCCGCATGTAGATTGGGTTGCCGCACAATCAGTATCGCCCCTTGATGTGAACGGTATTTCCCAAGCGTGGTTCGAGGGGATCTTCTTTTTCAATGGCTATGGCTCCAAGGTCCCGGCCGTAAGCTTGCACACCAATACTGAGACTGCTGTCGGGGTCGTTTATGTGACCTTCAAGGGAGACCACATCGCCTCAGGCAACTGCGCTGTAACCCCCGCGTTCAAGGTCGCACCGCAGCGTAGTGTAGATCAGGCCGGCTTCGGCATGTTTTTCTCTGGAACGTCTTTCGAGTGCTACAACAACTCGAACAGCTCCCCTGCTGCAGAATTTGAGAACTATATGGACGTTGACTGGTCGGGCCCAGTCTACAATTCTTTCATCGGGGGCGGCGTGGCCTTGACCCTTGACACTAACCCGAGTGGATCAGCACATTCTTTGAATTGGCGCTTTGAGAATATCCTGGGCGAGAACCTAGGGGCTCAGGACTTCTTCACCTTCAGATCGACAAGCTTAGGCGAGGTAGTTGGTGTGACGTTCGACGATATGCATCTTGCGGATGGGCTAGGACCAGTGTACCTGTTTGGTGCATACGGTAATGGGGCCGCAATTGGGGTGACTGCCGAAAAGATGAGTTCTGAGGCAGGCTACGTAGACTTAGTGGATCCGGCTTCGACCGCCTATATTTATGGCACGACGTGCATAAATGCGCCCGGTTGCACCGGGGTAACGGTTGGTTCAAATCAGTTGGGCATAGTCTCAATTGATCCCTTCTACGGGGAAGATGGCCATGGAATCTATTTTGGAAGTCGTTCGCACGGGGATCCAGCGCTAACGCTCGACTCTCCTGATTACAAGGTCGCCCTAAGGGTCAAGCAGGGGCTGGCGATTGGATCCTACCCTGCCGCTATGCTCCCATCCGCGTCACAGGTGGGACCGTCGGTCGTTGCGATCATCACCGATTCACCTACTTATGCGCCGGGTATCTGTACCGGGGGCGGGGATAAATCGATGATCGCGGTAAGCAACGGAACCGAGTGGTACTGCCATTAACGGGTCTTCGGTCATCAAGCGGCATCCGACTTCTGCTGGACTACCCTTCACCTTCCACGAACGTCGCTGTCACCTGACTTAGTTACGTGGAGAGGATAACTGAGCTACGGTCTGGCCGCGCTTTCTTGGAAGTTCTTCGAACATCCGCTGCTTCGCAGAGGTCACGCCCTAAGATATTGACTTCTAGCTATTTGAGGCTGATCCATCCCTAACGGTTGGTGACCAATAATCTAAAGGCAAGCTTTCCCGGCGGAAGCGTGGGCCTTTCTAGGCCCGCGAAAAAGAAGGAGCACTAGAAACCACGGCTTTGCAGGTTACGGAAAGAGGTTGCCTTTTAGGGGGGCGGAGCTTCAACTCCGACATAAGGAGTTTGCACTCAATGCGCTTTAGCGCCTGAGGACACTCCTGATTGCCTTTTCTCGCAGCCTGTTTAGCGATGGTCGAGCAAGTTTAGCTGCGGTTCACCAATCGCACGATCCAAATGATGATGGCCAGCACCGACGCTTGCATCAACATCCCCGCCAATGCCAGCACTTCCCATCCCATGTCAGAGAGGCTTTCGTGCCATTTCTTGGTTCCAATCTCCATGGCAGCCCTCCATTCCGTGAGATGAATCTACACCCGATCAAGCGAAGAAAACCCAATAAAATCGCGGGTTCCGGCTACGTACGTAGTGAAACTGCGTAGTTTCCCCCTCCGCAACACCCGCAATTGACATTTGTCGAACCGGCTGCGTAACGTGGCCCCGACCTCCCTCTCGATGCACCCCGACGACTACATAGGCTGGCTCGCGCTCGCACTCACGCCCGGCTTGGGCGCACGCACCGCGGGAAAGCTGCTGCGCGAATTCGGCAGCCCGGATGCGATCTTCAACGCCTCGCTGACCGCTCTTGAGGCACAGCACCTGCCGGCTCAGGTCGCGCAAGCCCTCCATTCGCGCCGCCCGCTCAGCGACGCGGCCCGGGAGCTTGCTCAGGTCCAGGCCATCGGGTGCCGATTGCTCACCTGGGACGAACCCGAGTATCCGGCGCGGCTCCGCGAGATTTACGATCCGCCGCCGCTCCTCTATGTTCGCGGAAACGTTGAACTTCTGAGCCGCCATATGATTTCGATGGTCGGCGCGCGACGCCCGACGCCCTACGGGAATCAAATGGCTGAGCGCATTTCAAAGGATCTGGCGGATCGCGGCCTGGTGATTTCCAGCGGTTTGGCTCGCGGAATCGACGCCAGCGCTCACAAAGGCGCGCTTAGTTCCGCGCGCGGAGCGACGATCGGCATCCTCGGCTGCGGAATCGACGTGGTCTACCCAAAGGAGAACAAGAGAATTTTCGAGCAGATCGAGCAGCGGGGCGCGATCGTCAGCGAGTTCCCGATCGGCACTTTCCCGGCGCCGCAGAACTTTCCCATCCGCAACCGGGTCATCGCCGGGATGGCGCTCGGGGTTGTCGTGGTGGAGGGCGCACAGTATTCTGGTTCTCTGATCACCGCGCGGCTAGCCATGGAATTTGGCCGCGAGGTCTTCGGCGTCCCCGGCCACGTCACCCAGCCTTCGAGCTTCGGACCGAATCAGCTGATCAAGCAGGGCGCCACGTTGATCACCGGATGGGAGGACGTCGTTGAGCAGCTGCCGACTCCGATCCGCGCGGAGCTGACGCCGGTCGAATCGGTCCCGCACGAGGAGCGGGCCGCGCTCGTCGAGGAGGGCCTTAGCCCTTCGGAGCGGCCTTTGTATGGGCTTTTGAGCGTGGACGAGGCCCGCCACGTGGATGATCTGGTCGAAAATTCGGGCCTGACATCTTCGGAGGTTCTCGCCGCCCTGTTTGACATGGAGCTTCGCGGCGTGATACGCCAGTTACCTGGAAAGCAATTCCTGAAAGTCCTGTTGTAATTATCATAGGGACAGCAGGTTAGGATGGGAGCGCCCGACTTACCCGGGAGACCGGGTTACGGACGGCTGAATTTCGATCAAAACTGTTCCACGTGGAACAGTGGGGATATTGAGACAAGGGACGAATGGCACGATCACTCGTAATCGTCGAATCGCCGGCTAAGGCCAAGACCATTAACAAGTACCTCGGCCGGAACTACAACGTGAAGGCTTCCTACGGCCACGTGATGGACCTGCCGAAGAAGTCGATCGGCATCCTTCTGCCCGGCGAACAGAACGGCAAGAAGAAATCCAAGCGCCAGAGCAAGACAAAGACCAAGGCCAAAGGCAAGGCGGCTGAAAAGAAGCCGGTCAAGCAGATCCCGGTCACAGCCGAGAACATTTTCGAGCCGACCTACGAAGTCATCCCGACCAAGCTGAAAGTTATCAGCGACCTGCAAAAGGCCGCGAGCACCGCCGAAGCCATCTACCTGGCGGGCGACCCGGACCGCGAAGGCGAAGCCATCTGCGCGCATCTCGAGGAGATCCTCAGCAAGCCGCGCAAATACACGAAAGTCGTCGCCGAGGCGGCCGCCGAAGCGGAAGAAGCCAACGGCAACGGCGACAAGTCCGCCAAGCCGGCGAAAAAGGCCGCGCCGGAGGCTCGCACGACAGCTCCCAAGATCTACCGCGTGATGTTCAACGAAATCACGCAGAAGGCCATCAAGGCCGCCTTCGAGCATCCGACCGAAGTGAACGCGAACCTGGTGGACGCGCAGCAGGCGCGCCGCGTGCTCGATCGCCTGGTCGGCTATAAAGTTTCGCCGATTCTGTGGGACAAAGTTCGCCGCGGCCTTTCCGCCGGACGCGTGCAGACCGTGGCGCTGCGGTTGATCGTGGAGCGCGAGCGCGAAGTGCGCGCCTTCGTCCCCAAGGAATACTGGACGATTCATGCGCTGCTGGCCGCCGGCGATCCGCCGTCCTTTGAAGCGAAGCTGATCAAGTACAACGGCCAGGACATCGAAATCCCCGACCAGGCCGAATCGCAGCGGATTCTCGCCGCGGTCGACCACGCGATCTGGCAAGTCGTGAGCGTCGCGCAGAAGGAAAAGCGCCGCTTCGCGCCGCCGCCGTTCACCACTTCGAAGCTCCAGCAAGCCGGTTACAACCGCCTGCGTTACACCGCGCGGCGCACGATGATGCTCGCGCAGCGGCTCTATGAAGGCGTCGAGCTGGGCGACGAAGGCTCGGTCGCGCTGATCACCTACATGCGCACGGATTCGGTGCGCGTCTCCGCCGACGCGATCGCGCAGGTGCGCGACCACATCGGGTCGGCCTTCGGCCAGAGCTACCTGCCCGAAAAGCCCAATTTCTACAAGTCCAAGAAAGACGCGCAGGAAGCGCACGAAGCCATTCGCCCCACCGACGTGACGCGCACGCCGGAAAGCGTTCGCCGCTATCTCGACGGCGACATGTTCAAGCTCTACCAGATGATCTGGCAGCGCTTCGTCGCCTCGCAAATGGTGCCCGCGGTTTTCGACCAGACCACGATCGACGTGGACGCCGCCGGCTACACGTTCCGCGCCACGGGCTCGGTGATCAAGTTCGAAGGCCATCTCGCCGTGTTCGCGGCCGTGAAGGACGAAGAAGAAAAGGGCGATGAAGGCGACACCGCCGGGAACCGCCTGCCGCAGGTTCGCGAGGGCGAGCAGTTGCGCCTGGAAACAATTCGTCCCGAGCAGCATTTCACCGAGCCGCCGCCGCGCTACACGGAAGCGACGCTGGTGAAAGAGCTAGAAGAAAAGGGCATCGGCCGCCCGTCCACGTACGCCGCGATCATCTCGACGATTGTCGAGCGCGAGTACGTGAACAAGGACCAGGGCCGCTTCACTCCCACGCGGTTGGGAGAAAAAGTGAGCGAGCTGCTGGTGAAGGCGTTCGAGGATATCTTCGACGTCGGATTCACCGCGCGGCTGGAAGACGAGCTCGACGAAATCGAAGAAGGCAAGATGACCTGGCGCACGGCCGTGAAGGAATTCTGGGACCGCTTCGTCGTCGATCTGGACCACGCCAGCGAAAAAATGGTCTCGTACAAGGCCGGCATCCCGACCGGGCAGAAGTGCGAGAAATGCGGCCAGGGCGAACTGCTCGAGCGCATCAGCCGCCACGGGTTTTTCCTCGGCTGCTCGCGCTATCCGGAGTGCGATTTCATCCGCGACCTGGCCGAACCCGGCGCCATCGACACCGAAGGCGAGATCAAGACCGAGTATTGCGACAACTGCGGGAAGGAAATGGCCATCAAGCGCGGGCGATTCGGCACGTTCCTCGCCTGCACGGGCTATCCGAACTGCAAGACCACGCGGCGGCTCGCGGCAGGCACGCTGAAAGCGCTGCAGCCCGATGTCGAGCTTGATGAAAAATGCCCGACATGCGGCGAGAACCTGCTGCGCCGCCAGGGCCGCTTCGGCGAATTCATCGGCTGCAAGAATTATCCGAAGTGCAAGTACACGCGGCCGATCACGCTGGGAATCAAATGCCCGAAGTGCAACGAGGGCGAATTCGTGCGCCGCGGCACCGCGCGCGGGCGCGGCAAAGGCCGGATTTTCTATGGCTGCAGCCGGTACCCGGATTGCGACTTCACCTCGCCGCACGAGCCAATCGCCGAGCCGTGCCCGAAATGCGGCGCGCCGTTTATCGTCGAGAAGCACACCAAACAGGGCAATTTCCGCGCGTGCATCCGCGAAGGCTGCGACTGGGAAATGGAGCTGCCCGAGGCGCCGCCCGTGGCACCTGCGGGAGGGGCAGACTTCGTTCATCCGCAGAACCCGGCCACGCCGGAGCCTGTGGGCGCAGCACCCTCGAAAAGCTAGATTCCCCGTCCGGCGTTTTGCGTTGATCCCATCAAATTGTGCGAAGCGGACCCTCGAAAAAGTGTGTCGATTGACGAGAGCGCCGGCGCCGTGTTTTCAGCGAGATAGGCGGGGCGTCAATCGGCACCTTGTGTCGATTAGGAGGGGGCTTCGCACTGCGGAGACTTCCGCTCCGACGGCGCGGATGTCTGGAGTTCTTCAATCGTCCCGTCCGGGACTGTGGGGCTTGATGGGCTCCTTTCCCGGCACTCCGCTTCGCCCGCCACGGCGGGCGAGCTCCGTGCCGGGCTCACTACAATCGCGCCTCCGGCGCTGGGGGCAGGGATTGGTTGGCGATCCCATAGAGCCGCGCGAGCACACGGAGGGATACCTCGGTGGCGCTTCAAGTCGCGAGTCCACGTCTGGCCCGGGATGCCGGATTCGCTCCGCGCACACTAGAATGTTCCAGCCGGGTATAGCGAGATGGAAAGCTATTAATGAGGAGGAGGGGATTGAGCGGACGGAGCACCGTTCGGCGCTGTTGCCGGGAGCGGTGTTGCTGACGGGGGCGGTGGCGCGAGCGTGAAGCGGCCGTTGACGACGGGATTGCGATCTTCGCCCTCGCAGTCCTCGTAGATCATGCGGCGCACGTGCGCCACCCGCTGGTAGGTACGGTTCACGTGCCAGGGCGCCGTGAAGCTGGTGGGATCGATCACGGTCATCCGATCCTCCAGATGATCCTTGTCGAGCATCCGTATCCTCTCAATGAAGTGGGCCTGCGGGCTCAAAATGGTGATTGTCTGCATGCCCTCGACGTCCCCAAACGCCAGGACGGCGACACCCTCCGACTCCGAAGAAGCAAAAGGAGACTTGACCGCGATGGTGTCGATGACGAGGGTCTGTCCTTCCCAGTGGCCGATCGAGTCGCCCCAGGGCGTCGCCCACAGGTCCTCCTTCGGGGTGTGCGGCCTGCCGTCCGTGTAAACGTGACGGATCTCGCGGCTCGAGAAGATCAGGGTCGTTTCTTTTGGCGTCGGAAGAATCTCGAACATCAGCGGTGAATCGAGCATGATCAAAGGAAATCCGAACGTGCAGGCCCGGACGTCCACACCGCCCGGATCTTCTCCGCGGCTGATAGCCTCTAATCTCTTACGCTCCGACGCGACGATCTTGTCCACTCGGGCCTGTAGCTCGGGTTTGTTCGGTGGCCCCCACTGCATCCCCTTGAGTACCTGCTCCAGAGATTGATTGAATCCTCCCGATGCATCGGGCGTCGCACCGACGTTTTCCCACTGGCCGCTCCAGTCCGGCATTCCTGCCGGCGCGCCCATGCTGGCCACGCTCCCCAGAAGGATCGCCGCCGCTAATGCCAGTCTTCGCACGGTTATTTGCCTTCGCTCTTCGGCGCTGGTGAGCCGATAAGCGGTCCGTCCGGTCCGGTTCCCGAGACATACTGGCCGCCCGCGGTGCCATCGCGCATCGGATGAATGACCAAGGTCACTGTGTCGCCCGTCTTCAACGTTCCCGGCCGCCACCCCACTCGCGCCAGATGCTCCGGGCTGGTCATCTCAATGCTCCA
The DNA here is from genome assembly GCA_963769415.1 of uncultured Acidobacteriota bacterium. Taxonomy (GTDB): domain Bacteria; phylum Acidobacteriota; class Terriglobia; order Acidiferrales; family UBA7541; genus Palsa-295. Next base: position 835,819 of record CAVYLM010000002.1, read on the forward strand.
CTCTGCTTCTCTGCCGCTCTCCGTCTTGACGAGCAGCTGGATGAAGACATGGGGATTGGTCCAGCGGAAATCCTTGACGGTGCCCTGCAGCGTGACCGACTTCGACTGGTCGAACATCGCAAACGAATGGTGCGCAAGCGCCGAACTTGCCGTCAGCATGGCGGCGATGGCGATGAGGGTAAAATTCAGCACCCTACTCATTTGGTCCTCCACAGATCCGGAATTCCGTGTCTTTCTCTCCAAGACAGCGCAGCGGAAGCGTCATTTGGCGCGGATTATATCCCTAGAACCACTGACGAAGCGGGCTTGATTGACTTGGGTTGTTGGGGCCACGTAAGATTCACGGACCGTGATCGGGGAAACCGTCTCGCACTACCGGATTGTGGAGAAACTCGGTGGCGGCGGCATGGGCGTGGTGTACAAGGCTGAGGACACCGAACTTGGCCGCTTCGTCGCCCTGAAATTCCTGCCCGATGAACTTTCGAGGGACCCGCAGGCACTTGAGCGGTTTCGCCGGGAAGCGCGCGCGGCGTCCGCCCTGAATCATCCCAACATTTGCACCATCCACGAAATCGGCAAGCACGGCGAGCACACCTTCATCGCCATGGAGTTTCTTGATGGGGTGACGCTGCGGCACACGATCGCCGCGGGCCCACTGGAGAACGACACCCTGCTCACGCTGGCGATTGAGATCGCCGATGCGCTCGACGCGGCGCACTCGCAAGGAATCGTCCACCGCGACATCAAGCCCGCCAACATCTTCGTGACCAAGCGCGGGCACGCCAAGTTGCTCGATTTTGGTCTGGCCAAGACCGCGCTAGCCGGCAGTTCGTCCAGCCAGCCCGTGCTGGCGAACTCGATGGCGGAGACGATCGGTGAGCAACATCTCACCAGCCCCGGCTCGACGCTGGGGACGGTGGCGTACATGTCGCCGGAGCAGGCGCGCGCGAAGGAGGTGGACGCGCGGAGCGATTTGTTCTCCTTCGGTGCGGTGCTTTATGAGATGGCCACCGGCCAGCTCGCATTTCGCGGAGGAAGTTCCGCCGAGATCTTCAAGGCCATCCTGGATGGCACGCCCGCGCCCGTGCTGCGATTCAATCACGACATGCCTGCGGATTTTGAGCGCATCATTCATAAGGCACTGGAGAAGGACCGCAACCTGCGGTATCAGAATGCCGCTGACCTGCGCACCGATCTTGCGCGGCTGAAACGCGACCTCGACTCCGGCCGTTCCAGTGCCTCGGCGTACCCGAGCGCGGCCTCGCCGGGGAGTTCGGCGTCTATTCCGGCTGCCGCGCCAGCCGTGCGTTCGCGGAAGTACGTGGCGGGCGCCGTGGTCGCCGCGATCCTAGTGGCCGCCGCAATCGGCGGAATCTATTTTCTACGCGGAAAATCGAGTACCGAGCAGATCGACTCGATCGCCGTGCTTCCCTTCGTAAACGCAACCAACGATCCCAACAACGAGTACATGAGCGACGGCTTGACGGACAGCCTGATCAGCGCGCTTTCGCAACTCCCGAATCTGAAGGTGATGGCTCGGAGCACGGTGTTCCGCTACAAGGGGAATCAGGACCTCCCGCAAAAAATCGGCCAGGAACTGCAGGTGAGCGCAGTGTTGCTGGGACGCGTGACGCAGCATGGCAATGCATTGAGCGTGCAGGCCGACCTGGTCAACACGGCCGACGGCACGGAGCTGTGGGGTTCGCGCTATGAGCCGCAAATGGCCGACATTATGCAGGTGCAGAGCGATATCACCCGCGATCTTTCGGACAGACTGCGCATGCGCGTGGGCGCGGATCAGAAGCAGCGGCTGGGCAGCGCCGGCACGACGAACCCGGAAGCGTACCGGCTGTATCTTGAGGGACGCCAGCTTTGGTACGGACGCACCGGAGAGGGCCTGACGAAGAGTATCGACCTGTTTCAGCAGGCGATTGCGGCCGACCCGAACTATGCCCTGGCCTACACCGGCCTCGCGGATACGTACAACGTCATTCCCAGCTACACTACGAAGATCACCTCCCGGCAAGCAAGTTTATTGGCGGACGAAGCTTCGCGAAAAGCGCTGGAGCTTGACGGCTCGCTTGCCGAGGCCCATGCGGCGCGGGCCACTGCGCTGACCACGGCATGGAGATGGAGCGAAGCGGAGGCGGAGTTCCGGCGGGCGCTGGAGTTAAGTCCGAACAGCGCGGCGGCGCATTATTTTTACGCGTTCGTTTTTCTCATTCCCGAAAATCGCATCAACGAGGCACTGCACGAATTTCAGATTGCGCTGTCGCTCGACCCGCTTTCTCCAATCGTTAACACCAACTACGCGGCGACGCTGATGGTCGCCCATCGATACCCGGAGGCGATTGCGCAGTTCCAGAAGAGCCTGGAACGCGACCCCAATTTTGCGCCCGCCCATCTGAAGTTGTCGTACTTGTACGCGACGATGGGACGCTTCGCGGAGGCCAACAGCGAAATGCAGAAATTCTCTCCTACGCCCGGCAACTGGAGCGCGGACGCGAGAGGCTACAACGAACTCTCGCTCGTTGCACTGCCCAAAATGGGCGAAGCGACGGCTGATATAGCTCTGAGCTTCACGGTGAGAGGTGACCGCGACAAGGCATTCGAGTATCTGAACAAGGCATTTTCCGACCAGTCCAGCGAACTGAACTCCGATATTCGCTTCCCCGCGCTGGACTCGCTGCGTTCCGATCCCCGGTTCGTGGACCTCATGCGGCGGCTCGGACTGCCGCAGTAGCGATTCGTCAATCCCTTCCTGCGGCAGGAAGAAAAACCATCGGGACACTCCGCTCAGGATGACAGCGAAGTTCGGCGGAATCGTATTCCGCAAGTTTGGGGCGAGGAGTTACACTACGCCGGGATTTTTCCGCAGGGGTGCGTTTGGGGGGAGCATGACTGCAATTCGTAGGATGTGGATTGCTGCGCCGATTTTGTGGGTGTGCGGGATGGGGGCTGGCGCGCCTCTTGCGCGCGCCGCGGCGGCGCAGGATGCGCCGATCGCGAATCCATCGCCGGGGGACGTCGAGCAAGGCAAACAGACATTTGAGACGCGCTGCTCGACGTGCCACGGGCTCGATGGCGGCGGCGCCATGGGGCCGAACATTCAGGGCATCCCGATGCGGCTGGGCGCGCCCGCGATCACCGGCACGATCAAGAACGGAATGAGCGGCGGGATGCCGGCGTTCGCGGGGCAAATCACCGACGCGCAAATCCAGCAGGTGATCGCCTACCTTCTGACGCTCACGCACAAAGACACCGGCACGGTGACGGGCGACGCGGCGAAGGGCAAGGAAGTGTATGACGCGAGCGGGTGCGCGTCGTGCCATATCGTTAGTGGAGAAGGGGGCGACGCGGGGCCGGAGCTAACAAAAGTAGGGCAGCTGCGCGGGCCGGGCTACCTGAAGACGACGATTCTTTATCCGGGGTCGGACCTGCCGCAGGCGCGGGTGTTTCTCGAAACGGGCGGGTTGCTCGATTACATGCACATTCACCTGGTCACCAGGGCCGGGCAGACGTTCGAAGGAACGCGCGTGGTCGAGGATTCGTTCCACATCGTAATTCAGGACTCCAGGGGCAATTTTCACTCCTTCCATAAAAGCGATCTGCGGGAATTCGAGAAGCAGCCGGGCAAGAGCGTGATGCCGAGCTTCAAGGACAAATTGTCCGCGGCGCAGGTCGACGATCTGGTCGCGTATCTGGCGAGCTTGAAGGGGGCCCAATGAGAGCGATGCGATACGCCGCGGCGCTGTGCGCCTTGCTGCTTGCAGGCCCAGCTTATTTTCTCGCGCAGAATGTGCCGTACGAGCGGATCCTGCATTCGCAGAACGAGCCGCAGAGCTGGCTGACCTACAGCGGCAGCTACAACTCGCAGCAGTATTCGCCGCTAAAGCAGATCAATCGCGAAAATATTTCGAAGCTGAAAGTGGCGTGGATCTATCAGCCGAGACAGCCCGTGGCGAACCTCGAGGCGTCGCCGATCGTGGTGGACGGCGTCATGTACATCACCGAGCCGCCGAGCACGGTGACGGCGCTCGACGTGCGGACTGGGTTGAGGTTGTGGAGCTGGTCGCCGACGCTGCCGGAGCACATGGTGTCGATCGGGCTGTACGCGACGAGCCGCGGCGTGGCGATTTTGAACGATACGGTTTTCATCGGGACGGCGGATGCGCATCTGGTGGCACTGGACGCGAAAAACGGCGCGGTACGGTGGAACGTGCACGTGGCCGACAACGCGATGGGGTACGCGATGACGGGGCCGCCGCTGGCGCTGAAGGACAAGGTGATCATCGGCAGCGCCGGAAGCGAAGCGGCGGTGCGCGGTTTTCTCGACGCGTATGACGCGAAGACGGGCAAGCGGCTTTGGCGATTCTGGACCACGCCGAGGCCGGGAGAGCCGGGCGCCGAAACGTGGGGCCCGGGCGCGTACGAAAGCGCGGGCGCGACGACGTGGAACAACGGGTCGTACGATCTCGACCTGAACTTGATTTACTGGGGCACGGGAAATCCGGCGCCGGATTTCAACGATGACGAGCGGCCGGGCGATAACTTATACACTTGCTCAGTGGTCGCGCTCGACGCGGACACGGGGAAGCTGAAATGGTATTTCCAGTTTTCGCCGCACGAGGACCACGACTGGGACTCGGACGAGCCGCCGGTGCTTTTCAACGCGCCGATCGACGGAAAGCCGCGCAAGCTGCTGGGATTCGCGAACCGAAACGGTTTTTACTACGTGCTGGATCGCACGAACGGGAAATTCATCACCGGAGTGCCGTTCGTGAAGCAGACCTGGGCGAAGGGGCTGGACGCGAACGGGCGTCCGATCCCCGCGCCGAATCAAGAGCCGACGCTCGGCTCGGGAACGCTGGTCTATCCGAGCATTACGGGAGGCGTGGACTGGACGAGTCCGTCGTACAGCCCGGACACGGGGCTTTTCTACGTGAGCGTGCATGAAACGGGAGCGTACTTCATCAAGGGCACGGGGAAGATCGAATCGGGGCCGCCGAAGGGAATTGTGGGAGGAGGCGGAATCCGGGCGCTGGCGGGCGAGCAATCGTACGGCGCGATTCGAGCGCTGGAGGCTACAACCGGCAAGCGGATGTGGGAATTCAAGCTGCTGGCGCCGGCGTGGGTGCCGGTGCTTTCGACCGCGGGCGGGCTGGTGTTCAGCGGCAGCGACGAGGGGAATTTCTTCGCGCTGGATGCGATGACCGGGAAGCCGCTATGGGAGTTTTTTATGGGGCACGCGGCGCGGTCGAATCCGATCAGCTATGAAGTGGATGGCAAGCAATACATATTCATAACCGCGGGAAATGCCTATATGGCGTTCACTCTGCCGTAGGAAGGGAACTTTCGCTCCTTGCCTGACGTACCTCTCCACATGGGGAGGGGTTTATGACAGCGATGAGGTTCTCTGTACATGTATCGTTCGCAGCCTCTATGATCGTTTTGGCTCTTTGCGGATTCGCGCCTCGCCGTGCGGCAGCGCAGGAAGCAAGAAGCGCAGGCCTCGTGGTGAGCGACCAGGCCACTTCGGCTGACGTGGGCCTCCCGATCTATCCGGGCGCGAAGCCGTATAAAAAGTCAGGCAGCGATTCGGAAGCTGGGCGCGTGAGTGCGTGGCTCGGCGGGTTAGGAATCAAAGTGGCGGCGATGCAGATGGAATCGAGCGATTCGCCGCAGAAAGTCGCGGAGTTCTATCGCAAAGCGCTGGGGAAATACGGAAAGGTCCTGGACTGCACAAACAGTGCGACAAACCGCGATGATTCTGGGAATGCGCTTACGTGCGGCGACGACAAACCCGACAAGGACGGGATGCTTTTCAAGGCCGGGACGAAGGCGGAACAACACCTTGTAGCGATCGATCCGCACGGCGGCGGATCGACGTTCTCACTCGTCTATTTCCGGGTCCCGAAGAACTAAAGGGAATTCCAGCGGAGTGGAAAAGGGCCGCGCATCGCGCGGCCCTTTTCGTTTATTCGGGTGTTGTCACTCCGCGATCAGGTCCACTTGTCGATGGAGACGCTGACGCGGTAGCTCATGTTCGCTAGCTGGTGATACGGGTTGGTCTGGCCGCCGACGACGACGAAGTTGTAGGCGTCGGACTTTTGCCACTTCGGGATCACATCGTCATCTTTCAGGTTCGCAGCTTCCGGACCGCGCGGGAGGCCGCTGAAGAGCATCGACTTCACATCCTTCACCGTGACGGTCGTGTTCTTCTGGAGCCAGTCGGCGAGCTGATCCTTCGACTTGTAGCCGAGATCGCCGAGACCATTGGCGACGAGCGGATCAAGAAGGAAGAGCGCGCCGAAGAGCGAAGCGAACGGAGCGACATTGGCAGACATGGCCTGGTGATACAGCGGCACGGGCTTCACGCCGAGGCCTTTTCCTCCCTGACCCTGCGTGATGCAGAAGCCGAAGAAGAAGCTGATGACGTTTTCCTCGGGCTTGAAACCCTTCTGCACGTGGAACGGAGGCCAGGGGCTGTCCTTTTCGTTTTCGGGGATGATCAGGTTGCTGTAGTTGATGACGTTGCCCTGCGAGCCCATGTAGGTTTCGCCGCAGATGCCGCCGCCATCGAGGTTGCGGGACATGAGAGTCCACGCGCGGCCGATGGTGGCGTTGGGCTGGTTGAACGGGCCCATGGCGCCGATGCCGTAATTCATGGTGAGCTTGTCGCGAATCGGGCCGTTGATGATGGCCGCCGAAACCAGCGAGTTCGTGGAGCTAAAGAGCGCCGAGATTCCGGTGGAGGCGATCGCTAGGATCGTAGGGAAATAGTCGGGCATGGCTCCGGCCATCACGGCGTTCACGGCGACCTGCTGCACAGTGAACGACCACGGCGGGAACGCGCCCTGGGCCGGAGTCATCTTGCCAACGACTTCGTCGGGCTTGTGGCTGGTGGCCTTGAGCATGGCAGCCACACGTTCCTGCGTGGGAATGATGATCGGCATGGTGTCCGTCATTCCGTTGTCGAGGAAATATTGCTGGAGATTGTCGGCCGTATCAACGAACGTGGGCGCGCCGGTCGAGGGTGTGCTGGTTCCGGTTTTCGCTTCATCGGCCGTGAGCGGGCGCGTGAGCGCAGCGACGACTTCCGGCATGAACGGCTTGCCGCTGACGGGATCGTTGCCTTCCAGGTAGGCGTACATCTGTTCGTCGGTTTTGCCCCACACCGGATGTGGCGTGTAGGAAATACGCTGGAGCGGCATGCCGCGCTTTGCGCAATTGGATTGCGCGAGATCCTTAAACGCGATCGTGACGATCGGCGCCGCGGGAATTCCCATCTTTTCGTATGCTATGCAGTGACCAACGGTCGCTGGAGTGCAGGTGCTTCAATGCCCGATGGCCATGATTACGGCCTGGCCCTTCGCCTTGATCTCCGCATTGAGCTTGGGATCGTCGTCCGCGAATCCGCCCGCTTTGAGGCGGTAGACGGTTGTGACGCTCGGCATGTTTTTCTTGAACCAGTTGCCGACCTGGTCGAGGAAGTGGTCCGCGCCGGGGAAGCCGTCGGAGACGAGATAGACGGTTTTACCGTCGAGGCTCGCGAGACGCGGCGCCATCGGGATCAGCGTGATGGGAGGCGGGATGCCGCGCGGATTCAGCGCGGTGAGTTTCGGTTCTGAACTACCGGTCTTGCCCGTTGCGGCCGGCTTGGCCGTTTTTTCCTTGGCTTTGGTTTGCGCTGCGGCACTCGTCGCGGCCAGCAGCGCCGGAGATGCGCCCAACAGCGAGAGCAAACTTCGCCGATTCATGCTCATTTCCACCCCCTACGGTCCTAAAGTCGGATCAATATATTACATTCGCGAAACACGACCAAGCGGATTGGCGGGCGACTCGCGCCAATGCTGCACCCTTCGCGCGGACGGCGCCTACATCCACTTGTCTAGTGAGACGCTTGTGCGGTAGGTCAGGTTTCCAACCTGGAAAAAAGGATTGGTCTGGCCGCCGGCGCAGACGAGAACGATGTTGTCGGGCTTGGGCCAGTAGGGAATCTGCGTGTCCTCCGGGCAGTTGTACCAGGTCTTGTAGGGTTCCTCGCCTCTGAGCGCGCGCGGGTAGTGGAAGGTATAGACGAAGGCGGAGTCGCGATAATCCTTGGCGGTGCGGGTGGTGTTCTTCCAGAGCCACTGCGTCAATTTTTCTTTCGTGTCGTAGCCCTGCTCGACCAGGCGCTTGATCGTGAGTGGATCGCAGATCACGAGCGCGTCGAACTGGCTGGTGAGCGTGCGGAAGATGTCGCTGATCTGGTCGTCGAACATCGGATTTTCGAGCACGCCCGCGCGGCGGGCGCCGTGGCCCTGGCGGATGTCTTCGCCGGCGAAGAGGCTGACCACGTTCTCCTCGGGCTTGAATCCCCTTTGCACGTGGAAGGGCGTCCAGGGGCTATCCTTTTCGTTTTCGGCGATCACGATGTTGTTGTAGTTGGTGTTGTTGCCCTGGGAGCCCATGTAGGTGTCGCCGGGAATTCCGCCGTTGCCGAGATTCTTGCCGAGGAGCGTCCAAGCCCGGCCGATCGCGGCGTTGGGCTGCGCGAACGGACCCATCGCACCGATGGTGTAGTTCATATTGAGCTTGTCGCGGATCGGGCCGTTGATGACCATCGAGTAGGCAAAGGATGTGGTGGAGCTGCCGAGCGCGGCCATGCCCGACGATGCGACCGCGAGCACGACCGGAAAATATTCCGGCTCGCATCCGGCCATGACGGCGTTTGCGGCTACCTGCTTCACGGTGTAGGTCCACGCGGCAAACGCGCCCGCGGCCATTTTCCCGACCACTTCGTCGGGATGGTGGCTGGTGCCTTTCAGCATCGCGTCGACTTTTTCGGGCGTGGGAATGATGACCGGCAGAAAATCCGTCATCCCGTTATCGAGAAAATGTTTTTGGAGATTATCGAGCGTGTCGGGGCCGTAGACGGGCGGGCCGACGCTGACTTCCATCATTCCGGTTTTGGTGTCGTCGGCGGTGAGCGGCACGGTGAGGCCGTCGATGATTTCCTTCATCAGCGGCTTGCCGGAAACGGGATCGTCGCCTTGGACGTAGGCCATCAATTGTTCGGCGGTTTTTCCCCAGACCGGATGCGGCGTGAAGCAGGCGCGAATGTGCGGCATGCCGCGCTTTGACGCGTTCGATCTCGCGAGGTCGGCGAACGACTTGGTCGCGATAGGTACGGCGGGGATTCCCAACTTTTCAACGGTTATGCAGTGACCGACGGTCGCTGGAGTGCAGCTGCTTCAATGGCCGATGGCCATGATGGCCGCGTTGCCTTTTTCCTTTATTTCTTTCCAGAGCGCGGGGTCGTCTTCCATGTAGGGGCCGGCCTTTTTGCGGAAGACGACAGTGACGTCGGGGTGGTTTTGCTTGAACCACTCCTGCATCTGCTGGAGCAGCACGCCGCCGCTCATGAATCCGGTGTCGACGAGGTAGATGGTCTTGCCGTGGATGGAATCGAGGCGCGGCGCCATGGGAATCAATTTCACGGGAGGCGGCGTGCCCTTTGGATTCAGCGCCGTGAAGTGTGCATCATGCGGCGCTGCACCGGCTGGTTTGCCGTCCTTTGCCGTCTTGTCATGCTGCTGCGCCTGCGCTTGCGCGCCAGCAAGAAGCGCCGGGGACATGCCGAGGAGGGAGAGAAGCTTTCGTCTATTCATGGCTCACCTCAGTGAAAACGCCGCAAGGAACTTCAGCGGCTAAAGCCGGTCTCTTTTGTCCGGCTTATGTCGTGGCTAAAGCTACGACCCACAAACCTTCAATCTCCTGGGCTGAAGCCCCAAGAAAACAACAGAGACGGCCTTCGTGGGGCCGAACAGGCTGCGAAAAAAGGCAGTGAAGAGTGTCCTCAGGCGCCGAAGCGCATTGAGTGCAAGCCCTTTATGTCGGAGCTGAAGCTCCGCCCCCCTAAAAAGCGCCCTTTTTCCGCAAACTGTTAAGCCCCAAGCTTCACCTTGACTACGTCCATTTGTCAATCGAGACGCTGACGCCGTAGCTCATGTTGGCTGCCTGCGGGTAGGCGTTGGTCTGTCCGCCCGTGACGACGACGTTGAAGCTCGACGGCCGCGGGAAATGCGGAATCACCGCGTCGTCGGGGAGCTTATACCACGTGGCGAAGGGTTCGACGCCCTGCAGCGCCTGTGGATACTCGAAGAGGTACGAGTAGTTGCGGCTCTTGTAGTCCTTCACGGTTTGCGTGGTGTGTTTGTAGAGCCAGTCGATCAGTTTTTCTTTCGTGTCGTAGCCCTGCTCGTGCAGGCGCACGGCGACGAGCGGGTCGGCGATGACGAGCGCGCCAAAGAAGCCGGTGAACGTGCCGAAGAGGTCGCTCAACTGCTCGTCGAACATCGGGCTGGTGTTGACGCTGCTGCCGCGCGCGACCTGGCCCGGCACGACGCCCAGGCCCCGGAACAGGCTGACGACGTTTTCTTCTTTCTTGAATCCACGCTGAACGTGGAAGGGCACCCAAGGGCTGGCCTCTTCGTTTTCGGCGATGACGACGTTGTTGTAGTTCAGGTTGTTGCCGAGCGAGCCGAGATAGGTGTCGCCGGGGATGCCGCCGTTGCCGAGATTTTTCGACATCAGCGTCCAGGCGCGGCCGATAGTGGCGTTGGCCTGCGCGAAAGGGCCCAGCGCGCCGATGCCGTAGTTGAACTCGAGCTTGTCGCGGATCGGGCCGTTGATGATCATCGAAAACGCGAAGGAGTTCGTGGAGCTGAAAAGCGATGCGGTTCCGGTCGAGGCGATCGCCAGCAAGATCGGGAAATATTCGGGGCGGCATCCGGCCATCACCGCGCTCGCGGCGACTTGCCGCACGGTATAGGTCCACGGCGGATAAGCGCCGGCAGCCATTTTGCCGACCACTTCGTCGGGATGGTGACTCGTGGCTTTGAGCATCGCGTCGACTTTTTCTTCCGTGGGCAGAATGATCGGAAGGAAATCGGTGTAGCCGTTGTTGAGGTAAAAGTCCTGAAGATTTTCGGCGGTGTCGGTGAACGTCGCCGGACCAACCGACACGGTGACCATGCCCGATTTCTTTTCGTCGTCGCTCAGGGGAACCGTCAGAGCGTCGACGACTTCTTTCATGAATGGCTTGTTGTTGACGGGATCCTGGCCTTCGACATACGCGTGCAATTCGTCCGGCGTTTTGCCCCACACGGGATGCTGGGTGAAGCAGATGCGCTCGTGCGGCATGCCGCGCTTGGCGGCGTTGAGGATCGCGAGGTCTTTGAACGCCTTGGTGACGATTGGGGCGCTCGGGATGCCCATCTTTTCAGTGGTTATGCAGTGACCGACGGTCGCTGGTGTGCAGGTGCTTCAATGGCCCACGGCCATGATGACCGCGTTGCCTTTTTCCTTGATCTCTTTCCAGAGCGGCGGATCGTCCTGCGCGTAGGGGCCCGCCTTGCGCCTGAAGACCGTGGTGACGCCCGGCATGTTCGCCTTGAACCATTCCTGAATCTGCTGGAGAAGCAGGTCCGAGCCGTGGAAACCCGTGTCGACGAGGTAGACGGTTTTGCCGTCGAGCGAATCGAGGCGCGGCGCCATCGGAATCAGCTGAATCGCCGGAGGCGTGCCCTTGGGATTGACGGTGGTGATTTTAGCCGGGCCCGTGGCGGGAGTTGCGGCGGCGTGTTTCGCGGGCGCGGGTTTCGTCGTTTGCGCGCCGAGCGCGGCTTCTCCGGTGAGTAGCACCGGAGACATTCCCAACAGCGACAGCAGCTTGCGCCTGTTCATTGGTTGGCCCCCACCGGCCTATGGTCGGATGCTTTTCGGACGGCCTGAAGTCGGATTCGGTTACATTCCGAAGGCTATAGTCTCGCAAAGCAGGAATGCCGACAAGGAAATTGGATGCTGCGAAAACAGCCGGGGAGAGATTCTTCGACTGCGTGAGCCGACGGCCCGCAGGAGCGGGCCGAAGACAAAGCCTCGGGTCACTCCGCTCAGAATGACGGGCGGTCTTGGCGTGTCGATGATTGACGGGCGGGGCGGGGCGCGCTATCGTGGCGGCCCGTCGGCAGTTTTCGCCATCAAAGTTTTTCACGCGCAGGGGGGTGCGCTGATGAAAAAGAATTTCGCTCGTGCAATTGTCCCGCTATTCGCCTTCGTTGTCTTCGCCGCGAAAGTCGCAACAGCGCAGCAGGCTCCCGCGCCGGCGTGGAATCCGAGCAGCTTCAAGGAGTGCGACCGCGCGTGCCTGATCGGGATCATGGACGGCTACATGAACGCGATCTTCGCGCACGATCCGAAGGCCGTGCCGCCGCTTGCGATCGACGTTCGCATGACGGAAAACACCGGTCACATGGATGTGGGCGAAGGGATGCTGTGGCGGTCGAAGGTTGAACCGACGAGCTTCAAGATTTACATCGCCGATCCGGTGAACCAGCAGGTGGCCGAGCAGGCGCGATTGCTGATCGGAGGCCGCAATGCGCTGGTGGCCGTGCGGCTGAAAATCGATCGCGGGAAGATTCTGGAAATCGAGCAACTCTGGGACCGCAATATCAATGACGCTGCGATTCCGCTGCTGACGACCCCGCGGCCGACGCTGGTGAACGACGTGCCTGCGAGCCAGCGCACTTCGCGGGACGTGCTGATCCGCGCGGCGAATTCATATTTCGACGCGCTCGAAGGCGACGATGGCTCGATCGCGGCATTCGCCGACGATTGCGTGCGCCACGAGAACGGCTACCAGACGGTGAACAACCCTCCGCCGGGCGGCCGCATGATGCCCGCACCCATGCTGCCCGATCCGAATACCGATGCAGGCAAGCAGCAGCTGAAATTCAGCATGATGACCTGCAAGCAGCAGATCGACAGCAAGACGTTCGCGTACATGAAGCACATTCGCCCGCGCCGCGCGTTGATTGTTGACGAGCAAAAAGGTCTGGTCGCGACGTTTCCTCTGTTCGTGCACGACGGCACGCGCCGAGGCGCGCCGCCCGATGCGCCTCCGGGCATGCTGCAGAACCTGGTGACCATGGAAACGTTTGGAATTCGCGGAGGGCTGATCCACGAGGTAGAAGCGTGTCCGTTCGTGACGATTCCGTACGGGCTGGGGAACGGATGGACGGAGGGATCGGGGCGTTAGACGCGCGGCTCCACTACCTCTCGATGAATTCGTCGCTGTGGACGACGAATTCGGGATAGGCGCCGGCGCCCAATTCGTAGAGGTCCATTCCCTGGCGCTCGCCTTCGACGGCCACACGATGCGGCGACACGCGATCGATCAGCCAATTGAGTCCGTAGGTCAGCGGCAGGACGAAACCGATCAGCGTGGCGATTCCGACAAATTGCGCGAGCCACTGGCCGGAGCCACCGTTCGCCGGCACTCCCGATTCGCCTGCTGCTGGAATCCGCGCGAAAATTCCTACCGCGAGCACGCCCCACAATCCTCCCATCGCGTGCGCCGAGATTGATCCGCTGGGATCGTCGACAGACATGTGCAGCTCAAACCATTCGACGGAAAAAGTGACGAGGATTCCCGCGATCAGGCCGATCGTGGCCGCCTCCGCGGAATGTATGAACGCGCACGCGCCGCTGCTGGCGGCGAGCCCGCCGATCCAGCCGTTCGCCGTGAGCGATGCGTCCGGCTTGCCGAAACGGATGTTCGTGATCACGGCGGCGGTGAGAGCAGCCGTCGCAGCGCACAGAATCGTGTTGACGGCGACGAGCACGGCGCGGCCCGGCTCGACGCCGTTATAGAGGATCGCGCCCGCGGAATTCAGTCCAAGCCATCCGACCAGCGCGAGCAGGCAGCCGAGCATAACCAGCACGCCATTGTGTCCCGGAATAGCCGTTGGCAAACCGTCGTGCGTGTATTTGCCCCGGCGCGCGCCCAGAAGCCACGCGATCGAAAGCGCGGTGAGCCCGCCGACCGCCTGAATCGTGCTGGCGCCGCCGGTATCGATGAATCCGCGGCCGAGGCCGTAGTTGACGCCGAGCTGCGCCAGAAATCCATCGCCCCAGACCCAGTGCGCGAAGAGCGGATAGGTCCAGCCGGCGAGCACTGCGGTTGACGCGCAGCACGCGCCGAGCCGCCAGCGATCGGCGCCGCTACCCAGCGGAATCAGCGCCGCAAGTCCCACGCTGAACATTCCGAGCAGCGCCGCAAGCGACGCGGGCGAGCCATCGAGCGCCTGATGCCGAAACAACAACGGGCCGGCGCCCAGCCAGCTCCACGGTTTTCCGCCGACCGACGCGACGTGCGCGGGCAGCCCCGCGAATCCCTGCCCCGCGAATCCGCAGACGAAATACGCGAGCGCGGCGACGCCGAGGACGCACATCGACGCCATCATCGAATGCGCGGCGCTGCGCGAGCGGCCGAGGCCCGTGTTGACGAGCGCGAGCCCTGCGGCCGCGCAGGGGACGAGAAAGATGAAGACGAGGCAGATCAGCATCGCGGGATTGGAATCGACGGGCGCGGGCATCAATCGTGCGTACCTCGCGGCAACGGGTGCGCGCGGATCACCAGCACGAGCCCGACAATTTCCACTCCGACGCCCGCCACGATGAACGCGATGCGCGGCGCGTCCGCGGCCAGCAGCGCGAGCGCGGCGAGGACAAGTCCCCATCCGGCGAGCAAAAGGAGAAAACCGAAAAGCCTCAAGACGCGCCCCCGGCGCGCGCGGTGTGTCCGCACGCGCTATTCTTTGCACGGTTAAAATATCATTCTTAAGGCGACGGAGAGAGTACAAAGAGTTAGCGTTCGACCGCGCCTCCGTGCGCGCCCATTTCCGCGGCCCCCCCAAAGTCGCATTCCCCGCAAAATTCATACAACTTTCTTTCGGGCCTCGGGTTTGACGCTCAGCAGCCGAAATAGCGTACTCGGCTACTAGAAGCGCCGATTGGGTGAAGGAGAAATCATCATGGGGAATCTTAGAGCTACGGGTGTGTTCATAGCTGTTTTATCGATTCTGGGCCTCTGCAGTTGCGGCGGATCATCTTCCGCTTCAAATCCAGGAAGCACCGGTCAAGCGTCGGTGTTCACGATTGGCACGGACGCGCCGCTGCCCAGCGTGGTCTCCTGCCAGATCATGGTCACCGGCGTGACCATCTACAACGGAACGAGCAATATTTCGGTTTTGACCAACCCGCAGATGGTCGACTTCGCTCAATTGAGCGGCCTGCACCAGCTGATCGACCTCAACGCGGTGCCGTCGGGGACGTACACGTCCGCGACGGTGACGCTGGCGAGCCCGGTGATCGGGTTCATCGACACGACGCAGAATCCGCCGGCGATCAGCACGATCGACGGGACCCTTTCGAATTCGAGCGTGACCGTGAATTTCGCAAATCCATTCGTGATGAACGACAACGATCTCGTCGGGCTGCGCATGGAGTTCGACATCCGCAAATCGCTGGCGACGGGCGGCAACGGGCAGGTCACGGGGGCGGTGAATCCGGTGATGAACATGCAGCTGCTCGCCGCGACCGACTCCGAGGTTTCGATCGACGACTTCCACGGCGGTGTGGTCGGCGTGACGGGCGATTCGAGCTTCGTGATCCAGGGGCCGAAGGGACGCCAGTGGACCGTGCAGACGAACGCGAGCACGATCTTCGACGATCCGAATGATCCGATCAGCTCGTTCACCACTAGCACGATCGTCGAGGTTTCGGGCACGCTCGATCCGGTGACGAAAGACATCGACGCGACGGAAGTTGAGGTCGTGTCGAACGACGGATTCTTCCTCGCCGGGCTGTTCACGAGCATTCGTCCACCATCGGGGCCGGCGACCGCGGCTGATCTGTTCGTCCGCACCGAACTGCCGGACATCAACGGCGTTTCCGACGGGCAGATCACCACGCTGACGCTGAACGGCAGCGAACAATACCGCATCGCCAACATCAAGAATCCGATCACCACGCTTCTGTTCAACAACTCGGCGCTGGCGGCGGGGCAATCGGTCGCCGTCGGAGGGAAGCTCACGACGACGAACGGCTCCTCATCGCTCACCGTTCATCGCGTGGTGCTGCGGCGCCAGGGCCAGGCTGGAACGCTGGTGCCCGGGCAGACCGTCATCCAAAAGGGCAATCAAGGCAGCTTCGAGCTGACCGACAACTGGACGGCCGGAGTGCTGCTGCCGGCTCCGTTGACGGTGTTAACGACGAATGCGACCAACTTCATCAACCTCAGCGGCCTTTCGGGATTGACCGGATCGCAGGCGATTCCGCTGCGCGTGGTTGGATTCATCCTGATCGACCCGACGTCAGGTTCGCCGGTGATGGTGGCCCGAAGGGTCGAGGAGCCGACGACGAACTAACACCGAGGTAAGCAGACAGCCATCACGTGCGCCGCTGCCCGGATCGACCGAGCTGGGCGGTGGCGTCCGTGTTCTCGACGGAAGGCAGCGAGTGAAGTTTCGCTAATGACGGAAGCGCGACCGGCGAACGCGGGATTATTCCGAACGGCCGGCGACGATGTTGTTGCCCT
This sequence comes from uncultured Acidobacteriota bacterium, assembly GCA_963769415.1. Taxonomy (GTDB): domain Bacteria; phylum Acidobacteriota; class Terriglobia; order Acidiferrales; family UBA7541; genus Palsa-295. Next base: position 852,245 of record CAVYLM010000002.1, read on the forward strand.
GCACTTTGATTTCAATCGCCATCGGCGGACGGATGCCGTTGCCTTGCACGATCACACCGCGGACCAGATCCTCGGTCGACGCTCCGCCGCCGTAGCGCAGCAAATCGTAGACGGTGTGGTTGCACGGGTTGGCAACCATCGGGTGGTCGGCTCGATAACCGTAGTCGGCCTTCAGCTTGTCGAGGTCGGTCACGAATTCGAGCTGGCAATTGCCGAACGGCTCATTCAGCGAGAATCCCCAGTACTCGCCGTGGGGCAAGTGAACCACCATAGCCGGCTCGAGTTGACCGGTGACGTAGCTCCGATACTGGAAATGCTTGGCCGCCCACGGCTTGGACAATTCTCCGACCGTCGCTATAACGCCCGGGCCGACGGGTTCGCTCGGCTGAGTTTTGGGCGCAGGGGACAGCGCGCCTTCAGGCGCGGCAGTGCTGTCGGCAGAAACGGGCGCGGGTTTGTGGGATGAACTGCGGCCCCAATAAATAAGTCCGATGAGCAGGATGAGAACGCCCGCCGCCGCGACGCCGATCAGCTTGGTCTGCGGCTGCGATTTTTTTTGCACGGGCGCGCCAGGATACTCGGGCGCAGGCGGAGGCTCGGGCTTGGCAGCCTCGGCGCGTGGCATGACGCCGGGAATTACCGGCTGCTGCGGCTTGAACGGATCGATTTTTTTTTCGTCCGGCATGCTGGGGTATCCGGCAACGCAAACCTCAGATTGGAACGGCTGTGGCGGAAATGCAAGGCGATGCGAAGCGGGTGTTGCCACTTTCGCAAGGGCAGGGCGGCCGTCCGCTCTTTTGACATCCTTCTCGTAGGAGCGCATCCCCCCGAGTGTCATCCCGAATCCCGCGGCTTTTGCGGGGTGAGGGATCTGCTTTTCGCTTTTGGACAGCCTCGCCGCGAGCACCTTAACAGAGCCAGACGGTTTCTAGCGAACGATGTAGCCGGATGCGCAATCAGGCGAGTTTGTCGAGGCGGATCGAGTGGTGCGCGACGTATTCGTGCAGGTTCGCGAGCATGAGCAGCAGTTCGAGCATGCGATCGCGCTGCTGCGGCTGCGGGTCGCCTGCTTTTTCCTCGAGATTTTTCACGATGGCCAGCGCGTCCGAGAGCAGCCATTCCACGTCGGCCGGATTCATCGCGCGGCCCTCGCGGCAGCGCCCGAAGGTCTGGTCCGTGCGGAAGAATGCGTCATCAAGGAAGTGATCGAGACAGATTTGCTCGTTTGCGAGCGCGACGGGGATCGAATTTACGCACCCTGCCCTGCGGCAGTTTCCGGAAAGCGACGTGCTCATGGCAAACCCCAATCACCCCAAATTGGCATTTGTCCCAGGACCGTGCCGGAGAGACTACCACAAGTCTTCCGCATGGGAAGAAGTATCGGGGCAGGATTGCTGCGGGAAACAACAAGTTTTTCGCTACAATCTTTGGCGTCTCCGTGGTGAAGATTTGGGCTGTTTGGGAGCGAAAGAGATAGCGATGAATCGAGTTTGTGCCATCTTGCTTATCGCACTGGCCTCCATCTGGTCGATCGGGTGCGGCGGGAACAGCACCATCCAGGGTGCGGTGGGGTCGCTTGATCTCTCGCAAACGACACTCTCTTTCGACGCGACTTTTGGGCTTCCGTTTGATCCCGAGACGCTCAATGTCAACCTCACGAATTCAGGCACCAGCACGCTCAGTTTTACGGCTGCCAGCGATTCGCCTTGGCTGACCGTTTCTCCCGCGAATGGTGCGGTGCCGGTCACGCTCGGTATCACAGCTGCCTTGGGCAATCTCGCGGTTGGCACACACACGGGACATGTGATGGTCTCGGCGGCGGGCGCGCAGAATTCTCCGGCGACGATCACTGTTACGTTCGTTGTCGCGCCAAGTCCAGCGAACACGCCGTTCTGGGCTCAGTGGGGAGCAAATCCGCAGCACGCAGGAATGGTCAGCGCGGTTGGGCAAAACGCGGCAAATCAGCTCGCGGACATCGTGTACGAACCGTTCGTTGCGCAGGAGCAGGCCGAAAGCGCAGGGGCCACCGGCGTGGGCGATTTGACCGTGCACTATCAGGCCCCGATTACGGACGGTAACGACGTCTACATGATGACGAAAAGCGGGACGTACAAGTCCTGCAGCCCGGCGGGCGCATGGGCCAACGGCGCCTCGTGCGGTCCGAATGCCTGGTCAACCGAGGTATGGAATGAAGCGCGCTATACGTGGATCAGCGGGACTCTGACTCCCGTCTGGACGTTTGCGAGTGACTGGAAGCCCGAGCCGAATGGCTCCGGGCTTCAAGGATGGGAGCCGGTGTTTCATCCCGTCGACGCGAACGGATTTATCTACGTTCCGGGTGCCGGTGGGACGGTTTGGAAAGTGACGCAGCTTTACGGCTCGGTGGTTTCGCATATCAACCCCTTTTCGGGGATGAGCGTGACCGCGGCGGATACGTTTGTCGCCGGGCCGCTGACGGCCGATTCGGCGGGCAACATTTATTACAACGTGGTTGAACTGGCCGACCCGAGCAGCGGAGATCCGTGGCAAAAGGACGTGCAGGGCGCCTGGCTGGTGAGGATCGCGCCGGATGACTCCACGAAGGTGCTTGCATTTGCCGCGCTCGTGCCCAGCGCGCCGGCGGCCACAGCAACAACATGTCCCGGCCAGTTTTCCGGCGGCTTGCCGTGGCCGCCGTCGAATGTGGTGGGCACGAATCAAGTGGCCCCGACCGTCGCATGCGGATCGCAACGGCCGGGATTAAACATCGCGCCCGCAGTGGCGCCGGATGGAACAGTCTATACCGCGAGCCGAGCGCACTTTGACGGCATGCAGGCGTACTTGATCGCCGTGAAACCCGATTTCTCCGGGCCGAAATGGGCTGCATCGCTCCAAAACCGGCTGAATGACGGCTGCGGCGTCATCGTGCAGATCGGCCCCACGAACAGCACACCCAACGCGTGCCGCGTGGGTGCAACGGTGGGCGTCGATCCCACGACGAACGCGCCCGGCTCCGGCGTCATCGTCGACCAAGCCTCGTCGTCTCCGACGGTCCTGCCCGACAGCTCGGTGATCTTCGGCGCACTCACCAATTACAATGCGTTCCGCGGCCACATGTTCAAATTCGATTCGGCGGGGAATTTTCAGAGCGCGTACGATTTTGGCTGGGATTCGACGCCGGCGGTTTATTCGCACGAGGGAACGTATTCGATCGTGCTCAAGGACAACCACTACGACACGGGAATGTATTGCACTGGGAGCAGTTCGATCTGCGAGGCGCTACCGCCGGGGCCCTATTATATTACGCAGCTCGACGCGAACCTGAACGTGGAGTGGAAATTTCAAAGCACGAACACGCAGAGCTGCACGCGCGGTTCCGGGGGAGGCGTTACCTGTACGAACACGAACCCCAATGGATTTGAATGGTGTATCAACATGCCCGCCGTGGATGCGAACGGAAACGTCTACGTCACCAGCGAGGACGGCAATGTTTACGTCCTGCCGCAGGGCCACACCGGAGTCTTTACGACGCCCTCCGCGAATCTCTTCCTGAACCTGGCCATTGGCGCCGCGTACACGCCGCTGTCGATCGGCCCGGACGGGAAGCTCTACACGCAGAACGACGGCCATCTATTCGTTGTCGGCAACTAGATCCGGCCCGTCAAGGAAAAAGGCCGGCGGTCGCCCCCGACCTCCAGGATCGGAGTCCCGTCAGATTACCAGCGGAACACAACACCCGTGGAGATTCGCCAGTTGTGCTGACTTTCCGAGACGAATCGCGTCATCAGGTACTCGGTTTGGATAAGGCGAATCCCAACGTGTTGGGTGGCATTCCAGTCCAATCCCCCGCCGACTGTCATGGCGAATGCATCGGCCGAGCCGGACACGCAGAAAACCGTGCTTTCGCCGCGTGGCCGCGTCTTGCCCTGCCCGAGCATGCAAGGTGCGGCCACCTCTCCGTGGGCGCCGCCGAAGAGCGTTTGCACATATGGTGTAAAGGCGCCCCTGCGAAGCGCCAGCTTGGGCCCGAAAAGATACGTGTAAAGATCCGCGCCCACGCCGAACTGCTCCCCGTGATATCCGCCGAAGTCGCCCACCAGTCCCAACCAGCCGGTCGGGTTATAGGAAAACGCCGCGCTGCCGCCGTTGAAATTGACACCGGGTGTGAACCCCGTATTCACCCGTACGTAGGAGTATCCTGCAAAAACCTCGGCCCTCGGCGCTTCGTCCTGCGCCGCCGCCGCGCTCGCAAACAGCAGGATCATTCCACACAGCCACAACCACCTTTTAAAGTTCATGCAGAGTCTCCTCTCCTGGGCTCTTGGAGTTGCAACTTCCATTTCTATCGGCTAGGCCCAGCCGAAGCTTCTGCGCGATCGGTACTTTTATGGTTAAAGGGAGTTGGAAGGTTAGAGGACTTAAAGAATGGAGTGTTTCATTCGGACGCACCGCGGAGGCTTACGACTGGAAGCGCAAAGAAAGAGGCCGGCGAGCGTTCCGCCGGCCTCGCGAATTGGAGTTGCGTCAAATTACCAGCGGAAGACGACGCCCGTGGAAATGCGGGCATTGTTCTGCGTCTCCGAGAAAAACCGGGTCAGCAGGTATTCGGCCTGGATAAAGCGAATCCCGATGTGATCGGTCGCGTTCCAGTCGACTCCCCCTCCAATCGTCATCGCGAAAGCGTTCTCCGAGCCGCCACAGCTGAGCTGGGAGTTGCCTTCGGGACGCGTGCGTGAATTCAATACGGGGCAATCGAAGCCCGCACTTCCGTGCGCGCCGCCGAAGAGAGTTTGCACGTACGGCGTGAACGCGCCCCGTCGAAGCGCCAGCTTGGGCCCGAAAAGGTACGAGTAGACATCCGCTCCTATCCCAAACGCGTTCGCGTGGTAGCCGCCGAAATCCCCCACCAGCCCCAACCACCCGGTCGGGTTATAGGAAAACGACGCGCTGCCGCCGTTGAAATTTATACCCGGCGCGCCAACAAAACCCGGATTGACTCTGACGTAAGAGTATCCGGCAAACACCTCCGCCTTCGGCGCCTCGTCCTGCGCCGACGCCACGCCCGCAAGCAGGAAAACCATTGCACAGCCCCATGCCCACCTACTGATCTTCATGTCAATTCTCCTCTCCCCGTCTATTTCGGATCCACCCCTGCTCCGGGCTCAATCTGGCACAGCTGCCCGGAACCCGCAGTGCGGGCGGTCACACATGCGGGGAAATTCTTTTGGCGCGGCGCCTCGCCGAGCCTTCATGCCTGAACGAAGGCCCGTATCCATCTTGAAATAAAGCTGTTACGCCCCCAAACCGCTGGGATGGGCGATGCTTCGGGGCTGTGCGCCTTGAGGGAATTGCAGTCGCTGAACGCCTGGAAAAAAGAAAGGCCGGCGGTTGTCCGCCGGCCCGAAAGACTGAGCTTAGCTTGGTTCTAGTTGATTACCAGCGGAACACGACGCCCGTGGAAATGCGGGCGTTGTTCTGCGTCTCCGAGAAAAACCGGGTCATCAGATATTCGGCCTGAATCAGGCGAATGCCGATGTGGTCCGTCGCGTTCCAGTCAACTCCGCCGCCGAGCGCCATCGCGAAGGCGTTCTCAGAGCCTGAAGCTGAGCAATAAGACACCTCGCGGTGAATCTTCGCGCTGATGCAGCTGCCGCCGAAAGCACCCGACCCGTGAGCTCCACCGAACAACACTTGGGCGAACGGCGTGATCGGACCATGGCGCAGCGCGACTTTAGGCCCGAAAAGGTACGAGACCGCGGTCGCGTCCGCGCCGCTCTGGCTCCAGTGATACCCACCGAAATCACCCACGACGCCGAACATTGGGGTCAGGTTGTAATCCAAAGAACCGCTGCCGCCGTTGAAGTTCTGGCCTGGTACGCCCAAAACACCCGGATTCACGCGCAAATACGAATATCCGCCGAACGCTTCGAACTTCGGCGCTTCATCCTGGGCCGACGCCAAACCCGCGAACAGCAACATGGCCCCGCACAACAGTGCCAACCTTTTCATCTATATCTCCTGTTTTGTTGTTGAGATTGATTTGGCGCCCAACGTCGGCGCCGTGATGTGGCGATCGCCACCTATCGAGGAGGCCAGCGAACCATATCTGGTTCCCCCGCACCCACATTTGTACCATTACCGAGGAGCCCAGCCAAGCACGTATTACACCCTCTGTGCTCCGTCAATAAACCCCGTAGCATTATGATTGTAAAAGTGTTATGGAGTGTCTGTGGTCGGGAAATTTGTGGAACCGGGTAGGAAATCTGCGCGATTGGGTCCTAGGCCGCCGTACCGTGACATTTCTTGTACTTCTTGCCCGAGCCGCAAGGGCACGGGTCGTTACGCCCGACCTTCGCCCCGGAGCGAACCGGCTTGGGCGCCTCGGCCTGTGCGGGGCCGGCCTGAAACTGAAGGTTCTTCTGTTGGCGGCGCTGGCGCTCCTCGATCTGCTTCGCCTCGTCCTGTGGCTTGGCCGGCTGCATCAGGAATAGGAACCGGACGGCTTCGGTGTCGATCCGGTTCATCAGCTCGTCGAACAGCGTAAAGGCTTCCTTCTTGAACTCGACGAGGGGGTCCTTCTGGCCGTATCCCCGGAGGCCGATGCCCTCCTTCAGGTGGTCGAGAGTCAGCAGGTGGTCCTTCCACTGGGCGTCGACGATATCCAGCAGGATGTGCCGCTCGAGCCAGCGCAGGGTCGTAGCGCTGAACAGATTCTCCTTTTCCTCGTAGCGGGCCTTCGCCTTCTCTACCAGCTCAGCGGCCAGGCCGTCGTGGCCGAATTCGGCCGGGTCGACGCCCGCCGCCTTCAGGTCCAGGCCGAACTGATTCAGGATCTCATTCGAAAATTGCGTGACGTTCCACTGGTCCGGGTGCTGCTCGCGCGGGCAATAGGTCTCGACCAGCTCATCCACGATGGCTTCGGCGCGCTCGAGAACGAACTCCTTTTGGTCGCGGCCCTCGAGAAACGAACGGCGCAGCGAATAGATGGTCTCCCGCTGCTTGTTCATCACGTCGTCGTATTCGAGCAGGTGCTTGCGGGCCTCGAAGTTCTGCGCTTCGACCTGTTTTTGGGCGCCTTCGATGCGCTTGCTGATCAGCCGCGATTCGATCGGTACGCCCTCGGTCATGCCCAGGCGGAACATGATGGCTTGCATCTTCTCGCCGCCGAAAATGCGCAGCAGGTCGTCCTCGAGCGAAAGGAAGAATCGCGACGAACCGGGATCGCCCTGGCGCCCTGCGCGCCCGCGAAGCTGATTGTCGATGCGGCGCGCTTCGTGGCGCTCGGTGCCGAGAATGTGCAAGCCTCCCATGGCGACTACTTCGTCGTGTTCGGCCTTGCACTGCGCGGCGAACTGATCGTAGAGCGGTTTCCACTGTTCGAGCGGCGCTTGATAAATCTTGCCTTCCTGCTGAAACAGGACCATTGCAGCGTTCGCACTGCCGCCGGCGCCGTTTCCCGACGTTCCGGCCGGCGCAGCGTCAGCCTGCCCTGGAGTTTCTCCCCCGGGCGTTGAGCCGATCACGGATCCCGCCGGAAGATACGGCATGGCGATCTTTTCCTTTAGGCAATAATCGCGCGTCATGGCCTCGGGATTGCCGCCGAGCAGGATATCGGTACCGCGGCCGGCCATGTTCGTGGAAACCGTCACGGCGCCTTTGCGCCCGGCCTGCGCGATTACTTTTGCCTCGCGCTCGTGCTGCTTGGCGTTGAGTATCTGGTGCGGAATGCCAGCGCGTTTCAGGTGCTCGGCCAGTTTTTCCGATTTCTCGATGGAGATGCTGCCGACGAGCACCGGCTGGCCGCTTTCGTGATACTGGCGGATGCCGCTGGCCTTCGTGCCGTCTTCCTGGATGATCCCGTTGACCGCCGCCTCGAATTTTTCCTTTTCGGTGCGGTAGACCACGTCCGGATTCTCGATGCGGATAAGCACCTTGTTCGTGGGGATCGCGACCACTTCCAGCTTGTAGATCTTGTCGAATTCGGGCGCTTCGGTTTCGGCCGTTCCAGTCATTCCGGAAAGCTTCTTGTACATGCGGAAATAGTTCTGGAAGGTGATCGTGGCGAGCGTCTGGTTTTCGCGCTCGATCTTCACGCTTTCCTTCGCTTCCACGGCCTGGTGCAGTCCATCGGACCAGCGCCGCCCGGGCATCTGGCGGCCGGTGAATTCGTCGACGATGATTACTTCGCCGTCTTTCACCACGTAATCTACGTCTTTTTCGTAGAGCGTGTGCGCGCGAAGCGCCTGGTAGACGTGGTGGATGGCATCCATGTTCGCGGGATCGAAAAGATTGCCGAGGCCGAGCAATCGCTCGCATTTCGCCACGCCTTCTTCCGTCAGCGTCGCGGTGCGCAGCTTCTCATCGAGCGTGTAATCGATGTCGCGAATCAATTTCGGGATGATCTTGTCGATGCGGTAGTACTTGTCGGTCGATTCCTCCGCCGGCCCCGAAATGATCAGCGGTGTGCGCGCCTCGTCGATCAGGATCGAGTCGACTTCGTCGACGATGGCGAACTGGTGGCCGCGCTGCACGCAATCCTTTAGGTCGTACTTCATGTTGTCGCGCAGGTAGTCGAAGCCGAATTCGTTGTTCGTGCCGTAGGTGATGTCCGCGGCGTACGCGGCGCGGCGCTGCACGTCGTCCAGGTCGTGGACGATGACGCCCACGGTCAGGCCGAGAATCTTGTAGATCGGGCCCATCCATTCCGCGTCGCGGCGCGCCAGGTAATCGTTCACGGTGACGATGTGCACGCCTTTGCCTGCGAGCGCATTTAGGTAGGCGCCGAGCGTGGCGACCAGCGTCTTTCCTTCGCCCGTCTTCATCTCGGCGATCTTGCCCTGATGAAGAACGGCACCGCCGATCAGCTGCACGTCGAAATGGCGCATACCCAGCGTGCGGCGGCCGGCTTCCCTCGCGGTGGCGAAGGCGGGAACGATGGTTGGCTCGAGCGCGTCCTGGAGTTTGCGCTTGTAATCGGGATCGTTCCATTCGACGCCTGCGAGGCGCGATTGGACTTCGGCTTTCAGCGCGGTGGTGCGCTCGGCCAGCTGCTCGTCTTTGAGCAGCTTCATCTCGGGTTCGAGCGCGTTGATCTGTTCGACCAGCGGCTGCACCCGCTTTACGTCGCGCTCGTGCTTCGTCCCAATGAAGCGCGCTACGACATTGTCTATGACCTTTTCAACGTCCATCTGTGTTGGCTGCGAGGCTGCTGGAAATCATTCCGCTCCGTTGATATTCCGGTCCGGGACGACAGTTCTGTGCGCATGTCATCCCGAATCCCCGCGCTTTTGGCGGGGTGAGGGATCTGCTTTTCGCCTTTGGTGGCCTCAATAGTGAGGATCTCAACAGAGCCGAATCATTCCCGGTGTTGGATGCGCACAATTGCATTGTAGCCGCTCGCGCGGGTTCTCGCAAAGGCGGCGGCACATATAGAATACGCGGGAAAGCCCTGACAAATTACTCCGACCGGCGAGGTGGAACGCGGAGAGGATGTTCCGATCGCCGTAGGCGCGGCAGACGGTAGCCCAGCCCGCTAGAGTCTGTGTGAGAACGCGAGATTGTTTGTAGGTCGCGGCTTCAGCCGCGACGTAAAGCCTGCAAAACGAGAACGGCTTTAGCCGCTGAAGTTCCTCTTTTGCAGTTTCGACGCAGACTCGCTAGCAGTTTGCGGGGAAAAGGCGCTTTTTAGGGGGTCGGAGCTTCAGCTCCGACATAAAGGGCTTGCACTCAATGCGCTTCAGCGCCTGAGGACACTCTTCACTGCCTTTTTCCGCAGCCTGTTAGGGCTGGGAGGCCAGTCAGCCGTGGTCCCAAGCGCCGTAGGCGCGACACAGTTACTTGTCCCGAGCACCGCCGGGGGATCTCCGGATTGGCGCCCTTGCCGTCACAAATCACCAATCCCCGCTCACCAACAAAGTGACACACCATGCAAAGCAATTGTCGGCCTAACTCGTTCAAAACAAACGATCGGCCCCCTCGCAAAGTGACACACTTTTTCGAGGGCCTGCGCGCCGGTTTTTCGCGCGGCCCCGGAGTCACTCGATGCCGCGCCACCCGTAAATTCGCGCTATTTGGAAGCAGCTGCGGATTGCTCAGCAGCGGGAAGGCGCACGAGCCGGGCGTCCGTAACCGATGGCAGCGCCCGGATCGCCTGTACGACGGAGGCGTCGACCTTGCCGTCGAGGCCGACCAAGGCCAGCGCTTCGCCGCCTTCGCCGGGCGCACGGCGCCCGAGCGCGAACGTGGCGATGTTTACACCCAGATTGCCCAGCTCGGTGCCGATGCGGCCGATCACGCCGGGCACGTCGATGTTTCGGGAGAGCAGCAGCGTGCCTTCGAGCGGCGCCTCCAGGCCCATGCCGTCGAGCGAGACGATGCGCGGCGAGCCGTCCTGGCCCACCGTTCCCTCCAGCGCGAACTCGCGGCCGCCATCGGCCACGGCGACTTCGATCGTGTTGGGAAATCCCCGCTCGCGCCGGCGAATGGTTTCTTCCACTTGCAGGCCGCGCGTGGCCGCTTCGCTTGCGGCGTTGACGAGATTCACTTTGTCGGGAAGCACCACGTTGAGCACGCCGATCAAAACGGAGTTGCGAATCATGTGCGAGCCGAGCTCCGCCGGCTCTCCCGCGTAACGGATGCGGATGTGCGTGAAACTGTGCGAAGGCGACGCCTGGCCGACGAACGCTCCCAGCCGCTCGCCCAGCTCGAGATACGGTTTCAAGCGCTTGTACTGGTCGGGCGAGAGCGCGGGCATGTTGACCGCGTTGCGAATCACTCCGTCGGCGAGATAATCGCGCACCTGCAGCGCGATGGCCGTGCCCACTTCTTCCTGCGCTTCGGCGGTCGATCCGGCGATGTGCGGAGTGGCGATCAGATTCGGCAATCCGATCAGCGGCGAGTTTTTCGGCGGCTCGGTCGCAAACGTGTCCACGGCCGCGCCGGCCAGCTGGCCCGACTTCAGCGCTTCGGCGAGAGCGGGCTCGTCGATCAATTCGCCCCGCGCGCAATTGATCAGCCGCGCGCCTTTTTTCATTTTCGCGATGGCCGCGGCGTCGATCATTTTTTCGGTCGAGCCGCTGAGCGAAGTGTGGAGCGAAACCACGTCCGACTGCCGCAGAACTTCCTCGAGCGGCAGCAGCTCCACTTCCACTTCGCGCGCGGCCGCGGGCGTGACGAACGGGTCGTAGGCGACCACTTTCATCTCGAGCCCGCGCGCACGCCGCGCCACTTCGGTGCCCACGCGGCCAAGTCCGACGAGGCCGAGCGTCTTCCCGCGCATTTCCGTGCCCGAAAAGGCCGATTTCTCCCACTTGCCGGCCTGGATCGACGCATTCGCCTGCGGCACCGCGCGCGCCAAGCCGATCATCAGCGCGATGGTGTGCTCGGCCACGCTGACGGCATTGCCGCCCGGCGTGTTCATCACCAGAACGCCGCGCTTGGTGGCTGCGTCCATGTCGACGTTGTCCACCCCGACGCCGGCGCGCCCAATGACACGCAGCTTCGGAGCTTTTTCAAGCAGCGCGGCAGTGGCTTTCGTCGCGCTGCGGATGATCAACGCATCGGCGCTGGCGAGTTCGCTCGGCAGTTCCGCCGCCGTGGGCGTGCTGACTTCCCAACCGGTTTCTCGAAGGAGCGCGATTCCGCGCTCGCTGATCTTGTCTGCAATTATGATTTTCATGGGGCCACAAGGTTATCGAGCGAACGCGCCGCTGTCAATTCGAAGTGCCGCGCGCGGAGCGTATGTTATGATTTTTGGCCGGGAGAACCGCCGAATGAGTTATATCGAACGCGTCGAAAAAGATCTCACCGTGGCGATGAGAGAGAAGGACGAGCTGCGCCTCAGCGTTCTCCGCATGGTGAAAAGCGCCCTGAAATACAAGGAAATCGAGAAGAAACGCGCGCTGGACGATATGGAATCGCTGCAAGTGCTGCAGACCCTCGTGAAGCAGCGCCGCGAATCGGTCGATCAATTCACGCGCGGCGGCCGCAAGGATCTGGCCGAGAAGGAAACGAAGGAAATCGCCATCATCGAGGAGTATCTGCCCGTCGCGCCCAGCGACGAGGAAATTCACCGCGCGGTGGAAGACGCCATCGCGGCCGAAGGCGCCGATTCGCTGAAGCAAATGGGCGCGGTGGTGAAGGCCGCCAAGGCGCGGCTCGAAGGAAAAAACGTGGACGGCAAGGTCCTGAGCGACAAGGTCCGCGAACGCCTCAGCGGAAAATCCTAGAGTCTTCTCCCGTCATTATTGTTGAAAGAAACCGAAGGCGATCAGGGAGTTGCGCGTCGCAGAAGCGCGGATGACTCCTGGTCTGCGGCAATCTGCTTCAGGAAATTCCTGATCTCCGGGAGCTTCTCGGTCGGCACCTCTACGTCTTTGATTTCGAACGACCGCTGGTAATGCAGCACGCCGTCCGCGACTTTGATCTCGCTGTGATAAGAGCCAAATGGGCAGTCCACCTGCACGGGCGGCGGAGCGCCGTCGAGCACGTAACCCGGCGGCAAGGTGATGTCGATAATGTCGTCCTGGCGCGTGGCTTCGTGGAACTCCACGGGGTACTGACGAGGCTTCTGTTCCGTGAAGAGGCGCAGCATTTGGCTGTCCTTATCGCCCACAACCCGCGGGCGAAGAAACAGCATATTGCCCGAGGCCGTGGCATATCGGGGCGAGACGAATTTATAGGTCAGACCGAAGTTCTGATCGTATTTGTCCAGGTTCGTCAGCGTCGCGCCGGTGAGCACGTAGTTGCTGAGAAACTGCCCGAGAAAACCTTCGATCACCTCGGCGCGCTTGGACGGCTGAACTTCAAGGAATGCCGCGCGATTATCCGCTGCCGGCCCGCCCCAATCCGTTTCCTGAACTTCTCCCGAGAGTTGTCCCGATTCGCTCAAGGTGAGCTTGGCCGTCCGGAGCAACCGGTTCGTCGTGGGCGGGGAGAGGGGCATCGGTATCAGGCTGCCGCCCTGGCTCGTCACTACCAGGCCGTGGTTGTTCTGGAGATACCACGGCAGATAGCCGAGCGGAACATATTCGTTTGTCGGATCGAAGAACAGGAGCCGGCCGAGCTTCGAATCGTTCACGACGGCGTAGAGAGAGGTGGCGTCGACGGCATCCGGGAGTTTGATCGCCACAATCACGTGATCGAAATGCATTGAAGGATAATCGGAGCGGACCACTCCTCGTTCGTGATCGACGACGACGTAATATGCTTCGATTCCGGCTTCGTGAAGCATCGTGATCAGCAGCGTTGCTTTATCTTTGCAGTCACCATATTGATGCGTGAAGATATCGCTCGCGAGATGCGGCTGGTAGCCGCCGATGCCCAGTTCGATCGCGGCGTAGCGAATTTTTCGCTGCGCAAAGTCGGTCAACGCACGCATCCTGGCAACCGGATCGGAAATTCCGGAAGTGAGCTCTGCGACCTTTTGTTTGATTTCCGGTGACGGGTTGCGAGCCGATTGCGTGAGGCCGGCATACCAGAGCCCCAGGTCGCTCCACGAACCTGTGGTTCGGGCGCGCATGGCGGGGTTACTCGGAAAATACTTCAGTCCCACCCACCCCGCGACGGCAAACGGCGACGGCATTTCAGGCTCAACATCCACAGCGGGTACGTCGTTCACCTCCCAGGTGTACTGGTTGCCCGAAATCCGAGGTTTCTGGTCCGGATAGTTGAACCAACGAACGGTGTACTCCCAGCCGGTGGGAAGTTGCAGAATCAGGCGGCCGTGGCGCAGCGGAATTGTGTCCTGAAATCCCCAATCATCTTCGAAAACAAAGGGCCGCTGTTTTTGGACGTATTCATATCCGACGACATTGCCCGGATTCGCGTCCGTGAACTTCAGGACCTTCGCTTTCAGATCACTGAAGACTTCATACGTGGTGAGGCTGGTCTCCACCGAGTCCTTGTCCTTTAGAGCGTACTCGTGTCCATCCGCGGTGATGGTCCAGGCATTGAAGGATGTGACTTTAGTTTCGTTGTCGAACGGCACCCCGGCGTAGCCGTAGTCGTCGCGAGACTCGGGGCGCAAGAGTTTGTACGCGACTCGATGCCGCGTATCGATTTCGCCGCTATCGAGCACGGTCGTCTGATACTCGTCGAGAAGCTGAACGGCGATGGGATGGTCCGGATAGTCGGGAAGCTTTTCGCGGGAGAGTGCACGGAGCCAATCGGGCGCGGAATCCCCTGCGTCGGCGGGGGGAGCGGCGCATAGAGCCGCGAAGGCCCCGCACAAAGCGATGAATGCAACGAGACGAACGATGCCGGAACTAGCGGCCGGCCTGAAGCATGAGGGGCGCAGTGTCATTGGTTTTCACAAGGCTAAAAAAGGTTCGCAGTCCTGGATAGGACTCCTTCGGATAAACGGTGCCTTTGATTTCGAGCTGGCGCTTGATCTCCACGCTGTCCGGTTGGGCCACGGCGGAGATCTGATAGGACACGGGCCCCGGAGCGATTTTCTGCGGATCCGGCACGGCCTGGGCCTTGTATCCGAGCGGGCAGTGGATCACCAAGTCGTCGACCTTCTGGTAGGGGTAGGGAAACACGACGGTGTTGGTGCGCTTCTGCGATTGAAAGTAGCCCACCTCGGTGGTCTGAAACAGGTCCATCGGCAGAAGCATTCGCTGGACGCTGCCGGAGGCAGCCGCAGGAACTTTCACGGTGCCCTCGACGTGGAGGGGCGCGTTTACGTCATCCCAGCCGGTGATGCTGGTCACTTCGAAGGTTGAATTGACCGCCAGCCAGTTCTTGATTTCGTCTCCGAGCACTTTCTTTCGGCCTGCTTCGTCTTCATCGCGGTTTTGCATGCGGCGATTACCGCCTTCGAGGCCCGTGAAGTCGATCTGGAGCTTGCCGTTAATCTCCATGTCGTTGTCGACGGTCACGTCGGCGTGACGAACGATCGTCGCGTCGGTCGGCACGGGCAGCGGGGTTTGGATCATCTCACTGCCGTCCTTGCTCAGCCGGATTCCGTTGGCTGCGGATTCAAACCAGGGAAGCACGCCGAATGGGTAATAGCGAGCCGCGGGATCGAGGTAGCACTCTTTGCCACCCGCGCGCACCCACACCAGTTCGTCACTTAAATCCGACGAAGCTTCGCGATTCGGAATAAAGATGATGCCGTTGCGGCCGGCGACGCGCAGGTCGGCGGCTTCGAAACCCGCGGCGCGCGCCAAGCCGATCAGCAGGAAATTGATATCGTTGTTATGGCCGTATCCGTGCTTGAGCACGTCTTCGACGTTGTTATTGGGCTTGATCTCTTCTTGCTTGTTCTCCTTCTGGCTCTTGGAATCCTCCATGTCCAAATTGCGGATCTTCAGCGTGCGCGCGTACAGTTTCCGCAGTTTTTCTTCCGGAGGATCACTCGCGCCAACGACCTGGGAAACCTCCTGAGCGAGTTCTTTTTTCTTGTCGACGAAATGGTCCACGTCGGCGTTCCATTTCTTGCCGATCCCCTTCCAGTACTGATCCGGAGTTTCAGAGGAAGGCTCATCTTCGGAGCGGTAATAGAATTCCACTCGCGCTTGAAGCGCATCCATCGGCGGCATCAGCTGTTCTTCTTCGATCCCCGGCATGTCGTGAACTTCCAGGGTGTACATATTCTGCTGCTGTTGCACGGTCGCCTGGCTGGCCGGGAGCGCATAGCTGCGGGAAAAGAGCGGGAGCGCGTAGGAGGAATCGTTGGGCTTGATGGAAAATCGAGCCAGCCGGGTATAGAGCTCGTGCTGCACGACCCAGGCAATTGTCCAGTAATACGAGTTGTTTTCCTGCTGGAACTGCTCGCGGTATCGGTATTCGATGATGCAGCCGGGCTCAACATCGGGCATCGTAAACGTCTTGGCGAGATACTTAATCCCGCTGCCCTTCACGATTTCCTTGTCGTACGTTTTGCCGTCAAATTCCACGATGCTGCCATCGGGCCGAATCGTGCGGCCACGAACGCCCTGAACCGTTTCCTGCGATTTGTCGTAGGGGAGTTCGACGTCCGCCTGAGACTTCACTCCGGCCTGCGTGAAGATTTTGATTCGAAAGTAGTTGTTTACGGAGGCCAGCTTGGCGTCCTCGTTTACTTCGCGGTAGAGGATCATGGCGTCGAGGCCGGGCTGCTTGGGGTTGTCCTTCATGGCGAGGTCTTCGGGCGCGATGGGGAGCCAGTCGTCGGCGCGAGATGAACGAGGCGCGGCGACAAAGGCAAGCATGAGTATGACGGCGTAAGCGGAAATCTTACCGATGCAGTTCATGCGGCGCTCCTGGCCTATCCGCCGCTGCGGGAATTCCGGGGCCGGGAAGGAACGCCCGCGAACGCGCAGCGCGAATCGCTTCTAGTTTGCAGATAGTGACGTGCGTGCAACGCTATATCGAAATTCGACGGCTGTCAATCGAACCGATGGGGCGGCCCGCGTCGAAATTCCAGTATTGGGCGGTTCTAGCAGTTTGCGGAAAAAGGGCGCTTTTTAGGGGGTCGGAGCTTCAGCTCCGACACAAAGGGCTTGCACTCAATGCGCTTCAGCGCCTGAGGGCACTCTTCACTGCCTTTTTCCGCAGCCTGCTAGGCGTACCGCGCCCCTGAGGCACGGCCCTTTACGCGCGACCGGAGTCAATGGCTGCGCGCAGCCAAGAATCTCCGCCGGGCACGATATGGATTCGGCTGAGCTCACCACAAGTATCGTGCCCCTACGAAAACACACCGAGGGCCGGCGGAAGCAAAGCTGAATGCGCCTTGCCTGCATGGACGCGTGATGCTACCTTGCCCGCCTGCTCATCGCGTGCACCGACGAGGCTGCTGATGCGCGGCAGGAAATGCCCACCTAAAGGTGGGCGCTACATGAAGCCCGCAGGGAGGGAAGCGTGTCCACGAAGCCCTGGAGCTCGACTGCACCGCAGGGAGAATTTCGCCCGTACGTCGATGCGGGGGAGAGCGTCGCCGAGTTCAGCCTGCGTGCGATCGTGCTGGGCGCGCTTTTCGGCATTTTATTCGGCGCGGTCTCAGTTTACGTAGGCCTGCGGGCTGGGCTGACCGTTTCGGCTTCGATCCCCATCGCCGTCCTTTCCATCAGCATCCTGCGCGCCTTCGGCCGGTCGACAATTCTCGAGAACAACATCGTGCAGACCGCCGGCTCAGCCGGAGAATCGGCCGCTGCGGGCGTGATCTTTACCATGCCGGCGCTGATCTTCCTGGGCTACTCGCTGAACACGGAATACTGGCGCATCTTTTTCCTGGCGCTTCTGGGAGGCACGCTCGGCGTGCTGTTCATGATTCCGCTGCGGCGGCAGCTGATCGTGAAGGAGCACGGCAATCTCACTTTTCCCGAGGGCACCGCGTGCGCGGACGTGCTGGTGGCGGGCGAGCGCGGCGGATCCTTTGCGGGGCGCGTGTTCTGGGGATTGGGCCTCGGCGGCGTGTACACGTTCTGCATGAACACGCTCGGGCTCTGGCCCGGCCAGCCGGACTACCAACCGAAGTGGCTGCCGGGCGCGTCGATGCGCTGCACGATCACGCCGGAATATCTGGGTGTGGGGTACATTATTGGGCCGCGGGTGGCGGGATTCTTGTTCGCGGGCGGCGTGATTTCATGGCTGGTGATGATGCCGGCGATGCGATTTTTCGGCTCGCTCGCGCCCACGGTTGCGCTCTATCCGAGCACGATCCCGATTCCGCAGATGACGCCCGATCAACTGTGGGGCACATACATCCGGCCGATGGGAGCGGGAGCGGTGGCCGCGTCGGGATTGATCACGCTGATCAAGACGATGCCCACGATTTTCGCGGCGCTGACCGCAGGGCTGAAGGACATCCGCGCGAAGCGAGAATCGATGCCGGCGATGAGCCGCACGGAGCGCGACCTTTCAATGAAAGTGGTGACCGGCGGTTCGATTTTGATTCTGCTGATGGTATGGGCGTTCTTGACATTCAATCCGGTGCCGGGAGCGCAGACGGGAATCTTCTGGAATCTGTTGGCGGCACTGTTCATCGTGGTGTTCGGGTTTCTGTTCGTGACGGTGGCGTCGCGAATCAGCGGGTTGATCGGCAACTCTTCAAACC
This sequence comes from uncultured Acidobacteriota bacterium, assembly GCA_963769415.1. GTDB lineage: Bacteria > Acidobacteriota > Terriglobia > Acidiferrales > UBA7541 > Palsa-295. Next base: position 870,261 of record CAVYLM010000002.1, read on the forward strand.
CGATCAGCGGGATGACGATTGCGACGCTGATGGCCACCTGCGCGGTGTTTTTGGTGGTGGGCCGGACGGCGAGCGCGTACAACGTGCTGGCGCTGACGATCGGCGGCGTGGTCTGCATCGCGGCAGCCATCGCTGGCGCGACTTCGCAGGACCTGAAGACCGGCTATCTGGTGGGCGCGACGCCGGCGAAACAGCAGGTCGCGCTGGTGGTCGGCGTGCTGGTGTCGTCGCTGGCGATCGGCGGGACGCTGATCCTGATGAACGTCGGCCTGGCGCAGTACAAGCCGGCGCAGATTGCGCTCGACATCAACAATCTCCCAACCGGCGTGGAACGGCAGGACAACAACTACGTTCATGAGGGGAAGAATTACGTGCTCGTGAACGCGATCGGCTCGAGCGTGATCCCCGACGGGAAGTACCTCTACGATCCGGGCTCGAAGCAGATCGAAATTCAGTGGGAGCAGGGAATCGGCAGCGCGCGGGCCGCGGCGCCTCAGGCGCGGCTGATGGCGACGGTGATCAGCGGAATTTTGAATCGCCGGCTGCCGTGGCGGCTCGTATTTCTCGGCGTCTTCCTGGTGATCGCGATCGAGATTCTCGGCGTGCGGTCGCTGCCGTTTGCGGTCGGGTTTTATATTTCGATCGGCACGACGATGGCGATGTTTGCGGGCGGAGTGGTACGCTGGGCGGCCGAGCAAGGACGGGAAAGACCGAAAGGCGCAGAAAGCGAAGTGAGTCCCGGATCGCTTTACTCGAGCGGATTGATCGCCGCGGGCGGAGTTTTTGGGCTGCTGGCCATCGTGCTCAACCTGATGCAGGACAAGGAGCTGAGCAATCACGTGCCGTATTGGCTGGGGCGCGCCCTGCGTCTGCCGTGGCCGGAGAAGCTCTTTAGCGCGTGGGGCGAGAAGCACATGCCGAATTTAGAGCAGGCGCAATGGTTCGGCGTGCTGCTGTTCGTCGTGCTCGCGGCGACGCTGTTCGTTTCGGCGCGGAAGAAATTGAAGCAATCGTAGAGTGCGGCCGAAGACAGAAGAGAGAGCCTCCTCCGCTCAGGATGACGATCCTTATTGGATCGTTAACGGGGAGTTGCTTCGCGCAGGAAACGGGCGGCTTCTTCGGGCGGCGTGGGATTGATGTAGAAGCCGGTGCCCCATTCGAATCCCGCCACCTTGCTCAGCTTGGGCATCATCTCGATGTGCCAGTGGTAATGATCGTTGAGTTCCTCGCCGATGGGCGACGTGTGGATGACGTAGTTGTAGGAAGGGAAGCCGAGAGCCGCATCCAGCCTGCCCAGGAAAGCGCGAAGCACGCGAGCGAGCGCGCCGTAGTAAGGCGTGGGCATGTTTTCAAACGCCGAGCTGTGCTGCCGCGGCAGAATCCACGTCTCGAACGGGAAACGAGGCGCATAGGGCGCGAGCGCGATGAAATAGTCGTCGTTCAGAATCACGCGCGTTTCCGTTTCGATTTCCTGGCGGATCATGTCGCAGAAAATGCAGCGCTCTTTTTCGTCGTAATAGCGCTTCGAACTGTCGACTTCCTCGCGCACGCGCTTCGGCACGATCGGCAGGGCGATCAGCTGCGAATGGGTGTGCTCGAGGGTCGCTCCGGCAGGCTCGCCGTGATTTTTGAAAATCAGGATGTAGCGGAAGCGGCGGTCGTTCTTCAGATCGAGCATGCGGTCGCGATAGGCCCAGAGAGCTTCTTCCACGGCGCGGTCCTGCATGGTGGCCAGCGTGAGCTTGTGATCGGACGTTTCGATGATCACCTCGTGCGCGCCCACGCCGTTCATGCGGTCGAACATGCCCTCGCCTTCGCGATCGAGGCCGCCTTCGATTCCCAGCGCCGGAAATTTATTGGGCACCACGCGCAGCGACCACCCCGGCGTGTCCCTCCCGGTGCCGTTGCGTCCGTAGGCGAGAACTTCGTGGGGAGTTTTCCCCTCGTTGCCGGGGCAAAACGGACACACGCCGACGCCCTTGATCTGCACGCTTTCGCGCACGAAATCCGACGGACGGCGGGCGCGATCCGAGGAAATGATCACCCAGCGTCCCGTGATGGGATCTCTGCGAAGCTCCGGCAAACCTGCCTCCAGATTTGTACGGCCTTGAAAGACCGGACGCGTAATACGTGGACATATTCTACTACGAGGTATTCGCGCGCGACGGCCGGCGTTGCTTTAGTTTGCGTCAGGAGAGAACGCGCCTTTGTGAAGGCGCACCGCGGGGCGCGTGCCAGCGCGGGACTCGATGGCGAGAACATCAAATCGATACGGAGCGGACTCGGCGCGGCGCGCGCGAAGAAACTGGCGGGCCATGCGCGCGAGCGCGTGCCGTTTTTCGGCGTCAACGGCCACTTCGGGGGACGGCATTTCGCGGTCACCAGCGACGCGTGTCTTCACTTCCACGAATGCGAGCACTTTGCCGTCGTAGCCGACCAGATCGATTTCGCCTTTGACGGAAGGCGATCTGAAATTTCGCGCGACGAGGACGTAGCCGTGTCGACGCAGATACCAGTAGGCATACGTCTCGCCGCGCACGCCGGTGCGGCGGGCGCGCAACTTGGCTGAGTTGCCGGGCGAGTCGACGGCTTTCGCGACGTCCGCTAGACCTCTGCGGGCCGCGAAGTCCACGATGGCGAACATGAAGCGCGCGATCATGCAGATGCCTCCAAGCTGCCGCGATTTGAATTGGGGCCCGTGGCCGGATTGGTTGCTAAGGGCGAGCCGTGCGGATTCGCCCTCGTCAGCGCTAGATCGAGCGTTCGGCTTCGCTGATGCAGGCGTCGAGCGTCTGCACCGCGAACTCCGCCTGCTCTTCGTCGATGATCAGCGGCGGCGCCAGGCGCAGCGAATTTTCTCCGGCGCCGAGCACGAGCAGCCCTTTGCGGAACGCGGCCTGCATCACCTGGTCGCGAACCGCCGGTGCTTTTTCCTTCGTCTTCTGGTCACGCACGAATTCGATGCCGATCATCAGACCTTTGCCGCGAATGTCGCCGACGGTTTTGTGCCGCTCGCGCCATCCGGCGGTTTGGCGGAAGATGAAATCTCCCGTGCGGGCGGCGTTGGCCACCGCGCCGCGTTCGAGAATGTCGAGCGTCGCCAGTCCCGCCGCGATCGAGACGGGATTGCCGCCGAATGTCGATGCGTGCGCGCCGGGCTTCCAGTCCATCACGTCCGCTTTGGCGATCACCGCACACAGCGGCATGCCCGAAGCGATTCCCTTGGCGGAGCAGAGAATGTCCGGCTCTACGCCGGCATGGTCCACGGCCCACCACTTGCCGGTGCGGCCCATTCCGGACTGCACTTCGTCGGCCACGAGCAAAATGCCGTGCTTGCGGCAGATTCGTTCGAGGCCCTGTAGAAATTCCGGAGGCGCGGCGAGATATCCGCCCTCGCCCTGAATCGGCTCGACGAAGATCGCCGCGATGTCCGATGGATCGCAGAGGCGCTTGAAGAGTTCGTTTTCGAGATACGCGAGAGCGTCGGCCGCGGCGTTTTCCGGACGCACGCCGTATGCGCCGCGATAGGTGTTCGGATAGGGAGCGTGGAACACTCCGCCGAGCAACGAGCCGAAATGCTTGCGCTGAACGGCTTTGCTGGCCGTAAGCGACAGCGCGCCCATCGTGCGGCCGTGAAAGCATCCGTGGAAAGCGATGAATTTATCGCGCTTGGTGTGATACCGCGCGAGCTTCATCGCGGCTTCGACGGCTTCCGTACCGGAATTTCCGAAATAGACGCGCTTGGGGCTTTTGCCCGGCGCGATCGCCGCAAGCTTCTCGGCGAATTCCACCATGCCCTCGTAATAAAAATCCGTGCAGGACATGTGGATCAGGTCGGCCGCCTGCTTCTGGATTGCGGCGACAACTTGCGGATGGCAGTGGCCCGTGGCTACGACGGCGATTCCGGCGGCGAAATCGAGAAACGTGTTGCCGTCCACGTCATCAATGAGCGCGCCGTGGCCCGTCTTGGCGACCAGCGGGTAATCGCGCGTGTACGACGGCGAGACCACGTTGTGGTCGCGCTCGACAACTTTCTGCGCTTTCGGGCCGGGCAATGCGGTTACGAGATGCGGTAGCTTCCTTTCGGCGACTTGCATAAGCTCCTCCCGGAATTGCACTCGTCCCGTACGCGCAGATCGGTTTCCGCCGCTGTGCGCCGGGCACTTCCCTAGAGGAAAAAGTAATTAGTCGACGCCGAAGAGATTCGGCCGGTCCTGAGAGGGCTGGCTATGCAGCAAATGCGCGTACTTTGAGGAAAATCTCATTTGTACTTCCAGCGGACGCTGCCGTCCTTCGCATCTTCCAACAGGATACCAGAATCCGCGAGTTTCTGCCGGATCTCGTCGGCGCGCTTGAAGTCGCGACGCTTCTTCGCCGTCTGGCGCTCCTCGATCAGCGCTTCGACTTCGGCGGCGGGCACGCGCGGCTTTTGCGGCGTGAAGCCGAGCTTGGCGAGCTTGTCATCGTCATCGTCCTCGAGCAGCGCCAGCACCGCGTCGAATTTTTCCATGGCCGCCACAGTGCGCGGTGCGTCTTGCTGAAGGAATGTGCCGCGATCCATCGAAGTGTTGATGTCGCGCACGAGATCGAAAACGGCTGCGAGCGCCATGGCTGTGTTGATGTCGTCGGCCAGCCCAGCGTCGAAATCGGCCTCCGCTTTGGCAACGCGCTGGTCATTCTCCGGATTCTGGCCCGGAGGAAACTGTGCGGTTTTCAGTCGGGTGACGAAATTGCGCAACCGCTCGACTGAATTGCGGGCCTGCACCAGTCCGTCTTCGGTGAAATTCAGCTGACGGCGATACGGAACCGATAACAAGAGAAACCGAATCGTCGATGGCTTGTGCCCGCGCGCGAAAAGATCGCGGAGCGTGTAGAAGTTGCCGAGCGACTTCGACATCTTCTGGCCTTCGATAATCAAGTGCTCGGCGTGCAGCCAGGTGCGAACGAACGGTTTGCCAGTGGCCGCTTCGCTCTGCGCGATTTCGTTTTCGTGGTGCGGAAAGGCCAGATCGACGCCGCCAGTGTGAATATCGAGCGTGTCGCCGAGATATTTCATGGCCATGGCCGAGCATTCGATGTGCCAGCCCGGGCGGCCAGGGCCGATGCGCGTCTCCCAGAAATGCTCGCCGGGCTTCGGCGCCTTCCACAATGCGAAGTCGCGCGCCGATTCCTTTTCGTACTGGTCGACGTCCACGCGCGCGCCGGCCTGCATGCCGGCCACGTCGATCTTCGAAAGTTTCCCGTACGCCGGAAATTTCGCGATGCGGTAGTAGATCGAGCCTTCACTTTTGTAGGTGAGGCCTTTTTCCTGGAGCTTTTCGATCAGCGCGACCATGTCCTCGATGTGATCGGTGGCGCGCACCAGCTCTTCGGGCATCTGAATGTGCAGCGCGTCGATATCCTCCAGAAACGCGCGGATGTATTTGTCGGTGTACTCGCGGATGCCGATTCCCGCCGCAGCAGCGGACTGAATGATCCGGTCGTCCACATCCGTGACGTTCATTACCTGGAGCACGCGCAGGCCCTGGGACTTCAGGAACCGCCGCAGAACGTCCTGAAACATAAAGGTGCGGAAATTTCCGATATGCGCAGAGGCGTACACCGTCGGCCCGCAGGTGTACATCCGCACCTCGCCCGGGTGAACGGGCTCGAGCAGCTGCAGGTCGTTCGTCAACGTGTTGTGCAGGCGTATCTGGATCATTTTCGCGCCAAATGCAAAACGGTAATTGTATCCGACGCTTCGGCCCGCGGCAACGCGCCATGCGGCGCGGACCCTCGAAATTTTGTGTCGATTCGATTTAAGCATGGCGAGTGTTTTCTGGGAGATAGGGCGGGCGTCGATGGCACCTTGTGTCGATTGGACCGAACAGGGGCTCCCCCCACTTATTGTCGAGTAGAGTGTGCACCGATCGTTTGTTTTGAGCAGGTTGCAGCGATTTCTATTCATATTCATTGTCGAATACAAAATGGGTAGAAAACTCCCGGAGCGGCAGCCGCCATTCGGCCGCAAGCAGGCGGACCGGTAGCGTTGGGCCGCGCGAGAAGGCGAGGGCACCCGCCCGGCGGCGAGTAAAGCCGAAAGCTCGTTCATCAGTTGTTCTCGTTGGGCGCCGCTTGTGTCCCGATGCGTTCACGGGACCGGCGCCTTCGCCCGGCTGGACTTGCGCCGGGACTTCCATCGTGCCCTTGTACGGAGCCCGCCTACGCTTGGGAGCTTCGGCGCGGCCCTTTGGGGAAGGGCGCACGTTCACGCTAGCGGAATTTCGCGCACGTGTCTATGGCCTGGAAGTACAGAAAAAGTACAGGTGCAAATTCCCATGATAGTATCGCGCGGAAAGCAGCCACAATCGGGGAGAGCCACAATGAAGCAACTGATGTTGTCCGCAATTTTTCTAATAGTCGCCCAGCCTATCTTCGCGCAAGGCCCAGAGGGATTCGTTGGAACCTGGAAAAGCGATCCGGGCACGCCCACGATGACGCGCAAGCTAGCAATCGAAGGCAAGGTGATCGTCATGACGGAGTTGCAGCCCGGCCGCAACGGCGGTCCGGAATTGACGATCATCCGCAAGTACCCGACCGACGGCAGCGAAGTGAGCATGGACACCGGGATGTGGGCGGGCGCGAAAGCCACCGGGAAGATGGAAGGCAACGTCCTGACCGTCGATACGACCATGGCGAACGGCGCGAAGTTTCACGATGTCTGGACGCTCGCTGCGGATGGCAAACACTACACCAACGACATGGTGATTACGGGCATGCGCGGACGCGGCGGCCAAGTCTCCGGCGGTAGCCAGGCTAACGGTGGCGGCCAGAGTAACGGCGGTCAGAGCAGCGGCGCTGGTCAAGCTACTCGTGGCGGTGAGGGTAGCGGCGACGGGGCGCCACGCACCGTCAAGTTCTCCTTCACCAAACAAGACTAGGAGCGCTGGATTCGTCCGTCTTCGGGAGGAGCCGGCTTGTAGAGCCAGAGGGTAGGGCGTTTCGGGGCTGGTTAGCTCGCCATCTGCAAGAAGGCTGTCGCGCCGATTTCTTTGTTTATCTGCCTAACTTGCGATACAAAAGAGTCGATCGCAGCCGCCTGGACGGGGATACGAAGTGCGACAGACTCGACCTCTCCTAGACCCTTGCATGCGTCGCCTCTCAGCTTCACCTCCACTACGGCATGACCTACCGAGTCCGTGCAGTGGAAGTGCATCCGAACTCCGCCGTCAGCGTGGTTCGGATTGAAAGTGCCAAGCTCGAAGTCGCGGGAATCCTTCGGATGGGATGGAAATCCGCTCAGCGCCTCGGCCATTTCCGACAGCCTTCCATGGGTCAAATAAATTTCTGCCTGACCTGAGAAATAGCCATTCGAGCAACTGAACAAGACTTCCAATAGATCCGGATCCCACCAAATCACCAGGATCTCAATCCCGCGCTTCACGGTGCCTCCTGCAGGAGGCTACTGCACCCGCTCATTTGAAGCGAGGCTTTAATAGCGCCCACTTGATTTGCTCACATCGATGATCCTCAAGTTCGTCAAGATTGATACATGATCCGGCAGATCGAAAGTCACCTTCGTGATTGCTGGCAAGGATGACGCGCCGCCTTCAGGAGGAAGCGAGTCATCGAATTCGTAATCGTAAACAATGGTCTGTATGTAGGGAGCGGCGGATGGCTTCGCAAACGTCCAGTGCTGCATATTTTCGATGGCGTATTTCTGTAACAGGGGATGGGTTCGTTCTATTGGGTTATCTGGTGTCGCTTCGACATTCTTGACGCTCCCATCCGCACCGATCGCTATCCTGAGGGTGATCTTGCCCGTTACATGAGCAGCCCGGGCGCCCGGCGGGAACTCGGGCGTTTCGATGTGCTTTGGGCAGAGCGGTTGCCGCGTATTCGCCGAACAACCGGCTGTAATCCAAATCAACAAACAAGACAATACCATTCTTGCCATGTGCCCTCCTGCTTTTGCGCAGCTGTTTAGATTGGCATCTTAACGGATTCCCGTAGCGGATAGGCACAGGCCTACCGGCCAGGGCTAAAGCCCTGATCATCGGGAGGCGCTCTTCGCGGGGCCGAGGCCCCGCGCTTCCACCGCCTGCCTGCGTCCGCGCCAAGCGCCGAAGTAGGGCGTGAGCCGCGATCGGATTGACCAACTGCGGGCCGCGAAACATTCTGCCCGAGCGATGCGTAACGGATTGTTGGAAGCCAAATCTGCCGAAAGAGTCAGCGCGAGTTAAGAGAGAAGTTCAGGGAGCGCCCGTCCTCATACTCGAATCACACCTAGCCATGATTTCGCCGCGGCACCGTTCGATGCTACAACGAGGGTCGCAACGGCCGAGTCTTATATCAATGTTCCGAGGTAACTCTCGATTGGCCGGCTAGCCGGACATCTCTAACAATGTCGGCTCTGTCAAACTCTTTTTGAGCGCACTTCTCCGTTCACTTCGAAGAAGTGTCCTGTTTCGCTTTCGTGGGGCCTTTGCATTGACGACTGCGGCTCGCTCGTAATCTGTCGGTCGGCTTCAGTCCGACCCAAACATCTCTCCGATCAAACTTCGACCATGATTACTTCTTCGAACTCCCTCGCGAGAGGGAGCGGGATGCCCAATCAAGTGGACGGCGCCCTAGTTCACGCCATGTCCGGTTACGAGCTGTCCCGCGTGCGAACCGAACTCTACCGACTGCGCATACTCCCAACCGTTCCGCCACATCCAGTACAGCCGAACAGCGAGTCTTCTGGCCATGGCCACTTTGGCGATGCGACGTTCTCGCCGCATCGCCAGGTGAACATACCGACGACGCCAGTCCGGGTCGTAACGCACGGCTGCTTGCGCTGCTTCCACCAGCAAAAAACGCAGCAGTGAGTTGCCTTGCTTGCTGATGTGTCCCAGCCGTTGCCGTCCGGCACTGGAGTCCTCCGTAGGGATCAGCCCCACATAGCTGCCGATCTGCTTGCCGCAAGGAAACCGCTCCGGAGTTCCGATGATCGTCACGAAGGCGAGTGCTGTCAGTGGACCCACGCCGGGATGCGTCATCAGTCGCAGCACTTCGGGCCGTCTCTTCGCTTCTTGCTCAACGGCTGCGGTTAGCGCCTCGATGGTCGGATTCATCCGGTCCAGCAGCTCCAGCAAATCGTGCCGGCGCCGGCTGGCCCAGGTTGCCAACGGAAGCTTCTCCAGCTGTGCTCGTCCCTGCTCGCTCCACAGCTTCTTCTTCCGTCGATTCCCTTCGTTCATCGCCAGCGCTTGCAGCTGATTCATGATCCGCGTTCGCATCTGCACCAGACGATGCCGATGCCAGAGCAGTTGCCGCAGATCCCGATTCTCCGGACTCGGTACCCAGACGCGAGGAAAGTTATTTTCCAGCAGCAGCTTCAACAGAAGTTGGGCATCCTGACGGTCGGTCTTCTGCTTGCGGACTCGCTTCGCCTTGATCTTCGCGGCGTCGCCAATCCATACCTCGATACCCAGTTCCGTCAGCAACCGCTCGAACCAACGTGAGTAGCCGGTGGCCTCCATCCCCACGCGCACGCTGACTCCCCGCAACACAAGATCCCGATAGAACTTCTCCGCCTCTCTATCACTGTGGTTCAATCGCCGTTCGCCGCTCTCACCACTCTCTGTGTCTGCAAACGCGATGTACTGGTCGCTCGGGTGATAATCCACGCCTATAATCACCATGTTCGGCTCCTTCCTCCCGAGCCTTGGTCGTCATGCAACCAAAGTCTACTCGGGCCGAGGGAGCCGACATTGTTATGAAATCAAGTTGGCTACAGCAAACCCAATCCGAACCCCGGCGGATGAGCCGGGACGCCCGCCGCGCCCGGCGCCGCTTCTTTACGCGTTGGCGATTTTTCTGAGCGCGTTCCTGTTGTTCCAGGTGCAGCCGCTCATCGCGAAAATCATTCTGCCGTGGTTCGGCGGCGGCGCGGCGGTGTGGATCGTGTGCCTGCTGTTCTTTCAGGTGGCGTTGCTGCTGGGCTATCTCTACGCGCACGCGCTGGCGCAATGGCTTTCGCCCCGCGCGCAGTACCAAGTGCACACCGCCGTCGCCCTCATCAGCTTTCTGGTCTTGCCGATTCTGCCGAAGGCTTCGTGGATGCCTTCTGGGACCGACGCGCCCGCGCGGCACATCCTGCTGATTCTCGCCGCCACCATCGGCGTGCCGTATTTCCTGCTTTCATCGACCAGTCCGCTGCTGCAAGCGTGGTACGCGCGAACACATTCGGGCGTGACGCCGTATCGCCTCTACGCACTGTCGAACGTGGGTTCGCTGCTGGCGCTGCTCAGCTATCCCGTGCTGGTTGAGCCCTTCGCGTCCGTCTCGCATCAAGCCATCGGCTGGTCGATCGTCTACGCATGCGCTGCGGCGCTCTGCGCGGCGATTGGATTCCTGGCGCGCGGCGGTGCGTCCGTACGGGTCGGTGAGGTCTCTCCGCCGCCCGACCGGCGCACGCAGATTCTCTGGCTCGCGCTCGCGGCGTGCGGGTCGGCACTGCTGCTGTCGATCACGAATCACATTACGCAGAATGTCGCCTCGGTGCCGTTTCTCTGGATCGTTCCGTTGAGCTTGTACCTGCTCAGCTTCATATTGTGTTTCGACACGACCGGCTGGTACCGCCGCGGCCTGTTTCTGAGGCTTCTCGGGGTGCTGCTGGGAGGCATGGCGTACGCGCTTTCGCCGTCGTTCACGAGCCTGCCGATCAAAATCCTGATTCCGCTGTTTTGCGCAGGGCTGTTTGTCTGCTGCATGTTCTGCCACGGCGAGCTGGCGCGACTGAAGCCTGCCCCCGCACATCTGACGCGCTTTTACCTGCTGATTTCGGCGGGCGGCGCGATTGGAGCCGTCTTCGTAGCGCTGGTGGCGCCGAGGATCTTTTCCGGATACTACGAGCTGCACGTGGCGCTGGGCGCGTGCGCGATTCTGGTTCTTGCCGTGCATGCGCACGATCCGGAAAGCGAGTTTCGCCGGACGCGCTGGCAGCCGGCCCGGTTGGTGCTCATCGCTCTGGTCATCGCGCTGGTGGCAAGTCTCTTCAGTACCGCCTGGGAGCAGGCCACCGAGGCGCGGCTCACGGTCCGGAACTTTTACGGCGTTCTGCGCGTGATCGAAGGGCAGGCTCCGAATGTTGTTGTCGTGAAGGGCGAGACCGCGCAGCCGCTCGATGAGGACGCGCGCTACTTGCGGCTGATGAACGGCACCATCGACCACGGGCTGCAGTTCTTCGCCTGGAGCCGCCGGCGGTGGCCCACCAGCTATTACGGACCGAATTCCGGAATCGGCGTCGCGCTTGACGCGGTGCGTGGCGCAGGTTCATTGCGGGTGGGAACGATCGGCCTGGGCGCCGGGACCATCGCAGCCTATGGCCATCCGGGCGACCGATTCACGTTCTACGAGATCAATCCGCTCGACGTGCAAGTCGCGAATACACAATTCACGTATCTGCGCGAATCCCAGGCGAGCATCGAAATCGTGATGGGCGACGCCCGATTGTCGCTCGAGCGGCAATCGGCCCAGGATTTCGACGTCCTCGCCGTCGACGCGTTTTCAGGCGACTCCATTCCCGTCCACCTGCTCACCCGCCAGGCATTTGAGCTTTATTTCCGCCATTTGAAGCCCGACGGCGTGCTCGCCGTTCACATTTCAAACAAATATCTCAATCTCGAGCCGGTGGTCGCGTCAGCCGCGGCATCGTTGAACAAGGAAGCGGTGAGAATCAGCAATACCGACGATCATCAGAAGGGCATTTACGCCGCCACGTGGATTTTGCTGGGCAGTCCCGCAGGATTCGCGGGCAGGCCGCAGATTGAGAACGCTGGCACGATCCTTTCGGCGGCGAGCACGAACAATCTGTGGACCGACGATTACAGCAGCTTGCTCAAGATATTGAAGTGAGTATTCGCGCGAATCCCATCACGCGTTGCGAGCGGGCGAGTCATACTGCGCGACGCCAAAATCATTGAGCACGTCCGGCAAGAGCACCACGCCAAGGAGATGATGGACGTTCGCTCGGCTGACGACCGGCAGCACATCGAGCTTTGCCGCTCCCATGCGTTCGAGCACCACGTGCAGCGGATGATCCGCGTGAACGTGCGGAAATTCTCGGGCGGCGACAAATTCTCGCAGCGGCCTGCCTTCCTCGCCATTCGCCGCAGCCCTTTCGAGCTGTGTCCCGCTTACGATGCCCTGGATACCGCGGTCGTCCATCACTGGCCACGCGTGAAACGCGCTGCCGCGTGTTTCGGCGAGAGCCTCTTTCACCGTTTGTTGCGCCGGGAGCACCTCGGTCGCCGCGCGCATCACATGCGCTGCCTGGCGCTGCGATGAACGCCGGCGAGCCCCTTCGCTGGGCAAATGAATGCCATCCTGAATCGCGAGCGCCTCGTAGATTGGCGTCGGCTGCAGCTTCGCGGAAATGAAAAAGCTGACCAGATTCGAAATCATCAGCGGGACGATCACCGCATAGTCGTGCGTCGTCTCGAAAATCATCAGTACCGACGTCATCGGAACACGCAAAATTCCCGCGAACAGCGTGCCCATCCCTACCAGCGCGTAGGCGCCCGGCGCGGCCGTGTATGCAGGCCAGAAATGGTGCGCGACGCTGCCGAGTGAGCCGCCCAGCATCGCTCCGATGAAAAGGCTCGGGCCGAAAATGCCGCCGGCGTTCCCGGATGCGTAGCTCGTCGTCACAGCCAGCAGTTTGAACACGATCAGCATGGCCATCAGTTCGAGCGCCATTTTGTTGTTCAGCGCGTCGCCCACATAGCCGTAACCGACTCCAAGCACTTGCGGCACGCGCCAGGCGATCAATCCGGCCACCAAGCCTCCCGCAACCGGCTGAAACCATCGCGTCGACGCCGGGAGCCGCGCGAATCCCGCTCGCATTCCGAGCAGCATCCTGGTGAACGCCACCGACACGAGCCCGCCAATGACCCCCAGTACCGCGTAAACGAGAAACTCGGCCGGATGGACCAGCTGATAGTGCGGTACCTGAAAGAGCGGATCGTCGCCCAGCAAGAGTCGCAGCACAAACCACGAAGTGGCGGAGGCAAGAACCACGGAGCCGAGCACGGGCGCGTTCAAGTCACCGACAATTTCTTCCAGCGCGAAGACCACCGCCGCCAGCGGAGTATTGAACGCAGCCGCGATCGCCGCCGCGGCTCCGACGGGAATCAGCGCCTTTACGTTCTCCGGCCGCAGTCCCAAACGTCGGGCAAGCACCGAGGCGATGCCGCCGCCGACTTGCACCGACGGGCCTTCGCGCCCCAGTGGGATGCCACTCGCGAGCGTCGTCGCGGTGCAGAAGAACTTGCCGAAGACCGTGCGGAGCGTGATGACGCCGTCACGCGCATAGAGCGCGGCTTTTGTTTGCGGTACGCCGCTGCCGCGGGCGTCCGGGAAATAGCGGAAGAGCAGATAGCCCATGCCCAGCGAACCGAGCACGGGAATCAGCACACGGTGCCACGCCGGGCTGCCGACCGGGTACAGCCGCATACCCAGCCGCTCGGTCAGCAGAATGAATGCGACGACGGCCAGTCCCGTCAGAGCGCCGATCAGAATGCTCAGTGCCAGCAGCAATCGCCCCTGGCGCTGCGCCGTATGCACGGCCCACCATTGCAGCGGCGTCTTCCACCAGGAAATTGCGACTGGCGGATTCGCGGCTTCGCTCATTCTCGACGACACCCCACGTCAATATCTTATCGAATTTACTGGAGGTCCGGGCGGCAGATACTTTGCCTCTATGCGAAAAGATGTGAATTACGGCAGCAACTGCACGCGGCGGCTTACGATCGTCACATCGCCATTCTGCGAAGGCGTCGCGGTGAACGGGCGCGAGTTTGCGAGGAACTTCCCCTCGTCCGGCAGGCCGTAGCTTTGATCGACCGCTGAAACTTCGACGGTCTTCCCTAGCGGCACCGAAAAACTGATTTCCACGCCGCCGGCGGGCATGGCCGGGCACGCGTAAACCGACCAGCCGTTAAGGTTGTTGCGAATCTCCTGCGTGATCGCCGGCACAGGCTGCCCGCCCACCCGCACGGATTGGATGTCCGCATCCGGAGGAAACAGCACCGCGGCGTACGGCGCTCCGCGCTCCGAGCGCAGCAGCGTGCGGTAGTGTCTCCGGCCGTCTTCCTGCGAGGATTCGAGAATCGTAAATGTCGGAGGCGCCAGGTCCAGGTGCGGAGCATCGGAAACGAACGCCGGGTGCGTGTCCCACGGAAACGCCCCGCGCACGGAGGGGTGAAAATTCGCCGCGAGCCGAATCGGCTCGGGCAAGCGCCCTGAGGCTGGCTGGACAATCCACTGCGCGTTTCCGGTGTCCGCGTCCTGCGAAAATTCGATGTTTACTCGCTCCGGTGACTTCGCGGAATAAGCCGGGACGACCACCGCGGCAAAAAGAGCCAGCGCCGTAACCAGCATCGGCATCCACGGAACCGCGAGTCCTCGCAATCCCGGCACACCGCGCAGGTCTTCGCAAAGGGGTGCAAGAGGCGTACATATCCACGCGACGATCACTGCAATCAGAACCAGCGCGCGATTGCCGAGCGCGCTGTAAAGCAGCAGCGCGGGCACAAATCCAACGATCGCGGCGGTCGCCAGCGGGAGAATTGCCGCCACCGCGGCGGCCGGCCCTGCACCTGCGCCACCCGGGTTCTCGGCGCGACCGAGCGTCGCGGCCAGTCCCGCGAGCGCTGCGACGCCTGCCGGTACAAGCAGGATATAGCTCGTTCCCGGAAGCTGCCAGGAGATCACGACGGCGAGCAGCGCCCACCAGGTCCATGTTCCCGCCCACAGTCCCCAAAATCTCGCGCGTCGCGCGAACAGCAGCGCGTGAATCGTCACAACGGTGACTGCCAGCGACCAGAATGCGACTCTAATCGGCAGCGAGTACGCCACCCAGTCGACCGGCGTTCCTCCCGCAAGATGCACGAGTCGCTCGACGATGAACGCCAGCAGTCCGGCCACCACCATGGTCACGAGCCAGCCGATCATGCCCCAAAGCAGTTCGCGCAACGTCATCCGCGCGTTGCGAATCATCCACGCGATCTGCGCGGCCAGCAGAATAAAAACGATCGGCGCAACCACAATCGACCGCCGCGTTTCCCAGCGAACCAGCCAGCGGCCGAACAGATCGAAGAAGACCGCCTCGCGTTGCGAAAGGTTCGCAAAGTCCGAATTCGCCAGCGCCAAAATCGCCGGCAGCGCATTTTCACCGTGATGCTGCAGGCTCGAAAGATTCACGTTCGCCGAATTGTCGAGCGGCGTGTGGTAGTGCGCTACGCCGTTGATGTACCCGAAATTCAGTCCCTGGTAGCCGGCTGCTCTGAAAATCGTAAAATCCGTGTCGTTGGGAAGCTGTTTGTACACCGTGTACGCGATCGAGGTTGTCGCGGGATACTTCGCGTGCCGCGCGAAGAGTCGCACCACCCAGTCGTTCGCGCTTCCCGTCTCGAACATCAGGCTCGGGCCGGACGTTCCGCGGTCGTCCAGGTTAACCGCCGCGCGCACGTTCTTCGCCCACGGGTGAAAGTCCACAAACGCCCGCGCGCCCAGCAGCCCGGCCTCTTCGCCGTCATCGATCAATAGGATGATCGAATGCCGCGGCGCGGGCATCGCCTTGAGCGCCCGCGCGATTTCGAGCACCGCTGCCGTTCCGGTGCCGTCGTCGGAGTCGCCCGGTCCGGCGGGAATCGAGTCGTAGTGTGCCGCGAGCAATACCGCGTCGCTGGAGTCGGGATCTCCCTCGGTGCCGTCGAGCCGCGCGAGCACGTTGTTCACCGTTGCGCAGCTGACGTACTGCCCGCAGTCAAACGCCGTCTGCACCTGCGGCTGATAGCCGAGCCGGGTCAATTCATCGATGATCCGGCCGCGCACGGCCTCATTGGCCGGGCTGCCGACTGGGTGGGGCGTGTCGTCCTTGAGCACGCGATGAAGCGTATCCAGCGCGCGCTGCGCCGAAAATTCCGTCGGAGGGGCGGTTGCGGGTTTGGGAGCCGGCGGTTGCAGGCCAATGAAGGAAATCGCCAGGATCGCCGCTAAAATCAACGCGCTCAACGTGATTCGGCGCACTCTCGGACTGCCGGGTGAGTCCAAGCGTTCCTCCTGTGCGCGCCATTCTGGGCTGCGCTATTGTCCAAGTCAATGCGTTATCGGCAACGTGCGCCGGTTTCACCGGGTGCCGATCACCCTGAGCTTCAGACAGCCAAAACCTTCTCAGCCGGACACTAGTCTCGACGCCAGCCGCCTAGCGCGATCAAATCTACGGCAGCCCCGCGCCGGGCACCTGAACGCGCGTCACTTCGATTGGGCGTCGCCGCCATCGAATCCTCCCGTCGCTCGTAAATCGCGGCGCAGCACAGTCCAGGTTGGCCGTGCAAGAAAACTGCGCATAGCCCTCGAAACTCGCTTTACTCCTCTCTCGCGCCGTGTTAGCTTTTATTCCCGTAACCGCCGATCCGTTAGCGCCAGGCGGTAGGGCCATCGATATCCGACCCCTCCGAACGTTTTGTCTCGATAGATCTCCGATAAAAATTAAGGCCGAACCCCCTTCTTTTGATGATGTTCGAGGGGGCTGAGCGTGTGAGGGACGGGTGCTAAAACTTCGCAAAGTCGAACTTCTGGGCTTCAAGTCGTTCTGTGAGAAGACGCCGATCACCTTCAGCGGCAGCGGCATCACCTGTATCGTGGGGCCAAACGGCTGTGGCAAATCCAACGTGGTCGACGCCATCTCGTGGGTCCTCGGCGAACAGAGTCACAAAATGCTCCGTGCCGAGCGTATGTCGGATTGCATCTTCAACGGCACCGCCAAGCGTCCGCCGATGGGCATCTCCGAAGTCACGCTCACCCTGGTCGATCCCGAGCTTTCCGAAGCCGTCGCCAAGGTAATCGGCGCAGATCCGGAACCCCCAGCCGCCGCTGATCCCACCGATGCCGCGCCAGCGCCCGAACTAGTAGCCGACGCTTCCGCCGTCGATCCGGCAGCTGAATCAGCTCCCGAAGCCTCCGAGAACGGCCGCAAGCCTCACTTTAAGAAACGCGCCTCCGAAAAGCATCCGGCCATCACTCTTCGCCCCGGTGAAGTCGTCGTCGGCCGCCGCCTCTACCGCTCCGGCCAGAGCGAATACCTGCTCAACGGCCGCGTCGCTCGCCTGCGCGATGTTCAGGAACTCTTCATGGGCATCGGCCTCGGCCCGGACAGCTACGCCATCATCGAGCAGGGCCGCATCGGCCAGATCCTGAACTCCAAGCCCATGGATCGCCGCGCCATCATCGAAGAAGCCGCTGGCATCACCATGTACAAGACGAAGAAGCGCTTGGCGGAAACGAAACTCGAAGCCGCGAAAATCAATCTCTCGCGCGTCAACGACATCCTCGTCGAAGTCGAGAAGCAGCTCGCTTCGCTCAAGCGCCAGGCTTCGAAGGCCCGCCGTTACGCCGAGCTCCGCGACCAGATGCGCGGCCTGCTGCGCATCGTTCTCGCCAGCCGCGCCCAGCATCTCGATATCGAAGCCGCGCGCCTAGAAAAACTCCTGCGCGACATGGACGCCGCCGAAGAGCGCGAAGCCCGCTCCGTCCACGAGCTCGAATCCGAGCAGGAGCGCCTCAGCGCCCGCACCTACGACCTCGATGGCGAGCTTCGCCAGACGCAGAATCTCCTCGGCCAGACTGCTCTCGACCTCGATCGCGCCGAAAATCGCATCGCCTTCAACCGCGAGCAGGCCGCGCAGCTCGCATCTCGCGCGTCGCATCTCGCGATCGAAATCGAACAGGCTGTTCGCCAGGCCGCCGATCTCTCCGCGCGTTTCGCCGCGCAGGTCGAATCCGTCGCGGCGCTTCGCGGCCAGGCCGCCGCTCTCGAAGCCGGCCTGCGCGAATCCACCGAACACGTTTCGGTCAGCTCCGCGGGCCAAGGCCAGCTCGAATCCCGCATCGAAGAGCTTCGCCGCCGCGCGCACGCTCTGGTCGAAGAATCCGCCCGCGGCCAGGCCGAATCGCAGCAGGCCGAAGAATCCGCCGCGCGCCACACCGCCGCCGAAGAGCAGCGCTCCGCCGCGATGCGCGCCATCGAACGCGAATGCGCCGCCCTGCAAGCACGCGCCGATGACGCCGCCGCCAATTTCGCGCAGGCCGAACAGCACGCGCAGTCGATGGGCGCCGCGGTTCGCGACGCGCAGGCCCGTCTCGCCGGCCTCCGCCAGAATCAGCAGGAGACCAGCCAGCGCCTCGAGCAGGTTCGCCAGGAGCTTTCCGCCGAGCGCGCCCGTCACGCCTCGATCGAACAGATTCTCCGCGAGCGCGCCTATACCGCTGACGCGGTGCAGAAACTCTTCAACGCTAATGGCGATTCCTCCTCGGGCGGCTTCCGCGCTGTCGGCCTGCTCGCCGACTACGCCGAAGTTCAGGAAGAATACGAGACCGCCATCGAGCAATTCCTTCGCGAAGAGCTCGAATACGTCGTCGTCGAATCCTTCGATCAGGCCCGTTCCGGCGTCGCGCTCCTGCGGGAAGAAGTCGGCGGCCGCGCCACCTTCTTCGTCGACTCGGCCAACATGCTCGACGTCGACAAAATGGAAAATAGCGCGTCGATGCCCGGAAATTTCATCGCGCGGCTCGACCGCCTCGTCGAATTTCGCGCCCCGCTCGGTCCGGCCACGAAATATTTCCTGAAGAAGCTGCGCACCGCCTACATCGTCGAATCCGTCGCCGTCGCCGAGCAAATGGCGCAGGACAATCCGCACAGCTACTTCCTCACGCCTGACGGCACCTGCTACCACGGCCGCACCGTTTCCGGCGGACGCAAGAGCGACGCCGGCCCTCTCGCTCTCAAGCGCGAACTTCGCCACCGCGAATCGGAAACCGCTCGCCTCGAGCAGCTCGCCGCCGAGCAGCAGGCGAATCTGACTCGCCTCGAAGAACAAACTGCCGCGGCCGAGCTCGCGGTTACCACGGCCGCAGCGCAGCAAATCGAAGCCGAAAAATCGCTCGTCGCCGCCGCGCACCAGCGCGACGAAGCCCACCGCGAGTTCCTGCGCGTCGATTCGCAGCTCGATGGCGAGCGCACCGAAATCGCCCGCTTGCGGGCCGACGCCGAATCCGCCCGCGCTCGCGCAGCGCAGGCCCGCTCGGAGCACGCCGAGGCCGTCCGCTCCCGCGCCGCTGCCGAAACCGAAGCCGCCGAGGCTGCCGAGAAGCTCACCGACCTCCGCCGCGATTTTCACCAGTTGCAGGAGCGCGTCGTCGCTCGCCGCGAAGAGCTCGCCACGGTGACCGAGCGCCTCGCCAGCGCCGAAGGCCTCGAGCAGAGCTTCTCCGCCGAAATCGCGCAGGCCAACGAGCGCGCCGAATCGCTCCGCCGCCAGCACGCAACGCTCGCCGCCGAAAAATCCGAGCTCGAATCCTCCTGCGACCATCTGGCCCTGCAAGCCGAGGATCTGCGCCGCGAAAAAACGCGCCTCGAAGGACTGAAAGGCGCGCTCGAAACCGAATGGACCGAAGCTCGCTCGCGCACTGGCCAGATCGAAGAGACGCTGCGCGCGCGCCGCCTGTCTCTCGACGAGTTGCGCTCCGATCGCGGCCAGCGCCAGATCGAAAAAGCCCGCAACGACGCCGACCGCGACTACCTCCGCCAGAGCTGCGTTGCGGAGCTCAACTCGCAGCCTGAAGAGCTGATCGCGCAGGAGCCGCAGCTGCTCGTCGGCGAAGAGCTCGTTGCCGCCGAAACGAACTACAACGAGATGAAAGCCCGCGTCGAAGCCATGGGCCCGGTCAACATGATGGCGCTCGAGGAATTTCAGGAATGCGAGCAGCGCGAGGGCTTCCTGCGCCGCGAGCGTGACGATCTCGTGCAGTCCATCCAGAACACCCAGCTCACCATTCACGAGCTCGACGAAGTCTCGCGCCAGAAATTTGAGGACGCCTTCACCTTCATCAACTCGCAGTTCGCCGTCGCGTTCCAGTCTCTATTCGGCGGAGGCCACGGCGAAATGCGTCTCAGCGAGCCCGACAGCTCCGGCGATTGCGGCATCGACATCGTCGCGCAGCCGCCCGGCAAGCGCCTGCAAAATATTCTGCTGCTCTCGGGCGGCGAAAAAGCTCTCACGGCGCTGGCTTTGCTCATCGCCGTCTTCCGCTACGCGCCGAGCCCCTTCTGCATCCTCGACGAAGTCGACGCGCCGCTCGACGAAGCCAACGTCGGCCGCTTCAACCGCATGCTTGCCGACATGTGCGGCCAGACCCAGTTCATCGTCGTCACGCACAATCGCAAGACGATGGAAATGGGTTCGGTTCTCTACGGTGTCACTATGCAGGAGCCCGGCGTATCGAAGCTCGTCTCCGTGAAGTGGGAAGAGGACGCCGCCGCCTCCGCGCCCGAAGCCGCTGCCGCCAGCAACGCTGCGTAGTTTTTAAAGGTCCGTCATCCTGAGCGGAGCGTCCCGACGATTCTTCTTCCTGCCGAAGGCAGGTCGGGACGCGCAGTCGAAGGATCTCTCTTATCCTGTTTCGATGATCACCCTTGTTCTTCTTCCCGGCATGGACGGTACCGGCATCTTCTTTGAAGACTTCGCCGCCGCGGTCACGCCCGAATTCAAGCCGGTCATCGTTGCGTATCCGGATGATGCGTCGCTCGGCTATGCCGAACTGGAACCGTTCGCCCGCGCCGCGCTTCCTCACGATGAGCCTTTTCTCATCCTCGGCGAATCCTTCTCCGGCCCAATCGCAATTTCAATTGCCGCCTCCAATCCGCCGGGGCTTCTCGGACTGATACTCTGCGTGACGTTCGCGCGCATTCCTCATCCGCTGCTTCCCTTGGCCAGCAGAATTCTCAAGCCGTTCCCGGCCGGACGCGTCCCGCGGTTCATCCTCCACGGAAATCTCTTCGGTCGCTTCTCTTCCGCGCGCCTTCGCGCGAAGCTCCGCGAGCTTCGCACGCTCGTCTCGTCAAAAACGCTGAAAGCTCGCACGGAAGCCGTCGCATCCATCGATGTCTCGGCGCAACTCAGTCGCGTCACGGTGCCCGTGCTCTACCTTCGCGCGAGAAACGATCGCGTCGTTTCTCGCGCCGCCTGCGATCACATTAGAAAAGTTCTGCCGGGCGTGGAGGTCGCGGAACTCGACGCGCCGCACCTGCTCTTGCAAACCGTCCCGCAGGACGCGTTGGCCGCCATCAAAGCTTTCGTCGGCAACCGAATTAAGATTTCGAATTGAAATAGGTTTTCTTACCGATTGACAACGCTTCACCCTGCGCTAGAATACCCGCCACTCTGAACTGAGGATTCGAAGCTCGTGGCTTCTCCCCAAATGCGCGCCGTTATTTCGCAAACTGAATTCCCGGGGCTCAAACTTCTTGGGCGGGGCAAGGTCCGCGACATTTACGATCTTGGCGATCGGCTTCTCATTGTCGCCACCGACCGTCTCTCGGCATTCGACGTCGTTCTTCCCACTCCGATTCCCGATAAGGGACGCGTCCTTACGCAGCTTTCGCTTTTCTGGTTTGAAAAATTGTCGGACGTCGTCCCGCATCACGTGATCGAAGCAAGACATTTCACGGGCGAGCTCGCTCCGTACGCCGATGCGCTCGCCGGCCGCGCCATGCTCGTCCGCCGCACCCAGCCGTTCCCGATCGAATGCGTCGTGCGCGGCTATATTTCCGGCTCCGGCTGGAAGGACTATCAGAAGACGGGCGCGACCTGCGGCATTCCGCTGCCCGCGGGCCTGCGCGAATCCGATCGCTTGCCCGAGCCCATCTTCACGCCTTCGACGAAAGCCACCACGGGCCACGACGAAAACATTTCGTTCGAGCAAGCCGCTGCTCGCATCGGCCGCCCGCTCGCCGAGCGCCTGCGTGATACGAGTCTCACGCTGTACAAGCGCGCCGCCGAACACGCCGCCGCACGCGGCATCATCATCGCCGACACGAAATTCGAATTCGGCATGCGCGGCGACGAATTCATCTGGATCGACGAAGCCCTTACGCCCGATTCGTCGCGCTTCTGGCCCGCCGATCAGTATTCGCCCGGCAAGGCGCAGCCTTCTTTCGACAAGCAATTCGTCCGCGATTATCTCGAGCGGATTGGATGGAACAAGCAGCCTCCGGCGCCGGCGCTGCCGCCGGACGTCGTCTCAGGCACGCAGCAGAAATATCGCGACGCCTATCAACGCATCACCGGCCACGCACTCGATTGACTCGGTGAAGCTTCCTGGGAAGCTTCATTTCGGAGCATGCACACGTGAAAGAGGAACTGGATTCGCTGGTTGGCATGATGGTCGAGCGCGGCATTCTGCTCGAAGAAGCCATGACCGAGTTCGAGAAGAAATTCATCCGCCGCGTCCTGGAACATTCCCGCGGCAATCAGTGCCGCGCCGCCAAGACGCTCGGCATCCATCGCAACACCCTGAGCCGCAAAATCACGCAGTACCACCTCGACCATCCCCTCCGCCGCCGCTAGGTTCCGTAGGGGCTACGCCCGGCGATCATCCTCGGCGCCGCCCATTCGGCGCGTCCTTCGTAGGGCATCCGCCGCGGCGGATGCCCGGCGTCGATGCTTGGCGTGATGTAATCTTTTGCAGAGTCTTTTGTAGGGGCGCTGCTCGCTGTGCCCGGCGCCAGTGCTTGGCTTGGGTGCCGCCATCCGCCTCCGCGCTTGTGGAGTGCGGCAGCTTGCTGCCGCTGTTTACGCACGAGGCTTTCCCTGCATTCGCCGATTTCAGATGGCATCTCCCGCTCTTTCCTGAATTCAAGCGCGCACAAACAAAAAGGCCGGCCCGTTTCCGGACCGGCCTTCACACTTGCGTTTATCTATGGCGTGCTACTGCTTCGCCGCAGGCTTCCGCGGCGGCCTCTTCGCCGCGCCACCCTTCTCTGGAATCGTAGACGGGTCCACCTTCGCCGAATCCCAGTGCAGCATGAAAGGCGACGGATCGTAGCTCGTCATCGTCCCCGAGAACCGGATCTCGTCGTCCTTCTGCACGCGCGCCACGTCCGGCTGCGGCGTTATCGTGCCCGGCGTGCCTGCCGGAGGCGGCGCGAGCCAAACCTTGACGTCCATGTTCGCCGTCGTCGCCGCGGCAATTTCATCCGAATTTGCGCTTGTGAACACCATGATGTCCACAAAAGTGTCCGACTTCTTCACGTCGATGATCTTGCCGACGACTTCCGGAAATTCCGCGCCGCAAATCGCCAGCCACGTCAGCTTCGCCTTGTCGCCACCGCCGCTCAAATCGCCGATCACCGTGATGATCGTGCTCGACTGGGCCACTTTCTGAATATCGGCCGCGCTCGGAATCGACCACGTCGACGGGCGCTCCGGCGCGTTCGCCGCCAGCTGCAGCAGCTCGTTCAGCTGCGCATCGATCAGGGAATCGCAGTTCGGCTGCTGGTAGTTCACGATCGTCTTGCGCAGATAATCCTTCACTTTGTCGTTGTCCGGAATCTTCAGGTCGACCGCCCGCGCCAGCGCCCAGAATCCGTCGAGCGATTGCGGCGGCGTCGATTGCAGGTATGCCAACCCGAGCCGGTAGTTCGCCACCGGATCGTTTTGATTGAGCGTCAGCTGCGACTTGAATGCCTCGATCGCCGCCGGAAAATCCTTCAGGGTGACATCGGCCTGCCCGGCCGCGCCTAGCAGCGCCGACTGCAGGGCCTTGACCTGGTCGTCCGTCACTTTCGGATTGGCTTTTTTCACGTCGGGCAGCAACTTCACGCCAAGCAGCGCTGCGTCGCGCTCCTTCACCAACTGGTCGTGCGCGTCCGCTGCCTTCGGATCGAAGCCTTGGCCGAAAAGCTGTATGCGCGCCTGAATCGCCGTCACGCGAGTCGGCGCATCGGCCTTGTCGCCGAGAGCGACCAGCTTGTCCGTGTATTCGATTGCCTTGGGAATATTCTTCAGCTGGTAGTAGGCCTGGTAATACAGCTGGTAGATGTACTGCATCAGCGTCGAATTCGGATATTGCGCCACGAACGCATCGAGCAATTTGATCCGTCCCGCCGGATCCTTTTCCGCTTGCGCCGCCTGCAGAGCGTTGTATTCGGGGAGCGTGTAGCTCGGGGCCTGGTTCGCCTGCTGGCCCGCCGCAGCCGCCTGCTGCGCGGTCGCCGGCCGGGAGCCCAGTGCCGTCAGGACAAGCGCCGCGAATAGAACTGCCAACCCGCTAAGGTGCCTTCGCATGATCACTTTCCTGCCTCCTGGGTAATGGCCTGAATTTGGCTGGCCCTTCAGATTCGCAAACGCGCCGCCTGCGGGACTACCGCGCAAGATATGGAAATCCACGGGATTATAGGGAAACCGTACTACCCGCGCAAGCGGAAAACCCTGTACCTGCTCCGCTCCAATAGGTTTCCCTCGCTCGGTCATAGCTCCGCGATTACTCCCGCATGATAGGATGATGAATCCCACCGTGCGTGTCGCCTGAAGGAGGCCCCGTGTCGCATGATAAACCGCTAACCGGAAAAGTTGCGCTCATTACCGGAGCCAGCCGCGGCATCGGCCTCGCCATCGCGAAAAGTCTCGCGACGATGGGCGCAAAGATCAGCGTTTGCGCGCGCGATGCGGGCAGGCTGGTCGCGGTCGCCGCGGACCTCGAGCGCCACGGTATCACCGTCCTCGCAGTTCCCGCTGACGTTTCTCGCGCCGCCGACGTTGCAACGCTCGTGCAGAAAACCGAGCAATCGCTCGGCCCCGTCGAGATCCTGGTCAACAACGCCGGCATCGGCTTGTTCGGCCCCATCCAGGAAGCCGCGGAGAAAGACTGGGATTCCGTATTGGACACCAATTTGAAATCCGTGTTCCTGCTCGGCCGCACCGTAGCGCCCGGAATGATCTCGCGCCGTAGCGGACACATCGTCAATATCGTATCGCTTGCCGGAAAGAACGCGTTTCCCGGCGGCGGAATCTATTGCGCGTCGAAATGGGGTCTCCTCGGCCTCACCGAGTGTATGGCCGAAGACCTGCGTCCGTTCGGCATTCGCGTCAGCGCCATTTGCCCCGGCTCGGTCGCCACCGATTTTTCGGCGCCGTCGAACAAAGACCCGCGCAAAATGCTGCAACCCGAGGACGTCGCGCACGCCGTCGCCATGATCGTCACCCAGGCGCCGCAAAGCTTCATCAGCGAAGTCCTCTTGCGCCCGACGCAAAAGCCGTAAGGGCCGCGAATCCGGTCGCCTGGAGCCGCGCGAATCCCGCGCGGCCGTCACGCATCTAATCGTTTCGACCGGCGGAAATTCAGGAGCAATCCCATGATCGAAATCCGTCCCTCGGAAGAACGCGGCCACAACAAAATCTCCTGGCTCGAATCGCGTTTCACGTTTTCCTTCGATCAATATTACGACCCCGATCACACGCAATTCCGCTCGCTGCGCGTGATCAACGAGGACGTGATCGCACCCGGCGGCGGATTTCCCACGCATCCTCACCGCGACATGGAAATCCTCACCTGGATTCTCGAAGGCGCGCTCGAGCATCGCGACAATACCGGCGGCCAAGGCGTCATTCATCCCGGCGAACTGCAACACATGACCGCGGGCCGCGGCGTGATGCACAGCGAATTCAATCCTTCGCGGAAAGATCCCGTGCACCTGCTCCAGATCTGGCTTCTGCCGGAACGCCGCGGCCTCGATCCGGGCTACGAGCAGCTGGCGTTCCCCGACGCCGATCTCCGCGGGAAATTCCATCACGTCGCCGGCCCGCAGGCGCCCGTCACGATTCATCAGGACGCGAATCTCTATATCGCGCGTCTCGACAAAGGCGCCGACGCGAAGCATTCGATCGAGGCGGGCCGCCATGCCTGGGTGCAAGTTGCTCGCGGCGCGGTGAAGCTCAACGGCACTGCGCTCAAAGCCGGCGACGGCGCCGCCATTTCCGACGAATCGGAGATTCGCGTCGAAGCTAGCGAGCCGTCCGAGGTTCTGCTGTTCGACCTCGCGTGACGCAAAGGCCTCGCAGCGCATTCCGTGCTGCGGGGCTTTCTTCCGCCCGTGAACGTGTGATAAGTTCCACGCACTTCTGCTCCTGAATCATCTTTTTCATCGAAAGGAGAACGCGCATGTCGAATTCCTCGTCCAGCATCGTTCCGTTGCTCGGCCGCATCTTGATCGGACAGATATTCATCCTGTCCGGAGTTAATAAGCTGACGCATTTTTCGGATATGGCGGGCTACGTGGCCGCCGTGCACTTGCCGTTGCCGTCGGTTTCGCTTGGGATCGCCGCCGCGATCGAGATTTTCGGCGGCCTCGCGATCCTCGTCGGCTATCAAGCCAAGCTCGCGGCGTGGCTCGAGTTCCTGTTCCTGATACCGACCACGTTTCTGTTTCACAATTTTTGGGCCCTGCATGACGCGACCGCCCGTCAGGACAACATGGCCCACTTCCAGAAAAACGTCGCGATCATGGGCGGCCTGCTGATCCTCGCCACGTTCGGCGCGGGCGCGTACTCCATCGATTCCGCCCGTGCGCCGAAAACCTAGCGCGCGTTCGCCGAATCGCCCGCCGGTGCGCCCGCATCCGATTCGTGGTTTAATACTCTCCCATTTCAAGGAGGATTCATGTCCGATCGCAAGAGACCCGCTCCGTGCGCCGTGCCGATCCACGACTTGATCAGCCACCGCTGGAGCCCGCGCGCTTTCGATTCGCGCACGATCCCGCCGTCCGAACTTCGCTGCCTTTTCGAAGCAGCACGCTGGTCCGCGTCGTCCTATAACGCCCAGCCCTGGTATTACATCGTCGCCACGAAAGACGATCCCGAAAATTTCCAGAAGGTTCTGAGCACGTTCGTCGAATTCAATCAGAGCTGGGCGAAAAACGCCTCCGCCGTCGCGCTCAGCGTCGCCGGGCACAAGATGCCGCATGACGGATCGCAGAATCGCCACGCCTTCCACGACGTCGGCCAGGCCTCCGCGAATCTCGCGCTCGAAGCCGCCTCGCACGGCTTCCAGGTCCACCAGATGGCCGGGATCCTGCCGGACAAGGCCCGCGAAGTTTTCGGCATTCCCGAAAATTTCGAAGCGGTCGCCGGCTTCGCCATCGGCTATCCCGGCGACCCCATGACGCTGCCCGAAGGCCGCCTGCGCGACAACGAAACCGGCGCGCGCCAGCGCAAGCCCGTGACAGACTTCGTCTTCACCGGCAAATGGGGCAACGTCTCTCCCATCGTGAAATAGCAATCCCAATTAGGATCCTTTGTGGAGTGCGGGAGCAAGCTCCGGCGCGAAAGAGCGGCGGCAAGCCGCCGCACTCCACATTTCTCGCTGCGTTCCCGCTCGCCTGTAGCGGACATACGTCCACCTTGCTTCCCCTCCCGCGCGTTGATACATTCCACGCCCGGGAGGCACCTCCGCCATGAAGATCCGAGCCATCGCCGCGCTCGTCGCGCTTCTGCTTTTCGCGCCCGCGTTCGACGCGCCACGCGCCACCGAAGCCGCCGCGGACAAAAAAGACGTCGCCGCCGAGCTCGACGCGCTGAAGACGCAGGTCGCGCAGCTCGCGCACCAGGCGCAGAACGCCGAAGACTACATCGCCATCGCGAATCTCCAGCGCGCCTACGGCTACTACGTCGACAAATGCATGTGGGACGAAACCGCCGACCTGTTCGCCAAGGACGGCACCCTCGAAATCGGCCTGCGCGGCGTCTGGGTCGGCCAGGACCGCGTCCGCCAGTATCTCCACACGCTCACCGACCTCAAGTACGGCACGCTGTTCAACCACATGCAGCTCCAGCCGGTGATCGATATCGCGCCCGACGGAAAAACCGCCCAGGGCCGCTGGCGCGCGTTCGAGCAGTTCGGCATGCTGCACAAATCCGCGCAGTGGGCCGAGGGCACCTACGAAAACGAGTACGTGAAGGAAGGCGGCGTCTGGAAAATCAAGAAGCTGCACTACTACATGACCTACTACGTGGACTACTACAAGGGCTGGGACCAGGGCGGCAATCCTCCTCCCGGGCCGATCGCCGGCATGCCTCCCGATCGGCCGACCACCGTGCCCTACAAGCTCTATCCCGACGTTTTCGTCCCCCCGTATCACTACAAGAACCCCGTCACCGGGAAATGACATGCTCGCACCGGATAAATTCGCGTGTGTTTTCATCGCCGCATGCATTTTAGGGGGTCGGAGCTTCAGCTCCGACATTACGCCAGCCCACACATCAAGGGTTTCAACCCCTGAGGCCGGAACGTCCGGTCTCTCATTCTTCTCGGAGGCGCGCATAAAATGAAACGCCGTCTCATTCCATTCGCGATTCCTCTCGTCCTCGTCGGCGTGCTCTGCATCGCGTCCGCGCGCGCCGCCAAGTCCAGGAACATCGCCGCCGAAACCGCCGCGCTGAAAACGCAAGTCGCGCAGCTCGCTCACCAGATCCAGAATTCCGCCGACTACATCGCCATCAACAACCTCCAGCGCGCCTACGGCTACTACGTCGACAAGACCAAGTGGGACGAAGTCACCGACCTTTTCACCGACGACGGCTCGGTCGAAATCGGCCTGCGCGGCGTCTACAAAGGCAAGGAACGCGTGCGCGCCTACATGCACCATCTCGGCGACCTCAAGTACGGCACGCTGTTCAACCATTCGCAGTTGCAGCCCGTGGTGCACATCGATCCCGACGGCCTGCACGCCCACGGACGCTTCCGCGCCTACATGCAGGTGGGCACGCTGACTTCCCGCGCGCAGTGGGGCGACGCCGTCTACGAAAACGACTACGTGAAGGAAAACGGCGTCTGGAAAATTAAGAAGCTCCACGCCTACTTCACCTACTACGTCGACTACTACAAAGGCTGGGACCAGGGCGGCGACCCGCCTCCCGGCCCGATCAAGGACCTGCCGCCCGACGAGCCCTCCACCGAGGTCTACAAGCTCTACCCGGACGTCTACGTCCCCCCGTTCCACTACAAGAACCCCGTCACCGGGAAATAACGTTCGTCATCCTGAGCGAAGTCGAAGGATCTCTCTTCGGTTTGTGCCGCCGTTTTTCGGCCGTAGGGGCACGATATATCGTGCCCGGCGCCGATGCTTGGCACGGCGCTGCCCATTCATCTCGGCACTTCGCGCGGGACGTTTCGCCTTCGTAGCGCCCACCTTCGGGTGGGCCGGCTTCTACTTCGCCGTTGAAATGGATGGGATTTTTCGGATCAATCGGGGTACAACCTACCGCATGCGCCGCCGCTAACTACCCGCACACGTCGTGATATGCACCGGTCGTCTATCTAAACCCCGTCGTGTATTGGGCCGCCAGTCCATGCTTCTAAGACAAAAAGAACCTGTCAAGCCCTGACACCGTTGTCGAACGCACGCAAGTTTCGCGTGGCAACGCCCGCGAGATGCATCCATGGTACATTTGGCGAGGGCTAGCCACTCCTCTTTCGGCTGGTGCGAGCGGCTCTAAATCTGAGGTACCGAGGATCAATACATGGCTGTCTGCGTTTCCCTCATCAACATGAAGGGTGGCGTCGGGAAGACCACCTTAGCCACACAAATCGCTTGGCATGCCGTCCTAAGACGCGACAAGAAGGTCTTGCTTATCGATCTCGACCCGCAGGCAAATGCCAGCCAGTCGGTCATGTCGCCGCAGAAATATGTGTCTTATCTCGACGACGGGGGGCTTACCGTAGCTGACATATTCGAGCAATTCACTCCGACAGGTACAGCAACGGGTAGCCCGAAAAAGCTTGACCCCTCCAAGGTGATAGCCAATCGAGTAACCTATAACGACGGAAGCCTCCTCGACCTTGTGCCGTCTCGCCTTGAGTTGTCCTGGACGCTTAGAAATCCAACCGCGAAGGAAACGCTGCTTGCTCGATTCCTGTCCAATCCTGTCCAAGGTCGAGAGTAAGTACGACTTAGTCATAATCGACTGCTCGCCGACAGATTCCATTCTCACCGATGCAGCCTACCACTGCAGTCGATACGTACTCGTTCCGATTCGGGCGGAATTTCTGGCATCAATTGGATTTCCCTTACTGAACCGCAGTCTTAAAGCATTTCAGATGCGCCATGAGGACAAAGTGATTGAAGTCTGCGGCCTCGTCTTCAATGACTTTAGCCGTGGCAACGAGAAACGCGAACACAGGCTAGCCCGCAAAGACGTGAAAGATAAAGCGGCACAGTACGGATGGTATGTTTTTGATCATGATATTCCGCATTCGGACTCTTACTTCCGGGCTGCAAGGGACGGGATGCCCATCGCTCACACGAAGGGAGCACACACAACAGTCAAGACTGAATTTACGGCATTCGCGGCTGAATTTTTCCCTCGGATTGGATTATGAGCCGAAAATCGCCCTCATCCTTTCTGCAAGAGGAGCTCGAACTACTAGTTCAACATTTCGGAGCCGAGCGGGTCCGAAATGCACTTTCTAAAGTTACGAGTGAACTATTTCAGGCGTCGCCGGCCAAGTCGCGTGCCCATGTAGGGACTGCTAGGTCGAAAGCCGCCCAGAGCATCACCAGCCAGCTTGAGGAGTGCCGACGTAAAGATCCTAGCAAGTACGATGTCCTTCGAGATTTCTACACAGCCTTGAAAGACAGAAGACTCCTGCCGGAGGCACAAGACATTCGTCACTTTGCGCAGGCCGTCGGGCTAAAGGACATTCGCGGCAAGTCTCGCAAAGACATGGTCCCGCAGCTAATGCGTTTTCTCCTGGCGCAACCCATCGAACAGCTCAAGATTGACGTTGAGACTGCCGCGGGCGTATCGGAGCAGCAACGCCGGCAAGGTTTTTCCGTCTTGGCCGACAAACTGCTTAGTCGTTGAGCAGCTTGGCGGGTGGCCTCGGCTTTAGCGTTCGGTTTTTCGGCTGCCCCATCCTTCGCGCCTCTTTGCGAAGGGTGGGGATTTCGCATTCAAACTTGGCGTCGCCGCGCATTCGGCGTGTTGTCGCCGTCCGCAAAGTACAGGTTTTTGTCCACCTGTACTTTTTCTAAACTTCCGACCAGCTTCTTTCTCGCACCAGATTTGCTAGCGTGAATCTGTGCTCCGGCGAAGCGATCCGGGCCACAGAAAGGAGCGAATTTTGAGATGCGCAGCGCAGCCGCGTGCTTGGCACGGACACGTCGCCGCATCTCGCCTGCTTGCGCTGCTCGTCCTGCCATAGGAAGGAAGACTTCGCCAGTGGCGAAGTCCAACGTCCGTACCGCCCCACCCCGCCGCGATTCGCGCCGTTTCTACTCGACACTCACGCCGAATAGAAACGTCCGTAACTCGAAGAAAACAAACAATCGGTGCACATTCTACTCGACAATAAATCGAGGGGGTGCCCGGCTCGCTTTTCACGAGTTGCCGATCACGAATCACGAGTCAGGCCCTCGCATTACTCGACACACCATGCAAAGTAAATCTCGATCTATCCCACTGAAAACAAACGATCGGCACCCTCACAAAGTGTCACAAAATTTCGGGCCAGGTCGACACAAGGTCCCACCTGTTACCCCACCTATCCCGATGAAAACAAAGGTTCGCGACCCTCGCAGGTCGACACACAATTTCGAGGGTCCCGCTCTCGCAGCTCCAACCCGATTCCGCACCGGACTCTTAGTGACGGCCGAGGATTGCGCGAACGGTGTGAACCGTGCGCTGCTGCGCGCTGATGAGCTGTGGCGGAAGTTGCGGCGGCACGTGATTCGCAGCGCGAACGGTGGATACCATCGTGGGCACGACCAGAAGATACAGGATCGCGGCATACCACCAAGGGATGAGTTTGCCGCGGACGGCCTTGATCGTCAGCCCGATCACGACCGGTGCAACCAACAGGACCGCCGTCGCGACGCCCGGGGTGTAGCTGCGAAAGAAACACGCGTAGTAGATGTGCTGCAAGACGTTCCCGAAAGACAGGTAGACGAAGAAAGGAAGGGTGAGAAAAGCGGCGAACTTCGGATTCTTGGGCCAGGCCGTCAGAGCGGTCCAGATGATTCCGTAGGACGCGATCATAGCGAGGCCAATCCAAAGGACCGGATGGTCAATGAGAGAAAAATGTCCGGGGTCGGCGAAGTGCGTGCTTTCGAATTCGTTGATGTTCCATTCCTCGGCCTCGTGAAGCGCCCAGACGAGGGGAGCGAGCCAGATGGCCTTGCGAAAATCGAGGCCCATGAACCAGTCGACGAGCGATTTCATGGAGCGGCCTTTCAGCGGCGGCGTGAAGTGGCGCGACCATATCACGCCGCGCAGAACCTAAGCAATCGGCTTCGCGGGCGCCACCGGCAAGTTCGGTGTGGCCGGAGGGCGGTATCGAGGAATCCAAGTAACAGGACCGGCCGGGAAGCGGTCGGGTCAAGCGAGTCGAGAAGAGAGGTCCTTCGACTCCGGGCCGACAGAAAAACGTCGGCCCTCCGCTCAGGATGACGACCCGTGTGGGTCGTCACTTGACATCCCGCAAACCGCTGACTAGCATAGATTTCCGGCCCGAGTACGGGAGTTCGGAGGCATTCGTGATCAAGCTCGACATCGTAAACGCAATCGTTCAGAAGACAAGTATTTCCCGGGCCAAGGCCGAGCAAGCGGTCGAGGCCGTTTTCGACGCCATGAAGAATTCGCTGGGCCGCGGGCGGAGAATCGAACTGCGGCGCTTCGGCGTATTCAACGTGAAACCGCGCAAGACCGGCATCGGCCGCAACCCGCGCACGGGCCAGCAGGTGAACATCCCGCCGGGGAAAGCGGTGCGATTCAAGCCCGGCAAGGAACTTCAGGCGCTACCAACTCCCGCCGGAAAGTCCTGAGGATTCGCGCGACATCGCGGACGTGGCGCGGCGGCGGATTTTGCGCGCGGCGCCGCGCCACTGCGATGTTGTCGCGCGTCGATCAGGAGCACGCACCGCCCGATCGCGTAACGCATCGAGTTTTCGCGGCGGCGCATCCAATTTATCTCCACATGAGTGCACGCACATGAGCGAAGGGAACGGCCACACGCCGACGCCGGTCGAGATTCTCGACATTCCGTTCGCGCCGGGCGCGGATTACCGCCCGCCGCGGCCGCCGCGCGATCCGCTGTGGCCCGCGCTGACACTTTTTCTGCTGACCGTGGTTTCGACGCTGGCCGTGGGAGCGGAGTTCGGGCTTTCCTACGCGCAGAATCGCGAGCCGTTTTCCGGCTACCAGAATCCGCTGGAGCTGATGCTGCTGCCGTTCAAGCATCCGTCGCTGCTGGTGGTGGGGATTCCGTTTTCGTTCACGCTGCTGCTGATTCTGTTCACGCACGAGATGGGGCACTACGTGGCGTGCAGGATTTACGGAGTCGACGCGAGCTATCCGTATTTCATCCCGGCTCCGACGCTGTTTGGAACTTTCGGCGCGTTCATCCGGATTCGCTCGCCGATCACGACGCGTCACGCGCTTTTCGACGTGGGGCTCGCGGGACCGGTGGCGGGATTCGTAGTGGCGCTGCCGGCGCTGGCGTACGGCGTGGCGACTTCGCGCATCGTGCCGGGCGCGGAACAGGCGTCGGCGGTCGTGTTTGGGCATCCGTTATTGCTGCGATTGCTGAGCGCGCAATTTCATCCGCACATCGACGTGAGCTGGGTGCTGCTGAATCCGGTGGGCCGCGCGGCCATGGTGGGGCTGCTGGTGACGGCGATGAACCTGCTGCCGGCGTGGCAGCTTGACGGCGGTCACATCATGTACAGCCTGACGAGCGAGAGGCACCCGCGCATTTCGCTGGGCGTGGCGCTCGCGTTGATCGGGCTGGGAATCTGGGCGTGGAACGGATGGGCGACGTGGGGAATTATTCTGCTGATTTTGTCGCTGCGATTCCGGCACCCGCCTGTTTACGATCCGTGGCAGCCGATCGATCCGGCGCGGCGCGTGTGGGCCGCGATCGGACTGGCGATTTTTGTGCTGTGCTTCACGCCGTGGCCGGTGACGCTGCGCTAGATATCGCGCCGGGCCATGTCGAGGCAGTTTTCGTTGGAGCTGCGGCCGCCGAAAGCGAAAACTTGCTGCGAGTGAGACAGCGCATCGGTACGCGCTGCGCGCGGCCGATTCTATGTCGCAGCTAAAGCTGCGACCCACAAAACTCTACGGATTTGTTCGCCAGCGATCGACGAGGTCCCGCGCTGCGGCGGGCCATTCGGGAAAATCAAACTGAAAGCCGTGAGCGAGCAGGCGGCCGGGAACCACGCGGCGGCTTTTCAGAATCAGTTCCGTTTCAGTCCGCAGAAAGACCGCGCCGATTTCGAGCATCCACTCCATGGCGGGCAGGCCGACCCGCGTGCCCCAGGCTTTTCGGATTGCGGCCATGAATGCCGCGTTGGGCAGCGGATTGGGAGAGGCGAGATTGACGGCTCCGTCGAGATCGTCGTGGGCCATCAGGTAGTCGATGGAACGCAGAAAATCCCGATCGTGAATCCACGACACGAATTGCCTGCCTGATCCCGAAGCTCCGCCCAAACCAAAGCGAACCAAGCCCAAGAGCGTATCGAATACGCCGCCACGGTCCGGGCTCATGACCATCGCGCTGCGGAGAGCGATTTTGCGCGTGCCGGGCGCGGGCGAAGAGAAGAAGGCTTCCTCCCAGCCAGTGGCAACGTCGATGCTGAAGCGCCAAGTGTCCGGCGCGTTTGGTTCGTTGCCGCCGATTTCGCCGGTGGCTTCATCCATGGGCCGGTCGAAAGCGTGGCGATAGATTGTGGCGGTGCTGGCGTTCATCCAGATCTTCGGCGGATGCGAAGAGCGACGGATGGCTTCGCCGATGATGCGAGTCGATTTGGTCCGCGATTCCGTGATTTCGCGGCGATTCGCCTGCGTGTAGCGGCAATTCACGCTGCGGCCGGTGAGGTTGATCACCAAGCCGGCGTCTTCGATTTCGGCGGCCCACGGGCCGATACTCAGCGCGTCCCATTGCACAACCTTCCACGGCGCCGGAGCCAGCCGGCGCGTGAGGACGACGACGCTGTGTCCCTGGCTGTGAAAATGGCGGGCGAGCAGCGTTCCTACCTGGCCGGAACCGCCGGGAAGAACGATGCGGAGCGGAAGCGAACCCATGAGCGCATTGTCCCACCAACAAATTCGGCGGCCCTAGGACAAATTTTGGGGATCGACGTCGACGATGACGGCGGTTTCGGGGATTTCGTTCGCTTCGCAGAATTCGAGCGCGCCGGCGAGGGCCTTTCCGAGCGCGGAACGGTGCGGCGATTTCAGGACGAATTGAAAGCGGTAGTCGCGGCGCAGGCGGGCGAGCGGCGCTGCGGCGGGACCGAGAATCTTCACGCCGCTCTTTTCATACGGCGCAAAGCAAGCGGCGAGCGCACGGGACCAGCGGATCGCGTTTTCGACTTTGCGGTCGCGGACGAGGACGGTGGCGAGCGCGGTGAACGGCGGATAGTGGAGGATGCGGCGGAAGTGCGCTTCCTTGTCGTAGAAGGAGACGTAATCCTGCCGCGCGGCGAATTGAACCGCGTAATGCTCGGGGTAATAGGTTTCGACGAGGACTTCGCCGGGGAGCTGGCCGCGTCCGGCGCGCCCGGCGACCTGGGTGAGGAGCTGGAAGGTGCGCTCGGCGGCGCGAAAATCGGGGCGGCCGAGCGCGAGGTCGGCGGCAACGACTCCCACGAGCGTGACACGCTCGAAGTCGTGGCCCTTGGCGACCATCTGCGTGCCGACGAGGACGTCGAGTTGGCCTTTTGCGAATGCGCCAAGGACCTGCTGGTATTCGCGCTTGGTGCGCACGGTGTCGCGGTCCAGGCGGCCAATGCGCGCGGCGGGAAATTGCTGGCGGAGATATTCGTCGACGCGCTCGGCGCCGTCGCCGACGAAGTACATGTATTCGGCGCGGCATTGCGGGCACTGCTTGGGCGGGCGGAGCGAGTAGCCGCAGTAGTGGCATTCCAGGCGCTGGCGGCTCTTGTGGTAGGTGAGAGCGATGCTGCAATTCTGGCACTGGACCATCGCGCCGCAACTGCGGCAGAGCATCGACCAGGAATAGCCGCGGCGATTGATGAGGACCATCGCCTGCGTGCGCTCTTCCAGGCGAAGCTTGATGGCGGTGAGCAGCGCGTCCGAGATCGGCGCGATGCGATGGCGGCGGAGAAAATCTTCGCGCAGGTCGACGATGCGCACCTCGGCAAGCGGGCGATTTTCGACGCGCGAGGCGAGTTTCAATAGGCGATATTTTCCGGCGCGGGCGTTGTGATACGTCTCAAGCGACGGCGTGGCGGAGCCGAGCAGAACGGCGGCGCCTTCCAGACGCGCGCGATAGACGGCGGTGTCGCGTCCATTGTAACGCGGCGTTTCTTCCTGCTTGTAGCTGGCCTCCTGCTCTTCGTCGACGATGATGAGGCCGAGATTTTCGAGCGGCGCGAAGACGGCGGAGCGCGTGCCGACGACGACGCGAGCCTCGCCGCGGCGGACGCGCCACCATTCGCGGGCGCGTTCGATATCGGGCAGGCCGCTGTGGAGGACGGCGACGGAATCGCCGAAGCGCGCGCGGACCAGGCGGCCGACCCAGAGCGTGAGCGCGATTTCAGGGACGAGGACGATGGCCGTCTTGCCGCGCGCGAGGGTCGCTTCGATGGCGCCGAGATAGACCTCGGTTTTGCCGCTGCCTGTGACGCCGTGAAGCAGGCCGGCGGTGAATTCTCCGGCGACGATCCAGCGCCAGATTTCGGCGAGGGCCTCTTTTTGTTCGGCGTTGAGGACGTTGGCCGGCGGGGCGAAATCGGTGTCCCAGGGATCTTCACCGGGCGTGATCGGCTCTTCCCAGGTGACGAGCAGGCCCGCTTTTTCCAAACGCTTGGCGACGGCGCGGGAGGCGTTGGCTTGTTCGAGCAGGTGCGCGAGCGGGAGCGGGCCGCGCGTGGCGGTGAGCACTTCGCGGATGCGTATTTCGGCTTCGCCGGTGAGAAGTTCCGAGGCGCCGGCGCGCCATGCGACGATTTGCTGCGTGCGCGATTTGCGGCGGCGAAGAACTTCGCGCGCGGTGAGATGGCCGAGGCGGACGAGCGCTTCCGCGATGGATTCGTTCAGGCGCTTTCGGCGGCCGGGAGGGGCTGAGCCGTCGATCATTTGCAGGGTTGCGAGTTCGAGCTGCTCCTGATCGGTGATCTCGGTAGTGGAGGCGAGATCGCGGAGGTAGGCACGGCCGGAATCGGTGAGCGAATACTCGCGATCGTGGCGCAGCTCGATTTCCGGCGGGAGCATGGCGCGGAAGGCTTCGCCTACGGGCGCGAGATAGTAGCGACTGATCCAGTGGCCGAGTTCGATGAGCCTGGGAGGAAGCGCGGGGAGGGAATCCATCACCTCGGCGATTTCTTTTACGCGGGCCAGGTCGGGCGGGCGGTCGGATTCGGCGAGGGCGACGCCGGTCATGGCGCGGCGGCCGAAAGGGACGACGACGCGGCGACCTAGGAGCGGTTCGCCATTGAGCGAAGCGGGCACGGCGTAGGTGAACGTCGAGCGGAGGGGAACCGGGAGCGCGACTTCGCAGTAGCGTGGTTTCGATGGCGTCGAAGTCATCAGGGAACTTCAGCGGCTGAAGCCGGTTTGCTGCTTGCGACCTAATGTCGTGCCTAAAGGCACGACCCACAAGGATTCTCGGAATTATTGCACGGACTCAGGCGAGAGCGAGCTTCAGATCGTTTTGCAATTCGAGTGAAGGGGCGTATTCGACGTGGAGGACGCGGCGCGGCTTGTCGGAGCGCGATTTTGATGATGCGTGGACGATAAGCGGTCTCATGGCGATTACGCCGCCGAGAGGAACGACGCAATCGACGGGAGCAACGTCGGCTGCGAGCTGGTGAATCGCGTCGTCTTCGAGCACGCCGAGGTTATGCGTTCCTGGCAGAACGCGGAGCGGGCCGTTTTCGGCGGTCGAATCGTCGAGATGCACGCGCAACGCAACGATTCTTTCAAGGGCCGCGGCCGGAGCGTGCGCATAGGTGATGCCATCCTTCACCGACCATGGGCCCCAGCCCGGAACCTCCTTGCGATGCTGGATGGGCAGCGCCGTGTCTTGATGCCAGACAACCAGCCAATTTGAGCTGGGAGATTTGTCGAATAGTGTGGCGCGGAATGGAATCGCGATGGTGCCCGGGATCTCTGCGGCGAGCCCAGTGAGGCCCGGTCGTCGAACGAAGGCTGCGACCGCTGCGTAGCGTAGGGCGTGGCGTAGGCCAGCTCGGCTCCGAGGCAATGACTCGTCAGTGAGTTCTTCAAGCAGGCGCGCGACCTCGTATGGCGAAGTTACGTCGGGAGTGATTGCGAAACCGTCTTCGGTGATCCGGAATCGCAAATCGATAGCTGATTTCTGAGGCATATAGAATTGTAACTTATAACCGAGGATGCGTGGCGTGCGCGGGCTGTGGCTGAAGCCCTTCAATTTATTGTGCTTTTTGCAGGGTTGAACCCCGCGCTTCCACCGAGAAACATTCTCGGACCGCGAGTGAATGGTGGATGGCGCGATTGTGCCAAGGACTTGTGCCGGGCGTAGCAGTGCTACGCCCCTACGACTGCAAAATGCTGCGCTGAAGGCCGCGGCGCTACATTCAAGTTTTGGGCAAGAGCCGGCGAGACGCCGGCGCTACGATTTGGTTCAGAGGCTGACGAGAACTATGCCGGCGAAGATGAGGGCGATGCCGAACCACTGGCTGCGGTCGATGCGTTCGCGGAGGAAAATCCAGGAGAGCAGGACGGTGACGGCGCCGTAGAGAGAGGCGAGTACGCTGACGACGGCGACGTGGCCGTTGCCGAGGCCGGCGTTATTGGCGACGAAAGCGGAGGTGTCCATCAGGCCGGTGACGAGGAGCAGCCACCAGACATTTCCGCGAGGGAGCGGGAGAGCTTTGCCGGTGGGCACGCCGGTGAGAAACAGCACTGCGAACGTGGTCGCGCGGATAACCCAGACCGAAAGGCCACTGCCGATAGAGGGGACTACGTGGAAGCCGAGCCACCAGAACATGACGCCGTAGCCCGTCGCGGCGCAGATGGCCAGCGAGACGCCTTTTGACAAGTGCGCGTGGGCGTGATGCGTGCGCGGGTCGACGGCGTGTTTTTCGTCGGGGGCGAACGTGACCGCGGCGAGAATCATGCCGACGAACGTGAGAGCGAGGCCAGCGGCGCGGAGCGCATGGATGCGTTCACCGCTGGCGAGCGCGAGCAGCACCGTAAGCGCCGGATAGGACGAGGAAACCGGGCCGGCGATGCTGATCAAGCCGACTTCAAAGGAACGATAGAGCGCGAGTCCTGAAACCGTGTTGAGCAGGCCAGCGATGACCGCAAACATCCAGGGAGTCCAGCCGGGAGGGACGGCGCGGGAGAATCCTCCGGTGAGCCAAAGAAACGCGCTGAGGGCGGCGAAACCGAA
Source organism: uncultured Acidobacteriota bacterium (assembly GCA_963769415.1). Classification (GTDB taxonomy): domain Bacteria; phylum Acidobacteriota; class Terriglobia; order Acidiferrales; family UBA7541; genus Palsa-295. The sequence goes on from CAVYLM010000002.1 coordinate 909,519, forward strand.
GGCCTGCATGACGAGGAGCGTGCGGAGGGCGCCGATGCGGCGCGTGGCGAAGCGTGCGGAAAAATCCGCGACGCCCCAGCCGAAAGCCGCCGATATTCCAAGGATGATGTCCAAGGCGTTCAGATTGTAGGAGTGTAGTCCCCAGGGCTAAAGCCCGATCTTTCGCCGACGATTTTTCGTGGAGCTGAAGAGTCTTTGTGACGACTGCAAAGTCGGCACCTCAGCGGCTGAAGCCACATTGATTCTTCGGCGTTTGCGGCACGACTAAAGTCGTGTCCTGACGAAGAACCAAGGCCATCACATAGACTCTGAAGGCCTTCGCGATGTGCTCGGCTCCCTGCACGGCATGCCAGCTTGCCGACCCGATTCGCATTTGAGCCCCCAATCGTCCCTCCGGGATTTGGGCTTTTCTCGCCCTCTCTCCGGCACTGCGCTGCGCTTCGTGCCGGGCTAATTACGGTCGCCGCTCCGCGACTGAACAACAGCGTCCCTACGGCCGGAAAGCCGAACCGATAGAACGGTCATTTTTTCTTCGGGAGTTCGAGGCCCAGATAGGCCATGATCTTCTGCAAGTCCTTCCAGACTTCGCTTTTCGCGGGCGGATTGCGCAGCAGATAGGCCGGGTGGTAGGTGGCGATCAGTTTCGCGCCGTGGTAATCGAACCATTCGCCGCGAAAGCGCGAGATGCCCTGCGTGGTTTGCAGCATGGTCTGGGCGGCGCAACTGCCGAGGCAGCAGATCACTTTTGGCTGGATCACGCCGAGCTGGCGGAGAAGATAGGGCGAGCAGGTGGCGATTTCGTCTTTTTCGGGGAGGCGATTTTCGGGCGGGCGGCATTTGACGACGTTGCAGATGTAAACGTCCTGGCGCTTTAGGCCCATGGCTTCGATCATCTGCGTGAGGAGTTTTCCGGCGCGGCCGACGAAGGGCTCGCCTTGCTCGTCTTCGTCGCGGCCGGGGCCTTCGCCGACGAAGACGAGTTGGGCTTTCGGATTGCCGACGCCGAAGACGATGGTAGTGCGCGCTTTGTGAAGCTTGCAGCGAGTGCAGTTGGGGCCGATGTCTTCGAGGATGCGCGGGAGGGAATCGTTTTCGACTTTTTCTTCAAAGAGGGAGGGGCCGGAGGAGACGGGAACGACGGGTGATGTCGCTGCGACACGTCGTTCCTCAGGGGTTGAGACCCCTGAGGTTTGAGATCGCTTCATGTCGGAGCTGAAGCTCCGACCCCCTAAACTGCTCTCATCTTTGGGCATTTGTACCTTTTCTAAAACCGACGGAGATACCACCGGGGCCGATTGCTGGGCGGCGCGGCTGCGATAATAGGGGCCGAGGCCGAGATCGTCGGCGTAACGCAGCCAGGCTTCTGCGCGGGCGCATTTCTTTTCGTTCATGGAGTCCGATTATCGTGGACCCCACGCGTTTTCACAAGGTGGCACGCAATCGGCCGGCCGAAATGCCATTGGGAGCCCGCACCCTTCATCGACCAAAATTGTCTCGATAGGAGGGAACATGGCATCTGCGCTGTTCTTGGGGCAACGAACTCAGCTGTCACGAGAAGAAGCGATCGAGCACTACATTCTGCTCCGATTGCGCGTCGAGGATATCAGGCGTCTCGGCTACCTGGTCGAGAGCTTTCATAGCGGAGCGATCCAGCTGCCGGGCGGCGCTCTATTCACGAGCGCCGATCTAAGAGATACGGCTAGAACGGCATTTTTCGGGTGGTTTGCAACTCTAACGGATAAGGATGCTAGGGCCGTGTATGCCTTTGATCCGCTCCTCGTGTTGTTCCCGCAGAGGCGCGTGCAAATCATTAATGTTCAACTGGAATGCGAGGCGTGCCACGGTCTGCTTCAGCAGTTCCGGAATAACGTTGCGTTTCACAGTCGAGCCGAAGTTAGGGCTCAAATCAACGCGCGTCGCGCACTTCAGGGAGATGATGCCCGTGTGGACCTGACATTCGCAAGAAAGAATCTCGCGCGTCTTATGGACGATCTGATTTCGGAGGATTTGACCGCGATCCCGGAGCTGCCGAAGGTGCTGGCGGGGTTCGGCTTGTCGCATCACCCCGCCTTCGCCGACCTGCCCTCGGTCGAGAAGGTCCCATGAGTTGCGGCCGCTGCGCGCGGGTTGAGGAAATTCAGCGCGACTGAAGTTCGACGACGCGGTCGAGAATGCGGTTGGCGACTTCGAATTTGCTGAGTTTCGGGAGAGGAATTTCGCGGCCGTCGCGCAAAAAGATGGTGACAATGTTGGTGTCGGTGTCGAAGCCGGCGCCTTCCTGGGTCACGTCGTTCGCGACGATCATGTCCGCGCCCTTGCGCGCGAGCTTCGAGCGGGCGTTGTCGGCGAGCGCGGTGGTTTCGGCGGCGAAACCGACGAGGATGCGGCGGCCGGCTTGTTGCGCGGCGTCGCGTCCCAGCTCGGCGAGAATATCGGGCGTCGGCTCGAGATCGAGCGTGAGGCGGGCGTCGCCGCGTTTCAGCTTTTGCGATTGCGCGGCGGCGGGGCGGTAGTCCGCGACGGCGGCGGCCATGATGACGACGTTCGCATCGGCGGCGCGCTCGCGTACCGCGTCGCGCATGTCTTCGGTGGAGCGCACGGGAACCCAGTCGACGCCTTCGGGAACGGCGAGGTCGGTCGGGCCGCTGACGAGCACGACGTGAGCGCCGCGGCGCGAGGCCGCTTCGGCGAGCGCGTAACCCATCTTGCCGGAGGAGCGATTGGTGAGGAAGCGAACCGGATCGATGTCTTCGCGCGTGGCTCCGGCGGTGACGAGGACGGTCCGGCCCTCGAGATCGCGGCGAAGGCCGAGTACGAAGCGCACTTTTTCGACGATCGTGTCGGTGGCCGCGAGGCGGCCTGAGCCGGTCATGCCGCAGGCGAGATAACCTTCGTCGGGATCGACCACGTGAACGCCGCGCGCGCGAAGCTTCTTGCAGATTCTCCTGCGTCGCAGGATGCTCCCACATGTTGACGTTCATCGCCGGCGCGACGACGACCGGCGCCTTGGTCGCGAGGTAAAGGGTCGAGAGGAAATCCGCGCGATGCCCTGCGCGAAGTGGCCGAGAATATCGGCGGTGGCCGGCGCGACGAGAAGAAGATCGATTCGCTGCGCGACGGCGATGTGCTCAATGGCGCTTTCGACGTTGGCAGGTTCAGCGCCGTGCGTGCCGAACATTTCGGTGATGACTTTCTTCCCGGTGAGGGCGGCGAAGGTGAGCGGGGTGATGAATTCCTGCGCCGAGCGGGTCATCACGACCTGCACGTCGAGCTTTTCCTGCTGAAGGCGGCGGACGAGCTCCGCGGCCTTGTATGCAGCGACTCCACCGGTGACTCCGAGAGCGATTTTCATCGGCGTATGCGAAGAGGGCGCAGCAGGCAGCGCCCCTAGAAGGCGCCTTCTACGAAAGCGGCGGCCCTACTTGCGGCGCTTGGCTTCGTCGCTCTGTCCGCGTGCCTCGGGCATCTCGGGCAGCGAATATTCGAGCAGCGCCGAGCCTGCAATTCTTCCTCGGCGATGCGCGAGGTCTTGCGCGACCTCGGATTGTCGATCAGCGGGCGTGCGCCGATCATCAGCTGGCGGGCGCGGCGCGACACGACGACGACGTATGCGAACTGGCTGTCCGGAATTCCTGTGAGCACTCCCATGAGCGCTTTCAACCTCCAAATGATTTCAAAATTTCGCGAATGCGATCTTCCGTCCGGGACACGCGGCAGCGCGAGCCGAGGGCGATGGCCTGCACCTCGCGTCCGGCGCGCTCAAGATCGTCGTTGACGACCGCGAAGTCATAGCTGCTGTAATTCAGCATTTCGTCCCGCGCGCGATCGAGACGCCGGCGAATTTCGTCCTCCGAGTCCTGACCGCGCTCGCGAATGCGACGTTCGAGATCGTCGCGCGACGGCGGAATGACGAAAATCGCGATCGCGCCCGGCAACTTCTGTTTTACCTGCAACGCGCCTTGAACGTCAATTTCGAGGACCAGGTCTTTCTTCCTCGCCAGCGCCTCGTCAAGAGCCGAGCGCGGCGTGCCGTACCAGTTCTTGCCGAACACCTGCGCATATTCCAGAAACTCGCCCCGCTGCGACCATCTCCCGGAATTGGGTCTCGGAGACGAAATTGTACCATTTGCCGTCGCTTTCCGTCTTGCGCGGCGGCACGCGTGGTGGACGAAACAGCCAGCATGGTGCCGGGAATCTCCAGAATCTTCTGCACCAGGGTGGACTTTCCCGAGCCGGAGGGCCCGGAGACGATCAGGACCAATGGCTCCGACTGGCTCATTCGATGTTTTGCACCTGTTCACGGATTTTTTCGATTTCGGATTTGATTCCGAGAGCCATCTCGGTGATTTCGAGGCTCTCGGCCTCGTTGCCGGGAGTTTTCGAGAGCAGAGTGTTGGCCTCGCGCTGCATTTCCTGGAGCAGAAAATCGAGTTTCTTGCCAACATCGGAGGCGGAGGCGAGAAGTGATTCGAACTGGCGCACGTGGCTTGCGAGGCGCGCGAGTTCCTCGGAGACGTCGCTGCGTTCGGCGGCCAGGGCTGCTTCCTGGGCGAGGCGCACCGGGTCGATCGGGATTTCGCCGAGCAATTCCTTCGAGCCGCAATTCCAGGCGGCGAGCGAACGCGGGGCGGGCGCGCTCGGCGAGGACCTGGACGCGCGAGGCGAGGCCGGCGATGTTGGCGAGGCGGGCGGACATGTCGTCGCGCAGGGCGGCGGCTTCCTCCGCGCGCATGTGATCGAGTTTGTCGAGCGCTTCGTTGAGGCAGCGCGTGAGGATCGATTCAAGGCGCGCGATTTCGTCATCGGTCGAAGCCGCGGTAGAGCCGATCACGCCGGGCAGGCGCAGGATGGCGGCGAGATCGGGATCGGCCTTGATGCCGTACTGCTTGCGCAGGTCTTCGACCGCTCGCAGATAGGCGGCGGCGACTTCTTGATTCACGGCGACGGCGGCAGGTCCGGCGAGCTCGTGGCGCACCGTGACGTCGAGATGGCCGCGGCGGACACGCTCGCGAACGATCTGGCGGATGCGCGGTTCGAGCGGCTCAAACCCCTCGGGCACGCGTAGATGCAGATCGAGGAAGCGGTGGTTCACGCTCCGCACCGAGACGCGCAGGCCGACGCCGTTGTCGGCGGCTTGCGCCTGGGCGTAGCCGGTCATTGATTTGAGACCGCTCGCCGCGGTCTTAGACGACTTGAGGCCGGGCTTCGGACCGGTTGCTGTCGGCGTCTTTGCGGCGGCGGGTTGGGATTTCGTGCCCGGCATTTCTATTCGGGACCTGCGGCGCGCGTGACCGGCTCCGCGTCGCGGAATTGCATTTCGTAGAGGCGCGCGTAGATGCCGTTGCGCGCCAGAAGTTCTTCGTGCGTGCCGCGCTCGCGGATCGCGCCGTCGTCGAGCACGGCGATCATATCCGCGCGGCGGATGGTCGAAAGGCGGTGGGCGATCACGAACACGGTCCGGTCGGTCATCAGGACATTGAGAGCGTTCTGCACGAGCATTTCGGATTCGGAGTCGAGCTCGGAGGTCGCTTCGTCGAGGATCAGGATCGGCGCATTCTTCAGCAGCGCGCGGGCGATCGCCAATCGCTGGCGCTGGCCTCCGGAAAGGCGCTGGCCGCGATCGCCGATGACGGTTTCATAACCGAGCGGCATCTGCACGATAAAGTCGTGAGCCGATGCGGCCTTGGCGGCGGCAATGATTTTCTCCTGCGGCATGTCCGGGCGGCCGTAGCAGAGATTGTTGCGGACCGTGTCGTTGAAAAGAATCGTTTCCTGCGTGACGATGGCCATCTGCTCGCGCAGGGAGCGAAGCGTGACGTCGTTGACGGAGTAGCCGTCGATGCGAAGCGCGCCGGTGGTGACTTCGTGAAAGCGCGGAAGCAGATTCACGAGCGTGGTTTTGCCCGCGCCGCTCGAGCCGACGATCGCCACCACCGCTCCCGCGGGGACTTTCAGGTCGATATTTTTCAGGATGAGCGGGCCGTCACTATCGTAGGCGAAGCTTGCGCTATCGAATTCGATGGAACGCGAAAAAGGCGGCAGCGCTTTGGCTTCGGGCGCGTCCATGACTTCCCGCGGCAAGATCGATGAACGCGAATACCTGCTTGGAGATTCCGGCGGCCTGCAGGAAGAGCTGATACACGTTGCCGAGGCGCTTGATGGGCTCGTAGGCTTTGAAAAGCGCATACGCAAACGAGACGAACAGCCCGACGCGTCATGCGGCCGGCCTTGATCTCGCCGCGCGCGAAAAGCAACACCAGCACGACGACTACGGCGCCGAGAAGATCCATCAAAGGCGACGTGGCGGCAAAGGCCCGGATCCAGCGCATGTTTTCGTGCAGCAGGTTGCGCGCGGCCTCGCGGAACTTGCGGATTTCGAACCCCTCCATTCCGAAGGCCTTCACCACGCGGTTTCCGGCGATCGTTTCCTGAAGAATCTGGCTCAAATCCGCGAGGCGCGAGCGGCTTTTCTCCGACGATCGCCGGATCTTCCGGCCGAACTTGCTGACCGGCCACACGACCAAGGGAATCAGAATCGCCGCACCGAACGCCATGCGCCAGTTGATGACCAGCAAGACCGCGATGAAAGCAATCAGCGCGAAGATCTGGCGGAAAAATTCCGCAAACCAGTCCGAAAAGGCGTTGCGCATCTGCTCGATATCCGCGATCACCGCGGACATCACCCGGCCGACCGGATTGTGTTGAAAGAAGCCGATCGGCTGCTGCACGACCTGGGAGTAAACCTCGTTGCGAATGTCGGTGACGGCGGAAAGCCCCACATGCTGGATCAGGATGCTGCCGATGTACTCGGAAACTCCTTTGACGATGGTCATCAGCACCAGGGCAACGCCGAACACATTCATCACGTTGTGAAAATGGCGCGGGGCAAAGGAGTGAAGATCGAGGACGCGATTGGTGCCGGGAATCTGGAAAAGCGTCAGCGCCTGCGAAGTCGAGTGAGGATTCAGAATCACATCGAAGGCCGGGCGCAGCGCGAACGCGACGAGGAATTCGATCACGCCCATCACGGCGATCAGCACGACGCCCGATGCGAGTCCCGGCACGTACGGCCGCAGGTATCTTAGCAGCCGCCGGATTTCGTCGTGCTCGGTGACGCGAGATGCGCCGTCGATGGGTTCGAGCGTCAAGTTAAATTGCCTTCGAAGGAAGCCTGCCTAGCCTATGCATCGCCCCGAAATCTTGCAAGCCGTAATCGTAAAATGCGTGTTGCCGCGAGCTCAGGACACGGACTTGTCCAGATCGCGGTGAACGACCTTCGCCGAATATCCCTTGTGCTGAAGCGAGCGGCGAATCACTTCCGCGAGCGCGACCGAGCGGTGCCGCCCGCCGGTGCAGCCGAGCGCGACCGTGAGATAGCTTTTGCCTTCGCGAATGTAATGCGGGATCAGATATCCCAAGAGGCTCTCGATCCGCCGCAGAAATTCTCCCGTTTGCGGAAACGAGCGAATATAGCGCGCGACGCGAGCATCCTTTCCGCTGAACGGGCGCAGCCGCGGAACGAAATGCGGATTCGGCAAAAAGCGCACGTCGAAAACCAGGTCCGCGTCCGCGGGAATTCCGTAGCGAAAACCGAAGCTGACGACGGAAACCAGCAGCGGGCGGCGGCCTGGATTCTGGAAGCGGTCGATGATGACCTGGCGCAGTTCGTGCACGGTGAACTTCGTCGTGTCGATGATGACGTCCGCGAGCCGGCGTATCGGCGCCATGCGGCGGCGCTCCTGGCGGATTCCTTCGGCGACCGGAGCGCCGTTGCCAAGCGGATGCGGGCGGCGCGTTTCGCTGAACCGGCGCAGCAAAGCGGCATCGCTCGCTTCGATGAAGACCAGCGTAGCGGCATGTTCGGCCGCGAGTTTGCGATAAATTCCCGGCAGCAGATCGATCTGCGCGCCTTCGCGCGCGTCGACCAGCAGGGCCGCGCGTTCGACCTCGCCGCGGCCGCCTTCGTAGAGCTCGCTAAACGTGTTAATCAGCGAAACCGGCAAATTGTCGACGCAGTAGTAGCCCAGATCCTCGAACGTGTTCAGGACGGAGCCTTTGCCCGAGCCCGAGAGCCCGGTGAGGATTACGAGTTGGCGAGTGCTTCGTTTGCGGTCGCGGCGCGCCACGGCGAGACGGGCTACGCCTTTACCCGGCGGCGGTGCGTGCTGGGAATGCGCAGGTCTTCGCGGTATTTCGCCACGGTGCGGCGGGTGACGTGGATGCCCTCGTCGCTCAACTTTTTGGTGATCTGCTCGTCGGTGAGCGGGTGAGCCGTGTCTTCTTCTTCGATCATCTGCTTGACGCGCCGCTTGAGCGAAAGCAACGACATCTCGCCGCCCTGCGGCCCGTTGACCGATTCCGAAAAAAAGCTGCGCAACTCCAGCACGCCCTGCGGCGTGTGAACATATTTATTGGCGACGGCGCGGCTGACGGTCGAGGGATGCACGCCGACTTCTTCGGCCACTTCCTTGATCATCATCGGCTTCAGGTGGTCGGGGCCGTAATCGAGAAAATCTCCCTGGCGGCGAAGGATCGAGTGGCAGACGCGCAGGATCGTGTGCTTGCGCTGCTCGATGTTCTTCATCAGCTGGATCGCCGCGGTGAATCGTTCCTTGACGTAGTTGCGGACGTCGCGATCGGCGGCGTCGCGGGCGAGCAGTCGGCGATAGGTCGGGCTCAGGCGGAGCTGCGGCACGTCGTCATCATTCATGAAGACCTGCCACTCGCCGTCGACCTTGCGGAATTGGACATCCGGCTCGACCAGGCGCGGCTCGATTTTGTTGTAGCGCAAGCCGGGCTTGGGATCGAGGCGTTTGATCAAGTCGACGGCGCGTTTGACGAGCTCGATCGGGCGATTCAGGGCGCGCGCGACTTCCTTGAGCTGGTTGTTCTGCAGCAGCTTCAGGTGCTCGGCGATGATCTGCTGCGCGAGTGTATTCTGCGGGTCGATCAGCTTGACCTGCATGATCAGGCACTCTTCCAGAGTGCGCGCGGCGACCCCGGGCGGATCGAATTCCTGCACGACGGCGAGCGCCTCTTCGACGTCCTCCATCGAATAATTGCCCGATTGCGCGATTTCATCGAGCGTCGCGGTCAGGTAGCCGTTCTCGTCAAGGTTGCCGATGATCGCTTCGGCGATCTTGCGAACCGTTTCGCTGCAAATGCTGACGCTCAGTTGCCATGCGAGGTGATCGGTCAGGCTCGCCGGCGAAGAGAGAAATTTATCGAATGAAGGCTTTTCGATTTCCTCGTGCTCGCCGCCCGCGGCGCGTTCGGCGCCGGTGTCGAGGTATTGCGAGAAAAACGAGCCAAAGTCGAATTCGTCGAAGGGATTGTTAGCCGGCGTTTCGGGAACCTGCTCGGTCTCTTTCTTAAGGAACGCCTCGTCCGTATAGCTGTCGGCGGTGGCGCTCTCTTCAGACAGCTCTTCGAGAACCGGGTTCGCCATGATCTCCTGATTGATCATCTCCCGCAGCTCCAGGCGGTTCAGCGCCAGCACGCTGACCATCTGGACCAAGCCGGGCGTCAGAATCTGCTTCTGCGCCAGCCGGAGATGCAATTTGGGTGCGAGCCAGTTCATAAGTTCAGTTGAGCTTGAAACCCTCTCCCAGGTAGATGCGCCTGACTTCCGGATCGGCAGAAAGTTCCGAAGGAGTACCCGCGGCGAGGATTTTTCCTTCGCTGATGATGTAGGCGCGATTTGTCACTGCCAGGGTGTCGCGGACGTTGTGGTCGGTCATGAGCACCCCGATTCCCGCATGGCTGAGGTCGCCGATGATCTTCTGGATGTCCACCACGGTCAGGGGGTCGATCCCGGCAAATGGCTCGTCCAGCAGGACAAAGGAAGGCGAAAGGACCAGCGAGCGGGCGATTTCCAGGCGCCGGCGCTCTCCGCCGGAGAGCACGTGGGCCTGGCTGTAGCGGATTCCCTCGAGTCCCATCTGCGCCAGAAGCTCCTCGACCCGGTCGCGCCTCTGCTCGGGCGTCACCGAGAGCGTTTCCAAGACAGCCAAGAGGTTCTCTTCGACCGTCAGTTTGCGAAAGACTGAAGGTTCCTGGGGGAGGTAGCTGATGCCGCTGCGGGCCCGCAGATACATGGGGAGGTCGGTGATATCCTCGCCGTCCAGCATGACACGCCCGTAGTCCGGACGCGCGAGTCCGACCAGGATGTAGAACGTCGTGGTCTTTCCGGCGCCGTTCGGCCCGAGCAGCCCAACCACTTCGCCCTGTCGAATCTCCAGATTGATGTCATTGACGACCTTCCGACCTCTATACGACTTCCTCAGATCGGCGGCTTGGAGTTTCAACATGCCGGTTCATTTCTCAACCCGGTGCTTGGTCAGTGTGCGCGAACCTTCCTGCGAATCAATCAAAATCGTATCATTCGCCACAAAGAAGGTCAACGAATGGCCCGTAGTTGTGTCGCTTCCCGCATCAGCAATGGTAGGTTGGCCGCCCGAAAGAACGAATTTTCCGTCGGCTGCGGTGTACTCGGCTTGCTCCGCCATGGCCCGGCGGTCGCCCTGGCGCACCACGACCGCGCCCTGGGCTAGTGCCCGCTCGAGTTGGCGGCCACCCATGGACGCGGGTGGGCCACCCGAGGTGCTGGCGGTGGCCGATGCGGAGCTGGAAGGTGTGCCTTGGGTCAGGAACACGTCAAGCGTGCGGGATACCAACGACCCTTGGTTCGAATCGGCGTACACGCCGCCTTCGAGGTGAGCTTTGCCCTGGTCGCTCCAGTAGGTTAGCGTCGGGGCGGTGATTTTCCAGAGGGTCGGGCCAGCCGCGGAGGCCGAACGCTTGCCGGGTGCTGCGGTAAAGGCACCTCCCACCTGCGAGAAAACAGCAACCACGTGGCCGCTGGCCTGTAACTTCTTGTCGTCTTGCCACAGCTGAATCTGGTCGCTGTCGAGAACGGATTCTCCCTGCCAGAGACGCGCGTGGCCGGAATAGGTGACAACCACATGATTCGAGCCGACCGTGCCGGAGAGGGAGTCAGCGGAGATGTGCGCGGTGCCGGAGCCAAGGCTGAGGCTGTCGCCCTTCGCACCCGGGATGTATGTGGAAACGACGCCGCCGGCGGCGTGCACGTCGCCCGTTTTTTGATTCACCGTAACATTTGCGGCAGTGGTGCGGCTCATCGCGTCGGAAATCACCGGTGAGCCGTCGAGCGTGATCGTGTCCGTGGCGCGGACGATGTTGGCGTGTTCGGCGCTCGCGCGGCGGTCGCCCTGCTGAAAGCGGACGTTGCCGAGCTGGTCGAGCGTTTCCCAATCTCCGTGCGCGCCGAATGTGGCGATGAGTTCGTTGGCCGAAAGCGTCTGGGGCACGGCGTTGCCGATCTGGCGGCGGACTTCGACGTCCGAATGGCCGAGCAATTTGTCTAGATGGCCCGAGGCGCCAAGTTGCGCGACGAATTGCCTGGCGTGGAGCGTCGTTACGTCATTCGCGCCGCGCGATTCAATCGTGGCGGGCGCGAAAGTTTCAGCGCTCTCGATGCTTTGCTGATCGGCTTTGCCGGGAAGCTGACCTGGGTGAACGGCGGTCGATATCGAGGGCGTCGAAAATTTCACACGCAGCGCGTCCGTCTGCAGCACGCGCGAGTCGGCGCCTTGATGCGTTTCGGCGACCACGCTGCCGGTCGCGGTCATGTCCTGAACCAGATTCTTCTGGGGCACCATGACGAATTCGGTGTGTGCTGCGGAAAACCGGTCCGTGCCAGTGGCCGTCTGGCGCGTGCCGACGATGTTTCCGTCAGCGACTAGGTGGTCGACCCATCCGGCGGGATTCAAAACTGCTTCGAAGCGCACCGCGGACACGGATACTTTTCCGCCGCCTTCGGTTGCGCGGATCTGCGGATGGCCTTCGGCAACGGCCCGTCGCGCGTGGTTGTCCTCGTCAAGTTCGATCGAGATGCTGTCCGCGGTAAGCTCGCGAGCACCTTCCCGCACCCTCGCCTGGCCTTTGAGAATCACGATGCGATCGGCGCGGTGGATTTCGAGGCTGCTGCCCTTCGCGGTGACAGGCATGCCGCCTGTTTGCTCTGAAGCGGCCAACTCGAATTGCACGCCCTGCTCGACGCGCACGATCGAATCGCTCGTGCTATAGGAAACTCCCACGCCGCGGCCCTGGCCGGATGGAAAATGAAACTCGACCGGGGCCGGAGTCGAAGCCTCGCCCGTATTGCGGTTGAACGAAAGATTGCTGGTTTTGACCTGGAGCGTGTCCGCGGAATGGCCCGGCGCGGGATGCGCGTTCGCCAAGTCGATGGTGACTTCGCCTTCGCAGCGCACGTCGCCCGATCCGTCGTAGCTGCATTCGCGGGTATGAATATTGTCATTGCGGCTGCCGTCGCGGCCGTAGAGCGTGATCCATACGTCTTCGAGCAGAACGCGATTCTGGTCCCTGTACTGCGTGGCGTGCGAGGCTCGAACGGTGAAGATCGTCCGGGACTGCTCGACTTTCGAAAACGAAAATTGCGCCGATTGCTGCTCGACGGTGACGGGAACAGCGACCGGCGCGTTTCGCCCCGCGCGGGTGCGTTGGAGCGCGCGCTTCGCGTACACGCCGCCGACGGCGAGGGCAATCACCCCCGCAGCGATCGCCGCCCAGCGCGCGTAACGCGCGGCTTCCCGGTTGCGCAATGGAAAAACTCCCTTGTTTGTTAGAAGCCGAGTATAGGCGAGTGGTTTTCGCGCCACAACTCCGGAGGGCAAGCTTTACGGCAGAGAGCGGAATCGAACCTCAGACGCTGGGGAGCATGCCGACGCCGGCGGCGGCCACGCTATCGCGCGAGGTGTTTTTGACCAGATACATCGCTTCATCGGCGAGATGGAGCAGTTCAGCCTTCGTGCGCGAGTCCGTGGGATACGCAGCCACGCCGACGCTCGCCGTCAGGCGCACAGGCGTACCCGTGCCTTTCAGCCATTCCGTCTCGCGGATCAGTTTGTGCAATCGGTGCGCGACGCCAAGCGCGTTTTCCTTCGACGTCTGCGGCAGCAGCACGACGAACTCATCGCCGCCATAGCGGAACGCGAGATCGATCAGCCGGCAATGCCCCTTGATGGCCTCGCCGATTTCGGCCAGCAGCTTCGAGCCAACGAGGTGCCCGTACGTGTCGTTCACCTGCTTGAAGCGATCGAGGTCGATGAAGATCAGCGAAAACTCGAACGCGTAGCGGTGCGAGCGGTAGATTTCCGTGTCGAGCATGAAGTTCAGGTGCCGCGCGTTGTAAAGGCTCGTGCAATCGTCCGTGATCGTCAGCTCGTGAATGCGCTGGACGTGCCGCGCGTTTTCAATCGCGATGGCTGCGTAGTCGGCCAGCGCCTCGAGCAGTGCGAGATCGCGCGGGCTGAATCCCTCCGGCCCGATGCAATTGATCAGCTCGATCACGCCCAGGCATTGATCGCGGAAACGCACCGGCACGGCGACAATCGAGCGCGTCGCCATTTTGGTCTTTTCGTCGACCTGGCCGAAAAATCGCGAATCCTTGCTCGTGTCCGCCACCACCACAGCCTCGCCCGACTGCGCGACCCATCCCGCGAGCCCTTGCCCGACTTTGATCCGCACGTCCTTGAGCGCTTCGGCTCCGGCGCCGGTGGCAATCTGGAAGTAAAGTTCCTTCTTGTCAATGTCCATCAGCAGCAGAGACCAGGTATCGGGGCGCAGAACCTCGTTGATCTTCTCCATGATCGTGCGCAGCACCTGATCGAGCTGCAAGGAAGAGGTCAGCGCCTTGCCCAGCTCGTGGAAGACGTTCACTTCCGTCGTTTCGGCAGGGGCCGGAGCCGCGTCCGGATGGCGGCGCCGTTCCACGCCTTCAAACGGCTTCCCGTCCGTCGCTCGGCGCGTTCGTTCGCCGGCGGGGTGGGGCTTAGCGTCTTGGGATTCGGGAGGCACCCTCTGCATTATAAAAACCGCTTCCGCCCGCCGCAACGGCCATTCCGCGCCTATTGCCGTAAGGGCAATCCTCCTGCGCCCGCGAGGAACTCCGCAGGCAGGATTGACACCCCTTCCATCGACGCCTATATTTTCGTTGGCCCCTTTTCGAATGTCTTCCACACCCTTCGGCGAACATCTTCGGCGCGAACGCGAGATGCGCGGCGTATCGCTGGACGAAATTGCGGCTGCCACGCGCATCAGCACGCGTTTTCTCGAGGCCATCGAGAAGGATCAGTGGGATCAGCTGCCCGGCGGCGTTTTCAACCGCGGCTTCATTCGATCGATCGCGCGTTTTCTCGGCCTCGACGAAGACAGCCTCGTCGCGGAATACTCGCTCGGCAATTCCAATGGCGCGCAGGCGCATGTAACCGCGACGGCCGCGTCGGCGACCCACATGCCGCGAAACTGGCGCCCGGCCGTCACGGCGCTCGCCGTGCTCGTGGTGGTGCTTGCGGGCGCTGCTTTCGGTTGGCATCGTTATCGCAGCGAAATCTCGGCATGGATCCACGCGCGGTACCTCGCGGCGCGCTCCGGTCATCACGTGGAAGCCGTCGAGAAGTCGCCGGCCGCGCAGAATCCCACGGCGCCCAACGAGACGCCATCAACGTCCGCGCCTGCCGGCGCAAGCAGCCCCGTGCCGGCGGTGCTAACTCTCAAGCTTCAGGCCAGCAAACCAACCGATGTGAAAGTGTCTGCAGATGGCAAAATTGTCTTCGACGGCGCGGTTCAGCCGGGTGAATCCAGGCAATTCGACGCGCAGGACACGTTCGAAGTTTCGGCCAGCGAATCGAGCGCGCTAACGCTCGAACTCAACGGCCAGACCCTGCCGGCGATCGGAACGCCCGGGCAGTCCGGAAGCGTCACCCTGACCCGCAATGACGTAAAGCCTGCCGTCGGAGGCTCTCATTAGCGCCGAGCTACTTAGCGCCGAACTGCGCACCCAAATCTGCACCGACCACGCGCGACGCGAGCAAAAGCTGGCGGTCTGCACGGGCAGCGTCCCGCTCGGCCCGGAGGATCGCGTCGAGTTGCTCGCGGTGCTGGCCACCGATCCCGAGCCGGAAATTGCCGACCGCGCGCAAAACGCGCTGCTGAGTCAACCGCTCGAACCGTTTCTCGCTGCGGCGGCCCGGCCCGACGCGGACGCGCGCCTCTTTACGTATCTCACGGACAATCTGGGAGAAAAGCCTGGCGTCGCGGACGCACTGGCTAAAAGCCCATCGTGCCTAACGGCGCACGTCGCGCGCGTCGCGAATCACCTGACCTCGGCCGGAATTCAGTCCCTGCTCGACAATCTCGAAAGGTTCGCTTCCGATCCTCAGCTTGTGATCGCCGTAGCAAACTGTCCCGGCGCGAACGCCGAACAGCGCGAACTGCTGGCGAATATGGAGAAGGGTGCCGCGGCGTCTGCTGAGATGGCCGAGGCCGCCGCGGAGGCCGAGCCCGATCCCGTGAAGCGCGAGACACTGGTGCAAAAGCTCGCGCACATGAACGTTGTCCAGCGTCTCACCCTGGCGCTAAAGGGCGGCCGCACCGAGCGCATGACGCTGATTCGCGATCCGAACAAGTTGGTGCAGCGCTGCGTGCTCCAGTCGCCCCGCCTCACCGATACCGAAGTCGAGGCTTTTGCCTCGATGACCAACCTGACCGGCGAAATCCTGCGAGCGATCGCGCTGACACGCACTTTCATGAAGAACTATTCCGTGGTGCGAAACCTCGTCAACAATCCGAAGACTCCACTCGACGTTTCCCTGCACCTGTTTCCGCGGCTCACAGCGACGGACCTTGTGAAACTTACGGCCAACAAAAACGTCCCGGAAACGCTGAGGTCCTCCGCAATGAAGCTCCACCGCAAGCGAAAAATGGGCATGCCGGGCTGAGCGGCAACACGCATACCCGCGCGCCGGAAGCCGATTGCCGGAGCGGGCTTGCCGGGCGTTTCTGTCCATCGAACCAATCCTGTAGTAAAGTCAAAGTCATCGCATCAGAAGCTCCACTGGGTTTCCATCTATGGCCACCGCCAGGCCGGTGACAGAAGGTTCTGTGGTGATTTCTCCGCGAGGCGTCGAGCGCCTTCGCTCGGGTCACCTCTGGATCTACCGCAGCGACGTTCGCTCGGCGCACGCTGAGGCAGGCGCCGTGGTCCGGCTGGTCGACGAGCGCGGCAACTTCGCCGGGCGTGCCTTTTACAGCGACAAGTCGCAAATCTCGATCCGCCTCCTGACGCGCGAGGACGTTCCCATCGACCGCGCGTTCCTGACCGCTCGGATTCGCCGTGCCGCCGCCTACCGCGATCTGGTCGTCGAAAACTCCGACGCCTATCGCCTGGTCTATAGCGAGGCGGACCTGTTGCCGTCGGTGATCATCGACCGCTACGGCGACTATCTTGTGCTGCAGACGCTCAGCCAATCGAGCGAGCGGCTCAAAGGGCTGCTGACCGAGATTCTTGTCGAGCTTTTTTCACCGAAGGGAATCGTTGAGCGCAACGACCCCAAAGTGCGCATGCTCGAAGGCCTCGACCAGCGCGTGAGTGCCCTGTACGGCGAGATACCCTCGGAGATCCTGGCGAAAGAAAACGGAGTCACCTTCGTCTGCGACTTGACCAAGGGACAGAAGACAGGCTCATTTCTCGATCAGCGCGAAAACCATCTGGCTGCCCGGCGTTACGCCTCGGGCGACGTGCTCGATTGCTTCTGTTACCAGGGCGGATTCGCCCTCACGGTTGCCGACCGCTGCGCGCACGTCGAGGGCATCGATCTCGCGCCAGCCGCTGTCGAGACCGCCCGCCGCAACCAACAGTTGAACGCTGCCGCGAACGTGACGTTTCGCGAGGGCAACACCTTCGACCTGCTGAAAGAATATGACGAGGTCGGCCGGCGCTTTCAGATGGTCATTCTTGATCCTCCCGCCTTCGCCAAGAACCGCGACAGCATTCCGGCTGCTCGCCGGGGCTACAAGGAGATCAACCTGCGAGCTCTGAAGCTCTTGAAACCGGGGGGCTACCTTGTCACCTGCTCGTGCTCTTACCACGTCACCGAACCGCTGTTCCTCCAGCTGCTCGCCGAAGCCGCCACGGATGCGCGCAAGAATGTGGTTGTCGTTGAGCGCCGGACGCAGGCCCAAGATCACCCGATTCTTCTAACCATGCCCGAAACGCATTACCTCAAGTGCCTGATAGTTAAGCTCTTAGAGTAATTCAATGCCCAGCAGCTTCAGAAGGGCGTTTTCGTCTGAAAATACTTGACACTAATACGCGCAGATTATATTATCCGGATGCGCTAATTAAGAGCGCCAAATTCCTTAGGAGGATGCTACAGTGAGTTCAATTACACGTTGGGACACCTACAGTGGTCTTTCCGGCCTGCAAGAGCAGGTCAACCGGCTTTTCGAGAGCACCTTCCCGCGCCGCACCGACAATTCAGCTTTGACCACCTGGGCTCCGGCCGTCGACATCTACGAGACGGAAAACGAGCTGGTCGTGAAGGCCGACTTGCCGGACATCAGCGAGAAGGACCTCGATGTTCGGGTCGAAAACAACATGCTGACCATCCGCGGCGAGCGGAAGTTCGAAAAGAAGGTCGAAGAGGAGAATTATCTGCGGGTCGAGCGGGCGTACGGCGCGTTCAGCCGCAGTTTCAGCCTTCCGAACACGGTCAACAATGAAGCCATCAAGGCCGATTACAAGAACGGCGTCTTGACCGTCACGCTGCCGAAGCGCGCCGAGTTGAAGCCGAAGCAAGTGAAAGTCAACATCACGAGCGGCAACTAACGGGTCGCCGAGTTTCATCCGAGGGTTGGCGGCCAGTGCTGCCAGCCCTCGATGTTTCTTGCGCTCCGGAAAAGTGAGAAAATCCAACCATGCTGCGATTCGACAAACTGACGGTAAAAGGGCAGGAAGCGCTCCAGGCGGCTCAGGAAATGGGCGCGCGCTCGGGCCAGCAGCAAATCGAGCCTTTGCATCTGCTCTGGGCGCTGACCGCGCAGGGCGACGGCGTTGTGCCGCCCCTGCTCGAAAAACTGGGAGTGTCTCCCACGGCGCTCGCGTCAGAGATCGAAAAACAGATCGAGCGGCTGCCCAAGGTTTCGGGTGTGTCGGACCAATCGTTGAGCCGCGCGTCGAATACCGCCCTTGAGAAGGCCTTCGACGAAGCGCAGCGCCTCAAGGACGAATACGTCTCCACCGAACATATTCTTCTCGGCATCGCCGGCATGGACCGCGATCCGGCGGCGCAGCTCTTGGCGCGCCATGGCGCAAGCCACGACGCAATCCTCCAGGCCATGGCCACGATTCGCGGTAGTCATCGCGTCACGTCTCAGAATCCCGAAGCGACTTATCGCGCCATCGAACAATACGCGCGCGATCTGACCGAGGCCGCGCGCCGCGGCAAGCTTGATCCAGTGATCGGTCGCGACGAAGAGATCCGCCGCGTGATGCAGATCCTCGCGCGGCGCACGAAGAACAATCCCGTGCTGATCGGCGAGCCGGGCGTAGGGAAGACCGCTATTGTCGAAGGCCTCGCCCAGCGGATTATCGCCGGCGACGTGCCCGAAGTTCTGAAGCCCAAGCGCATTGTCGCGCTCGATCTGGCGGCGCTGGTCGCCGGCGCGAAATATCGCGGTGAATTCGAGGACCGGCTCAAGGCCGTTCTGAAAGAAGTCACCGAATCCGAAGGCCAAGTCATTCTGTTCATAGACGAATTGCACACCCTTGTCGGCGCGGGTGCGGCCGAAGGCTCGATGGACGCGTCGAACATGCTGAAGCCTGCCCTGGCGCGCGGCGAGCTGCGTGCCATTGGCGCCACTACGCTCAACGAATACCGCAAGTACATTGAAAAGGACCCGGCTCTGGAGCGCCGCTTCCAGCCCGTCAACATTGGCGAGCCTTCCATTGAAGACACCATCGCGATCCTGCGCGGGCTGAAAGAGCGCTACGAGGTCCATCACGGCGTGCGCATCAAAGACGCCGCGATCGTTGCCGCGGCCATGTTGTCGCAGCGCTACATCACCGACCGCTTTCTCCCGGACAAGGCCATCGATCTCGTCGATGAAGCCGCCGCTGGCCTGCGCATGGAAATCGATTCGCTTCCAACCGAGATCGACGAAATCGAGCGGCGCATCATGCAGCTCGAAATCGAACGCCAGGCGCTCAAGAAAGAATCCGACGCGCACTCGAAGGAACGATTGGGACAAGTCGAGAAAGAGCTTGGCGCGCTCCGCGAGCAATCGTCCGGGCTGAAGGCTCACTGGCAGACCGAAAAGGACGCCATCGGCAAGATTCGCACGCAGAAGGAAGAGATCGAACGCCTGAAGGCCGAAGAGCAGCGCTTCGAACGCGCCGGCGATCTTTCGCGTGTCGCGGAAATTCGCTACGGCAAGCTGTCCGCAGCTGAGAAATTGCTGAAGGGCGCGCAGGACCATCTCGCCGAAATGCAGAAAGACCATCCCATGCTCAAGGAGGAGGTCGGCGAGGAAGAGATCGCGAAGATCGTCAGCAAGTGGACCGGAATTCCCGTCGGGCGGCTGCTCGAGGGCGAAGTACAGAAGCTCGTGCACATGGAAGAGCGCCTGCACCTGCGCGTGGTCGGACAGAATCCGGCACTCGCGAGTGTGGCCAACGCGATTCGCCGCAGCCGTTCGGGTTTGAGCGACCCGCACCGGCCGATCGGCTCGTTCCTCTTCATGGGGCCTACTGGCGTGGGCAAGACCGAACTGGCGCGGGCGCTTGCCGAATTTCTATTCGACGACGAGCGCGCCATCGTGCGCCTCGACATGTCAGAATACATGGAGAAGCATTCCGTCGCCCGCATGATCGGCGCGCCTCCGGGATACATTGGCTACGAGGAAGGTGGACAGCTTACCGAACAGGTGCGCCGCCGTCCATATTCCGTGGTGTTGCTCGATGAAATCGAGAAGGCGCATCCGGATGTTTTCAACGTGCTGCTGCAGATTCTCGACGACGGACACCTGACCGACGGCAAGGGCCGCAAGGTTGATTTCCGCAACGCCGTCATCATCATGACGTCGAACGTCGGCTCGACCGCGATCTTCGAACTCGCGGGCAAAGATCCGAAGAAGGCGCGCGAGGAAGCCATGAGCGCGCTGCGCGAAACCTTCCGGCCGGAGTTCCTGAACCGCATCGACGACATCGTCATGTTCAGCCCGCTCGGCAAAGACCAGATCGAGCGCATCATCGATCTGCAGATGGCCTTGTTCATGAAGCGCGTGGCCGAAAAGAAGATCATGCTCACACTGTCGAGTGCGGCGAAGGCGCTGCTCTTCCGCGAGGGCTACGACCCGGCGTACGGGGCGCGCCCGATGAGGCGAGCGATTCAGCGGCTGATTCAGGATCCGCTCGCGTTGAAAATCCTCGACGGCGAGGTCAAGCCCGGCGACGCGGTGCAGGTCGAAGCGGATGCGAAGACCGGCGAAATGAAGTTCGAACACGAGCAAGCAAAGGTGGGCGCCGCCTGATTCGGCGCCAGGGGCACGGACCATGAAAGTGTTCAAGACTGCATTTCTGCTAACGGCGTTGACTCTGCTGACGCTGTTCGTAGGCCAGGCGCTCGGCGGGCGCAACGGCATGACGGTCGCGCTCGGTATTGCGATCGTCATGAACGGCGTGGCGTACTTCTTCTCCGATAAGATCGCGCTGATGTCGAGCGGCGCGCGGCCGATCAGCCGCGAGGAATCGCCGCGTCTCTATGCCGTCATGGAGCGTCTTGCCGCCAAGGCGAACCTGCCGGTCCCGAAGCTCTACATGATCCCGCAGGCCGCGCCCAACGCCTTCGCCACCGGGCGCAACCCGCAGCACGCGTCCGTCGCCGTCACTCAGGGCCTGATGGAATTGATGGACGATGAAGAACTCGAGGGCGTGATCGCCCACGAGCTTTCGCATGTCCGGAATTACGACATACTGACCTCCTCCATTGCAGCCACTCTTGCCGGCACCATTACCTGGATCGCAAACGTAGCCAAATGGGGAATGATGTTCGGCGGGATGGGCGGCGGCAGCCGGAGAGACCGCGAGGGCGGCGGTATTGCCGCCCTCTTGATGCTGATCCTTGCACCCATTGCAGCGGTGCTTCTCCAGCTCGGCATCTCTCGGCAACGCGAGTATCAGGCGGACGCTTCAGGCGCGAAAATGGTCGGCCATCCGTACGGCCTGGTGCGCGCACTGGAAAAGCTTGGCGCCTACAACAAGCGGATCCCGATGGACATCTCGCCGTCAACCTCGGCGCTCTGCATCGTTGCGCCGCTCACAGGTCGCGAGCTGTTCACCAGCCTCTTCAGCACGCATCCGCCGCTCTCCGAGCGCATCGCCCGGCTCCAGAACATGACTATCACCCGCTAAGCCCAGCGTTTTTAAAAGGGCCGGTTTTCCACCGCGCAGAAATAATTAATCCCGCGTAAAAATTGCAGGGTTGGCTGAAGTACCCAATAAGCCATTTCACCGGGGCATCTCCGCAACTGCATGCCACATAAGCACTTAGTGGCGCAGCCCCAGTTTGGCTCATTTGGTTAGGGGCTTGCTCCTACCACAGTTCAGCAAGGGGTTCCCACGGAGGATACGAAAATGATCGACGAAAGACCGGAAGTGATTCAGACGGAAGGCGCGGCGCCCCGCTGGATCGGTATCGTGGTGGTAGTTCTGGCCATTGTATCGCTGGCAGCCCTTGGTGTGGGCTGGACGGCGTCGAACCGCGCGGCTTCGCTCCAGCAGACGCTGGCAGCGCAAACGCGGCAAATGACTCAGAGCGACGACGTGCTCAATCAGCGTCTCGCGAAAGCCGAGGATACCAACGCGCAGCTGCAGGGTGAACTCAGCGTCGTCACCGACAAGATGAAGCTTACGGAGAGCGAGCTGGGCCGTGCGCGCATGCAGACCAAGAAGATCAAGGAAGACGATGCCAAGGAGCTGACCGACCTGACGAACAACATGAACGGTCAGTTGGCCACCAAGGCGAACGTCGATGACGTCAACAAGCTGGGCACGGACGTCACCGGCGTCCGCACCGACCTCGACGCGACGAAGAGCAGCCTCAACCTGACTCGCGGCGAGTTCGGCACCCTGATCGCGAAGAATCACGACGAAGTCGAAGAGCTCCGCCGCCTGGGCGAGCGTGACTACTACGAATTCACCATTGACAAGAAGAACACCCGCGAAAAAGTGGGCGATCTGATGGTTGAGCTCCGCGGCGTGAACGAGAAGAAAAACCTCTACACCGTGGCCATCTACGTGGACGACGCACGCTACGAGAAGCGGAACCGCTCGGCGAACGAGCCCATCTACTTCTTCACGCACGGCGGACGCGCACCGGTCGAGTTCACGGTCAATTCGATCGGCAAGGATAAGATCGCCGGTTACCTGAGCGTGCCGAAGGTGCAGTCGACGCACACCCAAGCCTCCGGAAACTAGATCAACCGCTGCCATCCCCTGGCGGGAAAGGGCAGGCGCACAAAGGGCGTTCGCTGCGGCGAACGCCCTTTCCTTTTTCAGCGGAAACTATTCGGCCTTGCTGAGGGCGCGCTGCTTGCGGGCAAGGAATCTCTTGGCCAACGCGGAAAGCTTGTCGTGCGGCAGTTTCCCCTGCTCGTAGAGCTTCACTTTGCCTTTGGCCACCTTGCGCCGGCGGCGCTGGCGCTTCTGCGCCACGTAACGCTTGTCGTATGCCATCCCGTTCTCCTTCGAATTTGAGCGACACTCGATTGTAACGAAGAAGCACACGGATGCAAGCTCGGCTGTGATTTCGCGCCCGGCTTCAAGTAGCATTCTTGTGCAAGCTATTGTCCAGCGAGAGTGTTTTCGGTGGAAGCGCGGGACTTCAGTCCCGCGAAAAGGGATGTTTCTGGAGCGGGCTTTAGCCCTGGGGAATACCTGGCACGCCATGCGGACGACAGTTATCCACGCCGGCCGGATCCTGACGCCGGAAGAGGAAATCAGCGACGGCATCATCGTCGTCGAAGGCAGCCGCATCGCCGCGCTCGGCCACCGCGATGAAATCCGCATACCGCCGGACGCGGCCGACTACGTCGCCGGCACAATGACGATCGTGCCGGGATTTGTGGACGTGCACATCCACGGCGCCGGCGGCCACGACGTGATGGAAGCGAACGCTCGCTCGCTCGATCGCATCGCCGCCACCGTCGCGCGCCACGGCACCACGTCGCTCGTCGCCACCACCGTCACCGCGCCGGTCGAAGACACCTGCCACAGCCTCGAAGGCATCGCGCGCTACATCCGCGCCCACGAGCAGCCGAAAGAAGAGCCGGGAAACGGCAAGCTCGCCGCCGAATTCCTCGGCATCCATCTCGAGGGTCCGTTCATCAGCAAAGCGCGTCGCGGCGTGCATCCTCCCGATGCGATCGCGCGCCCGTCGGTCGAAACCCTGCAGAAATTCTTCGAAGCAGCCGATGGCCTTGTGAAGATCGTCACCGTCGCCCCGGAAATTCCGGGCGCGAAGGAGCTGATCGAACACGCCGTCGCCGCAAAGGTGGTTGCTGCCATCGGCCACACCGACGCGGACTACGAACAGACGCGTGCAGCCATTCGCGCCGGTGCACGCCACGCCGTGCACATGTACAACGCCATGCGGCCTTTCTCGCACCGCGATCCAGGCGTCGTCGGCGCGATCCTCACCGATCCCGAGGTCACGGCCGAAGTGATCGCAGACGGCGTGCACGTCGACGGTCCGGCGATCCAGGTCCTGCTCGGCTGCAAGGGATTCGATACAGTGCTGCTGGTGAGTGACGGAATCGCCGCCACCGGAATGCCAGACGGCAATTATCGCCTCGGCAATTTCGAGGTCACGGTGAAGGACGGCGTAGCGCGTAATTCGGAAGGCAAACTCGCGGGCAGCACGCTCACGCTCGATCGCGCGCTCCGCGAGGTCGTGGCCCTCGGCGTCCCACTGAAAGACGCCGTGCGCATGGCCACGATTCTTCCCGCGCGCCGGCTCGGCCTCGCAGGCAAGAAGGGAATTATCGCCGTCGGCGCGGACGCCGATCTCGTGGCGTTGACGCCCGACTTGCGCGTCGCCGGCGTAATGACTCGCGGCGCAGGTCTTGCATAAAACACCGCCATGGATGGCTCGGATCCCTGACTTTTTGGGAACGCAGCTGATGGGACACTAATTACCAATCACCGATCACTACTTACTGCCTTTCGGGATTCAGCGGGATATTCAATTCGTCGGCAAGCCGGTAGGGATCAAACGGGCTGCACGAGAAATAGCGGCCTTCCACTTCGAGCGTCGGCACTTTCCGCCGGCCCTTGTTCACTTCCAGAACCAGCTTCTCCGCGTCGGGCGTTTGGTCGATATTCACCTCGCGAAACGCGACGCCTCGCTCGCGCAGAAACTGCTTCGCGCGGCGGCAATCGCCGCACCACGGAGTGCAGTAAATTGTGACGTCAGCCATGTTCGTCCGTTCCATCCTCATCTGGGAGCGATGGAATCCATCTTTATTTTGCCAATTATTGGATGCGACAGAAAGCTCCAGGACTTACCGCGGGGTAACCAGAAGTGGACATCCTCGCAACGCGCGGAACGCATTCTAACGGTTTGCGGATTCGCCCGAAGGGCCGGAGCGCGCCGCGGCCTGCATGCGGACCAGCGCCCGCTGCAGCGCCAGTTGCTCGCGCTGCCACTCGTCGCCGCTGATGCCGTGCTTCGCCAGCTCCGTCTGTGCGCGGTCGTGCGCGGCCTTGCTGCGCGCCACGTCGATTTCTTCCGCGCGCTCCGAAATTTCGGCCAGCACGATCACCCGGTCCGGCAGCACTTCCGCGTAGCCGTGAATGACGGTCACGAACTTGTTCTCGGATCCTTTGCGGTATCCCAGAATGCCGATGCCAAGCTCCGTGATCAGCGGCGCGTGCCCCGGCAGAACGCCCAGGTATCCTTCCTTGCCGGGTATCTCGACCGCCTGCACGGTCTCCTGCAACACGTGCCGCTCCGGCGTCACGATCTGCAATTCGATGGCTTCGGGTAGCATGGGTTGGATTCAGGTTCGGCGCTCGCGCGATGGTTACGCGGTCGCCGCCATCTTCTCCGCCTTTTCGCGCGCCTCTTCGATTCCGCCCACCATGTAGAACGCCTGCTCGGGCAGATCGTCGTGCTTTCCTTCCACGATTTCCTTGAAGCCGCGGATGGTGTCCTCGATTTTCACGTACTTGCCTTCGATGCCGGTGAACTGCGCCGCCACGAAGAAGGGCTGCGAAAGGAACCGTTCGACCTTGCGCGCGCGCGCCACGGTCTGCTTGTCCTCGTCGGAAAGCTCTTCAATGCCAAGGATGGCGATGATGTCCTGCAGCTCCTTGTAGCGCTGCAGCACGGACTTCACCGCGCGCGCCACGCTGTAGTGCTCCTGGCCCAGAATGCGCGGATCCAGAATGCGCGAGAAGCTCGCCAGCGGATCGACTGCGGGATAAATGCCGCGCTCGACGATTTGTCGGCTCAGGTTGGTGGTTGCGTCGAGGTGCGTGAACGTTCCGGCCGGCGCGGGATCGGTGTAGTCGTCCGCGGGCACGTAAATCGCCTGCACGGACGTGATCGAGCCGTGCTTGGTGGAAGTGATGCGCTCCTGAAGCTCGCCGATTTCGGTGTTGAGGTTCGGCTGGTATCCCACGGCGGATGGCATGCGGCCCAGCAGCGCCGACACTTCCGATCCCGCCTGCACGAACCGGAAAATGTTGTCGATGAAGAGCAGCACGTCGAGGTGCTCTTCGTCGCGGAAATATTCGGCCACGGTCAGGCCCGTCAATCCCACGCGTAGCCGCGCGCCGGGCGGCTCCGTCATCTGCCCGTAGATCAGCGCGCAGCGCGATTTTTCCCAGTTGCCGGGGATGATGACGCCGGATTCCTGAAATTCCAGCCACAGGTCGTTTCCTTCACGCGTGCGCTCGCCCACCCCGGCGAACACGGACACGCCGCCGTGCTTCATGGCGACGTTGTTGATCAATTCTTGAATGAGCACCGTCTTGCCCACGCCCGCGCCGCCGAACAGCCCGATCTTGCCGCCCTTGAGGTATGGCTCGAGCAGGTCGACGACCTTGATTCCCGTCTCGAACATTTCGAGCGTCGTGGACTGGTCTTCGAGCGACGGCGCATGGCGGTGAATCGGGTAGCGCTTGTCCGTTTGCACGGGGCCGAGCGCGTCCACCGGCTCACCCAGCACGTTCAGCACGCGGCCCAGCGTTCCGCGGCCCACCGGCACGGAAATCGGCTCGCCCAGGTCTTCCGCCTGCATGCCGCGCACGATACCCTCGCTCGGCTTCATGGCGACGCAGCGCACGCGCCCCTCGCCCAGGTGCTGCTCGACCTCCGCGACGATATCGAGCGGCGTGGGCACGTCATAGCCTTCGCTGGTGATGCGCACCGCGTTGTGAATCAACGGCTGGTGGCCCTCCTCGTATTGCACGTCCACCACTGGCCCGATGACCTCGATTACCTTACCGAACTTGCCTGTAGCTCCTGCCATTTCGTCTCCCCTCGAAAACCGCAATCGGTAAACCAGCAGAGTCAGCTCGTGTGACTTCTGCCACACCGTCAAATCCGTGAACTTCTCAATCTTCACTGCGAGCAACTCGCGACCGACGAATCACCAACCACAACTGCTAACTCACGGCTTTCGGTTCACTAATCACCAATCACCACTCACTAATCACGAAGTTGCTGACGCCGCGCCGCTGACAATCTCGATGAGCTCTTTCGTAATTCCCGCCTGGCGGATTTTGTTCATGTCCAGAGTCAATGAATCAATCAATTCAGAGGCGTTACGCGTCGCCGAATCCATCGCCGTCATCCGCGCGGCGTGCTCCGCAGCTGCCGATTCGAGCAGGATGCGGAAAACTTCCGCTTCCAGGTAACGGGGAACCAACCCGCTGAAAATGTCTTCGACCGGCTCTTCGTGGATGTAGTCGACCAGCTGCTCTTTGCCGCTCGCCGACAGATCGTGCGGAAGCGATTCCTCGCTCCCGGCGCTGCTCGTCGCCCGCATGCCGGACTTCTCGGCGGCTTCGGCGCTCAGGATTCCCGGATCGATCGGCAGCAATTTCGCGACCGTCAGCTTCTGCACCATCACGTTCTTGAATTCGTTGTAAACGGCGTAGACGGCATCCACTTCGCGCGAGGAATACAGCTCCGCGATCTTCCCGGCAATTTCCTTCGCGATTGCGAAATCGACCTTGTTCGAGACGTTCAGGTATTCGCCGGCGATCGTCCAGCCGCGCTTGCGAAGCTGGTCGCGCCCTTTCTTGCCGATGGCGATCAGCTGCGATTTCTTCGACGAATTTTCGTGAACGAACTGAATCGTGCGGCGAATCACGTTTGTGTTGAACGCGCCGGCTAGGCTGCGGTCGCCGGTCAGCACGACAGCCAAAATCTTCTCTTCCGGGCGCCGCTCGAGCAGCGGGTGCGCCGCCGATTCCATGCGGGCGGCGGCCGAGCGCATCACGCGAAGAATCTCTCCGGCGTACGGCCGCGCCGCGAACACACCCTCCTGCGCGCGCCGCAGCTTCGCCGCGGAGATGAACTTCATCGCGCGGGTGATCTGCTGCGTGCTCTTCACCGAGCGGATGCGTCGCCGATAATCGATGAGTGTGGGCATGAACGATGCTTGGGCGGTTCTAGTCCGCGGCTGCCGCGCCTGCCGACGCGACGAAGCGCTCCTTGAACGCGTCGAGCGCCACTTTTGCGTCCGCGCGCACCGCGTCGTCGAGCTGCTTCTTCTCCCGGATCGACTTCAGCAGGTTCGGGTAGTTCGCTTCGACGAACGGATACAGCTCGCGCTCGAATCGCGCGCAATCCTCGATGGCAACGTCGTCGAGGTATTTATTCGCGCCGGCAAAAATCAGCAGCACCTGCTTTTCGACCGGCAGCGGCTGATATTGATCCTGCTTGAGGAGTTCTACGAGCCGCTGGCCGCGGGCGAGCTGCGCTTGCGTGGTCTTGTCCAGCTGGTCGGTGCCGAACTGCGCGAACGCCGCCAGATCGCGGTACTGCGCCATATCCAGCCGCAGCGTGCCGGCCACCTGCCGCATGGCTTTGATTTGCGCGTTGCCGCCGACGCGGCTTACCGAAATACCGGCGTTGATCGCCGGCCGAATGCCGGAGTTGAAAAGATCGGCTTCGAGATAAATCTGTCCGTCGGTGATGGAGATGACGTTCGTGGGAATGTAGGCCGAGACGTCGCCTGCCTGCGTTTCAATCACCGGCAGCGCCGTCAGCGAGCCCGCGCCGAGCTTGTCGTTCAATTTGGCCGCGCGTTCCAGCAGCCGCGAGTGCAGGAAGAAAACATCGCCGGGGAACGCCTCGCGGCCCGGTGGACGGCGCAGCAGCAGCGAAATTTCGCGGTAGGACTGCGCGTGCTTCGAAAGGTCGTCGTAGAAGCAGATCGCATGGCGCTTGCTGTCGCGGAAATACTCGCCCATGGCCGCCGCGGCGAAGGGCGCGATGTACTGCATCGTGGCGGGCTCGCTGGCCGTTGCGGCAACGACGATGCTGTATTCCATCGCGCCATGATCGGTCAGCGTCTTCACCACCTGCGCAACGGTCGAGCGCTTCTGCCCGATCGCGCAGTAGATGCAGATCATGTCCCCGCCCTTTTGGTTCAAAATCGTGTCGAGGATGATCGCGGTCTTGCCTGTCTGTCGGTCGCCGATGATCAGCTCGCGCTGCCCGCGGCCGATCGGAATCATCGAGTCGATGGCCTTGATGCCGGTCTGCACCGGTTCGCGCACCGGCTGGCGGTCGACGACGCCCGGGGCGATGCGCTCGAGCGGGTTCCGATTCTCGGTCTGCACGGGCCCTTTGCCGTCGAGCGGCTGGCCGAGAGGATCGACCACGCGGCCGATCATCTTTTCGCCGACCGGCACGGACATGATGCGGTTCGTGCGCTTCACCGTGTCGCCTTCGCGAATCTGCGTGTAATCGCCGAGCAAGACCGTCCCGACCTGATCCTCTTCTAGGTTCAGCGCGATCCCGAATACGCCGTGCGGGAATTCCAGCATCTCGCCGGACATGCAGCGGTCCAATCCGTGAACGCGCGCGATGCCGTCGCCGATCGAGATGACCGAGCCGACCTCGTCGACCGCGACGGTCTGCTGGTAGTTCTCGATCTGCTCGCGCAGGATTTTTGTGATCTCGTCTGCCTTGATACTCGCCATCCGTGGCTCCTATTCCGCTTCCAGCTGTTCGCGCATCCGGTTGAGTTGCGCGCGAACCGAATTGTCGTACACCGTTGAACCGACGCGCACGACGGTGCCGCCCACCAGCGATTCGTCCTCGTGGAACCGCGCGTCGATTTTCTTCTTCGTTTGGGTTTCGAGCATTTCGACCAGCTTCTTGCGTTCATCGCCGCTCAGGGCGCTGGCCGATGTCACGTCGGCTTCGGCAATGTTCTGCCGCGCATTCAGCTCCACGCGAAAGGCTTCCTGAATCTCGAAAAGCAGCTGAATCCTGCGATGGTCCACCAGCACGCACAGGAAATTTCGCACCGCCTGCGCCAGGTCCATCAGCGCGCCGAGCTTCTGGATCACCGCAAGCTTTGCCTCGCGGCCCACCGCCGGGCTCTCGAGCGAATTGCGCAGGTCGGCCGAATGGGCGAATGCTTCGGCGAACGACGCGAGGTCGCCCTTCACTCGATCCGCGTTCTTCTGATCGAGCGCCACGTCCACAAGCGCCGCTGCATAACGTGAAGAAACTGCGCCGTTCAATTCCGTCCCCCCCGGGCTGTTCCTAATTCTTTGCCTGTTGCTGTCGGCCGACCAACACGGCCATCGTAGCGATGAATTCGAAGAAGCGATCCGATTCCACCTTCGGCTTCAATTCCTGCCGCAGCAGCGCTTCGGCGCGCTCGACGGCCATTCGCGCCGCCAGCATCCTCAACTCCAGCCGCGCGGCGTGTTCGGTCGCGGCGATTTCCGCTTGCGCCGCCCGCTCGACCATTGCCGCCTCGGATTTTGCCAGATCGCGAATGCGCTCCGCCTCGAGCGCCGCCGCGCGCTTCGCCTCTTCGCGCATCTGCGCGATATCGGCGCCGATCGTAGCCAGCTTCGCCTGCGCCTCGCTGCGCCGTTTTTCAGCGGCCTCGCGAGCCCGCGCTCCTTCGGCAATCTTCTGCGAGATTTCTTCGGCATGCCTGCGGAAATATGGGACTGCTTTGCTAAAGCCCCAGACGATCAGTCCAAATACGATGGCGAAATTGATCCAGCGGAAGACCTGGCCGATCGGCGCGTCCGTGATCGAGGAGCTGTTTTCCTCGGCAATCGCGGGAGCGGCGAGCACCAGAACGAAGAGCCCCAGTCTTGCCGCGGAAATTGCCAGATTTCGCGCCGCGCGAGTCATCCTCGTGCGCCTCGTCCCGCGCCGCCGGTGGGATTCTTGAGAATCGCCTGCGCGATTTGGCCCGCCAGCTCCGGCGTCGCGCGTTCGACTTCGGCGCGTGCGGCTTCGAGTTCCGCCGCGATCCGCTTCTTCGCTGCGTTCACGTCTTCCTGTGCCCGCATGCGCATCGCTTTCAGCAGTTTCGCGCGATTGTCGAGCGCTTCTTGCCGCGCGGCTTCCTGCTCGGAATAAATTTCCGCGCGCGCCTTGCGCAGCTCGGCGTGATAGGAGTCGAGCTCCTGCTTGGCGCCGGCCTCGGCGGCCGCGGCCTCGGCGCGGGCGCCTTCGATGCGCTTACCGCGCTCCTCCATGGCCTTCATCACCGGGCGGAAAAACGCCCAGCGCATGAAAAAGTAGAAAAGGAGAACGATGACAATCGTCGGCACAGCACCGAGAAACAGTTTGCCGAGCTGGTGGACAATTTCCATCGTGGAGGAAAGGACCTGCGGCCAAGCTCCTGGTTGTTATTTCGCTTCCGGCGTGCTGTCCGCCGCCACACCCTGCAGCGAGCGGCAAAACTAAGGCGAGAAATTATCGCATTCGCTTTACCGCCCGTCAAATCCTTTGGGCTTGGAGCGAGTATCGCGGTTTGCATGTCTTGCCTTCCGTTTCATGCAATGAAATGCGGATTGTTGATGGATTACTGGGCGACTGCGGCGCCAGCGGCCGGCTCCGCGAGCAAGGCTTTCAATTTGTCGGCGTCGGCGACGGGCGGGAAGCAGGTGGTTTCGACGCAGACGAAGGCTTGCGGCGTGGTCGCGTCGATGTGAGGCAAGGTTTCGCCCAATGCAGGAGGAAGTACGGCGGGCAGAGCGGCGCTGGCGAGGCGTTCGGGGGGGACACGCAGGACCGATTTGCCGTAGCGATACACCGAGTGCGCGGCTTTTTCGAGCGCCGACGCGGCAGGATCATTCGCGGCGCCCGTGATGACGACTTGCATCGGGTGGCGCGAGTGCAGAAGCGCCGCAAGCCCGTACGTGGCGGCGAAGAGGCCGTACTGCGGAATCAGGCCCACGAAGGCTTCGAGCGTTTTCTCCGCCCATTCGCGATAGAGTTTCTCGCCGGTGAGCGCGTGCAGGCGATCGAGGACGATTGCGGCGACGGAATTTCCTCCCGGCGTGGGCGAATCCTGAAGCGGCTTGCGGCGCACGTCGAGGCCGCCCATGGGAGCGGCGTCATTCGCGCGATCGAAAAATCCGCCGCCGTCGGGATCACCGAAACGTTCGATGGCGAGGAGCATGGCGCGCTCGGCGACGTCGAAGTAGCGCCGGTCGAGCGTGGTTTCGTACGCGTCGAGCAGCGCCGCGGCGGCGAAAACCTGATCGTCGAGCGAGCCTTCGAGACGCGGCCCACCGACGCGGTGGAGGAAACCTTTCGCGGGATCCCACGCTTCGGCGAGGATGCGGTCGAGCGTGCGCAGCGCGAATTCGCGGCAATCGGGGCGATCGAGCACGCGCGCCGCTTCGAAGTACGCGGAAACGAACATCGAATTCCAGCCGACGTAGAGCGTCTGGTCGATCGCCGGAACCGGACGGCGTTCGCGGCGGGCAGCGAGCATCTTGCCTTTCGCGCGAGCGAGGATGAGCCGCGCGTTGGCCTCGTCCATTCCCAGCTTTTTCGCGAGCGCTTCCGTGCCCGAGCCGATCCAGAGGACGTTCTTCTCCGCGTTGTGGTGCATTTCGCCGCGCGGGCCGATGTCGTAGTAGCTTTCTGCGACGCGCGATTCCTCCGGCGTGAGGACGGCGCGCGCTTCCTGCTGCGTCCAAGTGAAATAGTCGCCGTCATCGTCGAGGGTCTGGTCGGCGTCCTGGCTGGCATAAAATCCGCCGCGCGCGGGATCGGAGAGAACTTCGCCGACCCAGGCGATGATTCCCTCCGCGGTTTCTCGAAAGAGCGGCTCGCCCGTGACCTGATAGCCGTGCAGATAATTCCGCAGCAGCTCGGAATTGTCGTAGGTCATTTTTTCGAAGTGCGGGACGCACCAGCGCTCGTCGACCGAGTAGCGATGGAAACCGCCGGCAAGCTGGTCGTAGACGCCGCCGAGCGCCATGCCTTCGAGCGTGCGCGCGGCGATGCGCAGCAGCTCGGGATCGCGCGTGGTCTGATAGCGCTCGAGCAGCAGGTCGACCGTGCCGGCATGCGGGAATTTCGGCAGGTGGCCGAAGCCGCCGTGGGCAGGATCGAATTGCTTGCGCGCGGAATCGATTACCGAGTCGATCACGCGCGCGTCGAAGACTCCGCGCGCGCCGTGAAAGATTTCCGCCTTGGCGACGGCCTCGGCGAGCGCGTCCGCCGATTGATCCACGTCGGCGCGGCGCGATTTGAACGCCTCGGAAATCGCGAGCAGGATGCGCTTGAATCCGGGCCGGCCGCCGGCGTCGTCCGGCGGGAAATACGTGCCGCCGAAGAACGGCTTGCCCTCAGGAGTGAGGAACGCGGTGAGCGGCCAGCCGCCTTGCCCGGAAAGCGCGCTGACGGCGGACTGGTAGCGCGCGTCGACGTCGGGCCGCTCGTCGCGATCGACCTTCACCGGGATGTAGAGCTTGTTGATCATCGCCGCGATTTCGGGATTTTCGTAGCTTTCGCGGTCGATGACGTGGCACCAGTGGCACCAGACGGCGCCGATATCGAGCAGGACCGGTTTTTCCTCCGCGCGCGCCTTGGCGAAGGCTTCCTCGCCCCATTCGTTCCAGTCGATGGGCTGGTGCGCGGCCGAGCGCAGATAGGGGCTCGCGGAATTTTTCAGGTGGTTTTTAGAGGTGGCGCTCATCGGGCGGTCCTCGAAGCGGAGGATGCAGATAAGGCACAGGAAACAGCCGGAAAAAACGCCAATCGGGAGATCCCTCGGCGCGCTCGGGACAAGTTTGGCGCTCCCAGGAGGTCCTCGAAAAAGTGTGTCACTTTGTAGGGGTGCCGATCGTTTGTTTTCAGTGAGATAGGCTGAAAAAGACTTTGCATGGTGTGTCGGTTTGTTGGCGATTTCTGAGCGGTGGCGCCGCGCAAAATCCCATGGCTAGCCACGACCCACAAGGCTCTCGGAGACCGCACGAGATCTCCCAGCGCGAATGTGTCGCACCTACGGCGCTCGGGATGGCGACGGCTTTGTTCCCCAGCCCTACGGGCTGGGCTACCGTCTGCCGCGCCTACGGTGCTTGGCGCGAAATCAGGCGCGGAAGCCCCCCGATTTATTGTCGAGTAGAATGTGCACCGATCGTTTGTTTTGAGCGGGTTACGGACATTTCTATTCGGTGTGGTTGTCGAATAGGAAGGTAAACAACCTCTCAGCCCGAGGAGAGGTCCCTCGGCTCCCGATGGTCGCTCGGGACCACGATCCCGGTCGGATCGTCGATTTCTACTCGGCGTGGTTGTCGAGCAGAAGCGGCCACGGCTAAACAGGCTGCGGAAAAAAGCAGTGAAGAGTGTCCTCCGGCGCTGAAGCGCATTGAGTGCAAGCCCTTTATGTCGGAGCTGAAGCTCCGACCCTCTAAAAAACGCCCTTTTTCCGCAAACTGTAAAGCTGTTGTCTTGATGCGGCTGTTTTTCGCGGGCCTGCATTTCCGCTGCGCTGCGCATAGCAAGCCACACGTTTCCACCCGCCAGAAAAGGCCCCGGGCTAAAGCCCTTTTCTTTTTTTCCGCACAATTCGTGGGGCTTAAGCCCCACGCTTTCACCTTTCGGCCGGGGCGCGGAACCGATTCGAATTTTCCGTTCGCGCTTCATTTTCGTTTTCAAATTTATAGCTGCACACCTCAGTTCCACGTTAGCAGGAACGCGAGGAAATGGAAGCGGGGAGAGAGACTAAAAAGGACAAGGACCAGTACTTCGACTAAAACTGGCCGATCGTACAGTTGCGCGAGCCTTGTCGCGATTTCAGAAAACCGCGCGCGAAAAAACGGTGTAAGAAATTCGCGCACCAAGGGACTACCTTGATGCAAGGCGAAACGAGTGGCGGAGAACTCGATCACCAGCGCGATGCGTTGCGGTGCGTATGGTCCTGGTATCTGGGGCCGATGATTCCGGGTTTGGCGGTGCTTGTAATCGGCGGCGAGCTGGCGAGGAAGCCGCCGGGCCTTCCTCAGCATCATTGGATCGCTTTTGGCGTGAGCGTGACGATTATTAGCCTCGTTTTCGCGGGGGCCGGGAAATTGAATCAACGGGCGGCGCGGCGGTTGCAGAAGCGGATCGAGGAGTTGGACGCCGCGGCGAAGGGGCAATAAGGAGCATTTTATGGCAGAAGGCAATCTGATGGGATTGTTGCCGGCCGTGATTGGCGCGGTCAAGGCCGCCTTATACGTCAGCAAGATCGCGCCTTTCACGCTGATCCTGCTAGCATTCGTCGCAATGTTATTCGGATTCCGGGGCCGGAATAGGAACTGAAAACGACGGAAGAAGTGGAGGAGCTTGATCATGACAACAGGGACCGTGACGCTTGCAGGTGCGCTGGTCACGACGGCAACAATTATCTCGACGATGGGCGCTTCGGCCCAATCGGTTCCGCAGCCTGCGCTGCCGTCGGATGCCGACATCCGGCAAATGCTGGTGGATCGAATCGACGCGCAACATCAGAGCGTCGGCATCGTGGTGGGCATCATTGGGCCGAAAGGGCGCCGGATCATTTCATACGGGCACCTGGAGAAGGGCGATGCACGCCCCCTCGACGGCGATACGATCTTCGAGATCGGGTCGGCGACGAAGGTTTTCACGTCGCTGCTGCTGGCGGACATGGTGCAGCGCGGCGAAGTGGCGCTGGACGATCCGGTGACCAAGTATTTGCCGGCGGGCGTCAAGATGCCGGAGCGCAACGGGCGCTCGATCACTTTGGTGGATTTGGCGACGCACACGTCCGGGCTGCCGCGCGTGCCGGCGAACATGATGCCGAAGGATCAGGCCAATCCTTACGCGGACTATTCGGTCGAGCAGCTTTACGAGTTCCTTTCGACCTATCAACTGACGCGCGATATCGGCTCAAAATATGAGTACTCGAATCTTGGTGGAGGGCTGCTCGGCCACGTGCTGGCTCGGCGGGCAGGAATGGATTACGAGGCGCTGGTGCGGTCCCGGATTTGCGATCCGCTGGGGATGAAGAGCACGTGGATCACGCTGACGCCGGAAATGAAGGCTCGGCTCGCGGTCGGGCACAACGCCGCACTGGAGACAGTCGAAAATTGGGACCTCCCGACGCTCTCCGGAGCGGGAGCGATTCGATCAACGGCGAACGATCTGCTGACTTTTCTGGCGGCCAATCTCGGCTACACGAAATCGCCGCTTGCTCCAGCCATGGCCGCGATGCTGAAAGTGCGCAGACCCACTGGACAGCCCAGGCTCGAGATCGCTCTTGGCTGGCATGTTCTCACAACCAACGGGGAAGACATCATCTGGCACAACGGCGGCACCGGCGGTTACCGTTCGTTCATGGGCTTCGACCCAAAGACTCGGATCGGTGTAGTCGCGCTGTCCAACGCGGAGACCGCGGTGGGCATGGATGATATTGGGCGGCACCTGCTTGATCCAAGCGTTCCATTGGTTAAACCGCCGAAAGAGCGCAAGGAAGTGACGGTCGATCCGAAGCTGTTCGACGGATACGCCGGGATCTACCAAATCGTGCCGAATGTAGCTTTTACGATTACGCGCGATGGGGCTCACCTGTTCGCGCAACTGACCGGGCAGGGGAAGGCGGAGATTTTCCCGGAGGGGGAGCGAGATTACTTCTACAAGGTGGTGGACGCGCAGATCACGTTCGTGACCGACGGCAGCGGACGGGCGACGGAACTGATCCTGCACCAGAATGGGCTGGACCAGCATGCGAAGAGGATGCCGTGAATTATAGAGGCCGACCCCGGGGCGGTGTCTAAGTTTGCCGAGGCGATTTGCGCTCGAGTCCCTCAATCGTCCCTCCGGGACTTCGGTCCCTTTTCCGCTCCCTTCCCGGCACTGCGCTGCGCTTTGTGCCGGGCTAATTACGATCGCCGCTCCGCGGCTAAGAGACGCCGTCGCACCGTCGTCTGCAGAAATGCTGCCGCGCAAACTCTGAAGCCCCGCGCTTCCACCCTAGCCGCAACAGCAACCATGGCCGAAAGGCCCCGGGTCTAAAGACCCGAGCTACATGAGACCGGCCCAAACGATTAGGAACGTTGCGGAGAGGCGGCGCCCATCAGGATCAGGGAGCGCTGGGCGAAGGGGGAGTAGAGCAGCGCGGCGGTGGAGGCGAGGGCGAGGCCGAATCCGATTTGGCCGACCAGCAGGAACGGAGCCAAGGCCCAAACCATGTCGAGCAGGAAGATTGCGGGAAAGAGCTTGAGGAAATTCTTGCGCAGGCCGGGCGGATTGAAGGCCAGACCCGAAACCAAATAAAGACGAATCGGAATTCCAGCCGCCGCGGTGACGATCACCAGGACGACCACCCAGAAATATGAAGAAACCGCGCCGCTGACCACGTGTTCGACGTTTTTCAACCGCGCGAGCGACACGACGTAAAAGCACAGATACATCTACATCACCTGAAGCAGCAAGAGCAGCGACCGCATGTTCGGGATGGCCATCGCGGCGGCGATCGGGCACACCCGGAGGCTCTACAACGAAGAGCGATTGTCTTGAAGCTGCCGGCGGCTAATTCGCCTTCTGCGACGGAATAAAATCTTCGAAGACTGCGCGGCGCATCAGCGCGGGTGGCAGAAGTCCTTGCGCCAGAATGAAATCGTGAAACTTCTTCTGGTCGAAATTCGGCCCGAGAGCCTTTTCGGTGTCCTGGCGGAGCTGCAACAGCCGCGTGTAGCCGTAGAAATACGAATTCGCCTGGCCGGGCGCGCGGAACGTGTAGCGCTCAACCTCCGATTTCGCGAAGGGGACGCTCAGGTTGACATCTTGCGTGAGCACGCGCATGGCGTCTTCCGGCTTGATCCTGCCGGATTGCAACTCCGGATCGAGAAACGCGCGCGCGGCGCGCTGCAGGCGCATTTGCAGCGAGATCAGCTGACCATCGAGCGGCATGTAGGGCTTGGTGATGTACTCGGCGTAAAGTCCCCAGCCCTCGACGTTCGTGCTGTTGAACGCGTAGAGAGCGCGCGCGAGCGACACGCCGTGCTCGACCATCGAGTCGAATTGCAGCTCGTGCCCGGGACGCGCTTCGTGCGCGATGATCGTCCACGTCGCGGCGTCGTACGAGAAATCGTCGTACTTTTCCTGCTTCTTCTCCCCCTCGCTCGGCGGCAAATTCAGCGGGAGCACGAACTCGCCTTTCTCTCCGGTGTTGTTCAGCAGCGGCGGGGGCACCATGTGCGGCGCGGGCTGCGCGGAGCTCTCCGCTTCCGTCGCAATCCGAATGCGCGCGGGGCGGTCCGGCAGCGTCACCAGGTTTTCTTTCGCGATGATCGCTTCAATTTCTCCCAGACGTTGCTTGTAGAACGGCAGAACCGCGTCGCCCGAAATCTGATTCTGCTTGAGACGC
The DNA here is from genome assembly GCA_963769415.1 of uncultured Acidobacteriota bacterium. GTDB lineage: Bacteria > Acidobacteriota > Terriglobia > Acidiferrales > UBA7541 > Palsa-295. Next base: position 947,283 of record CAVYLM010000002.1, read on the forward strand.
CGGCAGACGCTGCGATAGTCCGCGTCCTTCCATCCGCGCTGCACGGCGATTCTCCCGGCGATCTCCTGCATCTGGGTTTGATACACCCTGAATTCGTGGTGGGCCATTTCCGCAAGGCGCGCGATCGGGATGTCGATGCCGTAGTTTTCCAGATCCAGCGCGTACTCTTCCGGCGGCAGGCGAAAATCGGTCCGCGCCTTCGGCAAAACGTCCGACTTCACCCATGAGTCGTAATCCGCCAGCTCCGTTTTCAGCTTCGCGTACGGCTCCTCCCATCCGGTCAGCCCGTACTGCTTGAAGAGCGGCGGAATTCCGTCGACGAAATTCTGGTTGCGCGAAAGCTGTGTTTCGATTTCGAGCTTCGCCGGGTAGATCATGTTCGGCTTGGCGATCTGCTCCAGAGCGCGCTGCTTCAGAATTTCGGTGAGCGGCTTGTACCCCGGCTCGACGCCCGCGTATTTCCGCAGCCGCACCAGGGCGGCCTTGCGCCGCTCGGGCGCCACCTGATCATCCAGCAGATAGCGCAAGCCCTGAAACACGTCCTCGCTCGCGTTGTCGTACGGCACTTCGCGCGCCTCGGTGAAATCGTGGGTCTTCAGCGAAAGCTCGATGCTGTGCAGCAGAATCGAGAGGTCTTCCTGGACGTTCTTGTCGTGCTCGAGGGCCAGTGCGCGGGTCAACTTGGTTTGCACGGCCTTCGTTTCCGCCACTGACGCGTCGTCGTCCTGCTTCGTCGGCTGAGAGACCTGCTCGTCGTATTGCGCGAGTCCCTGCGCCGACGCGGCCTCCGGAGAGTGCTTCTTGGTGACGTCGAGCAGCAGCTCGGTAAATTCGTTGCTGCGCTGGATCCAGCTGCGATCCGGTTTTGCGGCGGGCGAGGACCCCTGCGGCTCAGCCCATACGCTTCCGAGCGCCCCGGCGACCGCGACGCCAACAACCGGCAGCCATACCGCCAGAATTCTTTTTCCCGCAGCTCTCACCGATGCCGCCTCCTGGCTGGATAAACTGGAAAAAATGAACAGGAATCATTGCATGCTTTGGACGCGCCGCAGTGCTTTTTGTAAGCTGCTCGGAAGCGCAACAGGGGGACGGCGGCCGATTACTGGATGGGATTGCGGTAATCCGCGTCGCGCGGATCGATCGGCTTGCGCCCGGCGAATCCTTCATCCTGCGCGTGGTAAAAGCGAATGCGATCCTCGCCCAGCCGCCAGCAGAGATACACGGCTTCGCCGTTGATGTGCGCGGGGAAATCCAGCAGACCGATCTCGAGATCCTTCACCACGCAGCCGGTGGCATGAATCTTATCCAGCGCCTCCCGGACGGCTCCCGCGAGGCGATTGTGCTCCAGCCGCTGCTTCGCGGCTTTCTCGTGCGCCACCAGCAGGCCGCCGGATTGCTGCGCGCGTTCGGCCAGCTTCCCGAGCTCGTCGTCGATCTCCGACAGCCTGCGGCGCGCTTCGATCGCGTCGATCAGGATCGGCTCGAGCTGGACGCGCAGGCGCTCGGCGTCGCGGAGCGAGAAGATTTTGGATTCGTCGTCGGCCATTGCTCGGATCCTTTGAAGCCATCTTAAGCCAGTAGACAGGAAAAAACAGAGGGCAAAAATCAAAGTCAAAGACATCGGCGGCGCAGTCGCATTGCGCAAATGACCGCATCGGCGCTGATGCTTCAGAAAAACGCCGGCGGGACGCCGGCGCTACGAAATGTCACCCGCCGATCGAGACCATGGTCCGGGAGGGCGGGACAAAACCGGGCTCATTGATGCGGTGGCCTTTTTCTTTTTGCGCGACGATCGCCAGGATTTCGTCGCCAATCTCGCGGTCCGTGGCGCCGCCGCGCAGCAGAAACCGCAGGTCGTGGTCTTCCTTGCTGAAAAGGCAGGTGCGCAGTTTTCCGTCGGCGGTCAGGCGCAGGCGCGAACAATGCCCACAAAAGGGCTGCGTGACGGGATTGATCAAGCCGATTTCGCCGCGGCCGTCGGCGAAGCGGAACTTGCGCGCCGTTTCGCTGCGCTCGTGAACGACGGGCACCAGCGGCCAGCGGGCCGCGATGCGCGCGTGAACCTCGGCGCCGGGCACGACCATGTCGCGCGTCCAGGAGCGGTCGGCATCGAGCGGCATGAATTCGATGAAGCGCATGATCAGGTTGCGATCGCGCGCGAATTCCGCAAAAGCCTCGACCTCATTGTCGTTTAGTCCGCGGACAAGCACGGCGTTCACTTTCACGGGCCGCAGCGGCGAGGATTGCGCGGCGTCGATTCCGGCGATCACTTGACCGAAAGATTTCGTGCGCGTGACGCGCTCGAATTTCTCGCGATCCAGGGAATCGAGGCTGATGTTGATGCGGTCGAGCCCGGCGGCCACCAGCCTGTCACAGTGCTCGGCCAGTAGATGCGCGTTCGTGGTGATCGAAACGTCGCGCGCGCCGATCGCCTTCAGTCGCGCGATGAAATCCTCGACGCCCGGGCGCACCAGCGGCTCGCCGCCCGTAACGCGGACCTTGCGAATGCCCATGCCGACGAGAATCCGCGCCAGCCGTTCGTATTCGTCCCAGGTAAGCAGCTCGGCCGATGGCATGTGCTTTTCCGGGTCCGCCGAGCGGCAGTAGACGCAGCGGAAATTGCAGCGGTCGGTGACGGAGATCCGCAGGTCGGTGATCTGGCGGCCGAATTTGTCTGTCAGCGGCATTTGTGCGCCAAATAAAAAAGCCCAAATCCGCAGTTGGATTTGGGCGACGCGCCCGGCGCAATTCGAATGCGCCAGACATTCCCCTTTCCAAACACGGGAGGCCGGGGCGTTTCCGCCCGGACCCTCAGCCCTTATCCTGCGAGGGCATCGCCTCGGGGCCGTCGGATGTCTCTCCGTTAGGCCGTCGAGGTCGGAGAAATTACAGGCAGATGATAGCCAAGGGGCGTGGTGGAAGCAAATCGCATAATCCCTGTGATTGTATTCGATTATGGTCGATATATGTACTTGGATCGCACCACTAGCGGCGGGTAAACCGAGAGGGCGCAGCAAGCAGCGCCCCTACAACCCCCAAAACCTGCGGGAGGGCGCATTACCTACGCGCGGCCGCGGCTCATGTTGCGGATTTCCTTGCGGTAATCGGGGGCGAGAATCTCGATGGTGCGGCACATCTCGTACAGGCGGGAACGGATCCGTTTGCCGACGCGCTCTGTGAGCGAATCCTCAACCGCCGGAGGGCGCATGCCGATCACGCGCGGGTTCGGCGCAGTCGCCGCGCCATTCGCGGCCGTCTCCGCGTCGAGGTAATTCGTGGTCAGCAGCGTCACGCGCTTTTCGTTATACCGGGTGTTCAGGACGTGGCCCACGGTTTCGAGCGCCCAGAGCGACGGCTTGCTCGAGCCGACGTCGTCGAGCACCAGAATTTCGGCCTGAAGCACAGGTTCGAGAACACCCATCTCCGTAGCCTGATTTTCCGGGTTGTAGCTATCCTGGATTTCCTTGAGCAGCTCGCGGTAGTCGTAAAAGAGCCCGCTGTGCCCGCGCAGGACGATTTCCTTCAGCGCGGCGACTGCGAGATGCGTCTTGCCGACACCACAGGGGCCCATCAGCAGCAGTCCGTGTTCGCTCTGCATCTCGCGGACGGGGGAGAATTCCTGCGCAAAGCGTTGGACCACGAGCTTCGCCTGCGTCAGGCTGCGATTCCAGGAGGCCAGCTGCTCGCGCGAGGCGTTCTCGATTTCGTTGTCGGTCTCGTAATTTTCGAAGTCGCAGTGGCGATAGCGTTCCGGGACGCGCGCGCGAGCCAGCATGCGGCCGACGCGGTCGTCCGTGGTGCAATCGCACGGAATCGCGAACACCGTTTTGGGAGCCCCACTGGACGCGCCCGGCCGGTCGGACGCCACCGGCTGCGCGCCCGGCGCCGTTCGCTCCACAACTTTCCAGCCGCTGCCCTGGCAGATGGGGCAATCCGCTCGCGCCATGGAAGAAGAATATGCGGGGCGCTCGCGCAGCGCAAGCGTATGCGCACTGTGCAAAATTTATTGGCTGTGGAAAGGTGCGACCGTGGATCGTTATTTCTCGACGCGGATCGCGTGGCGCGGGGCGGCGCGGACGATCGCGTGACGCACGGGCCGCTCATTGGTGGCAATCAAATCGCGTGCAACTTCGTTGCGCACGTACCGGATGAATTCTTCCATTTGCGCCTGCATTTCGCCCATTTTGTCGCGCATGTTCAAGATGATTTCGATGCCGGCGAGATTCACGCCCAGCTCGCGCGTCAGATTCAGAATTACTTCCAGGCGCTCGAGATCCACGTCGGTATAAAGGCGCGTATTGCCCTGCGAACGCGATGGCTTCAGCAGGCCGACGCGCTCGTAGAGCCGCAGCGTCTGCGGATGCAGCTGGTACAGCTCGGCGACGGCGCTGATCATGTAGCCGGCTTTTGCCTTTTTTCTGGGCCGCGTTGCCATCGCCGTCTCCTTCCGCCGTTCAGACCGTCGCGCGCGCGAAAATCTCCCCGCGCGGATCTTCCTGGTCGAGCTTGCCAAGTTCCTTCATCAGATTGCGCACGCGCTCGTCTTCCGGCTTGGGCACCACGATCTGCACTTCGACGATCTGGTCGCCGCGCTTGCCGGGATGCCGCGTGGATGGCGCGCCTTTTTCGCGCAGGCGCAGCCGCTTGCCGCTGTTCGTAGCCGGCGGTATGCGCACCTGCGCGCGCCCGTCGATCGTCGGCACTTCAACTTTCGCGCCGAGCGACGCTTCGCTCACGGTGATCGGCACCACGGTGTAGAGATCGTCGCCGCGGCGGTCGAAGAACGGATGCGGCTCGACTTTCGTGATGATGTAAAGATCGCCCGGAGGCCCGCCGTGTATTCCGGCATTGCCGCGGCCGGCTACTCGCACGCGCGATCCGGTCTGCGCGCCCGGAGGGATGCGGACCTTCAATGTCTCGACGCGCTGCACGCGCCCTTCGCCGCCGCAATTCCGGCACATCGTGCGCATCCGCCCGGTGCCGCCGCACCGCGCGCAGGTCACTTGGAAACGCATTTTGCCGCTCACCTGCGTCGTTTGTCCGGAGCCGCTGCACGTCGGGCACACTTTTTCGTCGCCCGGCGCCACGCCTTCGCCGTGGCAGACGTTGCAAACATCGAGCCGCGTGAAGCTCAGTTGCTTCTCGGTGCCGCGCATCGCTTCGGCGAAGGTGATGTCGATCTGATATTCGAGGTCGCTCCCCGGCTCGCGCTCGTGTCCCGCGGACGCAGCCGTCGCGCCCCGGAAGAACTGGCTGAAAAGATCGCGGAAGCTGCCTGCTCCCGCCCCACCCTGGGCGCCCACGCCGCCAAAATCAAATCCGCCGAAATCGAAATGAATGTCTTCCGGAGACACGCCGCCGTAGGCCGCGCCCGGTCCGGGCATGCCGCCCGCGCCGGGAACGTTGAACCCGAACTGGTCGTACATCTGGCGCTTCTTCGTGTCCGAAAGAACTTCGTAGGCTTCCTGAATCTGCTTGAATTTTTCCTCGGCGGACTTGTCGCCGGGGTTCAGGTCGGGATGATACTTGCGAGCAAGCTTCCGGTAAGCCGCGCGAATATCCTTCACGCTCGCTTTGCGCGGAACTCCCAACAGCTCGTAGTAATCGGTTTTGGTTGTGGTGGCCATTGTACCGTGCGCCGCCTTCGCCTTGGCGCCACTGCGTTCGAACGTACGTAGGGGCGGGCTTACCGCCCGCCCCTACTTTCCCGCTCGGCGGGATTAATTCGGCCGCTTGTCGTCGACGTCGACGAACTCGGCGTCCACGACGTCTCCGCCTTGGGGAGGAGTCTGCCCCCCGTCCGGCGAGGCGCCGGCGCCGGGCGTACCCGCCTGGCCTGCGCTGCCCGCCGCTTGCTGCGCCTTGTACATCGCTTCGCCGATGCGGCTCAGCGCCTTGGTCAGCGCGTCGGAGGCGGAGTTCAGCTTCTCCGTCCCGCCTTCCTTGATCGCCGACTTGGCCTGCTCGATCGCGGCTTCCGCGTCCTTGACGTCGCCTTCGGACAGCTTGTCGCGGTTCTCGTTGATCAGCTTCTCACCTTGATAGATCAGGCTGTCGAGCTTGTTGCGCGCTTCGACCTCCGACAGGCGCGACTTGTCGTCCGCCGCATGCTCGTCGGCTTCCTTTTTCATCCGCTCGGCCTCTTCCTTGCTCAGGCCGGTCGAAGCGGTGATGGTGATCTTCTGCTCCTTCTTCGTCGCCATGTCCTTCGCGGTGACGTTCAGGATGCCGTTCGCGTCGATGTCGAACGTGACTTCGACTTGCGGCACGCCGCGCGGAGCCGGAGCGATTCCCACCAGGTTGAACTTTCCGAGCGAACGGTTGCCGCTGGCGACCGGGCGTTCACCCTGCAGGACGTGGATCGCGACCTCCGGCTGATTGTCCGTCGCCGTCGAGAACGTCTCCGACTTGCGCGTCGGAATCGTCGTGTTGCGCGGAATCAGCACGGTCATCACTTCGCCGAGCGTTTCGACTCCAAGCGAAAGCGGGGTCACGTCGAGCAGCAGGATGTCCTTCACCTCGCCGCCCAGCACGCCGCCCTGAATCGCCGCGCCGACCGCGACCACTTCGTCCGGGTTGACGCCCTTGTGAGGCTCTTTACCGTTGAAGAGGCCCTTCACGATGTCGACCACGCGCGGAATACGCGTCGATCCGCCGACCAGGACCACTTCGTCGATCTTGTCCGGCGTCAAGTTGGCGTCTTTCAATGCCTGCTTTACGGGACCGACGGTGCGCTGGAGCAGATCTTCCATCAGCTGCTCGAGCTTCGCGCGGGTCAGCTTGGTCTGCATGTGCTTCGGGCCGGAAGCGTCCGCGGTCAGGAAGGGAAGATTGATTTCCGTCTCCTGCAACTGCGAAAGCTCGATCTTGGCTTTTTCAGCGGCTTCCTTGAGGCGCTGAATGGCCATGCGGTCCTTGCTGACGTCGATGCCCTGATCGCGTTTGAACTCCGAAATCATCCAGTCGACGACGCGCTGGTCGATGTCGTCACCGCCCAGGTGCGTGTCGCCGTTCGTGGATTTCACTTCCACGACGCCTTCACCAACCTCGAGGTCGGAAATATCGAACGTGCCGCCGCCGAGGTCGTACACGGCGATGGTCTCTTCCTTTTTCTTGTCGAGGCCGTACGCCAGCGCAGCCGCGGTCGGCTCGTTGATGATGCGCAGCACTTCAAGGCCGGCAATTTCGCCCGCCTGTTTGGTGGCTTGCCGCTGGCTGTCGTTGAAATACGCCGGGACAGTGATGACCGCCTTGGTCACCTTTTCGCCGAGGAAATCCTCCGCCGCTGCCTTTAGCTTCTGCAGAATCATCGCGGAAACTTCCGGCGGGCTGTACGACTTGCCGGAGATGTCGACGCGCGCGTCATCGTGTGGCCCCTTGACCACCTTGTAGGGCACGCGCTTTGCCTCTTCCTGTACCTCGTCGTAGCGCCGGCCCATAAATCGCTTGATCGAATACACCGTGTTTTCGGGATTCGTGATCGCCTGGCGCTTGGCCACTTGCCCGACGAGCCGTTCGCCGGACTTCGTGATGGCCACAACCGAAGGAGTCGTGCGCGCTCCTTCCTGGTTGGGAATTACTACGGGCTCGCCGCCCTGCATGACGGCGACGACCGAGTTGGTCGTGCCCAAGTCAATGCCGATAATCTTGCTCATGGAATAGGCTCCTGTTCGCGTCCGCCCGGCTCGGGGGCCGGATGAAACAACGACATAATACACATTGAGTGTAACGTTGTCAAGTTTCCTGTGTGCCTGTACTACAATGTGCATATTGGACTTACGGCGAAACTTGCGGGCAGATCGCTTGAGGTTCGACCTTCCCTCGTGGCCTCCTGCTTTATAGCGGGACCACTTCCACCTCCGGCGAACCCTGCGCCCTTGCAAGGCATCCTAGCAGTGGACTAAAGGCGCGGGAGTGCTCGCCCGGAACACTCGGGCGACTCCGGCGCATTTCGCGTTACAATGGGCCATTGAGTTTCGATCTGAACGTGGGGGAGGCGGAATTGGTTCACAGCACAGGCGAATTTAGCGGGCGGGAGGCGCGCAAGCGCCGTTCGGGGGCGCTTTTCGGCGCATCAAACAGGCTCGCTCTGGTGGCAATTTTGGCGTTGAGCGCGCCGATGATTTCGGGAGCGCAAACGGCGCCGGCGAGTTCGAGCGCAAAATCAGCGACAACCACGAAATCTGCGACATCATCGACAAAATCGGCGACAAAGCCTGCTACTTCGGCGACGAAAACAGCGGCGAAGCCGGTAGCTCCACTTGGCGCGCCGGTGAAGTCCTATGGTTCGAGCAGCGCGCCGATCACGATGGAAGTTTTCAGCGACTACGAGTGCCCTTCGTGCCGGAACCTGTACGAAAACACGCTGCGATCGATGATCAACGACTATGTTGCTGCGGGAAAAGTCTATCTGGTTCACCGCGACTTTCCGCTGCCGATGCACAAGTACGGATACGAAGCGGCGCGGTGGTTGAACGCCTCGGCGCGGGTCGGAAAATTCGCCGATGTGGAAGCGGCGCTTTACGACAATCAGAACGCTTGGGCGCAGGATGGCAACATTGCGAAGTACGTGTCCGCGGCGATGTCCGCGACGGACTTCAAGCGTGTTGAAACGATCATGCACGGCTGCGGTTTCGATTCTCTTCCCGGAATGAAGCCGGCCAGCTTCGCGGTCGGCCAGTCGGGATCGGGCGACGCTTGCTCGGTGGACTCTTACATCGAGGCGGATCGAGCCCTCGGCAACAAGATTCCCGTGCCGTCGACGCCGACGTACGTGATCACCTACAAGGGGAATCGGCTACCAGCCGGTTCGGGCTTTGTGTCCTGGCCGATCCTCAAGCAATTCTTCGATTCGCTGCTGAGCCAGTAGCCAGCGGCGCATTTCTCAATATGAGCGACGAAACGCGAAGCAAGCTCGGACGAATTCTGCTTGTGATTGGACGCGTGGTCCTTGGCGGGATATTCATCTACGCCGCCTACACCAAGATGGCGCCGATGCAGGGTATGCCGTGGACGATCCGCTCAGTGAATAGTTCACTCTCGTGGTTCGCGAATGGAGTGGACTCCTACGAGATGCTGCCGCATTCGGCCGTGGAGCCTTTCGCGCATCTTTTGCCGCCATTGGAACTCTTCCTGGGACTTTGGCTTCTTTCCGGCGTAGGTCTGCGATGGTCGGGACTTGTCGCGAGTGGCTTGGTCATGGCGTTTGTCATCGCGATGTTCTCGGCATATCTGCGCGGCCTGACCATCAGCTGCGGATGCTTTGGACCGGGCAAGCAGATTGGCCCGCAAGACTTGGCGCGCGACGGGCTGCTGTTTCTGCCGCTCGCGCTCGCGGTCACTATCGGCGCGTTTCTGATTCGTCGCAAACGCAGCGGCGCGTCGATTCCTGAGTCGTCCGTTTCAGTCAGCCACGCGGATTAGTTCCTCTGCTGTTCCGATTCGACCCTTCGTAAATATTCGCCGAGGCGCCGGCTGAACTCCTGCGATCCTTGGTAACTCAAGTGCAGAGGATCGTGGAATGAGATTTCATCCGGCATCCAGTGGCTTGCGTCGATATAGTTGACATCAAGCTCGCCAAGCATCTGTTCGAGATGCACCCGATATCCGCCCGACCATTGCGGCTGATCGTAAAACATCCGCACGTGGTCGGGCGGCATAGGCATCTCGACGAAGTAAACTTTGGCGCCGGCGGCTTCCGATTGCAGCGCGATTTCGCGGACGACCGGGATCAGCGGGTTACGGCTCGCGCGTCCGCATTCAGCGATGAATGCCGGAGCGCTGGGATACTCAAGCAAGGCGAAGTCAACCGAGCGCCCCATTGAATCGGTTTTTTCGGGTGGCATGCCTTGCTGCGCCAGCGCGCGGCGAAACAGCTCGACGTGCCTCCACACCGCGCTACGGTCCGCGAACAGCTCGAAGTGCCGCATGATTTCGAATTCCGCGCGATCGTGGAGCGAGAGATGGTAAAAGCCGCGGGCGTACTCCGGTTCGACGTAGTAGAGCATGACGTGATTTCCAATCAATTCAGCGGTTGTGAACTTGACAGGGTGCGTAAGCTGAAAATCGTAAAATCCGTAGACGACGATTTTCGGGCGTATGCCGTGCCGAAGGCCGTACCGCAGCAAAAGCAGCTGCTCAACCGGGGAGCTGGCGCCCATGGCGAGATTGACGGCTCCATGCGCGCTGTCCAGTTGCATCCCGGAGTCAACCGACGATTCGACGAAGCCCACCCCCATCAGGGAGTTTCCCAGGCCGACCACCTGCGCGCCCGTCGATTCCCTCGCATGCGCCATCAATCGCCGAGCGATCGAATGCCTCGTCGACATCCCAACCCCGAGGTCCAGCGCCGCTAGGAACAAGAGTGTTCCCGCTAGCGGCAGTAAGAAAATGCGTCTCGGCGTATGCACTTGGAGCCTCTCGTCTCTTCAGAAGTCAATGTAGATGAACTTCGAGCTCTGCCCCGAGAACACGTAGATCGCCAGCGCCAGGGCCGCCCACCAAACGGCCCAGAACCACCAGTGACCCAGCCGAATGGGAAAGCCGGCAGGCGGCTCGTCCTGCGCGCCCCCGACGTATTCAAACGCGTATTTCAGCCATTCGAGAATGTTCATGGCCTTATCCAAGCAACAGTCTCCTGAAAAAATACAAAGCAGTGTGCACGTCCATGCAGAAAAAAGCCCAGGCCAAATTCACGCCGACGTAAGTCAGAAGCCACGAACCAAGCTGCGACCAAACCGGCGGCGGCCCCGGCGGCAACGGCCGCACCCGCCGCCACATGCGCCGGATTACAAGCATGAGCCCGTGCAGCAATCCCCACACGATGAAGTTGACTCCCGCCCCGTGCCAGACGCCGCTCACGAGAAAGGTGACCAGGATGTTCGCATAGACCCGGCCGCTCGCCCGCCGCGATCCGCCCAGCGGAATATAGATGTAGTCGATCAGCCAGTTGGTCAGCGACATGTGCCAGTGCCGCCAGAATTCGGTGATGTTCGTGCGCAGGTAGGGCCAATCGAAATTTTCCGGGACGCGAATGCCGAACAGGCGCGCCGATCCAATGGCGATATCGGAGTAAGCGGAAAAATCCGCGTAGATCTTGATGCCGTACGCGAAGAGCCAGAGCAGCAGGATCGGCCGGTAGGCGCGGCCGATGTCGGTGGCATTCAGATGGTTCGTGTACGCCGTCAGGACGTCGGCCACCGCGAATTTTTTCACCAGGCCGGCGAGGATTCGCGTAAACCCGCGCTGCCAGTCGATCACCCATTCGCGCGAAATGCTTCGCAGCTTCGGCAAAAAGTCCTGGTAGCGCTTGATCGGCCCGGCCACCATCGTGGGGAAAAACAGAATGAAGGCGAGGTATTCGGTGACCGTGCCTTCTTCGGTCCGGTTCTTGTAGCGATCCACGGCGTAGTGGACAAATTCAAACGTGAAAAACGAAATGCCCAGCGGCAGAAAGGCGTTTTTCCAGTAAAGCGGATTGTGCGCCGCGTCGTGCCAGACCAGCCCGGTGAGGAAGTTGCGATATTTGAAGATCACCAGAAACAGCACCGTCTGCGTGACGCCGAACCAGCAGACCCACGATGACGGTTTGTAAAACCGGCTGACCAGCGATTCCCAGAGAAAAATCGCGAGGCAAGCCGCTCCGACCACGCCGCCCAGCTGGGTGTAAGAAAAATAAGTGAAGAAAAGCCCGCCACTCAGAAAAATGACCCACGGCCGCCGCTCGGGGCTCGCCAGACGGCAAAGGATGGCGCTCGGAACCAGGAAGAGGAGGTAGTAGTCCCAGCTGTTGAAGATCATGTGTCGCCGGTACGCGCCGGGCGGTTACTCGAACGATGAAGAGAATTGACTCTAGCCGACAATCCAAAGCAATTCAATGCGGCGAGTCTGGTAGGAAAAAGCCGGGAAGAAAAAAGAGAGAAAACTAGTCGCCGTTCGTGGCAGGTGCTGACGTGGTCGCGACCTTGTCGCTAGGAGTTGGGCTCACGTTGCGGAGGTAGCGCCAGGGGTTCACGGGCGTGTTGTAAATGCGGACTTCGTAATGAACGTGGGGCCCGGTCGAGCGGCCGCTGTTGCCTTCATAGCCGATCACGTCGCCCGATTTCACGTGCATTCCGCTCTGAACGTTGAAACCGGAAAGGTGGCCATACCAGGTGGTGACTCCGAAACCATGGTCGATCACGACCAGCCTGCCATAGCCCGCGCGCTGGTCCACTTCCTGGATGACGCCGTCGGCCGTGGCGCGGACTTCATCGCCATAGTGCGACGCGATATCGAGTCCCGCGTGGAACGCGCCCTCACCGCTGAACGGATCAAGCCGCTCGCCGAAGTGCCCGGTAATCTGCCCGACCACGGGCCACAGCGCCGGAATGATTCCAAGCGTGCTCAGCTGCGAGGCAGGGAGCAGCCGCACGCCCGCGCTCGACATCGCCACGGCGGTCGCGTTCTTTTGCAGGTAGCTGAACTCATCGACGGAATTCTGGAACACAGCGTCCGGCTCGGGAGTCGAGTCGGTCAATCCAAAGGGAGTCTGGCGGAAGCGGGTAATGCCGTAGGCCATGGCGACTTCGCCGGCCAAGGACTGCAAGGAGTTCAATCGCTGGTTGGTGTCCTTGACCTGGGTTTGGAGCTGGACGTACTGCTGTTTCAGGCTGTCCTGTTCGCGGCGCAGAGAATTGTAGCTGGTGGCCTTCCAGAGCATCCGGGAGTAGGAGCCCATGCCGGCGGCGACGGTGATGCCGCCCACAATCGCGAGAACCGCCACCAAATGAAGGACGTACCACGGCAGGCGCACCCGTCTCATGCCGCCGGTGGCGTTGGAAGCAATAAAAAACGTGTAAGAAGGCTTGCCCTTCATCGTTTTTCGTCCGCTTGATTCTTACTTACTTCGGCCGTCCAACCGCCCGCCCCTTGCAGCGATTGCCCGTGTTCCTCAGATTACGCGATCAAGAGTCTGAACCGAGAGCTCTGGTCCGAAACCCGCCAGATTGTAGCCATCGTTCAAGATGGCGTCAACCTCGATTTGCCGCTTCCAGGCTGCCCGGCCTTGGGGTTTCCGCCGGGCGCTCTGGACTTTCGAGCTGTCTAACCAGTACTTTACCCTATCGGCGGAAGCCCCGACAACTGTACGGAGGTACAGGCTTGGACAGGTGGTCGGACAGCGAAGACCAATTGATCGAAAAGATTGCGAAGGCCGTGCCGTCGGTGCGCGGTTCGCGCGGGCGCGCGGGATTGCGCATCGGGATCGGCGACGACGCGGCGGTCGGCTCGCCGCGACCCGGCTGCGAGTGGGTGCTGCACTGCGACGCGTTCCTGGACGGCATCCATTTCCACGCCACGACCTACCCTGCGGATTCAGTGGGGTACAAATCGCTGGCACGCGCTACCAGTGACTTGGCGGCCGTGGGCTCGGAGCCCCGGTTTTTTCTGCTGACGTTGGCGCTGCCGGCCAGTCGCACCGGCAAGTGGCTGGACGGCTTTCTCGGGGGGATGCGCCGCGCGTCACGGCAGCTCGGTATTTTGCTGGCAGGGGGAGACACGACCAGGAGTGACAAGGTCTCGATCAGTATCACCGTGGTCGGCGAGCTGAGGCGCGGGTTGGCCGTGCGGCGTTCGGGCGCGAGGCCGGGCGACGTGGTGTATGTGAGCGGCCGGCTGGGGCGCGCGCAGCTGGGGCTGGAGTTGATGAAAGCCCGAGGACGATCTGCGGAGGCGAGAAATTCGCCGGAGCTGGCGCGCCTGCTTCAGCCGCATCTCTACCCAAAAATTCGTCTCGAGCTGGGCGCCTGGCTCGCGCGAAACCGAGTCGCGTCGGCGATGATGGACATCTCGGATGGGATCTCGACCGACCTCGCGCGGCTGTGCAAGGCAAGCGCGGTGGGCGCGCGGCTGTGGGCCGAACGCATTCCTTGCGTGAAGATTGAGCCTGCGGCGGCGCGGTTGCTCCGTGGGCGGCGACTCGACCCGCTCCGGATGGCGCTCGACGGCGGCGAGGATTACGAACTGCTTTTCATGGTGCCGCGCGGGGATTTGAAGAAACTTCGAGACGCGCCGGGATTCTCGGAGATTACCGCGATCGGCGAGATCGAACGCGGCAATCGGATCACGCTCGTGGGCGCCGATGGCCGCGAGCAGCGACTAGAATCCCGCGGCTGGGATCCCTTTCGGTAGCGGCTGGGTTTTGTAGCGGCCGCCTTTTTCCTCAGCTTTTGCGGGTCCCGACGCAACGCGGCGGGAAGGCGGGCGTCTTTACTGCGGTTTTGCCGGTGGAGCGGCTGCCGGTTTTTCCGGCGGCTCCGGCTCCGCCACCGCCGAGGGCGCAAGCCCCTGCTCGGCGGCATCGGCGGGCGGCGCAGTGTCCGGCGTATCGACCTGCACGGGATGCTCGCCCGCGAGCTTCTCGAGCGGCACCACGTTCTGGAAATTTTCCACCGGCATCCCCTGCATGGCCTGCTGCATGAATTCAATCCAGATCGGCAGCGCCGCGCGCGCCCCGGTTTCTTTCTTGCCGAGCGTAACGTGCGCGTCGTTGCCCACCCACACGCCGCAGGTGATTTGCGGGGTGAAGCCGATGTACCAGGCGTCGGTGAAATCATTGGTCGTGCCGGTCTTGCCGCCCGAGGGCCGTCCGATCTCTTTCGCGCGCACGCCGGTGCCGAACTGCACCACGTCTTCCAGCATGGCCACCATCGTGCGCGCCACCTCCGGAGGAATCACGTCAGTCACATTGGGACGCTGGTCCTCCATCACAGCGCCGTCATAGGAAGTCACTTTGCGAAGATAGTGCGGCTCGATATGAATGCCGTCGTCCGGAAAAACCGTGAACCCGGAGGTATGTTCGAGCAGCGTCAAATCGGCGGAGCCGAGCGCGAGAGGTAGAACGGGCGGCAAAGGACTCGTTAGCCCGAACTTTCGCGCGAGCTCCACGGTGTTCTCGATGCCGACCTTGTCGAGCAGTCGCACCGCGGGCACGTTGCGCGAATCGGCCAGCGCGCGGCGCAGCGTGATGCGGCCTTCGAATTTCTCGTCGTAGTTGTGTGGCGAATAATCCTGGCTGCCGGTGTGGAAGGTGACCGGCTCGTCGAGAATGGTGTCGAAGGGCGACGCGCCCTGCGAGAGGGCTTCGGCGTACACGTAGACCTTGAACGAGCTGCCGGTCTGCCGCATGGCCTGCGTGGCGCGGTCGAATTTCGAATCCTCGAAGTCGTAGCCGCCGACCATCGCTTTGATCTCGCCGGTGGCGTTGTCGATGGCGACCAGCGCCGCCTGTGCGACGGGCACTTGCTCGAGCTCGACTTCCGCGGCGGTTCCGTTGAGCTCTTTGATCTGCACGGTGACCAGGTCGCCGGGCTTCAGGATTTCC
The DNA here is from genome assembly GCA_963769415.1 of uncultured Acidobacteriota bacterium. Classification (GTDB taxonomy): domain Bacteria; phylum Acidobacteriota; class Terriglobia; order Acidiferrales; family UBA7541; genus Palsa-295. Next base: position 962,644 of record CAVYLM010000002.1, read on the forward strand.
GCCGCGGATTTGTGCGCGGTCCAGACGAAATCCTGCGGCGTCAGCAGGGCTCGGTACGGCCCTACTTTGATATAGGCGAACGTGGGCTGTACCGACGTGACGAGCCCCGTGACGTAATCGCCCTTCTGAATCGGGGCTTTCCAGTCGTCGTTCTGGTAGTTGTCGAGCGTGCCGAGATTGTCGCGCAAAATGTTCGGCAAATTCCCGCGCCATCCGTGGCGGCGATCGTAGGCGTGCAGGCCGTCGCGCACGGCGCGGTCGGCGGCGCGCTGCATGTCCACGTTCAGCGTGGTGTACGCGCGCAGGCCCTGTTCGTGCACGGCGGCGGTGCCGTAGGTGTGCTCGAGGTACTGGCGAATTTCTTCCACGAAATACGGCGCGAGATCGTTGCGCAGCGATTCGACGTGGAGCCCGAGCGGCAGCTTCGCGGCCGCTTCGGCCTGAGCCTGCGAAATCTTGCCGTCGTGGGCCATCAGCGAGAGGACCAGGTTGCGGCGGGCGCGCGCGCGCTCCGGATGCGCGATCGGCCCATAAATGGGCCCGCGGATGATGGCCGCGAGCGTGGCGGCTTCGGCAAGCGTCAATTGGCCCACCGGCTTGCTGAAATAATATTCCGACGCGGCTTCGAAGCCGTAGTTGCCCGCGCCGAGGTAAATCTGATTGCAGTACATCGTGAAAATCTGGTCTTTGGTGTAGTGCCGCTCGATTTGCAATGCGAGCATCGTTTCCTGAAGCTTGCGGTGCATGCTGCGGTCGGAGCGATTCAGGAACAGCCCGCCGGCGAGCTGCATCGTGAGCGTGCTGGCGCCTTCGGCGGCGCGGTGGCTCACCACGTCGCGCCAGGCGGCTTCGAGCACGCGGGGAAAATCGACGCCCCAGTGCTGCTCGAAGTGCTGGTCCTCGGTGGTGATGATGGCGTCGCGCAGGACCTGCGGAATCTGGTTGTAGGTGAGCAGGATGCGCCGCTGCAGCGCGAACGTGCCGACCGACTGGCCGTCGTCGGCGTACAGCTCCGTGACGATGACCGGACGATAATTTTCGAGCGCGTGAATTTCGGGCAGGTCGCTGGAATAAACGAACAGCAGGCCGATCGCCGCGCCGAGTGCGATCGCGCAGAGCAGCAGAAACGTGAACGCGAGGCGGCCGAGCAGCGTCCCGCCGCCGATCTTCATCGTCGCGCGATAAAATCTTTCATCCACGGTGATGATGCCATTCTATCGCAGGCGGCGTGGATGCGCCGGGAACGGAATTGGTGGCGTGTATCCAGAAATGCGAAACTGAGGCCCGTATCTTTTTAGGGGGTCGGAGCTTCAGCTCCGACATAGCGCGTCGCCCCCGAAGACCGGGCTTTACAGCTTGCGGAAAAAGGCGTCTTTCAGGGGGTCGGAGCTTCCAGCTCCGACATAAATCGCCTGCGCTCAATGCGCTTTGGCGCCTGAGGACACTCTTCGTGCCTTTTTCCGCAGCCTGTTTAGCCCCTGAGGTTTGAGTTGCTCCCGCCTAGCATCTACCAGTCGGCTTCTAGCAGTTTGCGGAAAAAGGACGCTTTTTAGGGGGTCGGAGCTTCAGCTCCGACATAAAGGGCTTGCACTCAATGCGCTTCAGCGCCTGAGGGCACTCTTCACTGCCTTTTTCCGCAGCCTGCTAGTGGCGAATGATCGTTGAGACGCGCCCCGTGTTGTCGATCGGATTCCGGTTGTTTTCCTCGCAGATGAATTCGAGCTGGTCGAGATCGCGGTGGCGCGTGTAAGTGCGAGCGAGGTGCCAGGGTTTCGTCAGCACGTCTGGATCGGTCAGCGTCATGTCGTCTTCCATTTTGTCCGGCGCGATCAGGTGAATCCGCTCGACCACGTGCAGCTGCGGGCCGTGGTTCAAGCGATTGAAACCCAGCGGAGTTCTGTGGCCCAGGCCGGCGGTGTCGATCACCAGCGTGTCGCCCTCCCAGTGGCCGATCGAGTGGCCATTGAAAGTCGGATCGAGGTCGGCGGGATGGCCGCGGCCGTCGGTGAACACGCGCCGCACCTGCATGTACGCTTCCTGAATGATCGTCACGCGCCCGGGAGTGAACAGGAACTCGATGTCGTACGGCTGAAACATGATCGTCGGCATGCCGGGCGGCAGGCAATTTGCGCTTTCGGTGGCCGGTTCGTTATTTTTCGCTTCGGCGTCGAACAATACCTTCAATTCCGCCGCGGACGCGGGCGTCAGCGACGGCTGCTCGGGCGGCGCGCCGCCGGGAGCGGCAAAATCGTAGGTCCAAATCCCGGCCCAGTCCGGCAGGGAACTGAGCGAGGAAACATTCGGGTAGCGATGCACGCGGGCCGTGTTCGTGGGCTGCTGCGCTGGCGCGGCCTGTCCCTGGCAAATTGTGCTGAAGGCCGCGAAGCCAAAGACCGCAAGCGCAGCCGTGCCTGCCGCAGAAAATTTCATGCTCCCCCCATTTCGAAAACGGTGCGCGCCGACTTCGCGCATACGTATGGCGAACTGCGCCGCCCACCCCTCACGCATGAAACAAATTCTTAAATTCCGGCGGGCATTATAGTACTTTATGGCAAGCAGCGCGTGCGGCGCCGCGCGGAAAGCGGAATTGCGCCGCGGTCGTCGATTTCGGGGGTGGGACACAATGAAGAAGTTGCAGCTCGCGCTTTTGGGCGCACTTTTCTGCCTGCTCGCAGGCTCCGCGTTCGCGCACCACTCCTTCGCCATGTTCGACCGCACCAAGGAAACCACCCTCGTCGGCGTGGTCGAGGAATTTCAGTGGACCAATCCGCACAGCTGGATCGAGCTCGACGTGACCAACGAAAACGGCACCGTCGACAAGTGGAGCATCGAGCTGAACAGCCCCAATAATCTTGCGCGCCAGGGCTGGCATTCCAACAGCGTCAAGCCTGGCGACAAAATCTCCGTGACCATCTGGCCCTTGCGCAGCGGCGAAAAAGGCGGCCTGTTCATGTCGCTGACGCTGCCCAACGGGCAAGTGCTCGACGAGGCAGCCTTCCGCAATCGCAATAAACAGTAGCTTCGAGTCGTAAAACCTCAAAGCTCGCCGCAGGGGAACATCTTTCCAAAGCAGACGAACGTGATTACTGGTTGGCGGTGGCGCTGGCCGGGGCGCAGAATTCGTCGAACGCTCGCGTCAGGGCCGCGGCGATGGTGTAGGGATCGCTGCTTTCGATGTTGCGTCGCTCCATCATGAAGGCGAGCTTGCCGTCGCGCATCAGCGCGATCGAGGGAGACGATGGCGGGTAAGGCATGAAATACTTTCGCGCCTGCGCGGTCGCTTCGGGATCCTGTCCCGCGAAGACGGTGGTGAGCACCTCGGGGCGAACTTTGTTCATCAGCGCGCGGGCTATCGCCGGTCGCGCCTTGCCGGCCGCGCATCCGCAGACCGAATTCACGACGACGAGCACGGTGCGCTTCTCGTTCTTCAGCGTACCGTCGACTTCCTCCGGCGTGCGCAGTTCGCGGAAACCCACGCGGGTCAGTTCGTCACGCATCCCTTGCACCATGATGTCAGGAAACATCGTCGCTCCTTGTCGCGGCGCGCTCGGCCCCTGCTTGCGCGAAAATCAAACTATACCACGAGAGATTTCAGTTTCGGTCCGCCGCTAGCCTCATTGGTTAATCATAAAGGTCGACATCTGCTCGAAGAATGCGCGGAGGTATTGCTCGACTTCGGCCGGCAGGGCGGTCTCGGCAAAAGCGTTGTTCATCAGCCGCATCCAGTTGTCGCGGGCGGCCCGGTCGATTTGAAAGGGAAGATGCCGGGCCCGCAACATCGGGTGGCCGCGCTCCTCGATATATCGTTGCGGCCCGCCGAATCGGTAGATCAGGAAATCGCGAAGGCGCTGCTCCGCGCCGGCGAGATCCTCGGGCGGGTACATTTTTCCGAGAATGTCATCCTGCGGCACCTGGCGATAGAAGGCCGCGACCAGACGGATGAAACCGTCCTCGCCGATCATTGTATAGATTGAGGCTTCGTCCATGAGCGCCAGGACCAGTTTAACATCGACCCGGCCGTGGAAACTTGACCGGCCGGTGCGCCGGGCATATTCTTTTTTGGGCGCGGCAAGCTCCGTCCCACGCGTGAGGGCGGGACATCTTCCAAGGAGATCGACATGAAAAGATTTCGGCCGGCGGAGTTTCTGAGCTACTTTCTTGCGGGGGTACTCGTCCTGATGATGGCGGCAAGCGCGTACGCGGCATCGAGCATTTACGACTTCACTCTTCCGCTGCTGAACGGCAAGGACGCGCCGCTCGCAAGCTACAAGGGCAAAGTGGTTCTGGTGGTCAACGTGGCCAGCCGCTGCGGGTTCACGCCGCAGTACACGGCGCTCGAAGCCATCTACGAGAAGTATAAGGACCAGGGCTTCGTGATCATCGGCTTCCCAGCGAATAATTTCGGCGGGCAGGAGCCCGGCACGAACGAAGAGATCGCGAAGTTCTGCACCGGAAAATACAACGTGACGTTCCCAGTGTACGGAAAAATCTCCGTAAAGGGCGACGACCAGGCCCCGCTTTACAGCTACCTGACAAAGGACGCGAATCCCGCCGTCGCGGGCGACATCAAGTGGAACTTCACGAAGTTCCTGGTGGATCGCAAGGGCAACGTGGTGCAGCGGTTTGAGTCGGCGATCACGCCCGATTCGCCCGAAGTGGTTACGGCGATCGAAGCGGCGCTGAAGAAGTAGGATCTTCTCCCACGAAACAGCCATCAGGGGACCCTCGGAAAAGTGTGACACTTTGCGAGGGTCCCTTTTCTTTGTTTTCAATGACTTAGGCCGAAGCTTACTTTGCATTGTGTGACACTTTGTTGATGAAAACAGAGACGACCCCGGCAGGCACCTGACGAAATCGTGTGTCACCCTGAGGGTGTGCCTTTTCTTTGTTTTCAGTGACTTACGGAGGAAACTGCTTTGCATGGTGTGACACCCTGCTTGTGCGTCTTGGGCGGCGATGGAGTTTGAAAAAGACGCCAGCAGGATGCTGGCGCTACGTTCGGCCCCCACGGCGCGGACTCTTCCTTCATCCAGGCAGGCGGACAGACAGCGCCGCGTGCTTCGCGAATGCGAGACGGTCAAACCTTTCATAAAGTTATTCTCTTGGGCGCCGTTTGTGCCCCATGCGTTCGCGGGACTCGGCGTCTTCGTTCCGGCGGCGTTCTGCCGGGACTAAGATCGTGCCCTTGTGCTGAAGAAGGGCACGTTCTGACCCTACTGGAATTTCGCGCGGGAATCCATAGGGTCGAAGTACAGAAAAGGTACAGTTCTAGGACTAGCTGTATTTGAGACACAGCTGGCCGGTTCCCGACGCCATTCATCGTTTCAGCAATGCGGCTCTGGTCATCGAGGAGGGGTCTGGTATACGATCACCCTCAAGGTCCCCCTTTCTTGAAACTTGCTGGAGGAGGTTACGAGACGCGCTTGGCTACGGCACCGCGTCCAACAATGCGATGAAGCCCTCACGGATTTTTACCGTTGTTGCCGCTCTTTCGCTGATCGCGCCGCCGCTGCTGGCCGACACGACTGTGCATTACAAGAATGAAATGAAGCTCGGCGCCATTATGCAGCAGGTGCTGGGACCGGCCGCGGAGAGCATGAAAGCGGTCATGCCCTCGTCGACGACCATTCAGATCAAAGGGACCAAAGAGCTGTCGACGAACGGCCGCTTCGAAAGCGTTTCGGATCTTGCCAAGCAAGTGATCACGCTGATCGATCCCGGGCACAATCAATACGCAACGGTTTACATGAAGGACTACGTGGCGGAAGTATTGTCGGCGATGCCGGGCGCGCAGCCGGTGCCGGCGGACGCGCAAAAAGTCCTGGATTCGATGACTTCGACTTTTTCATCAGCGAAGACCGGAAAGACGGAGACGATCAACGGCGTGCAGGCCGAGGAAACGGTGATGACACTGGACGTGAGAATGCCGGATCCAAGCGCCGCGAGTTCAGCCGGAACGACGCAGGCGGCCGCCCCGGTCGACATGATGCAAATGGTCATTCACATGTGGACGGCCCTGCCGTCGGAAGTCGACCGCATCCCTGGCTTGAAGGAATTCGCAGGCGTTTATGGGGATCCGGCCGCGAGTGCGGCGATCAATCCGAGCGCGCTGATGGGAAAGGCATTTCAAAGTTTCCCCGGAATGGGCAAAGGATTCGCGTCGATGATGGATGAGATGATGCAAAAGAAGGCCATTATCGTGGGGATGCAGCTCGAGATGAACATGCCCTTCGTCCAGGCGGCGCTGGCGCAACAGGCCAACGTGAAAGATCCGGAACATCCGGTCGACCCGAAAGATCCGCTGGCCGTAATTACGATGGAAGTTGACCAGATTTCCGTGGCACCGATTGCGGACAAGGTGTTTGAGGTGCCGGACGGATATCATGTTGTGTCGGTGCCGGAATTTCTGAAAGCGGTCACTCCTGTGCCGCCGAGCGCGACGGCGGTGAAGGGAAGCGGCGCCGACCCCACGCCGGCTCCTGCTGAGGCGCAGGTGGCCACGACACACGAAAATTGAGGCGGGAGGCGCGCCGCGGCGAGGTTTCCAGGACTAAAGCCCCGGGAAAAAGAAAACGGCTTATCGTGGGGCTGAAGCCTCACGCTGCCGTCCCGGCCGCTGAACGACGCACCGGCGATGAAGTCGTGCGGTCAATCGTCCCTCCGGGACTTGCGGCACCCCGTTGGCAGCTCTCCCGGCACTGCGCTTCGCTTCGTGCCGGGCTAATTACGGTCGCCGCTCCGCGGCTTATTTCTTGCGAATCAATTCATCCTTGGGCGTCACGCTCGCGCATGTCCAACCTAATCAACGCTAGAGTTCTTGCACAGCCCAGTGCTAGACGGGGTCGTCATTGAATGCCGAGCAGGGCGCAGGAGTTTCTATAGTAAAGCTTCTCGCGGTCCTCCTTCGAGATGTCGAGCGAGTCGATGACGCGCAGCGTTTCGCGGATGTACATCGGGCCGCCTTCGGGATCGAAGGGCGCGTCCGAGGCAAACAGGACGTGGCCGACTCCGTAAAAATCGAGCGCGCAGACCAGCGCCGATTTCGAGCCGAACGTCGCCGTATCCGCGTAAAACATTTTGAAATAATCGAGCGGGCGCTTTTTGAGCTCCTTCAGCAGCGGCTTGTAGTCGACGTTCGAGGTACGCATGCCGAGCTGGTCCCAACCCGCGCCGACGCGGCCTTCGAAGAACGGAACCATGCCGCCGGCGTGGTGAATGATGATCTTTAGATTCGGCATTTCGTCGAGCATCTTGGAGAAAACGATCCGGGCCTGCGCGGCGCTTGATTCGTAGGGCCAGCCGAACGTCCACCAGATCTCGTAGAGCGACTCCTGCTCGGTCTGATAATCCGGAAATTTCGCGGTGCGCGCGGGGTGTATCCAGATCGGCTTTCCGAGGCTGTGCATTTCCCTGAACACCGGGCGAAACTCGGGCGCGTCGAGCGCCTTGCCGTTCACATTGGAATAGATCTGAATTCCACACGCGCCCAATTCCTTCACCGCGCGGCGCGCCTCTTCGACAGCGCCTTCCGGATCGCGCATGGCCACCGACGCGATGAAGCTCGGAAAACGGTCGGGATATTTCTGGCAGAGCTCGGCCATGCCGTCGCTGCCGATGCGCGACAGCTCGCGCCAGGCAGCTTTGTCGCCCGCGGCGTCCGGCGGCGGCGATGCCAGCGAAAGAATCTGCTGGTACTCGTCGAACATGTCCATGACCTGGAATCGCCGGTCGAGATTCGTCATCATCGGAACGGCTTCGCTGCGGCGGTGCATGTCCTTCATCTGGCCGGTGGTTTTCAGCAGCGCCTCGTGAAATTTCTTCGGCCAGATGTGCGTGAAGATGTCGAGCTTTCTCATAATTTCATCCCCCCCAATTAATTTATGGACTCGTTCGTGGCGGCTTCGGCGGCGGCTGTTTCAAAAGCTCGTCGGGATCGTCGGTGCGATCGATGTAGCGGCCGGAAAGCGCGTCGTAGCGGCCGGCGGCAAAGGCGATGCAGCGGTCAGTGCACCAGGCCATCCCGTCCTGCGGCCCCAATTTGCCCTTCATTTCGTGCAGGCGCTCGACCATTTTCGGCACCCAGCGCTGCGCGTCGGGATTGCCCATGGTTTCGTCGGCCATTTCGGTCATGATCGAGCCGGGATCGAGCGAGAACGCCTTCACGCCGTGGTCTTTCACTTCGTTTGCCACCAATTCCGTGAGCCGATTCTGCGCGGTCTTGCCGAGGCTGTAGGCTGAAAGGCTCGGGGTCAGCATGTGGCAGCGCGGCGAGGAAATATTGATGATCCGCCCGGCGCGGCGCTCGATCATGCCGGGCAGCACGGCGCTCATGAACAGCAACGGCGCGCGAACGTGGACTTCCTGCGCGGCCCACCATTGGTCGGGATCGACGATGCCGATGGGGCCGTACGGGCCGGCGACTCCGGCGTTGTTCACGAGCAGCGACACCGGGCCGAGTTTCTCGGTTACGGTTTTTACGACGCGCGCGACGTCGTCGCGTTTCGTCACGTCGGCGGCGACGGCCAGCGCGCGGCCGCCGGCGGATTCGATTTCTCCGGCGACCTGATCGAGCTGCGCTTTATTGCGCGACGTCAGCGCGACGGCGGCGCCTTCGGAGGCGAATCGCAGCGCGATGCCTTTGCCAATTCCCCGGCCCGCGCCGGTTACGATCGCAACTTGTCCCGCCAGCAATCCACCCATTTTGTCGGCACCTTCCGCGAGGAATGAAGATACAGGCGGAAATCCGCAGCGGCAAGAGTTTCAAAAGGATTTCTGGTTCTGACGCTCTCAAGCGGAATGAACGGCGCCACAACTTGCCGCGGGTGAATCGGCGCATAGGAAGGCGCTTCGCGCCGCCGACTGATGTCGCGGCTAAAGCCGCGACCCACAAACCAGGAAACGGCGCGTTTCGTGGGGCTGAAGCCCCACGCTTCCACCGTTGCAAACTGCGCCAATCGGGAGATCCCTCGGCGTTGCTCGGGACAAGTTTGGCGATCCCAGGGCGCCGTTCCCTGACGAAATCGCAATTCGACTCTGGAACCCTAGCAGGCTGCGGAAAAAGGCACGAAGAGTGTCCTCAGGCGCTAAAGCGCATTGAGCGCAGGCGATTTATGTCGGAGCTGGAAGCTCCGACCCCCTGAAAGACGCCTTTTTCCGCAAGCTGCTAGAAAATATCAGGCGTGCTCGGCGGCGGTGACCGCGAGGCCGGTGGCGGATTTGCGCGCGGGCTTCATGAGCAACAGGACGATTGATGCCAGGACGGAAAGTCCCGCGACACAATAAAAGACGGGCGTGTAGCTGTGGACGCGATCAAATACCATGCCTGCAATTCTGGCGCCCAAAGCCCCGGCGGTTGTGCCGATCACCATCATGAACGAGATGACCGGAGGATATCCCTTCACGCCGTAGTAGTTCGCGGGCAGAACCATCATCGCGGAAAAACAGACTCCGAAGGAGCTGCCCAACAGAATTGCGTAGAGGTACAGGCCCGCGGCGCCGCTGGCGCGCAGCGCGAGCAGCATTCCCGCGGCGAAAACCAGCGACGCGACGGCCCAGGTCAACCGAGGCTCGATCCGATCGGCCACGGCCGCGAACAAGAGCGTGCCGAAGAGCGCGGAGAGCAGCATGATCGAAATAGACGAAGCGGCTTGCGCCGGCGAATATCCCAGATCGCGCAGATGCGCGTTGCCATGCGCGATGTATAGGGGGTAGCCGGCGCTGAATCCGAGAAGAGAGATCAGTATGAGCCAGATCGCGGGAGTGCGCAGTGCGTCGAGCAGCGTCCAGTGTTCGTTGGTCTTGTGAACGCGTTCCCTTGCGCCCGAACCGGCCGGGGGAGTCGCGAATTCTTCCGCGGTGGCGCCATCGGGAAATTGCCCGAGGTCGGCCGGGCGCTCGCGCACGAAGAACATCGCAAGCAGCGCGCAGAACGCGCTCAGTCCAGCGATCATCCACCAGCCCGCGCGCCAGTTGCCGCCGGACGCGCGGATCACTTTGTCGAGCAGGCGCGCGGCGACGAACCCGCCGAAGGTGCCGCCCGTGTGCACGAGCGTGATAGCAAGACCTTTGTATTTGTCGAACCAGTGATTGATTGCGGTTTGCGAGACGAGCACGCCGCCGGTCATCGCGCCGAGTCCGATCATCACGCCGTACACGAGGTTGGTCTGCAGGCTCGTGCGTACAACCGACGACATCAGCAGCGCGCCGGCAACGACAACCCAGCAGCCAAGCGCGGCGCTGAACCGCACGCCTTTTCTTGCGATGAGGATGGCGATGAGCGGCGCGGGCGCGCCAATCATGAGCTGATAGATGGCGTAGGCGGTGCCGAGTTGCGTGCGGTCCCAGTGCAGGGCCTCGGCCATGTAGGTGTTGACGACGCTCGCGCCGTAAAGCGGAAACGCGAAGTTCGCGAAGAGGATGATCCAGAAGATCGCGAGCAGCTTCCAGCCGTAGAAATCCGATTGTCGCGTCATCGCCCCCACCGCGCGCGCATCCGATGAATACGCGAAAAAGTCCTATAAAGACAAAAACCAGGGTTAAAACCCTGGCAGAAGAGATCGCCTTTTCGTAGGGCTGAAGCCCCACGCTTCCACCCGAAAAGCCAGGCTGCGCATTAAGCGCGGAGCCGGTACAACTGCGCAATTAAGAAATTGGCGTTCCGGAGCCCACGCTTTCTCACTGCAGTTCTTCCGCGGTGACCCAGTTGCCGTGCACTTGATTGCGCAGCCGCAGAGGCAAGTGCGCCGTCGCGATCGGGCCTTTGTCGAGGTGCTCGGCTTCGAAGACCAGCAGATCCGAAAGCTGCGTATCGTGCAGATCGGCGACGAGCGCGAGGTAGCCCTCGTGCCCCGGCGTTCGCGACGGAATGTGAACTTCTTCCTGAATCGTCACCGGCCGGTTCGAATGCCACGACTTCAGCTTGCCACTTTTTATTTCCAGGCGGCTCAGCGTGTTGAATCCGGCGCCCACAGGTCCGGCGACGAGCGGCGCGCCGGCCTCGGGATCGAAGCGCTCGTAGTAGCCAATGGAATAATCTTTCATGTGGTCTTTATTCGCGACGCGCGGGAAATCGCCCGCGGGCGCGAGCTTGTATTCCTCGAATTTCTCTCCCGGCTTCGACATGTCGAACGTCCAGCGCACCACGCGGCCGTACGCGAAATCCTCGGCCGTCGGATGGATGTGCGACGCTTCCTGAATGAACGGGAACGGCGCATATTTGCCGATGCCGAAGTCGAGGTGGACAAATTTGCCTTCGGTGTGGGCGTTCATGAAATGAAACGCGGAGCACGCGGGATGTTTGAACCAGCGCATCTGGTTGACGTGGCCGTCGCGCGGCATGATGCCGACGTAGGCGTCCAGAGTCGGGTCGCATACCCAGTGAACGCCGCCGGCCTTCATGCGGTCGAGATTGGCGGTGGTGGGGAACACGGGAAAGATGACGTGTTCTTTCGACACGGCGAAATCGTGCATCAACGAAACGTAGGGAACCTGGAACCATTCCTCTTTCACGAGCTCGCCGTTTTTGTTCGCCACGCAATACGAAACGTCGCGCGTCGCGAGGCCGCTGGCCTCGTAGCCGAAAAAGTGCAGGTCCTGAGTGTCCTCGTCGAGCCGCGTGTGCGCGGTCATGGTCTGGCTCTTCAGCTTGCCGCGATAGTTGAACACGCCGACGGTGTCGAGCGTTTCCGGATGAACTTCCACCGCGAGTCCGTCTTCTTTCAACGCGAGCAGCTTGCCGCCGTGGAAAATCGGCGTGGTGTTGTTCACGCAGCGGTTGATGCCGCGCACGCTGGGATCGTCCGTGTAGGGATTGCGGTAGAGGCCGAAAAGCCCGCGGCGCGCCTTGCGGTCGGCCTTCAGGCGGTCGGTCATCACGTACTTCATCTTGAAGTCGATGTGGCCGTCCTCGAATTTGAACGCGCTGATCATGCCGTCGCCGCTCAGATACGTGTCGTGGCCGAGCATCGGCGGATACTGCGGGTCGGGAATCGTGCGGTACCACGTTCCGCGAATTTCCTTCGGCAGATTCCCTTCGATGACCAGGTCGTAGATGTCGCATGCGGTGCGCATCGGCGCGTTGAATCCGTTGTAATCGAACATATCCGGGAATTTCGTCGTCATGCTGGCCTCACCCCCACGATTCGGTGCAGTATCAACCTGCCTTCTCGTATCACCTTCGCGACGAAGATGTCAACGTGCTCGCGGCGATCGTCGAAGCGCGGTGCGTGTCGCTCCGGTTCGCGTGAGATGAGCGGAGCCCTGCCTGGGGACAAAGTGTAACGCCGACGAATCTCTGCTTCGGGACACCGTCAGCCCTGGACGGTCGTCTTCTTGTCTCCGCGCAGAATCCAGTTGCCGCGGGGAATGCGGTCCATCTGAAAAAGGTCCGAAGTGCGCGCGTACCATCCGGTGCCATGCATGCGGCCGATCAGCTTCAGCTTGGGCGTATCGATGTAGTGCTTCGCGGGATCGAGCACCAGGTCGTCGCGGACGTGCATGGCGAGCACGCGTCCCAATACCAGGCCGTTATCCGGGCCGAGTTCCACGATCTGCATCAAGGCACATTCCATCGATACGGGGCTCGCGGCAATCCGCGGCGGCTTTACATGGACGGAAGGAACGGTTTCCAGCTCCGCCTCGGCAATCTCGTTGACGCCGGGCTCAAACTCGATCGCCGTGATGTTCATGGCTTCGGCCGTGTCTTCGGAAACGAGATTCACCACGAACTCTTTCGTTTCCCGAATATTCTGCCGCGTGTCCTTCGGGCGGCCCGGCTCATGACTCCCGATGCCGATCCCGACTACCGGGGGATCGCCCGCGAAAACGTTGAAAAACGAAAAAGGGGCCGCGTTCAGTTGCCCCTCCGCATTCTGGCTCGAAATCCACGCGATCGGACGCGGAGTGACGGTCGAAACCAGAAGCTTGTATCCCTCCCGCGCAGGAATTGTCCCGAAATCAAAGAGCATCCATGCCTCCTGTTGCTTCTACGCTTCGCTGATGAATTTGGTCACCAGGCAGGCTTCGAGCCCTTCGATGCCTTCTTCCGAGCCGTGGCCGCTCTCCTTCACGCCGCCAAACGGCGACTCTGGCACGGAAATCTGAAACGTATTCACGCCGACCATTCCCGCTTCGAGCTGTTCGCCCACCAGCTTCGCCCGGTGCGCGGAATTGGTGAACGCAAACGCCGCAAGGCCGTACGGCAGCCGGTTTGCCTGCTGGATCACGGCGTCGTAATCGGAAAACGAATTGATCACCGCGACCGGCCCGAACGGCTCCTCGTTCATGATGCGCGCCTTGTTCGGCACGTCGGACAAAACCGTCGGCGCGTAGAAATATCCGGGGCTTTTCAGCCGCGTGCCGCCCGCCTGGACCTTCGCGCCAGCATTTTTCGCGTCCTCGATCAACGCCTCGATCGCCGCCAATCGCCGCGCGTGCACCAGCGGGCCCATCTTGTTTTTTTCTTCGATTCCGTCGCCTACCGGCAACGCCTTCGCCCGCGCCGCGAAGCCTTCGACAAACTTGTTGTAGATCTTTTCGTGCACGTAAAACCGCGTGGGCGAGACGCACACCTGCCCCGCATTGCGATATTTCGCCGTGGCGCACATGTCGAGCACCTTCTCGACGTCCACGTCGTCGAATACCAGCACCGGCGCGTGTCCCCCCAACTCCATCGTGGTGCGCTTCATTCCTTCCGCGGCCAGCTTCATCAGGTGCTTGCCGACCGGGATCGAGCCGGTGAACGAAATCTTCCGAATAATCGGCGACGCCAGCAGATGCTCGGAGATTTCCGACGGCACGCCGTACACGACCGACAGCACTCCCGCCGGCAACCCCGCATCCGCCAGGCATCGCGCCACCGCGAGGCCCGCCGCCGGGGTTTCTTCCGCCGGTTTCAGGATGCACGAGCATCCCGCGCCCAGCGCCGCGCCGATCTTTCGCGCGGGATTGCCGATCGGGAAATTCCACGGCGCGAACGCCGCGACCGGCCCAACAGGTTCCTTGACGATCGCCAGGCGGGTTCCGGGAGCGCGCTGCGGCAGCACGCGGCCATAAGCGCGGCGCCCTTCTTCGGCGAACCATTCGAAAATATTCGCGGACATCTGCACTTCGATCCGCGTCTCGTGAATCGACTTGCCCGACTCGGTGGTGGCGATCCGCGCGATTTGTTCGGCGCGCTCGCGCATCAGGTCCGCCGTGCGCTTCAGGATCTTGCCGCGCTGGTCGGGAAAAATCGCGCGCCACAATTTGAATCCGCGCTCGGCCTCGGCAAGCGCGCGGTCGAGATCCGCTTTCGAAGCGTGCGGCAGGTTCCCGATCACTTCTTCGGTCGCCGGGTTGATCACCGGCGAGGTCTTCCGCCCGCCGCCCGCGAGCCATTCGCCGCCTATGAAGATGCTCAAATCCGCGTAGGTTGATGCCAGTTGTGTCGCCATGTGTGCGCTCCTGTGCTACCACCCCAGCGCGCAACACCGGCGCGCCGGGGGCCCCGATGCTGGATTTCGGCATAGTTTCACGTCCGCGCGACGGGCGTCAAGTGAGCCACGGTACGCCGGCGCGATCGCACGCAGCGCTGGTTTTCGACCTGCTGTTAGAATATCGGCGCTTGCCCACCGCCGCTCAACTCGATCGCCTGCGCATCGTTCTGGTCTCGACGCGCAACCCGCTCAACATCGGCGCCGCCGCGCGCGCCATGAGCAACTTCGGCATTACACGCTTGCGCGTGGTGAATCCCTACCAGCCCGCCTTCCGCGAAGCGAAATCCGCGGTCGGCGCGGCGAACGTGCTCGCGGGCGCGGAGCAGTTCAAAACCGTCGCCGAGGCCGTGGCCGATTGCACTCTCGTCGTCGGCACTACCGCCGTCGGCAGGCGCAATCTCCACCATCCGCTACGGCGCCTGGAAGACGGAACTCGCCTGATCCGCCGGCGCCTCGCTACCAGCGGCGTCGCGCTGCTGTTCGGCTCCGAGAAGCGCGGCCTCACGAACGATGAGCTCAGCCATTGCCACTGGCTGCTGCGCGTACCCACGGTCGACGCGAACATCTCGATGAACCTCGGCCAGGCCGTCGCCGTCTGCCTCTACGAGCTGATTCGCGACTCGAAAGCGCCGCGCGTGCCGGAAAAACTCCCGCGCGCGTCGGCCGCGGAGGTGGAACGCATCACCGCGCTGTTGCTCGACGCACTCAAGCTATCCGGCTTTACGGATTTGCGCCGCGTGGCGGATTCGGACGAGCGGATTCGCCGGCTGGTGCGCCGGCTGAATCTTCCAGCTCGCGACGCGGTGATCTGGCTCGGCATGTTCCGCCAGATCGCGTGGAAACTGCGCAACCCACAGAACCCCAAGACCTGAGACGTACCCGATTGCGCATCCCGTTGCGGCGCGCCAGGCCCTCGGCGAATCCCCGGTGATAGAGTGGAATGAAGAGACACGCCCGATGTTCCTTGAAAAGATTCCTCTGCCGCCGAAGAAGCTGCTGCACTACGTCTGCTTTTTCTGCCTGGTCGCCTGGGGCATTTCGGCCACGGTAGTTGCGAGCCACGTCGGCAGCATGGCGGCGTGGTTTGAATGGACTCGCCAGTTGGCGATGCTTTCGTTCTTCGGGCTGCTCACGTTTGGATTTTTCTACATCGAATGGGTCGCGGTCGAGCGCGTCGCCGGGCGGGAACTGAATCGAGATATCGGCCACCTTCAGGTCGCCGGCGGTGCCGCTCTGCTGCTGGTGGCGTACATCGTCGATGTCGCCGCGCTCATTTCCAACGATTCGCAATTCTTCGGACTCAGCGGCCTGGGCGACAACTTGCTGACATACATCGCGATTCTGGGCGAAGGCGTTTTCGTGGCGAATGTGGTGATGACCTACGCTCTGGCAAAGGGCTCGGTCGCGGCTGCGCGGCCCGTGATCCCCATTTCGCGACCCGTTGTCCCGTCGCGCGCGCCGAGCAGCACGCCGCAGAAAATCGCGGCGACCTTCGACTGGTCGAGTTCTCCCACGGTGATCTTCGGCGTCGCGGCCGCATTTTTCATTCTCGCGGGAATTTTCCTGATCGTGAAATCGCCCGCTCGCATGCCGTTCATGAATGACGGCGCGCTGACCTACGTCTCGCCGGGCTATTTGTGGCTGCCGCTGGCGATGCCATTCGCGGTGTTCGCCGTGATTTACTGGCTGATCGAGATCTTTACGGGACGCACGTTCGATCGCTCGGCCACGCGCTTGCACTTCCTCTGCACGACTCTGGCTGTGCTCGACGCGATCCGCGTCTATTGGTCGTGGTCAGTTACCACCTCGAGTATGCATTCCGAGCTGCCGGGCGCCGGCGATTTCTTCGGAGTGTTCGCGTTTCTCGCGCTGGCAGGCGGCACGCTCATCTGGAATATTCGCGCCAGCTCCGCCCCGCGGCCGCGCGCCGCATAACACGCGGCATCTCTTTGTAGGTTTTGGCGCCCTTTTCTGTGTCCCATGTAGTTCCGCCCCGCGGTAAATCTTGTCTTAAACGTTTCTTCTAGTCTTCTCATTTCGATAGTGGTTCAATGCACCCGAAAAGTTTTAGGGGGAACCATGACTCGGGGCCGAAAAGTCGTTCGTGGTATTGCGATCGGGTGCGTTGCGGCGGTGGGCGGGATGTTCGTCGCGCTTTGCTCGTCCGTGCCGCTGCGGGCGCAGAACATGCAGATCGGTAACAGCCGCAACGTCGCCATGTTCACTGCCGCGCAGGCCGCGCTGGGAAAAGACGCCTACGCGAAAACCTGCGCGAGCTGCCACGGCACGAATCTCGGCGGCAGCGAATTCGCCAGCTCGCTGCGCGGCGCCGCGTTCAGCCTGAATTGGGGCGGCCAAAATGCCGCCGCGCTCTTTACCTTCATCGCCACGAAGATGCCGCCCGCGAGCCCAAGCTCGCCCGGTCCCGATACCACCGCGCAGATTGTCGCATTCCTCCTGCAAACCAACGGCGTGCAGCCTGGCGACAAACCGCTCCCCACGGAGACAACCGCTCTCGCGGCCATGACGATTCCCCGCGGCGGCACGCAGCGCAATGCGCCGATGATGCCGCTTTCGCCGCTCGCTCCGCCGATGACGCCCGTGGTGCTGCCGAATCCGCTCGAGAAGTTTTCGCCGGTCACCGACGCGCTGCTCGACAATCCGCCCGCCTCGGAATGGCTCATCTGGCGCCGCACCTACGACGATCACGGCTTCAGCCCGCTGAAGCAGATCAACAAATCGAACGTCGGGGATTTGCGCGTGGCATGGGCCTGGTCGCTGCCCAACGGACAAAACGAAGCCACGCCTCTCGAGCACGACGGCATCCTCTTCGTGCACAGCTACGGGGATAAAGTGCAGGCGCTCAACGCGGTGACGGGCGATCTGCTCTGGCAGTACTCGCGCCAGTTGCCGAACGACGCACGCCTCAGCGTGAAGCGCAACATCTCGCTCTACGGCAATCGCCTCTACGTTCCCACGTCGGACGATCACATCGTCGCGCTCGACGTTAAAACCGGCAGCGTGATTTGGGATTCCGCGCTCGCCGATTACACGAAGGGCTACCAGACCACCGGTGGCCCGCTGGTCGCGAAGGGAAAAGTGATGCAGGGAATCGCGGGCCAATCGCCCGGCGGGAATTTCATCGTTGCGCTCGACGCCGAAACCGGCAAGGAAGCCTGGCGTTTCCACACCATCGCGCAATCCGGCGAGCCGGGCGACAGCTGGAACGATCTGCCCAACGAAAAACGCAACGGCGCTTCCGTCTGGACCGCCGGCAGTTACGATCCGCAGCTGAATCTCGCGTTTTTCGGCGTGGGGCAGACGTACGATACCGGCCCGGTGCTGCATCGCGTCGATAAGCCTGGAGTCTCGAACGACGGTCTGTTCACGGACTGCACGCTCGCGTTTGATCCGGACACTGGAAAGCTCGTCTGGTATTTCCAGCACGTGCACAACGATCAGTGGGATCTCGACTGGGCCTTCGAGCAGCAGGTGATCCATCTGCCCGTCAACGGCGCGCGGCAAAAACTGATCGTCACGTCGGGCAAGATGGGAATTTACGAAGGCATGGACGCCGCGACCGGGAAATACATTTTCTCGCACGATCTCGGCATCCAGAACGTGGTGACGACGATCGATCCGAAGACCGGCGAGAAGAGAATCAATCCCGAAGTCGTCGTCGGCGACGGCAAGCCGCACACGATCTGCCCGCATCCCGGCGGCGGGCGCAGCTGGATCGCCAGCTCCTACAATCCTGAAACGAAAATTCTGTTCGTGCCGATGGTTGAGTCCTGCATGGACCTGATCCCCGCGCCAGCCGGCCAGCGCGGCAATCTTTCTTCCGGCGTGAACTGGTTCATCCGCATGCGGCCCGACAATACGGACGGGAAAATCGGGCGCGTCGAAGCGTTCAATCTGGAAACGAAAAAAGTATTGTGGATCGATCGGCAGCGCG
This sequence comes from uncultured Acidobacteriota bacterium, assembly GCA_963769415.1. Lineage (GTDB taxonomy): Bacteria > Acidobacteriota > Terriglobia > Acidiferrales > UBA7541 > Palsa-295. The sequence continues at coordinate 981,073 of CAVYLM010000002.1, forward strand.
CGCCGCAATCAACCTGCACGCTCGATACGGCGGGAGGCGTGCTCTTCGCGGGCGCGCTCGACCGCTATTTGACGGCGTACGACGATTCGACCGGCGAAACACTGTGGAAGATGCGGATGAACGACATGCCGAGCTCCTGCCCCATCAGCTTCAGCGTCAACGGCAAGCAATATCTGGCTGTCGTCGTCGGAGGCGGCGGCGCGCAGAGCGTCACGTTCCCGGTGCTCGTGCCGGAGATTCAGATTCCGCCCGACCATGGCGCTGCCATCTGGGTCTTCGAGCTGCCGGAAAAGCGCGCGGCTAAAAGCGCGAAATAACGATCAGCGCGTGGGCGCCGCGGCGCAGGCTGCGATCAGGGAAAAACCTTGATCTGCGGGTCGAGCGTCTTGCCGTTTATTTCAATCGTGTATTCGTACGTGCGGAATCGGTCGTTCGCCAAATTTTAATGTGCGAATTTCCGTCGACAAAGTCGCCATAACCTCATGCAAACGCGAGTGCTAGCCCTGCATTATCGTCTTCAATCGCATCAATCCGTATTTTGAGTTTGCTGTTTCCCGGCTCAATCCGCAAACTATCTAAGACTTTAAAGTGTAAGTTCACCATCTCGTTTTTCACGTGGAGACGGGATTTTCCCACCGCATTCGTTTCACGCGGTGGCGCTGTGGGCCCTGTTTGGATCTCGGTTGAGATTCCGACGACACCCCACGGCCTGACGGTCCCACTTGGAAAAGGAGATGCAGATGTCCGCGATTAATTCCAGTGCACTTCAGCAAGCGAATCTAGGTCTTGATCGATCGGCCCACCGCACGTTTCCCACTTCTCCCCCGGTCGCCCGCGCGAAACCAGTCGCCTTCGCGCTGATCGAGGAAGACTCCGTAACCCGTGCCAAGCGAGTGGCGCGCACCGGCCTCGCTCTCCTTCTTCAGGGATTGATCGTCGGCGCGATCCTGCTCATCCCGTTCGTCGTCACCCAAGCCATCGACCTGCACCAGTTCAACAAAATGCTGTTGATCGCGCCGCCTCCGCCCGCGGCTCCGGCGCCGCCGGTGGTGCGCGCGCAGGCTGTCGTGTCGAAGCTCGCGATTCTTCATCCGCAACTCACCGCGCCCACGATCATCCCGAAGAAAATTGTTGAGACTGCTTCGGATCTCGGTTCCGCGGCGCCCGCCATCTCCGATGTAGGCGGCGTGGCCGGCGGCACCGGCGACGTTCTCGGCGCTTCCATCGCCGCGGTCGCCCCACCTCCGCCTTCGGCGCCGGCCAAGCCGAAAGGACCCATCCGCATCAGCTCCGGCATGAAGGAGCCGCGCCTTCTTGCGGCTCCGCCAGTCGAATACTCGCCGATCGCACGACAGGCCCGCGTTCAGGGCACCGTCTTACTCGAAGCCATCATAGATGAGCAGGGAAACGTCACCCAGGTTCGCGCCATCAGCGGCCCGGCATTGCTTTTTCAGTCGGCCATCAAGGCGGTCACCGGAAGGAAGTACGAGCCGACGTATCTCGATGGCCAGGCCGTCGCGATTCGCCTCGACGTCACCATCAACTTCCACCTCACCTAGTGATCTGAGGCGGCGTCTCGACCCCGCTTGAATCTGCGCGAAGGCGCGGCAGCTCTCCGCTGTCGCGCCTCCGCGCTTTCCTGGTAGCCAAACGTGTCCCGGGCTCCGCCGAGGGATCTCCCGATTGGCGCCTTCACGCAATTCCTATCGGCGGCTGCTCTGCCTTTGTAGCGCACGCCTTCAGGCGGGCATCTTGCCGTTGCATTTGCCCTGCAGGGGTGCCCATCCTCGTTTCTGAGGGTGGGGTTCTTGACGTCTCTTGGGTTTCGTAGCGGCCGTCTATAAGGGCGTCGGCGTTGTCAATACACACGTGTGGTTCTGATCAGGGACTGGGAATTTGCCCGGTCCGGTTCTTTCTTTTTTCTCGCCAGAAATCTTTTGCTTTTGCATCAGCCGACCAAGGCTCGCTTTTTCAATCGTGCGATGGAACGATTGGTTCCATCAGCCATCTATTCGGTCTTTCCACCAGGATTGTTTTCAAACTCCCCGGCTTCCCGAGGAGGCAGGGCGCTCATTCACCTTCGCGATGGACTCATCTCCATCAGGCCGCTACCCGAGCTACCCCGCATGCGAACCAGCCGCGCCATCAGCTCTCCGTAATTGGCCTGCGTGCGCAGCATCCAGTACAACCTCACCGCCAGGCGGCGTGCCACGGCCACCTTGGCAATCTGACTCCCGCGACGGAACTTCAATCGCTGATACACCCGCCGCAGTTCCGGATCCAACCGTGCCGCCGTCTGTCCGGCTTCGACCAGCAACCAGCGCGTCGTCGAGCTGCCCTGCTTGCTGATCGGCCCGCCCCGCACACGATCGGCCGAGCGCTGTGTGCGCGGGTCCAGCCCCAGATAACTGCTCACCTGACGGCCCCGCGGAAAACGATCGACCGTCCCCAGCGTCAGCACGAAGGCCAGCGAAGTCACCGGTCCCACGCCGGGATGCGTCATCAGTCGAACCGCCTGGCCGTGAGCCCCCGCTTGCTCCTGGACCGCGCGATCCAGTTCCGCAATCGGCTTCTCCCACTGGTCCAGCATCGCCAGCAGCTCTTGGCGCCGCCGCGCCGCCCACGGCCCCAACGGCAACGCTTCCAGTTCCTGACGCCCTGCCTTGCTCCACAGCTTCTTCTTCCGGCAAAGCCCCTGGCCCATGGCCATCGCGTGCAGCTGGTTCATCACCTTCGTTCTCATCTGCACCAGCTTCACGCGATGCAACACCAGTTGCCGCAAGTCCCGCTCGGCCGGCGTTGGCATCCAGATTCGTGGAAACCGATCCTGTGCCAGCAAATCCAGAATGTGCACCGCGTCCCGCTTGTCGGTCTTCTGCTTGCGCACCACGGAGGCGCGAATCTTGGCCGCATCGCCGACCCACAATTCGTGCCCCAGTTCCGCCAGCATCCGCTCGAACCACTGCGTGTACCCGGTCGCTTCGATCCCCACGCGAATCGGCTTCGGCAACTGCTCGTAAAACCTCCTTGCCTCGCCGTTCTCGTGCTGCAACTGCCGCTCGACCAACTCTCCCGTCGCGGTGTCCAGCATCGCGATCTGCTGCTGGCGCGTGTGAAAATCGCATCCTATAATCTTCATCGCTCGGCTCCTTCCCTCCGAGCCTTGGTCGTCTAGCAGCGCCAAGTCTACTCGCTCGAAGGAGCCGACGCCCTTATCCAATCACCTTAGGGGGTCGGAGCTTCAGCTCCGACATAGACGTCGGCGCGGAGCGCCTTCCTTTGCGCTGATTCTCTCGCAGCATGTTTTCTAGGGTTGTATGTGGCACGACGAGCTCCGCAAGCACAACGTCCGCGTCTTCCTCGTCAATCCCAGCCAAGTCCTCACGAATTTCTCCTCGTCGCCGGCTTCGAGCAGAAGGAAAACCCCACGAAGCTCCGCTTCACCCTGACGCAGGAAGGGCCCGAGGACATCGCCCACATGGTCAAAGCCATCCTCGAAATGGACGACCGCAGCTTCACCCCAGAGCTCTCCGTCTTCGCCACGAATCCGCGGAATTGAAAGCTTTTCCGCTAAATCCCAGCAACCTAATCGTTTATGAATTCCTCGAGAATGTAGTTTGCGTGGTTGGCCCGGCTGTTGCTTCCTACCTTCCGATCAATTTCGACCAGGTACGAAGCATACGACTCTTTTCGCTTTCTTTCCTTCACTCTGTCGTATTTCCAATAAGCGGCAATCGCTCCGATGCAAACGGAACCAGAAATATTCAATAGACCATAGGGATCTTTGGCCCCAAAGCTTGCGAAGACTCCAAGCGTGAGGGGCAAATCAACAGTGAGAAGTGAATACCCCTGCTCTGCATCAAAGAAACCCATGCTTTTTGCGAAATCGCTCTTTGCTTGCCTTATCTGGGCTTCGTAGTCAGCAACGAGATCCGCGGCGTGGGACTGTGACTCACAGGTAATAACGGACTCACTGAATTCTCGCAGTACACTACGCAGTCTTGCCTTTTCATCCCTACGTTTGGCTGCGAATGCGATCACCTCTTCCATCTCAACCGACTCAAGTCCCGACGGTAGGATGTCCGTAAACATCATGAAGGAATAGAATGCTTTAGCTTCGGGATCATAGAGGCGCTCGTCAAAGTTCGCTCTCTCCTTGAAATATGGCATGATCGCCCACTCATCCGCGCTATCCGTCGCTGTCGCCAAGTTCCGTCGCCCAGAGACGGCCTTCGCAAGGTAAAGCATGTAGCCTCGTGCCACTCCTCTCGGTAGGGAAAGCCATCCCTCTGGATCGATCCGAATCGCCAACGCGTCAAGCAAGGGATAGAGTCTGGCGTCAACTTTCTCGCGATGTACGCGCTCCGTCGGGTCGGAGTCAAGACCGGCCGGAGTGAACGGGACGCCCTTCAGAAATTTTAGAAACTCCGAATATGCCGCCGACAGATCATCCGGCTCCAATCTGACCTGACGGACCAATCCAGAATCCTCTGCAAGCCGAATGGCGCGACTGTCATTAGGCGTGCATGTGGTTGGAACAATTCTGTATATCGAATCCCATAAGAGAAGGCTCGACTTCACCCATTCGTCATTTCGGAACTCTATGCTCGGGCCGTACAACACGGAGTCGATTCCATTTGCCATTTGGAGGCTCCCTCTCGTACAACAGGGCTCAACTGAGCCGAAATCTAGCAGCTGAGATTGGCCGACCTACGATGTTTGGCTTGTTTGTCCAATCTCGGATTCCTCCGGAAACGAGAAATCGGCCACTCGCGGAGCGAACAAGATCGACTCGGCAGTCTTGAAGGCCCCGCGGTTCTCATTCTTCCCCGCCAGAATGGTCCCGATGATTTCATCTAGTGTGGCCACATCTACTTTTCCGAACTCAACGATCTTCGTGCCACTCGGCACCGTGTATGTCAGCTTCTGCCACGTGTAGAGGGTTTCGATCAGCTTCTCGTATTTTCTCGTTCTCGCCCGCAGTATGGGTCCGAGCCTCTTCGCCTTGTGCCTGACACTTTTCCTCGGGCACTCCTCGGCGAGTCTGAAGAGCTCTGTCGCCATGGCACGAGGCAGTACCGAAGCCACCTTCAACGCTTCGGCAGAACTGGGGAATGTCCCTGCTGCGATTCCCTCCTTTAGTACTTGCGGTAGATCAACCACACCCAGGCGCCCCGCCCACCAGAATCCTGGAATATATCGCTCCCAACAACTTCGAAGAACCAGCTCCAATACTTCAACGTCCTTAATGCCTTCGCGCTCCGCGTACGCCTTCATGACTTGGGTCTCGTTTAGAAGCTGGCGGCTAGTCTTCCATGACTTCACGGCCGCGATAAGTTCCTGCTGGAGGTCCCTAAACGGATTCGGGGTCATAACGTCGTATACCGGGCGGGCATCCGGGGCCGCGGGATCGATCCGCATTGGAACCCCAACTCCCTCTACAACCTGAATCCGAGCCTCGGCAGGTGCCTCGAAAACCATCTTTACCTTCTCGAACAGAGTTTTTTGCCGTTCAGAAAACATCCGATCCAGATCGCTCCGCGTCGCCCGTTCTGTTTTCGAGGAATGGCGCACGAAAATGTCGCGGGACCTAAAGATGTGCGACTGATTCTTTTCTGAATCACTGTAGTTGCCATCCCGTTTAAAAATATGCGGCGGGTTTCTACTCTTTTCCACGGCCACGAGCAGAAACTCGTCGCTGAGAAGCTTTGAACTGATTCCGCCGACGTTAGGCTCGGTGTACGAGTTAACTTTGTCGTCCAGCCTAGCGCTGTCGAACAGCTTGACGTGGTTCTCGGGAAGAGCTGAACCATCCGTTCCAATGAGTATTCGGCCACCCGCCGTATTAGCCATTGCTACGACGTCGGCAACGAGACCTAACATATCTTTCGGGCTGGTTGGGTCGAGCGAGCTCTTCGCCTCGAAGGTTTCGCCTTCAGACTCGGGAACGGGTCTCAACATTCAGTTATTATAAGTAAGTTAACCTAAAAGGGAACGCCAGACTGTCATAGTAAGATCGTGGCAACGCTAATCTCGGGACTTCGTCGAGAGCAAGACTAACGCTCAACTTCCCTAGCTGCAAAAGTCCACACACCCTCACCCTTGCGCTCACCTCCCCGTGTACTAAGATAGTCGCGTGAAAAGCAGGGCCAGCATTCGCGGCGCAGTCGCCGGTCAGCCGACCGGGACCGAAGGAGTGCGCCCCGTCCGGGCTCGACAGGTGAAAGCGCGGGCCTTCCAGGCCCGCGACAAACGGCTCCAGAGAGTCCCGGCTTCAGCCGTGGGACCTCGACGCTCGGGCGCTATGAAGGAAAAGTCCACAGGCGCACATACTTTTCTTCTCTTGACATCCCTGTAACATGGACACGATGAGCACGAGATTCGAACACGGAACAAACGGTCGCCACTGCGCCGCAGCCCCCATCCGCCGCGCGGACGGGGCCACTCTGCGCCAAATTAAGTGGGACGCCATCGCACTTAATTTCCGACGTAACTCGCTGAAAACAAACGATCGGCACCCCAATCAAGTGGGACACTTTTTCGATGACCGAATTCCCGGATTTAGAAGTTCTTTAGCCACTACCCACTCGTCACTAACCACGTGGCTTTCAGGAGGAATCATATGCGATTGAATGAGTACGTCACGCTCGGCCGCACCGGACTTCGCGTCAGCCCTCTGTGCCTGGGCGCCATGGGCTTCGGTACCGGCTGGGGTTGGGGCGCCGACGAAAAGCTTTCGTTCGAAATGCTCGACCTGTACGTGAAGGACGGCGGCAACTTCATCGACACCGCCAACGGCTACCAGATGGGGCAGAGCGAGCAGATCGTCGGCAAGTTCGTCGCCGAGCGCAAACTCCGCGACAAAGCTGTCGTCGCCACGAAGTTCACCTTCGGCACGCAGGAAGGGAATCCCAACGCCGGCGGCAACGGCCGCAAAAATATTTACGCCGCGCTCGAAGCTTCGCTGAAGCGACTGAACATGGATTACGTCGACCTCTACTATCTCCATTCCTGGGACATGATCACGCCCGTCGAGGAAGTCGTCTCGACGCTTACCGACCTCGTCCGCGAAGGGAAAATCCGCTACTACGGCCTCTCCGACACGCCCGCGTGGTATTTCACCCGCGCTCAAACCCTCGCTGAAAAAGGCGGCCTCGAGCGCTGCGCCACGCTCCAGCTCGAATACTCGCTCGCCGAGCGCAATATCGAACGCGAGCACATTCCCGCCGCGCAGGAACTCGGCATCGGCCTCTGCAACTGGAGCCCGCTCGCCGGCGGATTGCTCACCGGGAAATACAAGCGCGAGGGCACGGGCGGCAGCGGCGAAGGCCGGCTGACCATGCCGAATCCCATCTTCAATAAGTTCACGGAGCACAACTGGCGCGTGCACGACGTGTTGATCGACGTCGCGAAAAAAATCGGAAGATCGCCCGCGCAAGTCGCGCTCAACTGGCTCGTCACCCAGCCGGGCGTCACGTCGGTAATTCTGGGCGCGACGAAAACCGCGCAGCTTGCCGACAATCTCGGCTCGCTCGATTTCTCGATTCCCGCCGATCTGCGCAAGCGGCTCGACGAAGTCGGCGCGCCGGAATCGGTTCACCCCTACAACTTCTACAAGCCGGGAATTCAGGCCCGCATCAGTGGCGGCACCACGGTGAAGGAATGGCGCCGCGGCTATCTCTACGAAGGTCCGGTCGCGCCTCCGCCGGAGAAAAAGGCCAGCGCGAGCTAACCGATCGGCGCGGGAACTTCTTTCGCGGTTTCCGCCGACGGAAGCTCGTCGAGCTTCCGCAGTTCGGGAAAGAGCACCGCGCACGCGGCGGTCACCACGATGGCGCCGATTCCGCCAACGATCACCGCGGGGATCGTCCCGATCAGCTTCGCCGTCGCGCCGGATTCGAAGCCGCCGAGCTCGTTCGAGGTGCCGATGAAAATCATGTCGACCGCGTTGACGCGCCCGCGCATTTCGTTCGGCGTAACGAGCTGAATCAGAATCCCGCGAATCACCACGCTGATCATGTCCGTTGCGCCGACCAGAATCAGCGCGACCATCGAAAGCACCATGCTGTGCGAGATGCCGAAAAGAATCGTGGCCACGCCGAATCCGGCCACGCACCAGAGCATCTTCGCGCCGGAGTTGCGCCCGAGCGGACGGTGCGCGAGCAGCAGGGCCGTCACCGCCGCTCCGATCGCCGGCGCGCACCGCAGCAGGCCCAGGCCCAGCGGGCCGGTGTGCAGAATGTCGTGCGCGAACGCCGGGAGCAGATAGACCGCGCCGCCGAGCAGCACCGCGAACATGTCGAGCGAGATCGACCCAAGGACCATTTTCTCGCGCCAGATATAGTGAAGACCGGCGAGAACGGCTTTCGCGCTGAACGGTTCGCGCGCGCGCGGCCGGAATTTCGGGATCACGCCGAGCATCGATAGGGCGGCGGAGGCGGCGGCAACCGTCGCCGCGGCGTACACGACCGACGGAGTGCGGAAGATCCCGTAAATCAACCCGCCGACCGCGGGGCCGAGAATCGTGGCGGCCTCGAATATGGTCGCGCCCCAGGCGAACGCGCTGCGGAAATGCTCCTCGGGCACGAGCAGAGGCAGGATCGCGCGGCTGGCGGGCGCGTTGAACGATCGCACGATGCCGACGAGCACGACGACGCCGTAAATCAGGCGGATGGAATGCGTGCGCGACAGGCTGATCGCCAGCAACAGCGCGGAGCAGATCGCAAAGCCCGCGTAGCCCGCGGTGAGAACCTTGCGGCGATCGTAGCGGTCGGCCGTGTGGCCGGAAACGAGAAACAGCAGAATGCCGGGAAGGAATTGCGCCAAGCCGACGAGCCCCAGGTCGAGCGTATTCTTGGTGATTTCGTAGACCTGCCAGCCGACGGCGACCGATTGCATCTCGGTCGCAAGCACGATGAAAAACCGCGCGGTCTGATACAGCCGGTACGAAGGATAGGTGAACGCGACGGAGCCCGCGCTCATGGGATTCCCGGAAGCGGACATCGCGAATTACTTTGCCACAAAAGTTGGAATCGCACGAGAGAGGCGCGAACAGATGCGGTGGAAAGGCCGAGATTACTTTGCGGGACCGGTTCCGAGCATGGCGTCGAAGAATACGCCGAGCAGGTGGCGCGTCTCCTGCTCGGAGACCATCGAGGGATCGACGAAGTGTTCGAGCGAAAGCGCGCTTGAAAGGGCGCGAAATCCGGTGGCGGCCGCGGTGGAGGAGACGGGAAGGGTGCGTCCGGTGACGCGCGCGATGCGGCGCAGAAGTTCGCCTCCGGTAGCGCGCAGGCGGCGCTGGCGGGCGCGCAGACGCGCATGCGCCTCGGGATGGCGGATGGCGAAAAGTTTGAATTCGAGGGAGAGGAGCGAAAGGCGGCGATCCTGCGTGATTTGCAGGTAGTGCTCCCGGAGCGCGCGCAACAAATTTGCGGGACTTTCCTGCTGCGCGATCAGGGCCTTGACCTCGGAGATGCGCTGGCCGACCCAGCGCTCGAGCAGCGCGAAGAAGATGTCTTCCTTGCCCTGAAAATTGGCGTAGAAGGCGCCGCGCGTGTAGCCGGCAAGAGCGGCGATGTCCTCCAGGCGGGCGGCCTCAAATCCGTCGCGCGCGAAGATCTTCTCCGCGGCGAGAAGCAGCTTGCGCCGGGTCGCCTCGGTGCGCGCCTGCTGGCGCGATGGTGGCGGCGCTGAAAGTGCACGAGCTGCCAGAGGGGGAGAGCGTCGCGGGAGTGGTTGATTCATCGCGCCTTACGCTCCGCATTCTTTACAGGATACATACATGCATGTATATTATTTGAGCTTCGGCCTGATTACAACAGGAATTCATGGCAGCCGCTTCCGCAGTCATCGACCACGCCTCGTGGCGCCCGCGCTATAACCCCTGGCTCGTCGCCTTCACGGTGACGCTCGCGACGTTCATGGAAGTGCTGGACACTTCGATCGCCAACATCGCTTTGCCGCACATTGCGGGAACGTTTGGCGCGAGCATTAATGAATCGACATGGGTGCTCACCAGCTATCTGGTGTCGAACGGCATCGTGCTGCCGATCAGCGCGTGGCTGGCCACGCGGCTGGGGCGCAAACGCTACTACATGTCGTGCGTGGTGCTGTTCGCCGGGAGCAGCTTTCTATGCGGCCTGGCTCCCACGCTGGGGATGCTGGTGTTGTTCCGGGTTCTCCAGGGAGTCGGCGGGGGCGGCTTGCAGCCGAGCGAACAGTCTATTTTGGCGGACACGTTTCTCCCTTCGCAGCGAGGAATGGCGTTTTCCATGTACGCGATGGCGGTGGTATTGGCTCCGGCGATCGGCCCCACGATCGGCGGTTGGATCACCGACAATTACAATTGGCGCTGGATTTTCTATATCAACGTGCCCATCAGCCTGATTTCCCTCTACATGACCTATCGTTTTGTGGAAGATCCGCCGTATCTGAAAGCGGAGAAGGCGAAATCGGAAAAAGGAGGGATCGATTACATAGGACTGGGGCTGGTGGCCCTGGGCATTGGAACGCTGCAGATGGTGCTCGACAAGGGACAAGAAATGGACTGGTTTTCTTCGCACTACATTCTGGGAGGGACCATTATCGCGTCCGTTATTTTGGTGGTGTGGATCTGGTGGGAATGGAGGCATCCGCATCCGATCGTCGAATTACGGCTCTTGAAGAGGCGCAATCTGGCCACCGCGATGTTTTCGATGGTCATGCTCGGTTCGGTTCTCTACGGGACAACCATTCTGCTGCCGGAGTTTCTTCAGACTCTGATGGGATATTCCGCACAGCAAGCGGGGGAGTGCATGGCGCTCGGCGGCTTTCTGATGATGCTGACCATGCCGATGGCCGGGGCGCTGACCGGGAAATTGGATCCGCGATACTTATTGGTGGTCGGATATGGCGCAACGTCCCTGGGGCTTTATCACATGGCGACGCATTTGAGTCTGGGGATGGGTTTCGGGACGGCGGCGATGCTGCGGACCTACCAGGTAGCGGGGCTGGCGTTCATTTTCATTCCATCGAACGTGCTTTGCTACGCGGGCATACCGAGGGAAAAGAACAATCAGGTTGCGAGCATGATGAATTTCGTCCGCAACATCGGCGGGAGCGCGGGCATTGCCATCGTGAGCACGATGGTGACGCGCGCCACGCAGCGGCGCCAGAACTATCTTTCAGCGAACATGCAATACGGGAATCCGAGATTTCGGGAGATGGTCGAGGGCATGGCGGCCTCGTTGCGCGGCCAGGGTGCAAGCGCCGCGGATGCAACTCACCAGGCCTATGCCCGGCTGGCCATGATGATGCAGCAGCAAGCGTCCGCGCTGGCGTTCAGGGACGTTGTGGCGATTCTGGCCGTGGTGGTGATGTGCCTGATCCCGCTGGCGTTCATCATGAAAAAGCCGTCGGATGTGGTGAAGGGCGAACCGCCGCCGCACTAGGCGGCAGTCCGCCTATCGAACCGCGGCGGTTTCGAGCAGGCGAACGGCGTCGTCCTGATGATTCTCGCGGGCGATCACTAGGGCTGTTTGACCTTTGTCGTTTTTCACGCTGATATCGGCACCGCTCTGAAGCAGGAGCTTCAGAGCAGGCATCGTATCAATTGCGCCGCCGCTGGCGGCGTTCATAAGAGCTGTGTTGCCTTCGTTGTCTCTGGCGTTGATCGCTGCACCATTGTCCAATAGCAGCTGCATGTTGGCGGTGTGGGATCGGTCGACGGCCGCCATGAGCGCCGTGCGTCCGGCCGTGTTTCGCGCGTTGGGATTCGCGTGCTTTTCCAGAAGCAGTTTCATGGATTCGTAGGTGTCCGGCATGTCGATTATGACGCAATCACAGGCAGCCGCGATGAGAGGGGTATCGCCGTTCTTATCCGTGGCATCGACGCGGGCGCCGTTTTCGAGGAGCTCGTTCACGGCATCTGTTTCACCATAGCTGGCGGCAACGATGAGGGGTGTTGCTGCTTCGTCGTATTCATCGGACTTCCATTCGATCTCGGCACCTTTTTGCAGCAGAAGCCTGATAATGCGGGCCGCCGGGGAATCGGGATCGGGCTTCGCGGAGTATCGTCTCTTAACCGAATTTCCGTCTGGACCGTCGGCGACCTCCATGATGGCTATGGGCAACCCGTGGGCTGCTTCGAGGAGCGCCAGATTCTTTTGCTCGATCGTCGCGCCCCGGGCCAAGAAAAGGACGACGGCGTCCATGTTCCCTCGGCCGGCGGCTGCCTGTAACGGAATCGCGCCGTCGTTGTCGGGCACGCTTGGATCCGCTCCGTGATCCAGGAGGAGCTGAAGCGTGGGCGCCTTCGCAAGTTCGGCGGCGGCATGGATCGCCGTATAGCCTTCGGGCGTTCTCGCTGCGACGTTCGCACCTTTGTCGAGGAGCAGGCGTACGACCTCGGTGCAATCATTCTGTGCGGCAACCATCAATGCGGTAGTGCCGTCCGGGGATTTGCTCTCGACATCGGCTCCTTCCTCTAACAGGCGGCGGACGGCGGCAGCGTCACCCTGCTCCGAGGCACGCAGGAGCAACCGGTCGAGATCGGGTCTTGAAGAATGTTGCCACCCGAGACTGACCGTACAGCAGATCGCCAGCCCGGCTAGCGTGACCCAACGAGATGTGAGGAAGCGTGACATCGCCAAGTACGTAGCTCAAGAGTAATTTCGACCACGCATGAAGACCAGGGGAAATGACCGCATGATTGACGTGCGTGCTACCCCTGAGGCGGACTGAGGAGTGAGCCTTGATCAGTGGGGTAGGTGATTTGGGTGCCGCGGACGCGGGCGAAGGGCGTCATCTTGTGCTCTTTGGGCTCCGCGGAGTTGATGATTTCGAGGACGCGGATGCCGCGGACGGAGAGGGCGTCGGCGACGAGTGAGCGGTGGCAGCGCCAGGGGACGGCCTCGGCGCACATCAGCGCGGCGGGGTACTCTTTGGCGAGGTCGATCGCGCACGAGAGAGCCGCTGCGAATTCTTCGGTTTGCATGTAGTCGGCGTAGCCGCGAAAGCTGTCGTTGCGCCAGCCTAGGTTGATCGAGTCTTTGCGCGGGTGGCGCAATCCTCCCAGATCTTTCATGTGGACATAGCCTATGTGCGCGCCGTGAAGGGATGCGGCGAGCGCGTCGGAATTGAATTGCGGGTTGCGGCGCGATTTCGGGATGGTGCGAATGTCGATGAGTTGCGCGACCGAGTTGGCTTGCAGCAGTTCGATGAAATGGTCGATGGGATGCGTGGAATGGCCGACGGTGAAGATGGTCAGCGATTTCTGGGCGGCTGGCATGCTGGCGGATTTGATGCTGGAAGAAGGTCTACTGGATTTGCGGCTCGCGGCGTGAAGCAGTGCGCGGGAAATGTGGCGGCGGGAAGACATGCTGCGAGAGAGTCAGCGCAAAGGTTGGCGCTATCGCGCCGATGATTTTATGTCGGAGCTAAAGCTCCGACCCCCTAAAGATCGCCATCGGGAGAGAATCGGCCGATGGCGTTACAGGCGTCCGACTTGATCACCGGAAAGGGCTTGCGATCGGACGAGCCGCCGCCGACCGGCAGCGCCGACACCTCGCTCGGAATAAAGGCAAACTGCCCCCATGCCGCCAGCGCCTATAGGGGACACGATTCCATATGAACCGACTTTTGTGCCGGTGCTTCGCAAGAGATCCCTCGCTCCGTTCGGGATTTTGCCTGGCGGCTCAGACGCCGCCAAAACGGCTCAACTTCACCCATGCCGCCCGCGCCGAGGGGCGAGACGATCTCGTAGCTGCCGAGGCGCGAACCATTGGAAAGGGGCATGAGTGCGGGGGATTATACATTCAAGGCGGTGAGAAATGTGCTTCTACGGTGCACGCGGTATCGAGGATAATAGTGGCGCGGGATGCTGCGCTGAGGGCTCATGGCGGAAGTCACCACACTTTTCTGGGATAACGGCGGAGTCATCCTGACGAACGGGTGGGACCGAGGGTCGCGTCAGAAGGCCGTTGAGAAATTCAAGCTCGACTGGGCCGATTTCGAGGACCGGCACGAGTTGATGCTCAACGCGTTCGAATGCGGCCAGGCCAATCTGAACGAATATCTGCAGCGGACGGTTTTTTACCGCGACCGGCCATTCACACAAGAGCAATTTAGGCAGTTCATGTTCGAGCAGTCGCAGGCGTTGCCGGAGTCGCTCGAATTTTTACGATGGCTGGCAAAGTCAAAGCCGCACATGCACGCGGCGCTGAACAACGAATCGCTGGAGATCAATGATTACAGGATTCGGACGTTTCAGCTTCGCGATTGTTTCCGGGCGTTTTTCAGCTCGTGCTATCTGGGCGTGCGGAAGCCGGAGCGCGAGATATACGGCCTGGCATTGAAGATCACGCAGCGCGATCCGGCCGAGTGCGTGCTGATCGACGACCGCGGGCTGAATCTGGAGTGCGCGCGCGAGATGGGGATGCACACGATTCAGTTCAGGGATGTGGCGCAATTGCGCGGGGAGCTGGCGAAATTGGGAGTGACGGCCGACGGCGCCTGACGCCGGAGAATCGAACAGCAGATCCCTCACGCCAGCCGCGAAAGCGCGGCTGGGTTCGGGATGACAGGCTGTGCCTGATGGAAGAGGCGTCGCCAAGAATCAGCGCCGGGCACGATATATCGTGCCCCTACGGTGCCGGAATTGAGAGGAGAGAACGATGGAACTGGGAATGATCGGGTTGGGGAAGATGGGCGGGTTCATGGTCGAGCGGCTGGTGAAGGGCGGGCATCGCGTCGTGGGGCTCGACCGCGACGCGGCCGCGGTGAGCCGCGTGGTCGAGAAAGGCGCGGCCGGAGCGGACACGCTTGAAAAGCTGATCGCGCAGCTGAAGACGCCGCGCGCGATCTGGCTGATGGTGCCGGCGGGAGCTCCGGTGGACCAGACGATCGATCAAGTGCTGCCGCATCTGGCGCCGGGCGACACGATCATCGACGGAGGAAATTCGTATTACCGCGATTCGATGCGGCGCGCGGCGGCGCTGGCGCCGAAGAAGATCAACTTCGTCGATTCGGGGACCAGCGGCGGGGTCTGGGGTCTGAAAGAAGGATACAGCCTGATGATCGGCGGTGATGCGGAGGTGGTGAAGCGGCTGGCGCCGATTTTCGAGACGCTCGCGCCGGCGAAGGATAAGGGCTGGGGACGCGTTGGGCCTGCGGGCGCGGGGCATTTCGTGAAGATGGTCCACAACGGAATCGAGTACGGGATCATGCAGGCGTACGCCGAGGGGCTCGATCTTTTCCGGCACAAGAAGGAATTCGGGCTCGACCTGCTGCAGATCACCAATATCTGGCAGTACGGCAGCGTGGTGCGGTCGTGGCTGCTCGATTTGACGGTTGATGCGCTGACGAAGAATCCGTCGCTTGAGGGGATCGGCGCGTACGTGACGGATTCGGGCGAGGGCCGCTGGACGGCGATCGAAGGAATCGAGCTCGGTGTGCCGCTGCCGACGCTGACTGGCGCCCTGGATGCGAGATTTCGTTCGCAGGATCCGGAGCCGTTTGCCAACAAGGTGCTGGCCATCATGCGCAATGAGTTTGGCGGCCATGCGGTGAAGACGACGAAGTAACGTAAGAGAAAGCGCGAGAACCTGAGGGGCTAAAGCCCCGAGTTTATTGCGATGCCGTTGATGTCGGAGCTGAAGCTCCGACCCCCTAAAACAATCGCGAGATCAGCGACGGGTGAATTTCCAAATGAATATGGACATACGTGTTTTCGCCGATCTGGCTGCGCTTAGCCGTGGCGCGCTCGAGGAGCTGCTGCGCGTGATGCGCGATGCGATCAAGGAGCGAGGGCGGTTTGCGATCGCGATGGCAGGCGGAAACACGCCGGCAAAGCTGTACGCGTTGTGGGCGGAGGCGGGGAATCACGGCGTGAGCACGCCGTGGGATAAGGTGCACTTATTTTGGGGCGACGAGCGGTACGTGCCGGCGGATTCGCCGCTTTCGAATTACCGAATGGCGCGGGAAATGCTGATCGGGCGCGTGCCGATTCCAGCCGCCAATGTGCATCCGATGCGGGGGCCAGATGATTTTTCGTCGCAGGAGGCCGCCGCGGAATCATACGAGGCGGAGCTGCGGAAGTTCTTTGGCTCGGCGGTGCCGGCGTTTGACGTGCAGCTTTTGGGACTGGGAGTCGAGGGGCACGTCGCGTCGCTTTTCCCGGGTTCGCCGGCTCTGGCGGAGAAGCAGAAATGGGTGATGGCGGTTGAGGTGCCGGCCAAGCCGCCGCAGAGGCTGACTTTGACGCCGGCGGTGCTGAACCGGGGGCGGAATACGTTCTTCCTGGTGTCCGGCGAGAATAAACGCGAGATTGTGGCCGCGCTGCGCAGCGAACCTGCCGGCAAGCCAAGCCAGTATCCAGCAGGTATAATAAGACCGGATGGACGCGCCCTGTGGTTCCTGGATAAGGCGGCGGAAGGCTGAAAAGCGAGGACTTCCTCGAAACTTGGCGGCTGGGGAGCGCGTCTAATTTAGTTAAGGGTTTGGTTACTCGCAGCACCTCGGGGAAACTGTCGATCAACACCCTAGACGGGGTGGGACTTAGCGCCGGTTTAGCGGCACCGTTCCCGCATACGTTCCCCACACATGGGAGCCAGCGCGTCGCCGAAGTGTAGGCGTTGAACGGGCGGTTTAAGAACTACCAGGACACAATCACCGATGAAAAGCAATTCAGCTCACGGTTTCATGGCGTTGATCACGCTCGCGATGGCTGCGCTGGGTGGCTGCACGACGAAAACAGTGCAGACGGCGCCGATGATGGCCGTGCCGGTTACGGTGGCAAACGCAGAGGCGAGGACCGTTCCGATTGAATTGACGGCGATCGGCTCCGCCGAGGCTTATACGTCCGTTTCCGTGAAGGCACAGGTCAACGCGGTACTCGATGAGGTACACATTCAGGAAGGGCAGTTCGTGAAGAAGGGAGACCTTCTCTTCACGCTCGACGCGCGGCCGTTTGAGGCGGCGCTCGCACAAGCGCAGGGCAACCTCGCGCGCGACAAGGCGCAGGCGGAGCTGAATGCCGTGCAGGCCGGCCGCTACGAACAGCTTTACAAGGCCGGAGTGGCTGCCAAAGAGCAATTCGACCAGATGCAGGCGAATGCTGCGGCGCAGGAGGCCACCGTTCGCGCGGATGAGGCGGCGGTCGAATCGGCGCGCTTACAGCTGGAATATTGCAAGATCTACGCGCCCACCGACGGGCGCACCGGGGCGTTGCAGGTGTATCCGGGGAATATCGTGAAACAGAACGATGTTCCCGTGCTGATCGTGATCAATCAGGTGAGCCCGATCTACGTGGATTTCTCCGTCCCGGAACAATACATCGCCACGATCGACAAATTCATGAAGCAGGGCCGGCTGCAGGTGGAAGCGACGCCCTACGGCGATACAAAGACGGAAACCGGCCATCTTACGTTCGTGGACAACACGGTCGACAACACAACCGGCACGATCAAGTTGAAGGGCACGTTTGAAAACCCGGACTACCGGCTCTGGCCCGGGCAATTCTCCAATGTCCTGTTGCGTCTGGCCCAGGATGAAAACGCGATTGTGGTGCCGACGCAGGCGGTACAAACGGGGCAAAAGGGAGACTTTATCTACGTCGTGAAGAGCGATATGAGAGCCGAGCAGCGCGCCGTCAAAGTGGGGCGCACCGTAGGATCGAGCACGGTGATCCTCGCGGGGATCCAGGCCGGTGACACGGTCGTAACTGACGGGCAGCTGCGGCTGGTACCCGACATGCTGGTGCACATCACCACGGGACCATCCGGGAGCTAGGCATCATTCGATGAGCGTCGCCGAACCATTCATTCGCCGCCCGATCATGACCACGCTGGTCATGGCGGCGATCCTGATTTTCGGGCTTATCAGCTATCGCTCGCTGGCAGTGAGCGATTTGCCGACGATCGATTATCCCACCATTGATGTATCGGCCAGCCTGCCGGGAGCAAATCCCGACACCATGGCGGCGGCCGTCGCGACGCCGCTCGAAAAGCAGTTTTCAACGATCGCCGGGCTCGATTCGATGACCTCGACCAGCCGGCTCGGCAACAGCGATATCACGCTGCAATTCGACCTTGGCCGGAACATCGATGCGGCGGCGCAGGACGTGCAGGCGGCCATCGCGCGCGTCCAAGGCCAGCTGCCGCCCAACATGCCAAGCCCGCCGTCGTTTGAGAAGGTGAATCCTGCCGATCAGGCGGTGCTCTACCTGGCGCTGAGTTCGTCGACCGTGTCGCCCCAGGTGGTGGATCAGTACGCGGAGACGCTGCTGGCGCAACGGATTTCGATGGTGAAGGGCGTGGCGCAGGTGAACGTGTTTGGGTCGCAGAAATACGCGGTGCGAATCCAGCTCGATCCGCATGCGCTTGCCGCGCGGCAAATCGGAATCGATGAAGTGACGACAGCGGTGCAGAACGCCAACGTCAACCTGCCGACGGGAACGCTCTACGGCGAGCAAAAGGCGTACACGGTGCAGGCGAACGGGCAGTTGACCCGCGCTACGCTCTATCGCCCGCTGATTGTCGCCTACCGGAACGGATCTCCGGTGCGGCTCGACGAGCTCGGGAACATCATTGATGGAGTGCAGAACGACAAGCAGACAAATAGCTACAACGACGAGCACGCCATCATTCTGGCGGTCCAGCGGCAGCCGGGAACGAACACGGTGGAAGTCGTCGACGGCGTACACGCCATAATGCCTCAGTTCGAGGCGATCCTGCCGCGCTCGATCAATTTAATCGAAGTCTACGACCGGTCGGAGACCATTCGAGCGTCGGTGAACGAAGTGAAGTTCACCCTTTTTCTCGCCGTCTGCCTGGTCGTGCTGGTGATCTTTCTGTTCCTCCGGAACCTTTCGGCGACCGTGATTCCCAGCATCGCGCTTCCGATGTCGATCGTCGGAACTTTTGCGGTGATGTACCTGCTCGACTACAGCGTCGACAACCTGTCGCTCATGGCGCTGACGCTGTCGGTGGGCTTCGTGGTCGACGACGCGATCGTGATGCTGGAAAACATCGTGCGGCATATGGAACTCGGCGAGGCTCCGATGGAGGCCGCGCTCAAGGGTTCGAGAGAAATCGGCTTCACGATCGTTTCGATGACGCTGTCGCTGACCGCCGTGTTCATCCCGGTCTTCTTCATGGGAGGAATCATCGGGCGGTTGCTGCATGAATTCTCGGTAGTCATCATGATGGCGGTGCTGGTTTCCGGCTTGGTGTCCCTGTCGCTGACGCCGATGCTGTGCAGCCGATTCCTCCGGCCGATGCACGCGCTGAAGCACGGGCGCGTCTATATGTGGCTGGAGCATTTTTTCGAGAAGCTTCTGAACCGGTATGAAACTTCGCTGCGGTGGTCGCTACGTCATCGCGTGTTCGTAATGAGCATTTCGGGGCTCATCATGCTCGCCACCGTCTGGCAATTCTATGCGATTCCGAAAGGGTTCCTGCCTGAAGTCGATTCGTCGACGATTCAGGTGTACACGCGCGCGGCGCAGGGCATTTCATTCGATTCCATGAAGGCGCATCAGGAGGCTCTGAACAAGATCGTGCTTAACGAGCCGTCGCGAAAAGGATTCTTCTCCACGGTGGGCTTGGTCGGCGGCGGCGGAAATTCCGGTTTCATGTTCATCCACCTGAAGTACCCGCAGGACCGGCCGCTGGTCCCGAGCCCTACGATGCAGAAGCTAGTGCAGAAGTATGGCGGGGTTCCGGTGCTGGGGAGCGCGTTACGCGCCGCGGCCCCGCTTTTCAGCCATCATCCAGACGTCAACGAGATAATGCAGGGCCTGCGGATGAAGATGGCGACGGTCCCGGGCATCGCGGCGTTTCCGCGCAATCCGCCGCCGATTCAGATTGGCGGCGACGTCACGGAGAGCCCGTACCAGCTCACGTTGCAGAGCCCGGACACGCAGGAGCTCTACCGCGTGGCCACGGACTTCCAGCAACGGATGCAGAGCCTGCCGGGGATTCAGGATTTGACGAGCGACTTGCAGATTGCGAATCCGCAAGTGGACGTGAAGATCGACCGCGACAAAGCGTCCTCTCTCGGCGTTACGGCGCAGCAGGTCGAAGATGCGCTCTACACCGCGTACGGGCAGAGGCAGGTTTCGACCATCTACGCGCCCAACGACGAGTATTGGGTGATCATGGAGCTGGAAGACCAGTACCAGAAGGATCCGGCTGCGCTCCCGTTGCTCTACATCCGGTCGAGCTCGGGGAACCTGATTCCGCTCAACGCAGTGGCTAGCCTGGGCACGAGCCTCGGGCCGTTAACTGTCAACCACCTGGGGCAGCTGCCGTCGGTCACGCTCTCGTTCAACTTGAAGCCCGGTGTGGCCATCGGCCAGGCTGTGGATCAGGTAAACGAACTTGCGAAGTCGCTGCCGCAGACGGTAACGTCGCAATACCAGGGCACGGCGCAGGCGTTTGCGTCGTCGCTGAGCGGATTGGGGATTTTGCTGTTGGTTGCGATCCTGGTGATCTATATCGTGCTGGGAATTCTCTACGAAAGTTTCATTCATCCGATTACGATTCTTTCCGGGCTGCCATCGGCGGCATTCGGGGCGCTGCTGACTCTGCAGGTTTTCGGCTATAGCCTCGACCTTTATGGCTTCGTGGGCGTGATCATGTTGATCGGGATCGTGAAGAAGAACGCGATCATGATGGTCGACTTCGCCATCGCGCGGGAACACGAAGGAAACACGACGGCCGCCGAAGCGGTCTACGAGGGATGCGTGGTGCGGTTCCGCCCGATCATGATGACGACCATGGCCGCGCTGATGGGCACGCTGCCGATCGCGATTGGCTTGGGATCGGGCGCGAATTCCCGGCGACCGCTGGGAATCGCCGTTTGCGGCGGGTTGATCTTCTCGCAGCTCGTGACGCTGTACCTAACTCCTGTATTTTATACCTACATGGATACGTTCCAGAGCTGGCTCGATCGGCGCTTTGGAAGAATCGCCGGGATGAGCAAGCCGCATCTGGCCGGCGGACCCGTTTCGGCGGACTGAACTCGCAGCCAACAGACGAGCCGTCAGATTGTGGAGCTGCTCCTTTCGCTTGTACCTTCGGACAGCGAAAAAGCCCTGTCTCTGCGTACCATTGACCGCGATATTCCCGCCGCCTAGCATCCACTTGCACCACTGAACGCGATTCCGAAGCGCGGGGGCCCGGCGCTCCGGCGTTTCGCCAAATTCCGCAGGAGATTTCGCAATCATGCCCCTAGCCCAAGACACACCCAGAGACATCAGGATGAGAAGCAAGCGCCGCGGCCCGCGCATGAACTCGCGAGTGCCGGTGACGATCGAGTGGAGAAACAGCGGCGGCCCGCTGCGGTTCGAGGCGGGCTTCACGCGCGTGGTCAACAATTACGGATGCCTGCTGGTAAGCCCGCGGGAAATCGGCCTGCGCGAACGAGTGAAGGTGACGAACCTGGCCACGAAACAGATGGCCAACGGAGTAGTAGTGTGGAAGGGCACGGAACGATCCGACGGCTGGGACGTGGGAGTGGAACTGCTCGCAGCCGATCTCAATTTCTGGGGGGTGGACCTTTGAAAATAACGTCGTTGAACGTTACCGGAAAGAAATCGCCCGCGCATCCGTCAAAGCCAACCATCAAACCACCAGCCCCGAACACACCGAACGCGATACCCATAGCGACAGCGACGCCCGTTAAAGCCGCGATCGCCAGCGCCGAGCATCGGCGGAATCAGCGCGTGCTGCTTCGCATCCGGGCAAATATTCATGTGGCTTTGCAAGGGAAGAACACAACGCTCGACGCAGCGACGCTGAGCGTGACGGCGCAGGGCGCGGTCGTGGTGACGAAACAGAATCTGCCGGCCGACACGCATCTGGTGCTCGAGCACCGCGGCACCCACCAGCGCGTGGATTGCAGGGTCGCTCGTCCGTCAAGGGAGACCGCGGAGGGCTTTCATACTCCGATCGAATTCAGCGCTCCCGCGCCCGGGTTCTGGAAGATCAATTTCCCGCCTTCGGACGCGCGTCCAGAAGACGCGTAGACCGCTGCCGGATTCGACGAAGGCAAACATTAAGATTGTTGACCGGCTTTATGGCCGGTGACATCCTCGAATAACCCCTTCCGGAAGAAGTCCGCAAGAACACAATTGCGACAGGTGTCAGGAGGATCTATGTCTGGCAGAGAACGGCGAACCTCGCCCCGGAAGATCTGTTCGGTGCCGCTGAAATTTCGCGTGGCCACGAACGGACGAAACGCGCAGGCGGAAATGGCCGCCAGTTATGGCATGAGGGAAGATATGAAGTCGCTGGCGAACGCCGCCACGTTGGAAGGCGAATGCCTCAACATTTCGGAGCGGGGAGTCTATTTCACCTCGCGCGAAGCGCTGCAAGTAGGCGAGGCGCTCGACATGTATTTCACGCTTCCGCGGGAATTGACCGGCCGGCAACCCGAGCAGGTGCGCTGCAGCGCGCGTGTGGTTCACATCGACGGCGAGACGGGGCCGCAGGGGCTGCGCGGGTTCGGCGCAACCGTGGAACGATTCGAGCCGATGAGGGCCGCGCGCAACTGGGCGAATTGAGCGCCGCGCTGCCTGGCGCGTAACGGCGAGCTACTTGTTGCCGTTGTGCGGCTGCACCGTGAACGTGGTCTTCGCCGTGGCCGTGTTGTTGAAATCGTCGGCGACCCGCACGGCGAGCGTATGTTCGCCGGGAGGCAGCCCGGGAAGCAGCATGAAATAGCTTTCTTTTGGCGCGTCGGAGAGGACGTCGGTCGGGAAGATCAGCTGCCATTCGCCTGCGTCGATGCTGTATTCGGCGCGCGCGATGGCGCTGGACGCGGCGATGGCGTCGAACGAGGCCTTGGTATTGAGCAGGCCGGAGCCTGCGCGCAAAATTTCGATACGCGGCGGCGTATTGGCCACCATCCAGCGATCGCTTTCGCGCGCGCCCCACAGCGATTGATCCGCAGGATTTGAGGGCGAATCCGACGCGACGATTCTCAAGTAGTAGGCTCCGTCCGGCATCGAAGCGGTGTCCCACGAGTAGTAGTGTTGCGTGAGCTTGTCCTTCAGGACGCGCCACTCTTTTTCGGATTCGCCCCGAAAATAAATGGTGAAGACGAGATCATCGTCGTTGTCGTCGTGCGCGCTCCAGAGCACGCTTTGATAGCCTTTTTGTTGAAATCCCTGGGGCGGCGGTTCGTTTTTCGAGCTGTTTGACGCGTCGCCGCTGGAGATCTGCATGGGCACGGGATTCGATCCGGGAGCCCGCGGATATTTCAATTGCGCCGGCGCGGCATTGCCGACGCCGGCCGTCTGCATAGGAAATCCTGCCGCTCGGATTCCCGGCTCTTCCATCACAACGTCGTCGACGACCGGCGCGACATTCTTGGGTTGATACGCCAGGCTGACCCAGGAAATGCCCGGCGCGAGGCCCTGGTCCGAATCCGCGAAAACGACCTTCCATTGCACGAACCGCGCGGCCGGGCAGGTGACGGAGTCGCCGGACGCGTTCTTGTACGGGCCGGACCACGGGCTCCAGTTGTCTTCCGGCGTGGAAGTATTTCCGGAGCGAACGTAGAACAAGACCTTGCCGTCGGTGGCGCCGTTATCGCCCCACCAAGTCAGCCGGCCCCAGCGCGAGAAAATCTTCGCATCGAAGGCTTCGGATTCAAAGCTGCCGTTGGGCTCCGATCCCGGGCCGAGAGCGAAAAGTTTTCCGGGATTGGCGGTGGCGACGAAAACCTTACCGGCGGGGCCGGCCACGACGCTGGTCACTTGCTCCGATGCGGTTGTGGCGACGCTCGAATAGACATCGTCACCTTCGAGTTCGATCAGCGCGCCGTTGTCTCCCGTCCCGAGCAGGAGCTTGCCGGCGGTTGAAAGGCCCATCGAGAGGACGAGTTCCTCGCGCGAGGTCCAAAGCGTCTGCGGAGAACCGTCCGGCGCGATGCGGACGACTTCGGCTCCGCCCGCCGGCGCGATGCTGGGGAAGGGGAACACGATGTTCGCTTGCGCGGCGGGAGCCTGAGCTTGCTGCGTGATCACCGTGCCTGCCCCGGTCACGGTGGTTACCGTTGCCGGTGGAGCGACAGCGTTGGGCGGAACGCGCGGGAACGCGAGCGCGCGCGACTTGTCTCCGATGGACGCGGCGTAGATATTTCCGTCGGGGTCCGTCACGAGCGACGTGACCTCGGCCTTGTTTGTTTCGTAGACCACGAACGATGCGCCGGCTTCGGGCGCCGCTTTCGGAGTCTTGCGCGTGACTTCGACTCGGACGATCAGCCCGTCCGGCTCGGTGCCGATGAGGAGATTGCCTTTGGAATCGAACGCGAGCGAACGCGCGTGGCGCTCGCGGCTTTGATAGAAGCGCTGGCCTTTTCCGTCCGGCGTGACCACGAAAACTTCGCCCGTGTCGCCGGTGGCCACATAGAGCGCGCCCTGCGAATCGACCGCCAGCGCCCAGATGTATTTCGTCTTCGGCTCGAAGAACACGTTCTTCTTGCCGTCGGGCGTCACCTGGTAGACCTTGCCGTCCGGGGAAGTGCCGACGTAGAGATTGTCGGCGGCGTCGAAGGCGATTGCCTGCGCCGCAAGCTCCGCGGATTCGAATACCGTCGTCGGCTTGCCTGCGTCGTCAAACCGCATCACCTTCGCGTCGGAACCGCCGGCAGCATAGAGCTGGCCTTTCGAATTCATGCGCAGCGCCCACACGTAAGCGAGGTTTGGATCGGCGAACGAGTCGAATTTCGGCGCGGGACGGAGCTTGCCGTCGCTGCGGACGGCGACGCCCTTGGCGGTGCCTTTCTGAAATTCGGCGAAGTCGGTTTGCCGCCAATAGCGCGTGTGCTCGGCGCGCGCGGCCATCGGCAACAGGATTGCGAGCGCCAGCAGGCACACGACATTCGTTCGCCGGATCATCAACGAGAGCTCCTTTTTGGGCGGGGACTCACTTCACGGTAATCGTCAACATGCGCTGGCCGGCGATCACCTGATGCATCTCGACCGACCACTCTCCGGCTGTCGATTGGAACAACAGCCGCGCGTTCCCGGAATTCTGCCGCTGATTGAGAACGTTGATCGCCGAGATGGGGACGTTCGGCAATTCCTTGTCCTCGACAAGCATCGTGGGAGTGGCTTGAAGCAGAGTGGCGTAGACGCGGTCGTTGTGGCGCTCGCGATTGGTCAGCTGAATCAGCTCTTCGAGGCCCGGAAGCTGTCCCTGCGAAGTGGCGGCGAGGGATTGCACGTTGCGGTTCAGAAAATCGGCGCCGCTGACGACGAGCTGGAGCGCGCCGCGAGTCGCTTGCGCGGGAATCGTGACCGGAATCTCCTGGATGAACGGCGCGCCGCGATACGGCCGCAGCAGAACCTTCACTTTGAGCGCCTCGCCGGGCCGCACTTCGCTGTGCTCCACCCAGGCGTTGTCGATCGTGGCCCAGCGCTTCTCCGTAAGCGTTTTGACGTGCAGATCGATGTGATCGATTTGCGGCGGCTCGTACGGATTCGAGTAGATGCGCGCGAAATCGGCCATCACCTCCGTCGCTACGTAAAAGGCGGCAGGCGTGGTCTGGTCCGTCGGCGCAAACAGGTCCTCGAGCTTGACGGGCGTGTGGCCTTTGAGGGCGATGGTGCCATCCATCTGCAAGGTGGCTCCCTCGCCGTAGGCGGGGCTGCCGACGATGCCGTTGTATGCCGCGGTGGCGACCAGAGTCGGAGTCAGCTGCGCGCTCTCGATCACCTGGAAATGATATTTCTTCTGCTCGGCTGGAGTGTCGAGCGTCACGTCGAGCGGAATCATCGCGGGGCCCGCGCCAAGCGTTCCCATCACGGCTGTTTGGCGA
Organism: uncultured Acidobacteriota bacterium; assembly: GCA_963769415.1. Lineage (GTDB taxonomy): Bacteria > Acidobacteriota > Terriglobia > Acidiferrales > UBA7541 > Palsa-295. The sequence goes on from CAVYLM010000002.1 coordinate 1,006,882, forward strand.
TCCTGCGTGAGGGTGCCGATGACGCCGCCGGTGCTGATGACCTTCGTCGAGGACTGCGCCGAAGAAAGCGTCATGATCACGTGCGCGCGCGAGAGCGGCATCTGCACCGAGCCAAAACCAAAAAGCGGGTGGCCGCAGGCCAGGATGCGGTCGCCGACAACGGTCGTAACCGTGCAGCCCGAGCTGATCGAAAGATCGCCCTCGATCAGATCGATGCCGACCATGTCGCCGGGCTTGAGTTTCGCGTCATCGGGTGAGGGCGCGGCGCTGCCGCCGGCCATGGCCGTCATGCCCCAGGCGGAAAAATCCTTGCCGAAGCGCGCGAGAGTTTCCGGAAACAGGCCGGACGTCACGAGCGGCGTTTCGATGGGAACCAGAAATTGGCCGGAGCCGACCGCCGCACGGGCTGCAAACTCCTCAGGCACGTCGACACGCGCCGGCACGGCGGCGCTTAGGGTCGCCGGCGTCGCGGGGCCTTTCTCGATTTCGATCATGTCGTCGATCGGCGTGACGCCGCCGATCGCTTCACGAGTAAAAGTTCCGAGCTTGAGAGCCAGCGCGCCCGCGAGCTTGCCGTCGAAATAGACCGGGCTGCCGCTCATGCCCGCGACGACGCCGGTCTGTTGCACTTTATCTCCCAGCAGCCGCACGAGGATCACGTCGAGCTTCGGCCCGACGGCGTTGTGCAGCACGCCGATCACTTCGAGGTCGATTTTTTCAGGCTGGTCGCCTTCGAAGATGGTGTAGGCGACACCCTTTAGCCCCGGTTTGACTTCACTGAGCGGAAAAGTAGCGGGGGTATCGGTGGCGCGAGCCGGCCGCCAGCTGGCCATCAGAAACACCGCCAGGAGCGCCAAACACAGTCTGCGCAGGGGCTGAGCCATCAGACCCCTATGATACCCGCCGGGAAAGCGGGAGGCAAACAGCGGGTCTTTCGCGCGATCACTCGTCCGATTTGCGGTCATTGTTGGGTTTACCCAGCGGCACTTCGAAGAACATGAGCGGCTTGTTCGACGTTACCGATGTTACGTCGGGGACGTACAGGCTTGCGTCCCCGGCAAGCGAAAGCTTGCCATTCAAGTCGAAGAACAGAAAGCCGTGAATGGTCGCCGTCGGCGGCACGATATCCGCATCGAGCGCGAGCGGTCCGATCGTCTCCAGCATCTTGTCGGTCTTTTTATCAGTGATGGAGCCGATGCCGACCGGGAAGCGCCGCGATTGTGGCGGCGGCGGTCCATTGGGGTGCGCAATCGCCGAAGCGACTTCTTTCGCCGAAAGCCAGTCGATGTCCTGGTGCTTTCCGTTCGGGAAATTCACCGACAGCTGGATCGTGCTGACGTCGATGCGAATGGGCTGCAAGGTGTCGTTGTGAAGAAACACCTCGACCGGCAGAATTCCAACCGTAAGCGGATTCGCCTTGCCGAAAATTTCTTTCGCGCGCTCCTGATCCGTGTACGGCTTCGCGGAGACGGTCAGGCCGTCATGTTTGTCCTGCGGCAGTCCCGAGCCTGCCTGAGTCGCAGGCGGCGCTTGCCTGTCGGGAGGCGACGTCGATTGCGCGAGGCCTGCCGCGCACGTGAGCGATGCAGCCGCCAACAGCAGAAGCATTCGAGTTGATTTGCGCGTCATGATCTCTGTCCGTCTGCTTGTCCGATGCCCGGGAGGCACGGCAAGTTGTGCGGGTCCGTGGCCGCCACTATAGCGCGATTTCGCAGATTACGAATCATCACCTGCACTGCATGCGATCGCGGTTCGCGAAAGGTGACTACATTTCCCTTGACACTCGTTTGTCCGCGTGCAAACTTCCCCCACGTCGCAAGCCCCTCACAATTACGAGGAGATCATCTCATGGCCAGCCGAAGAGAGTTTTTGCAGATTGGCGTCGCAGCGTTGGCATTGCCGATTTCCGCGCGAGCTGGTTTGAAACCGGCGGTTGCAGCAGCCGCCGGAGAATTCGCGCCGGCGCAGCTCTACAAGGTGATTTTCGACGAGCGGCACGCATCGAGCCGCGCGTTTGCGAGCGAGGTGAAGAGACTGGGCGCGCCTGTCCGGGCAATCAAGGGCGACATTACCGATTTGTGGTTCAACGATCTCGACGCGCGCTGGAAGAAGGAGCCCGTCGCGATTGCCGGGCTTACCGAGCATGGCCCGCTCTTTTGTCTTGAGCGGCTCGCGTGGGACCACGGCATGCGCGTCGTGTATCGCGCCGACCATACCTACCGGGCCGACGGTTACATGGAGCATGAGTTTTCCGGCTCGGAGCGAATGTTGCGCGAGGCCGTGGACCTGAGCTCGAGCGGGCCGGACTGGAGCAGCCGCGTCGCGAGCCTGCTGACGCGCTGCCCCGCGAGCCGCGCGCAGGTTTCGAAATTGACCGTCGTCACTCCCACAGTAAGGGAGGCCAGCGATCCGGAACATCTCGTTTCCTGGGTGATCGCTCCGGTAGGCACGGCGCGAAAATTTTCACGCTCGTAGATTCACAAGGAGTGCACGATGCGGCTTCCCCCCGGTGTAACCAGCGCGGATTTTTCCGACGCCATCAAACAGTTCGAGGCGGCGATCGGCAAGGAGTGGGTGTTCACCTCCGATGAGGACGTGGACCTCTATCGCGACTCGTACTCACCAC
>CAVYLM010000003.1:0-241421 GCA_963769415.1 uncultured Acidobacteriota bacterium
TACCGGCTCGGGAACGCGCACGCGTCGCGGCGGATATTCGGTCTCGGACGGGAAGTCGGACGCACCGAGCTGCTCGTCGGCGAATGCGGGCATGTTGGCCGCTTCGGCCGGGATTTCGAAATCCATGGCGTTGCGGCGCCAATCGCTCGATGTGGACGCGCCGTCGAAATCGGCGTCGTCGCCATCTTCTTCCTTTTCCTTTTCGGCGACGGGCGGCTTGGGTCCGGCGGCGGCTTCGGGCTGCTCGTCGTCAATCGCGCGGACACCCTTGCCGAATCCGTAGACGAGCGCGGCCTCTTCGGGCGACGGCTCGGGAAAATTGGGGAGCGGCTTGGGTTCGGCGCGCGTGGGGATTTCGAGCTTCGGTTCGGGCTCTGCTGGAGGAGCTTCCTTCGCCTCGCGAGCCTTGGCCATTTCCGCGGCGACTCTCGGATTTTTTTCGAGCGCGGACGTGACCATGGCGATCAGCGGATCCGGCGGAATGAACGGCTTCTTCAGGACGCCATCGGCGCCCACGCGTCGCGCTTCTTTTTCATCGAGCGGATCGAACGCGCCGACCAGCAAAATCACGGGAACGTGCGAGAATCGCTCGTCTTTCTTGACGAATTCGCAGACTTCGTAGCCGTTGCGCACCGGCATGAAAATGTCGGCGAGAACCAGATCGGGAGCGAGGTCGGGGATGCGGCGCACGGCGGCTTCGCCGTTGCCGACGCTGACGACTTGGATGCCGCGCTCTTCAAACGCCAGCACGACCATCTTCTGAATGTTGGCGTTGTCGTCGGCGACCAGAATCTTGGGCACTGGAATCCCCTGGGGGCGCGTCCACACGGCACTGCGCCTGCCTTTGCCTACGACTATTGCAACATTACCGCAAGGGAGCGTCAACGTACTCGAAGTACAGGGGTGCTACAGTTGTTAGCAGGGGGTAAACAGCTGTATTAGAAGGGAATGACCTTGTGCAACCCCTTCTTTTTCTTGCTGGTGGACTCGGTGTTGGGGTCGGCTTTTGGGGCCTGCGTTTGGATGCTGGAATTTGAACCTGTACTACCGTTTGCCTGAGACGGTTGCGCGGTCGAAGTTCCGCTCTGAGAAGCGATCGAACTCGCGGTAGCCGGCTCGGGAGCGGCCGTCGCAGCGGGAGCAGGTTCTGCCGCAACGGCAGCGGGCGGCTCGGAATTCGCTGCGGGTTGAGCACTGGCTGGCGGGTCGGCGGAAGCAGGCGCGGTATCGGCGGCTGGGGCCGTAGTCGCAGCGGGCGTAGAGCTTCCCGGACCGGGCGCTTCGATGATCTGAGCGCCGGCGGTTGCTGCTGGCGCGTTCGTCGCGGCGGCGGAATCGGAATCGGGCTCTGTTACGACAGATTCGGAATCTGCTGTGGCTCCGCCTTTGCCGGCGCTATCGCCACCCGTTGAAGCTCCCGCCGCACGCACGTTGAACGAGGGCCCCGAGGCATTCGGAGTCAAAACGTCCAGCGCGGAGACGATGTCGTCGGGCGGCGCAAGATTCGGCGCGCCGCTGTGGGCCGCGAGCGAAAGGTCGGGGCCGCTCTTGATTAGGCCCATTGGCGTCTTCAACACGGCCAGCTGGCGATGCTGCTTCTGATACATCTGTTGCTGTTTCATCCGCGCCACCGCGTCCGGATTCGGCGCAGGGATGGGCATGTTCATCGCCTTCAGGCGCTCTTTTGCGCCAGGCACGAGGTTCGACGCCGGGTAATCCGAGACGATGCGGTCGTAGCACTTCGCCGCAAGGTCCGCCCAGTGATTCTTGTCGTCCTCGTTCTTTGACGCCAGTTTGGCGCGCTGGTAGACGTCCGCCAGCATCCAGAGCGCATCGTCGTTATTGCTGAAAAGCGGATAGCGCCCGGTGACTTCGACGAGGCGCGCGGCCGACGCGCGGTAGTCCTTCTTCATATAGTAAAAGCGCGCGATGCCGAATTCGCCCTGAGCCAGCACTTCCTGCACGTTGCGCATGCTTTGCTCGGCCTGGGGCACGTAGGGGCTTTGAGGGTACTTCAGCAGGAATGTGCGGAATTCGTCTTCGGCGGCCTCGGCGTGGCTGTTGTCGCGGTCGGCCTTTTCCATCAACTTGTAGTGCGCCATGCCGACCTGCATCTGCGCATAGGCGGCTTCATCGAGGAACGGGAAGAAGACGATGAAGTTCTTGTATTCCTCGACTGCCTGGGTGAGGCTGGACGTGCCTCCTTCTTTATAGAACGAATCGGCCACGCCCAGCTTGGCCTTTGCCAGGTACTCGCTGTCCGGGTAGGTGTTGATCAGCGTCTGAAAGTCGAGGCGGCCCTCGGTGTATTTCGAATGCTTGATCGAATTCATCGCCCGCTCGTAGAGGACCTTGTCGGGCTCGGCGGATTCCTTGGTTTCGTCTTTTTTCGCGGGGGTCGGTTTGACCTTGGTGATTTTCGGCTTCTTTTGGCCGTAGGCTGACGCGCAGAGCGCTCCCGCGAGCGAAAGAGCGATGCCGGCGATCAAGAGATGACGCTTGCTCATAAAAGGTCGACCCATTCCACGCTTTCTCAAACCCGCTGGCTCAGCGCCTCGGTGGCGAGTTTACGTAGTTGTCGCACGGCTGCTGCTGGATCAGGGGTGTGGAAGACCGAAGTCCCGGCGACGAACGTGTTTGCTCCGGCCCGGGCCAGCTCGGCCGTGTTCTCCGCGTCCACGCCGCCGTCGACCTCAATCCGGAAGGCGCCATTATATCGCGCCCTCCACTGACTCAACTGCCGAATCTTTTCAACCGCCCCGGGGATGAATTTCTGCCCCCCGAACCCCGGATTCACGGACATAACGAGCACGGTATCGACCTTGTCGAAGACGTCGGTTAGCGTCGCCACCGGAGTCGCCGGGTTGATGGCCGCGCCCGCTTGCGCGCCACTTTCCCGGATCATCGTGAGCGCCCGATCCAGGTGCACGGTCGCTTCCTGGTGAATCAAAATTCGGCTGGCGCCGGCCTTGGCAAACCGCTCGATGTACTCCTCGGGCCGCTCGATCATCAGATGCACGTCCAGCGGGAGGCGGGTTGCCTTGTGCAGGGAGGCCACCACGGGCACTCCAATGGAGATATTCGGCACGAAGTGGCCGTCCATTACGTCCACGTGGATGACGTCGGCTCCGCCCTCTTCGACGGCGCGGACGTCGTCGCCGAGCTTGGCGAAATTCGAGGCCAGAATGGATGGCGCGATTTCTATTTTCGCGTACGGCATGACTGACTCGGCGATTCTAGCACAGGCGGAATGGCGGGTCGCGGACCGGCAGGGCTACTCGGCGACCTGAAGCTCGATGGTGGAATTGGCGTCGATGCGCTGGCCGCGCGGGGGAGTTTGGCCCACGACTGTGCCGGGCGCAGCGCCAAGAGTCGATTCGGGAGTGAGCTTCGACAGGCGGATGCCGGCGGAGCCTAGTTTCGATTGCGCTTCGGCGAGCGGAAGGCCGACGAACTCCGGCATCACGTACGCGGGCGGGCGCGCGCCAAGCGAAACGAGGAGATTCACGTGCGGGCCGGTGACGTCGCTTGTTCCCGGCGCGGGATCTTGCTCGGTTACGGTGTCCGCGACTCCGTTCGGCAGGTAGAAGCTCGACACTTCGCCGAGCTGCATGCCGCCGCGAAGCAATTCCACCTGGGCGGCGCGAAGGCTGCGATCCTGAAGCTGCGGAATCGTGACGCGCTGGGGGCCGAGGCTCAGAACCACGTGCGCGCTCTGCCCTGTCTTCACGCGCGTGTTTGGCGGCGGGCTCTGCCGCACGACCGCATCCGCCGGAAGACTGCTGTAGATGCGGTCTTCGATCTTCATGCCTACGCCGCGCCCGTGCAGGATCTGCCGCGCGGGAACGGCGCTTTTGCCGACGACGTCGGGCATGTCGACTTCGCGGCCCTGCACGGCGAAGCGCATCGCCGTGAGCGCACTCAGAAACGCCACGGAGGACAGGATGAAAAGCAAGAACGCCATGCGCATGATCCACTGCAGGCGTTCCGCCATATTCATTCGCCGGCTCCTCCTGCCAAAAGACTAGCACGAGAAGCCGGCGTGCTGCGTGCCGTGCGACTAGAAGCTAAAGCGCGCGGTCAGTTGGATGATGCGAGGGATCGTACGTGTTCGATATCTGCCCGAAACCGTTGCCGCCTTGATCCAGGATGTTCGTATCCGAATTCCTAAACTCCGTGCGGCGGTATTTCCAGCCTGCTTCGTGAGGCTCGCAGTTCGATCGCGAAAAGCTCCAGGCCAATTTGCCTTACGTTTTTTCAAGGACCGCGGCGAAAAATCCGTCGGTGCGGTCCGTCGCGGGCGAGGTGCGGAAAAATCCGTCGCTACCGAAGAATTCTCCGGCGTCTACGTGCGGAGCGAGATACGGCGCGAGCGTGCGCTCGGCCTCGACCGCGGATACGGTGCGAATTGCCGGCGACTCCTTCAAGCCAGCGCGCACCACGTCCTCGTTTTCTTCCGGCTCGATCGAGCACGTGGAATAAACGAGCCTGCCTCCGCGCGCAAGGTGCGCCAGCGCGTTGCTCAGCATGCGCTTTTGCTGCGCGCTCGATTCCGTGAGCTGTTCCTGCCGTAGACGCCAGCGAATTTCCGGATGCCGCGCGAGCGTGCCGGTGCCCGAGCACGGCGCATCAACGAGGATGCGGTCGAATTCTCCGCGGAAGGGCAGTGCGTGCGTCGCGTCGAGTTCGACGAGCTGCGCCCGTTGCAGGCCGAGCCGCTGGAATTGCGCAGCCATCGCGCGAAGCCGGTGCGCGTGACGGTCGGCGGCCACGACCACGCCGGTGTTCCCCGCAGCGCGCATCAGCGCAGGCGTCTTGCCTCCCGGCGCGGCGCAGAGATCGAGCACGCGATCGCCTTCGCGGACTCCCAGCAGCAGCGGGATCGCTTGCGAGGCTTCGTCCTGAATGGAAATTCGTCCATCGCGAAACGCCTGCGCGCGTGCCGGGCTGCCGCCGGTCACGGAGAACGCCGATTGCAGCAGCACGCCGGGTTCGACGCGCATGCCGGCCTGTTCGAGCGCGCCGACGATTTCTTCTCGCTGATCGGCGCGAGGCACCGCGCAACTGAGCCGCGGCGCGCGGTTGTTCGCTTCGAGCAGAGCAATCGTTTGCGCTTCGCCGAGGCGCGCGAGCCATCGCTCGACCATCCACGTCGGATGCGAATGCAGGATCGCAAGGCGTTCGGCGGCCGACATACCGGGCGATAGGTATTTTTCGGGCGGCGATTTCGAATCGGACGCAATCTTGCGCAGCACGGCGTTCACAAGCGATGCGGCGGACGACTTGCGCGCGTGTTTCACCAGTTCGACCGATTCGTTCACCGCCGCGCGCGCGGGAACCTTTTCGAGGAATCGAAGCTGGTAAGCGCCCATGCGCAGCGCGAGCGCCACAGGCAGGTCCAGCCGCTCGACCGGCTTCTTCATCTGGCGATCGAGCAGAAAATCGAGCAGGCGGCGCCACCGCAGGACGCCCATCACCAGCTCTGTCGCCAGAGCAGCGTCCGCGGGCTTTACCTGCGCCGTAAGCTCCGAGTGCAACACATCGCTCGCGTACGCGCCTTCGGCTTCAACGCGGCGCAATACATCGAACGCGATTTGTCGGGAAAGGGAAACGGCCATCACGCGGTCCTAGCCGCCGAAGCGTTCGCCGGGCGTGAGGCGCGCGCCGTTCGCGAATTCGCGCGCGGAGATCTGTTTACGTCCTTCGAGTTGGATGGATTCGAGCTGGAGCGCGGATTCTCCGCCGCAGACCACGAAAATGCCGTTGGCTCGCACGACGATTGTCCCGGGCTTCGGCGTCTCATCCGGCGCAGCGGGCTTGCCCCAGATGTGGGCGCTCTTGCCGCGAAACGCCGTAAATGCTCCCGGCCACGGCTGCAATCCGCGAATCCGCGCGTAGATCTGCTGCGCTGTCTGCGACCAGTCGATGCGTCCGTTTGCTTTCTTCATCGGCGGCGCAGACGTCGCGGCGGAATTGTCCTGCGGCGCCGCAGTGACTTCGCCGTTGGCGAGTTTCCGCAGCGTTTCGACCATCAACGGCGCGCCCGCTTCCGCAAGCCGCGCAGTCAATTCCGGCGCGGTTTCGTCCGCGCCGATTTCGGTCTCGTATTTCAGCAGCATCGGACCGGTATCGAGGCCCGCATCGATTTGCATCGTCGTCAGTCCCGTGCGCGCCTCGCCGTTGACGATGGCCCAGTTGATCGGCGCGGCGCCGCGATATTTCGGCAGCAGCGACGCGTGCAGGTTGATCCAGCCAAGCCGCGGAATCGCAATCAGGCGCGGCGGAATGATCTGCCCGTAGGCGATGATGACCGCCGCATCCGGCGCGAGGCGCTGGAAATATTCGCAGGCTTGGTCCGATCTGATTTGTTCAGGCTGGTAAACGAAGATTCCCGCGGCGACCGCGGCATCCTTCACCGGCGGGCTCTGAATCTCCCGTCCGCGGCCGCGCGGACGGTCCGGCTGCGTGACCACGCCGGCGATTTCGAAATCGCGCTCCGCGATCAGCCGCTGCAACGACGGCACGGCAAACGCCGGCGTGCCGCAAAAGACGATGCGCAGCGCCACGGCGCGCCTACCACTCGCCGGCTTTTTTCAGTTTGCGGATCTTCCGCTTGATCAGGTCCCGCTTGAGCATGCTGAGGTGCGTGATGAAGAGAATTCCGTTGAGGTGATCGATTTCGTGGCAGAACGCGCGCGCCAGCAACGCCTCGCCGCGCATCTCGTATTCATTTCCGGCGGCGTCCTGCGCGCGCACGGTCACGTACTGGGGCCGCGCGACGTGCCCGCGAAAGCCGGGAATCGAAAGGCAGCCTTCCTCTTCGCGCTGCTCGCCTTCGGTGTGAATAATTTCCGGATTCGCGACCACGATCCTGGCTTCCGGGTTCTTCCCAATGCTCACGTCGATCACGGCCAGCCTCCGGCTGATCCCGATCTGCGGCGCCGCCAGGCCCACTCCGTTCGCCGCGTACATCGATTCGAACATGTCCGCGACAAGCGTCTGCAGCTCCGCGTCGAATTTCTCCACGGTCTTCGCGGGAGTTTCGAGCACCGGGTCGCCGTATTTGACTATGGGATGAATCATCGCGAATTCGTTCGCCGCACGCGCTAAAACGATCTCCTAGAAATTATCGAGTTGCCGCTGATACCCGTCGAAATTCCGCCGCACTTCCTCGATCGAATCTCCGCCGAATTTCTCGAGGAACGCGCCCGTCAGCGTCGTCGCCACCATGGCTTCGCCCACCACGCCTCCGGCCGGCACCACGCACACGTCGGAACGCTCGTACGCCGCCTTCACCGCTTCCTTCGTGTTCAAGTCCGCGGTCAGGAGCGCCCGTCGCAGGGTGGAGATCGGCTTCAGGTATCCGCGCACCACGATGTCCTCGCCGTTCGTGATGCCGCCTTCGAGCCCGCCCGCGCGGTTCGACGAGCGGTCGAACCGCTTCCGCGCGGCATCATACCGAATCTCGTCCTGCACTTCCGAGCCGTAGCTTCCGGAATTTTCGACGCCGGCGCCGATCTCGACGGCCTTCACGGCTTGAATCGAAAGGATTGCCTGCGCCAGCTTTCCATCGAGCTTTTCATCCCACTGCACGTGCGTCCCCAGGCCCGGGGGAACTCCGCGCGCGACCACCTCGAAAATCCCGCCTACCGAATCTCCGGCGCGCAGGACGTGATCGACTTCCGCTTTCATCCGCGCTTCGGTTTCCGAGTCGATGCAGCGCAGCGGCGATTCCAGGTTCTCGCAGATCGCCACGATATCCTCCCAGGTGGCCGCACGCTCCAGCCGCACGTGTCCCACCGCGACCGTGTGGCTGAGGATCGTAATGCCGAACTCGCGCAGCAGCGATTTTCCCAGCGCGCCGACGGCCACGCGCGCCGCCGTTTCACGCGCCGACGCGCGCTCGAGCACGTATCGCGCATCGTGGAAATTGAACTTCTGCGCGCCGGCCAGGTCCGCGTGTCCGGGCCGCGGCGCGGTCAGCCGGCGCTGCGCGTCTTCGGCGCCTTCGCTGTCCTCGACCGGCATGGCCTTTTCCCAGTTTTTCCAGTCGCGATTCTCGATGCGCAGGGCGATTGGCGCGCCGATCGTTTTCCCATGGCGCACGCCGGCCAGAAAATCGGCCTGATCCTTTTCGATGCGCTGGCGCCCGCCGCGTCCGTAGCCGAGCTGCCGCCGGTGCAACTCGCGCCCGATGAAGTCCAAATCGACCGGAATGCCCGCGGGCAAGCCGGAAACCCAGGCGACAAGCGCCTGCCCGTGCGATTCTCCGGCGGTGACGAATCGGAACATGCTCTGTGGTTCCTTGTGCTTCAGGACAGACCAAAGATTCTACCGGACGCACTCCCGCGCGTAAAGACCGCGAAGTCCTTGCGACGCGCCGGGAAACGCGATTTTTCGCGGCCGCGCGCCGATGTCTGCTTGACGCGCCGCGCAGCCGACGTTACGCTCTCGAAGACTCGGCTGGACCCGGCAGCCGCTTCGCACACGATGCCCGATACCAGCGAAACGCCATCCCCTTTGTCGTACCTCGGCGATGTCGCCAAGCGGCAACTCTTCGCGCTGCAGGACTATTCGCTGCTCTCGGTGCAGGCCGTCGCCGATGTTTTCACCCCGCCCTACTACTGGTCCGACGCGCTCGACCAGATGGACTCGATCGGAGTCGGCTCGCTTCCGATCATCATCGCCGCGTCGCTTGCGATCGGCGGCGTGACGGTGCTGGACACGGCGGCGGAATTTGTGCGGTTCGGCGAAACGGCGCTGACGGGCAATGTGGTTTCGCTGGCCCTGGTCCGCGAGCTGGGTCCGACGATCACGGCGCTGCTGGTCTCGGGCCGCAACGCCTCGGGCATCGCTTCCGAACTCGGTTCGATGGTCGTCACCGAGCAAGTCGACGCGATGCGCGCGCTCGGCACGGATCCGATTCGCAAGCTCATGACGCCACGCGTGCTGGCAATGGTTCTGATGGTGCCGCTGTTGACCGCAGTGTTCGACCTCGTCGGCCTTTGCGGCGGATTTATCGTCTCCTACTTCACGCTCCGTCTCGGCGCCGTGCAGTTCTGGACAAGCGCGGTCAAAGCCCTCGAATTCGGCGACCTTGTCCAGGGCTTCGTGAAACCGCTGGTTTTCGCATTCATCGTGGCGACAGTCGGCTGCTTCCAGGGCTTGCGCGTGAAGGGTGGCACGCAAGGCGTTGGCCGCGCGACGACTACGGCCGTGGTCATCTCTTCCGTGATGGTGCTGGTTGCGGACCTGTTCCTGGCGAAACTGCTTTTGTACATCTTCCGGACGTAATCGCCCGTCCAAACCCCGCTCCGATTCCCCCACATTTCCGTCTATAATCGCGGAATGCCGCGCCCATCCCGCCTGGCGCCCATGCTCAACGTGGACACGATGGTTCCAGGCGAACCCTTCATTGAGTTCAAGGACGTTCGCATCGGCTTCGAAGACAAAGAAGTTCTCACCGGCGTCTCCTTCGATGTCTCGCCGGGAGAAACGAAGGTCATCCTTGGCGAAAGCGGATCGGGAAAGACGCTGCTCATGAAAATGGCTGCGGGGCTGCTTCGCGCCGATTCCGGACGCGTTTGGGTGATGGGGCACAACCTCGCCGAAATGTCCGAAGATGAGCTGCTCGATTTTCGCCGCCATCTCGGATTTGTGTTTCAAGAGGGCGCACTGTTCGATTCGATGACCGTTGCGGACAATGTGGCGTTCCGCTTGCGCGAAGAAAAGGTGCCGGACGAAGAAGTGGAGCGGAGCGTGCGCGAGGCGTTGCGATTCGTGGAGCTCGAAGCCGCGATCGAGAAATATCCCGTCGAACTTTCCGGAGGAATGCGCCGTCGCGTTTCCATCGCGCGGGCGCTGGTGGATAAGCCGCCGCTCGTTTTTTACGATTCGCCGACGGCCGGCCTCGACCCGGTGACGTCGCAAACGATTATCACGCTGATCCTGCGCGGTCGCGACTTGCAGGGCGTCACATCGATGCTCGCCACGCACCGCGTGCAGGACGCTTTCGGGCTCGCGCACTTTCGCTTCGATCGGGCGTCCAATCGCGTGATGCCGCTGAACGGGAAAGCCGCGCGGCCCGGAGACGCGAAAAAAGAAACCGGCGCTACGCCGCCGACCAATGTGATCGTCCTGCGCGACGGGCGCGTCTATTTCGAAGGCACCACGGACGATGTCCTGCATTCGTCCGACGAGTATTTGAAAAAGTTCCTGGCTTCGGCGGAATAGCATCGGCAATCGCGATCTTTGAGGAGGGAATTCGATGGCGCAACGAAAGCAATTGACGTGGACGGAGCTGCGAGTCGGCGTGTTCGTGTTCGCCGGGCTGATCATCGTGATGGTTGCGATTTTCTACGTCACCGGCGGCAGCTTTCTGGGGCCGAAATACCGCGTGATCACCTATCTGCCCGAAGTGGACGGCCTTAATACGGGCGCGCCCGTCGCTCTCGACGGCGTGGAAGTGGGCAACGTGCAGTCCATCAGCTTGACGCCGCATCCGGCGAGCCGCGAACAGAGCATCACGCTCGTTCTGCGCATCGACAAGAAATACCAGGATCAAATTCGCATTAATCCTTCTGATCCGTCGATGGGCTCGACCGCGAGCCTCGTGACGCAGGGACTGCTGGGCGACCGCTACGTCAGCATCACGCGCGGACTTTCCGGCAACGCCGTTCCACCAAATGGAGTGATTCCCGGAACGGAAGAAGCTGCGGTGAAGCAAATGGTCGAGCGAGGTGCCGATCTGATGGAAAACCTCGGTGCGCTCACCGACGACGTTCGCGACGTGATCAAGCAGGTGCAAAAAGGAAAGGGCACGATCGGAAAATTGCTGAACGATCCCGACATGTACAACCATCTGAACAGCACGGCGGCGAAGCTCGATACGGTGGCGTCGAATATTCAGGCAGGACAGGGGACTCTCGGCAAGCTCGTCGCTTCGGACGAGCTGTACACGAGGGTGAATTCGACTCTCGGCAAGGCTGACGACATTATCGGAGCGGTGCGCGATCAGAAGGGCACCATCGGCAAGCTGGTCTACGATCCGAGCGCGTACGACAGCATCAAGGGCCTGGCGGCAAATGGCGACGCGCTGCTCAGCGACGTGCGCGCGGGCAAAGGCTCGCTCGGAAAGCTGGCGACCGACGACACGCTGTATTCGAATCTCCGCGATGCGTCCGCGAACGTGCGCGACGCCACCGCGAAGATGAATTCCAATCAGGGGACGATGGGGAAAATTTTCACCGATCCCGCCCTCTACGACAATATGACCGGGTTGACGGGCGATCTCCGCGGGCTGATCGGCGATTTCCGCCAGAACCCGAAGAAATTCCTGCACATCAAGATCGGCCTCTTCTAGGGCCGGGAAAATCTTCCCGAGCGGCGGGCCGAGGCGGGACCTTGTCCGCGCGACTGGCTAGCATTACCGCGTCGCGCAGCGCGAGCCCTTGCCCCGGGAGGCACACCTCGGCCACGCCGTTCGAGAACTTGAACATCGGCGTCGTTGGTGCCGTTCAACACCGATGAATTAATCGCTGTCATCGAGGGGCAGCTCGATCTCGCCGTCTTCGTTTGCGAGTTCACCCGCGTGAACGAAGCCGGCCGTGCGCTTCGGCCCGCGAGGCGCCAAAACCCACGCGATTTTTCCCATCTCGTAGAGACTTTGGCGGTTCTTGTCGATGAAACTGGTGCATTCGCGAATCCGGAAACGCACCCGGCGCAGCGGACTGTTTGCGGTGCACAACACCAGTTCTTCGCTGGCTCGATAGCCCCGTTCGATGTGGGCGTTGCAGCACGTTTCGCACAAAGACGGGCCGTGCAACGGCGTGCCGTTTTTCACGTGGATGCCCATGGCATCACCTTTCTAAGGGACGCATATGCGTCCCGGGCTCGCGCGCTCGAGAAAAGAGCGCGCAGTGAATAGGGAACGGCTCAAAAAGTTAAGTTAGCTGCCCTGGAAGCGATTGAGCTGCAAAGAGATACTAATTCGCGGGACTGGAGCTAAGTCGGCCACAATGCCGGCGCGGCGTGTGTGTCGCTTGCCATGGCAACGAATTGTGTTTGTCAAATATGGTCATGTCGAAATTTCTCCAGCGGGCGGAATCTTAGACGAGAGCGATGAGTGAAGCAAGAGTAAATTCGCGAATGGCGAAAAATTGAATTGAACGGTTTGCGGCGCGAGCGAAATGCGATTTTCGGCGGTCGGCTGCATCGAGCGGCTATTCCTTTTCCGCGGGCGAAAATTCCACCGCCATGTCCTTGATGCGGCGCAGGTCGAGCTTGCCGGTGCCGAGGTGGGGCAGCTCTTCGACGGCGAAAAACTGGTTCGGGCGCGGGACCCAGAGATTCGGCAGGCCGGATTCGCCGAGGCGGTCGAGAACGGATTTCAATTCTTCCGGCGGGAGAGTGTGCAGGACGACGAGGCGCTCGCCTTTTTTTCCGTCCGGCACAGAGGTGACGACGAAGCGCTGGTCGGTGACGCCGGCGAGTTCGTGCAGTTTTTCTTCGATCTTGATGTGCGGGACCATTTCGCCGCCGATTTTGCTGAAACGGCTGAGGCGGTCGGTGATGGTGAGGAATCCGTCTTCATCTTCGGCGGCGATGTCTCCGGTGACATACCAGCCGTCGAGCAGAACTTCGGCGGTTTTCTCTGGCTTGCCGAGATAGCCGAGCATGATGTTCGGTCCGCGCACGAGAAGCAGGCCGGGAGTGCCGGCGGGGACCGGCTCGCGCGTTTCGGGATCGACGATGCGGACGCTGACTCCGGGAAGCGGATGGCCGATGCGGCCGCGCTTTGCGCCGACCTGGCGAAAACCGGGAGCGCGAAAGTCGCGCGTGTTCACGGAGATGACCGGCGCGCATTCGGTGGCGCCGTAGCCTTCGAGCGGGCGGATGCCGAAACGGTCTTCGAACGCGAGCGCGAGGCGTTCGGGCAATTTTTCGGCGCCGACGACCACATACTGCAGGCTGCCGAAATCTTCCGGCGAACAGCGGCGCGCGTAGGCCTGTAGAAATGTCGGCGTGCACATCAGGAAGGTGACGCGATAGTCGCGGACGATCTCGCCGATCGCGGCGAGGTCCAGCGGGCTTGGATGGTAGACGACGCTGACACCGAGCGCGGCGGGAAGCCAGAGAGTCACGGTGAAGCCGAAGGAGTGGAAGAACGGCAAGACGCCGAGCAGGCGATCGCCGCTATCGAACATGAAGGTCTGGCCGACCTGCTCGACGTTGGAGGCGATGTTGTAGTGCGTCAGCATGACGCCTTTGGGCTCGCCGGTGCTGCCGCTGGAAAAAATGATGGTCGCGAGATCGTCGAGCGTCTTGGCCTTGCCGCCGCTGAGAATCTTTTCGAGCGCGCCGGCGGGGAAAAACCAGAGCAGAAGGGCGACGAGCCGCTCGCCGAATCCGTGGCCGGCGGCGACTTCCTCAAGAAGAATTGTCCTGCCGGGAACCTTCAGCGGAATGCGATCGAGAAGCTGCTTCGTGGTGATGACCGTTTGCAGCTTGCACTGCGCGGCGCAGGATGCGAGCGATTCGTCCGACGACGTGTAATTCAAATTCACTGGAACTTTGCCGGAAAGCGTGGCGGCGTAGTTCACGAGCGCACCGGGAACGGATGGCGGGAGCAGGATGCCGACCATTTCCTGGCCGGCCCAGGTGGCCCGCAGGCGGCGGGCGAGAAAAATCGCGCTGAGCAGCGCGCCGCCCCATTTCATTTTCGGGCGGCGTTTGTCTCCCATGGCGAAGCGGAACGGATGGCGGTGCGCGGTGTGAATCAGCGATTGATTCAGAGTGCGCATGCGCGCGCGGCGGTGGCGATAGGCTTCGCTCTGCAACTGCTGCACGACGCGACGGACTTCGAAGGGCTGCGTCGTGGGCGGCATGGGCTTGCCGAAGCTGACGGTGACCGGATAAGGAATCGAGCGCGGCAGCTTCCAGACGAAACGCCCGCGCTCGAAGCTGAAAATGCTGCCCCACACGCCGTCGAGACTCACGGGAACGATGGGGGCATCGACGCCTTTCATGATGCGCTCCATGCCGCGGCGGAACGGGAGCAGCTGGCCGATGCGGGTGATCTGTCCTTCGGCAAAGATGCAGACGATTTCGCCGTTCTTGATCGCGTTGGTCGCTTCGCGCAGCGAGTGCAGCATTTCGCGCGGGCGCTGTTCGGCAGAGATGGGAATCGCGCCGATAATTTTCGCGAAGGGTTTGACGTAGGGTAGATCGTAGATCGCTTTGTAGATCAGGAAGCGGATGGGCCGGTCGATCGAGGCGATCAGGAGCAGGCCGTCGACGAACGACATGTGATTGCAAACGAAGAGCGCTCCGCCGGTTTCGGGGACGTTTTCGCGTCCTTCGACGCGGATGCGATAGATCGTGACCGTCGCGAGCCACAGGACGAAGCGCACGAGCGAATCGGGCAGCAGCCAGATCGAATACGCCGTCGTGATCAGCGTCAGGATGGCGCCATCGAGGAAAATGCTGGCGGCATTCTGGTGAAAGAGTTCCGTGAAGATGTAATAGGCGAGCGAGGCGAGCGCGATGCCGATGAACGAAACGAGGTTCGCGGCGGCGATCACGCCGCCTTTTTCTTCGCGCCTCGGCCGGTGCTGGATCAGCGCGCCCAGGGGAACGGCGAAAAGGCCGCCGAAGAATCCAAGCAGCCCAAGATCGAAGATTCGGAGGCGCGCCCAATCCGCGGCGCCGGACAGGATCGAGACGACGAGGGGAGCCGAGAAATGCCCGGCGATTCTGACCAGCGACCCGGCGAAAAGTTCAGCGGGGGCACGGAAGTAGAGCAGCGCGCCGAAGACGGTCATGCCAACCGCGCCAAGCGGAATCAGGCCGTACTCGATTTTTCCGCCGGAAAGATAGCCGGCCGCGATGCTCCCGATCCCGATGCCGATGGCGACGGCCGCTTGCAGGCCGGTGATGTGCGCTTCGTCGATTTTCAGGATGTCGTGGCCGTAGATGATGATGGCGAGCTGAAGCAGCGCGGCCAGGAAAAAAAGGTACGTGTTGCCGAGGACGGCCCAACCGAGGACGCGGTCGGCGGCGATGGACTTCATCTGCGTGAAGAAGTCGCCGAGCGGATTCCACCGGAATTTCTTCCGCGGATTGGCGGCGGGGATCCGCGAAATTCCGAAGCTCGTGGCGAGTCCGACGAGCGAGCAGCCGAGCAGCAAGAAGCCGCCGAAGGCTTCCCGACCGTGATAATGCTGGGCGAGCTCGCCCGCCGCGACCGTGCCTCCGATCCCGGCGAGAAATGTGCCGAACTCGATGATGCCGTTGCCCCAGGAGAGTTTCGTTTCGGGGAGAAGCTCGGGCAGCAGGCCGTACTTGGACGGGCCGAAGATCGCGCCTTCGGTGCTGATCAGAAAAACGCCCGCGCATTCCATCGGCAGGTTGCGCATCGCGAGGCTGGCGATGAAGAACGCCATGACGGCGAGCTCGAAAATTTTCGTCGCGATGGTGACGCTGCGCTTGCTGTAGCGGTCGGCCAGATAGCCGCCGGTCATCGAGAACAGAATGAAGGGAACAGCAAACATCCCACCGACGATGGGTACAAGGCGGTCGCGTTCCGCCTGCGGGAGGTTCATTCCGATGACGATGTAGGTGACGAGAAACTTCAGCCCGTTGTCGTTGAAGCCGGTCTGGAACTGCGTGACGATGAGGCTCCAGAAGCCGCGGCGCCAGTTGGAGGGCGGCTGCGGCTGCTCGGCGGGTGGAATAGGCTGGTTTTCCATGGATTGTCAGGGCCGGATTTCGGGCCGGACACCCCCCCGATCTTCTGTCGAATAGAATGTACACCGGTCGTTTGTTTTCAGTAGCTTACGGGCATTTCTATTCGGCGTGGTTGTCGAATAGAAATGCAGGGGAATCGGCGGTTTCCGAGCACCGGCCTCCGGCGCGCAACACCCGGCTACGGGCATTCGATTCTCCTTTCCGTCGCGTGTGCCGAAATGCGACAGGACTGCAAGCTTATGGTATCCCGCGCACGGTGGGGTGCAAGGATGAGGTTGTGTGGACTTTCGTAGTCGCAGCCGCGAGGAGTAAGAACGCGTCGCGTGCGGTCGGTTCGGGGAGTGGGCGAGGCAAGCCTCGTCCACAAACAGCGGCGGCAAGCCACCGCACTCCACATGCGCCGAGTCGCCGGGCGAGCGAGGTGGATGGGGATCGATCGCGCCAAGCATGAACGCTGGGCGCAGCAAGCAGCGCCCCTACGAAGTCGGCGATGGCGGCGGTTCGAGCGAGGTGGATGGTTTCGATCGCGCCAAGAATCTGTGCCGGGCACGATATATCGTGCCCCTACAAACCCGGTGCGAATGGGCGGCCGGGCACGAGCGCACGAAGAGAGATTCTTCGACTGCGTGACCGGACGTCCGCCGCGGCGGACGAAAAGCAAAACATCCGGTCACTCCGCTCAGAATGAAGAACAATCACTCCGAAGCCAAGCCAGAGCGGAATCAGCGGGTTGCGGTGACTCCGGCGGGGAGAGCAGGTTCGCGCTTTGGGTATTTTGTGGAGACGTAGTCGCTGACCAGGGCTTGGAAGGCGGCGGAGAGTTCTTCGTAGGTGCCTTCGAGGGTGGTGAACTTCAGGCCGTCGATGTACACGGGGCATCGCGGAGCTTCGCCGGTGCCCGGCAGGCTGATGCCGATGTTGGAGGCTTTCGATTCGCCGGGGCCGTTGACGATGCAGCCCATCACGGCGAGCTTCAGTTCTTCGACTCCTTCGTAGTTCTGCTTCCACTCGGGCATTTTGTCGCGGATGTAGCCCTGAATGCTTTCGGCGAGTTCCTGGAACGTGGAGCTGGTGGTGCGTCCACAGCCGGGGCACGCGGTGACGCTTGGTGCGAAGGTGCGCAGGCCGAGCGACTGCAGGAGTTCGCAGGCGGCGTAGACTTCGTCGCGGCGATCGCCATTGGGGCGCGGCGTGAGAGAGACGCGGACCGTGTCGCCGATGCCTTCTTCGAGCAAAACTCCCATCGATGCGGCGGACCACACGAGACCTTTGGCGCCCATGCCGGCCTCTGTGAGGCCGAGGTGCAGAGGCTGATCCGTTTTCGAGGCGAGATCGCGGTAGATGGAAATCAGATCGCCGGGACGAGAGACTTTGCAAGAGATGATGATCTGGTCCTTGCGCAGGCCGGACTCGAGAGCCAGTTCGGTGGATTGCAGCGCGGAGAGGACCATGCACTCGTTGATGATTTCTTCGGATGTCTTGCCGAGGTTCTTGTCCGTGTTTTCCTGCATCTTCTGCATGACGAGCTCTTGATTGAGCGAGCCGCCGTTGACGCCGATGCGGACGGGTTTGCCGTTGTCGCGCGCGACCTTGCAGATGGTGGCGAACTGCTCGTCGCGGCGCTGGCCATGGCCGACGTTGCCGGGATTGATTCGGTATTTGTCGAGCGCGCGGGCGCAATCGGGATATTTCGTCAGCAGGACATGGCCGTTGTAGTGGAAGTCGCCGATGATCGGCGCGTCGCAGCCGGAATCGAGAAGGCGTTTCTTGATTTCCGGGAACGCGGCCGCGGCTTCGAGCATGTTGACGGTGACGCGGACGAGTTCGGAACCGGCCTGCGCGAGTTCGAGGCACTGCTTTGTGGTTGCGGCGACATCGGCCGTGTCCGTATTGGTCATGGACTGGACGACGACGGGGGCACCGCCTCCGACCTGGACTTTCCCGACCTTTACGCCGACCGTGTTGTGACGTTTGCGAGGCACTGAAGACATTGTAGCGGATGGGCGGAGCGGGACGCTAGTGCGGGCAAAGCGAGATTAGCCACAGATGAACACTGATGAACACAGATAAAACCGAAGAAGGCAGGGAAGAAAAGGAACGGGGAGCGAACCGCGTCGATAGGTGGCGCGGAGCCAAATTTATTGCAGGCGCCTGCTGGCGACGGCCGCGTTGATGCAGGCTCTTGCGTCGAAGACAGCGGCAGCAAGCTGCCGCACTCCACATTCGCGAATGGGCGGCGCGGAGCCAAGCACTATTTCAAAGGCGCCAATTCGGGAAATTGGCGATCCCCGGAAAGTTGGCGCAGCCGAGCGATCCAGACAGGTGGTCCGAGCGCGCCAAGTAGGTTTGCCGGGCACGATATATCGTGCCCCTGCGGAAGGCTGGAGACGTCGGTCGGGCGCTACGAAAAATACTTAGGCTTCGACGCGGTGGTGCGCGACGTGGGCGGACTTGCCGTTGCGCGGCTGCGGAACGATTGTCGCCATCTTGCGGATCATGGCCAGAACGAGGCGCTTGTCGTCGTCGGACAGGCTGGTCGAATAGCGCTTGATGTCGGCAAGGAAACGGATCTCCTCTTCGGAGAGCTCGCCGAGCACCTTGCGAGTTTCGCGGTCCTGCGGCGTGTCCGTGCCCGGGAAAAAGTCCGCGAGGCTGATTTCCATGGCCTCGGCGATCTTCGCCAGGGTTTCGAGAGACGGGACGGTGTGGCCGTTTTCGACGCGCGAGAGATAGCAGCGGAGAAGACCGGTGCGGCGTTCGATATCGCCTTGCGAGAGGCCTCGATCATTCCGGTAGGAGCGGATGACCTCGCCAATATTCACTTTCGGCTTTTCTTTGGGCATCGTAACTTTCCTGACAACAGGCGGTATCTTACGAGCCACCCCCGATGGGGGCAAGGGAAAAGTTGAGGGGTGTTCCTTTTAGGAACACCCCGTCTGGGGCGCTAATTTAGGACGCGGGAATCAGGGCGGTTACGTCGTTTTCGGTCCTGAATTCGAGCAGGGTTTCGCTCGGGATACGCACGCGGTCGCCGTGGGTGGACAACTGGACAGCGGTGCCGCCACCCGCTCCAACCGCCGCGCCGATGGCCGCGCCTTTCCCCCCACCGATGATTCCGCCGATCACGGCGCCGACGACGGCGCCTCCGCCGATGCGCTCGGCGCTCTGGGAACCGCGGCTCTTGCCGGCAACATCGTACGTGGTGGAATCGATGGGGACAACATTCCCGTTGATACGGACGCCGGTGAGTTCGAGCGTCAGCTGGGGAGAACCGGAGATGTGGCCGGCTTCCTTGGCGCGCGCGAGCATGCCGTAGACATCAGCGCCCTTTTGCGCGACGACCGTGTTGCCGACGACGAGCGGAGATTCGAGGCTGGCGTGAAAAGGGTCGCTAACGTGGTTGGTATCCGAGTCGACTGCATCAATCATGCGGATGAAGACGGATGTGCCCGAGGGAATGGTGACGGATTGCATCGGGCCGGAATATTTCGGCGCGGGTTGCGGCGGAGGCGCCGGGGCCGGCGGCGGATTTTCCGACGGCGGCGGATTGTACGCGGGAGGGGGCGGGGCAGCCGCGGAATCCTGCTGGGGGGGAGTGGATGAAGGCACAGGGGGCAGCGGAGGCGCCGGCGACGTGGCGGTGTCGTTCGCATCGGTGAAGCCGATGTTCAGGACGTCCTTGATGGCGTAAGTCTGGGGCTGGCCGTTGACTTCGAAGCGGATGGTGGCTGACGAGCCGCTGATAAATTTGCCCTGGATGATTTCGCCGGTCTTCAGCTCGAGGACGTCGGCGAAAGTGGTGGACGCGATGACAAGAAGGAAGATCGCCGCGGCGGATATGGCGAACGGCACGATTCGAACTGATCTGGATCGCCGGCTACGTTTTATGAGTGCATTTGCGAATGGCTTCATAGGTGATTCCCCCAAAGGATCCCGAACGCAACGAAGCGTGGGTTTCTCAACGCATGATACCGCAAGCGAGCAACCTCCCGCAGCTTGCGTGTGGGCGATCAGGCCGCCAGACGGTGCTCGCTGAGCGCTGCAGTTACTTTCGATGCGGAAGTTACAGGGTGGGTTGCGGAACGGCTTTCGATGGCCCGGCCTGGGCGATTTTCTTGCCGGCGCGCTTGTTTTCGTAGAGAGCTTCGTCACTGCGGCGCAATAGTTCTTCGGCGGTTTCGCCGGGCTTGTAGTCGGTCCAACCGCGAGAGAAGCGGACAGGGACCTTCTTGCCGTCGAAGTCGACTTCGAGGCCGTCGAGGCGACTGAGGACGTGCCGAACCTCGTCGGCGCGGCATTCCGGCAGTAGAACCAGGAACTCGTCGCCGCCGAGGCGCACGGCGAGATCGGAGCCGCGAATCGCCTTGCGGAGGCGGTCGGAGAATCCCTTCAAAACGAGGTCGCCCGCGGCGTGGCCGAGGTGATCGTTGATCTGCTTCAAGCCGTCGAGGTCAACGAGCAAGATGGTTAGCGGGCGCGCGTGCCGCACGGCGCGGCTGATTTCTTCGGCCAGACGCTGCTCGCCCGAGCGGCGATTGTAGAGTCCGGTCAATTGGTCGAGTGCCGCGAGTTTGTAAACCTCGTCGGTCAGAGTTTGAACCTTGGCGAGGGACTCAACCTGATCGGCAAGCTGATTCCGCATGCGAATGATCGTCGTCTGCTGATAAACCACGTACACGGCGAAGATCAGCACGATACCCACCAAAGCGCGAACGGCCTGGTTTAGGTAAAACGAATAGAATCCGTGCTCGACAGATCCGAGGCTGAGTATCGCGGGGAAGGAAAACGATGCGACGGCGATCGTCAGCAGGATGAGAACGAGCACCGCCGAGGACCAGAGCCACCACTGGCGGCGGTCCAGCTTCCGCATGTGTTCGCGGAAGGCTTCGGGCTGCAAAGTCGCGGTGTTTGTAGAGGAGCTATCGGGCATTTCGATCACCGGCACACGTTTGCCTGAATACCCTTAGTACCGCGAATTTCTAATGAAGGCCATAAGTATGTTCCGCAATGGTTCCAATCTCGTTAGCTGTTATTTCCGAGCAGAAAATTGGTGTTTCAACATGGGGGCGGACGGTCTACGACTGGTAGTGCCAGCAAGACGTTGAGAGCGCGAGGTATTAACGTGAGGGTAATCACTGTTTTGCATCGCAGTCTAAGCGGACGGCCGCCGGGTAGTAGCCCACACCTGCATATCAGTATTTTCACTGTGTCATTTCGGAACCCATTTCAGCCTTAGAGGAGAAGAAGATGAAATTCAGGAATTTTGTGTTTTTACCCGCCTTAGCGCTCACAGCTGTGGCGTTGATGGCGGTCGGTCAGGCTTCGGGATCGGTAGCTGTGGCACCGCAGTCTGCTTTTCAAGGGACACATCCGATGCCGGGAGGGAGCGGCGGTGGCGGAGGCCACTTCCAAGGAACGCACCCGATGCCCGGTGGGAGTGGTGGTGGCGGAGGCCACTTTCAAGGGACACATCCGATGCCGGGAGGGAGCGGCGGTGGCGGAGGCCACTTCCAAGGAACGCACCCGATGCCCGGTGGGAGTGGCGGTGGCGGAGGCCACTTCCAAGGAACGCACCCGATGCCCGGTGGAAGTGGTGGTGGCGGGGCGGTTCTCTAAAAGCTAGACTTTGCGGGGCTTTCGTCCGGGCACGGATTGTTGATTGCTAATGCAAGCAGGGGAAAGTTCCAATCACATCCCCTAATTATCTGTGTTAGCGTTTGATTTGTCGTGGACGGGTGTAGCCCCCAATGTTGAGCCTAGCGATCTGGTGGTGCGGCATTTTGTTGGAGGCGATGCTCCTCTTTAGGGGGCTAGCGGGGAGATTTGTTCACCACTATCCAAATTTCTATATATATGTGGCCAGCCTTTTCTTCACAGACGGGTTGCTGTATTTAGCGTACGTGCTGCGTCCGGCGTGGTACGTGAAGTGGGTGTGGTATCCCGGTTTTCTCGTTCTGTTCCTGGGTTGCGGAATCGTATTGGAAATATTCCGGCACGTTCTTTCGCGGTACGCCGGTGTCGAGAAATTTGCCAGAGTCGGCGGCTTCTTTATGTTGGGGGCGGTGCTTGTGTTCGCTGTGGCGTATCCGATTTTTTCACCTAGCGAATCGGCCGCGCACAACCTCTACGTCCGGCTGCAAAGAGACTTCCTGACCGTTCAAGCGATTCTGCTGGTTGGGCTCTTACAGTTGATCTCGTACTACGGAATCCCGTTGGGGAAGAATCTAAAGGGGATGATTGTGGGGTACGGCCAGTGTATTGGAGTAACGCTGCTGGCGCTTGCGCTGCAAGCCTATATAGGGACACGGTTTGAGCCCATTTGGAACCTAGTCCAGCAAATCTCCTATTTGGTGGCTCTGGGGGTCTGGACAATGACACTTTGGTCCTATTGCCCGGATCCGCTGCCAGAGGCGACAATTAAGTCCGACGGGGATTATGACGCGCTAGCGTCTAGGACGAAAGATATGGTGACTGCGGCGGGCACACAACTCGTGAAGGTGGAGCGCCTGTGATACAGCTGATTCTTTTTCTGTTAGTCGGGGGGGTGCTGTTACTCTCCTTGGTCTTTTCCCTGCGGCCGCACCGCGTCGAGGGTGGTTCCGGCGCTCTCGTGCAAGCGCGACAGGCACTTAATGCGCTACAGGCCGGACTGCTGCCGGCCGAGTTGGTGGCGCGGATCTTTGACCACGCGGACTTGGAGTACGTCGAGTCGAAATCCACGCCCAAGATTCACGATCTGTTCATTGAGGAGCGCAAGCGCGTGGCGCTTCTGTGGGTACGCCGCGTCCGACAGCAACTGGTGAGCCTCAAGCGTTTTCATTCCGGATCAGCAAGATTTTATGCGGGGCTGAATCTGAGCACAGAACTTTCGCTGGCTGTGGATTTTGCGCGGCTGCTGTTTGCGTGCCGCATGCTTGAAGTGTTCGTGCATTTGCGCGGGCCGTACGCTGCTCCGCGGATCGTGGGCGCGGTGGCCGCGACGGCAACGAAAGTTTGCAACGTTTCACAGGAATCTCTCGCATTTCTTACTCCGGCGTACGCGGCCCGGGTTACGGGTGGCGCGACTCGGCCGGCTCGCTTCTAGGGATCGAACACCTTGGCTTCGATACCTCGGCGAATGGACGTGTTGCAGGCCGCGGATGATTTGCGGCGCCGATCTCTCGTGGGCTATCCAAGGCCGCTGGACAGGCTGATTTACCTGGCTTCCATGCGGGATTACAACACCGGGCTCTACTATCACGCTGGCCTGGCGTCGCGGTATTCGGCCGAAGTTGCCTGCGAGGCGATGGCGGATTGCCATCGCGAGGCGTTTCGGCAACTCGTGTCGAATTCGCTCGAGGAGCTGGTGGAGCAACTGGAAGCCTACATGGCATCCACCCACACGAGTCCGACGGATTTCGTTACGGCCTGGAAGGGATTGGAACCTTACCGGGTGGCGGTTCCGGTGGAAAGCGACCCGCTATCCGCGCAGCTTCTCTTCTCGAGCTTCAAGATCGCTTTGGCAATCTTGGAGTCTCGTCTGCATCCGCAGCCGGTGGAACTAAGCGCATAGCTACACCGGTTACCTGCCCCACGATTTCCGCTTCCGAAGGATACGCGAACTGCCGGATCGAGCATCCGGACAGGGGGTGTGGAATCAGCGTGATTTGCGATCCGCGAACCTCGCACCACGAGCACGCATAGCCGTCGCGCAATTCAATGAAGTAAATCGGGCGGTCAAATTCAGTGCGCCACTCGGTCGACTGGGTGCGGTTGGCGTGGCTATCGATCTGCACGAAGGATCCGGGGCGCAGCAGCGGATACATCGAATAGTCGTCAACGCCGATATAGCCGTACTGGCAATGCCGCACGTCAAGCTTCTGAATCAGCGCGATCGGAACCTCGCCCCACACCTCGACCATGCGGGAAATCAGGCTCGTGGAATCGAGGCTGAAGCTCTTGTCGAACCGGACGGGAAACGTGACGCCCTTTTCCGGGTCGAGCGCTTCAAAGGCGGTTAAGTGCGTGTTCTGGAGCGGCAGAGCGAGTTGGTATCGCGAAGTGGCGCCGAGATCGATGCCGAAAACGGTCAAGAGGTCGTTGAATTTCGTCCGGTAAATGACGCTCAGGCTGTAGAGCTTGTAGATGCTGGGGATGGAGTTCTTGTTCTCGAGCTGAGTGAGCCAAGCGTTGGAGATGTAGAATTCTTCGTTCTGGCGGTCTTCGGCGATGGCGCGGCTGAATTCTTCTACTTCCCGTGTCGTAACTCCGAGGCGATTGCGAAGCTCCTTGAGCTGTTCCCCTGGCCGCATTGAAGGCACCGTTGGACTGTTCCGAACTGAAACGCTGTACGAGTTAAGATAGAGCTTTCTAACATTCGACGCAACTGAATTAAGGGTCTTTGTTTCCAGCAGGAATGGCCCTGGCGATCGCTCGACGACGAGGGGTGTTCCATTCTGGGAATCCGCGGAAGTCACGGAATTTGCGGAGGAAAGATTGGGCTACAGATGGGAACCGCGCCAATCTAAAAGCACTACGGATTCCCAAAACGACGAACGTAAGACGAATCCTAGTACCCCTATGCTTTCAATCCAAAGCAGGTGCTGGAAGAGTGCTGCAAATCTCGTCAGCATTTCATACTTTGATGTTTTGTCAACATCGACAAAACCAACCTGTTTTAGCAAATACTTACATGACCAAGAGGTTGTCCCTTTCGTGTCAAACTGCTCCATTAGCGTGGTAGTTTCGGCGCAAAGGTGGCAGGCTAATATTAAAGCAGGAGCGCGACGATGGACGATTCGTCGGGATCCCCAATCGAGGCGGGAAAGGCGACGCGCGAGCGGCGGTCGGTGCCGCGGTATGGCTTGATCGCGCAGGCAGAGATCGCTGAGCCGGCGAGCGGAGTGCGGATCGTCGGGCGAATCTCGGAAATCAGCCGCAAGGGGTGTTACATCGATATTCTCAACACGTTGCCCGTGCAGACCGTCGTTGAAGTGCGCGTGACTCGCGATCAAGGCACGTTCGTATCGCGCGGACGGATCATCTACGCACAGGAAGGCATGGGGATGGGAATTGCGTTTCAGGAAATGGCCTGGGACCAGCTGAAAATCCTCGATGCCTGGCTTGCAGAGCTCAAAGGTTCGTAACTTACCGCTCAAGAGGATTTGTTCCAGTCCGGCGGAACCGGGTTAATAGGCCAGAATTCCGGCGACGGCTTGTTGAATTCGACGGCCACCTGCGATAAACCGGCGTGGATCGGGCCCCGGTAGGCGATTCGACATTCGCGCTCGTCGCTATTGGACGGATTGATCAGCACGATTGTCTGGCCGGGTGAGACGTTCGCGGCAAGCATCAGGAGCGCGCCGTGAGCGCTGACGGTGACGGTGAAGGTCTCCTCGCGAAACGTTCGCAGATCGCCGGATTTCCCGCAAATTACGACGGGAACATCCATGAGCACGCGGGCGCTTCGACGTTGTCCAACCTGCGCCACCAGAACCACCCTTCCTCCCAGTATCGCAACTCCACTATCTCGCAATTGCCGGCGTTCCGGCGCGAAAAGATGGCGCGGACTTCGCCGAAGTAACCGGCCGTGCGAGCGCCGGCCGGCGTGAATTGCCGCGCGATGACATTAGACAAGATATCTGACAAGACAGTAGAATATGGACATGGCGAATGCGTCCCAGAAGGCGAGACCCGAGGCAGGCGAACGGCGCCGCCGCGGCATTCTGGCCTGGATGCGGAGCCATGGCGAGCCGATCCGAGGCGGAGAGCTGGCGAAGCGCTTTCGCGTGAGCCGGCAATGCCTGGTGCAGGACATGGCGATTCTGCGGGCCAGTGGCGAACAGATCGAGGCGACGCCGCGAGGCTATCACCTTCCCGCGAGCGCGAAGCGCTGCCATCGGGCGATTTTGGCCTGCAAACACGCGCCCGAGCGGACGGAAGAAGAGTTGCACATCCTGGTGGATCACGGCGTCAAGATTCTGGATGTAATCGTCGAGCACGCCGTTTATGGCGAGCTGCGCGGTTCACTGATGCTCGAATCGCGCGCGGACGTGCAGGACTTTCTGGGGCAGGTCAGCTCGTCGCGGGCGTTGCTTCTTTCTTCGCTTACCGGCGGCGTGCATCTGCACACGGTCGAGGCTTCGCGGCTGGAGTTGATTTCGCGGGCGAAGACACAGTTGCGGGCACGAGGCATTCTTCTGAAGTAGGTTCCTTTCCAAGCGAGGGGATGGGATGAACGCGACACGCGAGGAGCGAATCGAGCGGGCGCTTTTTCGAGGCGGCAGCCTCACGCTCGAAAATCCCGCGTATTGCCGGGCCGTGCGTATTTTCACCGATGTATTGATGAAGATGGACACGGCGTCCGAGGATTTGACCGCCAAGGCTCTCGGTTTACGCGAACGGCACGCATCGGCCGCGATTCTCGCGCGCGAGGGCGGAGTGGCGGCTGGACTGGCGGAATTTGCATTCATTCTGCGGGCGAGCGGGCTCGAGGTCGAGTTCAAGAAGCAGGACGGCGATGCGATCCGGCCGGGGGACACGCTGCTGACCGCCGAAGGCGACGAGTCGAAGCTGCTGGCGCTGGAGCGCGTGGGGTTGAATTTGTTGCAGCGGATGAGCGGGATCGCCACGACGTCGCGCTGTTTGCAGGAGCGTTTGAATCGCAAATCGCTTTCGACGCGAATCGTTGGTACGCGAAAGACTCCGTGGGGGCTGCTGGACAAGCGCGCGCTGCATTTGGGCAACGGCGGAACGCACCGGCTGGGACTGGGCGACGCGATCGTGGTGAAGAACAACCATCTGGCGCTGCTGGCCAGCCGGGAAGAGGACGCCGCCCCGGTGGCGATCGAGAAAGCGTGGAGGCATCGCGGGGAGTCCGCGTTCATTGAGGTGGAAGTGCGGGGCGAAGCCGCGGCGCGGGCGGCCGCCGCCACGTTCCGGCGGCTGCGGACAGAAGGGGCGGAGGAGTATCCCTGCCTGCTGATGCTGGACAACATGGTCCCCGAGAAGATCAGCGCGATTCTCGAAATGCTGCGCCGGGAAAATTTGTGGAATGACACGCTCGTGGAAGCGAGCGGAGGAATTTCGGAAGCGAACGTCGAGGCGTATGCCGCGTGCGGAGTGGATGCGATTTCCATCGGCGCTCTGACGCATTCGGCGCGCGCTCTCGATATCTGCCAGATGATTTCATAACTTCATCGAAAAGGGGACTCGTGATGCCGGAAGCAACGATGCAAGAGAGCTTTGAAGGACGCTACACGCTACCGATCGTGGAGACGATCGAGGACACCGCGGAGGAAATTCGCCGCAAGCAGGAGCGCGTGCGCGCGCTCTGCGTCGAGCGGAACGCGATTTTGCTGGCGCATCACTACCAGCGGCCGGAGGTGCAGGAAGTGGCGGACGCGGTGGCCGATTCGCTGAAGCTGTCGCAAGCCGCGGCGAAGACGAAGGCGGACGTAATCGTTTTCTGCGGCGTGCACTTCATGGCGGAAACGGCGTCGGTGTTGCTGCCGGACAAGATCGTGCTGCTGCCGGATCTGCGCGCCGGATGCTCGCTGGCCGCGGCGATCACGCCGGAGGAGTTGCGGAAGTGGAAGGCAAAGCTGCCCGATGCGGTGGTGGTCTCCTACATCAACACGTCGGCAGCGGTAAAGGCCGAGAGCGATTACTGCTGCACGTCGGCCAACGCGGCGAAAGTGGTGGCTTCGATTCCCGCGGACAAGACGGTGCTCTTTTTGCCGGACAAGTTCCTGGCGGAAGTGGTGGCGCGCCAGACTGGGCGGAGCAACATTGTTGCGTATCCCGGCTATTGCCACGTGCACAAAACGATTCGCCCCGAGCAGGTAGTGGAAATCATGGACCAGCATCCGGACATCGAGCTGCTGCTGCACCCGGAATGCGGCTGCGTGAGCTCGTGCATGTCGAAGGCGCTGGACGGGACGCTGCCGCAGGACCGGACGTTCTTTCTTTCAACGGAAGGAATGCTCCGGCACATCGGAGAATCGGAGGGCGCGGAGTTCGCGGTGGGCACCGAGCTGGGAATCATGCACCAGCTCAACAAGAAATTCCCGGCGAAGACGTTTCATCCCGTGAATCCCGACGCGGTGTGCGCGTTCATGAAGACGATCACGCTCGACAAGGTGATCCAGTCTCTCGAGACGCTGACTCCGCAGATCAAGGTGCCGGCGGACATCGCGGCGAAGGCGAAGCGTGCGATCGATCGCATGCTGGAGCTGGCATGAGCGCAGCGGCGATGCTGAAAGTCGGAATCCTCGGGGTGGGCGCCATCGGGCGGGTGATCGCGAAGGCGCTCGACGGACATCAACTGGATGCGCAGCTGGTTGCGCTGGCCGATCAGGACTGCGCGCGGGCGAAGGCTCTGTCTGCCGAGCTGCTCGGGCATCCCCCCGTCGTGTCCATCGATGAAATGATCGAGCGGTGCGATCTGGCCGTGGAAGCGGCGAGCCAGGCGGCGCTGCCGGAGTTCGTGCCGAAGGCGCTGGCGCGCGGGCGGGACATGCTGATCATGAGCGTGGGCGGGCTGCTCGGACGCGAGGAGTGGTTCCGCCAAGCCACGGAGAAAAATTGCCGGATCTATGTCCCTTCGGGCGCAATCGCGGGGCTCGACGGGGTCAAGTCCGCGTCGATCGGCAAGATCGAAATGGCGGAGCTTACGAGCCGCAAGCCGGTCGCCGCGCTGCGAGGATCGAAGTACGTGGTCGATCGCGGGATAGAGCTCGACGGGTTCAGGGAAGAGGCGGTGATCTTCGACGGGACGGCCGAGGAAGCGGCGCGCGCGTTTCCGGCAACGTCGAATGTGGCCGCGTCGCTGCGGCTGGCCGTCGATGCCCCGGTGCCGGTGCGGGTTCGCGTGGTGGCTGTGCCGGGAGGGAATGAGAACGTGCACGAGATTCGCGTGCAGGGCGAATTCGGGAAGCTCACGATGAAGGTTGAAAACGTGCCGTCGAAGTCGAATCCGAAGACCTCGCAACTCGCGGCGTTTTCCGCGGTGGCCACGCTGAAGAACCTGACGCGCGCGCTGCGCGTGGGGACCTAGCTGAAGAATTTCGAATGAAAAGCCGGTGGTGCCGGAGGAGGGAGTCGAACCCACACGGCCTTGCGGCCAACGGATTTTGAGTCCGCCGCGTCTGCCATTCCGCCACTCCGGCGTGCGAATATCTTAGGCTACCTTGAAAAAGTCGGCAACTTTTTGACCGGGCGGGTCCGATCGAAGAGTTAGCTGAAACTGATGATGATCGCTGCGACGTGTCCCGTAATGCATCTCCGGAGTATAGTCTCAGTATGATTGAAGAAGCCGCGGAACTGTTGCGGAAGGCGCTCGCACTTCCCGAGGAGGAACGCGCCACCCTAGCGGTTTCCCTTATGGATAGCCTCGATCCCGCTGTTGATGATTTGGTTGAAGTAGCTTGGAACGAAGAAATCGCGCGCCGCATACGGGAACTCGACTCCGGCGAGGTTAAGGCTGTGCCTTGGGAGGAAGTACGTCGACGTATATCGGCCAAGCTTGCGAATGGCCGCTAAGCGCGTCGAATTTCACGCGGAAGCGACTGCGGAATACGAAACTGACATTCGATTGGTACTTGGAACGCAATAAATCAGCGGCCTCGAAATTCGCCAGCCAAGTTAACCGCGCGATTGAGCGGATCGCCGAATCACCAAGCCGGTGGCCGCAGAGATCCAATAACATTCGAAAATACCTGCTTCAGAAATTCCCGTTTGCGGTCGTGTGCCGGGAGCTATCGTCAGTCATCCAAGTGCTGGCGGTCGCGCACGTTCGTCGCCGGCCCGGCTACTGGATACGCCGGATATAGGGATTCGGCCGCTTGAATCGGTTGCGGGCGTGGCATACGATGCGCGAGCCACGATGCGACCTCGCCTCTTCCGTTTGTTTCGCAATCCCGCGTTTCTGGTCGGGCTGACCGCATTTCTCGCCGCGTTCGTGGTGCAATCCGGGGAGCTGGGCTCGAGCGACACGACCCACCGCCTGCAGGCCACGCATTCGTTCTGGACTTCCGAGCCAGCGGTCGATTCGCGAGATTATCCCGAGTTCGGAATTCACGGGCGGGGCGGGAAGCTTTACGGCTGGTACGGCATCGGGCAATCGCTGCTGATGCTTCCGGCGGACATTGCCGGCACATACATCGAGCGGCTGCCTGCGTTTGACGATTACGACGCCGATCCCACGGTGCGCGACATCTTCGTCAGCTATACGACGAACATTCTGATTTGCGTGCTTACGGCTCTGGTGTGTTTCCGGCTGCTCGGGCTCTTCGAATTCGGTGTTAATCAGCGGGTCGCGGGAGTGCTGGCGCTGATTTTCTGCACCACGTTTCTCCATTACGCGCAGAACATGATGGAGAACAATTTCATTTTCCTGCTTACGTTTACCGGGCTCACGTTTCAGTATGAATGGCTGCGAAGTGGAAATCGGCGCGCGCTGCTGATCGGCTCGATGGCGCTCGGGGCGAATCTGCTGACGCGGCTGACGACGGGACTGGATTTATTGGCGGTGGCGCTGTTTCTGGTGTTGGCATCGCGTTTGGGTGGTACGCGCGCGCCGGAAAAGCCCGGTCGAGCAATCGACTATGCGAAGGTGGCGTTGCCGGTTTACGCGATCTTCGCGGCCATCGATCGCGCGTATCAGTATTACCGCTTCGGGTCGATCTTCACCACGTACATGAGCGGGTTTGCGCGCGAGCAGAAGATTCACAATCCGGCGCTGCCGGCGGCGTATCCGTTCGAGACGCCGTTTCATGTGGGATTCCTGGGCGCGCTGTTCAAGCCGGAGAAATCGATTTTTCTGTTCGATCCGTTGCTTGTGCTGACGGTGATTTTGTGCGTCGTGGCCTGGAGGCGATTCAGGCCTGAGATTCGGGCATATCTGATCGCCTTTGGGGTGCTGCTGTTCGCCTATATCTCTTTCTACGCGAAGTATACGGTGTGGAGCGGCGATTTTGCGTGGGGCGACCGGTATGTGGAGACCGCCGCGCAGATGATGGCGTTTATTTCCGTACCGCTGCTGCTGCGGCATCGCGCGGAAATCGGCGCCGTGGTGCGGGCGATCGGAGCGGCGCTGATTGTCGCGAGCGTCGTCGTTCAGCTTTCGTCGGTGATGTTCTGGTGCCCGCTGGAGATCTATCAAATGGATACGCTGGGCCATCCGACGTTCGTGGTCGCGCTGCGCATGAAGAATATTGTGGCGTTCAGCCTGGGGAAGATGGATGAGTGGGGGCTGACGAACGATTCTATGTCATACGATCCGTGGGACTACCAGCACATCACGGCGTTCAATTTCTTGCCCTTCCTGCTGGCGCGAATCGGGAAGGCTGGGGGATGGGTGGTTCGTCTCGCCACGGCGACCTGGTTGGTGACGTTGGTTTTGCTGATGTCGGTGCTGATGTGGATTCGCTGGCGCGCTGCGAGAGAAGACTTCGAAAGCGGCGAGTCCGGTGCAGCGTTTCCCTCGAAAGCGGCCGCGGGCTCGCACTGATTCGGAGCAGGCTTCGGCGTACCGAATCGCCTGTGGCGTGCGTCTAAGCGGGAGACGGAAAGAATGCCGGGGGAATTCATGCGAACGAGAATCGTGCTTACGTTATGCAGTCTGATCGTGCTGGCGGCTGCGCTGGCCGCGCCGAGCCGCGCGCAGATGGGCGGACAGGCAAGCCCGCCGGCAAAGGCGGAATGCAAGTTCGCGGACGGCAAGACGATTCATGTGGACTATTCGAGCCCACGGATGCGCGGACGGAAGATTTTCGGCGGGCTGGTGCCGTACGGTGAAGTATGGCGCGCGGGTGCGAACGAAGCGACAACGTTTGTGGTCGATGCGGACATGAACGTAGCAGGCAAGACGGTGCCCGCGGGAAGCTACACGCTTTTTACGCTGCCGAAAGAAGATTCCTGGACGCTGATCATCAGCAAACAGACCGGCGAGTGGGGGATTCCGTATCCGGGAGAAGCGGACGATTTTGGGCGCGTGCCGATGAAGGTGTCGAAGGTCGCGTCGCCGCTCGAGAATTTCACGATTTCGTTCGATCGCGCCGACAACGCCTGCACGCTGCGGATGGAATGGGAAACCACGCAGGCCTCCGTGCAGATTTCCGAGAAGAAATAGGCTGGGATTACCGCTGCACGCGCGCTTTCGCTTTCTCGCCGTGCTCTTCGGGGTGGACGATCGCACGGAACACGCGCCCGCGCCCGATCAGATGCTCGCCCGAGCGCGCTTCGACTTCGAAGACGAGGAACCGGCCGCGATATTCGATGAACTTGGCCCAGGCGACTACCGTGGCGCCGGGGCCGACGGCCTTCAGGTGATCCACTTCGATTCGCGTGCCGACGGAAATGGCGCCGGGCGGCAAATCCTCGATGATGGCCTTTACCGTGGCGTGTTCCATCAGCCCGATCATCATCGGAGTGGAGAACACGGCGGGCAACTGCGGGTTGAGGGCCTGAATCGTGTGCTCGTGCTGGACGACGCGCTCGGTGGTCGCCTCGAGGCCGATTCGGGGACGCTGTTCGGGCGGGCCGGCGGGCACGGTGTGCTTGGTTGCCGCTGTTGTCGGCGTTTGTTTCTTCTTCCGCTTGGGCGCCCGCGGTGCGCGCTTGGATTTTCGCGATTTCATGATTGAGGCTCGCGGCGAGTCTGGCGCGGCGCACCGAAGATCGTGCGCGGGTCGAGCAGGCTGCGCGTGAACTGAAGCATGGTAACTCCAAGCTGATTCCACAGCCGGCCTTTCAGACTGCGATAATCCTGCGAGCCGCTGAAGACGTCACGGATCAAGTCGCGGAAAGCCGGCGAATGATTCAGCAATTGGACCATTCGCGTCGTGATGGCGCCGCCAAGAAAGTTGCCGCGGAAAATTCGCCGCGCGATCTTCGCGGCGAATTCCAGATCGGCGGAGAATGCCGTGCGCATTCTTTCGGGATAGGTTTGCGGCTGGCCATCGATCAGCGCCTGCGCCAGCAAATCGCCCGAACGCAGCGCGTAGTAAAGCCCTTCGCCGGTGACCGGATCGACGCAGGCGGCTGCGTCCCCCGCCATCGCCCAGTTCCTGCCCACGATGCGCCGGCCGCGGATGGTGGCGGCTTCGGGCGACGGGAGCACATGGCTGAAAAACCTCGCGCCATTCATGCGGATTTTTTCCTCGCGGACGAAATCGTCGAGGTGATCGCGGAGCTGCTGCGTGGGATTCTGGCCCAATTTCGCGCAGATGCCGACCGAAAGATGATCGGCGCGCGGGAACGACCAGATGTAGCCTTCGAATTCCTTAAGGAATTTCACCTTGAGGATGTCTTCCTCGGTCGGCACGAAGTAGCCGAGCGTGACTTCGAGATCGAGCGCGCCAAGCGCGGTGGTTTCGGGCAGAAGCTGGTTGCGGGCGCCGGCTGCGAGCACGACGAAATCCGATTCGCGCTGCTCGCCACCGGCTGTCAGGCGGACTTGCGCGCCGGCAGTGTCGACGCTCGTGACGCGAGAGCGCTCCACGCGGCAGCCGGCTGCAACCGCGCGGTCGAGCAGAAGGCCGTTGAGCACCTTGCGCGCGTAGATGACGATCGGATGGCTCATCTCGAATCGCGCGCGATGGCCGCTGCTGGAAATCAGCTCTGCGGTACGCACGATTTTCTTCGGCTGGGGTCCATCAAGCAAGAAAGGGTAGGCTGCGATTGCCTTGTGAGTCAGTCCGCCGCCGCAGGGCTTTTCCCACGCGAGGCGCTCGTCAAAAATCGTGACCTGAAAACCCCGGCCGGCGAGGCGTTCGCCGCAAAGCGCGCCGGCGGGACCACCCCCTACAATCGCAATGTCTTTCATGGCCCGGTGTGATCCTGCAACTCGGATTCGGATAACGGAAATTCAGCTCGTGAAACTGGCGGATTATAGCATCGAAAATCCCGCAGTCGTTCGCGGTTGATGCGCGGATGTAAACGCGCCGGGACAGCCCGCGCGGCGAGCGCGCGTGGTAAAATCAGAAGTCCGGCCGTTCCCAGTTGAGCGGCCCGACAGGCAGACGTTTGGGACAGGTCGTTTCGCAAGCTGAGCTGATCTCCCGCCGGGGTGGGTGGAAACACGCCGGGCAGGGAGTAGTGTGCGCGACCGGCTGTTTTGATCTGTTGCACCCCGGCCACATCCGCCTTCTCGAACAGGCGCGAACCCTCGGAGATGTCCTCGCTGTTGCGATCGAGAGCGATGAAGCCGTCCGCGCGCGATTTTCGCAGGGGAATGCGCCAATTCGGAACTCCGTGGCGCGCCCCGTTACGCCCGTCGGCGAGCGGGCAGAGATTCTCGCCGCACTGGCGGCCGTCGACTACGTAACCGAATTCGAGGGCGAGTCACCGTACGGCTTCCTCGCGCGCCTGTTGCCCGATGTAGTCGTCATGGGCGGGAGCGCTGGGACAAATGGAACTGCGGCGCGCGACTCGAACGATTTCAAACGCCTCGAATGCAAGGTCGTGCGCGTTGCGCTGGAACCGGGCTACTCAACCGAGATCCTCATCGAACGCATCTTAGAGTCACGCTCATGATTCTTCCTCTCGTCTCCGAACTGTTGGCGCGGATTGCGCGTCGTCCCGCGGTCGAGGAAGCTTGCGACAAGCTGCGCCGGATGGGCGGCGAAGTGCGGCTCGCGGGGCTCACGGATTCGGCGAAGGCGCTGCTGGTGCCAGTGGTTTTCTCGGAGCTCGGGCGCCCGGCGATTTTGCTGGTGGACTCGAATCAGCGCGCCGAAGCGCTGCTCGAGCCGATTCGCTGGTTTTACAGTGCGGTCACCGGAAAGCCGGGCCGCCGCGTCGCACATCTGCCTGCGCATGACGTCCTGCCGTACGAAAATCGTTCGCCGCACGCGGAAATTTCCGAGGACCGCGCGGTCGCGCTGTGGCGGCTCGCGACGGGAGAAGTGGATGTGCTGATCGCGCCGGTGCAGGCCGCGCTCTGGCGGATGCGCGAGCGGGGGTTCTATCCGGGGCTCGCCCGCACGATCGAACGCGACCAATCGATCGCGCACGAAGAGCTGATTGGCTTTCTTGCGGCGGCGGGCTACGAGAAGCATGTGAGCTGCGAAATGCCCGGGCAATTTGCGGTGCG
Source organism: uncultured Acidobacteriota bacterium (assembly GCA_963769415.1). Taxonomy (GTDB): domain Bacteria; phylum Acidobacteriota; class Terriglobia; order Acidiferrales; family UBA7541; genus Palsa-295. The sequence continues at coordinate 34,823 of CAVYLM010000003.1, forward strand.
CGGAGGAATCATCGACGTGTATTCGCCCGAGACGCCGCAGCCGGTGCGCATCGAGCTGATGGCGGACACGATCGAATCGATTCGCGCGTTCGATCCGAATACGCAGCGTTCGACGAACCCCGTGGAGCGCGCCGTGCTGCTGCCCCTCACGGAAATGTTGCGGCACGCGGAAGTGCTCGAGCGCCAGCGCGTGGGGTCGGGCAGCGGCCGTGAAGACGATACCGCGCCCGCGGGTTTCTACGCCGGGTGGGAATTCCGGGAAATGCCGCGCGAGGAGCGGCCCGGCGTGCTGTTCGATCTCGCGGACGATCCGGTGATCGTGCTCGACGAGCCCTCGATGCTCGATGCGGCCATTGAGAAATATCGCGGGCGGCTTGCCGAGGCGTTTGACAAGGCGGAAGACCCGCTCGCGGAACCTCCGGACCGCTACATTCTGAATGGAGATGAGTGGTCGCTTGCGCTGCAACTTTTTCCACAACTCGCGGTCGAGCACCTGGGCCTCGCGCAGGAGGGAAGCACGACTTTGACCGTGCAGACGCAGCCGACCACGCGTTACCACGGCGACGTGGCCGCGTTCATGAACGAGGTACGCAGCCGCTTGGGCGCGGGCGAGCACGTGATGGTTTCCGCGGCGAGCACGGGCGAACTCGAGCGCTTCGCCGATATCTGCCACGAGTACGAAATTCCCTACGCGCTGGGCGAGCTCGAAGAAAGTACGACGGTGTCGCGCCTGGCGGAAGAGGCGAGCGGCTCGAACGCACCGGCCATGGTGCTGGTGAAAGTGCCGCTGGGCGAAGGCGTCGTGTTTCCCGAAGCGCAGCTGGTGATTTACGGCGACGCGGATCTGTTCGAAACGCTACCGGCGCAGCGGCCGCGCGCGCGGCCCAAGACCGCGAGCTTCTTCAGCGATTTTTCCGATTTGAAGCCCGGCGATTACGTCGTGCACGTGGATCACGGGATCGGGCAATTCGAGGGATTGCGGCAGGTCGTGGTCGAGGGCGCGACCGGCGAATTCATGTTCCTGCGCTACGCGGGCGACGCGAAGCTTTACGTGCCGCTCGCGCGCATCGACCTGGTACAGAAATATCAGTCGCTCGGCGGCGTGGAGCCGCAACTCGACCGGCTCGGCACGACGGTTTGGGAAAATCGCAAGTCGCGCGTGCGCAAATCGGTGAGCGACATGGCGGAGAAGCTTCTCGCGCTCTACGCCGAACGCAAGACCGCGCCGGGGCACGCGTTCCCGCCCGATTCGACCTGGCAGCGCGAGTTTGAAGACGCGTTCGAATTTCAGGAAACCCCCGACCAGCAGACGCGCCATCGAAGATGTGAAGCGCGACATGGAGTCGAGTTTGCCGATGGACCGGCTGCTGTGCGGCGACGTCGGCTACGGCAAGACGGAAGTCGCCATGCGCGCCGCGTTCAAGGCGCTGGCGGACGGCAAGCAGGTGGCGGTGCTGGCGCCGACCACGGTGCTGGCGTTTCAGCATCTGGAGACTTTCAAGCGGCGGTTCGCTGCGTTTCCGATGCGGATCGAAATGCTCAGCCGGTTTCGCACGGACAAGGAGCAGAAGAAGACCTTGGAGGAATCTGGAAGCCGGGAAGGTGGACGTGGTGATCGGGACGCACCGGCTGCTCTCGAAGGACGTGAAGTTCCACGATCTCGGCCTGCTGGTGGTGGACGAAGAGCAGCGATTCGGCGTGGCGCACAAAGAGCGCCTGAAGGAGATGCGCAAGAACGTGGACGTGCTGACCATGTCGGCGACCCCGATTCCGCGCACGCTGCACATGTCGCTGGTCGGGCTGCGCGACATGAGCGTGATCGAAACGCCGCCGAAAGACCGGCTGGCCATTCAGACGACGGTGGCGCCGTTCAGCGAGACGCTGGTGCAGCGCGTGATCGAGGAAGAGCTGGCGCGCGGCGGGCAAGTGTTCTTCGTGCACAACCGGGTGGAATCGATCGCGTCGCTGGCGAGCATGGTGAAGCGGCTGGTGCCGCAGCGCGCGCGTGGTGGTCGGGCACGGGCAGATGCGCGAGTCCGAGCTCGAAAAGGTAATGCTGAAATTCGTGCGCAACGAGGCGGACATTCTGGTTTCCACGACGATCATCGAGAACGGACTCGACATCCCGCGCGCGAATACGATCCTGATCAACCGCGCGGACCGCATGGGGCTTTCCGAGCTGTATCAGTTGCGCGGGCGCGTGGGCCGGTCGAACCAGCGCGCGTACGCTTACCTGCTCGTGCCGCCACGAAGGCACGCTGACGCCGATCGCGCGGCAGCGGCTGGCGGCGCTGAAGGAATTCAGCGACCTCGGCGCGGGATTTCGAATCGCGGCGCTCGATCTCGAGCTGCGCGGGGCGGGGAATCTGCTCGGCGGCGAGCAGCACGGCCACATCGAAGCGGTCGGTTTCGACATGTACTGCCAGATGATGGAGCGCGCCGTCGCCGAGAGGAAAGGCGAAGCGGTCACGCCCGAGCGCCGCGCGACGCTGAACTTGGGACAGGAAATTCGGATCCCACCGGAGTACATTGAAAGCGAGAATCTGCGCCTGCGGATTTACAAGCGCATCGCGAGCGTCGCATCCGAAGCCGAGCGGGCGGAAGTGACGCGGGAACTCGACGACCGCTTCGGCCCCCCGCCGCCTGCGGTGGCGAATCTGCTGGAGTACGCCGTGGTAAAGGCGCTGGCGGAAAAGCTGCTGGTTGCCACGGTGGACCGCAAGGGAGACCAGATCGCCATCAAGTTCTACGACGATACGCCCGTCGGTCCCGAGCGGATTGTGAAGTTGATTCACAAACGGCGCGACATGCGGCTCGATCCTTCGGGAGTGCTCTGGATCGCGTGGAAGTCGAGCAAGGGATCGGCGATGGACGCGGTGAGAAACGTATTGCTCCAACTACAACCGTAGGGATAAGATTTTCAGGTGAACATCATGAGAAATCGAATCAAAGTTGGTTTTGCGGTCCTCGCGTTGTCCGGTGCGTCGCTGGCGGCTCCGGCGGGCGCGCCCGCCCAGGCAAAGGGCACGGTGGTCGAAGAGATCGTCGCGCGCGTGAACAACCAGATCATCACGCTTTCGGACTACCAAAAGGCGTCGGCCGGCCTGCGGCAGGAGGCTGCCCAGGACTGCCCGAAGTGCTCGCCGATGCAGATTCAGGGAGAAGTCGACAAGCGGCAGAAGGACCTGCTGCGAGACATGATCGACCAGCAGCTGCTGATCGAACGCGCCAAGGACATGGACATTTCGGTCGAGACCGATCTCGTCAAGCGGCTGGATGACGTCCGCAAGCAGAACAACCTGGGAACGCTGGAAGAACTGGAGAAGGCCGTCGAGTCGCAAGGAATCGTCTGGGAAGATTACAAAACCCAGCTGCGGAACCAGCTGCTGACGCAGGAAGTGATTCGCCGCGAAGTCGGCGGCCGGATGAACATCGGCAGCGACGAAGTGAAGAAGTATTACGAGGCCCACAAGCAGGATTTCAATCGGCCGGAACAGGTTTCGCTGGCGGAACTTTTCCTCGGCACGGATGGAAAAAGCCCTGAAGAGATCGCCGCGATCCGCACGCGCGCGGAAGATCTCCACAACCGGCTGGTGAAGGGCGAGGATTTCGACGTGATGGTGAGGCGCTATTCCGAAGGCTCAACCGCGCAGCAGAACGGCGACCTGGGCGAATTCGAGCGCGGTCAACTTTCCAAGCAACTGGAAGACGCCGTCTTCACGATGGACAAGGGGCAGTTTACCGACGTGATCCAGACCAAGACGGGTTTTGAAATCCTGAAAGTGCGCGACCATTTCCAGGCCGGGTTGCAGCCGCTCGATAAGGTGGAAGGTGAAATCACCAGTATTCTCTATCGCCAGAAGATGGATCCGGCGATGCGCACGTATCTGGCCACGTTGCGCGAGGAAAGCTACGTGCTCGTGAAGCCCGGCTACACGGACGCCGCCGCCGTCGCGGGCGCGACGGTGATTCAAGAAGTCGCTCCCACTCCCGATACTTCGGACAAGAAAAAAGGCAAGAAGAAGCTGCCGCTGCCGAAAGCCAATAGCTGATGAAGTCTCCGTGCGTTTCCGAGTTGATCGACGGCCAGTTGGTCGCCACGCTGTTCCTCGTCCGCGAAAAGGAAATTCGCATCTCCGCGCGCAGCGGAAAATCCTGGCTGGAGCTCAGCCTGGGCGATCGCACCGGATCGATTCCCGCGAAGATGTGGGACAACTTCGAAGCGATCGCTGCCACGTTCGAGCGCGACGATGTGGTCCGCATCCGCGGGCGCGTGAAGCTGTACAACGGCTCGAAGGAGCTGACTCTCGAGCAGATCATTCCCGCCGCCGGCCATGAATACGAGCTTGGCGATTTTCTGCCGCACACGAAATGCGATGTCGAAAAACTCTACGCTGATTTGCGGGCCGCGATTGCCGGGATGAAGAATCCGTGGCTGCAAAAGCTGCTCGCGAGCGTGGTGGACGATCCTGAAATGGCGCCGCGCCTGAAGCGGGCGCCGGCCGCGATGACGATGCACCACGCGTATCTCGGCGGCCTGCTCGAGCACATCGTAAGCCTGATGGGGCTGGCGAAGGCTGTCTCTGCGCACTATCCCGAGCTGGATGCGGATTTACTGCTCGCCGGAGTGGTGCTGCACGACATCGGGAAGATCGAGGAGCTGCGCTATACGCGCGGGATCGATTATTCGGACGCGGGGCGCCTGCTCGGCCACATCACGATCGGCGCGGGCATCGTGCGCGAGAAAATCAGGGCGATCCCGGGATTTCCCGCGGCCGCTCGCGGTTCTGGTGGAGCATTTGATTCTGAGCCATCACGGCACGTACGAATTCGGTTCGCCGTCGCTGCCGCAGCTTCCCGAGGCCGTAGCGCTGAATTTCATCGACGACATGGATTCGAAAATGGCGGCGATGCGCAAGACGCTGGAGCAGGCTTCGTCGGGAGGGCTGGACGACCTTTGGACCGACCGCAATCCTTCCTTGCGCCGAGATCTGCTTCGCAGGGATCAGTTTCTGGCCGGCGGCGCGCCGAAAGACGCCGCAAAAAGGATAATGGCAGTCCATGGCTGAGAAAGTCGCATCTCCGCGCCGCAGGCTGCTCGATCTCGCGCCGCTCGAGCTCGATTGCATGAATACGCTGTGGCCGATCGGGCAGGCGACGGTGCGCGAGATTCGTGACCTGCTTGCCCCGAGGCGTCCGCGCGCGTACACGACGATCATGACCATCATGGACCGGCTCGCGCGCAAGGGAGTGGTCGAGCGGGTCAAGACGGGCCGCGCGTACGTCTACCGGCCAAGGCTGAGCGCGGATGAAGCGCGTGCGCAGGCGATAGGACAGATCCTCGAGAATTTTTTTGGAGGCTCGAAGGAAGCGTTGGTCGCGCACCTGAACGGCGTCGTCGCGGTTCGCCGAGCGGCGGCGGCCGGTGCTGCGAGCGCGTCGAGCGCCGACGCCGAACATTTGGACGCGCAGCCGGTTGTGCCCGGAGACCGGGGTCTGACGAAGTGTTTCCCCCCGAACTGAAAATTCGCGATTTGGCGATTCGTCCCGCGACGATTCTGGCGCCCATGGCCGGCATCACCGACACGGTTTTCCGCCGCGTGATTCGCTCGCTCGGCGCGTGTGGGCTGATCATGACGGAGTTCACCAGCGCCGAGGGAATGTCGCGCAATTCGGCGCGCACGCTGCGCTACCTGTATTTCGACGAAGACGAACATCCCATCGCGGGACAGATTTTCGGGTCCGATCCGAAGGTGATGGCGTCGGCTGCCGCGCTGATCGAGGATCTCGGCTTCGACACGGCCGATATCAATCTCGGGTGCCCGGTGAAGAAAGTGGTCAAGTGCGGCGGCTCGGGGCTGCTGCGCGACTTGCCGCATCTCGAAAAGCTATTTCGCGCGGTGCGGGCCGCCGTGCGCATCCCGCTGACGATCAAGATTCGTTCGGGGTGGGACGAAAGCAATATTGTGGCCGTCGACGTGGCGCGCATGGCGGAGGACATCGGGATCGAAGCGATTGCCGTTCATCCGCGCACGCGCATGCAGGGTTACGCCGGGTCGGCGGACTGGAGCCTCATTCGCGCGGTGAAGCAGGCGGTGCGCATCCCCGTGATCGGCAACGGCGATATTCGCGCGCCGCAGGACGCGCGTGCGCATGATCCGGGAAACCGGCTGCGACGCGGTGATGATCGGCCGCACCGCGTCCTCGAATCCGTGGATCTTTCGGCAGATCGCGGACTTCATCGCGACGGGAAGCTACGCCGAGCCGACGGAATCCGATCGCTACGAAATGCTCTCGGGATATTTTCGGAATTTGATCGCGGCCGAGATGCCGGATGCGATCGGCAAGATGAAGCAGTTCGCCACGCTTTTCACGCACGGCGTGCGCAACGGCGGCGAACTGCGCCAGCAAGTGCACCACTCTCACACCACTGCGGAAATTCTCGACCGCGTGGACGCTTTCTTCGCACCCGCCGTCAGCTCCTGACTGGAAGCTGTCTCATAAGCGGCCCTAGGGGGTCGGAGCTTCAGCTCCGACATCAGAAGGGCCTACAGAATGGGGCTTTAGCCCCTGAGGGCAGACCACCTACTCCGGCTTCGCCAGGCCGCGAGTAACTGCGTCATCCAGTAGCTGTTGCATCTCGCGAGAGGCTTCCCGGGCCTGCTCGGCTTGCTTGCGGCCGACCTCGCCCTGCCGCCGGCCGATCTCGCCCATCTTGCGTCCCCATTCGCCCTGTTCCCGGCCCATCTCGCCCGCCGTTCTTCCCGCGTCGCGTTGGGCTTCCCCGATCTCTCGCTGAATCTCGCCCATCTGCCTCTGCAAGTCGCCGATTTCGTGCATCGTGCCGCCTTCGGCGTTGAGTTTCTTCATGGCTTCCTCGACCTTCTGCATTTCCGCAGTCAGGTCCGGCACTTTGATTTTCATCTCTTCAATTTTCTTCGCGGCATCCTCAGCCTGTCTGCCGAGCTCTTCCTGCTGTTTGCCAAGCTCTTTTTGCTGCTTCTCCAGATCTAGATTGGGTTGCCAGAGCTGCTTCGCGCGGTCGACGGTGGCCCGATCGCTGATGATGTAGGACTTCTCGTCGCGCGCGAACCACACGAAGTCGCCCGGGATTTTTCTCTTCAGCGCGCGGGCGTGCTCGGCGTCGTCGCGGTCGCCCGACATGGTCAGCTCGTCGGAATCCTTCGCGACGATGGCGAACCGCGGGCCCCAGTCGTAGTAGCGGCCGACAAAATATCCGCCGCGTCCGCCGCGGTAAAAGTTCCAGTCGCCGGACATCGAGAACGTCATCGGCGGTTGGACCACGATGTCCTGCTGCGGCATCGCGGGCAGCGCGCGCGTCTCGATGCGGATCTGCGGCACTGCAACGTGCAGGGGCGGGACGTCGATGTTGATGGGCGGCACCTCTACGTGCAATGCCGGAATCGGCGGCAGCGGCGGAACGACAACGTGCAGGTTGAAGGTCGAGTCATCCGTGTCAGCGGGAGGCGCAGGCGCCTGCACAGGTGCAGCCGCGGGCGCTTGCGCCGGGTCCGGTGCCGGGCTCGGCGCAGCGACCGAAGCCGCCGGCGCGCCAGGGGCCGGTGGGGCGGCTGGCGCGGGCGGAGCTTGAATGTCGTACGCCGCGGGACGCACGGCTGCCGTCAGCGCGACAACGGGCGCCGCAACCACCACGAGAGCAACCGCCAGAGACTTCGTCAGCTTGTTCGACATCGCACCCCTCCATGCCAGGATTCGATCCACTCTTTTTTCCGCCTGGCCGGTTTTGGCCATCGACACGCCCTGCCACCACACTCGCTTTTGGCCCGCTTCGAGCTCCGCGAAAAATCCGAGCAGCGCTTCGGCGTAGCGCGTGCGGTCCATCCCGCCGGCAAGCGCGGCTTCGTCGCTGGCCTGCTCGGCAAGATCCGCGAGATGCCGCTCAAGCCACCAGGCGAGCGGGCTGAACCAGAAAATCGCGCGATGGACCAGCGCCAGCCGTTGGGTGAGCGCGTCGGAGCGAGTGATGTGCGAAATTTCGTGCGCCAGCACGGCGTCCAGTTCGTCCGCTTCCCAGGTCCGCCAGCCTGATGCCAGCAGAATCGTGGGTTTCCGCACGCCCACCATCACAGGGACGGACAGCGATTCGGATTCCGCAAGGCACGGAAGATCGCGCAACCCCGCGGCGCTCGATGCCTCCCACAAAGCGAGCAAAGCACCGTCGTCGCGGACCGGCGTCGCGGAGCGCACCAACCGGTTCGAGAACCAGAACCCGATGGCGACGCGAATGAGGAACGTCACAGCGATCGCCAGATAAGCGGCGAGGGCGATCAGAACCCACGGAATTTCACGAGGTTTGGCGGCGAGAGACGCGATGGCGACCGGCAAACTTGTTTGAGCGATCGTCGGAGCCGGTTCGGCCTGTGTCTGCCTTGGTGCGGGCCGCGATCTCCTCGAAATCTTCCTCAGCGGGACATCCGGAAGGGAATCGGCAACGTGCGTGTCCGCTGCCGGCGTTGGTTTGGGCGCGGCAGCCGCGGCACGAGGTTCGGGCAGGCTCGGCATCGGCACGGCGACTCGTAGGGCGGGACTGACCAGCAATAACGCCGGCATCGCGAGCGCGGCGAACAGCACTCCTTTCCAGACGAAGAGCTTCACGCGCACGTTCTTCGTTCGAAACGCCGCCAGCGCCACTGCGGCGAAGATGCCCAGCGCCAGCGAGCGCGCCGCGGCGCTCGCAATCGCTGCCAGAAAGGCCGTGCTCAGATGAATTGCCGAGGGTGTCATCACTGCTCTCCCTTCTTCGCCGGGCGGCCATGGGATGCCGAGCCCGGCTTTTCTCCAATTTTTCCCTGCGCCACCTTGCGGGCGAGCCGCTCGAGCTGGCCACGGTCGAGCACGTCGCTATTGACCAAGCCTACGACCAGCTCTTCCGCCGAGCCGCCGCAGAAGCGGTCGATGATGCTTTTCACGGCGCGCACGGCCACGTTCTGCCGGTTTTCGGCCGCGCGATAGACGAACGTGCGGCCGTCGATTTCATGGGCCACGAAGCCCTTCTGCTCCAGCCGCCTCAGAACGGTGCGCACGGTGGAATCCTTCATCGGGCGCGTGGCCGCCAGCGCCTCGCGGCAGGATTCCGCGGTGCAGGGGCTGTGAGACCAGACGTAATCCATGACCATCTGTTCGACTTCGCCGAGGCCTTTTGGGCGTTTCTGTTGTGTGTTAGTCATTGTAGCGTTACATCGTGTAACGCATGCTAAGACGCCTGTCAAGCAAAAAAGTGAGCGGGGAATTTGATGTCCTAAGAGCAGGATTATTGAAAACCCGAATCTTTGTGCGCCGTGAGGTCACCCACGACAATACGCAGGAAGGGGTGAGTGCCAAAAGCGCCATAGGCGCGGCAGAAGGTAGCCCCGCCTAGCAGGGCGGGGTTCACAAAGCCATCGAATCCCAAGCGCCGTAGGTGCGACACACCCCTGCCGGCGCGCTCAAGTGGAAGCGTGGGCCTTGAGGCCCACGAAACACTCGCCTCGAATCATGGCTTCCAGCCATGGGACTTTGCCGTCTTTTGTGGCCCAGATGTGGCCAGACCTGTCAGCAGATCAAGTTAGTTGGTTCTCCGCACGACGAAATTGTCCAAACCGTACGGTGGCTGATTGCTTGCTCCGTGTTCGTCGCGTTCAATCGTGTATTTCGGCCCTGGCTCCCTGGTCTCCAATTCGCCAACCAACTGCTCGGCCTGCTGTGGAGGCAGCTTCGTGGCTTCGCGTGCGGTCTCAACCCACGTGCACGTCATCCACGAATAGCCTTGCGGAGCAAACCGATCCCCAGTCGAAAACGTGGCAAGGTCGCTCAATCTGGCAAACAAGAAACCCTCCGTATCGCAGTGCTTGGTTATCGCCACTCACCTGGTCTTGCTCTGTGCGGCGAGTTCTTACGAACTTCGACTCGTTCAATCTCGTAGCCGTGATTGGGATAATTTCGCTTAACCCACGCCTCGGCGTCGGCTTGGACCGTATGTTGCGACATTATCCTGCCACGATACTTTACAACCCACATTCTCAAGCTTTCGCGCCATTCAATGTATAACTTTGAATCCATAACGCCTCTCGTGCTCCTTCTCTATGCCATAGAATTAGGCGCTAGTTGGACTTGCTTGGAATACTAGCGACGCCGACCACCCGGTACTTCAACGATTTCACCTTGTCCTTTTTGTCGGCGACAAGAATCTCAACGTAATTCTTGTCAAACCTCATCTTGTATTCCCCCGGCTGTAACAGAATATAGCCAGTAACCTCATACTGCGTATCCTTGTCATTGAAAATGATGTCGGCATAGGAGCTAGTTCTCGTGCGGACGGTCGTGGACTGTCCGAACAGGACCGAAGAACTGTCTCGAATCGTAGCGCCATCCGTTTGGGTCTGGATGTTGGACGACACCACGGTAATCGTTTCGGGATACTGTGAAGGGTCGGGTTGTTTCGCTGCCGTGCTGAGGCCAACAAGGACAATTGCGAGCGTGAGAATGCCTGTTTTCATGGATCGGCTCCTTGAACCTATACCCTTAACGTGCCGCGCCCATACGGTTATCGCAATAGGACTTTTCCTTGTGAGTAACCTCCGGTGTGAGCATGTCACCAGGCCGTTGTCACTTTGCGGAGTTCGGTGACGACACAACTCGATTGAGCGGTTTGGAATTCAGACAATCCGTCAAAGCGCGGTCTGTGAGGGTGGGCTTTCGGCCTCGCTCTCTACTTTCGAGCTTGCGCCATGCCGAAAGGTCCTAAACGGATTACGGCTTCGGCCATCAGCACTTCATTGCGGTTTCTTCCCGTTCTGGGAATCGAAACCACGAAAATCGCATGCGTTACTTGAAGAAATGTTTCTTCCAACTCCAATTCACACACGCGTTTGCGGTAATCGAGAATCTGTGTCGACTTGCATCGTGTGGTAGCGTGGAAGTGAGAGCTTTTGCCGCCTTTGTAGCGACGGCCTTCAGGCCGGCATGTCCGGCTGAGTCGAAAGCTCTAGGGCCCTGCTGGCCAGGGCTATCAACTGCTCTTTGACAACTGAATATGCAGTCCTGGGAGCGCCAATCTCCAGATTGGCGGTTTTTCTCAGCGTTGCTCTGCGTCTCTGCGGTGGATGTCTTGGCATTTCTAATCGACAAGCGCGCCGAATAGAAATCGCCCTAACTCGCTGAAAACAAACGATCGGTGCCCATTCTAATCGACAGAAGATCGGGGGGGGCTCCGGTCGGCTTTTTTCGGCAAGTCACCACATCGCGAAAGGCGGATTCTAATCGACACGCTTGCAAAATAGAAACGCCCGTAACCTGCAGAAAACAAACGACCGGGGCACCTTCTAATCGACACAAAGTAAGCGTTTTCGAAATCGGCGTTTTTCAAGCCTTTTTTCAAACGTAGCACCAGCATCTTGCTGGCGTTTTTCTTGCACACCATCGCCGCGCAAATTTAGCCGCCAGGAGCTCACCTTGGGCGGGCTTTTTCGCAGCGTAGGCGATCATGCAAGGTGTCACACCATGCAAAGCAGAATTTGGTCTATGTTGTTGGAAAAAGAAAGAAAGGCACCCTCGCAAGGTGTCACACTTTTTCGAGGGTAGCCGCCCGCTATTCGTCGCGGGTGATGAGCAGTTGCTTGTATGCCTCGCGGCGGGTGATGCCGCGCTCGCGCGCGGCTTGCTTCAGCGCGGCTTTGCGGTCGACGCCGAGCGTCTTCATGATTTCGTCGACGCGTCGCGCGAGAGGCAGGGTCTTTTCCGAGTTGGCGGCATCCGCGGCGTGCGGCGCGTGGCCGTCGGGCGGGCCGACGAGCAGGGTGATTTCGCCGCGCGGGGCTTTTTTGCGCGCGCCGGCGACCAGATCCTCAAGGTGCCCGCGCAGGAATTCCTCGTAGATCTTGGTTACCTCGCGCGCCACAACCGCCGGGCGGTTGCCGAGAATTTCGAGCGCGTCCTCGAGCGTGTCGAGCAAGCGGTGCGGCGCCTCGTAAAATACGAGCGTGCGCGGCTCGGCGGCAAGCGCGCGCAGCGATTTGCGCCGCTCGGTGGGGCGGGACGGCAGGAATCCCGCGAATACGAATTCCTCGATGGGCATTCCGGAAGCTGCCAGCGCCGCCAGCAGCGCCGAGGCTCCCGGTATCGGCACCACCTGAATCCCGTGCCGCAGGCAGAGGCTGACGAGCCGGTAACCGGGGTCTGAAATCGCCGGAGTGCCCGCATCGCTGACGAGCGCGACCTTCGCGCCCTGTTCGAGCTCGATCACGATTTCGGGGGCGCGCGTGATTTCGTTGTGCTCATGGTAGCTGACCATGCGCTTGGGAATGTCGAAGTGCGCGAGCAGCTTCATGGTCTGCCGCGTGTCCTCGCAGGCGATCACGTCGGCTTCTTTCAGGATCCGCAGCGCGCGCAGGGAAATGTCCTCGAGGTTGCCGATCGGCGTCGAGACGACGTAGAGGCAGCCGGCCGCCGCGTCGGCTGGCTCCGGGGTGAACTTTTTCTTCGCCATTTTATGGGCCGCGCTCGATCCGCGCGGAACATTCAGCGTAAGACCGGGCGGTGGGGATTGCAAGGTAAAGGAAGCCGAAAGCGAAAGGAGGCCTTGGTCAATCGCCCCTCCGGGGCTCGCGACCTTCTTTTGGGCTTCCCCGGCACTCCGCTTCGCCCGCGTTCTGCGGGCAAGCTTCGTGCCGGGCTAATTACGGCCGCCGCTCCGCGGCTGGGTAGGCTCTCCCATAGGTACGCCCAAATTGACAGGGGTGGCGGGGTCGGATACTCTGGATCATCCGAAATTAAACTTGAAGGAGCAATGAATGGCGCAGGGCAATCCGGTCAAGCACAAGAAGAAGACGAAATCGGTACTGAAGAACATCCGCCAGACGGAGCATCGCGCGGCCGTGAATCGCATGAATCGCACACGCGTGCGCACGGCGATCCGCCACATGCGCACCGCCCTCAGCTCGGGCGACGCGACGGCTGCGGGCAAGCTCGCTTCGGAGACCTACTCCGAGCTCGACAAGGCCATCCGCAAGCGCACGCTTTCCGAGAACACGGCGAATCGCTACAAATCGCGGCTGTCGCTGGCGTTGAACGCGATCAAGGCGAAGAAGTAACTCACAGGCTTCGCGAAATTGAGTTGAGGCGCTCCGAGGTTCGGGGCGCCTTTTCTTTTGCGGCGGGACCCCGTGGGGAAGACGTTGAGGACGGGGTGAGAAGGCGAGGGTCAATCGTCCCTCCGGGACTTCGGGCGTTTTTCTCCGCGTTCCCGGCACTGCGCTGCGCTCCGTGACCGGGCTAATGACAATCGCGCCTCCGGCGCTGGCGGCTTGTAAGCCGTCGACCTGCGAAGATTCTCGTCCTTTTCGCGAAGGCGGTAAGGCTAGGCGGCGGGCGACGTCAGCCGCGCGATGAGGAATTCCATCATCGCGCGCGGATTCGGATTCGACGATTTAAGCTGGCTGTCGGCTTCGGCGAGCGCAGCCAGCCCCGCGAGCAGATCCTTTTTCGGGATACGGTGCGCCTGCCGGACGGCTGTTTCCGCCGCCTCCGGGCGCATGCCGAGCGGGCGCGCGGCCTGAAAGCCGCTCGCATGCGCGGGCAGGTCGCGCGCTTCGATCAGTTTCCGGTACATCCAAGCGAGCGCGCCGACGATCATCACCGGTTGCTCGCCTTCGCGCAGCAGGTTATCGAGAAACGCCAGCGCGGCGGCGCGCTGGCGGCCCGCTAGCATTTCGGTGAGTTGCCAGACGGTATTCTTGCGCGCTGCGACGACCAGCGCTTCGACATCGGCAACCGTAATCGGGCCGCGGCCGGTCACATAGGTCGCCAGTTTTTCCAACTCGACGCGCATCCGTGCCGGCGCGCCGTTCAGAATTTCCGCCAGCATGGCCGCCGCGTCGCGATCGATTTCCGCGCCCAGTTCTTTCGCCATTTGCGTGGCCAGCGACGCGGCCGATTCCGGCCCGATGCTCAGCTCCACGATCAGCCCTTTTTCACTGAGCAGCTTGAAGAACCGCTGGCGCCCGTCGAGCGCCGCCGCCTCGAGCACCAAAACCGTGAACGGCGCCGGCGAGTCGAAATATTTCCCGAGCATTTCCAGGGCTTCGTCTCGCGCCTTTTCGCCGAGCTTTTCGACCGACTCCGCTTCTTCGACGATCAGCACCTGCCGCGGCGCGAGCATCGGCAGCGTTTCGGCGCGTCCGAGAATCTCGCTCCACCCGGCCTCTCGGGCGGAGAGCCGAGCGACGGCCCAGTCGCGCGCGGTGTCGGGAACGCACGCGTCGACAATTTTATTGCGGCACATCTCGCGCAGATAGTGATCGCTGCCGACCAGCACAACGGCCGCTACGGGCTTGCCCGTCGCAAGGCGATCGATCAGCTTTTCCGGCGAAATGGCCGCCATCAGAAATTCTCCAGCACGTTGGAAACGAGATGCGAGGCGAGATCGCGCGACATCCGCTCGAGAGCCGGATCCTCTTCCTGGAAGAACGATTTCACATCCGTTGAAATCTGATACTGGTCGCGGAAGATCATGTCGTCGTTCTTGTAAACCGGCTTTTCGGTCTTATTGTCGATCAGCTCCACTTTGGTGTGCACGGTGACGAGCATGGTGGTCACTTCGCCGGTGGTCGCATCGAAGAGCACGGGATCGGTCTCGATCGAGAGCACTTCGCCGTGCAGCACGCCGTCGGCGGATTTCGGGTCCTGCACCACGCGATATTTCGTGCGGGTGATGAACTCGCGGACCACGGCCTGAGTCATTTTCTGCTCGATGCGGTAGGCTGTCGTGTCGTTCTTGAACGCGGGAATCGCGATGTCGGTCCATTCCGACGGAAGCTGCGATGAATGGCCCGCCACGTGGTAGCCGCAACCCGCGGCTCCGAGCGGCGCGAGAAGCACCGCGAGCCACAACGCGAACCTTCCGGCGAGCGCGATTCTAGTCGCCCGAATTCGCAACAATTTCCTCCGCAATCCGCACGGCGTTCGTCGACGCAAGACGCAGGCTATCGGCAGCGCCCCAGATCCAAACGCCGCCAGCGACGTTCGGGTCGGCTTCGACGCGCGCCAGATGAATTTCGCTTTCGCCCGCCACGGTCGCACTGCTTGGAGCATCCTCGCCCGCCGCGGCGATCTTCACCCCGAGATTCGCGAATGCCGCGTGGAGTTGCTCGGCCGCCATCGGCGACGCGAACTCCGCATACGCCACGAAAGCATACCCGTAAAACAGCGGCGCTTGCACCACTTGAATTGCGGGCACGGGGGCGCGGCCGGCGAGATAGGCGGCCGCATCGCGGGCGATCGCGGCGCGCGTCTCCCCGAGGCCCGGTTTAGCCGCGGGGCCATGGCTCGCGAGTAAATTGAAGGCGACTTGCGCGTCGAAGACCGGCTTGGCGATCTCGCGAAACGACAGCAGCGCCGCCGTCTGGCTTTCCAGTTCCTCGACTCCGGCCTGCTCGCGTTCGGATACCGGCGGAAACAGCAGTACGGAAATGCGCTGCGGCGCTAATTTCTTCAAGCCGGCCGCGAGCGTGCACGCAATAATCACCGGCGTTGCAGGAGAGGAATAAGCCGTGACCGCTGCCTTCGCCGCGCTGGCACCCGGGGCAACTTCCGGTGGAGGCAGTGCGGAGCCGAGCGACGGAATCCACGCCTTCGCGCCGGCGGAATGCCCGGGCGCCGCCAGCGCGCCCGTAAGATCGATCACGATTGCGCCCGAGCGCTGCGCAACGCTCCAGTTCTGTTCCCCGTCTTGTGCGCTGCCCGCAAAAAACGCGAAGCGCGCGCCCTCGAAACTTTCCTCATCGAGCGCGCGAATGAACGTCGGCTCGCCCGCCGCTTCGGTCAAAGTTCCGGCCGGGACGCTCGCATCCAGCAGAACGATATCGGTGGAAGGGAAATGGCGGTCTTCGAGCACCTGCACGAGTTCTTTCCCGCGCAGGGACGAAGCGCCGACGACGGCAACACGAAAGGAACTCGATCGCCCGGAGGGCATGGTTTAGGCGTGGTGCGACGCCATGCGGTGACGAACGGAACGCACGACGTACATGGTGATCCCGCTCATGAGGTATACACTCGCCACCAGCATCAGCGTAATTTCGGAGAAAAGCACGATCGCGCCGATCAACAGGACCAGGAGAACGACGACGAGCGACGGACGCCGGCGCGCCCATTCGATGTCTTTGAAGCTCGAGTAGCGCACGCTGCTCGACATCAAAAGCCCCAGCGCCAGTATCAGCCCGAGCCAGAGCAGCGAAACGCGGCCATCCTGAATCGGATTCTTGATGGCGTGGACCGTCGCCGCCACCATGCCCGCGGCCGCCGGGCACGGCATTCCGACGAAATACCGGTTGCTGCCCTGCGCCATGCCTTGAATGTTGAAACGCGCGAGCCGCCACGCACAGCAGCCCAGATAGACGAATCCGATCAGCCAGCCGAGCTGCGTCAGATGCATCTCACCCGGCGCGTTCACCGAGGCCAGGGCGCGCACGCCCCAGGCGTATGCGAGAAATGCAGGCGCAAGGCCGAAGCTGACGATGTCGGCGAGCGAATCGAACTGTTTTCCGAACTCGCTGTTTGTACCCATCGCCCGCGCCACGCGGCCATCGAGCGAATCGAACAGAATGGCGATACCGATCGCGCGCGCGGCGTTGTCGAAATCGCTGGTGGTGCCTTCTAGGGTTGCGAGAATGGCGTAGTAGCCGCACAGCAAATTGGCAACGGTGAAGACGCTGGGAAGAATGTAAATTCCGCGGCGAAGGCGATGATTGCGAAAGAGCCGCCGCGGTTCTTCTTCGTTGCCGATCGGGTCTATGTGGTTGAAATCCATTTCGCCAGTATGCTTGCGCCGCCGTAAACCATCTGGCCCTGCTTGACCGTTATCTGCGCTTCCATCGGCAGCCAGATGTCCACGCGCGAACCGAATCGAATCATGCCCACGCGTTCGCCGAGGGCCACCATATCGCCCTCGTGCTTCCAGAATAGCACGCGACGCGCGATTGCTCCGGCGATTTGTTTGAAAACGAGCCGGCCTTGTGGCGTATCCATATAGATCACGTTCTGTTCGTTCAGCGTGGAGGCTGACGAGCGGTACGCTCCGAGAAATTTTCCCGGCCTGTAGTCCACTTCGGCGATCTTTCCCGCGACCGGCGCGCGCTGCACGTGCACGTCCCAGATCGAAAGAAAGATGCTGATGCGGCGGCCCATCACGGAATCGAACGCTTCGTCAACGATGGCGACCACGTGGCCGTCGGCCGGCGAAACCACCGCTCCAGGCTCGGTCGGGATTTCGCGCTCGGGATCGCGAAAAAAGTAAAAGACGAAGAGCCCGAGAAAAATCAGCGCTCCAGCAGCCCATTTCCAGCCCGGAATCAGGCAAAGCAGCCCGATCGCGATCGGGGGGAGGGCAAATTTGTACGCTTCTTTAACCATGGAGGCGGGAAATATCCTTCGCCATTCAGTCGAGTTCAGCGATTCCGGCTGCGGCAGCTGCCCGCGCTACACGCGCGCCTCAATCGGCGCGCCGCTTGAATGCACGTGTATTGTACGACAGAACTACGAGCGCCACTCAGCCCTAGTGACTGACCATCTGCTGGTGGCGGGCGAGAATCATTTCCATGCGATCCCGCAATCGCAGCTTGAGCTTCTTCAATTCGACTTCCTTGACCAAGTCCTCGGAGCTCAGATAGGAGGATTTGATGATCTGCTCTAGCTGGGATTCACAGCGGGAGTGTTCTTCGGCGAGGTTGCGAAACTCTGGATCTCTTGCCAACAGGGACTGCCGTATTTCCTGACTTGAAGTCGGCATTCATTCCCTCCTGGTTGGTGCAGCGTTCACATGGCTGTAACACTTATCACAAACCAGCGCCGGAGCCAATAGGGTCAATGAGGGCGATTCGGAAAATCCACAGCCCTGGGAGCGCCGATCTCCCGATCGGCGTAGTTTGTTAGGTGGCACCGATTATTCATCCGAAGGTGAAGTCGCGAACGGCAGCCCGCCGCCGGTTGCGTTCCCTAAAACGAATCGATCAATTCATCTGACAGCAACCGCGCCTTCTGTGCCAGGTTTTGGGCGCGCGACCAGTCGCCGTCCTTGCTCGCATCTCGCGATTGGGAAAGAAAGCTACGGATTTTCCCGACCAGGTCCTGCTGTGCGGCATTCAACTGTTTTCCGCTGGTCTGTTCCAGATTTCTTTCCGCCACCGCCGTATCCTCGCCGGTCTTGCGCTCGATACGTGGCCTGGTCACTCGGCGAAAGCTGGGGAGAAATTTGCGGAGCCGGTGGGTGCGTGGGCGCCTCGGCTTCGGATGATGTGTTCGCCGGCGGGTCGCCGCGTCGGCACGGGTTTCGGCGGCGCGACTGTTACGGGAGCAGGAGGCGGCACGACCGTCGCCGGCAAGGTAGGAGGAGTTGCGACCGTCTCGGGCGGCGGCGTCGCATCGGTATCGGGTGCCGTGTTCATCGGCCGCTCAGTCGCCGCCGGTGACGGAGCGGCTTCCACCGGCGCCGCCGCGTGAACGCTCTTGTTCTTGCACCCGCTCACGCCAAGCGAAACAGCGCAAACCAGCAAGCCGGCAGCTAGTCGTACATCGATGGAGATGCGAGTCATCTATCGCTTTTCCGCCGCGATCGGCCGTCCCATTTCGCTGGCTCTTCCGGCAGGCGAGTCCACAAATCTCGCGAGCGGCAATTTCACGCGGAAGGTCGTGCCGCGTCCGACTTCCGATTCGAATTCGATCCTTCCATTATGCAGCTGTACGAACCGAAATGTGTTCGCCAATCCGATGCCCGAACCGCCCGGGCGCGTGGTGAAAAACAGCTGGAAGATTTTCTTCTGATCCGCGGGCGGAATGCCCCGTCCCGAATCCGCGACCGCGATTTCGGCGAATTCTCCGCTGCGGCGCAGGCTCAGCGTGATATGGCCGCCGGGATCCGTAAATTCCGTCGCATTCAGGACAAGATTCAGACACCGCCTGATGAATCAGCTGGCGGTCCACCAGCACGGGCGGGCAATCGGTGGGCAAATCGGCGCGCAAATCGAGCTTGGCTTTCACGATCGACGGCCGCGCCGCGTCCAGCACGTCCTCCAGCAGCGCGCGCAGATCGGTTTCTTCCAGGTTCAGCTCCACGGGCCGCGTGAAGTTCAGGAAGGTTTTCACCGCGCGGTCCAGCCGGTCGATTTCGCTGTCGAGCATCTTCACGGCTTGCTGCGGCTCGAGCTCCACCGGCATGTTCGCCTTCAGCACTTCCAGCCACAGTCGCATCGAATTCAGCGGATTCTTCACCTCGTGCGCCACGCCTGCGGTCACTCGGCCCAGCGCTGCCAGCCGCTCGGACACTTCCAGCTGGCTGCCGATGCGCTCGATCGATTCCACGTCGCGCAACGTCATGAGAGTGCCCATGCGCGTGCCGTGTTCGCGAATCACCTGCACGCTCACGCCGATGCGCTGCGGGCCGGACCCGGCGTCGAGCACCACCTCCTTTCCTTCCACCGGCTCGATCTGGTCGCCGTCGATCTGCAGCACGTTGCGAAACGGATGCCGCGCCGGAAAAATCTCCGACACGCGGCGGCCGCGCAATTCCTCCGATGTTCCGCCCAGAAATCTCTCCGTCGAAGGACTGACCAGCACGGCGCGGCCCTGCCCGTTGAACAGCAGCAGGCCGTCTTCGAGCCCGCCCATGACCTGGTCGAGATTCTCGCGCAGCGCGCTGAAAATTTCGCGCACGTCGCGCAGCTGCTTTCCGATACCGACGATCTTCGTGCTGACCGCGCCAAGTTCGTCGCCGCGCTCCACCACGGGTTCGGCGTCGAACTGGCCCGCCGAAATGCGGTCGAGCTGCTCGGAAATGCGCCCGATCGGCGCGAGCGCGATGGTGCTCACCAGCAGCGCCAGCAACGTGGAGAGCAGCACGGAACCGAGCGCCCAGTATCCCGCCGACAGCAACCCCGGCGAGATTTGATCGCGAAGCAGAGCGGAGGAAAGCCCCACGCGAATATCGCCGAACGGCTGCGTGCCCAGCTGGAACGCCAGCGAATATTCGTAGGTTTGCGGCGGACCGTACAGTTCGCGCATCTGCTGGAAGAATCCCGCGCGAACCAGCGAGTTCAGTGGCGGACGCCGCGCGACTTTCTCGTCCCGCTTCGACGAGTCGCTGGAAACCAGCACGGTGCCGTTGGCGTCGGTGATACTGATTTCGTAGATGGTCGGCGAAATCCCGACGTCCGATTCGATCAGCGAATTAAGCGTGCTGCTGTTGTCGAACGCCTTCCGCACGTACGCGCGGAGGTCGGCCGGTTCCAGCGAAGCGGGCGCTTCCCCGCGCTCCGCCGCGTCCTTCAGCGCATCGCCGCACGCGCCATACACCTGCTGGGCGATGAAGTTGGCCGTATCGTTTGCCTGCCGCAGGGTCTGGCGCATCAAGCCGCCCCAGATAGAGGCTCGAGACCACCGCCACCACCGCCAGGACCAGCAGCGAGGTAGCCAGCGTGAATTTAGTTTTCAGGCTGAGACGCATGGCTCCGCCCCGCCTCGTATTCTTTCAACTTGTTGTGCAGCGTCTTCAGGCTGATGCCCAGAAGCTCCGCCGCGCGCGTCTTGTTCTGGCTCGTGGCCGCCAGCGTCTGCACGATCAGTTCGCGCTCCGCATCGTCCACCGTGGTCCCGATCGGGAACCGAATCCCGCCGAGCCCCTCGCCGGCAACGACGGCGGTATGTCCGAAGTCCGGGGGCAGGTGCTGCCGCCCGATGACGCCGCGGTCGGACGCGATCGCCGCGCGCTCCAGCACGTTCCGCAGCTCGCGCACATTTCCCGGCCACGGATACGACTTGAACAGCTCCATCGTGTCCGCACTCGCGCCGGACACCTTCTTGCCGTGCTTCGCCGAAATCTCCGCCAGCAGGTGTTCCACCAGCAGCGGCAGATCTTCCTTGTGCTCGCGCAGCGGCGGCAGGTGGATGTGAAACACGTTGAGCCGAAAATAGAGGTCCTGCCGCAGATGCCCGCTGGCGACCGCCTGTTCGGGATTCTTGTTCGTGGCCGCGAGCACGCGCACGTCGACCGGCGTTTCCACCTTGCTGCCGAGCCGGCGGATCTTGTGATCTTCGAGCACGCGCAGGAGCTTCGCCTGCGTCGGCGGGGGCATTTCGCCGATCTCGTCCAGCAGCAGCGTGCCGCCGTCAGCCAGCTCGAAACATCCCATGCGCCTCTCGGCCGCTCCCGTGAACGCGCCCTTTTCGTGGCCGAAAATTTCGCTTTCCATCAGCGATTCGGGAATCGCCGAGCAGTTGATAGCCACGAACGGACGATCCGCGCGCGGCGACAGCATGTGGATCGAGCGCGCCACCATCTCTTTGCCCGATCCGGTCTCGCCCGTGATCAGCACCGATGCCGTCGACGGCGCGGCCATCTCGACTTGCCGCATCACGTCCTGCATCGCGGGCGACGAGCCGACCAGCGCCCCCAGCTTTCCCGCTTCGCGCAGCTGGCGGGTGAGCGCCGCCACCGCCTGCTGGTCCCGCACCCTGCCCAGGGCGCGATCCAGCAATGCCCGCAGCACCGGCGGTTTCAGCGGTTTTTCGATGTACCAGAACGCCCCGGCGTCGATCGCCTGCACCACGCGCTCGTCGCTCCCGCGTCCCGTGATGATGATCACGGGCATTCGTTGGATTTCTTCGCCCAGATGGCGCAGCAGGTCCAGGCCGTTCATTCCCGGCAGCTCGACGTCGGCGAGAATCACCTGCGGATTGAACTCGTTTATTTTCGCGAGCGCGTCTTCGCCGCTCGGCACGCCCAGCACTTCGCAATTCCACTTGCGCAGCAGCGCTTCGTAGCCCTTCCGGGCGTTTTCCTCGTCTTCGACGATCAGTATGCGTTGGAGGGATGAATTGTCGGCGGCCATGGAATCTTTGAATCTACCAGCAGTTTACGCCATTTCCAATAGAGCGAAACCCGTGGCAAAGGAAGGCAACAAGCGAAGAAAACGCGCGCGGCGCCCTTGAAACGCGGTGCGCCGCACGCGACTCGTAAACGTGCGAATCAGGTTCGAGGAAAATTCAGCGAGCGTTCCAGGATGAGCTCGAGCTTGGTGCTTCTCTCGAGCGTCACTTCCTGCCCCAGGCCGGATGCGACCATATACGCCGCCGCTGCGGCTGCCGCCGCTCCCATCGCCGCGTCCTTTTCATTCCTGGCGGCGATCCCCGGGGCCGCGCCAACGAGCGCTCCCGCGGCCGCCGCCTGGATGGCTTCCTGCCGCTTCGTCGTGCTCGCTTCGATCTCGCCTTCGCGGTTGTAGTTCACGCGAATCGAATGAACGCCCGGGACGTCGTCCACCATCGCCACCAGAGGCATCCACCCGTCGGGAGTATTGATGTCGTCGAAGGCCAGCCACATGCGCGCGCGGCCTGTCTTGCCGGCTGCTTCGACTCGGTCCACATGTCCGCGCACCTCGGCTCCCGCGGGAAGGCCCGTGCCATCGGCCGCGATCAACGGCTCGAGGGTGTGCCCCGTGAACGGGTCACCCGCCTTCGATTCCTTTGTGCCGAGTGGATTATCCAACCCGATCAGAAAACGTGTCCCCTGGGCGACCGCGTTCGGCTGATCGGACGAACGATCTTGCGCCGACGCAGGCCGCTTCGCGATAAACGTGAAAATTATGAGGGCCGTGACAGCAACCATCGCTAGGATGCGTTTCATGCGCTTCTCCTTTTTTGAAATTCGGGCCAAGCGCCGTCCGCTGGAAAGAAAGCGTTCCCCCGATTATGAATGCGGTACAAGGTTACTCAGATGAACCCGGCCGTTGCAAGGTGGCTCGGATCGCCCGGCGTTACGAGCCTGCAACGGCGCCGTCCCAGATCGGGATTTCTACCGTTCCCGGAACTGCACTCCGTTGAGTACTTAGCGCTTATGTCGCTGCGTACTATTGCGATCTTGCCAGCCGTTTCATTTCGGCACTAGAGTCCTCGTTACCGGCAAGGTTACGTACCGCGTAAGTGCCATCTTCTCAGCATCCGACCCAGGGTCCATTGGAGTTTGCTTTGCATTCGCCAAGTCGAAGTCGAAAGGGGGGTGCCGCGTGCCCTTAACAGGAGCAGAAAGCGCGCCGGCGGTCGACCGGCCGACCGCCATTTCCGTGCTGATTGTGGACGACGAAGATGCAACGCGTTCTGTTTGCCGCGATGTGGTGGTCGAGCGCGGCTGGCGCGCTCGCACCGCCTCCACTACCGAGCAAGCCCTGGAAATCCTCGATCAATCCTTGATCGATATCGTGATCACGGATTTCAAGATTCCGCAGCTCGGCGGGCTGGAACTTCTCAAGCGTATCCGCGAAACCTACCCGCACGTGGCGGTCATCGTGTTGACGCAATTCGGCACCATCGAGAGCGCCGTGGAAGCGACGAAATACGGGGCGGCCGACTACGTCACCAAGCCCTTTCACATCGGCGAGCTCCGAACCAAGCTCGACCGCGTGAATCATGCGCTCGAAACGGACCAGGAGAACCGCATCCTGCGCGAGCAGCTGCGCACGCGGCCCGGCTTCGGCGGCTTGATTGGCGTCTCGCCCAAGATGCAGCGCATCTACCGGCTGATCGAGAAGGTTTCGCAGCACAATTACCCCGTCCTGATCCTCGGCGAGAGCGGAACGGGCAAGGAGCTGGTCGCGCGTTCGATTCATTTCTCCGGCACGCGCAAGAACGAGCCGTTTGTTCCGGTCGACTGTTCCTCGCTCGTGCCCACGCTGATCGAATCCGAACTGTTCGGCTACGTCAAAGGCGCGTTCACCGGCGCCATGCAGTCGAAAATGGGGCTCATGCAATCGGCCGGCAGCGGCACTCTGTTCCTCGATGAAATCGGCGATCTTCCGGTCGACCTCCAGGCCAAGCTCTTGCGGGCTTTGCAGGAAAGGGAAGTGAAGCCGGTCGGCTCGAACGACCGCATTTCCATCGCTACGCGCATCATTGCCGCCACGAACCGCGACCTGGAAGTTGCCGTGCGGCAGGGTCAGTTCCGGCAGGACCTCTTCTTCCGTCTCAACGTGGTGCAGATCAAAATGCCGCCGCTGCGCGAGCGCAAAAGCGACATTCCGATTCTGGTGAACGCCTTCCTTGAGAAATTCAGCGATTCCAGCGGCCACGTCCAGACCATCTCCGAAGACGCCATGGCGCGGCTCATCTCGTACGACTGGCCGGGGAACGTCCGTGAACTGGAAAACGCGGTGGAGCGCGCCGTCGCCCTGGGTTCAGGCTCGATACTTCACGTCGGCGATCTGCCCTCCAACCTCCAGTATTCGGCGGGCGACCGGATGCCGCAGAGCGACGAGCTTCTGCCGCTGGACGAACTCGAACGCCGCGCGATCCTGCGCGCCCTTCGCGAAGCCGGCGGCGACAAGCTCGCTGCCGCCCGGCTTCTCGGCATCGGCAAGACCACGCTCTATCGAAAGCTCAAGCAGTACGAAGCCGCCTCGCAGATCCTCCCCAATTGACCGCGCCGCACCCTAAGAGAGTTCGGCTGAATCCCCGGAGTTGGTGCTAGACAGGGAAACCCGCATCGCCCTGCGTATCGAACTGGGAAGTCGCCCCTTCGAGCCCGATTCGTAATCAGCTCCCAACCTCCTGAAAACACTCGCCTTCAATCGGCAGCGCGCTTGGTCAGAGTTATGCAGTAGCAAGCGCGATGAGTTATCCACACAAATTCGTCCGCTGGCCAGGTTGGACCGGTTCGTTTCGCCGCGGCGTGGAGTACGCGGCGACCATCGCACTCGCGCTCCTGGCCAGCTACTGGATCGTGCGGGGCGGCTGGTGAGACGCGCGATGAAGGAACCGGAGCGCCCGAATCTCTTGAACGCCACGGATGCCATTCATTCGAGCCGCCAGCCTGGGACGCAGCATCCTTTGCCGCTGCCGATTCCGCTCGTCGCGGATGCCGCCTTCGACGCCGTGTTCGATTCCAGTGGTGAGGCGCTCGTCGTGGTGAATTCCGCCGGCGAAATCCAGAGGGCCAACCCCCTTGCCCGCGAACTGCTCCGCCTGCGGGATGCGGCTGCAAACCAGACAATTCTGGGGGAGTTTCTCGATCCGCCGGGCAACGACCTCGGCCCGGCCATATGGGCCCAGTTGTTTTCGGCCGCCCGCGTGCACAGTCTGGACGCCGTGCTGCCAACCGGCCTGCCCGTCCGTTTCACGCTTCGCTCGGTGATGCCTGTCTCTGGAGAACTGCTTCTTTGCGTCCAGGCAACGGACGTGGACCAACATCCGGGCGGCAACTGGCTCCCGCTGGAAGCCAAGCTGCTCCAGACGGAAAAAATGGCCGCGCTCGGTCACTTGGTCTCCGGCATCGCCCACGAGCTCAATAACCCGCTGACTGCCATCATGGGGTATGCGCAACTCTTGCTCGGGCACGGCCTTGGGCCCCTTCAGCTTTCCGAAGCCGAAAAGGTCTACCAGGAGGCCGAACGCGCCCGCCGCATCGTGAAGAACCTGCTCTATTTCGCCCGTGAAAACAAACCCGAGCGCACGCGCGTGGACCTGAACGAGATCGTCGAGCGCACGCTCGCGCTTCGCAGCTACGAATTGCGCGTCGAAAACATCGTTGTCGAAACAGAGCTCGATCGCGGGATTCCGGCGACCATGGCCGATCCCTATCAGCTCCAGCAGGTCGTCCTGAATCTCGTCGTCAACGCGGAGCAGGCGCTTCTCGAGGAGCGTGGCCGGGGGCACGTGCGCATTCGCACCAGTCATTCGTCGCTGCCGAACGGCGAAAGAATCCTGCTGGAAATCGCCGACGACGGCCCCGGAATTCCACAGGCCGATGCCTCACGCATCTTCGATCCGTTTTTCACCACCAAGCCCCCCGGCGTGGGCACCGGCCTGGGCCTTTCGATCGTGTACGGCATCGTGCAGCAGCACGGCGGTGAAGTGACGTTCGAGAATCAGCCCGGCGCGGGCGTGAACTTCATGGTGGACCTGCCCGTTGTGTCGATTCCTTCGGCGGACGATGAGGCCGTGGTGCCCTATCGGCCCGACCGCGCTGGCGATGTTCCCGTGGGCCGAATCCTGATCGTCGAAGATGAGCCGACGGTGGCGCAGCTCATCGTGGACGTCCTTGTCGAAGAAGGCCATCACGCGGAAGCCGTGCTCGATAGCCAGGAAGGGCTCACCCGACTCTCCCGCAACCAATTCGACCTCGTGATCTGCGACCTGCGCATGCCGCGCCTGGACGGGCCCGCGTTTTACGACGCTCTGGTCCGCGCCGGGAGCCCCGTCCGCGACAAAATACTTTTCATCACCGGCGATACGCTCGCGCGGCGCACGGTGGAGTTTCTCGAGCCCAATAATTTTCCGTATCTCGCCAAGCCCTTCCTGGTCGAGGAATTGAAACTTTCCGTGAACCGCCTGCTCGTCGCGGGCAGATCGCTTGCCCCGGCGCAGGACCAGATCGCCGGCCCAGAGAACTGATCGCCATGCAAAGAAGCGCCAAAAAAGTTATAACCGTGCCGGACCACAGCCCTTTGCTGGGCACTGCGGACGACTCGCTCGGGCGTGAAATCGCGTCGAGGGTTGAACGCTTCGCTCCTTCGGGCCGCGTCCTGGTCGCTTCGAGCCTGCTCGAACTGCGGCTGTACGCCAGCCGCTCCGCGCCGGGCGTGATCGGCCTCGATTGCGGCCTGCTGGGGAACATGCCGCTTTCGGATGCGCTCGCGCCGCTGATTGCCGTCGCGCCGATCGTTTTGTTTGCCCCGGTCGAGCGCCAGTCAGAAATCGCGCCTCTCGTCGTTTCGGGCGACGTTGAATTCGTGGCTCGCGCCGGCGATTTCGTTCCCGTCGTGGCCGGGCTCATCGAACGGCGGTTGCGCTGGGCCGAGCAATCCAGCGCGCTGCTGGGTCCCCCGTGGGCCGAAGTTCCGGAAGATGTCGGCGCTGTCTTTCGTCACGAGATCAACAACCCGCTCACCGGAATCCTCGGGAACGCCGAGCTGCTGTTGGCACACCGCGAGCGGCTTTCTCCCGTGGACACGCAGCGCCTCCAGATCGTCGTCGACCTCTCCGTCCGCCTCCGCGAAACCATTCGCCGCCTCAGCAACGCCTGGGAAGATCGCGCCGCTTCCGCAAAATCCGCGTAGCTCAAACTATTGAGGTGATTGCAACATGCCCGACCAAGCTGTACGATGCGAATCACTAATGCTTGCTGACCATGTAGATTTTCTCCGCCTCGACGCCACCCGAAAACTCGACCCGGAACGCCGCTCTGATCTTGGTCAATTCATGACCCCGGCTCCGACGGCGAAGCTGATGGCGTCGATGTTCGAGGCGAAGCAAGACGAACTGAGCCTGCTGGATGCTGGAGCCGGGGTAGGCTCGCTAACGGCGGCCTTCGTCGCAGAGGTTTGCGGCCGAGAGAGGAAGCCGAGGTCCCTGCATGTGGTCACATACGAGATTGATCCTCAGCTTTGCGAGTATCTCGAAACCACTCTGCGTCAATGTGAGCAAATGTGCGAGGCGTCAGGGATTCTCTTCAAGTCTGATGTCGTTAGAGGGGACTTCATCGACGCAGGTTCCGAGACAATTCGGGCTGAGATGTTCAATCCCGTCCCGCAATTCACGTCGGCAATAGTGAATCCCCCGTATAGGAAGATAAACAGTGACTCTGACGAGCGTTTAGCCTTGAGAGCCATCGGAGTCGAGACCTCAAACCTATACACAGGGTTTCTTTCTATAGTGCTGCGTCTATTGGCTCCGGGCGGAGAATTGGTCTCGATCACGCCGCGCAGCTTTTGCAATGGCCTCTACTTTAAGTCTTTCAGGAAGTCGTTTCTGGAAACGCTGACTCTCAAGAGAATCCATGTCTTCGAGTCCCGGCAGATAGCGTTCTCTGAGGATGAAGTGCTGCAAGAAAACGTTATCGTTCATGGCGTCAAAGGAGCTTCCGAACGAGACGCAGTCACGGTATCTTCGAGCGCAGGCCCCCAAGACGATTACATCTCGGTCACCCAGGTGCCTCACCACGGGATCGTGCGACCCTCCGATCCCGAACGCTATATTCACATCGTGTCGGACGACCTCGGAGCATCAATCGCTGACAGAATTGCGAGCCTCCACACCACGCTCCCCGAATTGGAGGTCGAGATCTCGACCGGCAGGGTCGTGGACTTCCGAGCGACGAAGTTCTTGCGGTCGCATCCGACCGAGAAAACCGTCCCTTTGATCTATCCGAGAAATTTTGAGAACGGCTACATCAAGCATCCGAAACCGGGAGGAAATAAACCGCAGGCGCTGGCGCTCGTGCCGGGAGTCGAAGAATTGCTCGTGCCTTCCGGCATCTACGCATTGGTGAAGAGGTTCACCTCGAAGGAAGAGAAGCGCCGTGTTGTCGCCGCCTTGTATGACCCGAAGCGGATTCAGTGTGAACAGGTTGGATTTGAAAACCATACGAACTTCTTCCATCGCCAGGGAAGGGGACTCAAATCGAACCTTGCGAAGGGGTTGGTCGCCTTCCTCGACTCGACCCTTGTTGACCTGTACTTCCGCCAGTTCAGCGGCCACACTCAGGTGAACGCAACTGACCTGAGAAATCTCAACTATCCAACTCGCTCGCAACTAGAGCAGCTAGGGTCCCAAATCGGGGATGTGTTTCCTTCTCAGGAAGAAATCGACCTCAATCTGGAGGAGGTGCTTAACTTGGCCGACAAGGCTCCAGTCAAGAATCCGGTGCAAGCGAAAAGGAAGATGGTCGAGGCTCTGGAGGTCTTGAAGGCTCTCGGATTGCCTCGTGACCAGCAGAACGAGAGGTCAATACTGACGTTCCTGTCTCTGATCGACCTAAAGCCCAAGACGCCGTGGTCGAAGGCGAGTTCTCCCTTGATGGGAATCCGACCGATGATGGACTGGTTCAAGGCTTACTACGGCAAAGTCTACGCTGAAAACACAAGAGAGAGCGTGAGGCGTCAGACCATCCATCAGTTCTTGGACGCATCGATAGTGGTAATCAACCCCGACGACCCGGAAAGACCGATAAACAGTGGTAAGACGGTGTATCAGATTTCTTTCGATCTACTGGAAGTTGTGAGGACATTCGGCACCAACCAATGGCAAAAGAGAGTTAAGACCTATTTGGCTGTTACGGAGACCTTGAAAAGGAAGTACGCACAAGAACGGGAAATGAAGCGCATTCCTGTGACGATTGGAAATGGCAAGGAAATCACGCTTTCACCCGGTGGACAGAACATTTTGGTAAAGCTCATCATAGATGAGTTTTGCTCCCGCTTCACGCCCGGCGGAATCGTCGCCTATGTCGGTGACGCCGATAAGAAGTTCACCCACATCGACCGGGACTTGTTCAACGTTTTGGGACTAGAGCTCGAGGAACACGGAAAGATGCCGGATGTCGTCGTTTACTACAAAGACAAGCATTGGCTCATGTTGATCGAGGCTGTGACAAGTCATGGTCCCGTGAACCCCAAGCGGATCGGCGAATTGAAGAAGCTGTTTCAGAAGTCGAAGGCGGGACTCGTATTCGTGACTGCGTTCCTCGACAGGAAGTCCATGCTCAAGTATCTCGACGACATTTCATGGGAGACCGAGGTTTGGGTCGCCGATTCCCCTTCTCACCTCATTCACTTCAATGGAGAGCGGTTTTTGGGGCCATATCCCGGCTAATAACAGAATTACCCGTTCAAGCCGAACTTCCTGCTCAACAGTTTTCGCTTCCAGCGTTCCTCCATCTCTACAATTTCTTTCGGGCTGGCCGACGACGACGCCACCTCGAGGATCGTGACTTGGTAATCGGCGGGGCGAACCTCCTTCATCCGCTTGTTTCCGCCGTGACCCGACGCGACGTATTGCTCCCATCGTCCCCAAAATCCGTCGCTGCCCTGCGCTGAACCGACGTACGGTCTACCATTGTCAGGGTGAATGAGCACGTAGACTCCTGAAACAGACGAAAGCACCTCTCTCCACGTCCTAGGGACTGAGGCAAGGCTGCTCAGTTTCACAGCGAAGTCCAAGAAGCCGGGGAATGGCGGCTCATCCTCTACACGGAGAATTTCGACGACGGCCTTGTCCTGCTTACGTGCTCGCTGAACCCAACTTCTGTATCCCTCACCCCATTCAATGGCTAGCCGACCGCTGTAGTCGGCTAGCTTGGGACTCTTACGCATCTGGTACAGGTAGAGGCCCGCAACTTTCTTTTCCGAAATCGGGTCGATGAGGCCCCGTGGCGCTCTTCCTACACCCCGGATTTCGTAGAAGCCGACGAATAGCGTTTCGTCCAGCGGCGTTCCCACGAACGAAGCTAGAAACTTGGCTTTTTTGAAAACCGGCCTCGACTGGAGGCGCTGGTAGAGGTCAAAACGCCCGTCCTTGCGCTTCCAAAGCTGGTAGGGCGTCTGACGCTCAGGG
Source organism: uncultured Acidobacteriota bacterium (assembly GCA_963769415.1). Classification (GTDB taxonomy): domain Bacteria; phylum Acidobacteriota; class Terriglobia; order Acidiferrales; family UBA7541; genus Palsa-295. The sequence continues at coordinate 65,207 of CAVYLM010000003.1, forward strand.
TATCTCGTATCCTGATGACGGACCAGCTTGACGTGCGCCGGGTCGATTCCTTCGTTACGAAGCAGAGCGTTGAAGCGGATCATGGACGGAATGGTATCACGACTGTTTCCGGACTAACGGTCCGGCCCTGCCTCTTTCCTCGCCAACCAGACGCAAAAAATGAAATGCCGAACCCACCAGTGATGGGCCGAATACCTGCGCACGTTCGCTTCCGGTTTTTCTGTCTGACGTCCCATCGTGGCGTGTGCGGAGACCGGAATTTCGATCCCCGAGTACTATGGACACGCGCGCGAATTTTCTGTAGCATGAAAGTTGTCCGTCCTCAGTAAGGGCGAGTTTCAGAAGTCCCGGCAGAACGTCAGCCGGGATGACGCCGAGTCCAGCGAACGCATAGGACAAGCGGCATCCAAGAGAACAAGAGATGAAAGCTTTGTCAGCCTCGCACTTGCGAGCGGCGGGACGCCTTTCCCTCGCCTCCCGCGCCAGCGCTGCGGGTGTGCCGGGCGAGGCTCCTCGCCTCGAAGCAGAAACATCCGGCACATTCGGAAATAGACCTCTGACTCTTCTTGAGTCACGAATCACGTCCCTCAGGTCGACACAAGTTGCCATCAACGATCGGTGTAACTTTATGAAAACAAACGCTCCACGCACTTCAGGTCGACACAACTTTTCGCCGCCGTCGCCGCGAATTTGCGCACTTTCTAGTCTTTCGTCGTCGCCCGCCAACCGCCGCTCCGCCTTCTCCCTGCTTCGTTGCCTGCGTGCCTCTCTGCTTCGCAAGAAGTGGGACACCGTACAACGTAATCGTGCGCGTAACTCGCTGAAAACAAACGAAAGCGGTCCTCGCAAAGTGGGACACTTTTTCACGGGGCTCTCAGTTGAGGAATTCCTCCAAACAACGGATAATCGCTCGCCAAGATTGCAGCGCTCTGTAATGGCCAATCCAATCGAAACGGGGAACTCGAATGGGGAATGAGAAGAAGATGGACGCGAGCCGCCTGACGGCGATCGACGTACACGTGCACATCGAGCACGAAGGCGAGGGGACCGCCGCGGACGAAGCGGCGAAGAAGTATTTCGGCGAAGGCGCGGCGCGCGACCGCGCGGGCATGGCGGAATACTATCGCTCGCGCAATATCGGCTGCGTCGTGTTCACCGTGCAGGAAAAGTTGTCGCGGCGCCCGCAGGTCTCGAACGAAACGGTGCTCGAATTCGCGTCGCAAAATTCCGACATCATGATTCCGTTCATCAGCGTCGATCCGACGCGCGGCGCCGAAGCAGTGGCGGAAGCGAAGAGCCTGCTGAAAACCGGCCTCGTCCGCGGGCTGAAACTCCATCCGCCGATTCAGGGATTTTTCCCCAGCGACCGTATCGCGTACCCGCTCTACGAACTTTTCGCCGAAGCCCAGCTTCCTGTGCTCTACCACACCGGCCACAGTGGCATCGGAACGGGAATGCCCGGCGGCGGCGGGATCCGGCTGAAGTACGGGAATCCGATGTACATCGACGATGTCGCCGTGGATTTCCCAACCATGCCGATCATCATGGCGCACCCGTCGTTCCCGTGGCAGGACGAAGCGATTTCGATCTGCCTGCACAAGCCTGAGGTTTACATCGACCTTTCGGGATGGTCGCCGAAATACTTCTCGCAGAACCTGATCAACTACTCGAATTCGCTGCTGAAGACGAAGGTGCTGTTCGGGTCCGACTACCCGCTGATCACGCCGGATCGCTGGATGGCGGATTTCGCGAAGGTCGCGTTCAAGGATGAAGTGCGGCCGCTGATCCTGAAGGAAAACGCCGTGAAGCTTTTCGGACTTTGATCCGCGAAATAGATTCTCTGCGCCGATCGTGAGCTTGCATGTTGCGCGCTTGAGTGGTCGTAAGAGCACAGACATGAGTGTCTGTGCCACTGGGGCCGAAAGGCCTCACCCCGGCGAGCCGGGGTGAGGTACGTGAGCCCTAGTTCAGCGCGAAGGTGTAAATCGCGTTGTGCCCGGTGGTCAGGTGGACGCCGCTCTGCCGGCTCAGCGTCGGCTCCGCCAGATTGTCTCCGGTGATCACCATGATGTACTGCTTTCCCTTCGCCGCGTAGGTGATCGTGCTCACGGAAATCGGTCCGCCGACGATCGATTCCCACAGTTTCGCGCCCGTTGCAGCGTCAAACGCGCGGAACCGGCGATTGATGTCGCCGTGGAAGATCAATCCTCCGGCAGTGGCCAGCAAGGCGCCAGTGCCGGGCGCGTTCTGCACGTCGAACTTCAGCATCTGGCCGGTCGAGAGGTTGATCTTGGCCAAGCCGGCGATGGCGTTGATGTCGGAGCCTTCGCGTAGCACGCCGTGGCGATTTCCGCTGGTGGAGGTGCCCGTCATGTCGAGGCAGTTGTCGACGTAGCTCGTGTAGAGCGAGTTCGTCTCCGGACTGTAAGCGGTCGGCCAGTAGCTGCGGCCGTTCCAGTAGCAGATCACGTGATGATCGCCGGGTTTCTTCATGACCACGTCATAGTTGATCGTGGTCAAGCCGGTCTTCCCGTCGATATTCGAAATCGCCAGATTCGGCGCGTCGACCGGCACCGGCTCGGCCCACAGGAATTTCCCGTCGTTGCGGTCGAGGACGAACATGATTCCGCTTTCGCCCACCATCGCGGCGATGTCGTGCTTCGATCCGCGCGGAACTTCGGTGTTGTACCACTTCACCGCCTTCGGATCGGGATTGAACGTCGTGGTCAGCAGCGTGCGTTCGTGCGTGTGGTCGGTGTCCCAATCGTCGGCGGGCAGGTGCTGGTAATACCACTTGAGCTTGCCGGTCTCGGGATCGAGCGCGACAGTGCAGTTGCTGTAAAGGTCGGCAGGAGCCGTGCGCGAAACGCCGTCGGGATTTCCGCCGTGGCGCGCGAGCCGTTCGTACGGCGACGGATTCGCGATGCCCCAGTAGATCGTCTTGCGGACGGGATCGTAGTTTCCGGGCATTCCCCAGGTCGATGCGGTGAAATTCGTATTGTCCGCGCCGTTCCAGGATGCGTAGCCGGGATCGTCCGGTCCGGCGACGTTGTGGAAACGCCAGAGCATCTTGCCGGTGTTCGCATCATCCGCTTCGATGAAGCAGCTGTCGCGGCCCCTGCCGCAGGTGCCGCCGGAAATGACCTTGCCCTCGACAACGATGGCGCCGGAAGTGTTTTGCGTATCGGTCTTGAAGGTTTCCCAGCGGACCTTGCCGGTGGCGGCGTCGAGCGCCACGACGTAGCCGTCGGGCGTGGTGTAGTAGAGCATGTCCCTGTAGATTGCCAGCGCCTTGGTGCGCTCGGTCGAGCCGAGTTGCGGATTCTTGTAGGTGCGTTTGTATTCCCAGATGACGTCGCCATTGGTGCCGTCGATGGCCATCACGTCGGATCCCGGCGCGATCGTATAGATGATGCCGTCGTGGACCAGCGGAATCGTTTCGGTGGTGCCGGCGGGCAGGCCCTTGACCCAGGCGACGTGGAGCTGGCCGACGTTTTTCTTATTGATCTGCTTGAGCGGGCTGTAGCGCCACGCGTCATAGGTGCGGCTGTATTGCAGCCAGTCGTCCGGGCTCGGGTTCAGCAGCATTTCGTCCGTCACGGGCTTGTAGTCCTGCACCGTGCCGTGCGGCAGCGCGCCGAGCGCGAACGCGCTCGGAGGCGGAGCGCCAGGCCCCTGCGGCGCACGTGACCCAATGCTACCGACGGAAGCCGGAGGCTGAGCTTGAGCCGGTGCCGGAGGTGTAGCCGTATCGTCCTGCGCGCGCGACATGGGCGCGAGCGATAGAGCACACAACACCAGTAGTGCCAATCCACAGATCTTCATCGGGCATTCCCCCTAGGATTTTCGCGATCGATATCTGCTGTTGTGTGACGCGCGGCAGCAAATTGCCGTTTCGTTTTTCTATGGCTGGGCGCGGTTATATCCCAACCGCGCGGACGTATGCAAGTGACGACGCGAAAAGCATGGCCGTCCTAGGGCGACGCAGTTTGTTGGCCGAAGGAGTTCTACAAAACTGGGGAACGGCCGATGGCTTGCGGGGCAGCAACTAGCGCCGAGAGGTCTTTCTCGGGCGACCACCCAGTCGTCCGTTTGACCGGGCGGCGGCTTGTTTGGCCCTGCTCCGAGATTGGCCGCCTGATCTGCCGAGTCGGGAAGCCATCCATTTCTCGGAGCCGAGAAATCCTTCGAGAAGTCCGGGCACGTACAAGTCCGTATCGAGTTTCGGAAAGTGAATTCCGAAACCTGAAGGACTGATTTCGATTTCATTGAGTTGGGATGGCCGGGCATTCTCCAGACCCTGTGCATCGCGCGGCGAAAAACTCAGGATCAGATTCGAACTGAGGTGGATCACGATGTGGTCGTTCTTGCGGTCGTAATGCGCCGAAATAGCGCGGGGAGTACTTGCTTGGCGTTCCTCGGCCCGGCGATTTGCCCGTTCAAATTCTTCACGCGACACCATGAATTCTCTCCCACTCTTGGCAAAGCCCCTTCACTTGCCTAGACAGCGCCGCGACAATCTGCGACAACTCGTTCTGCGAGAATCGATAATTTTCGCGGAGCTCCACAGGCCCATTAGGGCAGTTGAGGTTAAACAAAGCTTCACACCCTCGGCCGACCACATGTACGTGAGCGGGCGGGTGGTCGTTCGGATAGATCATGACTCGGAGCCCTCTAAATCGAAGAACCGCGGGCACGGGCTAATGATACCACGATATCCTAACCGCTTGGGTTACTTGGTACGTATTTAGCCGCCGGCGATGGCGCCGATGATCATGAGAGGCTCTTTGCCGGCGGCGACGGGTTCGGGCAGGGGCGCATCGGGCGATTCGTGAGAAAGGTCTTCCTGGCAGGCGAAGAAACGAAGGAATGGGCGGCGCTGGAGCGTGACGTGGTCGCGAATCGTTCCGCGAAGCATCGGGTAGCGCGATTCGAGCGCGTCGAGGACCGATCGCAGCGTGACCGGTCCTTCGACCTCGACCGAAATGTCGCCTCCGACGCGCGCCAGAGTGCGCAAATGCGCCGGAAGCACGACCTGAATCATGGGAGCGTCTGCACCTCGACCGAGAGGACGGCTGGAAGATTCTGGGCGATGGCCATCCAGTTGTCGCCGGAATCCGACGATGCGTAGACTTGGCCGCCCGTGGTGCCGAAATAGATGCCGCAGGAATCGAGTTTGTCCACGGCCATCGCGTCGCGCAGCACGTTGACGTAGCAGTTGCTCTGCGGCAGCCCCTTCGTGAGCGGCTCCCATTCGTTTCCGCCGGTGCGGCTGCGATAGACGCGCAGCTTGCCTTCCATCGGGAAGTGCTCGGAATCGCTTTTGATGGGCACGACGTAGATTGTTTCCGGCTCGTGGGCATGCACGTCGATGACGAATCCGAAATCGGTGGGCAAGTTTCCGCTCACCTCGCGCCATTCGTCGCCCGCGTTGTCGCTGCGCATCACGTCCCAGTGTTTTTGCATGTAAAGCACGCCCGGCTTTTTGGGCGACATCGCGACGTGGTGGACGCAGTGCCCGACTTCAGCGTTCGGATCGGGAATGTACTGGGAAACGAGCCCCTTGTTGATTGGCTTCCAGGTCGCGCCGCCGTCGTCGGTGCGGAAAGCGCCGGCCGCAGAGATGGCGATGTACATCCGCTTCGGGTTCGAAGGGTCGAGCACGATTGTGTGCAGGCACATGCCGCCGGCGCCGGGTTGCCATTTCGGTCCCGTGCCGTGGCCGCGAAGTCCGGGAAGCTCGCGCCACGATTTGCCGCCATCCGTGGTGCGAAAGATCGCCGCGTCTTCGATGCCCGCGTACGCGGTGTCGGGGTCGGTGAGCGAAGGCTCGATATGCCACACGCGCTTGAATTCCCAGGGATGCTGCGTGCCGTCGTACCACTGATGCGTGGTGAGCGGTTTGCCGGTTTCGGCGGAGGTGTCGTACACGAATTTATTGCTGGCGGGGGGAGGGAAGCCACCTTGAGGCATTTGCTCGCCGCCGGGCGTCTCCCAAGTCTTGCCGCCGTCGCTCGAACGCTGAATGATCTGCCCGAACCAGCCGCTCGTTTGCGAGCAATAAATGCGATTCGGATCCGCGGGCGAGCCTTTCAGGTGGTAGATCTCCCAGCCCGCGAAATGCGGCCCGTCGATTTGCCAGTTCTGGCGCTTCCCGTCCGATGTGATCAGAAAGGCGCCCTTGCGGGTGCCGACCAACACTCGTACTTTGCTCATTGATTCTTCCTTTCCGTACGATTGTCCTTAAGCCGTCGCGGCTGCGACGCAGTCCTGTTCGCGAAGCTCGGGATCAGCGGAGTCGAGTCCCGCTCGCGCCAGCGCCGCCGGGCCTCGGCGATCACGCCTTCGCGATTCTGTTCCATCTGGGCGATGAGCGGGGCCGGGGCCATGGTCTCCTCGTGATGAGCGCCCCAGATCAGCAAATCCAAAAGCACCGGCGCCAAGTCGATGCCTTTTTCGGTGAGCCGATAACTCATCCTGCGCCGATCTTTCTTGTCGGGTTCGGCGGCGATGATTCCGTTCCCTTGAAGCCGCCGGAGCCGGTCGGTCAGAATGTTCGTTGCGATTCGCTCGTCCGATTCCTCGAACTGCTTGAACGTGGTGTAACCGCGAACCATCAGGTCGCGGATGATCAGCAACGACCAGCGATCTCCCAGAGTCTCGAGGGAAATGCTCACCGGGCAGCCGGAACGGCCGCCTGGCTTCACCCTTCCTTGCACGCCGGAGAAAATAGCAATGTCACTTGCATAATGCAAGTGAATATATCCAGGGGCCGGGTTATCCGCGGCGATGAGTCGCCTTGAGCACAATGGCGGCGGCCACAAGAACGGACGTGACCGCGTTGGCCCAGATCACCGCGGGGGCGCGCAGCATCAGACCGTAGATAAGCCAGAGGACGACGCCGGCGAGATACAGCAACAGCATCGGGTAGGACAAGTCTCCGCCGCCCTGCCGCCGGATTTTCAGGATTTGTGGAATGAAGGCGACGGTTGTGCACACGGCCGCCACGCCCCCGATGTAGTCGAGGAGTTTCATGAACGAACGTCAGACGACGCGCAGAACGATTTTGCCCCGCGTGTGGCCCTGGGCGTTGGATTCCTGCGCGGCGCGCGCTTCGGAGAGCGGATACACCTTCTCGATGATGACCTTCAATTTTCCGGAATCCACGAGCTTCGCGAGTTCGTTGAGTTCTTCGACGCTGGGCTGCACGAACGTGTGATGGCACCGTACGCCGTGCGCGGCGGCTTTTTCCGGCTTGGGCGGCTCGAGGATCGAGACGAGGATGCCGCCCTTCTTCAGCACCTGCCAGGAGCGCTCCATCGTTTCGCCTGTGATGGTGTCGAGCACGACGTCGGCATCGTGGACCACGTCTTCGAATTTCGTGGTGTTGTAGTCGATGCATTCGTCCACGCCGAGCGAGCGCAGGAAATCGTGGTTCTTCTTGGACGCGGTGGCGATGATATGCGCGCCCCGCAGCTTCGCGAGCTGGACTGCAAAACAGCCGACGCCGCCGGCCGCGCCGTGGATTAGGAGCTTTTGGCCCGCCGAGACCTTTGCCGCGTCGTAGAGAGCCTGCCACGCGGTAAGCGCCGCCAGCGGAATCGCCGCGGCCGTCAGGTGGTCGATCGACTTCGGCTTCAGGGCGACTTCGGATTCACGCACGACCACGTACTCCGCGTAGGTCCCGTCGCGCGACAAATCCGGACGGCTGTACACTTCGTCGCCGGGCTTCAGCCGCGTCGCACCCGCGCCAACCGCCTCGACGCCGCCGGAAACGTCCCATCCCGGAATCATCGGCATTTTGTATTTCATCATCTGCTGGAGGTAACCCTGGCGCACTTTCCAATCCACGGGATTCACGCTCGTGGCGTGGACGCGAATCAGCACTTCGCCGGGGCCGGGCTGGGGCTTCGGCGCATCCTCATATTTCAGAACTTCCGGGCCGCCGTATTCGTGAACGCGCACCGCTTTCATCGTCGCCATCATGTCTCCTCGTCTCCGCAGATTTGCGAACAGGTCGTTTTGGGGAATCGATCATACTCAGCGGGCGAAGAATTCCACAACCTTTACTTCGCGGCCTACGCGTCCAGCGGCACGCCGTGCGTTTTCGAAAACGAGAGCTTATCCCAGTAGCCGCGCTGGAAAGCGATCTTGTCGCCGCGCACGTGGAAGAAGCCGCAGCCACGCAAGCCCAGCGGATCGCGCCATTCGAGAATGGCCCATTCGCCATCCTGAAAAAGATTTTCAATGATGCACACCATCTTCGCGGCCGCGAATCCTTTGCGCAGCATCTCGCCGATGGCGGCGCGGCCATGGACGGCGCTCTCCGCGACCTGGTGGTTGACGGCGTCCTCTTCGTAGAGCGAAACGAGCGCATCGACGTCCGCGCGGTTGAACGCGTCGACCCATGCGCGCACCACTTCTTTCGGTTCCATGAGGCATAGGCTAGCCGAATTTGAGGAGCGGCACAAACGGAGGGGCCGGCAGGGGGTAGTGTCCTAATTTGCCTCGTCTGTTTCGTCCTTGGCAGCCTCTTCTTTGGTGGGCGGCGCTTCGCTGCTCCGCACACTGGTCCTACTTTCCCGCACGAACAGGTAGTTGTTAGGCTGCCGGAAAACGAAATATCCATCAAAAGTTTGTTCCCAATGATTATCAAAGGTGTCCCGAAAAAATACCGAGAGCACTACGTGGAGCACCAAGCCGACGCCGTTGCCGTCCTCGTAATGGGCGATTTGGTTGGGTTTTATTCCAAAAACAAATTCGGAGAGATATGGAGATTCCGGCACCAGATAGGTACCCAGGCCCGAATGGGGCGTCTGCCCATTCACATCGCAATAAATCACATCAACCCACAAAGGAGCGCTAGTGGGGTTGGTGATTTCAAACAGCGTACGGATCGTATCAGGGTGTCCGTCAACTCTGTGCTGCTTCCATCCTCCGATCAACAGCCATTGACGCGCAGCAGTCTCCTGAATATGCGTTTGTTGCCCAAGGTAGTCGGCCTGTCGGGACAAATGAACGGTTTGCGTTTTGATCGAACGCAGCGTTACCAAGGCCGCTATTACGCCGCCGACCCCAATGAGAACCAAGAGTATGTTTGGAAGATTTGCGGGAGAAAAAAAGCGGCAGAAGAAGCCGTTCGGCTCGCAGGCGGCTGCTATTGCCTGCTCTTCGGATGCCTGCTGATTTACAGTCAACCGCCCGGCACCGATTCTCTCCGATTGCGCCTGCGCCTCGTAGCTGGCCCTACACTCGTCGTCTTGGGCTTGGCAGCGTTCCTCGCGCCACCCTATTACACTGGTGACTGCCAGAATAACGAGAGTCAACCACCACCATTTCTTAATCCATCTCATAGCGGCGATACTGTACCACGACAATACCACTTGACAACCATTAATTACCGGGGTACAGTAATGTGCATAGGAGATACACCGATGGCAAACATCCTGAGCACGGAAAAGCAGACGGCAATCGTCGGGGCGCTGGCGGAAGGCTCTAGCATTCGCTCAATCGAGCGCATGACGGGCGTGCATCGGGATACCATCATGCGGCTTGGCGTGCGAGTTGGGAAGAGTTGCCAATCGCTCCTAGACGCCAAAATGCGCGATCTCCCCTGCCAGCACATCCAACTTGACGAAATTTGGGGATTCGTCGGCAAAAAAGAAAAGCACGTGCGCCCCGACGATAGCCCAACGCTTGGCGATGTTTGGACGTGGGTTGCGATTGATTCCGATACGAAGCTTGTTCCTTCGTTCAAAGTCGGGAAGCGTGACCATGCGACTGCGAATGCCTTTGTCGCAGACGTGGCGAGCCGAATGGCTAATCGAGTCCAGATTTCAACGGATGGACTGAATGCCTACGTTACGGCAGTAGAGAACGCATTTGGCGCTGGCGTGGACTACGCGCAAATCGTCAAGGTGTTTGAAAACGATTCGATGGACGCCGAAGTTATCGGGATGAACAAAAAAGCCTATTCGGGTCGCCCAAATATGCAGATGGCTTCCACTAGCCATGTCGAACGATTGAACGGCACCACCCGGTTACATATGCGCCGTCTTACCAGGTTGACCTACGCTTTCAGCAAGAAACTAGACAATTTCGAGGCCGCCGTTGGGCTTCACTTCGCTTATTACAATTTCGTGAAGCGGCACATTACGCTGCGCTGCACTCCCGCGATGGCGGCGGGAATCGAGCAGGATTTCTGGACCGTGCGGGATTTGGTGGAGGCGGCATGACAAGCGAGACTAGAACTTTGATCGAAATTAGTGATGTTTCCGGAATTGAGCTAGAATGCCCGGACTGCAAGGCGAAAGTGTTTTATCCGGTAGAGAAGAACCACGAACGGATTGCGCGCCAATGTCCGAACTGTAATCGGGAATGGTTTACATTCAGTGATGACCCACGCAATCGTGGTTCTGTCTCGCTAGAACAAATTAAGTTGCTCCTTCGAGTTATCAGCCTTCTCAGTAAACCCACGGATATGCACGCCCATCTTCGGCTTTATGTGAACACATCCGATGACGGAATCTAAATATCTAGCGGAATTGCGGGGCGTCATTCGCAAGCTTCACGGCGTCGAATCTCGCCACATTGAAAGCGTTCCAATCAAAGAGACGTTCCAAGGTAAAACCGTTTGGGAGGGCGTCGTAGAAGTCTTTGAGCTGATCGACCATCCAAAAGCGCAGAAGCTTTACGCATGGTCGCACGACGCAGATGGTAAGAAACGGCACGTCACAGTCCTACATATGGACAAAGTAACTTCGCCAATCTTGGCAGTCAGAGCCGCAATCGTACAGGAGTTCAGACAACGTGAGTCAGAGGCCGAAGCTTAAAAAAGCAGGGCGTCCACCACTCCCAAAGGGTAGCGCGAAAGCGAAATTCCTGCGCGTACGTGTCACGCCTGATGAACTGCGAACGTATGAAGCGGCGGCAAAGGACAAAAAGCAAACAGTTTCTGAGTGGGCTAGGAGCACGTTAAATGCCGCAGCACAATGAGTGGGAATCGAAATTAGGACACTACCCGGCAGGGGATGCTATTGAACCGCGGGGACCATCGTGCTACCTTCCCGCGCCAAGGGGGGCACTGCTATGTTTGAAACGCCAGACACCAAGGGTGAATCCAGCGGTTTGGGAATGTGGGTCGGCATCCTCGTTATTGTGGCCGTGATCGTCGGCGGAGTCGTCTTCTTCATCGGCAAGAAGGACGCTTCGTCAAACGCCGCGCCCCAGACAGCGTCTGTCGCAGCGCCCGCGCAAACCAACGCCGACGCCGCGAAAGATCTGCGAATCGTGAGCAAGAAGCTCGACAAGGATTACACGGGCACGACCGCGATGTGGTCGGTCGAGCTGCGCAACATGTCGCAGGTCTACACCTACAGCAACATTCAGTACGAAACGACGTATATCGGAGGGGACGGTTCCGGGCTGGGGGATAACCACGGCACGATTCCGTCGGTGACGCTCGAGCCGGGCGACTCGCAGACCGCGGTGTTCCGTGACACGCTGTACCCAAGCGGCACGGCGCTCTACAACATCAAGATAACCGGCGCCACGGCGACGAAGTAGCTGGCGCATTTTTTGCGGCGGTCCCAGCCTTCTTGAGCGGACGGCGATCCATCGCCGTCCGTCGTTCACTCGAGCGTCAACTTGATTTTCCGGCCCGCAACCGCTGCGCGTTAGGCGCGGCGATAATTTGGTAGTAGAATCGCGCGCATTCGAAGTTCTGCGCGTCTGGTTCGGCTCAGCTGCGGGGGCGGGCGGTATGGATATTCTCTGGCCGGCGATGGGCATCGCCGTAATCGTTGTGTTCGTCTTTTATGTGCTGGCCCAGCATTGGCGGCGACTCCTGCGGCAGCAGAATTGGACCATTCGCCGCCTGTTCGAGCGCGTGCAGAGCCTTGAGGAAATGGCCGACCCCGCCTGGCGCCGCCGTCTGAACGACGCGAGCCCTGTCCCGCTGGAGCAGGTCTTCAAGTTTTCGTTTAACCTCGACGATCGTTTCTGGCGCGAAGCGGTTTGCTTGACCGACGACGACCGGAAATATATCCGAGTCTACGGAAGCTTCGTCGGCGCTGTGAAACTGGAGCGCTGGCGCAGCCATACCGTCGCGACGATCAGCGAAGTTCTCCCCGACCGAAAAGCAACCGGCTGGCAGACGCGCACGCTCGACTTTTATCCCGACTCGTCCAAGACTGGCGACGCACTATCGCTTTGGGAACTCGCGCTTTCGCGTCCGTCCCTTTCGGCGGAGCGCCCCCCGTCGCTCGAACTGCTGCTGCGCGCGAATTCGATTGAGCTCCGCGGACATCTCTACGCCGGCGTTCAGATGTCGCCCGCAAAAGGAAATGGCCTGCCGGAGAGCGGCGGCGATATTGTCTTTTTTCGCGTGCCGCTCGATACCGCTGCGCTGGCGGAGTTTCGCAGCCACGATCCGGCCGAATCCGCGGGCAATGGAAACGGGACCGCGGAACCGTACGCCAACGGAAACTCCTGGCAGGCCTTCTACTCGTTCAGCAGCGAGGAACGGGGCATCGAATGGCAGCTTCGCTTGCGCGATCTGACACGGAAGTCCGAATGGGAGCGCTGGAAGATTCTGGAGTCGCACTCCGTCCCGCTTGCTACGCGGGAATAATCCGCCGCTCGCGACTTCAGGATTGCGGCTGAACGGGCAAGCCCAACCAGGCGTTCAGCAGTCCGAGGATCTCGCGAACAACCGAGAAGGTGTCGTGTGTGTCGTGCCACCAGTGGTCCGCGTCAAACGGATCCTGCCGCGCGGCGTGCACGATCAGCCGCTGATTTTGTTCCGCTAGTTTGTTCCACAGCGCCCGCACGCGCCGCGTATGTTGCGGAGAAGTGACAATGATCGCGCTGGTCTTGCCATCGCGGCGCATCTGCCCCGAGATTTCCTTGATCTCGTCCTCGGTATTCACGATGGCCTGCGGGAAGATATGCACGTCCGCTTCCGGCACGCCCTCGCGCAGCAAAAGCGCGCGGTTGTAGTCTTCCTCGCCCTGATAGTGGATGCCCTGCGATTCGAGCTCTTCGCGCGGCGAAGTGGGCTGGCTAACCCAGACTTCTCCCGCGTATCCCATTCGAAAGATTTTGCCGGCCTCTTCCGCTCGAGCAGGCATGCTTCCGCTCAGCACAACGATTTCGTCGGCCCGCGCGAGCGGATCTTCCCTCACAAGCCATCGGCCCGCTCCGCGGAATGCCACGAAAGCCATCGCGCACAGGAATGCGAAAACGCTGACTGCGGCGATTCGGACCTTGCGACGAAGCGTCATGCGGATTTGCTACGAGGAAGGTTGGTCATTCGCTCTCGGCTCGACGCGCGGACGGTCGAACGGCCGGTTCCGCATCATCAGGCCGCGCAGGCCGAGCAGGACGAGTCGCGGCTGGCGCATGCACACCCGCCAAAGCATCTTCCATGCCTCGTCGCGCGAACACTGCCCGAGGGATTCCTTGGCGGGGTCGTTCAGCAGGTCGACCAGGTGGCTGTAGTCCGACTGCTGAAACCCGTGCAGCGACCGCCGCAGCAGCAGATGAAAGTCGAGTTCGCGGCGTAAGCGAGCGCAGCTCGCGGCTCGATCCGCCGTTCAAGATCGCCTCGGCGACGCCCAACGCGCCGCGAAATCCCGTGACGATTCCGCCGACGGTCGATACTTTTACTTGCGCCGCCGCGTCTCCCACCAGATAGACCGATCCGTTGCCCACTTTTCGCTCGACCGGGACCCAGCGCTTGTAAACCGGAATGCGCGCGCCTTGAAATTCGATGGGCTCGAAATTTCGCTTTTCGAGAAACTGCTCCAGGCAGCGCTTCGTCTCAGGGCCGGATTCGCCGATCACTCCGAGCGCGCCCCGCGTGGATGACTCCGGGAATCAGCCAGTAAAAGTACGGGGTATCCTGCGGGACAAACCAGACGCGCACGGTGTCCGCCGCCATGTCCTTCGGCAACGGCACGATTGCCTGCAACAGCGGGACGGTTTCCAGCGGAGCCCAACCCGCGTGTCGAGCCACGGAACTCGCCGCGCCATCCCCGCCCACCACGGCATCCGCGTGAAGTTCCTCGCGGCCGCCGTCCGCGCAGCGCTCGACTTCGACGCGCAGCCCGTTGCTGTTCGGCGCGAGCGCGCGGAACCGGCGCCCCAGATCGATTTTCGCTCCGTTGCGCTGCGCATCTTCGGCAAGGCCCTGAATCAGCGCGCGGCGTTCGATGATCAGGTCCGGGCGATTGAGCGAAATCCTGGCTGCGCGGCCGTCGGTGAAAAGTTCGAAGCGTCGGATCTCGTTGACCACGCTGCCTTCGGCCGCCTGTCCCAGAAGCGTACGCATGCGGTCGGTCACGATCAGCGTGCGAGCCTCGGGCTCGATCGCTTCAATGCGCTCGACCACGCGCACATCGACGCCTCTCCGGGCTAGCAACGACGCGGTGAACAATCCCGCCGCCGACCCTCCGATCACCGCGACACGCTTGCTATCCGGTCTTGCTGCAGCCTCGCTGCGTCCTGGCAGCGACTGCTCGGTGTTTACCGACGTCGTGTTCGACAATAGACCTCGTACCTGACCTTGAGTTGGATGATTCCGGCGCGCCGAGAGCAAGTCCACCCTGCACTGCAGGCCCCGGGCAAACAGCCGAGATTAATCAGTATAGCGTAGCCGCACAATCCCGCCAACGCTGGCGCTGATTGGCACGATTGGATCAAATCAGAGCCATCCGTACACAACACGAAGGCTGATTGTCCCCGCTCGCCGTCGCGAGTAGAATCTTCGCCAATACAGGCAGTGGGGGCGCATGGCGAAATTCATAATTGCGCCGCGCATGCGGCTGCACGAGTGGGTGGCGGAAGAAAAGGGCTACTTCTCGGCCGGGGGCCTCGACTACGAGTTCCACGCGGCACTGACGCGCCGGCTGAATCTCGACGCAAATTGGTATCACTACAACGCCATCGCGGGTCAGCTGCCTCTCGTGAATCGCGTTGACGTGGGTGCGAGCACGAACCCGATCCGCGGATTTACCTTCTCGGTCTGGGGACGAAACCTCCAGCAGGACCGCCACGTCGAAGCCATCCCGCAAACTCTTCTCGGCGGCGAAATTCGCCGCTCGCTCACTTTCAAGATCGTCTGGGAGCCGCACGACCCTTCCGCCCCGCCACATTGATGTTTTCCTCTGTGTGCTGTGCGTCACAGCAGCGCACTAGTCTATTTCTGCTAGTATTCTTTCGTGGCTATCGAACGCGAAACACTGGACGCCGACGTACTCATCATCGGCGCCGGCCCCGCCGGCCTTTCCTGCGCGCTCCATCTGGCCAACTTGATCGAACAGCACACCGCCGCAAAGAAATCGCCCGCGCTCTCCGCCGAAAATATCTACGTACTGGAAAAAGCGCGCGAAATCGGCGCGCACCAGCTCTCCGGCGCGATCGTGGATCCGCGCGCGCTGCGCGAACTCGTCCCTGATTTCGAAAAATCCGCGCCGCTCGATTCTCCCGTCACCGGCGACGCCGCCTACTATTTGACCGAAAAAAGCTCGTTCAAGCTTCCCATCACGCCTCCGCCCCTGCAAAACCACGGCAACTACGTCGTCTCGCTCAACAAACTCGTGAAATGGCTCGGTGGCCTGGTCGAAAAAAAAGGCGTCAACCTGTTCACGCAGTTCGCGGGCAGGGAACTGATCTACGAAAAGAACGGCATCACCGGCGTCATCACAGACGACAAAGGCGTCGACAAGAACGGCAAGCCCAAGGACAACTTCACGCCCGGCTACGAGCTGCGCGCGAAAGTCACCGTGCTCGCCGAAGGCCCGCGCGGTTCGCTCACCAAAGACCTCGTCGCGCGCCTCAAGCTCGACGGACTCAATCCCCAAATCTACGGCATCGGCATCAAGGAATTGTGGGACGTACAGCCCGGCCGCATCGCGACCGGTTACGTCGCCCACACGCTCGGCTGGCCGCTCACGCCCGATCTTTACGGCGGCGGCTGGATCTACGGGCTGCGCGACAATCGCGTCTCGCTCGGCATGGTCGTCGGCCTCGAATACCACAATCCGCTCTTCGATCCCCACGAGGCGTTTCAGAAATTCAAGACGCATCCCTTCGTCCGCAAAATCCTCGACGGCGGCAAGCTCGTCCGCTACGGCGCGAAGACCCTCCCTTACGGCGGCTGGTACTCCATGCCGCGCAATCACGTCGATGGCGGCCTGATCGCAGGCGATTCCGCGAGCCTGCTGAATTCGCAGCGCCTCAAAGGCATTCACACTGCGATTAAGAGCGGCATGCTCGCCGCCGAAACAATCTACGACGCGCTCTGCGCCGGCGACACGTCCGCGGCGAAGCTATCCGCGTATCAGTCGAAAATCGACCAAAGCTGGCTGAAGCAAGAATTGTGGGCCGTGCGCAATTTCCATCAGGGATTTCACCGCGGCCTGTGGTCCGGCCTGTTCCACGCGGGAATTCAATTCGTCACGGGCGGGCGCGGCCTCGTCGATCCCATGCGCAGCAAGCCGGGCTACGCAGAGTATGAAAATCTTCATCGCGACCGCACGCTCGTCGATCAATCCTCGCGCTTCAAGGGCGATGGAAAGCTCACCTTCGATCGCCTCACCGACGTCTATCATTCCGGCACGCGCCACGACGAAGACCAGCCCTGCCATCTCGTCGTCCTCGAGCCGAATATCTGCGGCGATCGCTGCGTGCGCGAATTCGGCAACCCCTGTCAGTATTTTTGTCCCGCTGCGGTCTACGAAATGGTCAGCGACAAGGGCGAGCCGAAGCTGAAGATCAACCCGGCGAACTGCGTCCACTGCAAGACCTGCGACATTGCTGACCCCTACCAGATCATCCAGTGGGTGCCGCCCGAAGGCGGCGGCGGGCCGAATTACGAAGGCATGTGACCATCCGACAAGGATGGTCACCCTGAGACCGGCGCCTAGGTTTGTTGCCGGTCGAAGGTCTACGGTTCCTCGGCGCTAACCTCCGCTTCCCCCGCCAAACGCACGCTTCAGTGCCGCCCAGAAGCCGCCCTTTTTCTTCTCTGCCTTCGCGGCCGACGGATTCTCACTCTCTGCCGTCGCCTGCGTCGCTACAGACTTTTCACCCAGCGCATGCTGCATCGCCTTCGCAAATTCCGGCGCTTCCACGCGCCCCGAGAACTCCCATTCCGGCGACACACGCGCCTCGCGAATCAGCATCACCATGTCCGCGGTCGGCGCCGGAGGCGGCAAGGGCGATCCCGCCATGAAGGTCAGCGGAGGCAGAACCGCGGTGTACACCGGCTCCGAACTGGGCGGCGCGGCGGCGGGTTCCACATCTTTTGCCGGCCGGACCACCGGGTGGGCTTCATTCGCCTCCGCCAGTCTGCTGTATTCGACGATCTTCTGCTCCGGCGTGGGCGCCGGCTCGACCACCACGGGCTCGGGCGGGGGCTGCGGCGCTGGCGCAGGGATGATCGCCACGGGCGGCAGCTGTTGAATCGTTGGAGGGGGCGCCGCTTGCGCGTAATCCGGAGACGCTATTTTCGTCGGCGCCGGTGCAGGCGCGGCCGCCGCGCACTGGCAGCTTCCCGGCGTTCCCGCGACCGGCAACAGCTTGCCTGAGTTCAGGAAAAATTCTCCCGCCTGCGGCACGATCAATCGCTCGCCGGTAAACTGATGCTCCAGCTGAATCGCGCCGCTCGTCGCCGTCACGCACAGCGAATCATCCAGGCTCAGCCCCACGGTCACGTCGCGGGCGCCTCCGGAAATATCGATCGGAGTGCCGATAATCGTGGGCGTGAAAATCCGCAGTGCGGTTTTCTCCGGCAGTAAAACGCGCACGCGCCCAAAATTCAGCGCCAGCGTGATCGCATCGCCGGAGAGCAGCACCGTCAGCTTCGCCGGGCCGCAGATGTCGACTTCGCCGCCGACCACCAGCGTCATCCGCGCCTGCCCCGAATGCACGGTCACCACCGTGCCGTCCGAAACATCCAGCCGCGGCCCCACCGATGCCGTTCCGCCCGTCTGCGGCGTCCCGTTCTCGCAGGAAATGTCCCTGCCCTCGACGCTTCCCACGACAGCCGGCGCGGAATTCTGCGCGCGCGCCGCCAGCGGGCAAATCAAAACGACTGCTGCGAGAATTCCCGGCAGAACGCGCCGCGCGCGCCAACACAGACGCAAAATCCCCGCCGCGAATTGGAATCGGCGCCGCATCGAGTATGCCTATACTATACCCCCGTGAACGCTTCCTCCACTTCCGGCGCTCCCGCCAACTCGGCCGCCGCGGCAAAAATCCCCATGCCGCATCTTTCGCGCTGGCGCAGGATGCAAATTCCCGTCATCGCGTGGGTCGTTTACTGGTTTATCCGCCTGCTCGGTCCCACTCTGCGCGTCGAAGTCGTCGGCGTTCACAACGCAGTCCAGATTCGCAGCGGCGGAGAGCCGGCCATCGGCGCGTTTTGGCACCAGTGCATTCTTTCGGCGGCGTGGATATGGCGCAACCGCGGCGTCGTAGTGCTCAACACGGTGAATTTCGACGGCCAGTGGACCCGCCGCGTGATCGAGCGCCTCGGATTTGGCACCGCTCAGGGCAGTTCGTCGCGCGGCGGCATCGAAGGCCTCTCGGCGATGGCGCAGAGCCTCGAAGCGGGACGCAACGTCGCCTTCACCATCGACGGGCCTCGCGGTCCGCGCTACGTCGCCAAGCCCGGTCCCGTGATTCTCGCGCGCCGCACCGGCCATCCGATCTCCGTATTTCACATCGGAGTGAAGCACGCCTTCACGTTCGAGAAATCTTGGGACCATTTCCAGGTTCCGTATCCGTTTTCGCGCGTGGTGATGTTCGTGGCGCCGCCGATTCGCGTTCCCACGGACGCCGATAGCGCCATGATGAAAGCCAAGCAGGATGAAATGCAGGCCGCGCTTGAGCGCGTCCGTGACGTAGCGGAATCGTGGTTCGATCTAACCGAAGACGAATGCGATGCGGTCCGCGACGAGTGGCGCGAAAAGCAGCTCTAACAAACGCGTCATTCTGAGCGGAGTGGCCCGACGGTTCTTCTTCGGACCGCTCCTGCGGTCCGTCGGGTCACGAAGTCGAAGAATCTCTCTTCGACGCTGGCAACAACCGGAAGCCCGCCACGCGGGGCGGCCTAGCTATCCCCCAACTTCACCGGAATATCCATCTTCTTTCCGTCGCGCACGATTGTCAGAGTGACCGTATCTCCCGGCGACGCGCGGTTCAGCATCAGGTTCATATCCATCTGGCTGGTCAGCTCTTTTCCGTTCATCGCTACCAGCACGTCGCCGCCGATGCGCAGCTCTTGAAGTCCCGCGAGCACCGACCGTGTCCCGCCGCGGATCCCCGCTTGCGCCGCCGGCCCGCCCGGAGTCACGCGCTCGACCAATATGCCCTGCTCGACGCCCAGATGCAGCGCGTCCGCGAGCCCGGGCCAGACCGCGCGGCCCTCCGCGCCCAGCGACGCGTGCCGCACGTGCCCCGTCGAAATCAAATCCTCGGCCGCGCGCCTCGCCGTGTTGATCGGAATCGCGAATCCGATTCCGGCCGTCGTGCCGGTGGGCGCATAGATCGCGCTGTTGATGCCGATTACTTCTCCGCGGCTGTTCAGCAGCGGCCCGCCGGAGTTCCCGCGATTGATTGACGCGTCGGTCTGAATCGCTTCGTCGATGAACGTGTTCTCGCTCGTCTGCACGGTGCGCCCGAGCGAACTGACGACTCCCGTCGTCAGCGTGCTCTGAAATCCGAACGGGTTTCCGATTGCCAGCACGCGCTGGCCGACCAGCAGATTGCGCGAATCGCCCAGCGGCAGCGTGGCGAGCTTACGGCCCTTCGGATCGATCTGAATCAGCGCGATGTCGTTGCGCGTGTCGGCCCCGATGTATTTCGCTTTGTAGCGGGTCTGGTCGCCGAGCACCACTTCGATCGTCTGCGCGCCCTGCACCACGTGATAATTCGTCAGGATGTGCCCGTCGGTGTCGATCACGAAGCCGGAGCCCGCGCCTTCCACCGGCACCGCGTCGAAGAAGAAATCGTACTGCACCGCGCGCGTCACGATATTCGCCACCGCCGGCGCAGCCTGCTTGTAAATCTTTACGTTTTGCGCCTCGGTGGGGTCGAGCGTAATCGGCTCTTGATCCGCTTGGAGCGCCACAGGCCGCGCGTGTACCGCCGCGGGATCGTGCTGCCCCCAGCGCGAGCCGGCCCAATACGCTCCGAGACCGATGATCAGCCCCAGCGCCAGCAGCCGAATTGCCCCTCGCTGATTTCCTGATGGCATTGCCGTACTCCCTTAAAGATACGCTCGTGGCCTAAGAAAAGTTGCGGCGACTTGGGAGCGCCAATCTCCCGATTGGCGCCTTTGCCTTCAAACGCCAAATCCGTTGCTCGCGCCTTGCCCGCACCTCCAACACGCTTAGCTTATTTAGCCTTTTGAATGGGCCTTCTGCTTCAGCCTGGCGATCATCGCCTTCACTTGCCGCTGCGTCTCCTCGATCGAGCCGGAGCAGTCGATTTCTACATCGGCCAGCCGCCGCTTTTCCTCCATCGGCATCTGCGCGGCGATCCGCGATCTCGCGTCCGCCTCCGAAAGCCCGCGCTGCAACAGCCGCTCGAGTTGCTGTTCCGGCCTGCACCAGCAAACCACCACGCAATCGAAACTGTTCCTCAGGCTCGCTTCCAGAATCAGCGCCGCGTCTTCGAATGCCATGTCCGGCCCGCCCGGCCGGTCAAGCGCCGCAAACCATTGCGCGACCACACTCTGGATGCGCGGATGCAGGATTTGGTTGAGCCGCGCCCGCTTCTGCGCGTCGGCAAAAACGATCGCGCCGAGCTTCGGCCGGTCGACCGCTCCGCCTTTGAGGAGAATCCCTTCGCCGAACTCGCGCACCACTTCCTTGTACGCGTCCTGGCCGGGTTCAAGCAGTTCGCGCCCGATCGAATCGGCGTCGAGCACGGGGCATTCGTGGTCGCGCAGCAGCGACGCGACCGTGGATTTTCCTGACGCGATTCCGCCCGTGAGCCCGATTCGCAGCATCAGGGCCGGGACGATGCCGCGGCCGGTGCGCGCGATCCGCGTCGCATCCGCGCCGCTTTCACCGTGTTGCTCATCAGCATGGCGATCGTCAGCGGGCCGACGCCGCCCGGCACCGGCGTATACGCGCCGGCCACCTCGACGACATCGGGATGAACGTCTCCGGCGAGGATCGAGCCCTTCTGTTTGAACGATTCGAGCTTCGCCGGAAAGTTCTTGAAAATCCGTTGGGCTTCGGCCGGATCCTTCACCACGATCTGGCCTACGTCGATGACCGTTGCGCCCGGCCGCACGAAATCCGGCGTCACCATGGCAGCTTTTCCGATCGCCGCCACGATAATGTCCGCGCGCCGCGCGATCCCCGGCAAGTCCTTGCTTTTCGAATGGCAGATCGTGACGGTAGCGTTCGCATGCAGCAGCAGCAGCGCCTGAGGCTTGCCCACGATATCGCTGCGCCCGATCACCACCGCGTTTGCGCCCTCCATCGGAATATTGCTGCGCCGCAGGATTTCCATCACGCCCGCGGGCGTGCACGCCACCAGCGCCGGCCGGTTCGCCACCAGGTTCCCGACGTTCACGGGATGGAATCCGTCCACGTCCTTCGCCGGAATCACCGCATCGAGAATCTTCTTCGAGTCGATCTGCTTCGGCAGCGGCATCTGCACCAGTATTCCGTCCACGTCGTCGCGATTGTTCAAATCATTCACGATGGCGAGCAACTCCTCGGTGGTGGTCGTCGCGGGCGGCGTGACGTGAAAGCTCGCGAGCCCCAGCTTCTCGCACGCCGCGATTTTGCTGTTCACGTAGAGCCTCGACGCCGGATCGTCTCCCACGCGCACGGCCGCAAGTCCCGGCTTGATCCCCGCCGACGCCAGCGCCGCGATTTCCGCCTGCAGCTCGCCGTAAATCTGGTCCCGAATTGCGTTGCCGTTAAGAATCCGTGCGGACAAGGTTCGCTCCCTGTGTGGCGTTCTAATGTTTGTGAAACCGCAATCATAGCACACGCGATTCCGGCAGCGGCAATGCGCGGCCCTCCTGCGCTAAGATCGATTCATGCCATTCGGCATCTCGTCCGACCGCAAGGAACTCCAACGCGCGATGCGCGATGCCGGACGCCTGCCGCCGGGCCAATCCGCCACGCTGAAATGGCCGGTGCTTCACGTCGGAGAGGTGCCGCGTTTCGATCCGCACACCTGGTATTTCCTGATCTCCGGGCAGGTCGAAAACCCGATACGGCTCAGCTGGAAGCAGTTCATCAGCCTCCCGATGAAGGAAGTCGTCGCCGACATGCACTGCGTCACGCGCTGGAGCCGCTTCGACGTGCGCTGGGAAGGCGTCCCCTTCACCGAGGTCTACAATATTTCCGGCGCGAAGCCCGAAGCGAAATACGTGATGGTCCACGGCGAGAACGGCTACACCACGAATGTTCCGCTTGCCGACCTGATGCGCCCCACCACGCTTTTCGCGCTCAAGCACAATGGCGAGGATCTTCCTTCCGATCACGGTTATCCGCTGCGCCTCGTCGTGCCGCATCTCTACGCCTGGAAAAGCGCGAAGTGGGTCCGCGGCCTCGAATTCATGGTGCAGGACGCGCCCGGCTTCTGGGAACAGAACGGCTACAACATGTACGGCGATCCCTTCAAAGAGCAGCGCTTCAGCGGCTAAACGCTTCTCATAAGCCGAGGACCCTTCGGCTGCGCTCAGGACAAGTAGGGCACCCGCAAATTCTCGGAATAATCGTTCAGGGTGCGCATTGACGTGCCCGAATTATGAGCACTTCATTCCGCATGGTGAACGGGTTTTAAGCTGAAAACCGCCAAATTCCGCCTGAAAACCGAGAAGTGCCCGGTTCGTAGCCGAGGCCCGAGAAGTCCACAGGAATCCGCCGCTCTTTTCGCCCCTTTGCCGGCTAGCCTCGCGGGCAAGGAGGTGTCGAGCATGCGATTGAGCAGAATCGAAAGAACGACGCTGGCGATGGGGGCGTACAAGAGCCTTGTCTGCGCGGCGGAGGCTATGGTCCGGAGCCTGGACCAGCAACTGATTCACGAGGGACTGACCACGGGGCAGTACCGGGCGCTCGAGGCGCTGCTGCTTCACGGGCCGATGAGCCAGGCCGAGCTGTGCCGGCTGATTTTCAGCGTCAGCAGCAGCACGAGCCTGACGCTTTCTCTATTGCAGCGAGACGGATTGGTGGCGCGCCGCGTGGACGAGAGCCACCGCAGGAAGAAGGTGGTTGCCATCACGGTCGCGGGGAAAAAGGTGGTCGCGAGGGTGATGCCGTTGCAGGCGCACCTGGTGCGGGCGCTGATGGCCGCGCTGGAGAAGCGGGAGCAGGAGTTGCTGGCGCGACTGTGCGAGAAGCTGGCCGGAGGAGACGAGGCGAAGCTACTGAGGGAATTGCTGACGACGCTGAGAGGGAAATAAGCTGTGAAGAGAAGAAAAAGAGACGCACCCTTCTGAGACGAAGCTGTGAAGAAACCTCCTGAATTTCCGTTTTGCCAAATGAGAAGTCTGCCGTAAGCTCGCGGCATGAGCCAAGAAAATACGAGCAGCAAGCAGCCGTTGATCCGCTACGTGAACCGGCAGCAGATGAGCTGGCGCGCGGTGGATGTGGAGAAGCTCATCGGCGACGACCATCCGGCGCGGGCCATCTGGGAGCTGGTTGGGCGCTTGGACCTGAGTCCATTTTATCGAGCGATCGAGAGCAGCGCGGAGGAAGGGGGACGGCCGGCGTTTGATCCGCAATTGCTGATCAGTTTGTGGGTGTACGCCTACAGCCGGGGGATTGGCTCGGCGCGGGAAGTGGCGCGGCGCTGCGAGTACGACCCAGCCTTCCAATGGCTGACCGGATTGCAGGAAGTGAACTACCACACGCTGGCGGATTTCCGGGTGGAGAAACGGAAAGAGTTGGACGAACTGTTTACGCAGGTATTGGCGGCGCTCAGCAAGGAAGGGTTGGTGACTCTGGAGCAGGTGATGCAGGACGGGACAAAGATCAAAGCGTTGGCGAGCATCCGGAGTTATCACCGCGAAGGAACGATACGGGAACATCTGGAGCGGGCCCGGCAGCGCGTGGCGGAGATGGGCGATCCGCGGAACGAAGAGAGCAATCGGAAAACAAAACAAGCGCGGGCGAGAGCGCGGCAAGAGCGACAGGAACGACTGGAGAACGCATTGGAGGAGATGGAGAAGTTACAGGCGGCCAAGCAGGGAGAGAAAGCCAAGAGCGGGGCGCGGGTGAGCACCGGCGATCCACAGGCACGAGTGATGAAGCAGTCCGATGGAGGGCTGGCGCTCAGCTACAACGCGCAGATTTCGGCCGATGGGGCGCACGGGCTGATTGTGGGAGTGGCGGTGACGCAAGAGGCCAACGACAGCGCACAGTTACTGCCTGCGGTGGATCGCGTGGAAGAGCGGCTGAAGAAAAAGCCGCAGCAGATGGTGGCCGACGGCGGCTACACCACGCGAGACAATATCGAGAAGATGGCCGGGCGAGGGGTCGATTTTCTGGGAAGCATGGAGAAGACGGCGAGCGGGGCGACGGCGCCGCAGCGCCTTCCGCCGAGCGCTTTCGCCTATCAGTCGGAGACGAATCGCTATCGTTGCCCGGAGGGCAAATGGCTGCGGCCCCAAGGGCGCCATAACAACAAGAAGAAACGGGGGCTGGTGGCCTATCGGTACGAGGCCCGATTCAGCGACTGCCAACCCTGCGCGCGCAAACCAGAGTGTTGCCCGGAAAATCAGAGTCAAGGACGCGGGCTATTGCGATGGGAAGAGAGTGCGGCGGTCGTCGCCTTCCGGGAAAAGATGGCCAGCGTGGAGGCGCGGGCGCAATATCGCCGCCGCGGCCCGGTGGTGGAGTTTTGTCACGCGTGGATCAAAAGCAAGCTGGGCCTGCGGCAGTTTCACGTGCGGGGCCTAGCCAAAGTCCAAATGGAGATGCTCTGGGCCTGCCTTACCTACAACCTGCAGCAATGGATCCGCTTGAAGAAGCTAGACACCGCCGCCGCAAGCTAGGAAAGAAAAGCGGAAGAACAAATCTCAGTGATCCGCCACAGCGATCCACAAAAAACAATTCACGCTCCGACTCCCTCAATGAAAACCCAACAGGTTTCTTCACAGCTTCGACGCGAAGAGTGCGGCACCCTCAAATGTTCTGCGTTGGCTGAAGTAACGCTGGTGTGATTCGTTCGTTGGCAGTAGCCATTAGGATTGTCGGAGCGGGGAAGGATGGGCACCCTTACAATTTAGTTTGCGGCTCGAATGAAGCCTGGTGCGAGTTGATCAGGGGTGCCTTAAGCGATGCGCACCCGCCAGTGAGGGATTTCATTGATCTGGAATGTCCACTTCGATGTAACTCCCGGGCCTCGCAGCACTCACAGCCGCCACAACCCGTTCGGCGTACCGTTCAACAACGGGCCATCTCGAATTCCCGGGGACCACAATTGCGATGATCCTGTTCGCGAGATTCTGTTGATAGCGGATGTTCTTGTCAGTGGTCAGGAACACCTCAAAAGCCGCTTTCTCCGCCATATTCAGTAATTCGCCGCTGCCGAGCGTGTCCCACCCGAGGTCTTTCGTCTTCTTGACTGTGTGGTCCGTGAGGAACAACCCGAGAGGTGCAGGCGTGCCGTGGTCGAAAAGAATCAACATCTAGCGTTGAGCGGGAGCTGCGAGACTGCGCGCGGCGAAATCCAAAACGGTTGTGACCTGTTCCCGCGTCAGGTCGAACCATTCCATGATGTCTTCGACGCTGGCTCCCGCTTCAAGGTTTTCAAAGACCGTGGCGACCGGCATGCGCGTACCGCGGAAAACCCAGGCGCCGCTAACTCTTCCCGGCACGCTTTCCACTGCGGGGCACTGTGACCAGTCCAGCGCTGGCATGAGGAACTCTCCTTCCGATCATCGTACACCCGTTGGCGGCGCGCTAAAAGGACGCCGAGCGCCAGAGAATCAAGAAGGAACTCGCCCGCATGACCTTCGGTGAGTGGCGTCCAAAAGCGCCGGAGGCGCGATTGTAATTAGCCCGGCACGAAGTGCCGGGACCGGGGCGGAGAAGAAAGCCGCGAGTCCTGGAGGGACGATTGACACTGAAGAGTGCGGCACCCTCGCAGTCTACGGCGGGGCTCGAACGAACTCGGGTGTGAAGTGGTCACGGGATGGGAAGCGTGAGCCACCTGCCGTGAGACACCCCCCGAGTTGATCAGGGGTGCCTAGACGGTGCGCCACCCGCCCGAGACGGACGAACACCCCTGACGGGTTATTCCGGTCTTAACATGGAAGATCCGCGCAGCTATCATGCCCTTGGTGCCGAGCGCATCGCGTGGTAGCCGATCACCGCGAATACACAGCGCCACCCCGCCAACAAAGCCCTCCCGTTACTATTGAGTTTTCTTTACGCATGTGGTAATATAATTTATGAAGAATAATCGAGAGGCAACGCATAGCCATAAGACAGCAGGCGCAGTTGTGGTGCTGGAATCAACGGCGCAGCTGGCCAAAGTTTTGGTGCCCGCGAGGGGGGACGAATTCTGGGTCAAGCTGGCCGACCTAACTGAGTCAGTTGGCGGTGTGATTGAGAAAAGCAAGCCCGGCAAGCAAGGGTCGCGAAAAGATCGCCCGAATGCCTCAGCGAACAGCCGATACCGTGTGGCGCGTGTCGCATAGGGATGTGAATTACAAGTATAAAGGCTTCGCGGTAACTACATCAGCTCGTCAAATAAATTGCCCTCCGAATGAGGTGTGGCGCCCACTCTATCGGATCAATGGCCGGGATCAAAGTATGGCGTGGACTCCACAAGACCGAACGGTCGTCTTTGCGA
Organism: uncultured Acidobacteriota bacterium; assembly: GCA_963769415.1. Taxonomy (GTDB): domain Bacteria; phylum Acidobacteriota; class Terriglobia; order Acidiferrales; family UBA7541; genus Palsa-295. The sequence goes on from CAVYLM010000003.1 coordinate 92,045, forward strand.
CTGAAAAGACAGCTATCACAGAAGCCGGTAAACGCGCCCAGTGGCTGATCGACAATTCCCCACCCACGCCAAGCGAACCGAAATAGGCTCTGGCATCTGCTCCGATAAAATTACCGCCCGAATTGCAGCGAGGTCACGCCGACTAGCTCCCTGATTAACGCGCTAACCGGAAGCGGCAGTCGCTCAGAATCCTCGGCGCCTGACATCCGGCATGCTTCTTTGTGCTCGCCAATCGGCTCTCGGATTCCACGGATTCCGCCGAGCGCCGGAAAATCGAGAAGGAACTCGCCCGCATGACCTTCGGTGACTGGCGCCGAAGGCCGTAGTAGACGAAGTCTCGCGCACCCTTCACAAAATCGGTGAAGAGTGCGGCACCCTTACAATTTAGTTGGCGGCTCGAATGAAGTCGGGTGCGAGGTGGTCACGGGAGGGAAGCGTGAGCCACCCGCCGGGGAAGGCTGGGCCACCCGCCTCGAACTAACTCGGGTGCGAAGTGGTCACGGTATGGGAAGCGTGAGCCACCCGCCATCAAGAACGAGCTCGCGCGCATGACGTTCGGTGATTAACGCCCGAAAGCGCCGGGGCGCGATTGTAATTAGGTCAATCGTCCCTCCGGGACTCGCGCCTCTTGCCTGCTTCCGTCCCGGCACTTCGTGCCGGGCTAATTACAATCGCGCCTCCGGCGCTTTGTCGGAGCTGGAAGCGCCGACCCCCTAAGAGGCACGTCAGGTTTCGAGGGTTTCAGTAAATATCGTACTGCTCCCAGTGCAGCGTCGGGTCGGCCTGGATGATCACGGTTTTCTTGGTCCACTGCTCGAGCTCGTCGATCAGCGAAGACTCGCGCGTCTTGAGCGCTTTGCCGATTTCGGGGTGGACGCGCAGCGTGATCGTCCCCGTGTTCAGCTCGGGAGCCATTTTGTTTGCCTCGGTCTGAATTTCGTAGCAGAGCGTGGGGATGGATTTCACCATGCCCGATCCGGTGCAGTAGGGGCAGGGCTGCGAGAGCATGCGCTCGAGAGCCTGCTTGGTGCGCTTGCGGGTGATGGCCACGAGGCCGAACTCGTTGAAGCGCAGGACCTTCGACGGGGCGCGGTCGGCGCGGAGAGCGTCTTCGAGCGCGGCCATGACTTTGTCGCGGTTGCGGCGCTCCTCCATGTCGATGAAGTCGATCACGATGATGCCGCCCAGGTCGCGCAGGCGCATCTGCCGGACGATTTCTTTCGCGGCTTCGGCGTTGGTGCGCACGATGGTGTCTTCCAGGCGGTTCGAGCCCTTGCCGACGAATTTTCCGGTATTGACGTCGATGGCCACGAGCGCCTCGGTGTGGTTGATGACGATGTAGCCGCCCGATTTCAGCCAGACTTTCGGACGCAGGCCCTTGTCGATTTCCTGCTGGATGCCGAATTCCTCGAAAACCGGCGTGTCCTTCGTATAGAGCTTCACGCGGTTGACGAGCGCGGGCTGGAAGCGGCTCATGAAGTCGACGACCTTCGTGTATTCCTCTTCCGAATCGACCCAGATCGCGGAGTAGTCGCCGCTCATGTGGTCGCGCAGCAGGCGCTGCACGAGATTTAAATCGCGATGAAGGAGGGACGGAGCCTTCTTGTGCTCGGATTTCGCCTTGATTTCAGACCACGTGCGCGTGAGGAATTCCACGTCGGCGCGAACTTCCTCGGGAGCGGCGGAACCGGCTGCGGTGCGGACGATGAATCCTCCGCCGGCGGCACCTTTCGCGTCGTTCACCAGATGGCGCAGACGCGCGCGCTCTTCGGCGGACGCGATTTTGCGCGACACGCCGGTGTGGTCGAGCGTGGGCATGTACACCAGGAAGCGGCCCGGCAGAGCGACGTGGCTGGTGATGCGCGCGCCCTTCTTGCCGAGCGGCTCCTTGGCGATCTGGACGATGATCTCCTGGCCCTGCTTGAGCATGTCCGCGATCAGTTGCGGGCGGCGCGGCTGGGCATGGTTATGATGGCGAGGCCCCTGGTGGCCGCCGCGTCCGTGATTCGGACGGCGCCCGCGATCGTCGCGGCGTCCGCGATCGCGGTCTCGCCCGCCGCGGCGCGAGGGGAACTGCATGCGCGCGCGCTGGTCGTCGCGGACTTGCGCTTTCCAGGGCTGCTGCTCCTGCGGCGGAGCGGTTTCTTCGGCGATACTTGCGGCGGCTTCGGCTGCGAGCGCGTCGGCTTCACGTTCTGATTCGGACGGAGGCGCGATCATGCCTTCGGTCTCGGCGCTTTCCTCCTCGGCTTCGAGCTCGGCGTCTTCGACTTCCTCAACTTCCTCGGCTTCTGTCGTGTCGGCCGAATATGAGATTTCCTGGCGCTCCTCGGCGGCTTCATGCATTTCGCGCTGCTCTTCGCCTTCGACCGCGTCGTGGACGGCGCCGGCGGCTTCATCCTCGGCGGCGAAGCTTCGCTCTTCCGCGTCGCGCTCGGCCTCTTCCTCCTGCGCTTCGGCAACGTGTTCGGCAAGCGAGGCGGCTTCTTCTTCGCTCAGGTCCGCGACGGATGTTTCTCCCGCAACGGGTTCCGAGGCGAGCACTTCGGGTTCTTCGGCTTCAGTTTCCGGCTCCGGCTCGGCAATTGGCGCGGCAGAGGGCGCTTCGACGGGCGGTTCCGCTGCGGGCGGCTGAGTCTTCCACTTCGCAAGCGATTCGCCGGGCAGCGGCTCAAGGCCCGAGGAAGACGAACGCGGATACTCCGTGCGCGGCTCGGGACGGAATTCGCGGCGCGGTTCGAAGGCGCGCGGCGGAGCTTCGTGAGTCTCTTCGTGGTGTTCTACGGAAGCCGCAGGCGCGACGGCCGCAGGATCGGCGCTCTCGTGGATTTCAGTAGGCACCACGAGTTCCGTTGTACTTTCGGGTGCCGCAGGCGCGGCCTCGGCAACCAGCGGCTTCTCTTTGTATCGGGCGAGCGATTCGCCCGGCAGAATGACGGAGACGTGGCCTTCGGGCGCGCCCTCTTCGCTGGGCGGGCCTTCATAGGGGCGGTGCGAAGCGTATTTCGACGGAGGAAGCTCGCGGCCAAAGCGGCGATCCCCGCCGCGCCCGCCACGTCCGCCTCGTTCGAAACGCCCGCGTCCGCCGCGACCGCCACGGCGGCCGAAGTCTCGGCCTCCGCGGCCGCGACTGTCGAACCGTCCGCGATCGGACGAAGAGGACGGACCCGACGGCGTGGAACTCATCGCCGAAGGGCGAGCCACGATGGAATTTCCCGGCTCGATGAACGAAGGTTCCGGGGCCATGGCCGATGCAGAAGCCTCCGAAAGAGACTCCCCGGGCATCGGTTCGAGCGCCGACGGGCCCGCCGCGGCGGGCAGGCCGGCGCCAGGGGAAACAGGCGCAGCAGCGGCGTGTTCGGCCGGCTTCGCGCCTTTCTCTTCGACGATGTGTTCGTCGAGCTCTTCGATGCCCTCGAGGAAGTCGGAGACGTACAGGAAGGCGTCGCTATCGAGGCCGATATCCACAAAGGACGATTGCATGCCGGGCAGCACGCGCGTCACACGCCCTTTGTAGATGCTTCCAACTAGCGCAAATTCTTTTTCTCTTTCGACGTAATACTCACAGAGAAGCCCTTCTTCCATGATCGCGACCCGAGTCTCGTGAGGGTTCGCGGAGATGACCATTTCCTTCGACATTTGAAAACTCCTGATGGCGCACGGGAGCGGCGGAGCGCGCGACGAATGTGCGCGCAGTTGGGCCGGCGAAGCGGCGGCTGGCTTCCGAAAAATGCCAGGACGGGCCGTCCGGGAAAGAGATCAGATTGTCCGGATTGTCTTTCCTCACCCGATGCGTTCCTAAAACAAAATTGAATTTTGAGATTCCGGCCCCGAATTATCGGGGGCGGGCACTGCTTAATCCTTTTACTGACTGGCTCTAATAGCCGGGGTTCAATTGACGAAGCGCCGCATGCGGACGTTCATCACGAGTCCCAAAGCCAAAAATACGAAGGCCGTTGCCGACCCTCCATAGCTCATCAGCGGCAGTGGAATGCCGGTGACCGGCATGTAGCCGATCACCATGGCGGAATTGACCAGAACGTGGAAGCCCAGGATGGCGGTGACTCCCATGACGACATACATCCCGGCGCGATCTTTCGCTTTCTGGGCGTTGTCCACCAGCCGCAGAATCAGGCCCAAGTACAACAGCAAGACAACACAAACTCCGATGAAACCCTGTTCCTCGGCAAGCGCGGCCAGAATAAAGTCCGAGTAACGGACGGGCACGAAGCCCAACTGGTTCTGGCTGCCTTTGCCGAAACCTTTTCCCCAGAAACCACCCGACCCAACCGCGATTTCCGACTGCAAAATCTGATAGCCCGCGCCGCGCTGATCTTCCTCGGGATGCAGGAAGGTCTGAATGCGCTGCTGCTGGTACGGCTTCAGGTGCTTGCGCATGTTCCAGCCGAGCGGCACGAGCAAGGCGACGATTAAAAGTCCGATCGCCGCGTGTTTCCACTGAATGCCGGAGCAGCATGCCCCGACGACTGCAACGGGAACCAGAACCATGGCGGTCCCCAAATCGGGCTGCTTCAAGATCAAGCCTACGGGAATTAGCGTCAAAATGCCAATCTTGAGCAGGTCGGCCAGCGACAGGCGATCCGTGCGCACTTCCGCGAAGTAACGCGCAAGCACGATGATTATAATCAACTTCATTATCTCGGACACCTGCAAATTCATGATGCCGCCGAGATTGATCCAGCGCCTGGCTCCGAGGCGCGAGAAGCCGAGGACGAGGACGACGAGAAGTCCGGCGCATCCGACCAGATAGAGAGCCGGGGCCTGGTCGAGCAACGAGTGGTAGTCGATGCGCGAGATCAGGAACATGCCGGCGAGGCCGATGCCGATCCACATCAGCTGCTTCCACTGCATTCCCGCCATGACGCTGGCATGCGTGGAGGAATAGATTTCGACCACGCCGATCGCGCTGATGGTGCCGGCGATGGCGAGCAGCGGCCAGTCGAAATCGTGAACGCGCGGGCGATCTTTCATTGCTGTTGTGCTCCGGAAGCCATGCCGACGGGATGAACCTGGGCCGGCGGAATGTTGTCGGCGGTGGACGGCGGCGGGGGCATGTGGCCGTTCTTCTTGTCGTAGTAGAGCTTCACCACGTCGCGAACGATGGGCGCGGCCGAGGTGCTGCCCCAGCCTCCCTCCTGCACCAGCGCGGCGACGACAATTTCGGGATTGCGGCGCGGAGCGTAGCCGACGAACCAGCCGTTTTCTTTGAGTTTCTTGCCCAATTTACTTTGCAGCTCGAAGCTTTCGGTTTGCGCCGTGCCGGTCTTGCCGGAGAAGTCGATGTTCTGGAGCTTGACCAGGCCGGACGTGGTGCCATCGGGTTCGTTGACCACGCCCCACATGCCGTCGGTCACTTGCTGGACTGTGTCGTCAGAAATGGGGAACGAGCCGGCTTTCAGGCCTTGGGCGTCTTTCAAAAGGTGCGGAGGAATCAGCGTGCCGCCATTGGCGACGGCGGCGATCATGCGCGCGAGCTGAATCGGCGTGACCATCACGGCGCCCTGCCCGATGGCGACGGAGATCGTGGAGCCTGGATACCATTTGTGATGAGCGATGCGCTCAACCCAGTCCTCGCTGGGAACGAGTCCCGGTTCCTCGCTCGGCAGATCGATTCCGGTGCGGTGGCCGAGGCCGAGGCCGAAAGCGTATTGGTCGATGCGGTCGATGCCGAGGATCTTGCCGACGTTATAGAAGTAGACGTCGCAGGAGGCCACGATGCCTTTGTGGAGATCGACGCTGCCGTGCGAATGGTCGCAGTGGAACACGCGGCCGTAGAACGTGGCGTAGCCGGGGCAGTAGACGGTGTAGCTCGCGGGAAGAGCTTTGGATTCGAGCATGGCCGTGGCCATCACGACCTTGAAGACGGAGCCGGGCGCGAGCTGCGCCTGAATCGCGCGATTGAGCAGCGGCGTGCGCGGGTCGGTATTGAGCGCGGCCCATTCCTTGTTGGCGATGCGGACGGCGAAATCGTTGGGGTTGAACGTGGGGCGGCTGACCATGGCGAGGACTTCGCCGGTGCGCGCGTCCATGGCGATGAGCGCGCCCTGTTTGTTCGCGAAATCGTTTTCGGCGATCTGCTGCAAATCTTCGTCGATGGTCAGCTGGATGGGCTTGCCGGGGATGGCCTCGACGTTGTCGAGCGTGCGCATCACTTTGCCGACGCTGTTGACGACGACGCGGCGCATGCCGTCGGTGCCGACGATCTGATCGTTGTATTCCTTTTCGAGGCCGGCCTTGCCGACGATGTCGCCGGGCTTGTAGCGGTCGGGATTCTTCTCGAGTTCCTGCGGCGAAATTTCACCCACGTAGCCGATGGTGTTGGCGAGCATCTCGTCGTGCGGGTAACGGCGGCGCTGCACCATCATCATGTCGAGCACGGGAAGGTCGGCGCGGTGCGAATCGACGAAGGCGCGGTCGGCTTCCGTGGCCGCCGGCTTGATGACGATCGGGAGAAATTTCGGCTCGGCCTTGGCGGCTTCGAGCTGCTGCTCGAGATCTTCCTTGGAAATTCCCAAGCCCTCTTCGATTTCCGGCAGGCTTTTCTCAAGGAGTTTCGGGTTATCGCGGAGCAACAGGATGCTGAATGAAGGATAGCTGTCGACAAGCACGCGTCCTTCCCGATCGAGCATCGCTCCGCGAGGGGCGATGATCGGAAGGGAACGGATGCCGTTTTTTTCGGCGAGATCCGCGAAGTGCTCGGACTGCATGACCTGCAATTTCCAGAATCCGACCAGAAGCACCACGACGAAGAACGCCGAAAGGTAGGAAAACAGGGACAAGCGTCCCTGCGGAATTTTTTGGTCGTTAACGTTCCACGATGGCAACGGAAGCTACTCCTGCGCGGCGGGCCGTGCACGGCCGGACGTGGCGCGGTCCCCGATCGGGCCGAAACATAGGCGAATGCGCCCCCAAACCCGAATGGGACTCGGACTAGTCAAGCTATCACCCGGGAATGCGGGCTGCAAGTTGGGCATGTCGGACATGTCGGATTGGTCAACGAGGAAGAGAGGAAGATTAGAGCGGAGCATTGTAGGTTTGGGGCTTCCAGGGAAGGCCGAGGAGCACCGATTAAGAGCGCTTGTGCCATCCATTCTAGAGGCCTCCGATGCGATCGAGGATATTCGCAAGCTGGTCGGGCGCGGAGAAGAAGGGGGAGTGATCCGTGTCGATGGAGAACGTCTGGCGGCACGGCGAGGCTTGTTGCATGGCGCGCTGGAGCTTGAGGGTGATGGCGCGGTCGCGTGCGCACTCGATGTAGTAGCGCGGGATGCGGCCCCAGCGCTCGGGCGTCGTGGCCACCGGCGTGCCAAGAGGTTCGCCGGATTGGGCGACGAGTCGCGACTGGGCAAAGGCCACGTCTTCGTCCGTGCACTGCAAGTAGAACGCTTCGCGGCTCGATTCCCGCTTGAAGACGCTGGTTCCATCGGCGCGAATGTCCAGCGTGGATGGATTGACCATGCTCATCGGATCCTGCGACGCCCAGGTTGTCAGTGAGTCGCCGTTGCGCGGCAAGAAGGCGCACACGTACGCCAGAGCTCGAATTTTCTCGGGGCAATTTTCGGCAGCCTGCGTGATGGCGATGCCGCCCATACTGTGGCCCGCCAAAATCACCGGCTCGGATTGCTTGGCGGCGATTTCGCAGATGCGGTCGGCATAGCTCTTGAGCGTCACGAGGGCGGTGGGCGTTTTGTCGCCTCCGTGGCCCGGCAAATCGGGAGCGAGAGCTTTGTGCCCCTTTGATTCGAGGACGGGCACGACCCTGCGCCAGCACCAGCCGCCATGCCACGCGCCGTGAATCAGCAGGTATGTCGCCATATTCGCGGCGATTTTAGCAGGTTTTCATAACGTTCAACGGATGGCGGCGGCGATGGGCTCCGGGGAGCAGCGTCGAGCCTGCGGCGCACGGGCCCGCCTGTGCCTTATAGGTAATTTTGTATTGCAAGCAAGGCGCACTTCTACGTTGGGGATAGGGCCCCGCTCGCTAGCATTTCGTATGGCGCGCGGGACCAGGCACGCGAACAACGGAAACTACTTCGAGCAGGCGGACCCGTCCGTCTACATGCTGGGGCTGCCGAAGTCGCGTCCCCGCTTGGGGAAGTGGGGCGCGGTCGCGATCCTGGCGGGGACGATTCTGGCGGTCGCGGTGATCCTGTTTGAAAACTACCTTGCCTCTCTCTTCTGACGTCAAACTTCCAGCAGCATCCGCATTCCAATCCCGATCGGCACGCCTGAATATTTCATCGGCGAATCGCCGACGGCCGGGCAGCGCCTGCGCAAAGCCGCCGGCTGGACGCAACGGAAGTGGATCGGTACCATCAAGCCAGGCGCGCACGCCTCGCTTCCGCCGCGCGGGCGCGCGATGGCACGATCAGGACGGAAAACATGCTGCCACCAAAATTGATTCTTTCTCCGATTGATTTCAGCGATCCGTCGCATGAGGCGCTGGACACGGCCGCGGACCTCGCGTCGGGTGTGGGCGCGGAGCTGCTCTTGGTGCACGTGGTGCCGATGCTGCCGCGGCTGCCTTCGCCGGCGACGATCTTCAATGAGGCGGAGTTCGAGCAGGAGCTGCAAAAAGACGCGGAGAAGCGGCTGAATGAGCTTGCGGAAAAATTAAGGGCGAAAGGGCTGAAGGTGCGCTCCGAGGTAGGTACGGCAAGCGACGTGGGGATGGAAATTATCCGCATGGGCGAACACAACAAGGTGGATTTGATCGTGATCGCGACGCACGGAATGACGGGCTGGCATCGGCTCGCGTTCGGGTCGGTGACGGAGAAAGTCGTGCGGCTTTCGCATCTGCCGGTCCTCGTGCTGCGCGCGGAGAAGGCCAGCAAGCCGCAATCGTCTTAGGCGGAAGCGGGCGCGAGGGTGGCGCGATAGGCGGTGACAGAGATAGCGGCGAACACTTCGGATGGCAAAGCTTCAAAGCGCCATCCTCAGTGTGACGATCCTTGTCGGATCGTCAGGACTTGCGGAGGCGGTCGAGCAGGGCGAAGAGCGCGACGCCGAAAGCGGCCGTGACGACGGAATTCAGCAGCAGGCGCAGCGTGAAGAACGGCTCGGGATGATTCAGCAGAACGCGCTGCGTGATCGCGAAGACCATCTGGTGGAAGTGGAAGAACAGGAAGATCAGGGCCAGGCGGCTGACCGGGTGCTGCGTATCGATGCGCGCGCCGATCGTTGACGCAAGATAGCCGACAAGCGTTTTGGCGATGCCATAGAGGCCGATGGGATTGTCGTGGCTGAGCGCGTCCTGCAGGATGCCGACCCCGGCTCCGAGGAACATGCCGGTGACCGGATTGCGCCGGCTCAAGCCAAAATACACCGTCACCAGCAGGGGCAAATCCACCGTTTCCGACCAGCGGCCGTATTTGTGCAGGAACGCCTGAAGGACCAGCGCGAGAAACGCGGTTAGAAGCACCGTCCCGCTGTAATACTTGTGGACTTCGATATTCGATTCGGATTGCGCGCCGGGATTGAGCATGTAGGACATGTCAGTTCTGCGGAGCGGAGCTCGCCGGCTGCGCCGGAGCTGTTGCCGGAGGCACGGCTGCGGGCGCTTTTGGCGCTGGTTGTGCGGTGTTCGGCGCCGCGGGTTTTCCGGCAGCAGGCGCCACAAGGGGTTTCACCGGCTCAGGTTCTTTTTGCACGATTCCCGGCGAATTCGGCGAGGCGCCGGGAGCCTCTGCGGATTCCGGCTTCTTCAGCTCCTGCGGCGCGAGCAGGATGATCACGTCCTCGAGACGATCGAGCCGCGCTGCGGGCTTCACGTGAATCATCTGGAACGGATTTCCCTGGCTGGCCATGGAAACGGTGCCGATCAGCAGATCTTTAGGGAAGATGCGATCTTCGCCAGAGGTCAGAACGAGTTCGCCGGGGTGGACGGGTTCTTCGTTGATAACGTAGTCGAGGCGCGCGTCGGGATCACCGCTGCCCTTGATGACGCCGTGCGTGCGCGTGTCGGCGAGCAGGGCGCCGGCGCCACTGTCCTTGTCATTGATAAGCAGGACTTGCGAGGTGGACGGCAAGACCTCGACGATTTTGCCGACGATGCCGTCGGGAGTGATGACCGCCATGTTGCGACGGACGTGGTCGTGATCGCCGCGGTTCAGAAACAGCGTGTGTGAGGCTGGATCCGCGCTCGCCCCGATCACTTCCGCGGCGAGCATCTGCGTTTCGGGATGCGCCTCGCGGAAATTCAGGATGGCGCTCAGGCGCTGCGCTTCTCCGGCTTGGGCGGCCAGTTCGCGATTTTGCAGGCGCAACTGATCGAGTTCCGCGCGCAGCCGGGTGTTTTCGGCGCGCGCGCCGTGCAGGCTGATGTAGTTGGACCAGATTCCGCCGGTATTCTTGACCGCATCAGTGCCGCCGCGCTCGAAAGGCATGACGATCGCCTGAGCCCAGTAGCGAATCAGGCGAACGTCGTGGTCGCGCTTGATCTGGAAGGCGAGCAGCAGAACCTGCGCCAGCACGACGGCGGCGAGAAGGAAGACCGGGCGTTGGCGAAAGGCAGTATCGATCATGCTAGATAGCCATTTGTAGCGGCGCTCCAGACGGGCAGCGCGAAAGAAACTACTCCGTTCGGAATGACGAGCCCACCCTAGTCAATCGAAACCAGGCGCAGCAGACGGAAATCGCTGAGCATTTTCCCGGTGCCGAGCACGACCGAGGCCAGCGGATCGTCGGCGATGGAAACGGGCAAGCCGGTTTCCTCGCGGATGCGCTTGTCGAGATTCTTGATCAGCGCGCCGCCGCCCGTGAGCACGATGCCGCGGTCGCTGATGTCGGCCGAAAGCTCGGGCGGCGTGCGCTCCAGCGCGACGCGAATGGCGTTGACAATCGTCGAAATGTTTTCCGAAAGCGCCTCGCGGATTTCGCTGTCGTCGATGGTGACGGTGCGCGGCACGCCTTCGATCAGGTTGCGGCCCTTCACTTCGAGCGTCATCGGCTTTTCGAGCGGATAGGCCGAGCCGATTTCTATCTTGATCTGCTCGGCGGTGCGTTCGCCGACCAGCAGGTTGTACTTGCGCTTCAGGTAGTGCATCACGGATTCGTCCATTTCGTTTCCGGCGACGCGCACGGAGCGCGAGTAAACGATGCCGCTCATGGAAATGACGGCGATGTCCGTGGTGCCGCCGCCGATGTCGACGACCATGTTGCCGGAAGGCTCTTCGATGGGCAGGCCCGCGCCGATGGCCGCGGCCATGGCCTGCTCGACCAGATAGACTTCGCTGGCGCGCGCGCGGTAGGCGGAGTCCTGCACCGCGCGTTTTTCCACCGGCGTGATTTCGCTGGGAACGCCGATGACGATCCGTGGATGAACCAGGACGCGGCGGTTGTGCGCCTTCTGGATGAAGTAGGTGAGCATTTTTTCGGTCACCTTGAAATCGGCGATCACGCCGTCCTTCATCGGTTTGATGGCGACCACGTTTCCGGGCGTCCGCCCGAGCATTTCTTTCGCTTCGCGGCCGACGGCGACCACTTCGCCGGTGTTCTTGTTGATGGCGACGATCGAAGGTTCGTTGACGACGATGCCCTTGCCGCGGGCGAAGACCAGCGTGTTGGCGGTGCCGAGGTCGATGGCCAGGTCGGAGGAGAAAAGACTGAAAACCGACCGCATGTTGAAGCCGTTCTTGTTCACTTCGTGCGTTCCTCTCCGAAAGTTCGCGCGAACTCCCGCGCGCCGGCCGATGATTGCGATTTTGTCTTCTGCGACTCTACGGAATCACCACATCGACTCGCTTGATCGCCGTGCCGCCCCGCCGGTTCTGGCCGGTGATCACTATCGTGTGGCTTCCCCGCGTCATGGGGTCAGTGAAATACCGGAAATGCCCGTCCGGCTTGATGTCCGCCACGGCCGCGCCGTTGATGATCAAAGCGGCGCCGGGCTCGGTACGTCCAATGACCTCGACCACGTTGCCCTGCAACTCCGTGTCGTCCACGTCGAGGAGCATCTCCTGCTCCTTGCCCTGGGCCACCAGAGTGAACTTGTACGATTCGCTTGTGTCGCTCACGTTGCTCTTATCGTCGATCGCGCGCACGCGCCAGAAATAATCGCCCGGATCGAGGCCGGGAATATCGACGCTGGTTCCGGCCGTCTTCTTTTCCATCTCGATATGATTGAACGCTCTGGTGGTGCTGACCTCGAAATCGTAGCTCTTTGCCGTAGCCGCCGCCTTCCACGAAAAGTGAATCGGATCGTGCTTCGGATCGGCGACGATGATCGGCTGCAAATTGAGCGGCTCGACCAGCTGGGGAGGCGCGAGCACCTGCGATTTTGTAATTGTACCAGTTCCCGTGGGGAAGGTGGCGCGCTCATACTGGCCAATATCGACATGTTCGTCCCCGCGGTTCAGCTCCGCGCTGCCGGCTTCCACGGTGATCTGCTGTTCCTTGGTTTCCGGGTCGCTGCGGACCTCGGCCCGGCTGTTTTCGCGCAACGAGGCCACGGCGTTTTCAAACGAAACCTCGGCCTTCGATCCGGGAACCTGCCAGGTCGCGGTCTGCAAGTTCACCTGACCGGAACTGACGTGCACGGCGACTTGCGAAGCGCGATCCTGCTCGACGATGTTTTCTTCGACAGTGACAAGCGTGTCGCCCTTCACGGTGTAGGTTGTGCCGTCCGCGAACGCGATGCGCGCCACGCCTTCGGAGCTGGTCTGGATTAGATCGCCCTTATCCAGCGTCACCTGATAATCCGCGTTGGCCCACTGTACCGAATTGACCTTCTTTACCTGCACCTTGCCGTCCAGGTTGACAAAACGCGCCTGTCGCGACGATGGGTTGGGCACGTGATCGGTTGGACCGGATACGTTTTCGATTCTCCTCAACACCGCATTCGAAAAGTCCGGGAAGACGATGTAGACCATCGCCAGGACAATCGACGTCAAAACCACCGCGTAGAGGATCACGGTACGGTACTTCACCGTGTGCCAATACACCTCGACGCGCGTGACTTTCGGCTTCTCACCAGCGCTGGTTTTTGCGTCTATCGCCATGATTCGGGGGGCAAGGAAAAAATTTAGCATAGGGGTGTGGGCTTTTCAAAAAAGCCGCGCGAGACGTGCGCAAGCTCTAACCCCCTGTGAGCAGGGGATTTTCGGCCCTATTCGGGCAAGAGATTGATTCTTCGGGATGTTGCCTGATGCAATGCCTCGCAGAGACATTTTGGAGGTTGACCGCAACCCGCCGATTCTTCACACTAGAACTCCAAGGGAACGATTGCGATCGTTCGTGGCCCGCTCAAATTTGCGGGCCAAGAGGCTAAGAAAATGACAGAGCGAGGAAAAGAGTTGATTGGCGAGCTTCTGCCGCCCGAAAGATTGATGCTGACGCCGGGCCCGTCCTGTGTGGACCCGCGCGTCTACCGCGCGATGGCGGCGCCGATCGTGGGCCACATGGACCCGTGGTTCACGCAAATGATGGACGACGTGCAGCTGCTGCTGCGGCACGCGTTTCAGACGACGAACCATCTCACGTTTCCCATTTCCGCGTCGGGATCGGGCGGGATTGAAGCGGCGGTGATGAACGCGCTCGATGCGGGCGATGAATGCATCGTCTGCATCAACGGCGCGTTCTCCGAGCGCATGGCGATCATCGCGGAGCGAATTCCGGCCAAGGTGATTCGCGTGGAGGCGCCGTACGGGCGCACCGTCGATCCGCAGGATGTGTTGCGCGCGGGCAAGGGAAGGAAGATCAAGTTCGTGGGGCTCGCGCACGGCGAGACTTCGTCCGGCGTCGTATCGCGCATCGAGGATTACCGCAAGGTCGCCGATGAACTGGGCGCGATGCTGGTGGTCGATACGGTCGCAACTCTGGCGGGTGTTCCGCTGAACGTGGCGAAGCAGGGAATCGATATCTGCTTCAGCGGGTCGCAAAAGGCGATCAGCGCGCCTCCGGGAATGGCGCCCATCACGGTCAACGCCCGCGCCGAAGAAGCGATGCACACGCGGAAAGAGCCCGTTCGCAGCTGGTATTTCGATTTGACCACGGCGATGAATTACTGGGGCAAGGACCGCCTCTATCATCACACTCCGCCGATCACGCTGATCTACGCCATGCGCGAGGCGCTGCGGGCCGTGCTCGAAGAGGGCCTCGATGCGCGCTGGGAGCGCCACGCGCGCAGCCAGCAGGCGCTGATCGCGGGAATCGAAGCGATGGGGCTTCAGCCGTTCGTCTCGAAGCCGGAAGATCGTCTGATCACGGTGACAGCGATCAACATTCCAGCCGGCATTGAAGACGGGAAAGTGCGGCGGCAGCTGCTCGATGAGTTCAACATCGAAATCGCCGGCGGCCTGGGACCGATCAAGGGCAAGATCTGGCGCGTTGGTTTGATGGGTTACTCGTGCCAGGAGACGAACGTGCTTCTGTTCCTTGCGGCGCTGGAAAAGACGCTGCTCGACCAGGGTTTCCGGCTTCCCGCGGGCGCCGGAGTGGCCGCGGCGGTGAAAAGCTATCAGCATTCGTCGCAACCCGCCGAAGTGGGCGCAAGGAAGTAGGGCGCGCATGGCGAAGGCAGCCGTTTCCACGAGAATTCCCAACGTCGGCTCGATGAGCGAGTTCATCGGCGCGTTCGACGTGCCATCGAAAGTAACGGACTACGTCTACAAATGCCGCTTCTCGCACTGCTGGAACGGCATCGCCACGCGCCACAGCGACACCATGGACTGCAAATTCTTCGTGGACGGCAAGGGTGTGATCCTCGGCCTCGCCCACCCGGGATTCGTCATCTTCCGCGAACGCACCGGACGGAATTTATCCGACCGCGAGGCCAGCTACATCGGCGCGGAATATCTTCGCGAGCGCCTCGAACAGGAAGACGAGCATTCTCTCTACGACGTTTCCGCCGATGACGTCGTTCGCACCATCGAGAAACTCGGAATCCATTAGGCTCTCGCCGAACTAACGCGCTGCCGCGTCGCGTAATGGGTCAGTTCGCAGTCAGGGACACGTGCCGGGTTAGCGCTCTTATCAGGCCGTGGCCAGCGACCTTTCGGATTATGAGCGCGACCTGGATTCTGGCCTTACGTCTTTTCCGCGGCTAGCTCGTCCAGCAAGGCCGCTGCCTTGTTCAAGTTGTCGACCCCGAAAACCACCAACCCCAGTGTCGAACCCGGCTCCAGTCCGCAGTAGCTATAGTCAATGTTGATTTGGTTTTCGCCCAACACCGAGGCTGCGCGGCCCAACTGACCCGGACGATGCGGCAACCTGGCTACGGCGACTTCTGTCTCCTCAAAGATCATGTGCAGGTCACCCAGCACCTTTTTGGCGCCGGCCATATCATCGGCCATGAATCGGGCCAGACTCTCGCCCTCCTCCACATACGATTGAAAAGCCAGGATGTTCACTCCACGCTCGGCCAGAGCGAGGAAACATTTCCCCAACGCGCCCGGCTTGTCTTCGATTGTTACCGTAAACTCCTTCGCCTTCGCCATGTGACTTGGCTCACTTTCCATATTTCGACTGAACGACCGGGTTAGTCCTTTGGTGCGACGTCACGCGCCTTGATAAGCCACTGTCCATTCACGCGCACGAGTTCGTCGACGTCCCGCCCGGCGGCAGCTACGCGAACAGGCACATTCGGGCCTGCCTGAGCGAACACGGTCAGCCAGTAAGCTTCCATGCGTGCGTGATCCTTATCGACGAAGTCAAGGTAGCTGTTCGCGGTCATGTGGTACATCGCCGGCCTTTTTTCACCCTTGGCTTCGGCGTCGGCGGAGCGTTGCCGAAGGTCCGCAATCATTTTCTTGAGCGCGTCGTGTCCCTTGACTGCGTTGGCGCCGCTGCCGAATTGGCCATCCGGCGTATACGTGGCGGCGTACGCATCCGCGTTCTCCGTGTCCAGGGCGCGAGTGTACTGCCACATCAGCTTCTCGATCTGCGCGCGGTCTTGAGCTTCTCGATGCGAATCGTTCCCTCCAGCCGCGGCACGGTAGCCCAGCAATGCCACAAACAAAAGCGCAACAACGCCAGCAATGACTTTCTTCATCACACGCATCTCCTTTTGGTAACAAAGCGCACGGTCACGTTTTTTCGAATAACGGAGTTGACCGCACCGAGATTTTGCACCGGGCGAATGAGAGAGTCTACATCACAGCATCGGCGGCGAACTCGGATTTGCTGGAACCGGGTGCGTTCAGGTCGGATTACCGGACATGTCCGGTAATCGCGACGATTCGTAGTCGGGCGAAACTGATATCCACTACCGAGTGCCGCCGTCGCGTGCGGCCTGCCACCGCGCGAACCATCCGTGTTCCTGCACCCCTTCTTCCTCGATTTGCCGCGTCCATGCGTTCAACAAATTTGACCGATCGAAATAACCCGCCATGCGACCTGGATCGTCGCGGCTGACCACCGGAAGCCGGCCGATGTTGTGGCTCACCATGCGATGCAGCGCGTCGTGCACGAATTCGTCCGGATAGGCCACGATGGGCGGGGACGTGCCTGCTTCGAGGACGGTCGCGCGGCCTTCGGGATCGGTTTCAAGCGCGCGCAGCATATCACCCTGCGTCACGACGCCGGCCAGGCGGCCGTCCTGGTCGGCGATAGGCAAGCCCTGTGAGAGTGTCAGCCCCGGTTCGCCGCGTCCGATGCGGGCGGCCAGGTCGGCGACGGTTGTGTCCGCGGGAATCAGCTGCACGTCGGTTCGCATCACTTCGCTCAGGCGCACGGTGTGGAGCACGCTGGCTTCGTACTCGCCGGGGACGTGCAGGCCTCGTCGCGCGAGCTTTTCGGTCATGATCGAGGTCGGCAAATAGCGCAGCGCGATCAGATCGGCGATCACGCAGCCGAGCATCAGCGGCAGGATGGCGTTGTAATCGCGCGTGATTTCGAAAGCGAACACGATGAAGGCGAACGTGGCGCGCGAGGCCGCGCCAAAGACAGCGGCCATGGCCACCAGCGCGAAGGCGCCAGGTGAAAGATGAGCGCCGGGGAACACCGCGTTGACGGCCATCGCGAAGACTCCGCCGAGAGCGGCGCTGGACATGAACATCGGCGCGAGCAGCCCGCCGGAAGTTCCCGAGCCAAGTGAAATGACCAGCGCGAGCGCCTTGAAGACGGCGATCAGAATCAGCAGTTGCAGCGTGAGATTGTTGTTGAGGATGTCGGAGATTGTGTCGTAGCCCACGCCCAGAACGCGCGGCACGAAGAAACCGATGATGCCCAGGCCGAGCGCGCCGATCGCCGGATGCCACAGTTCGTCGATCGGCAACCGGTCGAACTGATCTTCCACCCAGTACAAGAGCTTCGTGAAGCCGATCGCGGCGACGCCGCAGATCACTCCCAGCAGCAGATAAAACGGCAGGCCGCGCGGCACGCCAAAATCCACGTTGCCCATGCTGAACATCGAATGCTGCCCGAAGAGAACGCCGCGAACGCTCGTGGCCAGCGTGCAGGCGATCACGAGAGGAATGAACGAGCGCGCGCGAAACTCGAAGAGCAGCAACTCGATCGCCAGAATCACCCCGGCGATGGGAGTGTTGAACGTTGCCGCCATGCCCGCGCCCGCGCCGCAGGCGAGCAGCACTTTGCGTTCGGACGCGGTGGTCGAAATCATCTGGCCGACCAGAGAGCCAAACGCGCCGCCGGTCTGGATGATCGGGCCCTCGGCGCCGAATGGCCCGCCCGTGCCGATCGCGATTGCGGCTGACAGCGGCTTCAGGATGGCGACGCGAGCCTCGATGCGACTGCGCGTGGTCAGGACCGCTTCCATCGCTTCCGGAATTCCGTGGCCTTTGATTTTCGGCGAACCGTACTTGGCCATGAAGCCGATGATCAGGCCGCCGATCGCGGGCATCAGGATGATCCACGGGCCGATCGTCGTCTGTTCCGGGCTGCGGAAATGGAGCGAGACGACGTGATAAAAGGTCAGATTCGTGAACAGCGCGATCAGGTCGTACAGAACGTAGGCGATAAGTCCCGCCAGCACGCCGATGAGCGCAGCCAGCAGCGACATCCATCCGATGCGGTAGCTTCCGACGGGCATCGGCTTGTTGCGGTTCGTCACGGGCGGCGTTGCCAATGGGCGCTCCTCTCAGCGGGACTGAAATAGTTTTTAGGGGGTCGGAACTTTCCCGCCCTGAGCGCAGTCGAAGGAAGCTCCGACATAACGCGCTTCAAAATACCGGCCTCTACAGCCTGCGGAAAGGGCGCCTTTTTAGGGGGTCGGAGCTTCAGCTCCGACGTAAATCGCCTGCCCTCAACGCGCTTTAGCGCCTGAGGACACTCTTCATAGCCCTTTTCCGCAGCCTGTTTAGCCCCCTGAGGTTTGATTCGTTCGAATCGTCCCTAACATCAGCGCCGTAGGCGCGACACATCTGTGCGATGGTGTTGCTCAGCCGCGGAGCGGCGATTGTTATTAGCCCGGCACGGAGCGCGGCGCAGTGCCGGGAACCAGGGAGAAAAGAGAGCCGCAAGTCCCGGAGGGACGATTGAGGTCTTTGGCTTGGGCGGAAGCGCCGCCATGTGAAGGAAGCTCCTCATCGTGCATCGCTTCGCCCCATCTTTCCTCCTCCCTATCTGTGTTGATCCGTGTTCATCTGTGGTTCTGTGCCTTGTACGTGCAGGCTGGGCCGGGCTTTTCGCTCCACGAATCGCCTGCGAAACAAAAAGAAGGCTGGCCCCGCCGCTCCACCGCGCGCGAAAGAGCGCGAATCAAGCGCGGCTCGGCATTGCGCAGCTCGTCGCGATGAGCAAACGAAAGTTTCGCGAGCAATCTTTCGGCGCGTGGCGTAAGGCAGAGCTGTACCTCGCGCCGGTCGCGGCCGCTCCGCGAGCGCCGGATCCACCCGCGCGCTTCCAGACGCCGGCTCAACTCGACCGCGCTGTGATGACGGATCTGCATTCGCTCTGCCAGCACTCCGACCGTGGTGTCGAATCCAGGGGGCTGGCCTTTGATCGCCAGAAGCGCCTGGTGTTGCTGCGGCTCGATGCCCGCGGCGCGCGCGGCGAATTCGCTGAAGTTCAGGAACCGGCGTATCTCGTAGCGGAAGTCGGCCAGCGCGGAGTAATCGATCGCTTTTGTTCCTGGTCGGCGCATCCACTTGAATTATATCGTAATACGATATAAATGGCCAACACGACCACCTGTACCACTTCTAAACTCTCGGCCAGCTGCGCCGGAAACTCGCCCGATGTTAGCCTGCTACCGTAGTTGAAAAAGGAAATTGAACGCGCGCGAAGCCCCGCTTCGCCGGCTCTCCTGGCGAGAGCCGTACTGTTCTTTGACAATTGATCCGATCGGGATCGGCATCCCGAGCGAGTCGCCGCGGCGACAGCCGAGGGATCTCTCCGTTCGCGCAATCGCGATTTCCGGTGAAAGCGTGGGCCTTAGGACCCACGAAACACCCCCGGCAATCATGGCTTCAGCCACGGGAATCTACGTGGCGCCACCGCTCACAAGTCACTAAACAAAGTGACACACCATGCAAAGTAATTCTCAGCCTAACTCACTGAAAACAAAGCGTGGGCACCCTAACGAAGTGACACACTTTTTCAAATGGGTCGACCAGTCGCGCGGCATTTCTAATCGACAATCGAGCCGAATAGAAACGTCCGTAACCCGCTGAAAAGAAACGATCGATGCACATCCTAATCGACAATAGATCGGCGGGCGCCACAAGACGAAAGGCAGCGGCCGGGAGGCGAGTCCCGGCCCCTGCGAATCCAGGTCTAGGGTAGTGCGTAGACGTACAGCGTGTCCCCGCCGGTGATCGCAACGTACTGCTTACCATTCTTGCCCGCGAAGGTCATGGGGTTGGCATTGCCGTCTTTTTCCAGCTTGGTGACCCACAGCTCTTTGCCGGTCTTCGAATCAAACGCGCGGAAACGATGATCGGAAGTGGCGCCGATGAAGACGAGTCCGCCCGCCGTCGTGATGGGCCCGGCGCTGCCGCCGTTGCCGGTGTTCTGCTTGCCTTCGGGCAGGCCTTCGGTGATGCCGAGAATGGTTTGCCACGCGATCTCGCCGGTATTGCCGTTCACCGCGGTCAGGCGTCCCCACGGAGGTTTCTGGCAGGGCCAGTTGCCGACGACTTTGCCGGTCGAGTCCTTGCCGGGCGCGCTGAAACCGGCGTACGGGCCGGGGCCGACGACGCTGGCGCGGTCGTATTGCTGCGTTGAGCCATCGGTGCCGCGGCCGTAGTTCAAGCCGGACTTTTTCTTTTCGATCCAGCCCATCAGCGACATGTCGTGGGTCTGGACGAAAATGTATCCGGACTTGGGATCGATGGACGTGCCGCCCCAGTTCGAACCGCCGGTGCCGCCGGGGAATTGAATCGTGCTTTTGGGCGGCGCGCCGTCTTCATGGAAAGGCCAAGGGGTAAAAGGACCCTCATTTATGAATCCGCCGCTGCGCTCGGAGAGATCGTGGCAGGCCTTGGCGTGATCGGCGTTGGTGTCGTCCGCGGTGACGATGTCGTCGGCTTTGTACGTGGTGCGCGCCAGAGCGGGAGGCTTCAGCGGAAACGGTTGGGTAGGTGAATACCATTCGCCGGGTACCTCGCCCTTGGGAACGGGCCGCTCCTCGACGCCGAACACCGGCTTCCCGGTATTGCGGTCGAGAATGAACATCCACCCGGCCTTGCCGATGATCTCGAGCGCGGGAACCTTCTTACCTTTGACTTTGAGATCGATCAGGCTGGGTCCGGGCGGCAGGTCGGAATCCCACAGGTCGTGATGGATCGTCTGAAAATACCATTTGAGCTTGCCGGTGGATGCGTCGACGGCGACCACGGAATTGGCGAACAGGTTCGCGCCGGGGCGATCTCCGCCGTAATAGTTCGGCGAAGGACCTCCGATGGGCATGTAGACGGTGTTGGTCTTCTCGTCCCCGCTCATGTACCAGCCCCAGACGTTGGTGCCGGAGCGGCCGTCCCAGCCATTATCGAGCCATGTTTCGTGTCCCACTTCGCCGGGCCGAGCAACCGTGTGGAAGGTCCAGACGAGCTGGCCGGTGATCGCGTCGTAGGCGCGGGTATCGCCCGGAGGCCCTTTGGGCAGTTCGCCGACGCTGGCGCCAAGCAGCGCAAGATTCTTGAAGATCGTTGGGATGCCGCTGTAGCCGACTTCGAGCTCGGCGATTCCGCCCTTCGC
The DNA here is from genome assembly GCA_963769415.1 of uncultured Acidobacteriota bacterium. Lineage (GTDB taxonomy): Bacteria > Acidobacteriota > Terriglobia > Acidiferrales > UBA7541 > Palsa-295. The sequence continues at coordinate 113,159 of CAVYLM010000003.1, forward strand.
GAATGTAGGAACGAGTTTGCCGGTGCCGGCGTCGAGCGCGACGAGCTTGCGATCGAGCGTGGTGAAGATGATGCGGGGCGCGTTGGTGCCGTCGCCGGGCCAATAGGCGACGCCGCGAGAAGAAGCCTGGCTCGCCGGCAAATCGTAGCGCCAGATTTCCTTGCCGGTCACGGGATCGACCGCGAGAACTTTGTTGCCGGCGGGAAAATACATGACGCCGTTCACGGCGATGGGCGTCACTTCCAGGCCGCCGCGATCGGTCAATTTCATGGTCCAGGCCTGGGCCAGTTGCGTGACGTTCTTCGTGTTGACCTGCTTGAGTTCCGAAAAGCCGGTGCTCGCCGGATCGTGGCGGTACATCGGCCAGTCGCCCGCGCCTTTTTGCGCTTGAGCCGCCGCGGTAAATGACGCCGCGAGCAGAGCGAGTCCGGCCACTTTCAAAACACAATTGAAGCGCATCGCTTGAATTCCCCCTTGAAAGACGCGGTGAATAATATCAGCAATTTTCTATGTGACGCGGGAATAGTTGCGCAGGTTACGGGGACCTATCTCCACCGGAGCGGCAGAAAGGCGGGGACGGAGCGGGCGTAGTCGTCGAATTTGGCGCCGAAGGCGGCGCGCAGCAGTTTCTCTTCGGCGCGAATGCGAATCGCGGTGCCGAGGGCGAATATGGTGATCGCGACAACGATTACGGGCCAGCGGCTGACGGAGAGGCCCGTGGCGAGCAACATGCCGAGCATCGCCAGGTAGATCGGATTGCGCACCACGGCATACGGTCCCCGGCGAATGAGCTCATGGCCTTCGATGACGCGGGCCATGAGCGCCCATTGCCTGCCGAGAGCGCGCGCCGCGGCGAAACAGAACCAGACCGAGACGAGCGTGAGCGCGACGACCAGAGCCGCCAATACGGGTTCGGCCGATTGCGGGCGAGGAAGGAGGGGCGAGAAGTAAGTTCGGGGAAATGCGAAGCACAGGAGGTAAGCAGCGCATTGCAACAGAAAGCCGAGGGTCGATTTTGGGTCACGCCGGGCAGCGCCCTTCGCGGCGCCGCGCTTGCCCAGCACGAGAATCGCGCCAAAGCCAACCCAACCCGCGGCCATTACGAATGCGGCAATTTTCGTGAGGTCGCCAGGATGCGAGATGAGTTGCATCACGGGCGCTTCAAGATACGAGGGCTTTTTTCAACATGACGATTTGCCCGGCGTGATACAGATCGTGCTGGACGACGCCGTGAAGGACGACGTAGCGCGTGTAGTCCGGGCCGGCCGCTTTTTCTTCCAGATGCTCGTTGCTGAAATGCCTGACGGACGCGCGCAGCCGGCTGTGGCTTTCCATGAGATTTTCGAGCGCGCGCTTCCACGCCGCCTCGCTGACCTCCCAGACCGGGGGCCAATCGCGCTCCGGCGTGATTTCGACATTTTCGCCCCCCAGGCGATGTTGCGAGATCGTTTTCCACGAGCCGATGTGGTGCACGAGTTCCCAGATCGAGTGCGCTCCGCGAATCGGGTGTTTGGACGCGTCTTCGGCGGAAATGCCCTCGAGCACGGTCATCAGGTTGGGGCCGTGCCACGCATCGCCGGAGAAAGCGCGGTCCATCTGATCGAGAATCCGGTTGATTTCCTTCATCGCTGCGCTCCAGCAAAAAGCGTAGGGCAGCGGCGGCGAGATAGCAAGCGGCGAACGAGGCGTCAGAACAGTTTGTCGGAGTCGAGCAGGATAGTGACGGGGCCGTCGTTGACGATCTCAACGGACATGTGCGCCTGAAAGACGCCGGTGGCGACGCGGACCTTCAGCGCTTCGAGCGCGCGCACGAATTCTTCGTAGCCCGCTTTGCCCTGTTCGGAAGGAGCGGCGCCGAGAAAGCTCGGACGCCGCTGGCCGCGCGCGTCGCCATAGAGCGTGAATTGCGATACGGCGAGAACGGCGCCGCCGGTGTCGAGCAGCGAGCGGTTCATTTTGCCCTGCTCGTCATTGAAGATTCGCAGGTTGACGATTTTTTCGGCCATGGCGGCGGGAGTGGCGGGAGTATCCTCGCGGCCGACAGCTACCAGCACGAGGAGGCCCGCTTCGATTTCGCCGGTCACGCGGCCGTCGACCAAGACTCGCGCGCGGGTCACTCGCTGGATCACGGCTCGCATCGGCGAGATTCTACATGGTCCGGCGGTTTGCCGTACGGTACTGATGTCGCGAAAAGGATCGTTTACAGGGGAAGTTGCAGCGGCGTGCCGCGCTCTTCGTTGATGCGCACGGTCGCGTCGGAGTTCAGATCCGCGACGGCGATCGTGCGCCGGTTGCCGTCCGCGGTGATATAGACGATGCGATCGTTCATGCGCGTGAAGGCGATCGCATCGAGCTGGGTTCCGTTCCGAAGCACGAGCGTGAATTGGCCGACGTCCGGAAGCGGCGCGGATTCCTCGGCGGAAGAATTACCGGCGGCTTGTTGCGCGGGCGGCGCCTGGACGACGATCATTTGCGGTTGCTGCGCCTGTTGCGGCGCCGGTTGCTCGGCGGGCGCCTGCTCGGGCGCAGCCGACTCGTCCGATATCGGGTAGTACGCGCCGCCATCCCACAGAAAGAAGCCCGGGCCTCCGAAGCCTGATCCGCGCAGGAACTGGCTAGCCTCCGCGAGTTTCAACTGTGTCACGGGATCAATCGCGGCTTTGATCAGCAAATCCTGATTGATCGCGGAAAGGTGTTGATAGTCGAAGCCAAGTCCGGGGACGGGGTTCAGAAGATCCTGCAGCGAGACGAAGGAACCGTCTGTCGATTGAAAAGAGTTCGTCGCAGGGTTGAAGTGGGCCGCAGTGTGGGGAGCTGGTGTTGCCCGCCTCGCCGTCATCGGGTGCGAAGCAACGACATGAGTAGCAGCCGGCCGAGCGTGAACAACCACCGTGCTCCTCGGGACGCCGGAAGCCATTCGCTGTTGCGCGTTTGCAGGGGCGGCGACGGAGACGGCGAAGAGGATCGCGGCGGCTACTACCATTCGGCTTTTGGCGCTCATGGCAGCCTCGCTTCTACATTATTTGACGCATTGCCATATGCCTCGGTTGCACCGATGATACTCCCCGGCGGTGTTTGCGGCCTGTGAAACGAGACATCCTGGTCGCGCGGGCGGAGCCCAAGAGGCGGATCCCAAGAGTCTGTAGAACTCATCTCATAAATAGTCCGGCAGGTTCCGTCCTCAGGGGCTAAAGCCCACTTTCTAGGGCCTTCTGATGTCGGAGCTGAAGCTCCGCCCCCTAAAAAGCGCCCTTTTTCCGCAGCCTGCTAGGGCCATTGCCGCTTCCATCGCCGGATTGACTCACAAGGTCTGGTGCACACGGCAGAAGTTATAGTGCATGAAATAGAGCGCCACTGCCCATCTATGATTATCGAGCTTCTTCGAGGAAGCATTAGTCGGGGGCGTAAATCGGAGCATTTTCATCCGCGCAGTAGGCTCCGGCGTTCCGCGACACTCGTTGAGATGTACCGCGATCTCGGATTCCCGATGATCGTGGTTCTCGCCACCTAACCGCTGGACTGTCGCGACCAAGTCTCATCGCATTGCAGGCGCAAGATTCACTCAAAATGAGTCACTACCCGAAAAGTCCTTTGCTTTGTCCAGTGAGTGGGATGTGCTATAAACGTCGGGCCGAGAAGCCGGAGATGCCCCAGCCAGAATTCGTTTTCGGATCATCGGATGAAAAGGGAAGCGCGTCCGCGGAGCCGTTTACGGCGGCGGACGGCACAAGCGCGGAGGCGGAGCTGGCGATGAACTACTGCCCGCGCTGCTCGGCGCGTCTTGCGGCGCGAAGTTGCAAGCTGATCTGTCCGGGTTGCGGCTACTATATGTCCTGCTCGGACTTTTATTGAGAAGCGCACCCCCGGCCAAGCACGGGAAGCGATTGGTTCAGGATACAGATTCCAGATCGAACTGGACGATTTTCAGGAGGCGCGAACGTGGCACTGCGAATGACGGATCGGCAAGTAGGCGATGTGAACGTGCTCGATATCGAAGGCCGGATCGTGCTGGGCGAGGAAAGCAATGCGTTCCGCGAGAAAGTGAAGGGCCTGCTGGCGGCGGGCAAGAAGAAGATCATACTGAATCTCGCGCAGGTCGGCTACATCGACAGCGCCGGGCTGGGCACGCTGGTTTCCACGTTCCACAGCGCGAAATCGCAGGGCGCCACGCTGAAGCTCGTCAGCCTCGGCTCGAAGTTCAAGGAAGTGCTGCAGGTGACGAAGCTGATGACCGTGTTCGACACGTACGAGAACGAAGCGGCGGCGATCGCCAGCTTCCCAAAGTAAAAGCAGTATCTCCGATCGGATTTAAGGCGCGGCTCGGGTGAACCGGGCCGCGCGTTTTTGTTTTCCGGCTGACAAGGTTACAAACAAAGGCAAGGAAGAGTGTCCTCGGGCGCTAAAGCGCATTGAGCGCAGGCGATTTATATCGGAGCTGAAGCTCCGATCCCCTAAAAGGCTTTTCCTGTTCCACAGACTGCAATGCGCAGGCAGAAGCCGAGACTCCCTGGGCCGAAAGGCCTCACCCCAACGGAACGTGTTGAGTTCCATGAGGCGGGTCAGGCGCCGATCCGGCCTTCCACGCGAAAGATCGCGATTCCGCTCAGAAGCTTGGGGTAGAAGTCCGTGGATTTTTGCGGCATCACGTCGCCGCCGAGCGCGATCTGCGTGACCTGCTCGACGCGGACGGGATTCAGCAGGAACGCGAGCTGCGCTTCGCCGCGATCGACGGCGGCGATTGCCACGTCCATCTCACGCTCGTAGGTGAGATTCTTTTCGCCCGCCACGGCCTCGAGAGTGATTCCCAAGCCCTTTTCGAGAATCAGCCGATGCAGCAGGACGACGTCCAGCTCGCGCTGCGCTTCGGAAATATTCGGCAGCAGGGCTTCGAGGTCCGTACCGCGGCGCAGCACGAATAGATAGAACGCGCCGCCGGACGCGGCAGCGCCTGCGCCGGGGTACACACCGATCATCCGGCGATCGTGGTGCGGCCGATCGAGATCCTTGCGAAATTCAGCGTAGGCGCCGGGGCGCTCGTCCGCGTTCGCAAACGGATAGGAATACCAATCGAAAATCGGAGTGAGATTCTTGCGGAAACGGTCGAAATCGAAATTCGCGAGCCGCGAGACGAGCCGGTGCGTGGGCAAAATCGTCAGGCCTCGCGAATGAGTGTTGATGAAAGTCGCCATGGCGAATTCCGAGGCGGCCATCGGATCGATTTTCCCCGCGCGCGCGCGGCATTCGTTGCGGTAGTTCAGCGCGGTTTCGTAGCGATGATGGCCGTCGGCGATGACGAGCTGCTTCTCCGCCATCGCGTCCTGAATCCTCTTCACGAACGCCGGATCAGAGACCGGCCACAGGCGATGCGTGACGCCAAATTCGTCGCTGAGCTCGTTGGGAGCTTCGGTGCGGGCAATCTGCTCGAGCCAGGTGTCGACTTGCCGGGCGCGATCGTCGTAAAGAAAGAACAACTGGCCTGTCTGCGCGCGGGTGCGGCGCAGCAATTCGATCCTGTCGGCCTTGGGCCCCGACAGCGTGTGCTCGTGGCGAAAGATGACCTTCCTGTCGTAGTCCTCGACGCGCGCGAGCGCGATGAACCCGATGCGGGTGCGGCGCGTGTTCGTGCCGGGGACGAGAAAGTCCTGCGAATAGACGTAGATTGCGGGCGCGGCGTTCTGCACGAGGATTTTCGCGGCAATCCACTCGTCGACTGTGGCCGCGGCGCGGGTATAGACGCTGTTCGCGGGCGTGTCGTCCGGCGACGTGCGGCCCTTTTCGATCGCGATCAAGTTGTAAGGGCTCGCGGCGTAGTAGGCGTCCTGCATCGCGGGCGTGATCTTGTCGTAGGGCTGCGTGAGCGCGTCCTTCAGGGCGACGCGCTTCGTGTCGTAGCGATATGCGCAAAACGGCTGTATTTCGGCCATGCGGGCCTCGGGATGAAATTGTGCGACGGACAGAACCCGACATTGTAGCAGCCGAAGGGGTGCGCGCCAAAGAAGGAGGCGCTCCACGTATCCGAGCAAAGAAAAAGGCCGGGCGGAATTTCGGATCAGCGAACAGCGGAGATAGAGCTACGAGGGACGCCAGAAGTTTGGAGCCGGCGCGATGAATTCGATGCCGACGCGCGCCTTGCCTTGGACGCGTCTGCCCACGTGGATGACGCGGCATTCCTGTTCAGCTTGATTTCGCATGTTGGTCAAGAAAAGCCGCTGGCCGCGGACGACGACAGTTTCCATCGCGAGCGAGCAGCCCTTCTCGTGCGCGTCGATTGTTTCCGCCTCTTCGTGAAACGGCTGCTTGTCCGCGTCGGAGCCATAGATGAGCAGCGATACGGTGTGCGAATGACGCAGGCCGTCGCGACGCTCGGCGCCGTCTTGCGCGGATCCGCTCGCTCGATCCGCCTCCGACGCTGGATCCCCCGAACGCAATCGCTGGCGCTCGGCCTGTTTCAATGCTTCCCAGATGCGGCTCAACGCAGTCTCCGAAGAAACGTCTGATTGCCGGCCTGAGAGCCAACAATAGCGTCAGGAGGGCCGCATGCGTGAAATTGGCAAGCGCAACGTATCCTTTCGGTTACGGGGATCGCGGAGGGAGAGCTGAAGCGCGGGGTGACATCGCGGCGGGCGCCGCCTACAATTGATTCATTACGAGGCCGATGGAAAAGGGATGAACGGTATCGCTGCAAATGTGAACGGCAAATTCGCCGGCGTTCGCGCGCTGGTGTTCGATCTTGATGGAACGCTCATCGACTCGAAACTCGATCTCGCGCTCTCGATTGATGCGACGGTGAAGCACATGGGCCGGGCCTCGCTGCCGCATGAACTCATCTATAGCTATGTGGGGAACGGCGCGGCAGTGCTGGTGCGCCGGGCGCTGGGCGATACGGTCACGGACGCCGAGGCCGAGGAAGGCCACCGTTTCTTTCTCGCATACTACCGCGAGCACATGCTCGACAACACGGTCACCTATTCCGGCGTGCGCGAGGCGCTCGAAATGCTGGGCCATCATCCGATGGCCGTGCTGACCAACAAGCCCGTGCGATTCAGCGAGCGGATTCTCGAGGGCTTGGGGATTGCGAGCTACTTTCGCTACGTCTATGGCGGCAACAGCTTCGAAACGAAGAAGCCCGATCCCGAAGGGATGAACACGCTGTTGCGTTCATTCGCAATTGCGCCGCAGGAAGCCATGCTCGTCGGCGATTCCGACGTGGACGTGCGCACGGCGCGCAACGCCGGGACGTGGGCGTGCGGCGTGAGCTATGGGCTTGGGCTCGAAAGCCTGCGCGCGCATCCGCCGGACCTGATGCTCGACAATCTCGCCGAGCTCCCCACGCATTTGAACGGGCGCGGCGCTTGAACTCTTCGCCGCGACGGCAGTGAACCCAATCGCGTTTAGATTCCGTCCATAGAGTTGGCGAACAGCGGTGTAGAATCCTGAGCTTGCGGCTTCGCGCGGGGAGGGAGTGAGAATGCGGATCGTCCGAATTCTTGCGGCGCTGGTGGTATTCGTAACGGCCTTCACAAGCCCTGCTTCGCGCGCGGAAGAGAACCAAGTTTGGACGGGTTCGCTCGTCGATGCGAGCTGCTACCTGACCGACAACACCCAAAGCGGCAACGAGCACATGGGCATGAAGCAGTGCGGCGTGGCGTGCCTGAAGATGGGGCGGCCAGCAGGCATTGTGACGTCCGACAAGAAGTTCTTCGTGCTGATCACGCCTTCGCCCGACGTCGCCGAGTACGTTGGACAGCCGATTCGAATTACCGGGAAGCTTCGCAACGGCTCGATTCTGGTGGACAAGCTCGAGGTCAAGAAATCGAGCGGGTGGGTGGCCGTGAAGCTCAGCACGATGATGTAGTCCGCACGTTGTGAATCGCACAAAACCAGATCGGGCCGGGGGAAGGGATGAGCTTGCGCGGTAAGTTTTTGTGGGCTTTTGCGCTGTTTGTGGTCGCGGTCGCCTGCGCGGTGGTGTACGCACGTTTCATCCGCATTCCGAAAAACGTTGCCTACGTGAGCGAGGAAGATGGCGGAATCGTCGCTATCGACTTGAATTCGCTCCGGATTCTGAAGCGCGTGCATCCGAAGGACACCGCGCCGCGCGGAATCGGCATCACGTTCGACGGGAAATATCTCGTCACCGCCGACAAGGACACCGGCGACGCGAGCGTCTTCGATACGCGGGGACTGCGACTGGTCCGCCGAGTTCCCGTCGGCGACAATCCGGAATTCGTGAAGCTGAATCCCAGCGGAACGTCGCTCTTCGTTTCCTACGAGCCGGGATCCACGGCCGGGCCGCCGGTGGAACCGGCCATCGGCGAAGAAGACACCGACACGAACGAGCCGCCCGCGCAGATCATGGAATTCAACGTAAGCGATTGGTCGCGCGTGCAGAGTTTCGCCGCGGGCAAGGAAACCGAAGGCCTGGAATTTTCGCCCGACGGCAAGCAACTCATCGTGGCCAACGAGGCGCAGGATAGTCTCGGCGTCTACGATCTCGCAACCGGCAAGCTCCAGCGGGAAGTCAACATCGGCTCTTACGGCAAGCGCCCGCGCGGGGTGAAGGCTTCGCCGCAGGGAAATTCGTACGCCGTTACGATGGAAGGATCGGGCACGCTGCTGTCGCTCGATTCGAACCTCAACGTGATTCGCTCGGTGGCAACGGCCGCAAAGCCCTACGGCGTTTCATTCGACCGACAGGGAAGCCGCATCTTCGTAGCCGCAGCCGCCGCGAAAAAATTGCAAGTCTACGCGGCGGACACTTTGCAGCTTTTGGGGGAAACTCCCGTCGGCCAGCGCTGCTGGCATTTTACGTTCACGCCGGATGATTCGAAGCTTCTGCTTGCCTGCGGCCGCTCGAACAACATCTACGTGATCGACGCGAAGACCTACCAGCCGATCCGCACGCTCGAAGGATTTCATCTTCCGTGGGGCATCGTTACGTATCCGCGCTCGTTCGGCAGCCTCGGATTGCCATAAGCCAATTGCCGGTCGAGTCACGGCGCTTGACACCGCGAATTTCAGTGTAATAATCCGCACCGAATCGACCGCAATCCCGGTGGGGGGAATGAGATGAAATCGATTGGGGCGCTGTTTGTCGCCGCAACAGCCATATGTATGCTGACCGCGGCTGCTCAGGCGCAGATTCCTCGCGATCCCACTCCCGTCATTTCCAGGACCTCGCCCGCGGACATCGCCAACGGGAAAAATCTTTACGAAGCGACCTGCTCGAAATGCCACGGCCTCGATGGCGGCGGGAGCGACGGCCCGAGCCTTCAGGGCGCGCCCGATCGCCTGGGCGACGAGGCCATGGGCAACATCATTCGCGGCGGAATTCCCGGCACCGGCATGAACGGCTTCAGCTCGCTCAACGCTGAAGAAACCGGCGAGGTAATCGGCTACATCCGCACGCTGGGCCACACAGCCGACACCGAAGTTGCCAAGGGTGATCCGGCCCGCGGCAGGAGCGTCTACGAGTCAAGCGGCTGCGCGACCTGCCACATTATTAGCGGTGAAGGCGGCGGGGTGGGTCCCGAGCTTTCGCGCGTTGGCGCCATGCGCGGCCCGAGCTACTTGCGCACCACGTTGCTCACTCCCGGCGCCATTCTGCCGAAGGAGGCCGGCGCGATGGAACGCGGCCGCTTCATGCAATTTCTGTTCGTGCGCGTGGTTACCAAAGACGGGCATTCGTTTGAGGGCACGCGCGTGTACGAGGATTCGTTCTCGATCGAACTCAAGGACGCGGCCGGTCGATTCCACTCGTTCAAGAAGCTGGAGCTCGCCAAGCTCGAAAAACTCCCCGGCCGAAGCGTGATGCCAAGTTTCAAGGACACGCTCTCCGCGACGCAGCTCGACGACCTGGTCGCCTATCTCGCCAGCCTGAAAGGCGCGCAAGCACAATGAAATCGATCCGCTTTGCAGTCGCGCTTTTCGCTCTTGCCGCCGCGTTGCCGGCTGCGGCTCAGGTTCCCTACGAGCGCCTCGTGAAATCCGATAGCGAGCCTGCCAACTGGCTCATGTACGGCGGAAATTATTACGGCCAGCGCTTCTCGGGTCTCAAGCAGCTCACGCCGCAAAATGTCGGCGGCCTGAAGATGGTCTGGGCCTATCAGCCGTCGCGCCCGGCGGGCAATGTTGAAACCTCGCCGGTTGTCGTCGACGGCATCATGTATGTCACCGAGCCGCCGAGCACCGTGACGGCGCTCGACGCCCATACCGGCGCCAGGCTCTGGACCTGGTCGCCGATTTTGAAAAATGTCGTGGCTATCGGCCTGTTCCAGACCAATCGCGGCGTGGCCGTCCTCGACAATCGCGTCTACGTTGCCACCATTGACGCGCATCTCGTCTGTCTCGATGCGAAAACCGGCGCCGTCATCTGGAACACCGTCGTCGCCGACAACAAAATGGGCTACGCCATCACCGGCCCGCCGCTCGCGATCGACGGAAAAGTTCTGATCGGCACGGGCGGCAGCGAAGCCGCCGTCCGCGGCCTGCTCGATTGCTTCGACGCAAAAACCGGCAAGCGCCTCTGGCGCATCTGGACCGTTCCCGCTCCCGGCGAGCCCGAGGCCGCCACCTGGGGCAGCTCGGTGCCGGCCGGCGGCACCACGTGGAACGCCGCGGCATACGATCCGAAATTGAATCTCGTCTACTGGGGCACGGGCAATCCGGCGCCGGACTGGAACGGCGACGAGCGGCCGGGCTCGAACCTTTACACTTGTTCGCTGCTCGCGATCGATCCCGTCGCAGGCAAAGTGAAATGGTATTTCCAGTTTTCGCCGCACGAAACGCACGATTGGGACGCTTCCGAGCCGCCGATTCTTTTCGACGGCGCTGTCGATGGCAAGCCGCGCAAGCTTCTCGGCTTCGCGAATCGCAACGCGTTCTACTACGTCCTCGACCGCGAAACGGGGAAATTCGTTGCCGGCCAGCCTTATGCGAAGCAAACCTGGGCAAAAGGTCTCGACGCCGAGGGCCAGCCGATCGTCCTGCCGGACACGGGCCCCAGCCCCGAAGGCAATCTTGTTTTTCCCAGCATCACGGGCGCGATCAACTGGACGAGCAATTCCTACAGCCCGATCACGAAGCTCTTCTACGTCGACGCGCGCGAAATGGGCTCGTACTTCGTGAAGGGCACTACGACGAAATGGGAAATGGGCAAATTCCCCATGGGCGCGGGCGGCGAGCGCGCGCTCAGCGGCGACGACGCCTACGGCGCGATTCGCGCTCTCGAAGCCACCACCGGAAAAATGAAATGGGAGTTCCGGCTGCACTCACCGTCGTGGGTTGGCACGCTCGCCACCGCCGGCGGCCTGGTTTTCTCCGGCACCGATGAAGGAAATTTCTTCGCGCTCGACGCCGTCACGGGCAAGCCGCTCTGGGACATTTATCTCGGCTCGTCGCTGCGCTCGAATCCCGTCACTTACGCGGTTGATGGCAAACAGTACGTGTTCGTGACGGCGGGAACGACGTATTTTGTCTTCGGTTTGCCGTAGCGACGGGCAGGAGAACCGAACGAGTCACTCTGAAATATTCCTCAGTGAAATCATGACGGGAGCAAACGAATGAACATGAATTTCGTGCGGCGCCTGAGTTTGTGCGTCCTAGCAATGTCGATGGCATGCGCGATGGCCTCGCGCCCGGCGCACGCCGCGGATTCGAAGTGCGATCGCGCGTGCCTCGAAGGCTTCGTCAATCAGTACCTCGCAGCGCTCGTCGCGCGCGATCCGTCGAGAGTTCCCTTCGCCGCCGACGTGAAATTCACCGAGAACACCGCGAGGCTGAAACCCGGCGAGGGATTCTGGCAGACCGCGAACGGCCAGGGCTCGTTCAAGCTCTATTTCGCCGAGCCGGAAGCCGGCCAGGCCGGCTTCATCGGCGTGATGAAGGAATGGGACAACCCCGTGATCTTCTGCCTGCGCTTGAAGGTCAGCGGCGGAAAAATCGCGGAAGTCGAAGATTTCGTCGTGCGCGACGCAGGCGCAGGAAAAGCCCTCGACGCGAAAACGCCCCGCGCGATTTTTTCGCAGCCCGTTCCCGCGGCCGAACGCGAAACGCGCGAAGAGCTCGTGAAGACCGCCAACATGTATTTCTCCGGGCTGCAGAATAACGACGGCAAGGGCGTCTATCCATTCGCCGACGATTGCGACCGCATCGAAAACGGCATGCAGACGACCAACAACGCAGAGGCGGGCAAAGCGCAGCCGCCCAGCCCCGGCAATCGGATACTGGGCCTCGGCTGCGAAGCCCAATTCAAGACAGGATTCTTCAAGATCGTAACGCAGATTCGCGACCGCCGCTTCGTCATCGTCGACCGCGAGCGCGGCTTGGCATTTGCGTTCGCGTTTTTCGACCACGCTGGCACGGTGAAAAGCATCCGGCTGACGGACGGCAGCGTTTTCCCCTCGACCTTGCGCCACCCGCTCACATTCGAAATCGGCGAGCTTTTTAAAATTGAAAAGGGGAAAATCCGCGCGATCCAGGCCGTTCTGACCCAGGAGCCGTACGGAATCAAATCCGGTTGGGGAGCATCGGGTGAGAAGACCGCGCCTCCTGCGTCAGCCGCGAAATCATCCGATTGCGACCACAAGTGCCTCGACGCCATCGTCGACACGTATCGGGCTGCGCTTGTCGAGCACAACGCCTCGATGTTGCCGCTCGCTCCCAACGCGCGCTACACCGAAAACGCGCAGGACCTGAAATTCACCGACGGCCTCTGGGGCACGCTCACCGGCTGGGGCAGCTACAAGCTCTACATCGACGATCCCGAGGAGGGCCAAGTCGGCTTCGTCGGCGTCACGGACGAAGCGGGCATGGCCGGCTTGCTTTGCACGCGCATTCGCGTCGTGAATCGCAAAATCACCGAAATCGAAGCGCTAATCACGCGCAAGGAAACCGCCGCGGGCTTCACGCGCCCCGACGGCCTTACCGATCCGAAGGTCGCGCCGCGGCTTGCCGGATTTTTCGAGGACGTGCCTGAATCCGAGCGCGAATCGCGCAAGGATCTGATCGCGCAGACCGATCTCTATTTCGACGGCATCGAGAAAAGCAGCGGCAGTATCGTGCCGTTCGCGCCGGACGTGATCCGCGTCGAAAACGGCACGCAGACCTGCCCGTCGATGTTCGGCGCGCTGTCGAAAGACGGCAGGCCCACGAGCTGCGCCGCGGGCCTCGATTCGCATCTTTTTGAATACATCTATCCCATCCGCCCGCGCCGCTACACTGTCGTCGACCGCGAGCGCGGCATCGTCATGGGCAATTTCATGTTCAACACGTCGGGCAAAGTGAAATCGGTCGATGTCCCCGGCGTCGGCAAAGTGGATGAATCGCCCGCGGCGCTGCGCCCGTTCAGCGAAGAAGTCGCCGAAATCTTCAAGATCAAGAACGGCAAAATCGATTCCATCATCGCCGTCATGACCGGCTTGCCCTACGGCGACACCTCCGGCTGGCAGTAGCGCCGCGCGCTTTGGGATCGCTGCTTCGACCGTCTGGGCAAGTTGCTCGGCGAACCCGAGAAACGAATGAATGTCGCGGATTGTATGCGATCCGAATTGACATTCCGCCGCGTGCTATCTATCTTGACTCTACCTTGGGTTCAGGGGGACACATGAAAAGACATTCGAATTGGCTGTTCGCCGCCGCGCTCGTTGGCGCAAGCCTGTGCATCGCCGGCACGGCCGCCGCGCAAGTTTCGCTCGAAGTGATGAATCCGCGCGGTGAAATTCCTCCGCCGAAAACGTTGGGCATCAGCCCGCGCGGCGGCAGCCTCGACGGCAAGAAAATCGTCCTTATCGACAACGGCAAGTACGGCGCCAGCAATTTTCTCGACGTGCTCGCCGAGATGATCAAGAAGAAATATCCGGGCGCCACCGTCGTGATGGATCCGAAGCCGGCGGCACAGACGATTACCGCCCTCCCCAAGTGGTATCCCACCGTCAAGCAGCAGGGCGATCTCTTCGTTTTCGGTGTCGGTGATTGAGGGAGCTGCACGTGGTGGGGTTCCCACGACACGATCGAAATTGAAAAGACAGGAATGCCCGGCGTTTACTTCACCACCACCGAATTTCTAGACGATGCGAAGTCCGCGGCAAAAGATCGCGGCATGCCCGGAATCCGCACGCTCGCTCTCCCCGCGGACAAGTATTACGTCGCGCGCGGCAGCAAGGAAGTGCTGCAGCCGATTGCCGACCAGTTCTTCGACAAGATGGTGGACGACCTGACGCGTCCGCTGACCGCGGACGAGGCCAAGCCTTCTCAGGTCCAGCAGCTTCACGAAAACGCGAACATCAAAGTAACCGGCAAGGACTTCGTCGACGCGTCGCAAAAGGTCAACGAGATGTTCCTTGACAGTCGCTGGGCCGACGGGCTGCCCATCGTCCCGCCCACTCCTGACCTGGTGAAGGCCATGGAAGCCGGGACGAAGCGTTCGCCCTCCGAAGTTCTCGGCCAGGTGGCGCCCAAGGCCGGCACGGCCACCGTTGAAAAAATCGCCATAAACTCGGTGATGGCTGGCGCCAGGCCCGAATATTTTCCGGTGATCCTCGCGGCAATGGACGGCTTTCTGAACAAGCACTACGATCTCACGCACGTCGTCGCCTCAACGGGATCGTTCACGCCGGTCGTGATTGTGGACGGTCCGATCGCCAAGGAGCTCAACTTTAATTCCGGCATCGGAATGTTGGGCATCGGATGGCAGGCCAATAGCACCGTAGGCCGGGCGCTCCAGCTTTCGTTGCTGAATCTAGGGCAGACCTGGCCGCAGGTGAACTTCATGGGTCTCACCGGGCGCCTCGAAGCCTACACCTTCTATACGTTCGCGGAGGACACGGCCAAGAGTCCGTGGGAACCTTACAACGTCAGCCAGGGTTTTCAGGCCGGAGACAGCACCGTGACGGTGTCCTCGGCCGGGAACCCCGCGGTTTTCGGCGGCGGCGCGGTGGCCCCGTGGACGGCGCAGGGCGTGATCGATCAGATGGTCGCGCAGATCCGCAACCGCGGAGTCGCCTGGCCTCACGCTCAAAAACACATAGTGGTGCTGCACCCGGATTGCGCGGTCGAACTCGCCAAGCAGGGCTACACGCGGAAAAGCCTGCAGGAGTATTTCTACGAACAGACCCGCGTGCCCTTCGAGAAGCTCACCAACCAGGTCTCGTTCGGCGAGGGCTCCGAGCAGGACTTCATCCGCGCATCGATCACCGACGGGCGCATCCGCCCCGATCGGGCTCAGATTTTCCTCGACAACCTTAAGCCCGGAGGCCGGGTGCCGGTTGTTCAGAGTCCGGATGATTTTCATATTGTGGTGGCGGGCGGCTCGCCCGGATACGATCTGCTCTTTACTTATCCGGGGACGAACTGGGCTCACCAGACCGCCAAAATCTCGGGTGCGACGCAGACCCAAGCGGGCCGCTAGGGCCTTGCGGTTTTGCGTTTGCGTTTAATGTAGCTCAGGGGTTCCCAGCGGTTCTTGCTGGGAACCCCTGAGGCCTTTCTGCTCGGTGTTTTGCCGTTGGCCATCACGGGTGAAAGCTGATGTCAGAGGCTGTGGCACTAGCGATCTGGGCTTGCTTGACCGTGCTTGGCGCCAGCCTGATTGTTTGGTCTGTTCCGTTGTCGGTTCGTTACAACGCCTGGACTACCGCGCTTCGCGAACGCTATCCAGGCATCAATCCGCCGCCCACGCCCGAGATACGTCAGCTGAATACGAGAATCATGACCTGGATTTTTCGAGTTGCTGGTTTGTTCTTAGTTTTAGGCACCACGTTCCGTTTTGTCAGCCTCTGGCATTTTCTGTAACCGATGCTACTATCCTCGCGTCAATTGATGCGTGTGTTCCCCGGGGGGAAGCACTTGAAGAAGCCTGCTTTCATTGCGTTCGCGATTCTTGCCGCCGTCATTTCGCTCGCCGCGCAGGGAAATCCGGCTCGCCAGGCGGGCCCGAGTCCTGCTCAAGTTGCGGCGCAGGCCGCCGCAGCCGACCGCGGCCGCGCAATCTTCAAACAGAATTGCGCTGCCTGCCATGCGGACGACGCCACCGGGGGCCGCGGCCCCGACCTGATCCGCTCCTCGCTCGTGCGCCACGATAAAAACGGCGACCAGATTGGTCCAATTGTCACCGGGGGCCGCGTGGACAAAGGCATGCCGCCGTTTCCGTTTGCTGATTCGCAAGTCACCGACATTGTCGCCTTCTTGGACGCGCAGATTACGCTCTTCGACTTGCACACGCGCTTCGGTCCATATCCCAACGACATTCCGGCCGAGCGCCTCGCCACCGGAACCGTCGAAGCGGGCAAGGCCTATTTCAACGGGCCGGGGAAATGCAACACGTGCCATTCGCCCACGGGCGATTTGGTCGGCGTCGCGAAAAAATATACTCCGCCTGATCTCGAAGTTCGCTTCCTCTATCCCTCCGGCGTTCCGACCACCGCCGTCGTCACCGACGCCACCGGCAAGAAATTCGGAGGCACGCTGATGCTCAACGACGGCTTCCACGTTGCCATCACGGACAAGGACGGCTGGTATCACTCCTGGCCGGCGAAGGCCGTCAAAATCGAGGTCCAAGACCCGCTCGCCGCTCATGCCGCGTTGCTCGAAAAATACACCGACGCCGACATGCACAACCTCTTCACCTACCTGGAGACCTTGAAGTGAAGAATCGCTCGGCCCTAATCTTCGTTCTTCTTTTGTTGGCGCCGCAAATCTTGCGCGCCCAGGCTCTCGATCCAGGGAAGATGCTGAAAGCTCCCACGGACACCTGGCCAACCTACAATGGCGACTACACCGGCCGCCGCTTCAGCCCGCTCGCGCAAATCAACAAGACAAACGTCGGCACGCTCTCCCTCGCCTGGGCGTTTCAATCGCACGCCACCGGCCTCCAGTCCATGCCGCTTGAAGTGAACGGCATCCTCTACGTCGCCGGGGGCAATCAAGGTTGGGCGATTGACGCGCGCACCGGCCGCCAGATCTGGCATTTCGCTCGCCCCGGAATCGCCGTCAGCGGCGGCAACAAAGGCTTCGCGATGTGGCACGATCGCCTGTTCCTCACCACGCCTGACGCGCAGTTGCTGTGCCTCCAGGCCAAAGACGGAAAAATGCTCTGGCAGATTCAGGTCGCCGATCCCGCGCTGAAGGCCTTCGGCGGCGTGGCGCCGCTCGTGATTCGCGATCACATCATCGTAGGCACCTCCGGCGATACAGCCGACCTTCCCGGATTCCTCGAGTCCGTTGATCCGATGACCGGCAAAATCGAGTGGCGCTGGGACGCCATGCCCAAGCCGGACGACACCGTGGCGTGGAACAGCTGGCCGCACGATACCGACGTTGCCACGCGCGGCGGCGGCATGACCTGGATCACCGGCACCTATGATCCCGAGCTGAATCTTCTTTACTGGGGCACCGGCAATCCGCATCCGGTTGAGAATGGCGACAGCCGCGTCGGCGCGAACCTCTACACGTGTACGATCGTCGCGCTCGATCCCAATACCGGGAAGCTCGTCTGGTATTTCCAGTCCTCGCCGCACGACACCCACGATTGGGACACGGTGATGACGCCCGTTCTTTTCGACGGCGCCTTCAAAGGCAAGCCGCGCAAGATGCTCGCGCAAGCCAACAAGAACGGTCTTTTCTTCGTCCTCGACCGCACCAACGGAAAAGCGCTCATCTCCGAAGCCTTCGTTCCCGCGAATTGGGTGCAGGGCTACGACGACCGCGGCCAGCCCATTCCGCGCCGCGACAAGGAGCCGCAGCCCGATGGCGTCCTCGTCACCGGCGGCGTCGGCACCAACTGGCAGGCCCCCAGCTACGATCCCGAAACCGGACTCTTCTACGTCAACTCGCGCGAAACGATGGGCGTCTTCTACCTGACGATGCCGGGAAAATCCGCCGAAGGCTGGGCCGGCCGCGATTTCTTCCTTGGGTCGAAATCGATGCTCAAAGCCATCGACGTCCAAACCGGCAAAATCCGCTGGACCGCCAACACCCAGGGCCGCGGCGGCCAGTCCGGTATTCTTTCGACCGCCGGCCATCTCGTTTTCACTGCGGACATGTCCGGTAACCTCGTCGCGCTCGATGCCTCCACCGGAAAAGTGCTCTGGCACATGTATCCCGGCGGCACGTTCGGCACCGGCCCGATGACCTACGAACTCGATGGCCGCCAGTACGTCGTCTACCCTGTCGACGGCGTCATCTACGCCTTCGCGCTCCCAACTCCCTGAATTCCCCGATCTCTCGCACCACAAACATTCAGTCATCTTGACACCCTCCCATCCCCGCCTTAACATCCACGAAAGAGAGAGTTTGGGTCTCGACTTTGCAAGACTGGAAACCTATGACCCTCATCATTCGTCTAATGGTTTGGGAATGAAAATAGGTTCCGGCCAGAAGCCAGGGGGTCGTCATGAAGACATTATTTAAGTGGGTCGCACTTGGATACTTTGCGCTCGCGGTGCTTTCGCTGACGCCGAAAACGGCCGCGGCGCAGGAAGACTACGGGCAGCCGGCGGGGGGATTTGACGATCCCACCCAAATGGCCGCTCCTCCGGCGCAGTTCATCACCCCTGCCGAAATCAAGAAGATGATGGACAACAAGGACACCAGCTTCCAGCTGGTCGACACGCAGCCCGAGGAAGCCTTCGCCGAAGGCCACATTCCCGGCGCGATCAACTATCCGTGGGTCCAGCAGGTGAAGCCGCCGATCCCGCTTCCGCGCAATAAAATGCTCGTGCTCTATTGCCCCTGCAACCATGACGAAGATTCGCTCGACATGTACAAGAAGCTCGCCGAGTTCGGCTACCTCAACACCAAGATTCTCGAAGGCGGCTGGTACAAGTGGGTCGCGTTGAAGCTGCCTGTTGAGGGCACCGATGCGGCCAACGCCGTCAAGATGGCCGACGCTGCTGCCGCGAACGCCGGCGGCTCGATCGCCGGCACTACAGCCGCTGCTCCCGCAGCATCCGCTCCCACGACTGCTGCCACTTCGGGCCCGCTCGTTTCCGGCCGCCAGGTCGGCGCCGTCACTCCGTCGTTCCGCGTGATCGACGTGACCGGCAAGTACAAGGGCCAGGACACCTGCTACGTCTGCGAATACGGCGAAGCGCCCACGGTGATCGGTTTCTTCCAGAAGCCCAGCGACGATGCCGCCGCGCTGATCGTCAAGCTCAACGCTCTCGTCAATTCGAAACAGAAGAAGGACCTGAAGGGCTTCGTGGTAATGGTCGCCGGTCCCGAATCCAAGGAATGGCTCGAGAAGCTCGCTGCGGACAAGGGCATCACGATTCCGATGGTCTATCTCGCCAAGGGTCCGCAGGACCTCGGCGTGCGTCTCTACAAAATCAATCCGGCCGCGCAAAATACGTTCTTGGTCAACGACAAGCGCCAGGTTGAATCCAATTTCGTCAACGTGACTGGCGATACCTTTCAGCAGGTGGCCGATTCCACCAGCAAAATGCTGGGAGGCGACTGAGGCCCTCCATGAAAACTTCATCCGCCCGAACCTGGATGTGCGGCAGAAAGCTATCGCCGTGGTTGCTCGCGGCTTTTCTGCTGGTGATCGTCGCGCCGGCGAAGCATCCCGCGCGCGCGCAGAGCGCCAATGTCGACTTGAAATCCGTCGAGCCCAAGGACATCAAGGACCTCGTCGCGCAGAACAAGGGCAAAGTCGTCCTGCTCAACTTCTTCGCCACCTGGTGCGTGCCTTGCCACAAGGAATTTCCCGACATCGTCAAATTGCAGAACACCTATAAGGGCCAGGGCCTGCAGGTCATCGAAGTCTCGATGAACGACGTCACCGAAAAAGACGACATGCAGAAATTCCTCAATGAGACCAAGCCGCCCTTCGCCGTCTACATTGCTGCAAACACCGAGGACAAATTCTACACGGACGTCGATCCGCGCTGGGACACCGCGCTCCCGATGACCATGATCTACGATCGCGACGGCAAGAACGTCCGCTTCTACAAGGAAGCTCGCACCTTCGACCAGTTCAAGGACGACATCACCCCGCTCCTCGCGGCAAAATAACGTCGAGCGAATGCCCTTTCGCGGATTCGCCCGTCATTCTGAGCGGAGTGACCGGACGTTCTTGCTTTTCGTCCGCCGCGGCGGACGTCCGGTCACGCAGTCGAAGAATCTCTGTTGTTTTTTGATCTTGCCCCGCGGCTTCCACTCACCCAATGCCATCCCACCCCGCATGCCAAATACGCCAAAAACAGATACGGCAAATAATTCTTCGGCCACTCCGGCACGGGATACAGCGTGCCCTCCAGCACTATGACCATCGCGGCGCCGGCCAGAATCGCCAGCACCACCGTCCCTATGGTCATTTTTCCTGATTTCCGTAAATGCCACGGCAGCGCCACCGCCACCAGCGCGTACACCACAATAAATCCATACGTCGCCAGCGATCCCATCCAGTCGTAAATCGTCTCGCCGTTTACCTTGAAGGCGATCAACCCAACCGGCAGCAACATCGTAGCCGCCCCGGTGGTAATCACGGCCGCATGCGGAGTCTCGTTCCGCGCATGCGTCGCGCGCAGACCGCGATGCACGATTCCGTTGTGCGCCATCAGCAGCAGCACGCGCGCCGCGGCGGTCACGCATGCCAGCGTGCACGCGAACATGCTGACCATCGCGCAAATATCGATCAGCCCGCCCAGCCGCCGCATTCCCGCCGCAGCCGAAAGCACGCTCAGCGGCGACGCGCTTTGGTCGAGCGTTCCCGCCGACGCCGGAAAGCCGAGCACTTCGGTGTACGACGCCGCGATGAAGAACAGCCCCGAAAAGACCACGCTTCGCAGGACTGCTCGCGGAATATTGCGCAGAGGATGTTTCGCTTCTTCGCCCAGCGTCGTCGCGCTTTCGAATCCCACGAAGCTGAACATCGCCAGGACCATTCCCAGCCGCACGCCCGAGAAATTCGCACCGCGCAATTTCAGCTGCACCGGATCGAAGTGAAAGCCGCGCTGCCAGAGCAGCGGGACAAATACGAAACAGATCAGCAGCACGGAAACCACTTCGATGTAGACCATCAGACGCGCGGAAACCTTCACGTCCCTATAGGCAATCCAGATCGAGATCAGAGCCGCAAACACCGCCAGCGGAATTGCCGGCGCGGCCACTCCAAAAAACTCGCCGAGCACCACGTTCGCGTAGTGAACGAACCCGCCGACCACCGACGCGCCCGTGGCCACGTAGGCGAGCAACAGCGCCCACGCCGCCACGCTCCCGAGCGCCAGCGGCAGCGACGAGGTCGCATACGCGTACAGCGATCCCGGCGACGCGGACTCGCGCGCGAATCGCGCAATGCACAGCGCCACGAGCAGCGTGCATGTCGTCGCGCCCACATACGCCAGCCACGTCCCGTTTCCCGCGGACGCGAACACCAGCGGTACGGTCAGAGTCGCCGTGCACGTGGGCGCCATCGTCGAAATCGACTGCGCCAGCGTTTCGAGCGGCCCGAGCACCTGCCGCTGCAATCCATAATGGGGCTGGCTCGATTCGGCGCTGATCGCAGCTCGTTCGGTGGCCAAGTGGGTAGAGATCTCCTGTGTGCCTGCGGTTCGGGAATTTAAATTCAAAAAGTGAAGCGCCTAGTCTGCTTGTGGCGTCCCGTTGAGTCAACCGTTTTGCAGATGCTAAACTCCGGGGACCATGACAGCTCCCCTGGACGCGCACGGCATGCTCGCCGTTGCTATTGAACAAGCTCGCATTGGCCTCGATGAAGGAGGGATACCGGTCGGCGGCGCGATCTTTCGCACGGACGGCACGCTGATCAGCACGGGCCGCAACCGCCTGGTGCAGAACGGCGATCCGTCGATGCACGGCGAGACGGACGCGTTCCGCGCCGCGGGTCGCCAGCCGCACTTCCGCGACCTGATCCTCGTTACCACCCTCGCGCCCTGCTGGTACTGCACGGGACTGATCTTCCAGTTCCGCTTCAAGCAGGTCATCGTCGGCGACGCTATCAACGCGCAGGGCGGCGTCGACTGGCTGCGGGGCAAGGGCTTCGACGTCGTCGATCTCGCCTCCGCCGGATGCATCGACATGATGCGCAAATTCAAGCTCGCGCATCCCGAACTGTGGGACGAGTGCGTCGGCGACGGCTAACCACACCGCCTCGCTAGCCCGCCGCCCTGAAGTTTTCCGAGTACTATGGACACCGGCGCAAGATCCCTGTAGCGTCGATGCGTGCCCCTCCTCTGTTCAAGGGCACGACGGAAGGGCTGGGTTTCCGCCCGCCGCGAACGGCCCGTTCCTTCAGGGGCTTCCGCCACTGAACTTCGAACGTCGGCCGGGATACAGACGCAGCTCCCCGAACGCATGGGAATCGCAGCGTCCAACGAGAAAAGACGATGGAGTTGACAGGCACATTCGGCGCCGGAGGCGCGATTGTAATGAGCCCGGCACGCAGCTGGCCCTCCGCAGGCGGGCGCTGCGCAGTGCCGGGTCCGTACCGCCCCAATCCTCCCCAAACCCCGGAGGGGCGATTGACCATTTCCTCGGCCGCCTCCAATCCGGCCCTGGCGACCCAAATTCCCGGCGCGTGTCCCCGTGCCCAACTCCCTTCCAATCGACACAACTTGCCATTGCAGCTGTCCGTATTTCATTCAAAACAAAGGGAGGTGACACATCCTAATCGACACAACTTTTCCCGGCTCTCCGGCGGCTCAGTGCAGCCCCGCGTGCGTCGGATTCGGCAAGCCGAGCATTTTCGGCGTCACGGCGAGCGTCAGGCGCACCCATCGATCCTGATGCCGGACTTTTACCTGGCTCGCGAGCGCCGTCAGAAATGCGGCCTGTTCCTTGGTCATCTGCCTGCGCGTCTTCGGATCGGAAAGAGCCACGGTGCCGAACATGCGAAACGTGTCGAGAAGCGTGGCGATCTCGCCGGCGTGTGCGAGCGAATCGCATTCGGCGTCGAGCGCCAGATCGACACGATCGCCTTGCGGCTGGCCGGCGAGCGTCAATCCTTTGACGCTGCGCGCCAGCGTCTCAAGCTGCGGCGAATTCTTGAACGCGTCATAGAAATTCCTGGGCAGCGTGTCGGTCCGCGCCGCGGCGAAGATGGGCGCTCCAGCCACGCGTTTGATGCGGGTGTGCATCGCGTCATTTTCCGAGGCGCTGGCCACGGGGGCGAGGATGCTCAGGGTCTCGCCGGTGGTCATCTCAATCCGCGTTGGGGAAAGAAAGCTGAACGAAACCGGAGGATCGCCGGGCACGACGTAAATCGATTGCGCTCCTCGCGTCGCGAGCTTTCCGGTGCGCAGCGCGTACGCTTCGATCTTGGCCCGATCGAACCGCCCATCGGCGACGGCGAAAACCTGATTGCTGCCGATCCCGCCGTTGGGCGTGAAAAGGCTCGCCGGCCAGACCGCGATCGCGGCTACGTCGAGGTCGCGCGTGTAGTCGAAGCCGGTGTCCCGGACGAACGCCTGATATTCGCGATCTTCCTGGGGATTGGTGCCGGCGAGGCCGAGCATCGCGGCGAGCGGCGAATCCTGCAACTTCCGCAGTGCTGCAACATCTATATACGCCACGACGGGCGCGCCCGGCGGCAACTCGCTCATGATGTCCGGCGGCGGACCCGCGCTCGCGGGGGGCAGTGGGTGCCGCAAGTGGTGGAGATAGACCGCGCCGGCTGCCGCGGCTGCCAAAGTCACGGCAGCCACCACGAACCAGGCGCGTTTTTTGTTGGAGCCAGTCACGGCGCGGCGATTCTCGCTTTCTGGTTGAGTGTAATGTGTCCGTGGCGGATTGAGTACGGGAAAGATAGCGCAGCAACCTGCAGCCCGTCATGCGCGTCTAACCTTCTAAGCTTGCTGATCGCGACTGTTGCAGCTCTTCATTCAGGAGTTTCGGCCATCCTCAAGTTCAAGGAATCGACGGTTCGGCGGTTGTTCCGGCTGGCTGGAATTGCCGTACTGGTTTTGAGTTTTCCGCGAGCTGCGCGCGGGCAATCGGCAACGGGCGGTGCAAACACCGCGCCGCCAGTGGCAGCGGCAACCACAAATCGGGCGCCCGCGATTCCGCGGAAGGTCGACCCGATTCTCGATCGGTATGAGAAGGCGATCGGTGGCCGAGCGGCCTGGGAGAAATTCACTTCGCAGGTGATGATGGGCACGATCGAAGTTCCGTCAATGAATCTTTCGGGCACAATCCTGATTCATGAGAAGGCGCCGAACAAATTCATGAGCGCGGTGATCATCAACGGCGCGGTGTTCCAGCAGGGATTCGACGGAACGACCGGTTGGACCGATGACCCCAAGAACGGCCTGCGCGAACAGACCGGAGCGGAGCTTGCGGAATCGAAGCGCGGCGCGGATTTTCTGCATTCGTTCAAGATGCGCCGCGCTTACGAGAAGATCGTTGTGAGTGGTACTGAAAAAATCGGCGACCGGGACACGTGGGTTGTTGAGGCGACGCCTCCGGAAGGCGGCGATCCGACGAAGATGTATTTCGATGCGGAGAACGGACTGTTGCTGCGCGTCATCAGTCCGAATCACGATGCGGACGGCGTCTCGCAGATGCAGGAAGACTTCGACGATTATCGCGACGTCGACGGCGTGAAGGTCCCGTTCGTCTGGCACCAGAAAAACGGTGATACGGCTTACACGCTGGCGTTCAGCGAAGTGCATCATGATGTAGACTTGAGTGAGTCCGAATTCGCGAAGCCTGCTGCGGAAGGGGCCGCGCCGGCTGCACAGTAGGGCATCGAGCAATCGGAAAAAGCCTTATAAATGGCGTGCTGGCAGCGGGTTTGCTTGGGGCGAGGAAACCTGCTTGCAATTTCATGGCCGCTGCGATATATTCTCTCGGTTTGTGCAGGGCTGGCGTAGCTCAGTTGGTAGAGCATCTGATTTGTAATCAGAGGGTCGGGGGTTCAACTCCCTCCGCCAGCTGAGTTTGAGGGGATCAGGATTCGGCGGTCGGGTATAAGGACGGATTCCTCGCGAAAATAGCGAACAGGGCTGGTGTGTCCGCACACGAGCCCATTCTGCATTTCGGAGTGCCCCGAAAAAGTTGTCCGGTACAGCTCTGGTTTTGAAGTCGGGAAAGAGTTGTTGTGTCCCGAACGCGTTTCGCCGGACGGGTGGGTGAGTGGCTAAAACCAGCAGACTGTAAATCTGCCGCTCCTTGCGGGCTACGGAGGTTCGAATCCTCCCCCGTCCACCATCGTCTCGATCAACGCCGAGCGATTGGTCCGAATGAACCGGGCCTGGGTAGCTCAGTTGGTAGAGCGCGTCCTTGGTAAGGACGAGGTCACCGGTTCAATCCCGGTCCCAGGCTCCACGTAGTTGAGAGGTCGTCGCGAGCAAGGCATGAGCGGGGGTAACTCAGTGGTAGAGTCTCTGCCTTCCAAGCAGATGGTCGCGGGTTCAAGTCCCGTCCCCCGCTCCAATGTATTGAGGGACGTGACGCGCAGACCGGTTACATAACGAAGGTTGAACGGCACGAGCGCGGCGATAGCCGCGACGTCTTAATTCGAGGGTGACGCGAGATGTCGAAGGAGAAATTCGAGCGAAGCAAGCCGCACCTGAACGTGGGGACGATCGGGCACATCGACCACGGGAAGACGACGTTGACGGCGGCGATCACGAAGGTGCTGTCGAAGAACAACCCGAAGGTGTCGTTCCGGGCGTTTGATTCGATCGACAACGCGCCGGAAGAGCGGGAGCGCGGGATCACGATAGCGGTATCGCACGTGGAGTACGAGACGGCGAACAGGCATTACGCGCACATCGACTGCCCTGGTCACGCGGACTACGTGAAGAACATGATCACGGGCGCGGCGCAGATGGACGGAGCGATTCTGGTGGTGGCGGCGACGGACGGACCGATGCCGCAGACGCGGGAACACATTCTGCTGGCGCGGCAGGTGGGCGTGCCGTCGATCGTGGTGTTCCTGAACAAGTGCGACGTGGTGGAGGATCCGGAGCTGCTGGAGCTGGTGGAGCTGGAAGTGCGCGAGCTGCTGAAGTCGTATCAGTTCCCGGGGGACACGATTCCGGTGATCAAGGGCTCGGCGCTGAAGGCTTTGGAGGGCGACGAGAAGTGGGAGAAGTCGATTCTGGAATTAATGGATGCGGTGGACAAGTATATTCCGCTGCCGCCGCGTGACGTGGACAAGCCGTTTGCGATGCCGATCGAGGACATTTTTTCGATTTCGGGCCGCGGGACGGTGGTGACGGGGCGAATCGAGCGCGGCAAGGTGAAGGTGGGCGAGGAAATCGAGATTGTGGGCTTCCGTCCGACGATGAAGAAGACGGTGACGGGCGTGGAGATGTTCCGCAAGCTGCTGGATGAGGGGATGGCGGGAGACAACGTGGGGTTGCTGCTGCGCGGTACGGAAAAAGACGAAGTGGAGCGGGGGCAGGTGCTGTGCAAGCCCGGATCGATCACGCCGCACACGAAGTTCAAGGCCGAGGCGTACGTGCTGACGAAGGAAGAGGGCGGGCGGCACACGCCGTTCTTCACGGGGTACCGGCCGCAGTTTTATTTCCGGACGACGGACGTGACTGGGGACGTGAAGCTGCCGCAGGGCGTGGAGATGGTGATGCCGGGCGACAACGTCAGCGCGGAGATCACCTTGATCACGCCGGTAGCGCTGGAGAAGGGGCTGCGGTTCGCGATCCGCGAAGGCGGCCACACCGTCGGCGCCGGCGCCGTGGCGGAGATCATCGAGTAGACGACCATGAGAGAAATCATCACATTGCAGTGCAACGATTGTAAAAACCGGAACTATACGACCACGAAGAACCGGAAGAAGCATACCGACCGGCTCGAAACGCAGAAATTCTGCAACACGTGCAGGAAGCACACGGCGCACAAAGAAGTGAAATAGTTTCCGGGCCCCGGCGGTTCGGGAGTAGCCGTGGCGGACGTAGACGAGATTTGGTTTTGTTACATGCTCCAGTGCAGCGACGGATCGCTCTATACGGGGCGGCGAAGTATCCGGAAGAGCGGCTGAAGAAGCATAACTGGGGCGTTGGGGCCCGATTCACCGCTCTGAAACGGCCCGTGAAGTTGGTTTGGATGGAACAGCATCCTAACCAACGCGCTGCGCGAGGGCGCGAGGCGGAATTGAAGGGTTGGAGTCGGGCGAAGAAGTTGGAGCTTATTGCCAAGTTCCAGCGGGAAAATTACCCTTCGCCGAAAAACGGCTCAGGGTGATTTTCCGGATGAGGCCCGGAAAATCAGGGGAGTAGGTTCAACGGTAGACCATCGGTCTCCAAAACCGAGAGTGGGGGTTCGAATCCCTCCTCCCCTGCCAGATTTGTGGCGGCGGGGATAGAAGGAACGAGCGGGCAGCGATATGGCGGATGCGGCAAAGACAAACCGGGAAGAACGCGAAAACGACCGCAACGTCAGCGGTTTTTCGCTGATGGAGCCGGCGGGGAAGCTCGGCGCTTACCCGAAGCGGCTGCGCAGTTTTCTTCACGACGTGCGCGTGGAGATGCGGCAGGTGAATTGGCCGTCGCGCCTGGATGTGTGGTCGACGACGATCGTGGTGACGGTGACGGTGGCGTTTTTTGGCGTCTATTTCTGGCTGACGGACCTGCTGTTCAGCCACTTGTACGTGATCGTGAACGGGTACTTCAAGAAACTTTGAGATGAACGACCTTATGGCCAAACAGTGGTACATCGTGCATACCTATTCGGGCTTCGAGAAGAAGGTGAAGGAGTCTCTCGATGGCCGGGTGCAGGCGTTCGGCCTGACGGACAAAATCGGCCAGGTGGTGATCCCGACCGAATCGGTGGTCGAGGTGCGCGGCGGCAAGAAAGTGGTTTCGCCGCGGATGTGTTATCCGGGCTACGTGCTGGTCGAGATGGACATGGACGACTACACGTGGCACGTGGTGCGGTCGACGCCCAAGGTGACTGGCTTCGTGGGGTCGGGGCAGATGCCGTCGCCGCTGACCGAAGAAGAAGTGCAGAACATTTTGAATCGCGCCACGACCACGGCGGAGAAGCCGAAGCCGCGGCTGTCGTTTGAGCGCGGCGAGAAGGTGCGCATCGGCGAGGGGCCGTTCGCGAATTTCACGGGCGAGGTCGAGGAAGTGAACGCCGACCGCAGCACGCTGAAGGTTTCAGTGACGATTTTCGGGCGCGCGACGCCGGTGGAATTGGATTTTGCGCAAGTGGAGAAGGTGGCGTAGCCGAAGAGAGATTCTTCGACTGCGTGGCCGGACGTCCCGCAAGAGCGGGACGAAAGAGAAAATCCGGCCACTTCGCTCAGAATGACGAAGCAGGTTAGGTAGAGGACAAAGGGAATGGCGAAAAAAGTACAAGCGATGGTGAAGCTGCAACTGCCGGCAACGAAGGCGACGCCGGCGCCGCCCGTGGGCACGGCTCTGGGCCCGCACGGCGTGAACATCATGGATTTCTGCAAGCAGTTCAACGCGAAGACGAACAAAGAACCGGACGGGATGATCATTCCCGTGCTGGTGACGATCTACAGCGACCGCACGTTCACGTTTATTTTGAAGACTCCGCCTGCGTCGGAGCTTTTGAAGCGCGCGGCGGGGATCGTCAAGGGGTCGCCCGAGCCGAACCGCAACAAGGTGGCGAAGCTTTCGCGCAAGCAGGTGCAGGAGATCGCCAAGGTGAAGATGCCGGACCTGAACACGACGAACATGGAGTCGGCGATCCGGTCGATCATGGGCACGGCCCGCAACATGGGCATTGAAGTAACGGATTAGAATGAAGTACTTCAGGGGCTAAAGCCCCTGAAAGTTGGGGCAAGAGTTATGTCGGAGCTGAAGCTCCGGCCCCCTAAACGACCAACGACGTAGGAAGCAGGGAGACGGAACATGGGCCGCAGCGCAAAGGTAGGCGGAAAGAATATCGATAAGGCGCGGAAGATGGTCGAGACGCGTCCGTACAAGCTCGAGGAAGCGGCGGAGCTGCTGCGCAAGGCGCACTTCGTGAAATTCGACGAGACGGTCGAGCTGGTGCTGAATCTGGGCGTGGACGCGAAGCAGTCGGACCAGATGGTCCGGGGAACCGTGGTGCTGCCGCACGGCTTGGGCAAATCGAAACGCGTGCTGGTGATCGCGAGCGGCGAAAAAGTGAAGGAAGCGCAGGATGCCGGCGCCGATTTCGTGGGCGGCGAGGACATGGTCCAGAAGATCACCGAGGGCTGGACGGATTACGAGGCGGTGATCGCGACGCCGGACATGATGAAGTCCGCCGGGCGGCTGGGAAAAGTGCTCGGGCCGCGCGGCCTGATGCCAAACCCGAAGACAGGCACCGTCACGTTCGAAGTGGCCAAGGCGGTGAAGGAAATCAAGGCCGGCAAGGTGGAGTTTCGCCTCGACAAGACCGGGCTGATCCACACGTCGGTCGGGAAGATCAGTTTCCCGGCGAAGAACCTGGCGGAGAACGCGCAGGCGCTGCTGGGCGCGGTGGTGAAGGCGAAGCCTGCGGCGGCGAAGGGGAAGTACATCAAGAAGATCACGCTGACCTCGACGATGGGGCCGGGGATTTTGATCGACGAGGCCGAGGCAGAGAGCGCAACGGCCGTGGCGGCGTAACGAATTCGGATGCGGGGCGGTCCGAACGCCGAAGAGAGATTCTTCGACTTCGTGACGCGACGACCCGCAAGCGCGGGTCGAAGAAAAAGACTCGGGCCACTCCGCTCAGAATGACAGTCGAGAAGGGGACACTGAAGTGAAGAAGAAATCGGAAAAGAAGCAGCAGGCGAACGAGCTGCGCACGCAACTGGCGACGGTTTCAACCGTCATTCTTTCGACGTTTCAGGGCATTACCGTCGAAGACGACTCGAAGTTGCGGCGCCAGGTGGAGGCCGCGGGCGGCAAGTACCAGGTCGTCAAGAACACCGTGGCGGAGCGCGCGGGTGAAGGCACGCCGGCGGAGAAGCTCCTCAAGAATCTCAAGGGCACGAACTCGATCGCGTACACCATGACCGACCCGGTCGCGCTCGCGAAAGTGCTGACCAAGGTCGCGAAAGACGTACCGGCGTTCAAGTTCCGCGCGGGATGGGTGGAAGGGCGCGTCATTTCGATCGAGGAAATCAATCAGCTCGCGCTGCTGCCGAGCAAGGAAGAGCTGGTCAGCAAGATCATGTTCATGCTGAACGCTCCGGCGCAGCGAGTGGCCACGGCGATGGCCGCGCTGCCGCGGAATCTGGCGGTAGTAGTGAGCGAAGCGGTGAAGGCGAACAAATTTGCAGGGGGCGGCGCAGCAGCACCGGAACCGGCGCCCGCACCCGAAGCGGCACAGTAAGTCAAAAGAGATCTTCGCAATTCGAATTTTCATCTTGAGGAGGAAAGAAAACGGCAATGGCTAGCAAAGTGGAGACAATACTCGAGGAAATCAAGGGTCTGACGCTGCTCGAGGCATCCGACCTGGTCAAGAAGATGGAAGAGGCCTTCGGAGTCTCGGCGGCTGCGGCGGCGCCCGTGGTGATGGCGGGTGGAGCGGCGGCGGGCGGAGCTGCGGCGGGTCCGGCGGAGGAGAAGACGGAATTCACCGTCGTTCTCACCGAAGTGGGCGCGAACAAGATCAACGTGATCAAGGCGGTCCGCGAGGTCACCAGCCTTGGCTTGAAGGAAGCCAAGGACCTGGTGGACGGCGCCCCGAAGACGGTGAAAGAGGGCGTCAACAAGGACGAAGCGGCGACGATCAAGAAGAAGTTCGAAGACGCCGGAGCCAAGGTCGATATCAAGTAACGGCAGCCTGCAGACGGCCTATGTGCCGGGCTGCAAAGGAAATCGCCCGCCGCGGCGGGCGCGCGCTCCTTTGGATTTCAGAACTTCAAAAATTGTCCTTCCCGGACCGCTGGGGCGGGTGTCTATCCGCACTGCCGGTATCGGCGTAGCCCTGAAGGGGATGGTCCATGAGTCATCGTAACGGTAATCGCGTGATGCGGGAACGGGAACGCCTGGACTTCGCCAAAATCAAGACGACGGTCCAGATTCCGAACCTGATCGACGTGCAGAAGAAATCCTACCAGCGCTTCCTGCAGATGGATCTGCTGCCGAGCGAGCGGGAAGACACGGGCCTGCAGTCCGTGTTTTCGTCCGTGTTCCCGATCCAGGATTTTCGCGGGCTGTCGCAGCTGGATTTCGTCGACTACGCGATCGGAAACTGGGAATGCAAGTGCGGACACCTGCGCGGGCTGCACCATCTGCGCGCGACCTGCCGGAGCTGCGGCGCGTCGGTGGTCACGAACCCGTACAAGACGGGCGACGTGCTGTGCGCGAAGTGCGGAACGTTCAACAAGAACACGCCGACGTTTTGCAATAAGTGCGGCGACCCGGTCACGCTCCAGCTGAAGTACGACGTGAACGAGTGTCAGGAGCGCGGCATGACGTACTCCGCGCCGCTGAAGGTTACTATCCGGCTCACCATTTACGACAAGGATCCCGACACGGGCGCGAAGTCCATCCGCGACATCAAGGAGCAGGAAGTTTTCTTCGGCGACATTCCGCTGATGACCGAGAACGGCACGTTCATCATCAACGGTACGGAGCGCGTGATCGTCAGCCAGCTGCACCGCTCGCCCGGCGTGTTTTTCGAGACGGCGAACAACCGCAGCTATTTCCTCGGGAAAATCATTCCGTACCGCGGATCGTGGGTCGAGTTCGAGTACGACTCGAAGAACATCCTCTACGTGCGCATCGACCGCAAGCGCAAGTTCCTGGGCTCGATTTTCCTGCGCGCGCTCGGAATCAAGTCGAATGAGGACGTGCTGCGGACGTTCTTCCAGGTGGAGCGCATCACCCTGCGCGAGGGCGATCTTTTCTGGAACGCGTCGGAGGGCCTGGTCGACCGCAAGCTTTCGAAGGAGATCAAGCATCCGAAGTCGGGCGAGGTGCTGGTCGGCGCGCACAAGCGCATCAGCGATGCGCTTTACAAGGAGCTGGCGAAGGCGCGCGTGACGCAAGTGGAAGTCGGCACGACGGACCTGGAAGGCGCGGTTACGGTCGGCGAGCTGGTGAACCGGACGACCGGCGAAGTGCTGCTCGAAGCGAACAAGCCGCTGACGCCGGAAATGTGGGCGACGATCGGCGAGACGGGGATCACGGAAGTCGATGTGTGCTTCCCGGAGCGCGACGACGTCGGCATCATCGTGTCGCGCACGCTCGAGAAGGACACGATTCACACGCCGAAGGAAGCGCTGATTGAAATCTACCGCAAGCTGCGTCCCGGCGATCCTCCGACGGTCGAGACGGCGACGGCCCTTTTCAACGGGATGTTTTTCGACGCGCGCAAGTACGATTTCAGCAAGGTCGGGCGGCTGAAGTTCAACATCAAGCTGGGGCTCGAGACGCCGCTCGAGAAGCGCACGCTCGATCCTTCCGATTTCGTCGCGGCGATCAAGTACCTGCTGAAACTGCGCAAGAACATCGGGTCGGTTGACGACATCGACCATCTCGGCAACCGCCGCGTCCGCGCGGTGGGCGAGCTGCTCGAAAACCAGTTCCGCATCGGCCTGGTGCGCATGGAGCGCGCCATCAAGGAAAAGATGTCCGTGTACCAGGAAATGTCCACGGCCATGCCGCACGACCTGGTGAACGCGAAGCCCGTGATGGCCGCGATCCGCGAATTTTTCGGCAGCTCGCAGCTGTCGCAGTTCATGGACCAGACCAACCCGCTCAGCGAAATCACCCACAAGCGCCGGCTTTCGGCTCTCGGGCCGGGCGGCTTGTCGCGCGAGCGCGCGGGATTCGAGGTCCGTGACGTTCACCCGACGCACTACGGCCGCATTTGCCCGATCGAAACGCCGGAAGGCCCGAACATCGGCTTGATCAGCTCGCTTTCCTGCTACGCGCGGATCAACGAATTCGGGTTCATCGAGTCGCCCTACCGCAAGGTGAAGGGCGGGCGCGTCATCGATTTCGTGCAGGTGGTGAATGCCGGGGACAGCGAATTCAAGGCCGGCGAAATCGTCGAAAAAGACAAGGTGGAGGAGACGAACGAAGAGCTGAAGCGGAAGCGCATCGTCGTCGAGCCGCACTGCTTCTATTTGTCGGCGTGGGAAGAGGACCGTTACGTGGTGGCGCAGGCAAACGCGTCGCTTGACGAAAAGCTGCGCATCACGACGGACCTGGTCAACTGCCGGCAGGCCGGCAACTTCGTGCTGAAGTCGCGCGAGGAAGTCGATTACATCGACGTGTCGCCGAAGCAGCTCGTGTCGGTAGCCGCGTCGCTGATCCCGTTCCTTGAAAACGACGACGCGAACCGCGCGCTGATGGGTTCGAACATGCAGCGCCAGGCCGTGCCGCTGATCAAGGGCGAAGCGCCGCTGGTGGGCACGGGCATGGAGCGCGTCACCGCGCGCGATTCGGGCGCGGTCATCGTGTGCCGCCGCGACGGCATCGTCGATCAGGTCGATTCCGAGCGCGTGATCGTGCGCGTGGAATCGGACCAGTCCGGCGTGCTGAGCCGCGAAGTCGGATCGGACATTTATCTGCTCACGAAGTTCAAGCGGTCGAACCAGAACACCTGTATCAGCCAGAAGCCGCTGGTGCGCGCGGGCGACCGCGTGAAGCAGGGGCAGGTGCTGGCCGACGGGCCGTGCACCGATCGCGGCGAACTGGCGCTCGGGCGCAACGTGCTGGTCGCGTTCGTGCCGTGGCGCGGGTACAACTTCGAGGACGCCATCCTGGTCAGCGAGAAGCTGGTCAAGGAGGATTACTACACCTCGATTCACATCGAGGAGTACGAAATCGAGGCGCGCGACACGAAGCTGGGGCCCGAGGAAATCACGCGGGACATTCCCAACATCAACGAGAGCTTCCTGCGCAACCTCGACGAAAGCGGTGTGATTCGCATCGGCGCGACGGTGAGGCCGGGCGACATCCTCGTCGGCAAAGTAACGCCGAAGGGCGAGACCACGCTGACGCCGGAAGAAAAACTTCTCCGCGCGATTTTCGGCGAGAAGGCCGGCGACGTTCGCGACGCTTCGCTCTATTGCCCGCCGGGCATCGAGGGAACCATCGTCGACGTGAAGATTTTCTGCCGCAAGGGAGCCGAGAAGGACGAGCGCCACAAGGCCATCGAAGCGGCGCACGTCGCGAAGCTCGAGAAGAACCTCGCCGATGAGATTCGCATTCTGACCGACGAGCGCCTGAAGCGGCTGAACGACCTGCTCGGCGGACAGAAGCTGGTCGCCGACCTGCACGACGAGCGCACCAACAAGCGCCTGCTCACCAAGGGCACCGAGCTGACGCGCGACGTGCTCGAGAAAATCTCCACGCGCAACCTCAAGCGCCTGCGCTTGAACGACAAGGACCCGCTGCTCATCGAGAAGATCGACGAGATCGAGGAAATGACCTCGCGGCAGATCGACGTGCTGCGCAAGATCACCGACGAGCGCATCGCCAAGCTGAAGAAGGGCGACGAGCTGCCTCCGGGCGTGATCAAGCTGGTGAAGTGCTACATCGCCATGAAGCGCAAGCTTTCCGTCGGCGACAAGATGGCCGGTCGCCATGGCAACAAGGGCGTCATCGCGCGGATCATTCCGCAGGAAGACATGCCCTACATGCCGGACGGCACGCCGGTGGAGATCGTTCTGAACCCGCTGGGCGTTCCGTCGCGCATGAACGTCGGCCAGATTCTCGAGACGCACCTCGGCTGGGCTTCGAAAGAGCTCGGCGAGCGCATCGGGAAGCTGCTCGACGAAGAAGCGCGCGTCGAAACGGTGCGCAAATACTTCAAGGACGCGTTCGGGCCAACGTCGGTTTGGAAGACGATGTCCGACCTGGACGACGACGCCATCCTCGACCTGGCGCAGAGTTTCCGCGAGGGCGTTCCGTTCGCCACGCCGGTTTTCGACGGCGCCCGCGAAGGGGACATCCGCCACCTGCTCGAATTCACGGAGCTGCCGGAGAGCGGCAAGATCACGCTCCACGACGGCATGACCGGCGACGAATTCGCGCAGAACGTCACCGTCGGCTACATCTACATGCTCAAGCTGTCGCACCTGGTCGACGACAAGATTCACGCGCGTTCGATCGGTCCGTACTCGTTGATCACGCAGCAGCCGCTCGGCGGCAAGGCGCAGTTCGGAGGCCAGCGCTTCGGCGAAATGGAAGTCTGGGCGCTCGAGGCTTACGGAGCGGCGCACATCCTGCAGGAGCTGCTGACCGCGAAGTCGGACGACGTCTACGGCCGCGCGAAAATTTACGAGGCCATCGTGAAGGGCGAGCCGGGCATCGAGCCGGGCGTGCCCGAGTCGTTCAACGTCCTGGTGCGCGAACTCCAGTCGCTGTGCCTGGACGTGGAATTGATGAAGCGGCAGAAGCCACAGCTTGAAAAAGCGGAAGCAGCGGATTAATAGCGCGTCCCCGGCCCAATTCGCCGGGGGCGCGTTTGATTCATTCTTTTAACGGGTTTTGTTCCGGGTTAGCCGGGACGGGAGGATCATCCCTTGTATCGATCGAGCCCTTATGACCGCGCCAGTCAGATTGCAGATTTTGATTCCATTCGCATCAGCCTTGCGAGCCCGGAGAAGATCCGGTCCTGGTCGCACGGCGAAGTAACCAAGCCGGAGACGATCAACTACCGCACCTTCAAGCCGGAGCGGGACGGCCTTTTCTGCGCCAAGATTTTCGGGCCGGTCACGGACTGGGAGTGCCTCTGCGGCAAGTACAAGCGCATGAAGCACCGCGGAGTGATCTGCGACAAGTGCGGCGTCGAAGTGACGCTGAGCAAAGTGCGCCGCGAGCGCCTCGGCCACATCGAGCTGGCGTCGCCCTGCTCGCATGTGTGGTTCTTCAAGGGGCTGCCCAGCCGCATCGGCTACCTGCTCGACATCACCATGCGCGACCTCGAGCACATTCTCTACTTCGAGACGTTCGTGTGCGTCGATCCGGGCGAAGTGCCGGGCATCAAGGAAAAGGACATCCTGCCCGAGGATAAGTTCCGCGAGCTCCAGCGCGAATATCCGGGCAAATTCGATGTGCGCATGGGCGCCGAAGCGATCAAGGAGCTTCTGCGCCGCGTCGACGTGGACAAGCTTTCGAACGAGCTGCGCGAAAAGATGAAGGTCGATCCGAGCCTTCAGAAGCGGATCAAGTATGCCAAGCGCCTGAAGGTTCTCGAAGCCTTCCGCAAGAGCGGCAACAAGCCGGAGTGGATGATTCTGGACGTGATTCCGGTTCTGCCGCCCGAGTTGCGCCCGCTCGTGCCACTGGACGGCGGCCGTTTCGCGACCTCCGACCTGAACGATCTTTATCGCCGCGTGATCAACCGCAACAACCGGTTGAAGAAGCTGATGGAGCTGCACGCGCCCGATGTGATCGTGCGCAACGAAAAGCGCATGTTGCAGGAAGCCGTCGACGCACTGTTCGACAACGGCCGCCGCGGCCGAGTGCTGCGCGGAACGAACAACCGCCCGCTCAAGTCGCTCTCCGACACGCTCAAGGGCAAGCAGGGCCGGTTCCGCCAGAACCTGCTCGGCAAGCGCGTGGACTATTCGGGCCGGTCGGTCATCGTGGTTGGGCCGGAACTGAAGCTCCACCAGTGCGGTCTGCCGAAGAAGATGGCGCTCGAGCTTTTCAAGCCGTTCATCTATCACCGGCTGGAAGCCGCGGGACACTGCACCACGATCAAGCAGG
Organism: uncultured Acidobacteriota bacterium; assembly: GCA_963769415.1. Classification (GTDB taxonomy): domain Bacteria; phylum Acidobacteriota; class Terriglobia; order Acidiferrales; family UBA7541; genus Palsa-295. The sequence continues at coordinate 149,734 of CAVYLM010000003.1, forward strand.
CCAAGGAACTGGTCGAGGCGCAGGAAGCGACGGTGTGGGACATTCTCGAGGACGTGATCCGCGAGCATCCCGTGCTGCTCAACCGCGCTCCCACGCTGCACCGCCTGGGCATTCAGGCGTTCGAACCTGTGCTCGTTGAAGGAAAAGCGATCCGCATCCATCCGCTCGTCTGCACCGCGTTCAACGCGGACTTCGACGGCGACCAGATGGCCGTGCACATTCCGCTCTCACCTGAAGCGCAGGTCGAAGCTTCGGTGCTGATGCTCAGCTCGCACAACATCCTGTCTCCGGCCAACGGCTATCCTCTCGCCGTCCCCACGCAGGACATGGTGCTCGGCATCTACTACATGACCAAGGCCAAACCGAAGGCCAAGGGCGAGGGCCGCGCGTTCGGCTCCGCCGAAGAAGTGGTGATGGCGCTCGAAGCAAACGAAGTGGAATTGCTCACTCCGATTCGCATGCGCTACACCGGCGAAGTGATCGACCTGACGAACGCCTACGACGATCAGGACGTCTCACACACCGAGCCGGTGAATCTGTCGAAGCAGTTCCTGCAGACCACCGTCGGCCGCGTGATCTTCAACGATCACCTGCCGTCCGACATGCCGTTCATCAACGGCTTGCTCAAGAAGAAGGGCGTGCAGGCGCTGGTGCTGTACTCCTACTTGCGGTTCGGCCTGGAAAAGACCGTGGTCATGCTCGACCGCCTGAAAGAGCTGGGCTTCCTGTACGCCACCAAGTCCGGCATTTCGATCGGCATCAGCGACATGCTCATCCCCAGCGTGAAGTTCAAGCTGGTGGACGCCGCCGAGCACGAGGTCGTGAAGGTCCAGCAGCAGTATCTGGACGGCGCGATCACCAACGGCGAGCGATACAACAAAGTCATCGCCATCTGGAGCGACATCACCGAAAAAGTCGCGGATGAGATGTTCAAGGCGCTCGAGGAGCAGGACAAGCAGGGCGCGATCAACCCGGTCTACGTGATGGCCGATTCCGGAGCGCGCGGATCGAAGCAGCAGATCCGCCAGCTGTCCGGGATGCGCGGACTGATGGCCAAGCCCTCGGGCGAAGTCATCGAGACGCCGATCACTTCGAACTTCCGCGAAGGTCTCACCGTGCTGCAGTACTTTATCTCCACGCACGGCGCCCGCAAGGGGCTGGCCGACACGGCTCTCAAGACCGCCGATTCCGGCTACCTCACGCGGCGTCTGGTGGACGTGGCGCAGGACGTGATCATCAACGAGTTCGACTGCGGCACGGCCAACGGAATTTACGTCGAGCCGATTCTCGAAGCCGGCGTCGAAGTCGAGCCTTTGCGCGATCGCGTTATCGGCCGCGTGTCGCTTGAGAAGATCAAGGACTACGAAGGCAACGTGATCGTCGAGATCAACCAGGAAATCACCGAGGAGCTGGCCAACGCCATACAGGCCGCGGGCATCGAGCGCGTCAACATTCGCTCCGTGCTCACGTGCGAATCCCGGCGCGGCGTGTGCGCGCGCTGCTACGGCCGCAACCTGGCCACCGGGCGCTTCGTGGAAATGGGCGAAGCGGTCGGCGTTATCGCCGCGCAGTCGATCGGCGAGCCCGGCACGCAGCTTACCATGCGGACGTTCCACATCGGCGGCACAGCGACGCGCGTCACCGAGCAGTCGAAGGTCGAGGCGCGCAACAACGGCTTCGTCAAATACATCGACCTCAAGGTGGTCGAGGGCCGCGGCAAGACCCTGATCGCCATGAACCGCTCGGGCCTGATCGCCGTCGTGGACGAAAAGGGCCGCGAGAAGGAACGCCACCATGTGGTTTACGGCGCGCGGTTCAAGGTCGAAGACGGCCAGCCGGTCACCATGGGCCAGACCATGGTTGAATGGGATCCGTACACGTTCTCGATCCTGACGGAAACGGGCGGAACAATCGAGTTCAAAGATTTACAGCCTGGCATCACGATCGAAGAGCAGGTGGACGAAGTCACCGGCCTCTCGCAGCTCGTCGTCACGCTTCCGCCGGGTGACGAGAAGCACCAGCCGACGATTCTGGTCCGCGATTCGGCCGGCCGTGCCAAGAAGAAGTACCTCATGCCGTCACGCGCCCACTTGATGGTCGTCGATGGCGACGAGGTGCAGCCCGGAGACGTCCTCGCGAAGATCCCGCGCGAGACCACGAAGACCAAGGACATCACCGGAGGTTTGCCGCGCGTCGTCGAGCTCTTCGAAACGCGCAAGCCTCGCGACCCCGCGGTCATCAGCGAAATCGACGGCGTCGTGAAGTACGGCGAAATCGCGAAGGGCCAGCGGAAGACTTACGTCGAGAGCGAGGATGGCAAGACGGTGAAGGAATATTCCATCCCGCGCGGCGTCCACATCAACGTGCAGGAAGGCGAGCACGTGCGCGCCGGCGAGCCTTTGATCGATGGCCCGCTCAACCCGCACGACTTGCTAGCCGTCCTCGGCGAGAAATACACGCAGGCCTATCTGGTCAATTCGGTCCAGGAGGTCTATCGGCTGCAGGGCGTGAACATCAACGACAAGCACATCGAGACCATCGTCCGGCAGATGATGCGTTGGGTGAAGGTCGAGGACGTGGGCGATACGACGTTCCTCCTCGAGGAGCAGGTGGACAAGTTCCGCTTCCGCGAGGAAAACGACCGGGTGATCGCCGACGGTGGCCGTCCGGCAACCGGGCGCCCGCTGCTCCTTGGCATCACCAAGGCGTCGCTCTCGACCGACTCGTTCATCTCCGCGGCGAGCTTCCAGGAAACCACGCGCGTCCTCACCGAGGCGGCGATTTCCGGAAAGGTCGATTACCTGCGCGGCCTGAAGGAAAACGTCATCATGGGCCGCCTGATCCCCGCGGGCACGGGTCTCGAACGCTACCGCAACATCAAGCTCCTCACCGAAATCCCCAAGGAGGAGCCCGAAGCGATGGAACCCGAGCTCACGCCGGAAGAAGCGGCCGCGCTCGATTTCCTGCGCAAGGATACGGACGCGATTGCGGAAAGTTAACGTGCGGCAAAGGTAGTGCGTCTGGGCCAGTTCGCCGAGTGGCGGGCTGGCCCTTTTCTTTTGGTACCCGCAAAGTTGTTGTAGCAGCGCGGATGTGCTTAAATTCGCGCTGCGTTCGCTAATTGCGACTTTGAGATGAGAGCATCCACGAGCCGAAAGCTGGTTTATCTTGCGGTCTCGCTTCTCCTCCTCGTTCCCGCGAGCGATGCACAGAAGCGAGCCTTCACGATCGAGGACTTGTACCGCATCAAGCATGTCGAAGACATGCACCTGTCCCCTGATGGCAGGGTGATCGTGATGACGATCCTCACGGATGATCTCGGCAAAGCGAAGCGCACAGGCCACATTTGGCTGATGGATGCGGACGGCTCGAATGCGCGCCAGTTTACGTTCGGTGAAGCGAACGACTCCTCGCCGATTTTTTCGCCCGACGGCAAATGGATCGCGTTTATCCGCGAGGTCAGCGGCGATGACCAGCTTTTCGTAATGCCGCTGGCCGGAGGAGAGGCGCGGCAGCTGGCGCATGTTTCAACCGGCGTGAGCGATCCTCTCTGGTCGCCCGATGGAAAATCGATCGCGTTCTCGAGCGACGTCTACCCCGAATGCGGCGCCGACGACGCCTGCAACAATAAGATCGGGAATCGTTGGGAAAAAGGTCCGCTGCACGCGCACATGGCGGACGAGCTTTTGTACCGGCATTGGACCAGCTGGAAGGACGGGCAAAGAACGCATGTGCTGCTCGCGGATGTTTCCAGCGGCGCGGTTCGCGATTTGACGCCGGGAGACTTCGATTCGCCACGCTATCAGCTCGAAGGGGCGCTGCAATATGATTTTTCGCCCGATAGCAAGGAGCTGGTGGTGGATTCCGATCACGGCAAGCATCCGGAGTCTTCCACGAACAGCGACTTGTGGGCGGTGGCGGTCACTGGCAATGCCCCGGCGCGCAATTTGACGGCTTCCAATCCCGCCTTCGACGGCAATCCGAAATATTCGCCCGACGGGAAATATATCGCCTACCTGATGCAGAAGCAGCCGGGCTACGAATCCGATCTTTTCCGGCTTGCGATCTACGATCGTGCTTCGGGCGCGTCGCGCAATCTGACCGAATCGTTCCGAAACTGGGTGCAGGATTTCCAGTGGGCCTCGGATTCGAAGTCGATCTTTTTTACCGCGCCCGTGGAAGGCGAGAATCCGATCTTCCAGCTGACGATCGATAGTGGCGCGATACGCCGGGTCCTCGCCGACCGGACGATCGACTCATTCGCCGTGGCGCCCGACAGTCGCCGCATGGTTTACGTGCAGCGCTCCGTCGGCACGCCGCCGGAACTTTTCTCGGTCGATCTCGGCGGCAGCAACGGCGGTGCCTCCTCGCCGCAGCGCCTCTCGCATTTCAACGACGCCGTCGCAAACGAAGTGGATATTCGCCCTGCGGAACGAATGTGGGTCAACGGAGCAGCCGGCGCGAAAATCGAAGTCTTCATCGTCAAGCCGCATAATTTCGATCCTTCGAAAAAATACCCGCTGATCCTCAACGTCCACGGTGGTCCGCAGGAGCAGTGGACCGACGGTTTCCGCGGGGATTGGCAAGTCTATCCCGGCGCCGGATACGTGGTCGCGTTCGCCAATCCCCACGGCTCGACCGGCTACGGCCAGGATTTCACCGCCGAAATTTCCGGCGACTGGGGCGGCGAGCCTTTCGACGACCTCATGAAAGTTACCGACGAGCTCGCCAAGCTGCCTTACGTCGACCCTAATCGCATGGGCGCGATGGGCTGGTCGTTCGGTGGCTATATGATGGACTGGTTTGAGGGCCACACGGATCGCTTCAAGGCCATCGCCTCGATGATGGGGGTCTTCGATCTCCGTGCGATGTTCGGCGCGACCGAGGAGCTCTGGTTTCCCGAGTGGGATCTCAAGGGCCAGCCGTGGAACTCTTCGCTGTACGACAAGATGTCGCCTTCGTCGTACGTCACGAATTTCAAGACGCCCTGCCTCGTCATCTCCGGTGAGCGCGATTATCGCGTTCCGTACACGCAGTCGCTGGAGTTTTACACTTCGCTCCAGAAAATGAACGTGCCGTCACGCCTCATTATTTACTCCCGCGCGGGCCACTGGCCCAACTGGTACGAAATGGCGCTTTACTACACCGCGCATCTTGAGTGGTTCCACCAGTATCTCGGCGGCGGCGCGCCGCCCTGGACCACGGAACAGTTCCTGCGCAATGCCGTTTTCGACCCCTCGACCGGCCAGCGGATTGCCGCGCCATAGCACCTCCTCCTATTGAGCAACTTGAAATAGCCGCCCGCTTTCTTTTCCCGCCCGGCGCCACGCGTCGGTAGAATTTCAGGTGGCACCGTAGGTCTCATCCGGCCCCGGCATCTCTAGAAGAGAATTAGGACGAACGCGTTCATGTCCTCCGATCCATCGCGCCGCGCCCCCGCGGAGTCCGTCTCCTCCGCGACACCCGACTCGCAGGCCGACAAGCTGACTGAGGCCATCGTCCGCTCGCAGCACAACTACCGCGAGCTGATCGACAGCCTCGATCAGGCGCTTTTCACGCTGGCCCTCGATGGTGTAGTCCGCGTCGCCAATCTCCGCCTGGCAGAAATTCTCGGAGTTACATTCAAGGAGCTAATTGGCTGGCCGCTGAGCGATTTCATCGAATCGCCTACGTTGGACGATGCTCAGCGCGCTCTGCCCCATCTGCTCAATGCCGGCAAGTGGTCCGGAGTCGTTCCTGTCTGGCTTAAGAGGGACCGGACTCAGCGCTACTTTGATTGCTGGCTCCAGGCCTCGGTCGAAGGCGCCAACACGTCGATCACCGGCTGGGCGCGCGACATCACCAAGCAGCACGAGTCCGAAATTCGTTTCAAGGAGCTGTTCGAGAGCTTCAGCGAAGGAATTCTGTTCGTCACTCCGGGCGGGCAGCTGCTCGACGCAAATCCCGCGCTCGTCCGCACCCTGGGCTTCAGCAGCAAGGAAGAAATGCAGGCCTTAAACTTCCGCGACCTTTATGCGGATCCGGCCGCCCGCGATGCCATCATCCGCGAGCTAGAAGCGACAGGCGCGGTGCACGAGCGCGAAATCGTTATGCGCCGCAAGGACGGCAAACTGATTTATTGCCTCACCTCCGGATTTGCGATGCGCGATGCTTCCGGGCGTCCCGTCCGCTTGCAGGGAACACTCATCGACATCACCCAGCGCCGCGAAATGGAAAAGCGCCTCGCGGAAGAACAGAGCTTCACGCGTCGCCTGGTCGCAGGCTTTCCTGATCTCGTCGCCGTCCTCGATCGAGAGGGGCGGTTTATCTACATCAGCGACCACGTCGAAAAGGTAATGGGTTTTAAGCCCGAAACCTACGTCGGCCGGGTCTTCGGCACTCGCGCGAATGAAGAAGACAATCGCAGGCTCCATGCGATGTTCGAACGCATCATTCGCGGGGAGGCCACCGAAGCCCAGGTCGAATTCCGGTCGTCCCACGCCGACGGAGGGTTCCGCGATTTGCTGCTCACCGCTCGGCCGTTTTACGACGAAGAAGGAAAAATCTGCGGCCTCGTCACCGCCGCGCGCGATATCAGCGAGCGAAAGCGCATGGAAGAGGCCCTGCGCGAGAGTGAAGAACGCGTCCGCCTGATGATCGAAGGCGTCAGCGACTACGCCATCTTCATGCTCGACCCCGACGGCCTCGTGGCCAGCTGGAATCGCGGGGCCGAGCGCATCAAGGGATACCAGGCGAACGAAATCATCGGAAAGCATTTTTCTGTCTTCTATCCCCCCGAAGATGTCGAAAGCGGCAAGCCCGACGGCTTGCTGAAAACCGCTGCCGCCACCGGCCAGGTTTCCGATGAAGGCTGGCGCGTGCGCAAGGACGGCACCCGCTTCCGTGCCAATGTCGTCATCACCGCCGTGCGCGACAGCGACGGCAAGCTGCGCGGCTTTTCGAAAATCACGCGCGACGTGACCGCCAGGCACGAAATCGAACGAAAGCTCCATCACGAGCAGCAGTTTGTCAAAAGCCTGGTCGAGTGCTTCCCCGACCTGATCGTCGTCATCGATAAGAGGGGCGATTTCGAATTCGTCAGCGATCGCGTCAAGGACATCCTCGGAGTCACCCCAGAGGAGTACATCGGCAGGCCCGTCGGCCAGCGAATCGAGGCAGCCGACCGCGCGAAGCTCAAAGCGATGTTCGATGCGGCTCTGGCCGGCCAAAAAAACATCGAGCAGATTGAGATTCATGCGCGGCACGTCAACGGGACGATTAAGACCGTCCGAGTCGCCGCGAACGCCCTCTACGACGAGAAAGGCAATATCGTCGGGATGGTTTCATCGGGCCGCGACGTCACCGAATCGAAGCACCTCGAGCAGCAGCTCGCCGACAAGGAAAAGTTCGCGTCCATGGGCCAGATGATGGCGGGCGCGGCGCACGAGCTGAACAATCCGCTCACCGCAATTCTCGGTGTGAGCGACCTGTTGCGCGATCGCGCGACGGATGATGCGACTCGCCGGCAGGTCGACCTGATCCTTCAACAGGCCCGCCGTGCCGCCACGATCGTTCAGAATCTTCTCGCGTTTTCTCGGCCCGTGGCTCGTAGCCGCACCACGCTTCGGCTTGAAGAGATCGTAAAAGAAGCCATCTCCATCGAGCGCGCGAACCTGGAAAAAAGAAACATTCAGGTGAAGTTCACGGCCCCTGACGGTCCGCTTCCGATCGACGCGGACCGCAAGCTGCTCCTGCAAGTATTTCTAAACATCATTACCAACGCCGAGCAATCCATTTCGCCCGCCCGCGAGCAGGGCCGGCTGGCGATTTCCATTGCCCGCGAAGGCGACAAGATCGGTGTCACGTTTGCCGACGACGGCCCCGGCATTCCCGCGGACATCATCGGCAAGATCTTCGATCCGTTTTTCACCACCAAGCGACCGGGCGGCGGCAGCGGCCTTGGCCTCACGATCTCATTGGCCGTGATCAAGGAACACGGTGGAACGATTGACGTTGAATCCAAGCCCGGAGAAGGCGCCGTCGTTCGCGTCATGCTCCCGGCGGCTGCCGAAAAGGTCGCCACGCCGGAACCTGCCGCTCCGGCTGCGAAATCCGCTCCGGCTTCAACTCAAAGAGGCGGCCTGAGCGGCCATTCGGCCCTGGTTGTGGACGACGAGGAAGGGATTCGCGAGATCGTGCAGGAGGGGCTTTCCGGGCAGGGCATGAAGGTCCACGCGGTGGAAAGTTCGGAGGCGGCGCTCGCCTGGCTTGCGGCGAACAAAGTTGAAATCGTCGTATGCGATTTCAACCTGCCGAAAATGAACGGAGAGAAACTGTTCGAGGAATTGCACCGGCGGCTGAGATTTGCGGCGCCTCAGTTCGTGTTCATGACCGGCGAGCTGGTTTCCTCATCCGTCGCGGAACGCTACCAGGAGATGGGAGCGCGAGTTTTGCAGAAGCCCTTTGCGCTTTCCGCGCTCGCTGCTTTGATTACCCAACTTCTCGAGCCTCACTCGTCTCCCGCGAAGTAAAACCGCGTCTGCCAGTTTCCGATTTATTTCGTGGCGGCAGCCGCCGCACCGGCGTCCACGCCGAAATCCCAAACGTACAAACCCGAGCCCTCGTCCTCCACCCTCTCCGCGATCGCGTATTCGCCGGGCGCGAGTGTGTGGCCGAGCGTATACCGGAACACTCCTCCCGCGACCTCCCAGCGCTGAATCGGCACGGCGTCTCGTTTCTCGTCCGACATGCCGAACATCTGGTCCAGATTCTCGACGTGGCGCGTGTCGCCGTGCGGCTTTGCCCGGATCAGGACCAGTTCCGGTTGCCGGCGATCGGCCACGCGGATGTAGAACTCCGGCTGAGTGGCGATAATGCGAAGCTTGGCGCGTGCGCCCTGTATCGAAATCGAATGCCGGGTCGGAACGATCGGGATTGGCACCATGACCTGTTCGATAAAATGGCCTTTCGAAAGCTTTGAGTCCGTTTCCGCTTGCGGCAGCACGAGCAGCGTTTTGCTGCCGTCGAAGACCCAGAGATGTTCGCCGTCCGGCAGGAAGATTCCCGGCGCCACTTCCAGGCTGGCGTCGATATCGAGAGGCGTGGCAGCGCGCGCCCGATCGGTCGCGTGTACTTTCGCCAGCAGCGCGGCGTCCCGATCGGCCTCTTCTGCCGCGACCTTCTTCGTTGCGTCCCAATCAACCATCGACGCGGGTATCTGTTCCCATTGCGAGCTGTCGAGGCTGTAGTACCGCACCCGGTCGCCGTCGATCTGATATTCGCGCACAAGCTGGTAGCTGCCATCGGTCAGCATCAGCTTCTTGCCACGGGGACGAGCCGGAGTGGAAGGAGGCGCTGATTGGTCGCTCGCGGGAGCGGCCGTGGTTGAGCTTGCGGTGTTTTGGCCTTGAAGTGGGGATGTCAAAAATGCAGCGGCGACAATGAGCGCGACCGAAGACAGGGTTGTGGCGAGCTTCACGACAGCGCGAAACGAGCTTCGCTCCCCGGCCATGGATTGGGCGCATCCCCCTTGTTCAATCGTAAGATGCCCGTTCAACGAATTCGGTTGAATGTGGTGCGGCAAGAAACGAGGATACGCCCGGCAAACGCGGAGCGGCAAGGGCACTTAACTTAGGGGGATCACGCTCGAAAGACGTTCTAGTGCGTGCACCGGGGATGCAGCAGATTCATGATCGTCAGGTCGGAGTGGCTGAAAATCAGTTTCTCGGCTCCGGCGGCCAGTGTTCCGAGGTGCTTGTTCTGAGCCAGCCCGCGCAGGTGCTCGGCGCAGATGCCCGTCAGGGTTGTGACCTCTTCCTCGGTGAAAAACATCTGGCTCGACTTGACCCGGACCATTTTCGTGGCCTCCAGACCCTTCGATGTTGGAACGACAATAATTGTCGCCCAATTCTCCAGCAATAGTCGTTCCGTACTAACCGGCTAGGACTTGACGCGCAGTACGGCCGCGAAGTTCTGCTTGGTCCGAAGTTTAGATGCGAGGCAGCCGAATACGTTCCATGAAAACGCGGCAAATTCTTGCGCCAGAAATGGAAAAAGAAGCATAACTGCGGAAGATTTCTACGATATTTCGTATTTGTTTCGCGTCGCCCGATCTTCCGCGCGGTTCAATTCGCGGAACCGCGGGTTTGTTCGAAGGCGTGCGCGATTTGCAGGACGGAGCCCTCTTTGAAGTGCGGGCCGAAGATTTGCATGCCCACCGGGAGTCCGGCTTTTGTCTTGCCGCATGGCACGGAGATTCCGGGCACCCCGGCGAGCGACCCAGTCACGGTGTAGATGTCCGCGAGGTACATCGTCAGGGGATCGGCGGTCTTTTCGCCCAGGCGAAACGCAGGCGTCGGCGCGGTGGGCGTGATAATCGCGTCCACCTTCTGGAATGCATCGGCAAAATCGCGCGCGATCAGCGTCCTTACCCTTTGTGCGCGAAGGTAATACGCATCGTAGTAGCCGGCCGAGAGCGCGTAGGTCCCCAGCATGATCCGGCACTTCACCTCGGGGCCGAAACCGCGAACACGCGTTTGCCGGTACATTTCGGTTAGAGTCGCCCCCGGTACGCGGAGGCCATAGCGGACGCCATCATACCGGGCGAGATTGGAACTCGCCTCCGCAGTCGCCAGGATGTAATACGTCGCGATCGCGTAGTCCGTGTGAGGCATCCGCAACGGGACCCTCTTGCAGCCCAATCGCTCAAGCTCCGCGATTCCTGCTTCAATGTTTGCTCTTACCTCCGGGTCGAGACCCTCGCCGAAGTAGTCTTCCGGCACACCGATGCGCAGGCCCTGAACCGGTTTGGCTATCGCCGCTGCGTAATTCGCTACTGGAACAGGGGCCGATGTCGAATCGTTCCCGTCGTGCCCCGCGATTACGGACAAGACAGCGGCTGCGTCAGCTACGTTCGTCGCGAACGGCCCAATCTTGTCCAGCGACGAGGCGAAAGCGACCAGACCGTATCGCGAGACGCGTCCGTAAGTCGGCATGAGCCCCGGAATCCCGCAGAACGATCCGGGCTGGCGAATCGAGCCGCCGGTATCGGTCCCCAGAGCCGCAACGGCTAGGCCCGCAGCCACCGCCGCTGCAGAGCCCCCGCTCGAACCGCCGGGAACTCGGTCGGGCGCTACGGGATTTCGCACTGGCCCGTAGGCGGAGTTTTCGTTTGAGCCACCCATGGCGAATTCGTCGCAGTTCGTTTTGCCCAGGAAAACGGCGCCAGCTTTGTCCAGGCGCTCGACCGCCGTCGCGTCATAGGGCGGAACATAGGTCTCGAGGATCTTCGATGCGCAGGTTGTGCGGATGCCTTGTGTGCTGATCACGTCTTTGATGGCGATTGGAACGCCCGCGAGCGGCGGCAGAGCCTCGCCGCGCGCGATCGCGGCGTCAATGCGATCCGCTTGCGCGTAAGCGCGTTCGGGCGAAAGCGTCAGGTAGGCGTTCAGCTCAGGATTGCGACGATCGATTCGACCGTAGAACTCCGCAGCCAATTCGCGAGCCGAGATCTTCTTCGCGGTGAGCGCTGCGCGGACCGATGGAATCGTCCAAGTTGCCGCAGTCATCGGTCAATCACCTTGGGAACGCGGAAGAAGGGCTTGGCCGCATCGGGCGCCGCCGCCAGCACCGGCTCGGACACAACACAAGGCTGAATGACGTCCTCGCGGAGCTCGGGATGAGCTGAGCCCGCTCCGGCCGCAGGCGGGTAGATCACTTGCGCCATCGGCTCGACATTCGCGATATCGAGCTCATTCAGCTTGTCGATATAAGAAAGAATTCGATCGAGTTGATTCCGGTAGGTCTCAACTTCCTCGGGAGAGAGCCCCAGGTGCGCAAGCTCGGCAACCCTCAACACGTCTTCGCGAGTGATCTTCATGGCTGATTAGAACTTTCTGCGGCTTTGAATAAACCGGACGGCTTTGACGCCGCCCCAGTCGTGGGCAAGCTAAGCGCGGCGGCGGCGAATAAACGGCGTGTGCGCGTTATCGCCCTCGTGGGAAACGAACTTCGGACCGGGCTTCGCTGCGACGAACTCCACATCGCTCACCAGATTTCCGCCCCAGGCTCGATTGACCCGGTCGCGCAACTCGCGCTTCATACTCTCAATTTGCTGTTGCCACGCCTTGGCGTCGGCCGCTACCTCGAGCACCCCGCCGTCAAAGCGCATTGGCTCGGTGTGCGCCGCCAGCGTCTTTCCGGCGATTGCCGGCCAGACTACCGAAAGCCAAGCGAGCGTCGTTTCCGGGCGGTCGAAGCGCCGCACCACTTTTCCCAGAAAATCTCCTGCCTTGTCCATAGGAGCGGGAATTTTATCACAACCGGTCCCCGCAGTTTCGGCACGCTTGCACGGCCGAATTAGGCGTGCGAAAATTGCGTCTGTGGTTCCGACCGTCTCCTGCGTTTTCTCGCACGTTTCGCATTGGCAGGCGGTCGCAAACAACGGCGATATCGTCTAAGGGTTAGGACGGTGCCCTCTCAAGGCACAAATCCGGGTTCGATTCCCGGTATCGCTACCAATTCTCTGGCGCCAACTTCTTAACGAATTCTAATACCGACTCGGAAATCTCTCTTGATTGGCGTTCGCGTGCCGCCAGTGTGCACAACCTGGCGCACCATCGTCGCTAAAGCCGCGCATATCCTTGGCGATACGAGATTTACTCCGTGTCTTTATGAATTCCTTATGTATTGCTTATGACTCGTTTATGCCTCTCCGCGTACCTTCTTTGGCGTGACTTTTGCTCCGTAGCGAAAGCTAATGTCCTCGACGAATCCACAGGGGCCCTCATTCATGCCCGGCGCGCGCCCGGTTGCGAAGGTGTTGGTCGCGACGACGGCGATGCTCGCTTTCATTTCCTATTGGCGCGCCGCGGCGATCGTGCTGAACGACCTCGCGTCATCGGCGTACTACGCGGGCGGCGAAGCGGAGCAGTTCATCGGCAAGGCGGCGCCGTGGTTCATCCTCGCGACCATGTTGCTTTCCTACGCGGTCTCCCAAGTGTACGTGGAGAGCTGCAGCATGTTCGTGCGCGGGGGCGTCTATCGCGTGGTGAAGGAAGCGATGGGCGGGACGTTGGCGAAATTTTCGGTTTCGGCCCTCATGTTCGACTACGTGTTGACCGGGCCGATCAGTGGAGTGTCTGCAGGGCAATATCTGGCCGGGCTGCTCAATGAGCTGTTCGCCTACGCGCACATCAAAATTGTCTTGAGCAACGGCGCGACTGCGGCGGCATTCGCGATTCTGGTGACCGTCTATTTCTGGTGGCAGAACATCAAGGGAATCACGGAATCCAGCGAAAAAGCGCTGTGGATCATGCAGCTCACGACCGTGATGGTGGTGATGCTGATTGTTTGGTGCGGCTACACGCTGTTCGTTCGCGGGTTCCATCTGCCGCCGGCGCCCATCCCCCGCAACATCGTTCTTGATAGCCATTCGCTTGGATGGTTATCCGGCAGGGAGTGGGCCAAGACGCTCACTCTCGTAGCCGTGTTCGTGGGCCTGGGCCACTCGGTGCTGGCGATGAGCGGCGAAGAATCCCTCGCGCAGGTGTACCGCGAGATCGAGCATCCCAAGCTCGCAAATTTAAAGAAGGCCGCATTCGTAATTTTCATCTACAGCCTTGTGTTCACGTCTCTGGTTTCCTTCTTCGCGGTGATGATCATCCCGGATAAGACCCGGCCCCAATATTTCGAAAATCTGATCGGCGGCCTGGCGATGAGCCTGACGGGGCCATTTCTTGCGAGGCTGATTTTCCACATCTTCGTGGTTGTTGTTGGCACGCTGATTCTCTCCGGCGCCGTGAACACGGCGATCGTGGGATCGAACGGCGTTCTGAACCGGGTTTCAGAGGACGGCGTGCTGAGCGACTGGTTCCGGCAGCCGCATCCGAAGTTCGGGACCTCTTACCGGATCATCAACACCATCGTCGTGCTGCAGATCGTTACGATTCTGATCAGCCGCGGCGACGTGACGTTTCTCGCCAACCTTTACGCGTTCGGCGTGATCTGGAGCTTCGCGCTGAAGGGAATCGCCGTATTGGTGCTGCGCTACACGCACAAGCAGGACCGCGAGTTCCGGGTCCCGCTGAATTTCCGGATCGGGGGCGTGGAGATTCCAGTGGGGCTGGGTTTGATTACGCTCGTTCTGCTGGGCCTTGCGGTGGTCAATCTCTTCACGAAACCGGCCGCGACCGTGTCCGGCCTGATTTTTTCCGGACTGCTGTTCGTCGCGTTTGAAATCTCCGAGAAGAGGATTCACCGGGCGCGAATGAGCCAGGGGCAGGGGCATGTCGAACTCGATCAGTTCAATCTCGCCCAGGAAGCCGACCTGACCCTGAACAACGTGGGAGTGCAGCCGGGAAATATTCTGGTTCCGGTAAGCACGCAGTATGCGCTCTACGCGCTCGAAGCCGCCTTACGTCGTGCGAAACGCCGTCAGGCGGAAATCGTCGTGCTGCACGTGCGACTCCTGCGGCGAGCGGCATCGGGCGAATACGATCTCGCGCCTGACCAGCTGTTCACGACGATCGAGCAGCTCCTTTTTACGAAGGTTTTGTCGCTTGCGGAAAAGGAAGGCAAGCCGGTGCGCCTCGCGGTGGTCGCCGCGAACGATCTGTGGGAAGGCGTATTGCGCACCGCCGCGAATCTGAATTCGAGCGCGATCGTTGCGGGGCGCTCTTCGAGGGACTCAATCACCGAACAGGCGCACGAAATCGGGCTGGCATGGGAACGCATGCCCGAACCGCGCCCTCGCGTGACCCTCGAACTCTTCACTCCGTCGGGCCAGGAACAGGTTTTCTACCTCGGGCCGCACGCTCCGCGTATGACTCCGAAGGAAATCGACCTGCTGCACAAGATCTGGCTCGAGCTGGGCGAGAAACTGCCCGGCAAAGAGATTCACCATCACGATATCGTCCACTTCGCGCTGACGGAAGTGGAACGGGAGCTTGGGAACGGAGAAAGCGACGCCGTTCTAAATCGTTTACGCGATCACATCGCCGACATTCAGGATCGCCGCCAGAATCCATGACGATTCCAGCGCTTATTTCGATCCTCTGAGGTGTCCGCATGGCCGAAGGACGCATTCTTGTGGTGGACGACGAGCCGCAAATCCGCCGCGTAATGCGGACGACTCTTGTCCACGAAGGCTACGAGGTCGCCGACGCGCGCAGCGGAAGCGAAGCGCTCGAGCGAATTCACTCCGACAAATACGACCTGGTTCTCCTCGACATCAACATGCCCGGCCTCACCGGAATCGAAACCTGCCGGCAGATCCGGCTGGTTTCCGACGTGTGCATCATCATGATGACCGTGCGGGACAAGGAAAGCGACAAGGTCGCGGCGCTCGATGTCGGCGCGGACGACTACGTCACGAAACCTTTCGGCATGCCGGAAATGCTGGCGCGAATCCGGGCGGTGATGCGAAGAAATGCGCCGGCGCCGTTCGCCGGAATCGGCAACGTGTGGATTGGCGACGTCGAGGTCGATTTCCGGGCGCGCCGGCTCACTTCGCACGGCAAACAGATTCGCCTAAGCTCCAAGGAATTCGATCTGCTGAGCTATCTGGCGGCGCATCCCAATCGCGTGATTCCGCACGAGGAGTTGCTCCACGCAGTCTGGGGACCGGAATACGGCGAGGAGCGCGAATATCTGCGCGTGTTCATCAACCGGCTGCGAAAGAAAATCGAGCCAATTCCGCAAGACCCCCAGTTCCTGATCAAAGAGCCGTGGATCGGCTACAGCCTGAAATTGCCGGAACACGATCGCGTCAAGTAGCGCCGATCGATCGCATTTCCTCGCCACGCGCACTGCGGAAAATCCCGACCGGCAGCCGGGCAGAAAATGCCGGGCGCTGGGCTTCGCGATTCTTTCACCGCCGGGGATATCCGCAACCCATACAAAACACAGGGATGCCAACGGACTTACCGTGCTCGCGTCGGCAACGAACTTGCATGGCAAGAAGCTAACAGTTTCTGTGGAAAAGCCGATAGGTACCGTATGTGCGAGGCGGACTGCCCGCGACGGGGTGGAGCCGTTCGCTTGGCGGGGCTTGAGGATTTGGCGGCGAGTAGCAGGGAACTTTCCAGGTAATTACGGGTCGACCCGAAGAATTTCGTTGGGGGAAGGTGTGTCATCGCAGGAATCGAGCTAGTCACAAATCAAGCTCCTCGCCCGATCAGAGACCGGCGGCGGCGGGCCCGGGCGCGGATTTCCATGGCAGCACACATCCGCGGCGGTATCGGGACGCTCGAGTCGTTCGATGATTTCGCGAAGAGCGTCGACGTGTCGCGCGACGGTGTGCTGCTGACGACGGCACGGGGCGGCTATTGGTCGGGGCAAGTGCTCGAAGTGACCTGCCCGTTTTCCGAGCAGCCCGGCGCGATCAATACCGCGAGGCGGGCGAAGATCGTGCGCAGCGTGCTGACCTCGACGTTCAGCTACGCGCTGGCCGTGGAGTTTTTGCGCGACGGCGGCGACAGCTTGAACGCCGTGTTTGCGGCGACGCCTTATCCGAATCAGGTGCGCATCCTGGGAATCGAATCCGACGCGCGCGCGGCGCAGGTGATCAAGGCGCTGCTCGAGCAGGACGGCTATCACGTGCTGTACGTGGCCAACGCGGAAGAAGCCCTCGGCGTGCTGCGCAGCGAGACGCCGGATGTGCTCGTGGCGGAGTCGGAGGGTGGCGCGATTTCCGGGCTCGATCTTTGCGCGATCGTAAAGACGACCGAGCGGCTGCAGCACATTCCCGTGATTCTCCTCACCAGCAAGGCCATGCCGTCCGACTATGCGGCAGGGCGCCATTTGGGCGCGATCGTGTGCATGAAGAGACCATGCTCGCCGGGTCAGCTGCAGCGGACCGTGCACATGGTGGCGGCGCCGCCCGCGCAGCAGTCGGTCTATAGCGGGCGATTCAACATGGGAGTGTTCGTGAGGACGTCGTAGCGGTGGAGCGCGAGAGATGTCCAGGGGAGAGATGGCGTGTCGCTCGAGCCGATTTCGCTGAAGCTGCAAGGCCGCGGGGGATGGTTGCGGCCGGGGAGTGTGCTGGTCGCCGTGCGCGCGTTTTGGGGCGTGCTGCGCGAACTCGACGTGACGCTTTCGGGGGAACCGAAAGGCAGCATCGAATGGGAAATCAGCGCGATGAAGAAGTCCGGGCCCGCGGAGATTGTTTTCATCGGGCACCTGCGGAGGCCGCCGAAAGATTATTTGCAGGAGATCCGCAAGGCGGCCATCGACGGGGTGCACGCGGTGTCGCATTCCGGCGAACGGCCGTACTGGTTTTCCGATCCGGCGCTCGAGCAGCTGAAAGTCCTGGCCCAGCAGTACGCTTCGATGGACGACATTGCGGTGATTGTCGACGGGAAAGAGGAGCGGCTGGAAGCGGCCGCGGCTGAACAGATCGGACGGATTTCCGGGCAGCGCTACGAGACGCTGAGCTCGGTGGTCGGGATTCTGGAATCCATCAGCGTCAACCGGGGGATGCGGTTCCGGGTGTGCAGCGAAATCACCGGGCAACGGGTCACCTGCCGGTTTCACAGCGGGAAGATTCTTGCCGACGCGAAGGAGTTTCTTGGACAGCGCGTGATGGTGTTTGGCCAGCTGACGTTCAATTCGCTCGACGAGCCGATTCTCATGCGCGTTTCGGGAATTGAAGCGTGCCAGCCGAAGGAAGCCCTGCCCAATATCGCGTACATGTCGGGCCGCATTTCCAGACTCACGGGGGACTTGAAACTGGGAGAGTACATTTCACGCCTGAGACGATAAACGATGACCAGCAAAGTGAACAAGATCTACTGGGACTCCACGGCCTTTATCTGCTTTCTGAAGAAGATGGAAGGCGAGCGCAGAAAGATCTGCGAGGACGTTCTCTACCATGCGCGCGACGGGAACGTGCAGCTGTTTACGTCGACGTTCACCGTCGCCGAAGTGATCCGCCCGCAGTTCGGCGATGCCGTCGGCACGCGTCTTATTTCGGCCGAGGAGATCGCGGAGATACAGGGGATGTTTCAGTGGCCGTGGATCAAGAAAGTGGACCTGGACCAGCGGGTCGCCAGAAAGGCGGTGGAACTTGAGCGAGACTACGGTCTCAGCACCGCCGACTCGATTCACGCCGCATCCGCAATCATTGCGAAAGTGGACGTGTTGCAGCACTGGGAGCGTCGAGATGAATTCGGCAAGATCAGCCGGCTGATCGCTGTGGAACAGCCGCGGATGCTCACGTACGGTGCCGTGACGCCAGTGCCGTATTCCGCGCACCACCGGGTGTTCCGAACCGGTGCAGCAATCGCGGGGCCTCAGGCTCTTCGGCTCCGTTCCCGATATTGAGCGGCGACCGTAGTTCGAAATCCGAAAAATCCACAGCCGCAAATTCCTAAAGACACCGGAGAGTGCACCGATTTATACGGCTGGGTGTGCCGGTACGCGGCTGAAGCAACAATCTGAGCGAGGCTTTCGCGAATGAGTGACAACGAGATCGTTGGCGAGTTCTTAGTCGAAAGCTACGAAAATCTCGACCGTCTGGACCGCGAGCTTGTATCCCTCGAAAAGGATCCGCACAACGCGGAGACGCTTGCCAGCATCTTCCGAACCATCCACACGATCAAGGGCACGTGCGGCTTTCTGGGATTTTCCAAGCTCGAGGCCGTCGCGCACGTGGGCGAAAATCTGCTCAGCAAGATTCGCGACGGGGTCATTCAACTCGATCCTGACTGGAAACGCTGCACGGGAAAGTCCGCTCGATGATTCTGGGCGTGCACAAGCTCGACGACCGGCTGCTGCACGTGCTGGACATTTCCAGGGCCTGCCAAATCGAGGGCGAATCGCCCGAGCACAACGACCAATTGGCAAATTGACGGCGACCGCCCGTCGATTTTGTGTGTCACCCTGCGAGTATCCCCATCGTTTGTTTTCAGTGACTTGCGTGTGAGATTACTTTGCAGGGTGTGTCACTTAATCTGGAAGAGAGATCCCTCGGCTCGCGATGCTCGCTCGGGACGACGACCCTAGTCGGGTCGTCGATTGCTTTGCATGGTGTGTCACCCTGCTTCCGTGACTGGTGAGTCATGCTCGGGAGGGCTTGGCATTCGTGGCGCCGGCATTCTGCCGCTGAATTTACGCGGCGACGACGGACACGAAAAATGCCAGCAAGGATACCCTTCGACTCCGCTCAGGACACGCTGGCGCTACGCGCACGGTTACCTCCCGATTGTTTGTCGATTAGAACGTGCGCCGATTGTTTGTTTTCAGTGGGTTACGGCGATTTCTATTCGGCGCGATTGTCGATTAGAAATGCGTCGAAATCGGAGTGAAAGCGGGCCATGGCTGAACAGGCTGCGGGAAAAGGCAGTGAAGAGTGTCCTCCGGCGCTGAAGCGCATTGAGTGCAAGCCCTTTATGTCGGAGCTGAAGCTCCGACCCCCTAAAAAGCGCCCTTTTTCCGCAAACTGTGAAGCCAGGAAACTCGCAAGCGCGCGATTCGTGGGCCTGAAGGCCGCTCGGAACAATCACCCCTTCGAGCGTGCGGTTAGTCATTGCTAAGCGGCGGTCGTAAGAGCACCGACACGTTCGGTCCGCTGGTAGCGGACCTCAGTGCAGGCAGGATTGTCGGTGCTACTAGCGAAACTCCGCGCAGGCACCCTTCCTTTGTCCGGGCAAGCGAGTGTTTGTGCCACTGAAGGCCGACCATTTCCTCATATTCAGTTGTCAAAGAGCGGTTCAACTCTCGTCAAGAGAGAGGGCTGCATTTTCGCGAACACTCTCACTCTGGCAGATGGTGGAATCCGCGTCTACTGGCCGTTCGTTCAACCGCAGTGCAGGTGGCTGGCACCTGTACTTTCCGCCGGATCCGGCTGCCTGCGGGGCCGCGGACCGGTGGCCGGGCGAAATGGAGCGGGCATTCCGGCGGCGTCGCGCAGCGGCGGGTCCGTTTCAGAGCGGAGCACACGGCCGGGCAATTGGGGTGCGTTAAAGATACTCGGCCATTTGGCCGAGAAATACGTACATTGTTTACGGCGCCTTTATAGCTGCGCCGGCGCGAGCAACCCGCGCCGGATTTCATTGTGGGACGAATATCCCGCGATGACTCACTCCTCCCGTCTCTAATCCTGTATCCCGTCTGTTTCCAACGGAGATTCTGTTTCTGTTTGGACCCTGAATCGCCTAGGGTTTCCACCACTGGTCGGACTCTGGAAAGCCCGTTCGGGGCGTTTGCGATGAGGCGTTTTTAATTTCCATCCGGCGTGCGCAATAACGGAGAAAACGAAATGAGCGTAGCGGAAAGGCAAGTCGCGCAGCAGCATTCGCGCGTGCTGGTGGTAAGTTCGGATCCGACGTTTCGCACGCAGTGGATCGGAAATCCGAGGCGCGAGTGGTCCGACATGGAAGAAGCGGCCGGAGGCGCTGACGCGCTGGCGAAGCTCGAATCCGAAGATTGGGGCGAAGTGCTGCTGGACCGGAAACTGCACGACCTCGACGTGGGAGAAGTGATTCGCGTGATTCATACGCGTCACCCGCACCTGGTGATTCGCGTCGTGGATTCGGACGAGAACGCCGATGAGCCGGTGGAGACACTCGCGGGCGTGTCTTCGCACGGTGAGCGAGATCTCATCGACGCCGCCGATGAGGCGGATCAACCGGCCGATGGAGCAACTTCTGAAGCGGAACCGGCCGGCGCGGACCCTTTGCCGGGAATGGCCGAAGCAAGCGCGGGGCTGGACGAGGTCTTCCGCCTCGCGCGCCTCGTGGGTCCCCGAAACACGACCGTGCTGATTACCGGTGAAACGGGCACGGGAAAGGAACTCGTGGCTCGAGGAATCCATCAGATCAGCTCGCGCGCCAAGGGGCCCTTTGTTGTCGTGAACTGCGCGGCGATTCCGGAGCAGTTGCTCGAAGCGGAATTGTTCGGGCACGCGCGCGGCGCCTTCACCGGAGCCGTGCAGTCGCGCGTGGGACGATTGCATGTCGCACACGGCGGCACGCTTTTCCTGGACGAAGTGGGCGAGCTGCCGCTGAGCATGCAGGCGAAATTGCTGCGCTTCCTGCAGGACGGGGAAGTCCAGCGCCTGGGGAGTTCGGACGTCTTTCGCGTCGACGTCCGCGTGATCTCCGCGACGAACGTGAATCTGCTGCGCTGCATTCAGGAGGGCAAGTTCCGGCAGGATCTGTATTACCGTTTGGCGGTGTTTCCGCTCGAATTGCCTCCTCTGCGCAAACGGAAAGAGCAGATTCTTCCGCTGGCCGGGCTTTTTCTCAATTCCTTGTGCGATCAGGCGAATGTCCCGCGCAAGGCTTTCGCGGCGCCCGCCGCCGCGGCCCTGCGCCAATATTCCTGGTCCGGCAACGTCCGCGAGCTGCAGCACGCCGTGGAACGAGCCTTTATTTTGGCTGGAACGAGCCGGCAGATTTGCTCGTCGCATCTTATCTTGCGCGACACCGGCGCCGCCCTAAGAGAAATCTAAGCCCGTGCGCCAAAGATTGGCCCCCGCCGTGCACGCACGTGCGGCATGCCAATTCTGCCGAGTGCCCGGAAAAAAGTGCGCAGGCAGCGGATGGGCGGGCGCAACCGGCACGCCGCGGAACGGTCCCTGGTCCGTGCGTTCGCCACGTTTACGCAAGCCGCGGATTCGCTCGAAAAAGCCTACGGCCAGTTGCGGATTGAGGTGTCGCGGCTCAGCGGCGAGCTCGAACGCACCAATGCCGAGCTCACGCAGAGCCTGGAAGAGACCACGCGGGTCCGAAGTTTTCTCGCGCAGATTCTCGAGGCATTGCCCTTTGGAGTGCTGGTTTTTGATTCGAGCGGCCGCCTGCAGGCAATCAATCCGGAAGCGCGCCGCCTGCTCGACCTTGAGTCGCGCCTGACGGACGGCGCGGAACCGCAACGGCCGGACGCGATCAGAAGGCTCCTCGCGGAAATCTCCGCCGAGCCGATGAATGGCGAGCGCGAATGGATTCTCAATGAAGCCGCAGTCACTCGCTACCTCGGCGTCACGCGCGCGAAGGTAACCGGAAGCGCCGGCGCCGAGGGAGACACGATCTGGATTCTTCGCGACACGACGCAGGAAAAAAGGCTCGCCGCGGAAAACGAACAGGCGCGGCGCGATCAGGCGCTGGCCGAGATCGCCACAGTTCTCGCCCACGAAATTCGCAATCCCCTGGGCAGCCTGGAACTGTTCGCCGGGTTGCTGGCCGATTCGACGGCGCTCACCTCCGAGACGGGCCAGTGGGTAAGCCACATCCAGGCCGGCCTGCGCACGCTTTCCGCCACGGTGAACAACGTCCTGCAATTTCACAGCGAGCCTTCGCTTGAACCGATTCCCACGCAACTCGACCGGCTGGTGCGCGAAACGGTCGAATTTCTGGGGCCACTCGCGCGCCAGCGCGGGTTGCAGATACGGCTGGACAACCGCGCGGGAAAAATCCTGATACCGGCGGACCCGTCGCGGCTGCAGCAGGTGTTCCTGAATCTGGCGCTCAATGCGTTTCGGGCCATGCTTCCCGGGGGCCAACTCGCGGTGAGCCTCACGAAAATCCCCGCCGGAGACAGTCCCCGCGTGCAGATCGACTTCGAGGACCAGGGAGTAGGCATCACGCCGGAAGCCATGGAAAAGATTTTCGATCCTGGATTCACAACGAATGCCGGAAGCCCCGGGCTGGGACTGTCGGTCTGCAAAAAGGTCATTGAGCAGCACGGAGGCTCAATCTTCGTGCGCAGCGCTCCGCGGCTGGGCAGCACATTCATGCTGACACTGCCCGCGGCGGGAGACACACGATGAACGAAAACGCCGTGCTGGTAGTCGACGACGAAGCCGGGATGCGAATGGCCCTGGAGGCGAGCTTCCGCCGCAACGGCTGGGACGTTTCGACGGCGGGGGGAACGGTCGAAGCGCTGGCCAAGTTCCGCCGTTCGCCGCTTCCCCTCGTCGTGACCGACGTGCGCATGCCCGATGGTGACGGCATGCAGGTGATGCAAGGCGTTCGCGAGATAGCGCCCTCCACAGCCGTCATTTTTCTGACTGCATATGGGACGGTCCCCGACGCCGTGGAGGCCATTAGGGAAGGAGCCTGCGACTATCTTACGAAGCCGATCGCATTCGAACGCCTGCAGGAGGCGGCGGAAAGAGTTCTGGCGAGCGCGGCCAGACCGGAGAAGGAAAAACGGGAGGATTCGGAAGCGCAGGAACTGGTCGGCCATTCACCGGCCCTCCTTCGGCTGCTCGATCAGGTACGCCGCGTGGCCCGAACGGGCGCTGACGTTTTGATCGAAGCCGAAAGCGGAACGGGCAAGGAACTCGTCGCCCGGATGATTCATCGAGCAAGCGACCGGCGCGAAAAGCCGTTTGTGGCCGTGAACTGCTCCGCGTTTCCGGTTCACCTGCTCGAAAGCGAACTTTTTGGACATGTCCGGGGCGCTTTTACCGGCGCGAGCGTCACAAAGCCGGGAAAGTTCGAGTTGGCGAATGGAGGCACGGTCCTGCTGGACGAAGTGGGCGAGATGCCGCTCGAATTGCAGCCGAAACTCCTCCGCGTGCTCCAGGAACGAGAGGTGGATCCGCTGGGCAGCACGCGGCCGGTGCCCCTCGACGTAAGGGTGGTCGCGACGACGAACCGGCCGCTTCGCGCCAGCATCGCCACCGGGGAATTTCGCGCGGACCTTTACTACCGCTTGAGTGTCGTGCCGCTTGCGATTCCGCCGCTGCGTGAGCGCCGCGAGGACATTCTGGAGCTGGCGACACATTTCCTTCACAAACACGCCCCTAAAGCGTCGCCCGCGTACCAGATTGTTTCCGAGCTCGCCGCGGGACTCGCCGCACACAGCTGGCCCGGAAATGTGCGGGAACTCGAGAATTTCGTTCGCCGCGCGCTGGCGCTCTCGACCGGCTCCATGCTCGGAAGCGAGTTGCTCGCGCACCTGGAAACGGCGCTGGAAGACGAATCCGCGGCGACCTTGAAAGCAGGGACATCGCTGCGCGATGCCGAGCGCCAGCTTCTGGAGCGCACGCTGGAGGCTACCGGCGGCAACCGAACGCGCGCGGCGGAACTGATGGGAGTGAGCCTGCGCACAATTCGAAACAAGATTCGCCACTACGGTTTGCCCGCGCGGAGGCTGGCATGAGCATCATGGATACGTCGCAGTTCGTGCTGCTGGAACGCTTTCTCGACCTCGCTACGGTGCGCCAATCGCTTCTCGTCAGCAATATCGCCAACGTCGACACGCCGGGCTACCGCACGCAGGACATCAACTTCCACAGCGAGTTCGAATTCGCTCTGGCGCAAGATCCGGCGGGCCCGATTTTGCCGATCGCGCGCCAGGTGCCGGGGCTGCTCTCGCGCCCGGATGGAAACAATGTAAGTGTGGACCGCGAAGGACTGTTGCTGGCGGAACTGCAATTGAAATATCAGGCCGCGACCACAGCCATGAAAGCCGAATTTGCGTTGGTTCAATACGCGATCAGGGAAGGGAGTTAGAAAACATGAATCTGTTCGGAATGATGCAGGTGAGCGGATCGGCGCTGCTGGCGGAGCGCGAACGCGCGGAATTGTCGGCGAGCAATCTGGCGAATGCGGAAACCACGCGCACGATCGAAGGCGGTCCGTACCGGCGCCAGAACGTGGTGTTTGCCGCCCAACATCCGGTAACCCCTGGTTTCGCGGTGACACTCGCCAGCTTCACGGATTGGCATGCCGAGGGCGTGCAAGTCGCCGCGGTGGTCCAGGACACGTCTCCGCCGTCGCGCCGATTCGATCCGGGCCATCCCGACGCGGACGCCACCGGTTACGTCGATTTCCCGAACGTCAACCCGATAGAGGAAAGCGTAAACCTAATGGAAGCCGCGCGTTCGTATCAGATGAACGTCTCGGCCATTCAGACCGTCAAAGCGATGATTCAATCGGCGATCACGTTGGCGACGTAAACGCTGCACGTACGGAGGAATTCGATGGCGATGCCAATTCAGGGTATTCCAAATCCAAGTCTGGGAGCTTCAGCTGCCGACAAAGTCGCCGGCGCGGGCAGCCAGTCCGACTTTCTTGCAACGCTGCGTGACGCGATGGACCAGGTCCAGGACCTCCACACCGATGCGCAGGCGAAGGTGGCGGGAATGCTGGACGGCTCGGGCGATGACGTTCACTCGGCGATGATTGCCGTGGAAAAAGCCGGCCTGGCGTTCGAGATGATGGTCCAAGTGCGGAATAAGATCGTGCAGGCATACCAGACAATTTCCCAGATGCAGTTCTGATCGCCGCGCGATAGTCACTCGCGCGGCGCGGCGCGGCATGGCGAGGTCACCGCCCGGACGGTTCCCGGCAAAATCTACAACGGTCATGGACAAGATACTGGCACAAGCTCTCGCGTTTGTGCGAGGACTCAGCACCAACCAGAAGATCATGTTGGGCGGAAGTCTCGTGGTTGTGGGGCTGGTGCTCTATCTGTTCGTCCGACTGTTTGGCGCAGCCGATTTCAAGAACTTGTACACCGGGCTCGATCCGACCGACACGCAGAAGATCATCCAGCGGCTTGCGGCGGAAAATATCTCCTATCAAGTTTCAAGCGACGGAACTTCCATCGAGGTTCCAGCCGACAAGCTGGACCGAGTGCGCGTCGAGATGGCGTCGCAAAACCTGCCCCACACCGGGCGAATCGGCTTCGAACTCTTTGACAAGCCGAACTGGTCGAGCAGCGACTTTTCCGAGCGCGTGAACTACCAGCGGGCACTCGAAGCCGAGCTTGAGCGCACGATCGAAACGATGGATACGGTTGAATCCGCGCGCGTGCATCTGGTGCTGCCGCACGAGTCTTTGTTCACCAGCGACGAGCGCCCGGCCAAGGCCGCCGTTGTCGTAAAGCTGCGCACGCAGCGCAACGTCGACGAAACGGTCAACGCGATCGCGAACCTGGTCGCAAGCGCCTGGGAAAACCTTTCGCCCGCGGATGTGACCATCGTCAGCGCCGACGGGCGGCTCCCGCTGAACAAAGGGCGGAGGGATGGTGGTGGTGCGCGCGTCGATTTGGCCGATCTCGAGACGACCATGGCCGAGCGCATCGTCGATACGCTGGCGCCTGTCGTCGGCGCGGATCACGTGAAATCCAGCGTCACCATCGAATACGACTCCAATTCCGGCGAGACGACGCAGGAGCAGTACGATCCCAACGCCGTTGCGACTCTGACGTCTCAAATTACGCAGGACGAAACCACCGGCGTGCCCGCCGCCGGCATTCCCGGCACGTCGAGTAACGTGCCGAGCGCACAAGCAAATCCTGGCCAGCCGAATCCCGCCCAGCCCAAACCCGGCCAGTCGAATCCTCCCCAGCCGAACGCCGTGCAAGTGACTCCCGCAAATGTGGTTCAGGGCATGCGGAACGAAAGCAAGACCTTCGCCGTCAGCAAGACGACCCACCACACCATCGAGCCTCCGGGGCAGATCAAACACTTGGCCGCAGCCGTGTTGATTGACGACGCCGTGGACGTGCAGCAAGTCAACGGCAAGCGCCAGGAAAACCGCAAAAAACGGACGCCGGAGGAGATGAAGCAGCTCGAGGACCTGGTGCGCGCGGCGATCGGCTTCGATTCGAAGCGCGGCGACGAACTGGCGATGCAGAACATTTCGTTCCAGTTGCCGCCCGCGGAGGCGCCGGAAAAACCGACGGTGGTGCAACTCGCCGTGCGCAACATCGAGCCGTGGATGGGCCTGCTGCGCTACGCCGGTGTCGGAATCATTTTCGTGCTGGTTTACCTGCTCGTCCTCCGTCCCATGACCAAACAGGCTGTGGCGACGATGAAGGCCTTGCCCGCGCGCGTCAGTCAGGAACCTGCCGCCAGCGCGGGCCCGGGCGCCACCCGGGCGTTGGCGTCGCCCCTGGATATTGAACGCGAGCTTGAACGCGAATTGTCCGAGACAGGCTCGGAAGTTGCGCGTGCCGTCGCGCTGAAGCGCCACCTCGTCGACAAAGTGAAGCGGGAGCCTGACGGGGCTTCGCGGCTGATCCAGAGCTGGACGCGTGAGCGCGCCGAGGAGCAATAATGACCGCCGGAAACAGTCCTCTCACCGGGATACGCAAAGCCGCGATCCTGCTGGTCGTCTTGGGCGACGAAATCGCGAGCCTGGTTTACAAAAAGCTCCCGGACGCGGACCTGAAGCTGATCACGCAGGAAATCACCGACCTCGAATATATTTCTCCCCAGACCGCGGCCGCCGTGCTCGAAGAGTATCACCGCCTTACGCTCACCCAGGAATATCTCGCTCAGGGCGGACCCAGCTACGCGTCCCAGTTGCTCGTGAAGGCATTCGGCGAGGTCGGTGCAAAAACGCTGCTCGACCAGGTGACGCAGGCGCAGGAAGTCGGCACGCGCAACATCAGCGTGCTTCAAAAAGCCGATCCCGAGCAGCTCGCAAAATTCATTCAGGGCGAGCACCCGCAGACCATCGCTCTGGTCCTCGCACACTTGAGCGGAAAAGCAGCTTCGTCCGTTTTGGTCATGCTGCCGGAAAAAGTGCGCGCGCAGGCGGTGATGCGCCTCGCGCAGATGCAGCAGTTCTCCCCGGAGATGGTCCAGAAGATTTCGCTGATCCTCCGGCGGAAAATCACTTCCCTCGGCGAACAGAGCCGCCGCGGTTTTGGCGGCGTCAAGGCCGTCGCCGACATACTCAACTCCGTCGACGCCCGGCTCAGCACCGGCATCCTCGAAGCGGTGGAACAGGACAGCCCGCAGCTCGCCGTCTCCATCCGCGATTTCATGTTTACGTTTGCGGACTTTCTCGAAGTGCCGGAGACGAGCCTTCGCGAGCTCCTGGGACAAATGGACAAGAAGACCCTCGCCGTTTCGCTCAAGGGCTCTTCTCAGGAACTCAAGGACCACTTCTTCAAATGCATGTCCACACGCGCGGTCGATATGTTGAAAGAGGACATGGAAGCGCTCGGCCCGACGCTTGCCAGTGACGTGAACCGCGCGCAGCAGGAGGCCATCGCGCTCGCGCGCAAGCTCGAATCGCAGGGAAAAATGATTCTCAAGACCATGTCGGAGGATGCGTTTGTCGTCTAAAGATCCAGCCGGCCCCGGCGTGCACGCGGCGAAGGCTTTTACCTACCCTCGTTTGTCCGCGCCTGCCGGTGAAATCTCGAAAACAGAAACGCCGGCGAAGTCAGCCTGGGCCGGGGTGGATCCGTCGCAATTCGCCATGGATCCGGGCGCAGAGGAAGAGCGCGAGAAGCAGGCCTGGCAGCGCGGATTCGACGAAGGGCGCGCCAACTCACGAGTCGAATACGACAACAATCTCGCCGCGTTGCGGTCTGAAATCGGCAAAGCGCTGGCGGCCTTCGCGGCGGAGCGCGATTCCTATTTTCACCGCGTGGAGCGCGAAGTCGTGCAGCTCACGCTCAGCATCGCGCGCAAAATCCTGCGCCGCGAATCGCAGATCGACCCACTGCTGTTGACCGGCCTCTTGCGGGTCGCGCTGGAAAAAGCAAACACAGGCTCGACCACGCGATTGCGCGTCAATCCTTCAGAAATCGAGCGCTGGCGGGATTATTTCAAGCAGAACGGAGAGAACTTTCCCGTCCCCGAGCTGGTCGGCGATCCTCAGCTGGAACCATTCCGATGCGTTCTCGAAACGGAAGTGGGCACCACTGAAATCGGTCTCGAAACGCACCTCAAGGAAATCGAAGAAGGTTTCATGGACCTGCTGTCGAAAAGGCCGGGGCAAACGCCAGGACCGCGCTGATGGCTCAGCGAAACCTGCTCGAACCATACTTCTTGCGCTTGGAGGCGTTTTCCACGCCGCGGTGGACCGGCCGGGTGACGAAAGCGGTGGGCCAGCTGATCGAATCCGACGGCCCGTGCGCTTCGGTTGGCGAAGGCTGCGGTATCGTCACGGCGGATGGGCGCGTTTCGCCCGGAGAAGTCATCGGGTTCCGCGGCCGGACGGTGCTGTCCATGACGCTCGATCGCCCCGCCGGGATTCACTATGGAGACCGCATCATCAGCAGCGGATACCGGCCGTCTGTGCCGGTCGGGGAGGGCCTGCTTGGCCGAGTGGTAGACGGCGCCGGGCACCCGCTCGATCACAAACCGCCATACTCGACGTACATGCAATGGCCTTTGCTGGGTGAAACGCATCAGCCTCTGGCGCGCGCGCCGATTCAAGCCCCGCTCGGATGCGGAGTGCGCGCCATCGACGGATTCGTCACCTGCGGGCGGGGGCAGCGGCTGGGCATTTTCGGCGGCAGCGGGGTGGGAAAAAGCACGCTGATCGGAATGATGGCGCACGGAACTTCCGCGGATTTGACGGTCGTTGCGCTAGTCGGCGAACGCGGCCGGGAAGTGCGAGATTTTCTGGAGGACGCCCTCGGTGAAGAGGGATTGCGCCACTCGGTTGTCGTCGTCTCGACGTCGGACCAGTCGCCGCTATTGCGAATTCGCGCCGCTATCACCGCAACGGCCATGGCCGAATATTTTTGCAGCCTGGGGAAGCACGTCCTATTGGTCGTCGATTCGCTTACGCGCTTCGCGATGGCTCAGCGCGAGATTGGCCTCGCACTGGGCGAGCCACCGACTTCGAAGGGGTACACGCCTTCCGTGTTTTCTCTGTTGGCGCGGCTCATCGAACGCGCCGGAAATTTCAGCAACGGCAGCATTACCGCGTTCTATTCGGTCCTGATGGAAGGTGACGACCAGCAGGATCCGCTTGTCGATGCGGTTCGCGCGCTCCTCGACGGCCACGTCGTGCTCGACCGAAAGCTCGCGGTTCAGGGGCACTATCCGTCGATCAACGTTCTCGACAGCCTGAGCCGTTTGATGCCCGCCGTTTCTTCTTCCGAACACCTTGCCAAAGCGACACTCCTTCGGCGCCTGCTTTCGTCGTACGCCACTGCGGAAGACCTGATCCGGATTGGGGCCTATCAAAAAGGATCCGACCGCCTGCTCGATCAGGCCGTCGCCGCTCTTCCGGCGGTCCGGGGATTTCTACAGCAGAATCGAAGCGAGAACGCACCTATCGATGAGAACATCCGGGCGCTGCTCGCTCTGCAAGCCTAGAGGGACAAATGGCATTTCGCTTCTCGCTTGAGGCGGTGTTGAATGTTCGGCGCAGCCAGGAACAGTCCGAACGCCGGAAGCTGGACGTCATTGTCTCCGAGCAATCGCAGATTCGAGCAGCATTGCAGGAACTGGACGACATGTCGCGCGACTCGTACGGCCGATTTCAGCAGCGCCTGGGAGGCGGCGTCACCGGCTCCGAATTGCAGCTGGAAACGCTACGCGAAGCCAACATCAACCTGGCTCGCAACCGCCTGCTAAGTCGTCTTGCCGAATGCGAACAAAGACGCGCGACGCAAACACAAATCTTCTTCCAGACCCGCCGAAATCGCGAGGTTCTTGACGACCTTCGTCTTCGCAAATTCCAGGACTATCGCGTGGAACAAGCGAGGCGGGAACAGCAAGAACTCGACGACCTTTTCCTCATGCGGCACGAGTTTCAGGACAGAGAATAGATCTTGCCGCCCGGTAGGCAAACCCTGCCGCTTTGAATTTAGGTTTTCGCGCGCGCCGGCCTCAAGCGCATCCTCGGTTTTCTCTATCCGCTTCGATTTCTTGTTCTTCCGCAATTCGGTCCATCTGTCCCGGGCGAACCCGTTGTGGCGGCTCGTGTGCAATACCTCCGCGAGACATCATTCGGAGACGGGTCGATGCTGGCTGTGTCCATCCAAAATGCCTTGGCTGCTCAGACGCCGGTTCCCGTCGTGCCAGCATTCGATGCGGGCAAAGCGCTGCCGGCATCTCTGTTCAACGACCTGTTCGGTGCACAGCTCAGCGCGATCGATCAGGCGGCAAACCCACCCATTCCAACTAATCCCAAGGAATCCGTGCGCGAGAAAGATGCTTCTGCCCAGGGCCGCAATATCTCTCAACTTGCTTCATTGCCGTTTGACTTTCCTCCTATTCCGCTCCCAGTTCCTGCGCCGGCACCCGCCCCTCCTCCCGCCGCTGAGCCTGCGAGCGGCGCCCCGGCGGCAGATTCCGTACAGGCGCCGGCGAACCTTCTTCCCTTGGCCGTTGCCGCGGCGGGTCCCACTCATCCGGCCGCGGCGTCATTGTCAGTTTCAATTCCAGCTCTGACGGCAGCCATCCAATCGCCCGCAGCTATCGCTGACCCCTCGGCCGTCTCTTCGCAGGACCCGCAACAACCGCAGCCGACGACGGAGTCGGCAAGCTCACGGGTCATTTCGTCGAGTCTGTCTTTCCAAGCGCAAATCCAGCCGCTCGAGCTGGACTCCCCGCTGCGATCAGCGGACGCGAGAATCGCGGCACAAACTCCCGACGCATGGCCGATCAAATCGGGACCGGCGACTCCATCGCCGGCCACGGCGTCTTCTGTTCCCGACGCGGCCGCTCCACAAAGACCGAGCGCGGCAATTCCCGAGCCGCAACCGCCGTCTGTTGCCAACTTCAAATCGCTTCAAGGCGCGAGGCCGGATCTAAAGTTTTTCGAAGTTCAGGCGGGAAGCAACGCGCAAGGCCCGGCAAGTCCTTACGAAAGGGTTTCGCATTCCCCCGTTGGCGAGGGCCTCTCTAAACTCGTCTCGACGTTGCCCTCTGGCGCAGCTGTTTCTACATCTCTATCGACTAAAGCTATTGCAGCGACTGTTCCTCAGCCGGCCTTTCACGATGCCTTGCAAACCCAGGTCGCCAACGCCGCGCAATCTGTAACGAATGGTCTCGCAATTTCCAAGCCGCCGGCGAAGGACAGCTCGACTGGATCTCAAAGCAACCAGTCCAATTCAAGCTCGGATCGGTCCTCGAATTCGACGGCTGGACGGACTGAAGCAAGCGCGTTCACTCAATCCCTCGACACGGCGGGTGCGAATGCAGTGAACTCGCATCCTCAGGATACGAATTCAGCAGTCACTGCCGCGGATCTGCGAGTTCCAATCGACCCGCGGCTTGTGAACGCGGATTCCAAGCCGGGTTCGACCAGCGTGCCGTCACCGGCGGACGCGCCAACACTGCCGGCCACCCAACCCGCGGACCAACCGGTCGTCAGCGGCGCGCGACTGGCCGAGGCTGCAAATCAGACGGAGATCCGCATCGAGATGCAGGCTGGGCCGCTCGGCGCGGTCGAACTGCGGGCGCACATCAGTGGAGATCAAATTGGCGCAGTGATCGCTGTCGAGCATCACGACGCCCAATTGATGCTTGCGAACGACCTTCCGGCGCTTCACTCCGCGCTCGCCGACAAGAACCTCCACGTAAACACCCTGAACGTCTCGCAGGGAATGGCTACTTCGACTGGAACGGGACACGACGGCGGCAGTTACCAGCGGGCGTTTGCGCCGTTCCAGCCCAAATTCCCGGGCGACGATCAGGCGGAGTCGGTAGCGGTTCCTTCGGAAACGCCCGTGGAGTCGGTGGATGTGCGCCCGGGCGGTATCCGGCTCAGCGTATTGGCGTGAACACTGAAATTTGCGTCAGCCAAAGAAGCTTGAAATGAAGGAGTAGAGAATATGCAAATAAACAGCGTGGCATCGGTCATGGCGCCTCAGGCAGCGGCATCGGCGTCGCAGGCCGCTTCCACGAACTCAACAAATAGCAACAGTCTTGCGAATCCGAATTTGTTTATCATGCTGCTCACCGCGCAGCTTAAAGCGCAGGATCCGACGAACCCCATGAGCCCCGAGCAGATGGTGCAGCAGTTGACCGAGATCAATTCGCTCGAGCAACTGATCAGCATCAACCAGACCCTGACGAATCTTGCAGCCGGATCAATCCCGCCGGCGACAACGGGAACGACTTCAACATCTTCCTAAACTAAGGAGAACCGCATGCCATCATTTTCAACACCGCTTTCCGGTCTAAATGCGTTTTCGCAAGACTTGTCTGTGATTGCGAATAACCTCGCAAACTTGAACACGGTCGGCTTCAAGTCCGACGTCACGAACTTTCAGGACCTCTTCTATCAGCAGATTTCCACCAACGGCGCAGGCGATCCGGTGCAAGTCGGCGTGGGAACGGAAATCAGCGCGATCTCGGCAAACTTCACCCAAGGCAGCATTGAATCGACGGGCGTTCCCACGGACATCGCCGTTCAGGGGGGAGGCTTTCTGACGTTGATCAAGGGCGGATTGCAGGAATATACGCGCGCCGGGAACCTCTCTGTTGCGGCGAATGGCAACCTTGTGACTGCCGACGGTGGACTCGTCCAGGGCTTTGAGGCGGTCAACGGCGTCATCAATCCCAATCAGACGCTCGGGACGGTTTCAATTCCGGCTGGACTAACGAGTCCGCCAAACCCGACATCCAACGTGGCGCTCACTATGAACCTCAATTCGGCCACGCCAGTGGCGCCGAGTCCGGCCAGCCAGCAAACCGGCGCGGGCATCATCCCGACGACCGCCTTAACCGTCGGCAGCGTGCTGACATTCTCCGACGGAACCAATACGTTCACTTACACCACGGTTTTGAATGACACGCTCAATACGATCGTCAACCAAATCAACGCCAACCCGAATTTCACCGCGGACCTTTCCGGGAATTCTCTGGTTATCACGGCGACGAACGGCAAGGCGATTACCTTCTCGGCGAACACGCTCAAAGACGCGGCCACAGGCGCGCAAACCGAGACGTTCGCCGCATCGAACACTTCCACGGCCGGCACATTCAGCACGTCCGTCGCGGTCAACGATTCGCTCGGCGCTTCGCATGTGCTGACGTACACATTCACCAAAACCGGCGCCAACGCCTGGAATTATGAAATCGCGATTCCCGCCGCGGACGTCGGTAGTGCCGGCAATCCCGTGGTGATCAAGACCGGCACGCTCACCTTCAACGGCGCCGGTCAATTGACGGCGCCCGCAACGAACGTACCCGGCATCACCGTCACGGGATTTGCCAATGGCGCAAACCCTCTTACGTTCAACTGGCAGCTGTTTGACGCCAACGGTGGCGGCCTGCTCACTCAGGTGGCGGGCGCTTCGGCGACTTCCTCGACGTTGCAGAACGGATTCGCAGCGGGGACTCTCAGCAGCTACACCATCGACAACACCGGCACCATTCAAGGAATTTTCAGCAACGGTCAAACCGTCCCGATCGGTCAGATCGCGCTGGCCACATTCGCCAATAATCAAGGGCTCTTGCGCACCGGTGCGAACGATTTCGTGTCGACCCTGTCTTCGGGAGCAGCAAACATCGGACAACCGGCCGCCGCGGGACGCGGAACGATTACCGGCGGATCATTGGAGCTTTCCAATGCCGATATCGCGACGGAGTTCTCGCAGCTGATCCTCGCCGAGCGCGGCTACGAAGCCAACGCCCGAACGATCACGACGTTTGACCAAGTGACGCAGGACGCGATTAACCTGAAGCAGTAGCGGCCAGCAGTTCGAACAACCAGGCACTTCCGCGGCAAGGCCGCAAGGCGCCGCGCAAGTGGTCGAAAAGCTCAAGGTTTTCTAATGAGAGCCCGCCTATCTTTTTGTGCGGCGCGCGGATTGTGCGTGTTGATTCGCTGCCTGTTCTTTGGTGCTTAGAGCAAGCTCTGAGTATTCAATGGAATAGCTGCTCATTCTTTGCATCGCAACACGCGCCGCAAAGCTGCCTTTGGCTCGGGAATTGCTTTCTGCATCCCCGCCATGGCAGAGACTCCGGCAAACGAACTCGACTCGACCCGTCCGACGCCGCCACCGCCACCCAAACGGAAGTCCGGCAAGGCCAAGCGCTTTGCCATCCTGTTTCTGGTGTCTGCCGTGGGGCTCGGCGCGTGGTGGCTCATGGCTCAAAGGCGCGCCGCATCGCAGACAACCGGCGCCGCAGAATCCGATGCCGCCACTGCCGTGTTGCCGCTGGAAAGCTTCACGGTAAACCTCGCCGACCAGGAAGACGGCCGGTTTCTGAGGATCACGATTGCGCTGGGGGTGAGCGGGCAGCTGCCGGCTCTTGGCAAAAGCCAAAGCAAGGGGCTGGAATCGAGCGCGGTTTCCATGGCCGTTATCCGCGATTCGATCCTTACCGTGCTGGCGCAGTGCAAGTCGGCCGACCTGCTGACCCCGGAGGGAAAAACGAAGCTGAAAACCGATCTGCTGGCCGCGCTGAATCGCGACGTTCCCGCGCTGCAGGTTCGCGAAGTCTACTTTACGGACTTCGTGGTTCAACGGTGACCGATGACAGAGGCCGCCGCCCTGAACAAGGAAGCAGGGAGCTTCTCGTCCGATTTGTGGGAGCAGGCTGGATGGCTGCCTTGTGAATTGACGGTTGAGCTGCCGGTCCCGGAGTTCACTGTCCGCGATTTGTTGCGGCTTTCGGCGGGTTCGGTTGTCGAAACTCAGTGGAAGAGCGGCCACGACGTGCCGTTGCTCGCCAACCGGCGGCAAATCGGATGGGTCGAGTTTGAGGCCGTCGGCGAGTCGCTGGCGGTCCTTCTCAGCGCACTGACCTGACGCGCGTCAGCCACGGGAAAGCTTGGAGACATGCTCGAAAAAAGTGCAGAGGGAGCGCCGCAGCGCGCTACGTCGTGGAGATCGAAGTTCGGCGCGCTGGTGCACCGCGCGTGGACGACGGCCATGGCCAGGCGCAGCGAGCGGCGGTTGCGCCTTTGCGAGATGCTTTCGCTCGGCGAGAAGCGATTCATCGCCGTCGTCGAATGCGACCGACGGAGATTCCTGCTTGCCGGAACGCCGCAGAACATTGCGTTGCTGGAAAGGCTTCAAGAAGATGCCGACGATTACGCCTCCGTCGGCAGGCAGTCGATTCGAGCCGAGGGCGGCAAGGATTTCGACCGATGAGGCCCTTTAACTCGAGCTACGGGGTGCTTTTGGGCGCCTGCATCATGCTCACTCTGCTGCTGCTTTTCTCCGCCCCGGCAATCGCCGCGCCGAAACCAGCGCCACGGCCCGCGCCTGCGCAAACCAGAACCCTTCCGATCCCCGGACTCAATACGACCGGCGACTCGCTGCCGTGGACGGTGGTGATCCTGTTCACGGTGCTGACGCTGCTTCCGGCGCTGCTGCTGTCGATGACGCCGTTCGTGCGGATACTGATCGTGTTCCACTTCTTGCGGCAGGCCCTGGGGACGCAGACCGCGCCGACGAATCAGACCCTGCTCGGCCTAGCGCTTTTTTTGACCTACTTCGTGATGCAGCCGGTGGGAGTGCTGATCAACAGGGAATCGGTGCAGCCTTTTTCCAAAGGCTCGATCACGGCGTGGGAAGCGATCGAGCGCAGCGCCGGTCCGATGCGCCAGTTCATGCTGAAGTACACGCGCGAAAAGGACCTCGCGCTGTTTGTCGAAATGTCCCACGAACCTCGTCCGAGCCGCCCGGACGACCTGCCCATGCGCGTCGTCGTGCCGGCCTACGTCATCTCGGAGCTCAAGACCGGATTTCAGATCGGCGCCGTGCTGTTCTTGCCGTTTTTGGTGATCGACATGGTCGTCGCGGCGATCACGACCTCGATTGGAATGTTCCAGCTTCCTCCGGTCGTGATTTCGACGCCGCTCAAGATTCTTCTGTTCGTGCTGGTGGACGGATGGAACCTGGTGGTGGGCTCGACCATGAAGAGTTTCTTCTGAAGGAGGAACGGTGACCGTCGACCACGTGGTGCATCTCGCGCGCATGGTATTGCAGGCCGCGTTTTGGATCGGCCTGCCGGTGCTGGGCGCGGCGACGGTGGTGAGCCTGCTGATCAACATCGCGCAGGTGATCACGTCGATTCAGGACACGACGGTCACCACGGTGCCGCGGCTTGCCGCCGTCGGCGTGATTTTGTTCGCACTGACGCCGTGGATGCTCAATCACCTGGTGTCGTTCACGTTGCTGCTGTTCAAGGATTTTTCGCCCTACACGCGTTGACGGACGGGAGCGGGCAATCATGGAAAGCGAAATGTTGCGCCGGCTGGCCGAGGTGGCTCCTCTCGCATTGCGAGTGGGAGGCTTGCTGACGTTTTGCCCTTTTCTCGGCGACCGCGCGGTACCGAGCCGGATCAAAGCCAGCATTCTGATCGCCCTCACGGCGCTGCTGTTTCCGGTCGTTCCGGTTCAGGCGATTTCGCTCGCACCGGTCGATTGGGTCCGGACCGTCCTGGGCGAACTGCTCGTCGGCATGCTGATCGGGTTGAGCCTGCAAGTCGTTCTGGAAGGCATGCAATTCGCGGGACAGATCGCCGGCATTCAGCTGGGCCTTTCTCTAGCGACGTTGTTCGACCCGCAAAGCGAAGCCGATTCGACCGTGGCGCCCGTCTTCTTCAATCTGATCGCTCTGCTGATTTTTCTTCAACTCGACGTTCATCACTGGGTGCTGCGAGGCCTTGAGCGAAGTTTCGAGTACTTGCCGGTCGGGACATTCACGGTCAGCGAAGTATTGAGCAGGGACGTGGTTCGCGTGGTGGGCGCGCTGTTCGTTCTGGGGATCCAAATTGCGGCGCCGCTGATCTTGGCGACGTTAATGATCGACCTGGCGATGAGTTTCTTGAGCAAGGCGTCTCCGCAGCTCCCGGCAATGCTGCTCGGTCTCCCGGTAAAGAACATCGCGGGCTACGCCCTTTTGATGGGAGCGGTGGCGCTGTGGCCGGGAATTCTAGAACGGCGCTTCGCCGTGGCCGTCGGGGCGGCGGAGAAGATGTTGCACCTCATACGGTAAAGGAAAGGCAGCGTGGCGGACCAGGACCGCAGCCAGAAGGCCACACCGAAGCGCAGGCAGGACGCGCGCAAACGCGGGCAGGTCGTTCGCAGCAGGGAACTGACCGGCGCGCTGGGCCTGCTTGCCGTCGTGCTGCTGCTCGGCTGGCAGGCAAGGCTCGGCGTCGAATCGTGGCGCGAGCTGCTGGTGCAGATCCTCGGCCGGGGCAATAGCTGGGATCTTCGAACAGTGAACCGAATCGTTTCCATGACCGGGTCGACACTACTGCGCTGCGTTGCGGTGCCGTTCGCGTTGGTTTGGGCCATCACGCTGATTTCGAGCGTGGCGCAGGGCGGATTCGTGCTTTCGATTGATCCGCTTCTGCCAAAACTCAACCGCCTAAGCCCCGTAACAAACCTGCGCAACATTTTTTCGATCGGCGGGCTGAGCCGGATGCTCAAGTCGTTCGTACCCGTCGCGGTGATTCTGTTCGTCGCCTTCGAAATCACGCGGCGCGACTGGACGATGACGATGGCGTCCTCGCGCGCCGACGTACACCCGCTGCTGGGCTGGATCTCAAGCAGACTGTTCGAACTGGCGTGGAAGTGCTGTTTGGTCCTGCTGGCGTGGTCGATCGTCGATTACTTCCTGCAGCGGCGGCAACTCGAAAGCTCGCTGATGATGACCAAGCAGGAAGCCGTGCAGGAAGCGAAGGACGCCGAAGCGAATCCGCTGATCCGCGGGGCGATTCGGAGGCGGCGGCGCGAAATGCGCAAGCGGTGGTCGATGAAGGACGTCGAGCGCGCGACGGCCGTGGTGACCAACCCGCAACACTTCGCCGTGGCGCTCGAGTACCGGCCGCCGATGATGCCGGCTCCGATCGTGGTCGCCAAGGGCATGGACGACGTCGCGCTCCAGATCAAGGAAGCCGCCCGGTGGAACAGCGTGCCCATTGTCGAAAACCCGCCACTCGCCCAGGCGCTCTATCGCGCGACGGAAGTGGGCGAGGCGATTCCGGCCAAACTGTACGCGGCGGTGGCGGAAATTCTGGCATTCCTCTACCGCACCCAGGCGAACCTCCGGAACTCGATGGAAGCCGCGCGGACGGCGGCACGCTCCGGACCGGGAGGCGGGAAATAAATGGCAACGCAGCCGGCCGTCTTGCAAAAACGCAGCGCGTCCGACTGGCTCGTGCCCGTCTCGGCCGTGACACTGGTTTTCCTGATGATCGTTCCGGTGCCGGCGATCTTGCTCGATTTTCTCCTGGCCACGAGCATCACGCTGGGCGTCATCGTCTTGCTTTCATCGCTGTACATTCTGTGCCCGGGCCAGTTTTCGGTGTTCCCGACGCTGTTGTTGTTTCTCACCCTGTTCCGAATTTCGCTGAACATCGCCAGCAGCCGCCGAATTCTTCTGCACGGAAACGAGGGTCCGACCGCGGCGGGCTCGGTGATTGCGTCGTTCGGGCAGTTCGTGGTGGGCGGCAACTACGTCGTCGGCTTCGTGTTTTTCATCGCGTTGACGGCCATCCAGTATCTGGTGATCAACCACGGCGCGGTTCGCACCGCGGAGGTCGCCGCCCGATTCACCCTGGATGCGATGCCCGGCAAACAGATGGCCATCGACGCCGACCTGAATGCCGGGATGATCGACGGCCAGCAGGCTCTGGCGCGCCGCGCGAAAATCGCGCAGGAAGCGGAATTCTACGGTGCCATGGACGGTGCGGCGCGGTTCAGCCAACGGGACTCGCTCGCGACGATTCTCATTACGGTCATCAACATCTTCGCCGGGTTTCTGATCGGCGTTTTTCAGCTGAACATCCCGTTTCAGGACGCGCTGAAGACCTACACGATCCTCACCGTTGGTGACGGCCTGGTGACCATGATTCCGTCCTTGCTGGTTTCCGTGGCCGGCGGGCTGGTTGTCACGCGAGCGTCCTCGGACAAAACTGTCGGCGTCGACCTCGTCCGGCAGCTCTTCTCGAACAAGTGGCCGCTGGGAATCGCATCGGGCGTGATGTTCATCCTGGCGCTGGTTCCGGGCCTGCCGAAAATTCCGTTCTTCGTGCTGGCCGGCATCGTGGCCTGGCTCGCTTCGCGCGCCGGCGAGGCCCAGGAGCGCGAAGGGGAACCGGCGGTGCCGGACAAGAGAACCGAAGCCGCGCAGCAACAGCAGCAACTCGAGAGCTTGCTGAAGCTCGACGTGCTGCACCTCGAGGTAGGCAGCGCACTGGTCCCGCTGGTGGACCAGGAACACGGTGGGCAATTGCTGCAGAGAATCCGCGCACTGCGCCGCCATTTGGCGACGGAACTCGGTTTTCTGGTTCCCTCCGTGCATATCACGGACAACATTCGGCTGAGGCCGCGCGAGTACGTGGTCGAGCTGCGGGGCGTGAAGATCGCGCGATGGGAAATGCAGCACGACCGGCTGCTGGCGATCAGTTCGGACCCGCAGGCCGTGCCGCTCGAGGGATCGGACACGAACGAACCGGCGTTCGGCGTGGCCGCGAAGTGGATCGATCCGAAACTACAAGAGAAGGCTCTGGCATCGGGCTACGCGGTCGTCGATCAGACGTCGATCATCGCCACTCACCTGGCGGAGATCGTCCGGCAGAATGCGCACGAACTGCTCACGCGCCAGGAAACCAAGCGCCTGCTGGACGCTCTGGCCGAAACGCAGCCCAAGCTTGTGGAAGAACTCGTGCCGCGCCTGCTCACGCTTGGCGATCTGCAGAAGGTGCTGCAGCTGCTGCTGCGCGAACAGGTCTCGATCCGCGATCTTCCCGCCATCCTCGAAACGCTTTTGGACGCCGCGCTGGCCAACAAGAACCCGATTCACCTGGTGGAATCGGTCAGGCAGGGGCTGGGCCGCGCCCTTGTCACTCCTATGTTGGGGGCCGACCAGAAGTTGAAGGTGTTCACGCTCGACCCATCGATCGAAGAGGAACTGGCCCGCAGCATCGAGGTCCCGGCGGCCGGCAAGGCGGTTCCCGTGCCGGCAACGCCGCTAGTGCGCCGCGTGCTGGACGGATTGCAACGGCTGGTGAGTGATCCAACCGCCATCGCGTCAACGATCCTGTTGTGCAACAGCCCGGCGCGATTCCATCTGCGGCGCTTGCTTGAGCCCTTCCTGCCGCGCGTGGTGGTGTTCTCGCCAGCCGAAATTCCGGTCAGCGTCTCCGTTCAATCACTGGGAGTGGTGCGATGAATACTTCGGAAACGCATGTGGCTGTTCCGCCGCGGCGCGGGCTCGACGCCGAGGAGCGCGAACGTATTTTGCTCGAGCATCTGCCGCAGGTTCGATACCTCGCTCGTCGGATTCACGACCGGCTTCCGGCGCAGGTGCCGCTTGAGGACCTGGTGCACGCGGGCGTCGTCGGCCTGATCGACGCGGTGGACAAATTCGACCCCAGCAAGAACGTTCCGCTGAAGTCATACGCGAAATTCCGTATCCGCGGCGCAATCGTCGACAGCCTTCGCGAAATGGACTGGAGCCCGCGACGGCTTCGGCGCGAAGCCCGCCGCATTGAAGAAGCGCATAGAGTCCTGAAATCGCGGTTGGGGCGCGTGCCCGGCGAACCCGAGCTCGCCGCAGAGCTGGGAATGAGCCTGGCGCAGTTCCAGCATCTCTTGGGAGAGCTACGAGGCCTCGATCTGGGCAGCCTGCAGGCCGAATCGACAGATTCGAAATCTGAAAAAGACGGCCTCAGCTACCGTTCGACGGGCGCCGAAAAGAATCCCTTTACGCAGTGCCTGCAGGGAGAAATGAAGTCGCTGATCGCCAGCGCCCTCGATGACCTGAATGAAAAAGAGAAGCAGGTCGTGACCTTGTATTACCTCGAGGAGCTGACCATGAAAGAGGTCGGTGCGGTCGTCGGCGTGAAGGAATCGCGAGTGTCGCAGATTCATTCGGTGGCGCTAATTCGCCTGCGAGCGAGACTCGAGGAGATGATGGCGGAAAACCAAGAAAACGGAGCGAAGACGCCGGGCTCAACTCCAGCGAAAGGAGAGCCGGCGTGGAAAAGGTCCTAAACCAGGAAGAAATCGACATGCTGTTTCGCGCGGCGCAGAAAGGACAGGCCGCGCCCACCCCGGCAAGTGAAACCAAGAAAGTCACGCGATTCGATATCCGTCAGGTCGGCCAAATCAGCAAGGAACAGGTGCGCGCGCTATCACTGCTTCACGAGAGTTTCGCCCGCAACATCAGCAGCTCACTGGGCGCTTATCTTCGTGTGGGTCTCGAAGTGAATATCGTTTCCGTCGAGCAATTGAGGTTTACCGAGGTCGTGTCGCGAATGTCGGAGATGACGTATCTGTGTTCCGTCCACGTGCGGCCTCTTGACTCGCTAGCCCTGCTCCAAATGGACCTCTCGCTGGCATTTCCCATCATCGACGTGATTCTTGGCGGCGCCGGCGACGCGGAAGCGATTCCAGTGCGCGCACTCACGGAAATCGAACAACAAATACTTGAAACTGTCGTTGGGATATTGGCGAGGGAACTGCAGCTCTGCTGGGCGCCCGTTCTGGAAGTCGACTTCACATTCGAGCAAACGCTTCCGGGCGCGCAGGCGGCTGTATTGATGCCGCCTACGGAGCGCAATCTGGCGTTTAGTTTCGAAATCAAAATCCTCAAGTCCCAGGGAATGCTGAACATCACGCTGCCTTCTGTCGTCTCGAATACTTTGCTGCGCAAACTGCGGGCGCAATTTGCCTATTACAAGCGCGCTGGCTCGTCGGCGCATATGAGCCAGCTTCGCGCGCAGATGCTGGACGCACATTTTCCCACCGTACTCAAGCTTTTGCCGAGCCCCGTGCTCGTCAGCGAACTTACTGAATTACAGGTCGGGCAGGTTCTGCCGCTTTCTCGCCCTTTGGATCAGCCCGCGGTCTTGAGCGTTGCAAACGAGGAGATGTTTCGGGCATTTCCGGTTCGCTGCGGATATTTTCGCGGCGCGCAGGTTCACGAAAGAGTGCCGATATCTCCCACATCGCGTAAGGCGGTTCCATGAGCGCTCAGAGTCCGCCGCTGCTTGATCAGCATCCGGTTCTGCTGCGGAGTGTATGGGCGGACTGTTTGCGGGGCGTGTTGAGCGAGCTTTCTCAATTTGCCGTCACGGTGGACCCAGAAACCGCGGACGACGCGGCCGCGATGGATCCCGCCGCGGACAAATCGGAAGCATGGGCCGTTTTGACGGTCTCCAAAGGGCTAGCCGGAGAAATGGCGATTCTCGCGACCGAGGCCGGAGCTGTGCAACTTTCGCAGCTCTTTACATCGGAGCCGCTGGACCCGGCGGTTCCATTCGACGCGACCCGCCGGGAAGGTTTCGACGAATTCATCCGCATAGCGGTGGGGCAGGTGGCGACGAGCTTGAAAGGCGCGGCCGGCGGGGAAGTCGAGATCAAGCTTACGGGTAGCCAGGCGCCGGGCTGGCAGGAAGTGCCACGACTGGGCATGCGGATTAGCGGAGAGAAGATATCTGTTCCGATTCGGCTGGGACTGTTTGTCAGCCCGGAACTGGCGGAGAGTTTCCGGCCCCCTCAAGAGAAAAGCGCACCATCAGAGGCAACCGCGCCGTCCGCAGCCGACGCGCCTGCGCCGCCATCGGCGATTCCGGAAACGCACAATTCCAATCTGGAGCTGTTGCTTGATGTCACGCTTGACGCGACGATCTGCTTCGGCCAGAAGCAGATGCTGTTGCGCGATATTTTGGAGCTTCATCCGGGCGCGGCGGTGGTGCTGGATCGCCACGTGGAGGAACCGGTCGACTTGCTGGTCGGCGG
Source organism: uncultured Acidobacteriota bacterium (assembly GCA_963769415.1). Taxonomy (GTDB): domain Bacteria; phylum Acidobacteriota; class Terriglobia; order Acidiferrales; family UBA7541; genus Palsa-295. The sequence continues at coordinate 193,087 of CAVYLM010000003.1, forward strand.
GCGAATGGTCGCGCGCGGCGAGGTTGTTATCGTCGACGGAAATTATGGATTGAGAATCACGGAAATTGTCAGTCCTCAGCAACGCATCGCTTTTCTGACGAAATAAGCATGGCCAGCCGGGACTTCAATTTAGAGGGCGGTCGTCCGGAATCAACGCCCAACGGACTGTCGAACCGGTTGCTGCGCTTCCGCAAGTTTCTCAAGACCTGCGAGAACCTGGACTGCACGAAGCGAAAGTTCAGCTGGCGATTCTGGACGCGCAACGCGGACGGCATTCGACTTCAGGGACGCTGGTACTGCAGCCCGGAGTGCTTCGAACAGATCGCGCAAAAGGAATTCAAGCGCTTGTGCGCGGCGCCGGAGGGCGGAAAGAAGAAGGTCCACCGCATGCCGATTGGTCTGCTGATGCTGTCGCGCGGCATGATCAGCGATGTTCAGTTGAAGCAAGCTCTTTCCCTGCAGCGGGAAAAAGGCAACGCCAGAATCGGAAAATTCTTGCAGGAAATTGGAGCGGCGACGGAAAAAGACATTGCGGTGGGACTGGCGGCGCAATGGGGCTGCCCGGTCTATCCGCTGGACGAATCGCCGGACTCGCTGCGATTTGCGTCGCTGTTGCCGATGGGTTTGCTCGAGGCCGGGCGAATGCTCCCGGTCCATCTGCTGCGCGTGCCGCAAACGCTTTACCTGGCATTTGTCGAGGGTATCGACCGGAACGCGCTGTACGCCGTCGAACAAATGCTCGGTCTGCGAACCATTCCCTGCATTGTGTCCGAATCTGCGTATGTGGCCGCGATCGAAGAGCTCAACAACATCGGCGACATGCGGACGACGGTGTTCGAGAGCCGCTTCGAGCCCCGTGAAATGGCGCGCACGACACGCAGCTACGCCATGCGCGTAGGAGCAACCGAGGTGTGGATGGTGCGCTCCGGCCGGTTTGTTTGGGTTCGCCTGGAAACATTGGAAGGTCCCAAGGACATTTTGTTCAGGGCATCTGTCGCTTCTTAATAATGGAATCGTCCGCCAGTTCCGTTTGTCGGACTACGTCGTCCACCTAATGTGTTCCCGTTTCGTGCCGATAAAAGCCTGTGCGGGAGCTTGGTTTCAAGAGGAGGCGGATGCACCAGTTTGGCCAGTCTCGCTCATCCGCACCAAACATCGTGGAGCTGACGACCCCGGAACGAAAACAGCGGCGCCGGGAAAGGTTGATGGCCATCCTCACCGTCGGACTCCCGACGATTTCCACTCATATATTCGAACTGAACACTCTGCTCAGCGCGCCATCCGTGGATTTGAAGCGCGTCTCGAAAATCATTCGCAGCGATCCGAGCATGTCGGCACAGCTCATTCGCATGTGCAACTCGGCGTTGTTCGGTCTTCGGCGGCGCGTCTTGAGCATCGAAGAAGCCGCCGTCCTGATGGGCACGGAACGGCTGCGAACCCTTGTGCTCACCTGCTCCGTGATGGAATTCACCGGCAAGCAGCTTCCTCAGGACCAGGTTCAGGAGTTTTGGCAGCATAGTTTCATGACGGGCATGCTGAGCGAGCGAATCGCCAAATGGATCGAATATTCCCAGCACGAGCAGGCCTACCTTGGCGGGCTGCTGCACGATGTGGGCCTGCTGCCGCTGTTGGTCGTAGCCGCCGAAGAAACCGACTCGGACGGTGATGCTCCGGTCAAGATCAGGGGCGGTTCACTCGAAGAAGAAAAAGCACACTTTGGCCTGAACCATTGTGAAGTGGGCCGGTCGATAGGCACGTCCTGGAATTTCTTTCCTTCCTTTATCGACATCTTCGAAAATCATCACCACCCTGAGAACAGCACGCGCGATCCTCATCTTGTCGGCATCGTGGCGGCCGCCGACCATTTCTCGGAAACCCACGGCTTGCTGCCCGCCTCGGAGGCGGCGACGCAAGAGATCCCGGAGCCGGCGCCCGACGATGAATTCCTTTCGCTGTGCTTTCCGCGGCTCGATGCGGAAGATCGTTCCGAACTCACGGAAATGCTCGAGAACGAGTACTTGCACCTTCTTCCGCTCATCGAGTTCAACAATCCCACTTCGCCAAGGCCGGAACGCAAGCCAGTCCGAACCTGAACCGCAATCCGTGTCCGCCGTGAGAACGCATCAGACGGCAAATCTTGCCTGCCGGCGGCTGCCCCTCGGCAGAATCCGCCGAGGCCGGACACGACGGTGCGATTGCTCGAGCTTTGCCACTCACAAATCACTGTCTTCTAAGGTGTTCGACCAATCCTTTGTAACGGCTCGCTGGCCATTTGCGTGCTCTGTCGCTCTCGGAGAACAGAGAAATGGACAGCGGATTCTACGTCGCATACGCAGGGCTCGCGGCGCGCATGCAAGCGCTCGATGTTGTTGCGGGCAATCTGGCGAACTCCTCGACGGCGGGATTTAAGGCGCAGACACCGTTCTATCGAGCGCTGGCCGCCGCGCAAAGCGGAGAAATCCTGACCCCTCTCAATCAAGCGGTGAATGAATTCGGCATTCTAGGAGGCAGCCGCGCAGACCTGCGGGCAGGCTCATTCGATTCGACCGGCAACAACACCGACCTCGCAATTGAAGGCTCCGCATTCTTCTCCGTGCAGACCGCCGCAGGAATTCGCTACACGCGAAATGGAACTTTTCAATTGAATGCGGCGCGCCAGGTCGTGACGCAGGACGGCAACCAGGTTCTAGCCGAGCAAGGCACGAAAACAGTTCCAATCGTCTTGCCGACGGGCCTCGTTTCCGTGAGTCCCGACGGGACGCTTTCCGTTGCGGGGACGCTGGTAGCTAAACTGCATCTGGTTCAATTCGCGCCGGGCACGGAGCTCACGCCCGAAGGAAATTCGAATTATGCGGTTCCCGCGGGAAGCGAGCAGCCGCCAACCGGCTCGAGCGTGCGCCAGGGGCTCCTGGAATCGTCCAATCTGAATCCGGTCGAAGGCGCCGTCGGCTTGATCGTTCTGCAGCGCCAGGCCGATTTGCTTACGCGAGCGCTTTCGACCCTGAACACCGATTTCAATCGCGCGGCCACGCAGGATGTGCCGCGCGTTTAGCTTTTCGGAGGATCTCAGAAAATGATTCGTGCACTGTACACCGCCGCTAGTGGAATGCTCGCGCAGCAACTCAACCTCGATAACATCGCAAACAATCTGGCCAATTCTTCGACGACCGGATTTCAGAGCCGCCGCCTTCAATTCCAGGATCTGATCTACCAAAACGTCGTCGTGCCCGGCGCCGCCGCAACGCAACAGACCACGCTGCCGGCCGGATTGCAGATCGGCCTCGGCGTGCGCCCAGCGTCCTCCGAACTCATGGGGATCGAGGGCGATTTCGACAACACCGGGAATCCGCTCGACGTCGCGATCCAGGGGCAGGGATTTTTCCAGATTACCTTGCCGACCGGAGACCTAGCTTATACGCGCTCCGGAGCATTTCACCTCGACCAGAACGGGAATGTCGTCACCGCGCAAGGCGATCCGCTGACGCCCAACATCACGATCCCTTCAAACGCGCTCAGCGTGTCAATCGGCACGGACGGCACCGTGAGCATCACTCTGCCCGCGCAGGCACAGGCGCAGCAGGTCGGCCAGATTCAACTCGCTACGTTTCCAAACCAGGGCGGTTTGAACAGTATCGGCCAGGGCCTGTTCCAGCCGACTCTCGCGTCAGGCGACGCAATCCTCGGCATCCCCGGTGGTTCGGACGGACTCGGCAGCCTTCAGCAGGGCAACCTCGAGGAATCCAACGTCAACGTCGTAACCGAATTCGTCAACATGATTCTCGCGCAGCGCTCGTACGAAGCGAGTTCGCGAGTGATTCGCGCGGCGGACGAGATGTTTCAGACGGTAAATGGCCTGACGCAGTAACGGAGCGCAGCGGATGAAAGCTTGCAGGTACTTCTTATTCCTCGGAATAGCGGCTGGAAGGTTTCTGCTATTTGTGGCTCCGACGCCCGCGACGGTCTTTCCGCGAGTGGCGCTGTTACCGGAGGTCAGCGTACCAGGTACGCGCGTCTTGTTGCGCGACCTTTTGCCGCCCTCCGCTCCTCAATCCCTGCTCACACGTGCCGCAGAAATCTCATTCGGTGCGGCGCCACAGCCCGGAAGCATTCGAATCCTCGGCCGGGATCTCATCGAGCATACGATCGGCGCAGATCACGAAGTAGCGTCTCAACTTGCCGTTCCCGAACGCATCGTCGTCTCCCGCAACGTGCGTCCCGTCGATCTGCAGGAGGTGTTTGTGGCAGTGCGCGACGCGCTGAAGGCCGGCGGGGTGCCCGATGCGGACTCGTTGCGCCTGGACGATCTCGTTCTTGAGTCACAAGTCCTCGTAGGTCCTGGCGATCCGGGACTCCGCGTGATTGACGTCCATGCTGATGCGGGACTTCGCAGCGCCCGATTCAAGCTATGGCCGTCGCATGATCCTGAGGTACTGCCGTTCTTCGTGACGGCCCGCCTCGCCGCAGGCATGCGGACCACTCCGCTTGTTACAAGCGACGAGTCATTTGCATCTGCCTCTCGTTCATTCGGCCCTGCTGCTCCGGTACCCGCGTCCGATCAAAAGAAGCTCCACGAGATTCTGGTTGCCAGAGGAGAGCGCGCAACACTGATCCTGCGGTCCGGCACGCTGCAGATGTTTGTTGACGTCGTTTCCCTTGAACGTGGCGCATTGGGCCAGCCGGTTCGTGTGCGGACGCTGGACGGAGGAAAGGTTGTGGCTGCGATCGTTGACGGCCCCGCGCATTTGTCGGGGAGCTTCTAGAGGCAGGCGACAGATGAAAGCTCTTCTCGACGTCCTTCAACGTATCGGTTCCGGGCGGATCGTCGTGCTCGCGGTCATCTTGATGACGCCGCATTGCGTCGAGGCGCAACTCAGGTTCTTCAAGGGGCGAGCGAAGTCCGGCCAGATACAAAAATCGCTCGACGACTATTTGGCCCACGTGCGCGCGCAAGCGGCCGAACAGCCGCACACGATGGGAAGTCTGTGGACGCCTTCGTCGCTCATGAGCATGACGGAAAGCGATTACAAGGCCCGCTTGCCCGGAGATCTCTTGGTCATCAAGGTGTCGGACACTTTTTCCTCGACGAACACCGGTACCGCCCAGCAGCAACGGACTTTCAGCGCATCCTCGGGCTTGTCGAGCAACTTGATTGGAAATGCCGGGACGGCAGGCAAACTGCAAAGCCTCTTTTCTCCGACCTCAGCGCAAAACCTGGGTGGCAAGGGGCAATCCGCGCTGACTTCGACGCTTAATCTGAATCTTGCGGCGCGCGTCGTCGAAACTCTGCCCAACGGGGTGATGGTCGTCGAAGCTGTTCGCGATTTTACGGTCGGCAACGATCGCCAGACGATCGTGCTCCGCGGATTGGTTCGGCCGGGCGATATCGCAGCGGACAATTCTGTTCCGTCTTCCGCCGTCGGCAATCTCGAAGCCGAAGTCCATGGCAAAGGCGTGGTCGCGGATTCGATTCGCCAACCGAACATTCTCGTTCGGGCAGTGCTCAGGCTTTTGAATTTCTAAGAGGGTCCATGAAATTGCGTCACAGGATTCCGATTCTGTCGTTGTTCGCGATTGCAGCAGTGGCATCATCCGCTCGCGGCGCGACGACCGAATCGCATCAGACCGCGCGGCTGAAGGATCTGACGAGCGTCGAAGGCGTTCGAGACAATCTTTTGATGGGATACGGCCTCGTCGCTGGCCTCAACGGAACGGGTGACCGCCAGCAGACGATTTTCTCGACGCAAACGCTTGCGAACATGCTGGCGCGAATGGGAGTAAGCGTCCCTGCCACGACGATGCTCGTTCACAACATCGCCGCCGTGTTTGTCACGGCGACACTGCCACCTTTTTCCCAGCCCGGAATGCGGATCGACGCCACGATTTCCTCGATTGGAGACGCCAAAAGCCTCGAGGGCGGCACGCTGTTGCTCACCTCACTTTACGCTCCGGACGGCCAGGTGTACGCGGTCGCTCAGGGCGGGTTGGTGCTCGGCGGATACACCACGGGCGGACGAGGCAATTCCAAGCAAGTGAACCATCCGACCGTCGGCCGGATCACCGGAGGAGCGCTGATCGAACGAGATACCTCGGTCAGCCTGCGCGATGTGACTACCGTATCTCTGCTCCTTCACAATCCTGACTATGAAACGGCACGGAATATCGCCGCTGCAATCAACAAGGAACTCGGCAAAGAATCTGCGCACGTCGTCGACAGCCGGCGCGTCGAAGTCGCGGGAATCGAGAAAGGCGCGGACGCCGTGCCGCGCCTACTCGCGCGTATCGAGGAACTTCAAGTCAATTTCACAACGCCGGCCAAAGTCATTATCAATGAACGAACCGGAACGGTGGTTATGGGCGCGGACGTCACTCTCGGCCCGTGCTCGATCCTGCATGGCAACCTGGAAATCGAGGTAACCACCCGGCTCGAAGTTTCCCAGCCGCAGCCCATGGCCCATGGCCAAACCGAAGTAGTGCCGCAGACGACGGTGAAAGCTCAGGAAGGGCCCGCGCAGGCGGTTCATTTGGAAGAAGGGGCAACGGTGGACGAATTGATCCGCGGTCTGCAATCGATTGGCGCGACCGCGCGCGACATCGTCGCGATTTTACAAGCCGTCAAGGCCGCTGGAGCGTTGCAGGCCGAATTGGAGATCATGTGACGCTGCAGCCTACGAGCGCGGCGGTCAATCATCCGTTGCCGACGGATGCGGTGATTCTGGCTAACGAGCGCTCCCACTCCCTGGATTCACCGAGAGCCTCCGCGCCGGGTTCGGCAAGCTCGTCGGCTGCGTCGAATGGCAAGCTCCGCAAAGCAGCCGGGGAATTCGAGTCCATACTTCTTGAATCACTCTGGAAGTCGATGAAGGAAACATTCGCCACTCCGGATGATGACTCCGATCCAATCTTGCAAAGCTTTGATGATTGGTCGATTCGCGCAATGTCATCTGCCGTGGGACAGGCTGGCGGCCTCGGAATCAAAAATATGATCCTGAAGTACCTCGAACCTCGAATCGGAAGCGGTTCAGGCCCAGCGGGAGCGTGACGCAACGTAATTCGATTGATTAGAAAGGTGCGCTATGTCCATTACAGGTATCGCAAGCAGTCTTCTGTCGATTTTGAGTGGGTCGCAGAACAATCAGGGGCAGGTCAACGGCTTCAAGCAGTTCCAAAGTGAACTTCAGCAGCTCGGCCAGGATCTCCAGTCGGGCAACCTGTCGGCCGCACGGCAGGACTTCGCCTCGCTCCAGCAGGATATGCAGCAGACGGTTCCGCAGGTGGCGGGGCACCACCATCATTTCCACGCTGCCGGCCAGCAAAACGGGACTTCGAGCCAGCCAACGGGCTCGATTGCGCAGGAGTTCAGCCTGCTGGCGCAGTCTCTACGGGGGGGCAACCTGCAGGGAGCCCAGCAGGCGTTCGCGACACTACAAAACGACCTACAACAGATCGGTGGTGTCGCCGCACCGGGTTCGGGCGGTGCCGTCACTCGGGCCGCTGGTGGAGGCGTAAACGTAACCGCCTGACAAGATTAGGGGTGTGTGCCGCTGTGGATCAACGGGATGACAACGAATCTTGGCAGCGAACTTGCACCCACATACGGGGCGGAGCCGAAAGCCGGGGATTTGGATGGAAAAAAGACCTCTAACCGTTAAAGTCCTCTTAGCTCATGCCGATAATCCGTGTGAAGGGACCAGAGGTGAGGTTCCGCGCGGGAGCACATAGATATGCGAATTAATCCACAAATTCCTCCGGTAGACAGCACAGCTACAACCCCGGTCAGCGACGCCCGCTCGGGAGCCGCTAAGGCCGCTCAGCCCTCCGCTGTCGTTCAACCGAACGACACCGTACAGCTGTCGTCGAGCACGGCCGCCGTCCGGCAGCTGCTAACCCAGCTGGATCAAGTGCCGGAAATTCGCCAGGAGCGAGTTTCGTCGTTGCGCTCGCAGATTCAGTCCGGGCAGTTTCAGCACAGCAACGAGCAGGTCGCCGGCGCGATTGTCAACGAACTCTTCGGGGCCGCAGCAGGCGCTTAGCCGATCGAGGTCGGAGCCATGGGGGACATCACGGCGCCTCGGGTGGAAGGAATCGCGGACTCCGGCCAGAGTTCGCCGGACGAGCCGCCTAGAAAGTCTCGGGCGAAGGCGGACGTCCCGCGCAAGCCGGCGCCGGCGGTCGACGCGGAACTGGGCGCGGCTGACGAAGAAGAGAAACGGATCCTCGACGAAATGGCGTGAGCCGTGACCGAAGCAACTTCACAATACGTCGCACTCCTGGAGCAGCGAGTCGCTCTTCTTCGCGCGCTCGGCCAGCGGTTTGTCGACTGCCGCAAAGATTTCGTCGCCATGGACCTCGACGCAGTGTATGCGCAGATCGCCGCGCAGGAAGAGTTGTGCGGGAAGATCCAATCAATCGATTCCGCTCTCATGTCTCTGCGCAACACCGGCGCCGGCCAGCTGGATACCGATTCTGCGGGGCAGTTTCGCGCGGTCCTCAGAGACTTGAGTGAAGCCCAAGCCGAGGTCGCAAAGCTAAATCAAGTCCACGCCGCGTATCTGCGTCGATGCGGCCGGACCATCACTCTATTTTCGAATTTCTTCCGAAGCCATTCGCTGACTTACGCGCCGCCACTCAGGCCCGGCCCGACGGCGGCCGCAATGATAGGGAGCCGCTGATACCATGGGTGCACTGGGAGGTGCTCTCGAAATCGCACTGGGTGCGCTCGGTGTCGACGGCGGCGCCGTGGCGATTACTGCCAACAACATCGCCAATGTCCAAACTCCGGGATATTCCCGGGAACAGGTCAATATCGCTGAAAATCCTCCCGTGCAACTCGGAAACGTCGAGTTCGGCACCGGAGTCAGCCTCGAGCAAACCACCCACGTCCGAGACACCCTGCTCGATATTCGCCTCGATCAGGAGAATCAGACCGCTAGCCAGCTCAGCGCATTCCTCGGGCCGATGAATCAGGTGCAGGCGCTGTTCAACGAAACCTCGGGCTCGGGGCTTCAGGGTCCCCTGACTGCGTTTTTCAACAGTCTTACGCAGCTCTCGGACAATCCGAGCGACTCGGCGCTCCGCGTGGGAGTGATCACGACCGGCCAGGACCTGGCGTCTTCGATTCGGCAAGACACGTCGAGCCTTCAATCACTGCAAGGCAATGCCGACCTTGGCGTGCAGCAGTCCGTCGCTCAGATCAACACCCTCACATCCGAGATTGCGTCGCTCAACTCTCAAATCAGCGGCCTGGTTGGCGCCGGCGAGGATGCCGGCACTTTCGTCGACCAACGAACGCAGCTCGTGCAGCAGCTCTCCGGACTCATCGGCCTTTCGCAAACGCCCGCGGGAAACGACAGCCTGACCCTCAGCACGGCCAATGGCCAGTCGCTCGTCGTCGGCGGACAGGGTTTCGTGCTGACTACCCAGATCAATTCTCAAACCGGCTTCCACAACGTCTTCGCGCAGGGCACGGACATCACCTCCACGATCGCGGGAGGCACCCTCGGCGGCCAGATTCAGGTCCGCGATCAGGAAATTCCTTCGATTCTCAACAAACTCGATACGTTCGCGTTCGGGCTGGCAACGGCGGTGAACACGCAGAGCCGGACGGGCTTCGACGCCAACGGTAATCCCGGCGTGAATTTCTTTACGCCTCCTGCGACAGTTAATGGAGCCGCCTCCTCGTTCTCCGTCGCGATCACCAATCCCGATCTGGTTGCCGCAAGTTCGGACGGCACGATCGGTAGCAACGGCAACGCGCAAGCTCTGGCGGACCTGCAAAATCAGCAGGTCGTCGACGGACAGACCCCGGCGAACTACTACGGCGGGCTTATCTTTCAAATCGGCAACGACATATCGCAGGCAAATGCCGAACAGACCTCAGTCGGTCTCGTGCAACAGCAACTGCAGAACCAGCAAGGCGCAGTGTCCGGAGTATCGCTCGACGAAGAGGCGGTCAACCTGATTCGATTCCAGAGCGCTTACCAGGCCTCGGCGAACATTGTCTCGGTTGTGAACCACCTGCTCGCGACCGTCATCAACATGGCTGCGACCCCATGACCATCCGCGTCAATCCCAATCCTGCGCCGGACCTGCTTTCCGCCATTGCGCTCGATCGGCAGGCGCAGAACACCGCGTTGCAGCAGATTTCCACCGGTCGGCGCGCCAATCAGCTTTCCGACAACCCCACTGCCGCGGCTAACGTCGTCTTCAGCCACATCCAATCCAGTCAAGATGACCAATACCTGCAGAACGTGACCGACTTGACCTCGCAATTGCAGACCGCGGACTCCTCGCTGAATTCAGTGGTCACCGCGGTCACCCAGGCGATTTCGCTCGGCATCCAGGGGGCCAATGGGACGCTCAACGATTCCAATCGTCAGGCCGTTGGCCAGGAAGTCTCCGGAATACTCAACCAGGTCCTGAGCCTGGCGAACCAGACCTACCAGGGACACTACCTCTTCTCTGGAACGGCCAGTTCCACGCAGCCCTTCGTACTCGATGCCACGCAGCCCAATGGAGTGAAATACAACGGCAACACGAACGTAAATTCGATCGTCGTTTCCCCGGGCAATTCGATAGCGATCAACGTTCCGGGCAGCCAGATCTTCACGAATCCCGGCGGAGATCTCCTCGGCTCATTGAACGCCTTGATTACCGCGCTTCAGACCAACACCAACATCGGCACAGCCGTTACGAATCTCCAGCAGGCATTCTCTCAGGTCACAACTCAGCGCGTCTTCTACGGTAATGCGGTCCAGCAGCTCCAATCGACGCAAACCTTCCTCAACAGCGACAAGGTTCAGCTCGGCGCGCAGGAAAACGCGCTGATCGGCGTCGATTTGGCTGCAGCGGCCACGAATCTGTCGCAGTCGTCGACCGCAACGAATGCGATCCTTGCCGCGACGAACCAGATTCTCACCACCATGAATCTATTGGACTTCCTCAAGTAGCCGTCCAGGGCTGGTCGGCATGGGCATGCGGGATCGGCAGAGCATACGCACCGAGTCTTGAATTTCAACGAGGTTGGCGATCCGCGACGAGATTCAGGCGGATTAGATGGTCTTCTGGAATGCGCCTACAAAGCCCTGCAGACGGTCGAGATGAAGTCTTGCAGTGTCCAATTCCATGCGGCGGGCCAGCATCGCGCACCGTATCTTTTCGATCGTCCGTCTGAGTATCCGGAGATTCGCGACGTACTTTGCGACTTCATCCTCGGAATTCCGCGCGACGGGCTCCCTTCGAAGTGATTCCTCGACCTCAGGCGCGAGGCTCAAGAGGCGGACCCAGATCATGTTGAGATCGTCCTCAGTTACACCTCCGGTTTCATTCGCTGGCCGATCGGCTCGCTGCAGAAAACTCTGTAGGTCGCGGTTGGCGGAAAGAAAACGCTCGATCGTTTGTGTCTCCACGCTTTCCCTCAGGGCGCCGTCCGGCGGTAAGCATTCACCCAATCACGAAGCCCGTGCATGTGTTGCTGTGCCGCCTCCAACTGCTCGCGGCGCGCCAACATTACACATCGTATTTGATCGATAGACGCCTGCAGCGCTCGGAGATTCTCCGTATACGCCTCTAGCTCGGCCCGAAGGACGGCGTCGGCGGCAGCGCTCTGGGAAGCCTCCCCGATTTGGGGCCCGGTAGCTTCCAGCAATCGGCGGACGACACGCAGCTGCCCTGCGTCGATATCACCGGTCCCGCGCAACAGCGCATCCACCTGTGCCAGGAAGTTGCGAAGCTCCAGATTGACCGAGTGCAAATCGTTGTGGGAGTTGGATGGCATCAAATGTTCCAGCGGCGCCCTGTTTCAACGGCTTCTTCCGCGGAGCCGACGCCGCTCGTTTCTGTGCTGGCGAAGGGACGACTGGTTAATGGCGCCCGTGGCGCGCCCGCTGTCAAATGCTGATCCGCCTCATACCACGCGTGCCGCAATCCGCCATAGATCTCGATAAGCTCTTGCAAAGCCTCGGGCGTAGCTTTGGAGTTTGCGGCCACAATCATTCCTACGGACATTTTGTATAACCGTTCCAATTGCTTGGCGGCATCTCCGCCGTGCTCGTGATCCAGCACGCTCAGCAAGTATCCGATTACGCCGATGGCGTGATTGATCTCAGAGACGCGGGCTTCCACGTCGCCGGCCTTCAACGCAGCCTGCGCCCGCAGGAAGTCTCGCAGTATCGTGTCGTAGAGCGCGACAATCTGGCCCAGCGGCGAGGCCCCGCGGGCGGCCGCCTGCTGATAGCGCAATGTGGCATCGTTGCTCATCATGCGGTCGCAAGTTGCTGGCTCAGTTGCGCCTGCAGCAAGGGAAGTTCTTGCAACGTGACGTTGACTTGAGCATACACGGATACCAGGTTCTGCTGTTTGGCGGCCAGGGACGCTTGCAGGTCCGTGATGTGCTGCGTCAACGAAAGGAACGAGTTCGTGTACCCGTTGGCATCCAGCGCCAGCTCGCCGCCGGGCCCCGAAACACCGTTCAGCACTGTTCCCAGGTTTCCCGCGAAGCCCGTCCCGGTCGTCTGGAGGAAGCTCTGCACGCCGGAAAAGTTCGAAAGTAAGGCCGTGGAGAGCGCTCCGGAATCAACGCTCAGCGTTCCGTCGTCGTTCGTATTGATGCCAAGGCTCGCCAGACTCATCGGTCCGCTGCTTCCGGTTGTCGAATACGACCCCGCTGCGAGCAACGCCGCTTGGGCGTCGCGCAGTGTGCCGTCCGCTTCCAGCGGCTGGACTCCGCTGCCGTCTGAATTTACCTGGAATTGCGCGTTGATGGAGGTAATCGCCGTGTTGTACGCGGAAACAAACTGATTGAGGGCGGAGGTAATGCCGGAAGTATCCGGCGCCACCGTAAGGGTGGCGGGCGCAGCGCCCGTTGGAGCCGCAAGGCTCAGCGTCACGCCGTTGATTACGCCGCTGATGGTGTTGGTGGCGCTGCTGATGGGCACGCCATCGACCGAAAGTACCGCGTTCAATCCCGCCACGGCCTGGGTAAAATTGATGGCCGAGTTATCGGTGCGATGCAGGCTGCCAGTGACGGCCAGATTGCCGGGAGCTCCCGTGGCCGTGCTAACGAAGGCCAGCCGCGCGCCGTTCGCGTCGTTGATCACGCTCGCTCGCACCGCTGTCGTCTGCGCATTGATGGCGGCGGCGATTTCGTCCAGCGTGTTGTTCGTCGAACCCACCGTAAGGGACGCGACCGACACCCCGCCGGCCGAAATCGCGATTGTGTCGCCTGTTGCCAGCGGAGTGCTGCTGGTCGCGACCGCATCCGAGTAATACGATGACGTCGTCGCCAGAGAGGTGACCACGATGTTGTGCGTGCCGGCGACTGCCGTGGAGGTCGCCGTCGCCGCGACCGCGCTCGGGTTGGAGGATGTCGCGATCTGGTAGGAAAGTACGCCAAAAGGGTCGTTCAGTGCGCCGGCTGACGATTTCAGCGCGTTCAGGTTCGACGTGATTGTCGCCAGCGCCGAGCTCTCCGCGGTAACGGCGCTCCGCTGGTTCTGCACGTTGGTGATGTTGGCTTGGTCGCCCGCGAGGGCCAGCTGCACGAACTGGTTGACGTCGATTCCCTGACCCAGGCCGGTGAAACTGCCGTTGCTGGTGCTGCCGCCGGCGCCGTTCGCCGCTAATCCAGTTGATACCAGGCTTGAAACGGATGTAGCCATTCGGACCCCTCGTTACGCTTCTGCTTCGATGTGCGTGTTTTGGGTTCTTTTTTGTTCCTGTTGCTTCAGATAGCTATCAATTCCCTCGCCGATATTGCGCAACGCTTCAGGCGGCAATTGAGCGAGCTCTCTTCCAGATTGCGCATCGGTAATGACGTAGTAAGCCCGTCCGCTGGGATCCCGGCGGAATGTCAGGAGCGGTTCCAGCTTGACGCCGGGCGTTCCGTTTCGCTGCTCGTTGATCGCCGTTTGCGCCGCCGAAGAGGGCCCGGGAAACGGAGTCGGCACGCGTAAAGATGCTGTCGCCAGGGGAACCACTGGCAAATGTTCTGCCACCGGAGTGATTGCGATGCCTGCAGGAACCTGCATGATGTCCATCCCAAAGTGCCGGCGCGGGCGGGACTCATTGAGTCCCGCCCGCGCCGTGTCTTAGAGACTCGTTTAGCGGAGCAGCGTCAGAATGCTTTGCTGCGCCGAGTTTGCCTGGGCCAGTGCCGAGATGCCGGACTGGTTCAGGATGGTGAACCGCGAGAGGTTCGCGACCACCGACGGGATGTCCGCCGCGCGGATGCCGTCTTCTGCCGAGGTCAGGTTTTGAACTTCGTTCGTGATAACGCTGCTGGCCGCCTGCAGCCGGTTGACGTTCGCACCGAGTGTGCCGCGTAGGGATGCTACGCTCGCGATCGCTGCGTTGATGAGTGTGAGCGTCGCCTGAGCGTTATCCGCAGTCGACAGAGTGTTCGTCACGACTGGATTGGTCGTGACCGAGGCAGCACCGCCGGTGAAATTGGCGCCGGCGATGGTGATATTTCCGCTGGCGGTGCCGCTTTCCGCCACGGTGAAAGCATTGCCGGCCGTGCCGGCCGCGATCGCCGTGAGGGTGAGTGTTCCCCCGGTTGCGGACGCCGTTGTATTGGGATTGGTCACCGTGAGTGATCCGTAGGTGGTTCCGGAACCGGCGCCGCCCGTGATCGCGGCGGCCAAATTCGCCGCAGCCGTACTCGCCGATGCGCCGATCAGGACTTGGCCTGCCGTCGTGGACGCGGTAAGCGTGGTCTTGAAGGTGTAGGCGGTACCCGCAATCGTCAATATTTCACCGTCAGCCGGTAAACCGGTGAAGTTCACGGTATCCGTGGCGGCAACTGCTGGAGTGGTCTTCGTTGTGGTCCCGGCGACCAGGCCCAGCGTTGCAGAGGACACCGTACCGGTCGTTACGCCGATGGTGCTGGGGCTGACGCCATCGCTCAGGAAAGTGTTGTTCGCGGTGGCGCTAAACACCGGTCCGCCGTTGTAGTTGGTCGTGCTTCCGATCGCGTCGATTTCTAAATTGATCTGCGCGTACTCGGCTTGCACCGCGACGCGCTGCGCGTCCGACACGGAACCGTTGGAAGCTTCCGTTGCCAGCGTAACGGCGCGGTTGAGCAGTGTCGTTACCTGTGCCAGGGCGCCATCGGCCACCTGAAGCGATCCGACGCCGGCGTTCGCGTTCTGCGCCGATTGCGTCAAGGCCGTGATGTTGGCGTGCAACCCGTCCGCGATGGCCAGGCCCGCCGCGTCATCCGCGCCGGAATTGATTCGCGAGCCAGAAGACAGTTGTCCCAATGTCTTATTCAGGCTGAACTGCGTGTTCGCCAACTGGTTTTGCGCCGTCAGTGATGCGACGTTATTTAGAATGCTGATCGCCATGGTCTTTTCCTCTCGGGTGTTAAGCGTTTAGCTCCGGACCTGTTTTGCGCCCGCCACCGATTTGCGGAGCGTCTTTGCTATTTCTGGTCCGGTTATCTGATCGGCATAAGGTCCCGGGGCTTTAGTGCCGGTACTCCGTTTTGGTACATGCTGTTCCGTTATGAGACACGTAGCTTCGATACCCGAACCGAGCTATCAAATCGAACAGCGTAGGTTCTCTGCTTGTGTGCGTTTGACCGTTAGGCGCGGGAGGCGGGAGTGACTGAGGAAATGGGCGATGGGGAATCGCTGGCATTCTCCGAATTGCCCTTCGAACACAGCTCGACTGCTTCGGCGATCTTCTGAGCCTCCTGCTGCTTCATCGCTTGCCAGGCGGCAAACGGGCTCCGCATCTGCGTCACTTCATCCATGTTGCGCTTCAGGCGCTCGAGGTAGTGCGCTGTCACGCGCTCCATCTCCGCCTGAATTTCCGCGTTTTCCTGAACTTTTTGCGATTCGTACTCGGCGAGGTGTTTTTCCTGATCGGCTTCGTACGTGTTCAACGCGTCCAGGCGCAGCGCGGCATCCCGCAGAACATCGTCCAGGGAGATGCCCGCCGCATCCAGCGCCATCAGCACCGACGCGCGCTTCATTTCGCTTGGCAGATCGCGGGCGTGATCGCTGTTGAGCATCTCTACGACCTTATTGATGTTGTATCCCATCCGCAAACCGATGATTCCTTTTGCGCGATAGATGTCTTCGAGTTGCAGGAGAGCGCTTGGAGCAGCAGGACCTGCAACGCTCGGACGATTTTGCGATGGAACCCGTTGTATCCCGGAGTCGACGCCCACGCGCCTCCCGTCGTGCGCTTCAGGCGCAGCCGCCATCTTTCCGTTGGGAACGTCCTTTTGCTCCTGCCTGGACTCGCGACGCAGCCACTTCGTTAGCATGGATGTTTTCGCCTCTCGCGCCGATGGCTGTTCCGTCTGAATTCCGTTCGGCCCCGGCAGTGGTCGTTCCGCAACCACTCGCGCCGGCGTACGATCTTCGAATTCGGCCTGGCCACCGTTCGATTCCTGGCGGGTCGGGCTCGGCGGCACCGTGGCCGGTGACGTTGAGGCCTGTAGCCTCCGGGACGCCATTCCGCTCGGCGGTTGCGGCCGAAGATCCGGTCGAAGATCCGGCGCGCTCTGCGGCTTGACCATGGGCGTCGGACGCGTGCTGATTGCGCCCACGGGCGACGGGCTCGGCAGAACCGTGCCGTCGCGCATATCCCGCTGAATCCCGACGATGAAATCTTCCCGGTACTGGCGGCAATATTTCGCCACGCCCGAGAATCGCCCGCCGCGCCAGTCCACTTTCAATCGCGACCCAATGGTGATCGGCGCGCGGGTCCGGATGCATGCGCCGTAGCTCGACGTATCTTCGATCGTCACGGACGCAGCGTAGGACGCGCCAGTGCCGTCCTCCCACGTCACCTTGGCCAGCGCCATCATGGCTATCCGTGGTTCCGACCGTTCTCCAGAAAGACTCGCCATAGCTGATATATCGGCCGACGAACGCTTTGGGTTCATCGAACTCGCATTGGATTGTCGCGAGGTCTTCTGCGCGCGAGGATTGGAAATTTCTAATTTTGGGGCGCTCTTCGGCCTCACGTAATCCAAATCCCGCCCCCTTTCATCGGCGATTCCAACAGAATTCGCAATTCGTTCGCTGTTCATGCAACCCGAGGGCCAAAACAATCTCGATCGAATTGCTGCCTCAACTCCCAATAGAACCCGCCGATTAGAACGCTGTCAGCTTTTGCAGTTCGCTTCGGTCTGTCCCGGAGTGGAATATCGGACCCAACTAGAATGATTCAGCTCACGCGCCTCAACCGACAGCCGCTCGTCCTGAATTCCGACTTGATCAAGTTCATCGAGAACGCCCCGGACACGGTCATCACGCTCGTAAACGGCGAAAAAATCGTCGTGCTGGAAACGTGCGAGCAGATTATCGATTTGATTGTGCAGTTTCGTCGGCGGGTGCTGAAAGCCGTGCAAATGAATTTCGGCGCGTGGACTCCGAGGCCGGAGGAACCGCCCCCCGCGCCGAATCCCGATCCTTCGTCTGAGGAATCCTAGGGGATGGACAAAGGTACTGTCATCGGCGGGATCGTCGCGCTGGGCGCCATCCTCCTTGGCCTGATTCTGGAAGGCGGGAAGGTCGGTCAGATCCTGCAACCGACCGCCGCCCTTATCGTCTTTGGCGGGACGCTCGGCGCCATCCTGGTGCAGTATCCCATCGACGCCGTGACCGCTGCCTTTCGAGACCTGGTCGACATTTTCCTCGTGCCGAAAAATGATCCGCAGGGCGTGGTCCGCGAAATCGTCACGCTGGCTTACAAAGCCCGCAAGGAAGGCATCGTCGCGCTCGACAACATTCTCGACAGCATTGCCGACCCCTTCCTCAAAAAATCATTGATGCTGGCCGTGGACGGAACCGAGCCGGGCGAACTCCGTAAAATGATGGAGCTCGAAATGGAAAGGCAGGACGAGATCGACGAGTCGAGCCCCAAAGTCTTCGAATCCGCCGGCGCGTTCTCGCCGACTATCGGGATCATCGGCGCCGTGCTCGGCCTGATCCAGGTCATGCAGCACCTGGACGACATCGACGAAGTGGGCAAGGGTATCGCCGTCGCCTTTGTTGCCACGGTCTACGGCGTCGGCGCCGCCAATCTTCTCTTGCTTCCCTCTGCTGGCAAGCTCCGCATCCGCATTCGGGAAGAGCAAGTTCTTCGCGAAATGATGCTCGAGGGAGTCATCTCCATCATGGAAGGTATGAACCCGCGCATGATCGAAACGAAACTGGTCGGCTACCTGGCGGACGAGACGGTTCAACCAACCGAAGGAGGGGCGGCCGCATGAGAAAGAGAAAGCCTTCGCCACGTCCGAGCCACGATCGCTGGCTCATTTCCTACGCCGACTTCATCACGTTGCTCTTCGCCTTTTTCGTGGTTCTGTATGCCTCCTCGCAGGTTGATAAACGCAGGGCTGGCCGCCTGGCGCAGGCGATCACGGTCGCCTTCCAGGAGCTCGGCGTCTTTCAAACCTCCAACACCAAGATTCCGCTCAACGACGATGACGCGATTCCTTTCGAAAAAGTCCAGGTCGTGGAAAACGTAAATCACCAGGAAGATCTGAAGAAAATCGTCAACCCGATGACTGGAAAGCTCTCCAACCTCGACAATCAGTCTTTCCCGGAAGTAGAGCAGTCGATCGAGTCCGCGCTCCAGCCGGAAATTCGGCGGCATGAAGTTTCCGTCTCGATGCGGCAGGACGGCTTGGTCGTCAGTCTTGAGGAAATCGGTTTCTTCGACAGCGGCACCGCCACGATTCGCCCCGGTTCTCTCGACGCCATCGCGCGCCTCGCTGCCGTCTTGAAGCAGCGCCCGGAAAATCTCCGCGTGGAGGGTCACACGGACAACGTCCCCATTCACAACGCCCGCTTCGCTTCCAACTGGGAGCTTTCGACCTACCGCGCAACCGAAATCACGCGGCTCATGATCACGCAATACGGTCTTTCCGCGGACCAACTTTCTGCGGCCGGCTACGCGGAATTTCATCCGATCGCCACCAACGACACCGAAGCCGGCCGGGCGCAAAATCGCCGGGTCGACGTCGTCGTGCTCGCGCCGTTTCTGCGGGGAAATCCAGATTCCGAAAAAATCAAACCGATCCTCCCGCCGTCAAGCCCTCCCAAGTAACGGCAAAGTGCAACTCGGCTTGCGCGCCCACCACCGGCTCGCGTCCGTGCCCCTGTCGGCAGCTTAAAGTAATTTCATGAACAGCCGATAATCTCCTGTAGGTAGTGAGGTGCCCCCTTTATGAGCAACTCCGTACACTCCATTCAATCCACCGTGCAGCACGACCGAAACGACCAGAGCGTTCAGCCGCCTAAGACCCAGCAACAAAAGGCCGAGACCCAGCCGCTGCAGGACAAGGTCACATTGAGCAACGCATCGAGGCAGGGAAGAGCGAACCGAGGCTAGCAACGGGGCGCCGTGACCACATCGAAATTCCGCAGCTTGGCTTGATCCGTCTAGGAAAATATGAGCCGCGCTTGCTCCGTCGCTCTCAGGTAGCAATCCGGAATGTCGGCCTCGCTCGCGCCGATTCGTGCCGTGGCCGCGGACAGCGCCCTCCAGTCCGCGCGCTCGTAGGCCAGCACCGCGTCGTAGACGTCGCGGAAACAATTCTTTCCGCCGCACAGCGCCGTACGGACAGCCTCCGATACCGCGAGATGCCCCAGCACTTCTTCCATCGACTGATCGAGCAGCGCATCGATCACCGAAAGCAGCCCCATCAGGAAAAAATCGGCGTGATCTAGCCCCGCGTCGATCAGCAGCGAGATCTCTTCGCAAAAATTCGCGCGGAGCAACGCCGTGTGAATCAGCTCCGGCGGCTTGTCTGCGGCCATGGAAACCAACGCTACGATCGATATCCAGCGCCGAAACCCGTTTTCCCCCAGCAGCACGATCGCATCCCGGACGCCGTGCACCTCGTTTCGGAATCCCATCAGCGGGGAGTTCAGGTACCGAAGCAGCTTGTAAACCAGCGCCGGTTCTTGTTTCAGAAGATGCTCGATTTCCGTGAATGAAATCTCCGAAACCGCGATCGCTTTGAGCAGGCGCAGACAGGTCAGTTTGCTCGCCGGGATGTCTCGCCCGGTCATCATCAGCGGCTTGCAGAAGAAAAACCCCTGAAAGTACGTGTACCCGAGTTTCCGCGCTTCCTGCACCTCCGCTTGCGTTTCCACTTTTTCGGCGAGCAGTTCCAGGCCCTTGGGAAGGTACCGCTCGGCGATCGCGCGCCGCTCGCCCACGCCGAGCGCACGGAAATCGACCTTGAGGATCTTCGCGAGCCGGATCAGCGGTGCCAACCTGGCGTTATCGACAAAATCGTCCAGCGCCAGCACGTACCCGTCGCGGCACAATTCCCTGCAGCTCTTGATTACCTCCGCGGAAGGCTCGACTCCCTCGAGAATCTCCACGACGATCTTATTGGCAGGCAACAGCCTCGCCGCCCCTCGCTGCAGCGCTCTCTCCGTCAAGTTGATGAACGCCTTCGCCGGCCCGGTCAGCGTCTCCAGGTCGAAGACCATCGTCGATTCGACGATGACTCGGCTGGAGGCCTCCTCCCGCATTTGGAAGTAATTCTCCGGTCCCGCGCGGAACAACAACTCGTACGCAAACACCTTCAGGCGCCGGTCGAAGATCGGCTGGCGCGCGATGAATCGTTCGTGCAAGCGACTCCCAGGCGTGGTTTTCTCGGTGGCGGATGACGACGGCACTAAAGCTTCGCTTCGGGTCCGGTGGAACGCTCTTTCGCGCTCGCTGTCAGGTAAAGCGTCGGCGTGCCTCCTGAAAGATGCAAGGCTGGCTTCAGTTCTTCCTTGCTCGCGTCGGCTTCGAGAATCTCCTTCCCGAAACTTGAATTCTTGCGATCGATCGCGATCGTGCCTTTGAAGTAGGCGCCGTCTTCGATCATGATTCGCGACGTCGCCAGTTCGCCCACCACCGATCCGTCCTTCTTGATCTCGATCCGGTCGCTGGCCGACAGGTTTCCCCTAATGTTTCCCAAAACCACTATCTCGCCGGCCACGACGTTCGCCACGATCTTCGCGTTCGCGCCCACCGTCAGCTTTCGCCCCGCCAGCCGAATCGTCCCGTCGACGCTGCAGTCCAACTGCAGATCCTCATTCCCCGAAATCTCGCCCTTGATCTGCAGGCTCGAGCCCAACACCGACCGCGAGTCCGCCGCGGACGAGATCGGGCGTGCGGCACTCATCGAACCTCCATAGCCATCCGATTCGCCGCTGCGAGACGTGACGCCGTCGGACTTCTTCTCGGTCCCCACCCGATCCGTGGACGCTGGCTCATTCGATTCCGAAGTTTTGCTTTTCCACATGGTTTTGCTCCTGTCATCAAATCGGCTGATTCTTGACTGCCTTTAGACTCTTTGCGAGAACGCGAGACCCTTCGACGGTGGAAGCCCGAGGCCTTGGTCCCAAGGAGATCCGCCCTCTAACAGTTTGCGGAAAAAGGGCGCTTTTTAGGGGGTCGGAGCTTCAGCTCCGACATAAAGGGCTTGCACTCAATGCGCTTCAGCGCCTGAGGACACTTTTCACTGCCTTTTTCCGCAGCCTGCTAAGAGTCCGGGCGTTCTCACACCGGAATCGGTGGAAGATCGTAGCCAGGAGGGCAGCCGCGGAGCGGCGACCGTAATTAGCCCGGCACGGAGCGCAGCACAGTGCCGGGAACACAGAGAAAAAGTGCCGCAAGTCCCGGAGGGACGATTGACCACCGGGTTTCTTCGCCAGGGCACAACTTTTCGCCCTGCGGTACGAAGGGTAGTCGTGCCGCAGGCCCCCTACGGTTTGGCTTCCGCCGGCTTGGTTTTCTCCACCGCGCCGCTCTCCGGTTTCCCCTCGGGAGACTCATCGCCCTTGGGCACCTCCACCTCCGGCGGCTTCTGCGCGTACTGCACGATCAGCGATATTCTTCGATTCGAGGGGTCCAGAGGGTTCTCAGGATAGCGCAATCGCTGGTCCGCAAACCCTCGAACCTGCGTCACTTGTCCCGCACCGATGCCTTCCTCTTGCATCAGTCGCCGCGCTGCGTTGGCGCGGTCCGCGGAAAGCTCCCAGTTCCCGTAAGCGCTTCCCGCGGCGTATGGCTTCGAATCCGTGTGCCCTTCCAGGGCCAGCTTGTTCGGCAGCTTTCCAAGTTCCTGCGCCAGCAGGATCAGAATTGCGCGCCCGTCCGGGCTGATCTTCGCGCTGCCGCTGTCGAAAAAAGTTCCCGAGGCCGATTCCGTCAATTCGATCCTCAGCCCTTCGTTCGTCACCGTCATATCGATGTGGCTCTTCAGCTTGTTGAATTCCGGCACTTGCCAGATAGCCTTCTCCAGCTGTTTCTTCAACTCCTCCATGTTGTCTTGGGTGAGGACGAAATTCTCAGCGACGCCGAGCTTGTTGCTGCCTTCCAGTTTCGCGGTGCCGGATGGATCCTGGAAGTATCCGCTCACCGCCTTTTTCACCTTCTCCGAGCTGTTCATCAGCCAAAGTACGATGAACAGAGACATCAACGCCGTCACAAAGTCGGCGTACGCGACTTTCCACGCGCCCCCGTGGTGCTCGCCGTGGTTTACCTTCTTCTTGATGATGATGATCGGACGCACTTGCGGCATGGGAGTCCGTCCTTTCTAGGCCGCCGCTTCCGCCGCGGGCGCCGCCTCGGCTGTTCCTTCTGGCGCCCGATTCTTGATGTGGTTTTCCACTTCCTGGAATGTCGGCCGGACGTGCCCCGGAATTGCCCGCCGCGCAAACTCCACCGCCACGGTCGGCGCGATTCCTTTCATGAAACTCGCCAGCACGATGCGCAGGATCTGATAGTAGGCATGTTCTTCTTCCGCGGTTTTGGCCATATTTGCGGCCAGCGGGCCGACGAACCCATAGCACAGCAGAATTCCCAGGAACGTTCCGACGAGCGCGGCAGCCACCTTGCGCCCCAGCTCTTCGGGCGGCCCCCCCAACGCTCCCATCGTGATCACCACGCCCAGCACTGCCGCCACGATTCCAAGACCGGGCAGTGAATCCGCCACCGTCGACAACGACGCGATTGGCAGGCCCTTATCGTGATGATGCGTGTCCATGTCGAGCTCCATCATCTGATCCACGTCCAGAGGTTCCAGTCCGCCGGTGCTGGCCATGCGAATCGTGTCGCAGACGAACGCGAGCGCATGATGGTCTTTCAGAAAGTTTGGATATTTCGAAAACACCGGGCTCTGATCCGGATTGTCGCTGTCGGCCTCCAGAACCATCAATCCCTCTTTTCGCGCGCGGCCCAAAAGCTCGTACATCATTTTGAGCGTCTCCAGATACCGTTCCTTTCCGTATTTCGAGCTGCCGAACGCTCCTGCTATGCCTCCCCCGATCGCTTTCAGCACGTGCAATGGATTGGCGATCAGTAAAGTTCCGAGTGCCGCGCCGCCGATGATGACCAACTCGGCCGGCTGAAGGAGCAGTTTGATGATTCCGTGCTCCATCAGGTACCCGCCCAATATCGCCCCGATCACCACCACGATTCCGATGATTACGAACATAACGAAACGGCCCTCAGGCCTTTTCGGCCTCGATTGGTTCCTCGCAGATGACTACCCGGTTTCCGCCCTGCTCGCCGCCCATGCGCAATCCGTTTTCGGCGCGCGATACGAGTCCCTCGGCCGTATCGCCCTCTTTCGCGCTGGTGCCTCCGGCGGACACCGTCGCGCGCAGCTGGTCGCCCCACCACGCGATCTCGCATTGATTCGCCATCTTGCGTAGGCGCTCTCCCACTTTCACCACCTCGTGGGGCCCGCACTCCATCAGCACCACCAGAAATTCGTTCTCCATCCAGCGCCCGATGATATCCGTCGGACGCAGGCTGTTTTCCAGCGTTTGGCCCACCGCGCGAATCACGGACGAGCCCGCTCCGGCCCCGTAGCGGACTTTGATCTCGTCCAGTTTGTCGATGCCGATGCACAGCAGAGAGAACGGAACCGGATGTTCCGCGAATGTCGTAACCGTCTCGCGCAGGTGTGTCTGCAACACGGCGCGATTCAGCAGACCCGATGCATCATCGATGCAGCCGTAGTCTCGAAGCTTGCTTTGCCGCTCGCCGATGGGCGTATTGAAAATGGACTCTTCGAACGTCTCCACCGCTCCCACCAACACGCCGTAGCTGTCCCGGATTGGCGACGCGTGCAGGCGCGCGAGCACTCGGTGGCCGGATTTGTGCCGGATCGAAACTTGCGCGAAGCTTTCTTTTCCGTCCCGTAAAACGATCGAAACCGGCAGCGCCTCGGCCGCCACTTGATTGTTCTCTCCGTCGAGATACCCCAGAAAGTCCTTCAGCGCCGAGTGCCCCACGATGTCTTGGCGCAAATGTCCGGTGAGCCGCTCCGCGCCGGAGTTCCAGAACAGAATTTTGCCCGCCCGATCCACCAGGTACACGCCCGCCGTGACGCTATCCAGGGCGGCACGGTAGATCTCGGGATCGTCAATCATCATCGGCATCTCATCTAACGTGAATCGGTGAAACGTCCGCGAAGCTTTACCGTCAGGGCCGTAACAGCCGAAGAGTCACTGCAGCTTCAGCTGCCGAGGAGCCGGGCTCCGCATGCCGTTAACCGATGATCCAAGTTCCGTGAATTCGCATGCTCCTGCGCCGTTGTGAAACGTGCGCGCCTGCCACCACGAAACGATTCCTGCGCGCGTCAGACGAAACCCGGACGAAAGTGGGCCTGCCACGCCAAAGGCGGACTTGCCGCGCCGAGGCCTGCCCAAAAGTACAGGTCGCAGCCACCTGCACCGAAATTGAGCGGACGGCCAGTAGACGCGTGCGCCGCAATCTGCCAGCGTGGTTGTGACGGTATCGTTCCCGTCCGCTCTCGCTGGCCGGGAGCCGAACAGCTCTTTGACAACTGAATAGTAGCGCCAGCTTCCAGCTGGCGTTTTTCTGCGGCTTCAACTCCGCTGAACCACGAGCAGAATGCCAGCACCAGCTCGCCGCCGCGATGTAGCTGGCCCGTCACCGCAGCCATTGACCCCGCTCGGACAATTCCATTCCCTCCTCCCTGGGATCGCCAATCTCCCGATTGGCGTCGTTGCGTAAATGCTTGCCGATAATGCAGCCCATCCCACTCGCTCGATTCGGCGAGGTGGTTCTGTTTTGAGTGGCACCGAGTCCGCTACGAGCGGGCCGAACGTGTCTGTGCCCTTACGACCGCCGCCTCGCAACGGTTGACTGCACGCTCGGACGATTGACATGCGCTTGCAAGATTCCTGGCTTCACAGTTTGCGGAAACAGGTGCATTTCAGGATCCTTCCAGCGGCGGAAGCGTGATTTTCCGAGCGCCGTAGGCGCGACACATTTGCTTTTTAGGGGTGTCGGAGCTTCAGCTTCGACATAAAGGGCTTGCACTCAATGCGCTTCAGCGCCTGAGGACACTCTTCACTGCCTTTTTCCGCAGCCTGTTTAGCCGTGGCTGGTTTTCTTTCAAATTTCAGCGCATTTCTAATCGACAACCACGCCGAATAGAAATCGCCTTAACGCGCTGAAAACAAACAATCGGCGCACACTCTAATCGACACAAAGTCGGGGTAGTGCATGTAGCGCCAGCATCCCTGCTGGCGTTTTTCGTCTCCATCTTCGCCGCGTGAATTCGCCGGAAGGCGACCCGACCACGGTCCAGTCTCCTGTTCCACACGATACGAGGTACGCTCCATCTCTACGGCAATCTCGAAGACCGTTGGCTCACACCGCGGCTCGTCAAAATGGGATTGGATGGGGAAGGGATGGCTGGCACTCGTTTAGGCGATTCCGCAAAACGTGGCTGCGCGGTGCCCGTTGTCTGGAGGATGTCAACAACTTCTGGATGGCGCACAGACCGCAAACCATGTCCGAGCTTTACTCGCACCTCCACGAGGAAATTGAAGTTCGCCTCCAAGAGGCCGAACGAGTGGGCTATGGTTTCGATTTGCCGAAGGCCGGTGTTGCTCCCAATGCTCCAAGAATATCCGGCGCAAAATCGGGGGCCGAAATTGCAGCGTAAGCTCCAGAAAGGAGTAAAGTAAGGTTTTGGTGGACGTGACCGGGATCGAACCGGTGACCCCCTGCTTGCAAAGCAAACTTGAACACGCTATGTAGTTGTCTCGTCTTGCCTTTACCTATGTCGTGTTACCCGGTTTCGACGGTGTTTGGCTGGTTTTGTTCCCAAAGTTGTTCCCCAATTTTTTCGGAGCGCGGCCACGAGCAAGTGCTTTAGGGTGCTGGGACAAAATCCGAGGTTGCCCTGTAGATATGTAACGGGAGTGCGGATGCCGATGGGCCGGATGCCCGATTAGCGCTTACCGGACACGTAGAGTGGTGGGAAAGGACTAAGCTCCGCTTGGTTCCCTCTTGGACAATCGATGCGGTCGGGTTTGAACGGTTCTTAGTTGTGTATGGTACACATCATTTCCTTCCAGGTCGCGCACGGCATATCTCCCGGGCCATTGGAAGTTGAATGCTTCCGCGATTTCCACGGCCTGCTCAAGCAGGTGACGGGTCGTTACGTGGACGAACTCGCCGTCTGCCGTCTGTCTAAATACTCTGTACACGGCAACACCTCTCGTCGTATCCGTTTCGGCCGCTGAAGACTACTGTTGTTCGCTGCATGTGACCGTGACGGAGATCACGGCCCCGCGTGACCGCGCACACATCGGCCTGTTGACAAAGGGAATAAATAGGGATTGCAAGAAGAAAGAACGCACGCCGTGGGAGTGAGCAACAAGAAGATGCATCGGCAGAAAGGTTCGGGATCGGTGGCGAGGGCAGGTCGTGGAGCCGTCAAATCCCGGGCAGCTGCTATGCCGTTCTGAAGTAATGTTCCTGATACCGCATGGTACAGGATCTCACTTCGGTCAGGAGTTGATCATAGTGACAAGTGGAGTGCGAATTGTGCCGGTACGGCGACGCAGGAAGCACGAACCCGCCGCTCCCAGGACTCCCCTTCGGACAATTGCGACGAATCTAGCTGGCCCTTTTTTGAAGGAGCGGCTCCTTGGCAATCTTCCGCGGCCGGTGCTGGAAGGCTTCGACGCAATTTCATCGTCGGAATCCTATCCCAAGGGTGCGATTCTGTTCGTGGAAGGTCAGGTGGCGCGCGCCGTTTTCGTCCTCTCAAGCGGTCGAGTCAAACTAACGACATCCTCTGCTGATGGCAAGGCACTGCTGCTGCGCATTGCGGAACCGGGTGAGGTGATTGGCTTGCCGGGCGCCATTTCCGGGAAGATATATGTACTGACTGCGGAGGCACTCGAACCGGTCCAGGTCAAGGTCATCTCTCGGGAGCCATTGGTGGAGTTTTTGCAAGAGCATGGCGAAGCAGCGTTGAGGGTAGCCGAGATTCTGAATGAGATCTATCATGCGACTTTTCGAGAGCTCCAGTACTTGGCGCGTTCCGGATCCGCGGCCGAAAAACTAGCACGCTTCTTACTGGACGCTGCGGTTCCTTGCGGGCCGAGCAACAATCAGCTGCGCGCGAGACTTACGCTTACCCACGAAGAAATTGCTGAGATGATCGGCGTGGCCCGAGAAACAGTCACGAGACTCTTCACCAGTTTCAAACGGGGAAATCTCATCGAGCTGCAAGGTTCGAACCTGGTAATTGCCGACAAGGCAGGTCTTGAGAAACTTGTACGCGCTTGAGCTCATATTTCGCATTATCTGCGACTCTACTGTTTGTATTCCCACATAAAAGTAGCAATGTGACTCTTATCACCGTGATAAGAGTCACAGACTTACTGTGTTCCGGACTGGGACAATCCTGAAAAATTAGTGCTGACGCTCTACACATTAAGGCGGTCGGATGATAAGGGGTGCTTGGATGCGAGAAAGCTTAAAGTCTAAGACGTTCCGGTTCCTTGTGGTGGGACTCATCTGGTTGTTCGCGATTACTGCAGTTGTTTTCGCCCAAGACCAGCCCGCCACGGCTGCACCCACGTCCGCTTCCGGGCAAGCCGCCGCCCAAGCCGATACGAGCGCATTGACGGGAACTCAGGCCTGTCTCCATTGTCACAAGGAAGCAGCTGAACACGTTTCCAAAACGATCCACGCGGCGACGTACGACGAAGTTCCTCAAGGGGCACCCAAGACTGACGCCAGCACCAGTTGCGACGGGTGTCACGGTCCGGGCAAAGCCCACGCCGACGCAGAATTGGAAGCGGAGCGCACCGATACGAAAAATCCGGAAGCGAAGAAACTCATCTTTAACTTTAAATCTAAAGACACGACTCCGAAGATGATAAACGAGCGGTGCCTCACCTGCCATGCTTCGGGCCCAACTCACCTCAATAGCCCGAATTCGTTCCACCGGCAGAACGAAATAAGCTGCATCGACTGCCACTCGCCGCACCACGCGACAACGAAAGAAAAGCTGCTGGTTAAGGCGCAACCCGAGCTTTGCTACTCCTGCCATCTCCAGCAGAAGTCTCAATTCAACATGCCGTTTCACCATCGCGTGAATGAGGGTCTGATCCAGTGCACTGACTGCCACAACCAGCACGGAACGGGTGGAGTCTGGGAGTCATCAAGCGGTTTGGTGCGGCAAGTCCGAGACCTCAGCGTCCGGAGATTTCGTCTGTTTCAAGTGCCACGTCGACAAACAGGGACCATTCGTCTTCGAACACGCTGCCGTAAAGGTGGAAGGATGCGCGAGCCTGCCATATTCCGCACGGAGGGGCAAATTCTCACATGTTGAAGTACAGCAACATGAACCTACTCTGCCTACAATGCCACACCGCAGCTACCTTCGGACACACCCCGGTGATGGACGCTCAGAACTCTACCCAACAACAGGCCTGCACACTGTGCCATGTGCAAATCCACGGATCCAACTTTAGCAATTTGCTTTTTCGATAGGTTGAATATGACGAATGTTTGCCAATTGGGAAGCGCAGCAAGTCAAGGACAGGGAACTGGAAATCATAAGCTCTCAATCGGCGGGGTGAAAAATCATGAAGGATCGCTTCGTTAGACTACTCGGCTTGCTGGTAATGATTGCGGCGTTTTTCTTCGCGCCTGTTTCTCGCGCCCAGGATAGCTCCGACGAAGTCAAGGGTATCGATTCGGGTAACTATAACATCCAGCAGTCAGCTGAGATTGGCTATCGGGGAACTTGGATCAACGGAAACCAGGACACGTATAACACGTTCGTGCATCTGGGTGAGGGTCCGCGTTTGCTCGATTACACCCTCAGCATGAGGTCCATCAACCACCAGGGATTCCTCTTCGACAACCTCAACTTCAGCAACTTCGGTTATGGCGGCGATCCGAACGACGTCTCGCGCCTGCGGATCGAAAAGAATAAGTTGTACGACTTTTCGGTGCTGTTCCGCCGCGACAAGAATTTCTGGGATTACAACCTGCTGGCGAATCCATTAAACCCAGTCCCATTCTCCACGGCCACGCCCCCCCCCTCGTTTGCGGTCACCAATCAAGCGTTCGCGGCTACCCAGTCGCCGCATTCGCTCGATCTCGTGCGGCGCATGGGGGATTACGACTTGACGCTGCTGCCGCAATCCCGCGTGCGCTTCCGGCTAGGGTATTCGCGCCTTGTGAACGAGGGGCCTTCGCTCACTTCGTTCCACGGCACCACGGACTTCCTGCTGGCACAAAATTTCCGGATGACCACGAACGCCTATCGTGTTGGCGTGGATTTCCAAGTGCTGCCGAAGACGACAATTCTCCTACGATCAGTTCCTTGAATGGGACAAGAACGACACCAGCGACACGCTTGCCAACACGCCATTTCTAGTCCAAAACATCAGCCCGCCCTCACAGTGTCGCCGGCACAGTGCCGGTGAATATGGGACTCAACTGGTACTATCCCCCTACCGCAACGACGACCCCTTGTGCGGCACCGTTCCTCTCCACGGGTTTCGCCAGCCCGACTTGCAAGGAGTACCTGTCGTATTCAAGGACTGCCCCCGCGCGGAATTTCATGCCCACGGAGCGAGTGAGCTTTCAGTCCACATATATTCCAAAGCTTGAGATGTCCGCTTCGGCCAGCTACAGCAGCGGCAACAATATCGTCTTGAACCTTTACGATTCCGCAAATGAATGGACGAACTCCGCGACAAGTCAGGTTCGCGACGCCATCGTTTCAGGTCCGGCGGACGCCAAGCAAGTCGTCTGTGCATGCCAATTGGTCTGGCATTTATTCGTTGACCCAAAAAGTTCGGATCGTCGATTCCGTTCGTTATGACAACTGGCGCAATCCTGGAGTTTTTGATCAGGGGAGCACGAATCTATTCGCCACGAGTGCCCAGGCGGCGGGTCAGTCCGGTATCTTGCTGCCAGTAGCATCGTTTGCGCCACTGGTTCCCGCCGGGCCGGGCGTGGGGACATCATTTGCCAGTATCTGCCCGAGTCCCTACACCGCGAGTACCTGCCCACAACACAGCGCTACTGCATCCGCCGACGCTATAAGCACCCTGTACGCACAGTTTCTGGGGCAGAGACTGCTATCGAACACCATCCAATTCGAAGACGATTTCACGAAGCGCATCAGCGGTCGCATCGGTTACATGTATGAAAACAGACACGTCGGCGGAATCCGCATTCAGTCAAGTACTGAGTGATACCTATTACCCCGGCGGCTCGGGCGGCACGGCGGCAACTGACTATTTTGCGGCCCGCGGAAATTGCCGGTTCATCTCGGGGTCGACGACTGTGTTCAACCCCGCGGCGGGTGGCACGTGCAGCCTGAATCCCGACGGTTCAGTTACATGGGCTGCTACTGCTGCTACGATAAGTGCGGCTCTTAGTGGAGCTCCCACACCGTCCACGATCAACGAGCACGTAGGTCTGGCCGGCCTGACACTGCGGCCGATGGATACGCTGCGAATCAATGCCGATTTCGAATTCGGATATAGCGATTACTCGTACACGCGAATTTGGCCGCGGCAAATCCAGAGCTACAAGGTTCACGTGAATTACAGACCACGGATATGGGCGACCATCGACGGTGCGGTTGATATTCACGAGAACCGCGACAACGTCTCTCAAGTCAACAACCTCGAGCACGGTCGCACGTACAGTATTACTACCGTCCTAGCGCCGAATTCCAAGTTTGCCTATACACTGGCGTATAACTATACCGATATCTATTTGCAAGCGTTTATCTGCTTCCGGGACTACTTCAATGGCCTCACAGGCTCGGGGTTGCCGCCCTTTGCGGCTTTGGGAACAGGAACAACGGCGCCTGCAGCCCCTTACAACTGTCCCTTTAACGGCGGAGCAACGACGATTGTCTCAGGCACGACGGCCTTCTATGCCAATAAGCAGCATTACGCCTACAGCGACGTGATGTGGAAACCAGTGAAGCGAGTCACAGCGAGTCTCGGATATGCCGGGACATTCGCGGGCGGCAGTACGCTGTTTCTGAATCCGCTGCAACCCGCCGGCACGCTCGCATTCAATTACCAGAAGCCGTTCGCTTCCATCCAAATCGACGTTTACAAGGGCCTGAGTTGGAAGATGGCGTGGAACTATTACGGATACAACTCCAAATCACCGATCAATACCAGCGTTCCCGTCACCAATGCCAACGCCCCCAACGGGCTTTACGAGCTTGGGTCGATCCCAGCACCGGATTTCAACGGTAGTACCGCGACCTTCTCGGTTCGCTATGCCTTCTGAAACGGTGTGGGTGGCTCTAACACGAAGATATATTTTCGTTTGGCAGCCAATGCTTGAGTTTGTAGAACGTGCCTCTTGCCCTTCGGTCTTCGTTTTCAAGTTGGAGTCGCATGGTGCAGGTCGATTTCTTGCTCCTTTTGATCGGCGCTATCCGGCCTGTGATTTCCATCACGATATATTGTGACGCGCGCTACGGCGTCAGATTGCAGAATGAACGAACATGCGGGCAGTACGGAAGTTACTAAACATGAGAGGGAGGAATGGGGTCGTGAAAATCAAGAAAACTGAAACCGGGACATACACAGCGGAGATCAAATCGTTCGCGCGATTCGGAACGCCATATTTGCTCGCTTCTCTGGTTACGCTGGCGCTCCTATTTGCGCTGGTTCTTCCGTCGCTGCACACGTTCGCACAGGAACCTCGCGTGATCCAGTTAACTGCCGACAAGGACAACAAGTTCAAGGTTCCTGGACAGAAGCAGCCCGTGATCACGGTGAAAGCAAAGGAAGTGATTAAGTTCAGGGTTACCGCGCATAAAGGAACCGAGACTGACCCGAAATACCCCGGCTGCGTTCACAGCTTCACCATCAAGGAGCTGAAGAGTCAAGGTTGGGACGTGTGCCTGAAGGAAGGAATGAATGAATTTGTCCTGGTCGCGCCCAGCAGGCCGGGCACTTACAGTATCGAATGCATGTCCAAATGCGGCGCGGGCCACGATGACATGAATATGAAAATGATCGTCACGGAGTAGGGAACCTATATGCAGAAATCCCGTCGAGATTTCTTCTGGTCGCTAGGCGGCGGCGCCGTGGCTGTTTCCCTGGCTTCTGCGAAAGGAGCGGCGGGTCAGGTATTTCACCAGACGCTGCCGGCCCGCTCGGTGGCGCCCTCCAATCAGAAGTGGGTGATGGTAATCGACCTGGCCAAATGCGACGGATGCGGGAAATGCACGCAGGCCTGCAATGCCATGCATTTCGTGCCGCCGATGCAGCAATGGATCAGGGTCTATGAGGTGCTGGACAACCCGGAAGCCGGGCCCTATTACGTGGCTCGGCCCTGCATGCACTGCGACAATCCTCCTTGCGTGCGTGGATGCCCCGTGGGAGCCACCTTCAAGCGAACCGATGGGCTTGTCATGATGGATCAGGATCGCTGTATCGGTTGCCGTAACTGCATCGCCCAGTGCCCTTACGGAGCGCGCTCCTTCAACTGGAGCGAACCGCCCCACACACCCGAGGAGCTTTCCCATAAGTATTCGATGGAAGAGGGATGGCCCCATCGCAAAGGCGTGGTCGAGAAGTGCGACTTCTGCCCGGAGATGTTGCGCGCGGGAAGACTAACGGCCTGCGCCGAGGGGTGCCCCATGGGCGCCATCTATTGTGGCGACGAATATGAGGACGCCGTCACAAACAGCAAGGGCGAAACCATCCAGCTCTCTCAGGTCACAAAACAAGGTGCCGGCTTCCGCCTGCTCGAAGAACTGGGCACGGAACCGCGTGTCTACTACCTGCCTCCCGTCAATCGCAAGTATGCTGCGCCAGGTGAACCCAAGTCCGAAGGATGAGGAGTAAAGACATGAGTTCCGACCGAGAAGCCAATTTGCTGCGCGTTCTTACCCATACTTCGTGGCGATTTTATGCGTGTTTCGGAACACTCTCCCTCGTCGCAATCTGGGGGCTTTACGGCTACATATTGCAGCTTCGGCATGGCCTGATCGTCACCGGAATGCGCGACCAAATTTCCTGGGGCTTGTACATCTCGAACTTTGTCTTCTTCACCGGGATCAGTTACGGGGGAACTCTGATCTCAGCCATTCTTCGGGTTACCGATTCGGGGTGGCGGCATCCGATCACTCGGTTGTCCGAAGCCATCACGGTGTTCGCTTTGTGCGTCGGCGGGCCCATGGTGATCATTGATCTGGGCCGTCCGGACAGGATGGGGTATTTGTTCATCCACGGACGCATTCAATCCGCGATCCTTTGGGACGTGATTGCGGTGAGCACCTACCTAGCCGGCTGCGCCCTTTATCTCTACCTTCCGATGATTCCGGATCTGGCTCTGCTGTCTGAGATGAAGGAGCTTGCTCCTTGGCGCCGGAAGCTATATCGGACGTTGGCATTTGGATGGACCGACAGTGCCGCGGAACGGCATCTGCTTGAGAAATGCATTTCGCGAATGGCGATCCTGATGATCATGCTGGCGGTTTCGGTGCATACCGTTGTTTCGTGGATCTTCGCGATGACGCTGCGACCGGGCTGGAACAGCAGCATTTTTGGCCCCTACTTCGTTATGGGGGCAATCTATTCCGGGACGGCGGCCGTTGTGCTTTCGATGTACATACTTCTGCGCGTGCTCCACTTGGAAGACTATCTCAAGCCCGTCCACTTCCGGAATCTGGGACTGTTGCTCGTCACATTCGCTTTGCTGTATCTGTATTTCACCATCAACGAGTATCTGACCTCGGTATATAAGGTCGAAGCCCCGGACAGAGTCTTGTTGCATCAGCTATTCTTCGGTGACTACGCTGTGATGATGTGGGTCACCCAGGCTATGTTCATCGTTATACCGTTGGTCATGATCGCGGGCGTACTGACTTTGAAACGACTCCGGCGGTTCACCCCCTCGGTAGTCGCACTGGCGTCCGTCTTGGTTGTCCTTGGCGCCGGGGCCAAGCGCTATCTGATCGTCGTTCCCACGCTTACCGCTCCCTTCTTGCCGAAAGCAAACAGAGGCAACATCCCGTTCAATCCCCCCCTCCCGTTCAGTTGGGTCCACTATCGTCCCACCTGGGTGGAGTGGTCCATCACTCTTGGAGGATCGGCTGCCTTCTTGCTCATGTACATGCTGTTCACCAAATTGTTTCCGATGGTTTCCATCTGGGAGACGCGCCACGATGAAGCTCAAGCGCAACCCGCCGTGGCGCCCGCTCCTCAGCCTGCTCCTCAAAGGTTAGGTTCAATCGCGACCACGACGATCATTTTGGCTCGCATGCTTGCTTTTCGGTGCCGGCCACGCCCAAGCGGACCAGAAACGGCAGCCGAAAGTAGCCAGAGGCTACTACTTTGTCACTGGAGTGGCAGCAGAGTGGCGGCTCCCGCCCCAACGAACGATGGAGCTGAACAGGCGCAACCCAGCGCGGACGAGGCGTCTGGCGTGAACAGAGTCTACGGCCGCCTGTTCGGGTGGCTTCCGGTCGAATCCAAGGATCGCACCCGGGGCCTCCCTCCCACGTTCGTTATAACCGCGACGCTGCTTGGTGCCAAGGGTCAGCCGCTCGCCTATCAGGTCGTCGGTCTCTCACTAAAAACGTCCTTCGGGAAGCTGGATTATGGAAGCCGCCCAACGAACGCCGAGGGCAAAGCTCAATTTTCATTGCAGGACAGGCGGTACGGACAATATCCGGTCGAGGGCACCTATGATGGCGGCGCCGAATTCGCTGCTGCTCACGCCGTGACTTCCGTAGACTTCGGTCCCCGTCCCGAACCCTCTTTACCTTCTCAGGGGGTGCTCATCACTCCCTATGCTACAGCGTGGATCGGGTTGCCCTTCTTGGGCTTCTTTGGATTCGTATGGCTCGTGTTTATATACATTGGCGTCTATCTGCTTTGGTACCGCTTGCCTCAGATCCGCAAGCACGCAGCTAAACCCAGCTAGCGGGCTGTGCTCGTGAGGGGACAAACAGCGGCATAATCTGATACAGGGCAGTCTACCCGCGAAAACAGGACCGAAAATGTCGCACACTGCCGCAGATATGCACCAAGGAGCAGTAGGGAATCTCCACCGGCAAAGTCAGCTCCCGATAGACACGTTAGCCTGACAAGTGGGTACCGGAACGAACTTGATTTCATAACAATGTCGGCTCCCTCGGCCCGAGTAGACTGTGGTTGCTTGACGACCAAAGGCTCGGGAGGAAGGAGCCGAACATGGTGATTATAGGCGTGGATTATCACCCGAGCGATCAGTACATCGCGTCTGTAGATACAGAAACCGGGGAGGGCAGCGAACGGCGATTGAACCACAGCGACGGGGAGGCTGAGAAGTTCTACCTGGCTTTCCCTGATAATTTTTTCTCACAGCGGCTCTCCTCCTAAAAAGAGATCTCACCCCAGACTCTATCCGAGTCTGGGCCGAGAGCCGCTGCTTCTGTTTCAGGTTTCAACTAAAGGCGGGACAACTTCGGGGCGGCGACGCGAAGCTCCTTAGCGAGAGCCTCGAATACGTTCGGCAAACTGCAACCCAAATTCTCAACGCCATCGGCGCGGATGAATCGTCCGCGCCGCCCGCCTAAAGCGGGTTATCACACGGCAAGACTCACAGGTTACGTCTCGCTGTCAGCGCGATGTTGGCGGCGGCGTGATAGCTTGCTTCGCCGCTCTTGTAAATACCCTCCTGACCAGACGATACCCTTTCGGTGCCAGCCAAGCTCCCAAGATCGCCCCAGCAATGGCGACACCCACCACAGGAATTCCAAATGCTGTTCCACCAGCGGCGACCCCGATTCCACCAACGCTGGCACCTGCCGCACCACCGCCGACGCCACCAACTCCCGCCGCAATCTTGCCGTCAAAATTATTCGTCAATCCCGACCTAATCTTAGCCCGCCATCTCAGACCCTTCATTTAGTCTCCTCAATAGGCAGGATTCAGATTGCGCGTAACCTTGCGGTAGAACATGTAGTTGCCTCGGGCACCGAAAATGAACCAGTAAATTACGCCCACGACGCCGCCCGTGAAAATCGCCCCAACGAAACAGATAAGAGCCGGTACCCAGAGTCCCTTGGTTAACGCCCAAATCGCGCCCAAAAAGAATGCCGCCCAATTCCATTTACCCTGGTAGTGTTCTCCGCTACCTTCGATCATTCGAAACTCGCTTTGATAGTACTGAGACAAACCGAGAAAGCTCGTGGCTTGTTTTTGCGCCTGCAGTGAAGGAACAGGCCTGGGACTCGAAATAAGAGCCGCAGGGCTAGTAGCTGTGAGGGCGGTGCCGCACTTACCACAAAACCGGTTCCCGTCTTGTATCGCAGTTCCACATGATGTGCAGAAGCCGTTCGCTGCTACGGCTGTTGTGTTTGTCGTGCCCATCGAAAGTCCCTCCGTACGGTCGCCGCTTGCTTGTGGTTGCTGAATTGCCTGAAACAAGCGAATGACGTTCTCACTGTTCTTTCCCCAGCTCACTAGTTGTGCTCTACACTTCGAGCGAACACGAATCTCAGACCCAGTGCCCGCAAAAACGATCTCAGCGGTAACGGTTTCCCCGAACGACCGGACACCCGCGCTCGTCACAGCACAAAAGGAGCGCGTTTGTGGATTTGCCTCTGTCAATCCCCAACCAAGCGATTCCGCAGCCTTGACCGAACGCGTAAATGCTTCGTCAGGGGAAACATTCAACCCCAGTGTTTCGGCAAAGCTCATCGGTGAATCCAGTCAGGGAAGCCCCGACATGAGTGAAGCCCCGACATGAGTGAAGCCCGTTGCTGCCTTCTCCAAGATTGCTTCCAAGGGAAGCTGCAACAATAGACCTACAGTACTTTGTTACCTACGGGTTACTGGTCGTCCGCCGGATTAACGATTAAGACAAGCAGCCCGAATTCCATCTGCCGCCGCTCCCTATCTCGTATTGAATGGTGTTATGGAGGCTGTGGGGGGGGCCTATGTTCTGCACCCAATGCGGGATGGCAATTGCGGAGCAGGATTCCTTCTGTACCGCTTGCGGTACCGCCGCACCGGTATCGGGCCCGAAAGTAGCTCTGAGCGGCGAGCTTCGACACAAGAAACCGTTAGGCAAGGCTTGGAAGCGAATCTTGATTCTTGTGGCTGTTGTGTTTTTCGTGTACGTGCTTGGGGTCCTAGCGTGGCAATTCCTTCATTTCGCCAAACAATCTGGCCGAGCAGAGATGGAACAACAGATTTCCCAAGTAGGGACCTGCGTTACTGAACTCAACGGATTCTACCATTGTGCTCAAGACAAGTTTAACGCCGCGGGGACAAAGATCCAACTTCGGCAATGCAGATATATTGAAGTTGTTCCATGCTGGCAAACGGTAACCGGAGTTGGTTTTGACCAGCTTCTTCCCGAGAAGTGGTACACGGAGGTTTCCGTTGTTCTTCCCAGTAACATTCCGCCGCCGTCTTCCAAACTGTGGGTGGAATTTGAGTGCTATGAGGCTGGGTTTGACAGAATAGAGAATCTTCCCCTACTTCGCTGCCCACAAAATGAATTGGATGGTGGCCAAATTCGCCCGCTCAGAGTGCAGTTCGAACATTCTCCCGTTTTTGGAGCTGAGGGCAAATGGACTTGCAAGTTCGCATCAGAGAATGATCTCTGGTGCTTGGAACAGTCACACGCGGCAGGGGGGTCTCAGGGGGTGGGTGCTGCGACTCAGGGAGAGCAAGTTCAGAATCGGAACGGAGCCCAAGCACAATCTCAACCTGCCACCGCCTCTGTGCCATCGGCAGGGGTATTTTCACCGTCAGGTCAAATGGCGGAGAAAAAGTTCGGTGAGTACACGATTCGAATCTATAGCGGTTCCAGCGATCAACTGGCTGGAGGCTTTCTTGAAATCCTGCAAGCGGGAACGAGAGTTTACACCGGTCAACATGAATCGTTTGAAATCGACGACACTGGCACTCCTGTTGGGGCGGACGTTACGGGCACGGGTAACCCGAATCTCGTGGTGAAGGAATATTCAGGAGGCGCACATTGCTGTACGTCATTCGAGGTGTTCAGCTTAGGTAGCAATTTTCAGAAGCTGGTGACCATCGAAAGCGCGGATTGCGACGGGGCGCACTTCCAGCGGCAGGACAACGGCGGATATGTCTTTTATGGTTGTGATCCAGCCGTAAGAATGTATGGGGCCAGTTTCGCTGATTCGGCAGCACCTGGAGTAATCCTACGATACGTGAACGGCTCGTTTCATTTGGCTCCCGATCTGATGAGGAAGCCGCCTCCTTCCCTTGACGAATTGAAGGCAAAGGCAGCAGACCTCGCCTCCAATCCCACTTGGTCCACTCAAGATGTGCCCGGCGCGTTCTGGCAGTGTGTAATTGACCTGACCTATAGCGGCAATTCTCGATCTGCCGATCAATTCGTCACGCTTGCTTGGCCCGTTCAGCGCACCGACCGAAACCAGCAAATTCAGCAGTTTTCTACCCAACTCAGAAAGAGTCCCTATTGGGCGGACATCCAAGCGCTCAATCTGGCCCAATAGTGTCGCAAGGACTATCGAAGTTGTCCCGCCTTTAGTTGAAACCTGAAACAGAAGCAGCGGCTCTCGGCCCAGACTCGGATAGAGTCTGGGGTGAGATCTCTTTTAGGAGGAGAGCCGCTGTGAGAAAAAACTATCAGGGAAAGCCAGGCAAGTCCAAGGGGAAGTTCGAAGTATGGGGGCGGGAAGAAGTGTCCGTGCAGGTGCCGCTGCCGCTGGTGGAGGTATGTGGCAGGGAGCGACGGAAAACACCACGGTGGTGAAGGAGTTGCTGGAAGACCTGGTGGCACGCGGACTGGATCCGGAGCGGCGCTACTTGTTCGTGATCGATGGAGCGAAAGCGTTGCGAGCGGGGATCGATCGGGTGTTCGGTGAGCGTGCCGAAGTGCAGCGCTGTCAGATCCACAAACGGCGGAACGTAAAAGATCATCTGCCGAAAAACGCCCAGGGCGATTACGACCGGAGAATCCGCAACGCCTACGCGATGGCCGAGTACGCGGCGGCCAAGGCCGAGCTGGAGAAAATCTTCCGGCAACTGGAACGGATCAACCCCAGCGCGGCGCGGAGTCTGGAGGAAGGTATGGAGGAAACGCTGACGGTGCACCGGCTGGGCGTGGGTGAACGGTTGCGCGGAACATTGGCCTCGACCAATCCGATCGAGTCGTGCCTGTCGACCGTCGAGAAAGTAGCGCGAAACGTGAAACGTTGGCACGCCGGAGATCAAGCCTTGCGCTGGACAGCGACCGGGTTACTGGAGGCGCAGACGAAATTCCGGCGAGTGAAAGGCTACCGGGACCTCGACGCATTGCAGCACCGCTTGAATCCGTCGTTGACTCAACAGGTCCGGGTCGCTTAAGGTGCAGTCCTCCGAGAGCCGCTGCTTCTGTTTCAGGTTTCAACTAAAGGCGGGACAACTTCCTATACGGAATCCGAGGCGCGTTTCCTCTACCTCGTTGCAACGTATTCGGGTTACTTCGTCCCTCGCCAGTTCCTGAACCTCTCGGGAGCCAAGTGGGGCTACCGAACCAGCCATTTGACCCAGAAACTTGAGGGCCGCGGGCACGCCACGTGGCGCGAACGCTACACACGCGGCGTCTATCATCTCTCCTCGAAGGAGCTCTACGCCCGAATCGGCAAGGCAAATCTCTTCACTCGCCGGCAACATTCCAGCGAGTTCATCGAGACGCGCCTGGTCGTGCTCGATTTCATCATCGCCAACCAGCAATACGAATACCTCGAAACCGAGGACGAGAAGGTCTCCTATTTCTCGGAAGCACTGGGCGTTCCAAGGACCGCGCTTCCGACCAAGGCTTACGGGGGGACGCCTCTGTTGGGTCCTTCGCTGCGGTACTTCGTCGATCAATTCCCCGTCTTCCTTGACGGGGCCAGCGACCGATCGGGCTCACCCGTAACTTTCTGCTACGTGGATGTCGGCGAGGCCACCGTAGCTGGGTTCAGGCATCATCTGGAGGCCTACAAGCAACTCCTGTCGAGCCTCTCTGCCTTCCAGTTTTTCTACCTGTCGAATACCACGATCAATTTTTCGGCTGCCGAACGCTGTTTTGGCGCGTTCTCAAGCGCACTTGGAGACGATTCGTCGGCGGAACTTGTCCCGTATTTCACGATACGGGAGATACAGGGAACGACAATCACCTCCTGACAGTTCGCGAAGTCGCCGACTTGCTGCGTGTACCACGGTCCTGGGTTTACCGCCGGATGCGGAAGCGATCCTTGGAATGCTTACCGGCTTACCGTATCGGGAAATGGCGATTCCGGCAGGACCAAGTGTTGGCATGGGTAGAATCGCAACGGAGGGACTCCCATGTTGCTTGACGCGCGCGGTACACTCGTGAGCGACATAGGAAAAGGCAGACGAGCCAACCACTCGAAAGAGAGGACAAGAATGGCTCGTTGCCGGTACCAAGATGGCTATCTGTTCGTTAGGGGAAGGAAGAGGAAGATGTGGGTCGCACGCTGGAGAGAAGACGTGATCCAAGCTGACGGCGCGATACAGCGCGTACTGCGCTCGGAAACACTTGGACCCGTGAGCGAAATTGCCGGCCGAAGCGAGGCCCGCATGCTTCTCCAGAATCGTCTCGCATCTCTCAACTCCGGTCAGCGCCGAGCTGAAGCCACAATGACGTTTGGGACCTTTGTGGCTGAACAGTTCATACCTGACATTCTTCCAACACTCAAATATGCGACGCAGAAGATCTATTCGCTGATTCTGCGGAAACATCTACTCCCGCGCTTTCATGACTGTCGGTTGTGTGACATCAAGGGACACCTCTGCGCGTGGCGCAAGCACAACTCGGCCACTCGCACATGACGACCACGCTCGAAGTGTATACGCACGCCAGCGCAAGTGGGCAGAGGCAGGCCGTCAATCAACTTGAAAATCAATTGTTCCCAAATGTTCCCGAGTTTACCCAATTTGGACAAAGGCCAAACTAACCAAGTCATTGATTTACGGGCAGATGGTTGGTGGACGTGACCGGGATCGAACCGGTGACCCCCTGCTTGCAAAGCAGGTGCTCTCCCAGCTGAGCTACACGCCCACAGTGGAAGTCACTCTGATTCTAAAGCATTTCCGCGCACGCCGAAATCCATTCCTTCGCATTTTGGTCAGGACTGTTCCAAAACCCCCGGCTACGACAGCAAGTTTTGGAGATTGCCGAGCCATTTGATTGGCTAGGCGGTTGATTTTGTCGAGCGCTTCACGTTTCATCTGCAACTTCATTTGCGAATACTTCTTGAAGACTTGAGAGCGGCCTTGCGAAATCCTCGTTCCACTCCCGGGCGAGGTTGAGGAGTTTCTGTCGAATCGAGGCGGGGATGTTCTTCGGTTTTGGATCGCGCGATTAGAGCGACTCCAGATAAGGCCGCATGATGTTCGCGACGCGGCAGACCTTGGCGCCAGCCCACAGCTCATCCATCGAGGCTTTCTTGAGGCGGCGAGACTCCCGCAGGGCGTCCAGGGCGATGTCCATGCCAATTTTGTTGCGGAACTTGAAGCAGTCGGCCACGGTCTTTGCCGGCGTGTAGACCTTGAGCTTCCCGCCGCGGACGGCGTATTCTTTTACGCCAAAATCCAGAGCTGATCCCGACATGCGCATAAGACGCATGGGCGGAGACGTTATGCGAGGAGACCATGCTTTGACGTCAATGGCCATCCAGACTTGGTGCGGGGACTGCGT
This sequence comes from uncultured Acidobacteriota bacterium, assembly GCA_963769415.1. Taxonomy (GTDB): domain Bacteria; phylum Acidobacteriota; class Terriglobia; order Acidiferrales; family UBA7541; genus Palsa-295. Next base: position 235,075 of record CAVYLM010000003.1, read on the forward strand.
TGTGAACTTATGGAATTGAAGCGCGGACAGGAGACAGACTATTCCCTTGGGAACCTTGCACGCCGCCTCGATCAGCGACAGATGCTCGGATGCGGGGAATGAGTTCGAAGCGTAAAGGCCGCGCCCAATTTTTTTGAGGACACCCTTTCGAACGAGCCTGGGCAGGTAGTTCCGCGGCATACCGAGGGCGAACACGTCCTTCGCGCGAAGGATCTGTTTCTTGGTGGCCAGGTCGAGTAGGCGATTTGACTTGGATTGCATGAAATGCGCTCTAGGGGAAGTGTACCAAATACTCGGTATATGTCAATAAGTACCGATGTTATGGAACAACAGCGGTGCAGGGGAAGTCGTGGTGGGATCCGTCAGTCCTACTTGCGACAGTGCACCTGCCTAGTGAGCAGCTGCTCTCCCAGTTGAGCCACACACCCACGTGCAATCATGTCGGCGTTAAGGGTGTCGACAGAATATGGTGTTTGCCTTTCAAGGCTGCGGCGGTAGCAGCATTCAATTGTGCGGTAGGGTTGGAGGGCCTGGTACGGACTGAGCACTTTGGTTGACGAATGAACGTCTGCTTTGCCGTCTGACGCTCTACTTCTCGCCAAAGCCAAAGATAAAGAGCGCGGGGTCATCAGACAACCGAGGACGGCAAACGTCTGACCGTCTATCAACGAAACAGAGAGTCGGAGTGAAGCTCTCTGGAGAAGGCTTCTATCCCGTGGCGAACTTTTCGAGCGTCGTCAGGCGGATGACCAACGGCTTCAGCTCTTCCGCCCCAATCCGCTCCGAACAGCCTTCCACAACTCGTCGCCCGCGTTCGAATAGCGACTTTCGCAGATCCGCATCGTCCGTTGTGATTGCGATGTCCCCCAACGCTCGCAAAAGGCGAAGACTGACCGCGATGTCGCTCTTCGAGTACATTCGAATCTGCTCGAAGGCGGAGTCCAACAGGCGGTCGAAATCGATCCATTGAATGCTCACGCGGGCAACGCCGCGCAGATCGTAAAGGCGAGGATCGGGCATGTCCCTTGACGCAAAGCGGATCAGGATGCGAGTTAGCTGATCAACGCACCCGATGGCGGTGGTGGGGTCGTTCACGGCAGGCGAAATCGCTTTCAGTGCGATGTCCACGATCTGCAACACGCCGAACTCTACGTCTTGCTGTAAGGTGCGGGTAGGGCCGAAATCGAACGCCGCGCGAAAGGCGGCGATGGCCTCGGGGGCAAGGCGTTCGGCCTTGTTCACCATTAGCAGTGGAGTGTCTGTCGGCACAAACTGACCAACGCGGCGGACAAGCTGAACTTTGACGTGGTGAGAGGTCGCGAGAGACAAAAGCTGTTTCAGGTCGACAAAGCGGATGTAGCCCGAAGTATCGCTCAAGATGGTTGTTTCCCATGTGCCCGCCTCAGCCGAATCACTTGTTTCGACATGGACGCGTCTGCGGGGCAGTGGCATAACTTCATCGACCACGACCTCGGTCTCGGAAGCTATCCTGTCCACGATGTGATTTACGCTGATGGCCTGAGTAATGTGATGTATGAAGAAAAGCAGCAGCCCGACGCACATAATGGCCAGCACGATCGCGCCCATGACAGTCACAACCGGCGCGAACGGATTCGGCAGCGTGTGAGCCGCCGGTAGGGCGGCCATGCAATAGAGAAACGTCCCAAGGAAAATGCCGAGCGTCCACTGGGTCACGCGGTCACGCGCAAAGCTGACAATGATGCGCGGTGAGAACTGCATTGAGGCCAGGGTGAGCGTCATCAACAGGATCGCGAATACGATCGAAACAACGGTCATCGTGGACGTGGCGATGTCGCTGAGAATTACTTGCGCTACCCCGGGATCAGAGTGCGAAAAAAAGAGAACACGGGGAACCCAATCTCCGATGGAAGGCTCGGATTCTTCGATCCAGGAAAGGACGGCACCGCCGCAGCCCAGCGCGAGCGCAATCGTCACGGGGCGGACGAGGAAGCCGCCCCGGAGGTTATATACGATATGACGAAATAGAAATCGTAGGCGTTCGATCACAGTTCCCGTTTCGCAGCGAAATCTTAAACAGAACCGTTCGAGCTTGCACGCAGTTTCACGGCCTGAGGTGTCTTTCTCCGCGCAAGACCGTGGGTCGCCGAGCAGGCTAGCATAGAGTGTCCCGGGCTAGAATAAGATCCGATTTCCGGTGGCATCCGAAAAGAGAACGGGATTGCTGTAACAACGAAGCGACTGCTCACGACACCGAACCGACCCGAGTTGTCGGTGTGCTACGCCATAAGCGAGCTCAGCAGCATGACGAAGATGAATGGCGCCAAGAGTCCGATTGCGTTCGGGGGAGAGCGCTCGTCAGTATCTCTTCTCGCGTTACTGCTTCATCGTTCGCCTGCTGCCCTTGCTCGCTGGGCGGAGGATCTCCGCCAACGCCAGGCCGCGACTACTCTGCCGAAGCTTACGCGGGCAAATGGCGTTCTAGTTCGGAGAATATAGAAGCACACATCAAAGACGCATAAACGAGGAATAAAACCGCCATAACTGGCATCGCGTTCCCACAGACGACAAGCTGCCGATTCCTGCTAGGTCCACCCGCGTTTATGAATTACCTAGGGCCTGTTTATGCGGCTTTTAGGTCCCCGGCCTTACAGTCGACCGGTGATTCTATCCATGAACGAACTGCAAGTCGGCGAGCGACTGGACCACTTTTGCATCGAACGGCTAGCTGCACAAAGTGGCATGGCTTCCATCTATCGAGCGACGGACGTGCGGAACGGCCGGATCGTGGCGATAAAAGTCCCGCATTTCGAAGTGGAGTCCGATCCCGTTTTGTTCGATCGATTCAAGCGTGAAGAAGAGATCGGCAAGAGACTTAATCACCCTGGAGTCATGAAGGTATTCGACTCGGAAGACCGCAGCCGCGTTTACATGGTGATGGAATGGATCGATGGTCGGCTTCTTCGCCGCATCCTATCCGATGAGAAAAAGCTCTCGATAGAGCGAGCTGTGCGTATTACGGTCGAAATCTGCGAGGCACTGAAATACATCCACAGTCAGGGCGTCGTTCATCGGGATCTGAAGCCGGAAAATATCATGGTGGATTCCGAAGACCGGATCAAGTTGATCGATTTCGGAATCGCCAGTAGTGCGGGAGCAAGACGTCTGACATTTGGAAAGCTTAGCCGGACCATGGGCACGGCCGACTACATATCACCTGAACAGGTGAAATCAAATCGCAGCGACGGACGCAGCGATCTCTATGGAGTTGGGATCATGCTCTATGAGATGTTGACGGGTGGGGTGCCTTTTCAAGGAGATAACGCGTTCGCTGTGATGAACGACAGACTGCTGAACGACCCCGTTCCTCCGCGCGAAATCAATCCGCAGATATCGCCCGAGCTGCAAGAGATCATCTACCGTGCGCTTGAACGCAAGCCGGAGAATCGGTACGCGAGCGCTCGCGAGTTCGCCAATGATCTCCAAAACCCAACATCTGTCGGGGTGGCGGAACGGAGCGAGCTCCAGACTTGGAAAGTACGGCGCTCGACCAGAGTCAAAACCGTCTTGGTTTACACGGGGCTGGCGATGATACCTGTCGTCATCTTCATCTTGCTTCTGATTACCGCTCGCGGCCATTGAACATCCCACCAAGAATTTCAGCTCGATGGTAGTATCGTCTCTTGCTGACAACCAAGACCTTCGAACATCGCGATGACTTCGATAGCCAACTCGGCCAAATCCGAACCCCACCTTGTCTCCAGGCCTCTTCGAAACGTGCTGCGTTTAGCGGGACGCATTTTGGTTGCCCTTGGCCTTATCGCTGCGATTACGTTCATCTTCTTTCGCGTGCTGCCCGTCAACGCAACAACGACGGGCTTTTTCTACCTGGTCGCGATCCTCTTGATAGCCACTGCGGGCGGGCTCGTCGAATCGACAGTCGCCTCTGTCGTCGCTATGCTGTGCTTCAACTACTTCTTTCTGCCGCCGGTAGGTACGTTCACCATTGCCGACCCGCAAAACTGGGTTGCACTCTTTGCGTTTCTGGTGACGTCCCTTACTGCGAGTCAGCTTTCAGTGCGGGCAAAGCGCAGAACCAGAGAAGCGATTGAGAGACAGCACGAGATGGAGAGACTCTATTCCGTGAGCCGCGCTCTACTGCTCACGGATCCGACTCGACCGATGGCGAATCAAATTGTTCAGAATATCGCTCAGGCATTCGAGTTTCCGGCGGTGGCTCTCTACGACCGTAACAGCAATGAGATCTATCGGGCTGCAGATGGCGATCTGGGCGAGATCGAAGCTAAATTACGGGAGGCAGCGCTTCGATCGAGTTCTTTCCGGGAGGGGAACACAAGATTCACGATCACACCGATCCGTCTGGGTGGACAGCCGATCGGCAGCTTGGCGATTTGCGACTCATCCCTTTCTGATGCGGCCCTGCAGTCCCTGTTGAATCTGGTGGCGATCGGGCTCGAACGCGCACTCTCGCAAGAAGCAGTGAATCGTGCCGAAGTTGCGAGGCGAAGTGAAGAACTGAAATCGACGCTTCTCGATGCGATTACTCACGAATTCCAAACACCACTTACGTCGATCAAAGCTGTTACGACCGATTTGCTTTCTGACCCAAACCATACGCTGCCGCGGCACCAGCGCGAATTGGTGAGTATCGCAGACGAGGGAACTGACCGCTTGTCCAAGTTGGTAACCGAAGCCATCCAACTCGCGCGGATTGAAGGAGGGAAGTTTCGGCTGAATTGTGGCGTCCATGTCCCCCGTGGGCTGGTTTCGGCATCCGTGCGGCAAATGAAATCATTCACAGACGGGCGAGAAATCAACGTCTCGGTCGGGGACAACTTGCCCCCAGTATGGGTGGATGCGGAGCTGATCCAAATTGTGATCACTCATCTGGTCGATAACGCCTTGAAGTATTCTCCTTCAGGCAGCCCGGTTTCGATTTGCGCACACCTTAGTCAGGATCGCGTAGTTATTTGCGTGACAGATCAGGGTCCGGGAATAACCGAGGAGGAACAATCACGGATCTTCGAAAAATTCTACCGCGGCAAGGAGCAACAGAATCTGAAGGGCTCGGGGATGGGGCTAGCAATTGCGCGCGAAATCCTGAGTGCGCACGGTGAGAAGATCTGGGTTGCGAGCAAGCTGGGCAAGGGTGCAGAGTTCTGTTTTTCTCTGCCGATTGCTCGGGGGAGCAAGACCGCATGAGTGCCGGTAGGATTCTTGTTATTGACGACGACCCTCAGATTCGGCGTGTAATGAAGGCCACCTTAACTGGGCGCGACTATCAAGTAAGTGACGCGCGGACCGGCGAAGAAGGACTCGAGAAGCTGCGCGCTGCCGCCTATGACCTCGTGTTGTTGGACATGAACATGCCTGGAATTGGCGGGATCGAAACGTGCAAGCTGATCCGGTCCAGCTCGGAAGTGGCCATCATCATGTTGACCGTCAGCAAGACAGAGAAGGACAAAGTCGATGCTCTCGACGCAGGCGCCGACGATTATGTAACCAAGCCTTTCAGCACGCCGGAGCTGCTTGCACGGATACGCGCCAACCTGCGTCGGTTGCCGCAACCGCCCGACGATGCGGAGTTGACACAACTGGCCCGACAGGGCGTAGAAATTGACCTTTCTTCTAGACAGGTGGCGGTCGGAGGGCGGAACTCCCACCTGACCGCGAAAGAGTTTGATTTGCTTTCCTATTTGCTCGCGCGCCCGAATAAGACGATCGCTCATCGCGAGATGTTGCAAGCAGTGTGGGGCCCAGACTATGGCGATGAGTTGGAATACCTACGAGTGTTCATCAACCGGCTCCGTAAGAAGATCGAGCCTGATCCGTCCAAACCGCAATTCCTTGTGACTGATGCCTGGGCCGGGTATCGCTTCCACGTTCCAAAGCCGCTTCCGGACCCTCAAGAGTAGAGTTCCAGAACACTTCTGATCCAGCGCGCTCAATACCTCTACGTTCCTTAATTCCACGAACAAAACGGTTTATTCCCTTCTTAGGGCGCGTTTATGCGCCGTTTATCCGAGCTAGGGCACTATCAAGCCCGAGTTAAGCGCAATGACAAACGAACTCAGCACCGTGCGGCGCGACCAGGCACCGGTTCTCACTTGGGATCAGGCTGAACTCTCTGCCTTGGGGCAGCTTGAAGTAAACGTCATCTTCACTGATCCTCGCGCCACTGCATCGGCCTTTAAGGCTGCAACGAGCTTGGCAGCAGACCTTGACGCGTGCGTACGGGTGAGGGCTGCGATTGCTGTGCCGTTCTGTTTGCCGCTTGACCGGCCCCAGGTTTCCGTTTCGTTTACGGAGAGAGTCCTGTCCGAACTCGTTACGCAGGCGGATCCAAA
>CAVYLM010000004.1:0-8571 GCA_963769415.1 uncultured Acidobacteriota bacterium
ACGGGCACCGCTACACGCGACGCCTGGCTTGGGGCTGCCGGAGAGAGCCCGAACCTATCGAACTGCTCTTCCACTTCCACCCAATCCACTTCCAGGCCAACCAACTGCCGCGCCACGCCCTGCTTGCGATCTATCGTCAGCGCGCGCTTGCCGATGAAGTTCTCTTTGTCGAGATGCACCATCTTCCCGAAGCCCAACTCATACGGCGAGTACTTCTGCGATGGAATCAGCGCCTTCTTCGAGCTGATGTAATCGACCTCGATCAGCAGCAGTCCCGCCTCTACGCGCGACACATCGAGCGCTAGCATTCCGGCGGCATGAATATCGAACTGCTTGCCCTTGTCCATCAGCGCGTCCCAAACTTTGACGGCAGCATTCCACGGAATCCAAACTTCGTAGCCGAGGTCGCCGGTGTATCCAGTGCGGGAAATATCTACGGGCACGCCGGCAATCTTGCCGCTCGTCTTTCGGAAATACTTCAGATTCGTGATGTCGGCTTCGGCCACCGTCTTCAAGAGTCTCGCGGAGGCCGGCCCCTGCAGCGCCAGCGCCGCCGTTTGCTCGGAAATGTCCTCGATCTGAACGTCCATGTTCAGGCCGTTTTGGCTGAACCAGCGCAGGCTGGGATCGGCGGCCGTCCAGCGATACTTGTTCTCTTCGAGGCGCGTAATCGTGCCGTCGTCGATGACCTTGCCGTCTTCATCGCACCAGCAGGCGTAAATCACCTGCCCCACCGCGACTTTGTTGATGTCGCGCGTGATCACGCGGTTCACCAGCTTGGTTGCGTCTTTGCCTGTGACCAGATACTTATAGAGCGGCGAAATATCAATCAGCGCGCACGCGTTGCGGATCGCGTTGTACTCGTGCTCGTGATGCACTTCGTAGACGCTGACCGTGTAGTATCCCGACCACTCGCGGTAATTCAGGCTGTGGCAGAGGGCGAACGTTCTCTCGTGAAATGCAGTTCCAATGGGCAAGGCGGCCTCGTGTGGTTTCCTTCGCGTTCCTTCGTGTCCTTGCTGGTTAAGAAAAATGGTGAACCACCAAGAACACGAAGGTGCACGAAGGAAAATCCCTGACGCCGGATTATATGCACCACCGCGCTTCCGCGGCAAGCGCAGAAATTCATTGACCAAGGGTCAGCAATCACATGTAAGTAGAGACAAACCGATAGTTTCTCGATAGAATGGCGAGTCACTTTTACCGGAAGTTACAGGTCAATCTATGGCTGCTGCTGCGAGCGCTACGAAGTATGACGTAATCGTGGTTGGCGGAGGCCACAACGGCCTGGTCAACGCCGCCTACCTGGCGAAAGCGGGAAAGAAAGTGCTGGTGCTCGAACGCCGCCACGTTCTCGGCGGTTCGGCTTGCACGGAAGAAGTTTTTCCAGGCTTCAAGTTTTCGGTTTGCTCGTATGTGGTCTCGCTGCTGCGGCCCGAGATCATTCGCGACCTCGAACTTCCCCGCCACGGACTTGAGATTCTGCCGCTCGACGGCACTTTCACCCCCATGCCGAGCGGCGATTATTTGTGGCGCGTGAACGATCACGGCAGGACGCATCGCGAAATTGCCCGCCACTCGCGGGTTGACGCCGAAGCGTATGACGAATTCGGCAAGGCCATGCAGGCGATGTGCCGCTTCGTGAAGCCGATCCTCAGCATGATTCCGCCCGACCCGATGACGCTGAATCCTCGCGAGCTGATGAAGCTGCTCTTCATCGGACGACGCTTCCAGGGCATGTCAAGCGGGGACAAGTACAACCAAGTCCAGCTCATGACCATGAGCGCCAGCGCTTTCCTTGATCAGTGGTTCGAGACCGATGTGCTCAAAGCGACGATGTCGGCCTCAGGCATTATCGGAACTTTTCTCGGCGTGCGCTCGCCCGGTACCGCCTACGTTCTGCTGCATCACTACATGGGCGAGATCGACGGCGCTTTCCGGGCTTGGGGATTCGCGCGCGGCGGCACTGGCGCTATCTCCAACGCGATTGCCGACGCCGCTCGCGAGGCCGGAGTTGAAATCCGCACGGAAGCCCCGATTGCGCGGATTATGGTCAAGAACGGACGCGCCATCGGCGTTGCGCTCGCGAACAGCGACGAAATTTACGCTGACGTTATTTCTTCCAGCGTCGATCCGCGGCTCACGTTTACCAAGATGATCGAGCCGGGCAATCTGCCCGATGACTTCATGGAAGGCGTACAGCGCTACAAGTTCCGCGGGTCTTCCGGCAAGGTGAATATGGCCCTCGACGGCTTGCCGAATTTCAAATGCATGCCGGGGGTCGGCCTGCATCTGCGCGGAGCCATGTCGATCTCGCCCGCCGTCGAGTACATGGAGAGGGCTTACGACGAAGCGAAATACGGGCACTGGTCTTCGCATCCGTACATCGACATGGTGATTCCGACGCTCACCGATACGTCACTGGCGCCACCGGGCAAACACATTCTCTCCTGCTTCGTGCAGTATGCGCCCTACAAGCTGGCTCCCGGGCTCAACTGGGACACGGAAAAGGAAAAATTCGGCGACGCCGTGGTCAACACGATCGCCGAATACGCGCCCAACATCAAAGACATCATCCTGCACCGCCAGGTCGTCACCCCGCTCGACCTGGAACGCGAATGGGGACTGAGCGAAGGCAACATCTTCCAGGGCGAACTCTCGCTCGAGCAATTGTTTTTCCTGCGTCCGGTACCCGGGTGGGCGCGGTATCGCACGCCCATCAAGAATCTCTACATGTGCGGATCGGCCACGCATCCCGGCGGCGGCATTATGGGCGCCAACGGACGCCTGGCGGCGCTCGAAATCTTGAAAGACGGAAAGGGGGCATAAGACCATGCCGGAAGCGCGCGATGTCATCATCGTCGGGGGCGGACACAACGGTCTGGTCGCCGCCTTTTATCTCGCCCAGGCCGGATTCAAACCGCTGGTGCTCGAACGCCGCGCCCAGGTGGGCGGAGCGGCCATTACCGAAGAATTTTATCCTGGCTTTCGTTGCTCCACGCTGGCGCATAACACCGGCCCGCTGCGCGCCGACATCGTGCGCGACATGCAGTTGGAGAAGCACGGCCTGAAACTGACGACTCCCGACGTAAGCACCGTTTCGCTGCTGCCCGACGGCCGGGCGTTGGTTCTCTACTCCGACGCAAAGAAAGCCGCGCAGGAGATCGCGGCGTGGTCGCAGAAGGACGCGGCCTCCTACCTGGAATTCGGCGCGGCGCTCGGCAAGATCGGCAAGGTCATGGGTGAGGCGCTCGCGCTCACGCCGCCGAACATTGACAGCCCCAACCGTGGCGATCTCTGGGGAATGTTGAAGACGGGCCGCTCGCTCCGGAATCTCGGCAAGAAAGACTTGTATCGCGTTCTGCGCTGGGCGCCGATGGCCGTCGCCGATCTAGCTTCTGAGTTTTTTGACAGCGAGCCGCTGCGCGCCACCATCGCCGCCCGCGGCATCTTCGGAACCTTCTTGGGCCCGTGGTCGGCGGGCAGTGCGCTGGTGTTGATGTTGCGCGCCGCGGCCGATGCATCTTCCAATCCGTCTCCAGCCGGAAGCGTTCAGTTTCCCGCCGGTGGCGCCGGCGCGATCACGCTGGCCATGGCTGCCGCGGCGAAACAGGCGGGCGTGGAAATTCGCACCAATGCTGACATCGCGGAGATTCGCGTAAAGGATGGCGTCGCTACTGGCGTCGTGCTCACCTCTGGGGAAGAAATTTCCGCGCGCGCCGTCGTCTCGGACGCCGACCCCAAGCGTACGCTGATGCGCCTGGTCGATCCCTCGCATCTCTCGCCAGATTTCGTACAGAAAATCAAGAATTACCGCTGCGTGGGGACAGTCGCGAAAATCAATTTCGCGCTCTCCGCGCTTCCCGAATTCACCGCGCTTAAGGCCAAGGGCAACGGCAACTTGCTTCGGGGCCGCATCCAGATCAGCCCAGAGATCGATTACCTGGAGCGCGCCTTCGACGAATCGAAGTATGGCAACTTCTCGCGTCAACCTTACCTTGAAATTACGCTTCCGTCTCTTTCCGATCCGTCGCTTGCGCCGGCGGGCCAGCATGTGATGTCCATCTACATGCAGTACGCGCCCTACAAGCTGAAAAACAGCGACTGGGAGAGCCAGCGTGCCGCCCTCGGCGAAGCCGTGGTGAGCGCGATCGCGCAGTACGCGCCGAATCTGCCGCAGTCCATCCTGGACGGCCAGATCATCACGCCCAAGGATCTGGAAGAAACCTACGGCCTCACCGGAGGGCACATCTTCCACGGCGAGCTCGCGCTCGATCAGTTCTTCACCATGCGCCCGCTGCTCGACTGGGCGCGCTATCAGACGCCAATCGAACGCCTGTATTTGTGCGGCAGTGGAACGCATCCTGGGACGGGCCTAACCGGCGGCTCCGGCGCCAACGCTGCGCGCGAGATTGCGAAGGCGCTGAAAAAGTAGCGCCGCCGCGGCCGAAGTAGCCGGCGAGGACGCCGGCGCTACACTTATCTATTATCTATGCACACCTCCGCCATCCTGCTCGTATCCTGCCCCGACCGCAAAGGCGTGGTTGCCTCGATTGCCGACTTCATCTTTCAGCACAATGGCAACATCCTGTTCGCCGATGAGCATGGAGACGCGGAATCTAATCTCTTTCTGACGCGGGTGGAGTTCGATCCGGCAGAATTCGATTTTGACCTTGCCGAGTTTTCCGAGCGCTTTGCTGCCATTGCTCGCGACTTCCAGATGGACTGGCGGCTCGCCTGCTCCACCGACCGCCCCCGTATCGCCATCTTTGTTTCCAAGCATGACCATTGCCTGCAAGACCTGCTCTACCGCTACCAGAGCGGCGAACTCCGCTGCGAAATCCCGCTGATCGTGTCGAACCATCCCGACAACCAGCGGATCGCCGACTTCTACCGCATTCCCTACTTTGTCGTGCCGGTCACGAAAGAAACCAAGCGGGAAGCGGAGCAGAAGCAAATCGCGCTCGTCCGCGAACACCAGTGCAGCCTGGTCGTTCTCGCTCGCTACATGCAGGTGCTCTCGGACGAGTTCATTGCCACGCTCGGCTCCGGGAACCTGATCAACATTCACCACTCTTTCCTACCCGCGTTCGTCGGCTCCAAACCCTACCACCAGGCGTTTCAGCGCGGCGTCAAGCTGATCGGCGCCACCGCCCACTACGTTACTCAAGTACTCGACGATGGCCCCATCATCGAGCAGAATGTCGTCCGCATCCATCACCGCGACACCGTCGACGACCTGGTCCAAAAAGGACGCGACATCGAAAAGATCGTCCTGTCGCGCGCCGTCCGCTGGCACGTGGAAAACCGCATCCTGCTGTACGGGAACAAGACTGTCGTCTTTCAATAGTTCCTCAAAGAACCTGATTCCCGTAGAGACGCGGCTTGCCGCGTCTCCCTCGCACAGAGTGAGACGGGCCAAGCAGTGTCTCTACACGCGGTTACTAGTGCAGTCACTTCCGTAACCTGGTAACCAATTGCGCTGCCGTTGCCGTTTTACTAGGCTGTACTGAAGGACATCGCCCATTTGGCCACATTGCTGTCCGATCTCGAAGGAGTTCATTTTGGTTGAGGATCCCAAATGGGAACTGGCGTTGCTCGCCACCGTGCAGAGCTTCTATCAGCGGCTGTTGAGTGAGCAACTCGGCGGCATGTTGCCCGCGCCCGCCGAACTCGCCCCGGACGTCATCAGCCACACCGACGACGTGCGCTCCACTCTCGATCGCATGCAGATGTGGATCCAGCTCCTCGACATGGCGATCACTCCCGCCATGCTGCGACTGGGGGTGCAGTCCGACCTTGATCCCGAGGTGGCCGAGGCGCTGTTGCGCTACTTCGCGCGCCACCGCGACGATTCCGGCGCCAACCGCGACAAAACCGATCTAGTGGCAACCTTTCTGTTCCGTCATCCCCGTGTGAAGGGCCAGTGGGAGCAGCGTGGATACGGCCTGGATGGATCGATTCCTCTATCTCCGTTTGAAATCGCGCTGCTGGAAATTCTGTCGGAGTCCGATGTGCCGGTACTATCGGAGGCAGACGTGCAACAACTCCGCGAGTTCGGCCCGCTGCTCGACCAGGCGAATCGCTTCCAGGACTTCGGCGCGCTCATGGACTCGGGCATCATTCCGCGGGTTCGGCAGTTGAAAGCCTCGCTCGGCGAAGCGATTTATCACCCTGGAGTGCTGGCGACTCTCGCGCCTTACAATGTCGCCTTCGGCGATCGTTTTCATTCCCTGTTCGACGCCGCCGCGCAAGAGATCAAGGACTACGCCCAGCGGCTGGAGGAACTCGGTGGCAGTATTCTGAGCACCGTCGACGGCGTCGAAGTCACGGTCGAGCATGTCGCCAGCCTGAATCAAGAAGCCTTGCTGAAGGTTGACTACGGCGCGGCGCTGGAAAAATTCCGCCGCGTCGCGCGGCTCAAGAAAGAATTGGAGCGCAGGCCGCCGATCCGGCGCGCCAGTGGGGACTCCACGTATTCTGCACACGCGGTGGGTGCGGGTGGCGCGGCTGCCGCTCCCGCGCTGGCTCCGGTTGCAGTTCCGAAATATGTTCCCGCCGCCATCACGCCGCAGGCGCTTTCAGGCGAAGAAGCGAAATTGCGGCGAGTGGAAGAATCGATTCGCGTCTTTGTGCGGGTGGCCGATCCCAAGTTCCGCCAGATCGTGCCCATGCGCTATTTCAACCTGATGCTCAGTCCCGCCGAGATTGAGGCCTATACCGCCGACTATCTCGAACAAGCGGGCCCGCGCGCGGACGCTGCCCGAATGGTGCTCCGGGTGGTCGCGGTAACCGCGCGCATCACCACCGAGATGGAGGAACTCAAGCGCTCGCGGAATTCCCGCTCGGTGTGGAAGCTGCACGCCGATTCTTTAGTAGTCCTCGTCGACCTCGCCAAGCGCCTGGCTGAAGCCGTGGACCGGCTCGCCTTGACCATCGGCCAGCAGGCGGAGACGCAGGCCAACAGTGAGCCTCTCTGCGGCTCGCTCGAAAAGCTGCGCGAGCGCACCGGCGAGGCCGCCAAGCTTATCGCCGAGGCGTAAGAACAAAAGAAAAAGGGACAGGCTATTCACCTGTCCCCCGTCCTCGAAATCCAGCTCAAGACGCTCACTGGCGCCTAGTGAATATCGAACTGCTCCTGGTGCAGCGCCGGATCCGACTTAATGATGATCGTCTTCTTGGTGAGTTCTTCCATCTCGTTCAGCAACCGGGCGTTGTCCGCCTTCAGCGCTTTCGCAACCTCCGGGTTCACTCGCAACATCACGTCGCTGTGCTCCAGATGCGTCGAGATCTTGCGCATCTCGACATACACCTCGTTGCAGATGGTGTTCACCGATTTCACGAAGCCCGTCGACTGGCAATACGGACACGGCGATCCAATCGTCCGTTCCAGCGACTGTTTCACTCGTTTGCGTGTGATCGCCACCAAACCGAAATCGTTGAACTGCAGCACCTTCGACGGCGCCCGATCGAGGCGCAACGCCTCTTCCAGCGCTTGCATCACTTTCTGCCGGTTGCGGCGTTCGTCCATGTCGATGAAATCGATGATGATGATGCCGCCCAGATCGCGCAGCCGCACCTGGCGCACGATTTCCTTGATGGCATCGACGTTCGTCTTCACGATCGTGTCTTCGAGGCGGGCAGTTTTGCCGACGTACTTGCCCGTATTCACGTCGATGGCGACCAGCGCCTCGGTCTGATTGATCACGATGTAGCCACCGCTCTTCAGCCAGACTTTCGACTTCAGCGCCTTGTTGATTTCCTCGTTCAGCCCGAACTGATCGTAGAGCGGCGTCTCTTTCGTGTAGAGCTTGACGCGCTTGACCAGTGCCGGCTGGAAGCGATTCGCAAACCGGACAATGCGCTCGTATTCCTGCTCGGTGTCGACCCAGATGACGGAAAAGTCCGAGCTCACCTGATCGCGCAGCACCCGCTCCACCACGTTCAGATCGTGATAGATCAGCGCCGGCGACTTGCTACTGTCGGAGCGCGTCTTGATCTCGTTCCAGAGGTTCTTGAGAAAGTGAATATCGGCTCGCAGCTCCTCATCGGATGCGCCGGCTGCCGCCGTCCGCACAATGAAACCGCCGCCGCCGTTTTCGCGCTCGCTTTGGATGATCCGCTTCAACCGCTGCCGCTCTTCTTCCGACGAGATCTTGCGCGACACGCCGGTGTGGTTCACGGTGGGCATGAAGACCAGGAATCGTCCCGGCAGCGCGATGTGACTGGTGATGCGCGCGCCCTTCTTGCCGATCGGCTCCTTCGCAATCTGGATCAGCACTTCCTGCCCTTCTTTGAGCAGTTCGCTGATCTGCGGCACCACGGTGTTCTCGCGGCTGCGGAAGCGCCGTCCAGTGCGGCGTCCGCGACGCCGGTCGAGATCGCGATCGGGCCCGCGCTCCGGCCCGCGACGCTGCGTCCGTTGCAACAACCTCGCCTCGGGTGCGGGGCCGCGAACTTCCGCGCTCGCATCCACGGTACCGTCGCCAATCGCTTCGGCCTCCAGCAGCGCCTCGGCTTCCGCTTGTGCCTCTTCCAGTTCCAACTCCTCCGCTTCTCGTTCTTCGGCTT